>NJAL01000004.1:0-186035 GCA_002591725.1 Candidatus Didemnitutus mandela | reverse complement strand
GCCCACACAAGACTGCGCCCATTATTTTTGGGTCCACCACTCGAGAACGGTAGGCGACGTTTTCGCCTTTCTGTTTATCTTGGGCTTCACCGGCCTCGCGCTGCTCTAGGCGCAGGCGCTTGCCGCCTGTTTTGAAAACACATCTTTTGACTCATAGACTCTCACCGAGTCCATTCTCTCCACTCAACAACCCGACGTTTGACGCCACCCTCTTATTGCCTTGCCCTTTAAACTTACTGTCGCATACGATATGGTGCTCCAGCCAAGATCCTAAATTTCGCTCCAAAAGTACTTCGCTGTGCATCGCTGTACACGGAACGTTAAACTTAAACTGTGGTTCTGGTTTTCGCTCAAGTTGCCGGAGTCATTCTAAGGAACAACAATCTTCGCTGAAAAAAGTGATTAATGACCTCGGGCGCGAAATGCGCGAGCAAACAAATTTAGGTCGTTTGAAGGTCACCGTCTTCTCCAGCCTCCGGCCAGAAATCTTGACCAAACCCAAGCGATTGTTGTGTGGGATGCCTCGCAACAAGCGGAATTGTTCAAAATTGAAAAACTCCCGCCCGTAGGCCCAATCGGGGGCTATCAAATTTAGATCGATGACTCCGACCGCAACGAACCGGTCAACGGCGGTATTTTTAACCTCGGCAATTCCAAGCCGGCTTACCCTCTCCTTTCCCTTTTAAACCCAATCAGCGGAAAACAGGCGGCCGCCTTCGCAATTTGCATCGAAAGAAAGCGCGGCGCGCCGGAGGCCGCAGATCCGGTTTTGCTTTCGAACAAATGACCCCGGGCTACCCGTTGCACAGATCCCGCTGGCAAGCATAATTTTTAAGAGGAGACTTGGTACTTGCCTCCCCCCCTGGCGGTGGGAATATACATATATGATTATCAAGCCAAAGGTCCGCAGCTTCGTTTGCGTGACTGCACACCCTGCAGGCTGCGCCGCCCACGTCCAAGGACAGATCGATTGCGTGAAAAGCAAGGGCCTGATTACGCGTGGCCCTCGAAATGTGCTGATCATCGGAGCCTCGGCCGGGTACGGTCTCGCATCCCGCATCGTCACTGTGTTCGGCTGCAATGCCAAAACCCTCGGTGTTTTTTTAGAACGGCCCTCGGAGGAAGGCCACCCCGCTAGCCCCGGTTGGTATAACACAGTTGCCCTTACCCAAGCAGCCCTTAAGGTCGGTCTCTACACCGCAAACATCAATGGCGATGCCTTTTCGGATGCGACCAAGCAACAAGCCATGGAAATCATCGCGCGCGATATGGGGTCGATCGACCTCGTCGTTTATTCGCTCGCCGCGCCACGCCGGCAACACCCGAAAACGGGAGCCGTACATAAATCAACGCTACAACCCATCGGCACACCCTACACCAACAAGACCGTCGATACCGACAAGGGGCTTGTCAGCGAAGTCACGATTAAGCCGGCGGACAACCAAGGTATCGCTGATACTATCGCCGTTATGGGTGGAGAAGATTGGGAAATGTGGATGAAAGCCCTCGCTGATGCGCAACTGCTCGCGCCAGGTGCTACTGCGGTTGCCTATTCCTACATCGGGACAAAATACACGTGGCCGATCTACAAAGACGGTACCATCGGTCGCGCAAAGATCGATCTCGAACGCGCCGCCCGTGCCATCCACAAGAGTCTAAAGTCCATCGGGGGTCGTGCCTTTATTTCCGTGAACAAAGCTCTCGTCACCCAAGCAAGCTCTGCAATCCCAGTAGTTCCCCTCTACATTTTTATTCTTTACAAGGTAATGAAAGAAAAAGGGCTTCACGAGGGCTGCATCGAGCAAATGCAACGGCTTTTCGCCTCCCAACTCTATAATGGCAGCCAGCCGCACCTTGACGCCGAAGGTCGCTTACGGATCGACGACTGGGAAATGCGTGCAGATGTCCAGGCTGCAGTCTCCAAAATCTGGCCACAGGTCACCACCGAGAATCTCGGTGATCTCACCGACGCCGCTGGCTACCGCAATGAATTTCTAAAACTGTTTGGCTTCGGCGTTCAGGGAATCGATTACGAAATGGATATCGAACCTCACGTGCGGATGCCGTGAGGCCAGAACAGGTTTCTTACGACTTATTTTTCGGTCTGTGTGTCTCTCTTTTACGTTTTTCCGATCGCTCAACCGCACGCTGTGATTCAGCAAGTCTCATCAGCGAACGCCGTCGCAGGACACACCTCCAGGGTAATCGTCTGCGGTTTGATGATCTTGCTTGGCATCGCCAACAGCGATACTGCGGCGGATATTGCCTAGATCACCGGCAAGCTTGCACACTTTTCCTCAGGATACCGGTCAAAGCAACTGACCGGTCACCGAAATCGATAGCCTGCTGCTAGTAAGCCAGCCAGTTCACGATTAAAGCCAGCAACGGACAAAGGTATGTGCCCTTCGTTCAACGAGGATGCCAAGTCCGACGTTGCTCAGCCATTCTACAAGCTCTTTGCCCGCGACCTCGACCAAGTTTTCCGGCCAGATCTGTACAAACCGCCGAATTTGGCGCCCTCTGTGCAAGCTTCGATCGCGAATGACAGCACCGGTTGGCCATTCTCATCGATTCGCCACCAACGCCAATAGTGTTATGTCTCCGCTCAGCACTTTGCTTAAGGCTAAGCGTCTCGCTAGACGGCGTGTTCTCGCTGAGTTATCCACCATAGAAGATAGCCAGCTTGCCTACTTTCGAACCTTGGCCAAGGTTCGTAGCTCTTTCCGGTCAAGTCGGTTGCCATCACAGCTCATGTCTGATGGAGTTTTTTTAATTTTCCTGGGCCGGCCCGCACGATCCTTGTATTTGTAACCCCACGATTAAACCTAGCAAGAAGACAAAAGCCTAAGCTAGATTACCAAAGTGCAGATCCTCGGTGATCACAGCGCCGAGAAGAAAAGTCCGCCGCAAACGCGTCCAGCTCAGCCTCAAGAGATTCGATCGCTTCGACCTCACCGAAGAAGACAGCAGCCTGCTCGTCACACTGCAGAGGGGACCCTCTAAGTTGTGAACCGCGCCACCTCGAAAGTCACCGGCCTTCTCCGCCAAAGCTGGATCGCCCCGCGTTTCTCCCCGATGGCCAGCTGGTCGCGGCCGTTAAGGCGGGCAAATCGCACATAGTCGACGTTGTTACAAACACCGAGCCCGCTGATCGCTTCCGGGACGACCGAGAACCTCTCTCATAACCTCACCGAGTTTCTCGGCACAAGAGCAAGTGGACCGGAGCGAGGACTTTTTGTGATATTCCAGATTTCGCTGGCTCGCTTATCAGGGAACCGGCAACTCGCCATTCGAAACCCGATTCATTGCCGACCCACTTCACCCATAGCAGCCGCTACAATAATTTTCCTACCCAAAGGCTGTCTTGGCAAAGGCTAAAGTCCGCCTTGGTGGGACGTCGCCGCCAGCGGTAGCGAAACCCGCTGGAATTCAGTAGAATACCGAATAAATACCCCTACTTAACTCGGGTAACACGGGAAAACCAGGATTATCGATAACATTGTTCGTGCAAAGCCAGGCTCAGCAAGAACAGGTCCCCTCTTAGACGGCCCTGCCACCAGCAAGGCACTTCAGGTTCTGCGCGAAACCGACTGGTCTAGCTTAATCTCGAAAATAATTCGTCGATACCAATCTGGCTAAAAAATGAAAAGCGTTTTCTCTGGAGCGCCGAAAACCAGAGGGGGTAGCAGTTGCGAGACGCCAAAAGCAACCTCGTCTGCGTGTTTATGCTGCTGGGTTTGTTTATCGCAGCGTAACCGCAGTGAAGAAGGAAGCCGACATCGCCTATATGAGAGAGAGACAGTCGCAAACCCCGAGGTCTGCGACTGGCAACACATCATATGGAGCAGCCTGATCGACGTCCCCTGTACAACCAAACCGGGAAACTCCAAGCGTTTTCTACGCAATACCACGAAATGGACTTGAAGCGAACCAGCGCCCGCGGCTGATCCTTCGACGGCTATTCCAACACGATTACCACAATCCGCCGTCGGGATATTTTAGAGTCTAGTCCGTCGGCACCGTCCAGGTTACGTGGGGAAGCTACAACACCTTCTAAACAGAACGCCACTTTGGACTCCCGCAGTAATACACGGAAGCCTACCGCGTCAGCAACGTTTTCTAATATTAAGCTGCAGCGCCCCTTTGTTCGTCGTGCGCGGATTCAGGGAGAACAACGTCGTATTTTCCAACACTCAGCCCACCCTTTTCCGCTCCAGAAAGCCATATGAACTGCTGCCGATGCTCGGTACCGCAGATGGCGGGCGTAGAAGCTGCCGTGATCAGGATGCACAAGCAGATCCATTTCATCGATTTATTCAACGAGTATCTCAAGGGTAGCAAATTGCGATGAGGATTGCGATCAGCCAGCGCGGTCAGTCCTTGAAAGTTTCGATACTGGCTGACTGACTATTGTGCTTCCGGCTAAGTGATAGGATGAAGGGTGCGGCAGCATTTATCCCACACGTCCGCCTTCTGGTAGCTGTACCGTGCCTTCGCTCCGACATTGGCGCAGCATATCGGCTCCGATCACACCGGAATTCAGCGGGTACCGCCGCCAGCCATTCGCGGCAACTCCTACACGAGCGCCTTGGTCAGCCCTTCGCCTACATATTCCGCCGCACAACAAACAACAAGGTGCCAACTCCGGCAACGTCCTGCAGCAGCAACCAGAGCTTAGGCGCCACAACGACACCGCCATCCCGCTCCGTCATCGCGGGGGAAAGGTACGAAAGACGGTTCGTCCCTCCTTGATCTTTAGCATCCGCCAGCCGCTCAAATTCCAGCGCCTTGGTTTTCCAGAGCCGCACCGGGTCGTTCACCAGTGCGGCATTGTTGATAAGGAGGTAAGAAGCGCCAACCGCCCCGCTTGTCTTCTCGGCCAAAATCGCGGCCCTATTATCATCGGTCACGTCCGACCGTAAGGAAAATTTGTTCGGAACCGGATATATAAAACAAAAATAGAGAGCCTCCGAACTGCGTCCGTAGCCAACGAGCGTGTTGGCTATTGGCGATATACCACTCCGCTAGCGCACGTCCCGACTCTTTAGTAAGGCCCGTGGTAACAGTTCCCTTGTTCGTGCCGTTAAACTATCATCGCGGCGCTAAGGCGAAAACATCTCGCCCGAGCGAACAGCTAGTTCCACCACCAATTACTTTGTCTGCATGCAGATTTTTTCAGTGCGTATTTGTTGCAGACATCAAGAACCGTAATGGTGTTTTGTAGTTGTATTTTTTCGTCTGCACAGATTAGCATAATGTAATCTTTCGACATTGCGCTATACCCTTTTAGGGTACTGTCGAGAGTTCTGGTTCGCACAAGGTCTTGCTGTTTACGAAATAATGGCCCTGCTTCGTGATGAATAATGGTAAGCGGCTGCTTAATTTCGTCTTTACCAGCGGACTTCGCCTTAGGCAGCGCAAGTATTCATCGTCACCGCAGATTTAAATTGCATCGTCACAAAAGGCGAAGAACACGAGCATTACAAGCACGTCGACCAGCGGCACAAGGTTGATTTCGGGCCAGCGGCGTTTCTTCGTGTAGGGTTCGCTCATAACGTGGGTTCGGCTATAGATTCGTTCCTATTGTGGCAGCTGAATACAGGTTCAAGGAAGAAATCGAGCTTCACAACACTGTTTTCAACCTTGCGTTGGAGATAGCCGGAGGCGAACAGGGAGAGGAGCGCGACGCAGAAACCGATAACCGTTGCGGACAAAACGAACGCAACACCTTGCATCAAGGCGACCGGATCCGGAAAACCCGTTTCACCCGAAATCCGCAAGAAGACCTGCAATAAGCCAGTGACCGTACCGGTGAGACCGACCAGTGGAGCGACAGCATAAATAAACTTCAAGATACGGGATAATCGATGATGCGCGCCAGCGTCGTAGAATGAGGACTACCCGGATGCGGCCTTCCTTCGACGATCGCATTGACAAGTTCATCCGGCAGCACGCAATTCTTTCGCAAAGCAAAGAGCCGTTCGCAAATAATGTAACCAGCAATAGCTGAACAAAGGCCTAAAGGATAGATGGGTAGGCCAGCGCCTTTTGAATATATCGAGCATGTTAAAGAGAAGAGAATAGTATTTAGTTTGGATAAAATGCACTAAATGTGCTAAATTCATAAAAGGTTCAAAAAGTGCGCTAGGCTAGAGCCAAACCTGATCTTAGAGATTCACGCGAACGCTTTTCTGCAAACATATACCTAATGTTTGCACCTCGCATCTCAAGATCCGAGCTAGCTGATTAGACTACTGTCATGGAGCGTTGAACTAGCTGCCGCGAGTATTTTGTGCTCCGATCGCAATTTTTTAACTTTCTTCCAATAACAGATAAAATGGCTGAAGCACGCGATATTTAAAACCAATTCTCCCTCCTTTAAGGCTTTAAAGCCTGAAAGCAAACTCGTATCGGGTCCGCGAGATAATCTCGTTCCAAGTTTCGTCGAAAAACTTCCGCCGCGGTGCGCCAGCTGAGAGCAGCTGGCAGCCAGCCTGATAGCGTTTCGCTAGCCACCGTTCTTCAACCGCCGCCAAGCGGCCTCTTCCCGCTCGTGCGAACCGAGTCAACCGGTTCATGCGAAAAAGACGGCGCGATATCCGGATATTTCTGAATCGCCAATTCACTCTCGCACTATCCTACCAGGGTTTTCCGCGTTATATCGAGCAAGGCTTGGCAGGTTTCGAGATTGCGTTGCTCGCGATTCACCACCCCCGCAAGTCGCCGGCAGGTTTTTATCCCGGAAAATATTCCCGCGGAAAAGCGGTATGAATCAGCGAAAAGGAAAAGAGGAGCAGCCCCAAAAAACGCTCGGGAAGAAAAAGCAGTTGGTGGTCGTTTCGGATCGTAGGCAAGGATGGTGATAAATTTCTGTTCCACGTAGCGCCTGGAACCGAGAGAGCCCAGCCTTCGTTCCTCAAATAGCCAAACCATAGGTAGTTGCCGTCGAGCTCTACGCGACTAAAAAGTAACCTGGACACCTCGCTAGCTTTCCCATCGCTCACCGCGAACGACGCAAATAGCCATCGTGCGCAAGATCTTCGCGAGCTGGCAGTCGGATTAGCTGCCAATCCATTGGTCTCTGCGCCAGTCGCCCCTTGCTGTAGCACACCGCCGTATAAGCCTTCCCAAGCTAGGCGAGCGAGGGAGGCACATTGTGCAGCACCCAGTCGAATTCGGAGAAAGGTGTAACGGTATCCACGACAAGCTTTGGTTATATTACCAGCAAGCGGCGCAGGTAAAGCGCGGTCAGATTGCCGCGGTTGAAGCTTTACCCAGCAATAAGGAAAGCCGCCGATCAGCCAAGCAGATCGGCACGGCAAGGCGCCAGCAACAACTTTCCCGTGCAGCAAACCCAGCGGGATCTTCGTAACATCGTGGCATGTTGGCAATGTCCTATTTTTTTCGTTTTCTCCGCCTAAATCCAAAGCTACAGCGCTTGATTTGGAGTGTCGCCAACAGCTCTGGACTTCTCACCTAAAACCCTGCATCACCGCAGACACAACGAGCGTACCAATGCGACTCGCCGTCGGCGCAAGCAGCCAAACTTCATTGGTGATGATTCAAATATCACCGCACCCATTGTACAACAGCTAGTCGAACATGAATATTAAAAAGACGATAGAAGACAAGCAGTTCCATCCCAGTAAACCAAAATGCCGAAGGCTCGCACAAGAATCACCAGCGATAGGGTTTTTTGCTCAGGATGACACATGGCTGTCCGTGGCTGGCAACGGCAACCTCAATTCGAGCTTATCGCCATTGCGAGCGACAACGACCGGGTCGCCTTCTTTCACATCGCCGCGCAACATAGCTTCCGCCAAGGGGTCCTCGAGGTATTTTTCAACCGCACGACGCAACGAGCGCGCCCCACATTTCTCGTCATAGCCTTTCTCGATGAAGAAGAGTTTCGAATCGGGCGAGAATTCGAGGCGAATGTTGCGGGCAACAAACCGATTAGAAACCTTGGCGATTTCGATGTCCAGAATCTTTATAAGGTCGTCGCGTGTGAGCTGACGGAACACCACGAGGTCATTAATGCGGTTGAGAAACTCTGGCTTAAATATGCGTTTAGCTTCCTCAAGCACCTTTTCTTTCAGCTTTTCCATGTCGCGCATCTCGGAAGTCCCGGCAGCGCCAAAGCCCATCGTCGTCTGCCGTTGTATGAGCGACGCACCAACGTTTGTCGTCATCAAGATAATTGTGTTGCGGAAATCAACGGTGCGGCTAAGCGAATCGGTAAGGCGGCCATCCTCAAGGATCTGGAGCAAAAGCTGCACGACATCCGGGTGGGCCTTCTCGATCTCGTCGAAAAGCACAACAGCATACGGGCGGCGGCGAACGGTTTCGGTCAGTTGACCGCCTTCCTCGTAGCCAACATAGCCAGGAGGCGAACCGATGAGACGCGAGACAGAAAACTTCTCCATATATTCCGACATATCGATCTGCACGATGGCGTTCTGTGACCCAAATATCTGCGCAGCTAGTTGTTTCGCGAGTTCGGTTTTGCCGACACCGGTCGGGCCAAGAAACATAAAGGAGCCAATCGGACGGCGCGGATCATTGAGGTCCGCACGGCTACGGCGGAGCGCTCGCGCAATCACTACAGTAGCAACATCCTGGCCGATGATTACCTTTTGAAGCTCATGTTCGAGCGCAAGGAGTTTTTCGCTCTCCTTCTTCTCCAAACGGCTAAGTGGGATACCGGTCCAATCGGAAACAACATGCGCCATAAGCTCCTCATCGATCACGACTCGGTCCTTATCGCGGATTTTCTTCCAATTGGCGATTGTCTCCTCTTGCCTGGAGCGGAGTTGCTTTTTTTTGTCGCGTAACCTCGCAGCTTCTTCGAAGTGTTGGGCAGCAATCGCCTGTTCCTTTTGGACACAGACCTCGTTGATTTCCTTGGTCATTTCTTCAATTTCCAGCGGGCGGTTGAGCGAGCTGATGCGAGCCCGAGAACCGGCCTCGTCCATAACGTCGATTGCCTTGTCCGGAAGGAAGCGACCGGTGATATAGCGATCGGAGAGTTTCGCCGCCGCCTCGATTGACTTGTCGGTAAAGGTAGTTTTGTGGTGCTCTTCGTATTTGCCGCGAATACCTTTGAGGATCAGCACCGTGTCCTCGACCGAAGGGGCCACGACTCTGACGTTTTGGAAACGGCGATCAAGGGCACTGTCCTTTTCGATGTATTTGCGATACTCGTTGAGGGTGGTTGCGCCGATGCACTGCAGTTCACCGCGGCTGAGAGCCGGCTTGAAAATATTCGAAGCGTCCATCGCACCCTCAGCAGCGCCGGCTCCTACGATGGTATGCAGCTCGTCGATAAAGATAATGATGTTCTTGGAACGCTTTATTTCATCCATTACAGCCTTGATGCGTTCCTCGAACTGGCCGCGGTATTTGGTGCCGGCAACCATGAGGGCTAGGTCGAGCGTTATAACTTTTTTGTCGACGAGTATTTCCGGGACGTTCCCATTGGCGATTTCCTGAGCAAGACCTTCGACAATAGCGGTTTTACCCACGCCAGCTTCGCCGACAAGAACAGGATTATTTTTCGTGCGGCGGCAAAGAATTTGGATAACACGGCGGATCTCGTTTTTTCGGCCAACCACAGGATCCATCTCACTCTTGCGGGCCAGTTCCGTCAGATCGCGGCCAAATGTCTTTAGCGCTGGCGTCTTGATATCCTTTTTTTCTTCAGTGCTGCTGCGCGGGCTAGCTTCCTCACAACCACCGCTGCCACGATTTTCCGAGTCGCTAACAAATTGCGGATCGAGCTCCTTCAAAATTTCCTGCCGAGTGGATTCGATATCGATATCAAGCGTCTTCAGCACGCGAGCGGCCATACCATCACCTTCGCGGAGCAGGCCCAGAAGGATGTGCTCAGTACCCACATAGGAATGGTTGAGCATCTTAGCTTCTTTTCCGGCAAGGGCAAGGACCTTCTTGACGCGGGGCGTGTACGGGATGTTGCCAACGAAGCTCTTGGTTTCCTGGCCGGTGCCAACCTGCTTTTCCACTTCGTCTCGGACGGTTTCGAGTTCGAGACCCATTTTCTGCATAACACTGACAGCAACGCCCTGGCCGAGCTTGATCAGTCCGAGCAAGAGGTGTTCGGTACCCACGTAATTGTGACGGAAGCAATCGGCTTCCTTGCGAGCCAGCGCGAACACTTGCTGTGCGCGCGGTGTGAAGTTGTTCATTGGTTCCATATGGGCGGCTGGTTTTTAAAAAGTGGCCGAAGGGGTATCTGTCAAATCACTTTAAAGCGCTATTAAAGTCTGGCTTTGGCACTTTTGCAAATTCGCTTCGGAGAATCTCCCCGCGGGAAAGGTCGCGCTGAACAGCGTCAGCCGAGTGTTTCGTGTTTCTTTGGATATGTCCGGGTTGGCATTCGATGAAAAGTCGGTCGATGACCGCCCGTTTTGTATCAGGGAATATGCCCAGATCGACACCAAGCCGGACCAGTGAAAGAAGGTTCATCGTTTCGCTCGAATTAAGGAGAACCCCGTTTTGCAAAATACCATAGGCCCGGCCGATCTTATCAAAAAGTTTATTCGAATCCGACTCGAGGATCTTCTGGCGGGCATTCAATTCCTGTTCGATGATTGTGTTGAGCACGCCCGTAAGGTGTTTGATAATATTTTCTTCGCTCTCGCCGAGCGTAGTTTGGTTCGAAATTTGGAAGATACTCCCGCTCGCGTCCGAGCTTTCACCGAAGAGACCCCGCACTGTCATGCCAAGCTGGTTCACAGCACGAACGACCTTTTCCATCTGACCGGAAATAACAAGCGCCGGTAGGTGCATCATCGTCGAAGCGCGGATCGCGGTGCCGAGATTCGTCGGACAAGCCGTGAGGTATCCGAGCTGAGCCGAAAACGCATAGTCGAGGTATTCTTCAAGATCGCTATCGAGAGCGTCGATTGTGTCCCAAACCTTCTTGAAGGAAAAACCCGCCCGCAGCACCTGGATACGGAGGTGATCCTCCTCATTAATCATCACCACGCAAGACTGGTCCTGGCTGATCACGACGCCAGCACTGGACTTGCCATGGCTCAATTCACGACTGATAAGGTGGCGTTCGACCAAGATCTGCTTTTCCAATTTCGACAGCTCATCCACCCCGACCGCGAGCCCGCGTTTCATCTGGGAAAGCGAAGCAACCGCCTGAAGACACCGGCTAAGGGTTTCCTGACGCTGCCCCTCCTTCGCCCAACCAGGGAAGGGCATGCCGGATAAATTACGCGCCAAACGGATTCGCGTCATCAAAACGATGGCGCTTTTGCTGGCGTTCGTATCAGTCAGCTCCGAATTATTGGCAATTAGTTCGTTGATTTTCATTTCTCTTACTTATTTCTCTTCCTTAAAAGGCTTCATCGCCTGGGTGCGGACCTGAGAAAGCTCGTCCCGATAACGCGCAGCATCCTCGAAACGCTCGGTCTTGATCGCCTCTTCTAGTTCCGTCTCGAGGTTTGTAAGCCGCTCGCAAAGGAAGCGCCGCTCCAAGGCTCGCCGGGCAATCTTCCCCGTGTGGTGGGTGCCTTTGTGTATTTCATCAAGCATCGGTTCGAGTGCGCTCGAAAACGATTCGTAACAAACCGGACAACCAAAGCGGCCAATTTTCTTAAAATCCTGCTGAGTAAGCCCGCACCCCTCACAATGGAACTCGCCCAAAGACCCGAAGCTAACCGAAGTTTTCAGAAGTACGTCGGCTAGTGAAAAAATACCAGAATTGGTCACACCTTTTGCTTGTGCACATGCTTCACAAAGGTCTACCTTGTGGATTTTGTTGTTTACGATTTGCGTCAAATGCACTCTCGCAGGTTTGCCGCAGGTGTCACATCTAAGAGAATTTGACATAAAGAATAGGTATGAGTCGAAGTACTCCTATACTCCTATTTTTCCATCGAAGTAACCATTTCAACCCCTATCTGGAATCAAAATGCTCAATGCTATCTGACATGCAAGTGCACAGTCTCTAGTTTGCTTAGTTTGCTGGATAATTTTCTGTTTCACCTTCCAAAGTACAAATTATCAGCTTTGGCTCGTATTTCTGTGCTTCCTTTCAACGCTAAAATCATCTTCTAAGTACTTATGGTTTTCATCATTTAAATTAAAGCAACTTACTATTTTCAAAATCTCGGCTTTCAGCTTTATCCTCATCGAATTGCTCACAATAATTGAAATCCTGACCATTTTGATTCTTCCGGCCGTCATCAAAGTCCGCAAAGTCGCTCAGCGCCATATCGACGTTAGCAACCTCTACAAAATCATCAAACCCACCAAAAACCTTCGCTGCGGACAACAGCGTCCCGGGCTCGCGGACCCGGACCCACTCCCCCAGCTACCTCCTTGTTACCAGTGGAAGTAACCGTTTTCCTCTATAGCATTTTCACGGATACGACTTTTTATTTCAAAAAACGATCCTCGGTCCAGAAATAACTACTTCACCGAGAATTATTTAACCTCGTCCACTTCGCCAAGCTACAGCACACACAACAAGATCGACTCCTACTTCACGAGTAGCCGTATCCTAGGCTTCGGACTCGTTGTCGGCTTTTAAATGAGTGGTTCCGCGATGAGTCTTTCCGATGTTGGCGCCGCTTGCTAAACACCCTGGCGGAGCTCGCCTTATAATTATTTTTTTGGTCCAACATCTCGCAACTGCTTTTGACAAAAAGCCAGATCCATGGCGACCAGTTTTTTCTTGACACCGGAACATCCCCCAGCCTGTCCGCTCCCAACATGGCCAACGCAACCCCAATTTACGTCATTGGACATCGGAACCCCGACGCCGACGCAATCTGTTCGGCCATCGCCTACGCCTCGTTTAAACAATTTCAGGGAAACATGGCCTACATCGCCGCCCGCTGCGGCAACTCTAACAGCCGTATCGACGCCATTCTCAGCCGCTTTCACACGCCGCTTCCGCTTTTCCTAAACGACGTCTATCCCCGTGTACGCGACGTCATGGTACATGACGTCCACACCCTTCACTCAGAGGCGACTTGCGCAGAAGCACTTGGCCTTTTCGATCGCTTCGCCCACCGCCTGGTTCCTGTCATCGACAGCAAAAAGCAACTAGTCGGCACGATCTCCTCAGCGCAGCTCGCACACGCCTTCATCCCGCAAATTGCAGAGCCGAAACGGATGAGACAGATCTCCTCATCGCTCACTGCGATTGCACAGACGCTCCATGCCAAAACCCTTTTCCCCGGTACACACCCCGCCCGCATCGAAAAACTTTTCGTGCGCATTGGCGCAATGGACGTAACTTCTTTCGGCCGGCTTACTCAAGCTGAAGGAATCCCGCCCGAACAATCGATTATCGTCGTTGGTGGCCGCCACGACATTCAGGCGAAATCCATCAACCTCGGCGTCCGGCTCCTCGTCATCACCGGCAATCGCACTGTTGATGAAGATACCATTGAGGCCGCCCGAGACCACGGTGTCGCTCTCCTCGTCAGCTCTTATGACACCACCACAACCGTCTGGCTCATTCGAACCGCCAGCGCAATTTTTTCCCTCATCGATCACGAGTTCGGTTCCATCAACCCCGACACCAAGCTTTCCGCCGCCCGTAAAAAAATCAGCGCCTTGTCAGCCGCCGCCTTCCTCGTGCTCGGCGAAAACAGCCGCCTCCAAGGCATCTTGAGTAAAAGCGACATCCTTAAGCCCATTCCCACGAAACTCGTCCTCGTCGACCACAACGAACTTACTCAGGCCGTTCCTGGAGCCGACGAAGTCGCGGTCACCGAGATACTTGACCACCACCGCCTCGCACCGATAGCTACGCCCCAACCAATCCTTTTCATCAACGATCCAGTCGGTTCCACCTGCACCATCGTCGCCGAACTTTTCCGCCGCCACGGATTCAAGCCCACACCCGACCTCGCCGGCCTGATGATGTCCGGCCTAATCTCAGACACGTTGCTGTTACAGAGCCCCACTTCCACGTCCAAGGACGCCGACATCCTATCGTGGCTAGAAAGCCATGCCGACATCAAGACAAAGGCGCTTGCCAATCTCATTTTTACCTCTGGCTCCGTCATCCTCGTCAAGCCGCCAGAAAACGTCATCCACACCGATTTCAAAATCTACGAAGATGAAGGCATCCGCTTCTCCGTTTCCCAAGTTGAGGAGCTCGGTTTCGCCAATTTCTGGTCCGAATCCAAAGCGCTCCTGTCCGCCCTTGCCACACTTCGTGATGAAGAGAGACTCGCCTTCGCGGCTCTGCTCGTAACTGACATCAACACACAGAATTCCCTCATGCTCGTGAAAGGCGATACGGACATCATCAGTCGCATCTCCTATACGTACGTTGAACGTAACGAGATTTTTGATCTCCCCGGCGTCGTCTCGCGAAAAAAGCAACTAATCCCCTACCTTACAAGCCTGCTGCGCGAAGGCGGCAGCAAGACTTAATTTCAGATCGCCACGGCGCATCACACCACCGATGCCCGCCCCGGGGACGCACCCCAAGCTACTGATCGTCAATGGCATGACCTTTTAGGCGCTCGCGACCGGCCCCGAATCCGTTTTCCTAAGCCAGCTTCTCTGCATCGACATCGGCAACACCACGTTCCACTGCATCGTCTTCGACGGCGACAAGCTCGTTTGTCAGTTCCTTCTGCAAAACGGAACATCCGCTCGGCTTCTCCGAATGAGCTAGGTATCTTTTTCTTCTCCATCCTGCCGGGAAACGGTTCCGGTCCGCGCTCGGTCTAACACCTCGTCATCTGTTCCGTCGTACTTGCCGCGCTATATGCAACGAGCCCGCGAGCTGCGTAAAGCATTTTTACTGCCAACCGTTCGTTCTCCAAGCTAACGTAAAACCGGCCTTAAGTCGCAAATCCATCCGCAGGAGGCTGGCGCCGACCGCGTCGTCTGCGCCATGCGCAACCGAACCTCCTCGTAGCCGACTACGGCACCACAACCACGCTGGGAATAGTCATCGCTAGCAGCGATTATTTCGGCGGCACCATCCTTCTTGGTGTCGGCATCGCCGCGGAAATGCTCGTTTCGAAGACCATCAAAACTGCTCCGCGTTGAGATTGCCAGTCCGAAATCCGCCCTCGAATTCACCTCGATCGAAAGCGCTTAATCTGAGCTCTACCACAGCCATGTCGGTACACTGCGTAACTTCATCGGCGCCTCCACAGTCGAGGCGTTCAATGACAAAATTCTTGACGAAATCGTCTCCGAATTCGTCGTTAACGGCTTACGCCATGCCGAAGAGTTGAGCTGCGTTTAGCCGTAGATAAAGCGGCAACAGCGGTCCAAACCCCCAAGCTTCGGACAACGATTCGAACGGACTTCTGCTCTTTATGCAAGCCATCTCTATTTGTCTGTTTTCCGGCAGATTCTTCCTCTTCCTTGTGGCATTGATCACGTTCTCTATTCTCGTGTTTTCTGATCTCGCGTGGTCCGACTTCGACTAACCCTCAAGTTGCCGGATCCTAAAAAGGCATTGACGGATGCAATGCTCATGAAACTATATACCATATATCGGCGGTTTCTCCTTGTTGTCAAGCGTTAACGATGGAAGTGCTCTGCGACTCATTTTCCCAGCCACAAGCTAGCGAGCTTATTGCTCCTGCTTTGCAACGGTCGGGTACATTTTTACGAGTTTCTGCGCACCGGGGGAAAGGCCGTCGCGGAGGAATTCTACCTAGCTTCTTTTTTCGCAACAGTGAAAAAGAAGAATTTATACCGGGGAAAAGAGACGCATATCGGACACAGGTCTGATATCGCCACCAGCCAGTCCAAAACCTACACGCCTGCAGGTCGATGCCAATCGCCAGACAGCCCGCCAATACCTTCGACTCCTCTTGCTCCAAATCCGCCCCACGCCGGCTGCTTGAGTTCATGAAAGTTTCACCTAACTAATCTTCGATTCGGAAGTTATCGATGGTCGTGTGCTCCGCTTAAGCCGCCTCGTACCTGACAAGATTAACGATTCCACTGGCGATAAAAAACACGTTCATTGTGTGACAAAACCTCAGGCAATTCAGTCGGCACGTTGAACAACGAAAGCTTTGTCCGAAACCAGCTCTTCCAATATCTCTTTGGAGCACGAAAAACTGATCCCTTGTAGGACAAGTTCTTCGCGACTCTGCCCGCCGCTCGCAAGGCCACCCAACTCTTTGTGCACCAACCATCCGGGCAAAACAAGCCTACGTGTTCATACTGCAAAACAAGCCTACGTGTTCATACTATTTCTATCTACTACCTATTCGGCAACGGTCATCATTGACGCGATGTATTTTATCAATTCGTCCAGTACAAAGCTTTCGAACCAGCAACTGAGGCCGTGTTTCGCGACTGCTTCAAAATTGACTGTACAAAGCTAGCCAAATAGGTAAAGTTTTACGTCACCAACCCCACTCATCATTTTCAGCAATGTAACTTCAATTCCAATGAAGGAACCATCGGCCGACCGCACTCAGTTCCGCAATGCGATTCTTGATGAAATTCGGTTTGATCACAAGCGACACCTTACAACTCGCCGGGAAACCACAGGCCTCAGCCGCCCGTTAACGCGCCCTTTATCTCAACGGCATCCGTTCCGCCAACCTGTTCGCCGTATTAGCTAACTCGAACAATCCGACGCTAAGGTCGAAACGCCCCAAGTGGGCGAAACCCTTATTGCTCCTTTTTCAACCTCGCAGATTCAACCAGTCCCTGAGGGATACCTACGGGCTCAACATCAAAACTTGGAAATTGAGGACAACGTTCCCGCAAATCGGCCTTCTGCCCAGGGTCGACGAAAGCCTGCGTATCTTCCTCCAAACAACCTCAGATGTTCTATCGCACCGCCCCCGCTGGATTTGCCCTCATCTGCCAGCACGCCCAAAAGCCCTGGACCGGGCCAACCCCAGCCTCGCCCTCGTAAACACAGATGCCAACCAATAACTCATCGTGTTTTTGCCCGCCGCTTCTCCGCCCTCCAGCAACTGAACTGGTTTCAGTCGGCAACTACGCCATTGCGTTACGCCACTCGATGCGCTTGGTTGTGGAAAAATGTCCGTCGAGCCAAATCCTTCCGCGCCCGTTTTCCTTCCCAGCGATTTTATCCGCGATATTGTTGCCGTTGACGTTGCAGCACGGCGCTATCCAAAAATCGTCACGCGTTTCCCGCCCGAGCCGAACGGCTACCTGCACATTGGCCACGCGAAGTCCATTTGTCTTAACTTCGGTATCGCCCGCGAAAACAACGGCCAGTGTAATCTGCGCCTCGACGACACCAATCCGGCTAAGGAAGGCGCCGAATATGTCGAATCGATTACAACCGACGTTCGGTGGCTCATCTCCGGTTGGGCCGACAAATACCTCGGCTTTAAACCCAAGGGAACCACTCCCGTTGCCCGGACCATCAACGGCAAAGTCGACTATTACCTCACGCCTGCCGCACCCTCGCTAAATTCCGAGCCTTTTTTTGCCTCCGACTACTTCGGCCCGATCTACGAGTTTGCCCTCCAGCTGATCAAGAAAGACAAGGCCTACGTTTGCGACCTCAACACTGAGGAGGCCGACAAATATCGCGGCGCACCCAACCAACCCGGTAAAGACAGCCCGTACCGCAACCGCTCTATCGAGGAAAATCTCGACCTCTTCCAGCGGATGCGCGCTGGCGAGTTTCACGACGGCGCCCGCACGCTGCGCGCAAAAATCGATATGACAGCGCCGAATTTTTGGCTACGAGATCCGCTTCTCTACCGGATCCGCCACGTGCCGCATCATCATACTGGCGACAAATGGTGCATTTATCCGCTCTACGACTTTGCGCACTGCCTCAGCGATTACCTCGAAGGCATCACACATAGCCTCTGCACGCTCGAATTCTCCGACCACCGCGCACTCTACGACTGGGTGCTTGAGAGCCTCGGCCTACCGCGCCCACTTCCGCACCAATACGAGTTCGCAAAACTCATCCCGGGCTACATGACCGTTTCCAAGCGGGAACTTCTTCAGCTCGTGAACAAAAAAATCGTCACCGGCTGGGACGATCCAAGTATGCCTACGCTCTCCGGCCTCCGCCGACGCGGCGTGCCGGCCGCCGCTGTTCGCCAGTTTGTCTACAACACCGGCGTCACGAAATACGACAGTACTACCGACATCGCTGTCTTCGAACACGCCGCACGCGACGTACTCAACAAGACCGCAATCCGCCGTTTCGCAGTGTTGCGCCCGATTAAGGTAACGCTCACGAATCTCGAGTACGGCGAGGTCATCTTTTGCAACGCGGTCAACAATCCGCAGGGCGAAACACCGACCACGCGCAAAGTTTCCCTCACCCGAGAAATCTACATCGAAAGCGACGATTTCGCCGAGAATCCTCCGCCGAAGTATTTTCGTTTGAGACCCGGCGGCGAGGTGCGGCTCAAATATGCCTGTATCGTGAAATGCGACGAAGTGATCAAAGACGTCTCCGGCCAGATCACAGAAATCCGCTGCACCGCCAACCTTTCTACCCGAGCCGGCCAGCCGAACGCTGGCCGCAAAGTCAAAGGTACGATTCACTGGGTTAGCGCCGCCAAATCTCTTGACGCCGAAGTGCGCCTCTACGACCGTCTTTTAAGCGTCGTCAACAGCAATTTCACCCAAAACGTCAACTCGAAGTTATTCGAAGCTATTTCCGCCAAGGTCGAGCCCTATCTCAAAGTCGCCACTGCCGACCAGCACTTTCAGTTCGAACGGTTGGGCTATTTCATTTTGGACGCGAAAGAAGCGACGCCAGTAAAGTTGGTCTTCAACCGGACTATCACCCTCAAAGATACGTGGGCAAAGTAATCTGACACCGACCCGCACCCCGGAGTGCTGTTGTAGCTACGAGAGCACACCAAGCATTGCGCTGGTACAGAACCCGCCAAATTCCGAGAACGGACGGCCGTTAAATAACGGCCGCGAAACGCTGTAGCCGTGCGAGTGTACGCTCTTTCCCCAACACCTGGAAAATAGCCGTTAAGCTCGGGCCGGCGTTGGTGCCAGTTACGGCTAGCCGAGCAACTCCCTGGTAGTCACCGAAGCCAAGCCCGTGGGCTGTCGCCAGCGCTTTGATCACGGCTTCGATATTCCCATCGTTAGTAAAATCCGCTTCTGGAAGCGCCGCGATCAGTTCTGTCAGCCGCGCTTTGGGGTCACCTTTGTTAACGATCTTGGCCTTCACCTTTTCATCGATCGGATATTCCTCCGTGAAGAAATAGACTGTGTAAGGGCCGAGTTCATTGATCGATTTGATCTTCGGCTGAGAAAAAAACATAATCTTGCGGAAATACGACTCGTTGGATGTCGCCACGGGACCGTTAGGCTGCGTGGAGAAATACTGCTTGGCCAGTGCCAGAAAGCGCTTGGTCGGCTGCTGCAGCAGATAAACCATGTTTAGGTGTGCAAGCTTTTTGTGGTCAAACTTTGCGCCGCTTTTGTTCACGCTCGGCAAGTCGAACAACCGTACGATTTCCTCGATCGGCATCTTTTCACGATCGCCACCAGGGTTCCAACCGAGCAACGCTATATAATTGACCAGCGCTTCAGGCAAGAAGAAATGTTGCTGGTACTCCTCGATCAACGCACCTTTGTCTCGTTTGCTCATCTTTCCCTGTCCCATTTCAGGCGACTTCAATATTAGCGGAATGTGCGCAAAGATCGGCGGCGTTATTCCGAAACCTTCGTAAAGGAGCACGTGTTTACTTGTGTTGGAAAGATGGTCCTCGCCGCGAATCACGTGCGACACTTTCATCGTGATGTCGTCGACGACATTCACAAAGTGGAACACCGGATTGCCATCGGAACGTACGATAACAAAATCTTCATCCTCCATCCGCTCGACGCGGCCGCGGATGCGATCTTCGATCACAACCAGATCGCACTTCACCTTCTCGACCTCTTTTTTTCGGTAGTCATCGAAAACAGTGTGGCGTTCGCCGAGCAGGCGAAACCAAATCGCACCGTCCTTCTTGTAGGCACGATTGGCCGCGAGCAGTTTTTGCAAAAACGTCTGATAAATGTCCGTCCGCTGACTTTGCCGATATGGGCCATATTCGCCACGTTCCTCACCACCGTAGGGATTCGGGCCTTCGTCCCAATCGAGGCCAAGCCAACTCAGACTGTCGTAGATCAAGCGAAGATATTCTTCGTTGTTGCGCCCCTTGTCCGTGTCCTCAATGCGCAAACTGAAGCTACCGCCCGTATGGCGCGCATAAAGCCAGTTAAACAACGCCGTACGCGCACTGCCGATATGGAAAAAGCCAGTAGGACTGGGAGCAAAACGGACTCGAACCTGGGACATGGGTAGGACAAAAATTGGATTGTAACGGCTCAGCTAGAGAAAAGGTTCTTCCCTTGTCAAAGTCTCTCCCGTCGCCACAAAGTCGTCGATCAACTGGTTGGCCCTTGCACTCGACCCAGCCCTCATATCCCGCACGGCAAATCACATCAAATCGGCCGGCTACGGAGCACGGGGATACTCCATCTCGCTGACTGCAGATCAATCGCTGAACAATGGGAAACCTGGCGCGGTAGGGGCAGGAAAGCCGAATCCCAAAGCGTCCAGCAGGACACCGCAAATTCTAAATAAAGTGTTTGGTCGGGCCCATAAGGATTTATCTCCCAAGGCGCGGTAAGCCTATTACTTCAGAGTGAGCCCAAGTGTGATATTTGCGCTCGATGAATAAGGGTTTCTACCCAGGATAAAGTGAAAACTGAAGCAATATTCATATTCAGAAGAGCATATCATCCCATATGCGTTTCGTGTGTTCCCGCCGTACTGGCTTTACCAACCTGCTGCCGCACTGTGACTTTACTCTCAAGATGAGGCTCAGGCCTGAGTGATCGGCTCTCCCGTTGGCGCCTGTATATTCCCCTACTTCCAGCAACGTCACGTAGTATTTTTCCGATCGATCGGTTTTCCACAGTTTTCTGCAACCCGGATCCATATCGTCTAAGTCCTCGGCTAGCAAGACGACGCCGGGAGTCTGCCAATCCAACAGGGAAACCAGCCGCACCGCGTTCAACACGAAAGCTTCGCGCTCACGCCCGCCAAAGCTCAACAACGGGCTATTTTGATGGATAAACCACCAGCCAGCCTGGCTTGTCGATCGCCAGAAGCCGGTCGTCGGCAAACAGGACCCAGTTCCAAATTTTTCCACAGTTACGGAGACCAGTGGCAGAAGTTAGGAAAATCAAGCATGGAAGGGATTGTTCAAAAACCTTCTAAGATGACACAAAAAATAATTTCAAAAACATTTCCCGTCGCATAAAAGAGCTCCTTACACTTGCCGATCCGTAAAACGATCAGCGGCCTTCCTGAAGGGCTGCTTCCAGCCAGCATTTAGAACAAACACCAAAGAAAGAAACCATAAAGAACGTAGTCCCCCCGCGAAAGTGTATTGTCCGGCATCCGTCTGGATCTCACGCCATCGCTTAAGACTTATGTTGGTAAGAAGTACAGCAACTATTTCGGCGCGAAAACCACATCGTTAAGATTCGTGTGTAATTAGAATGCCGACAAAAAACACGATCAGGAGCACCAATTCTGTGCGAAAGCTTATGTGGAAATTCGCGATCCAAACATCAACTACACGGTATGCGCGGAAGAAATGCATAAAACGGTCACCATGCTGATGGAAACGACAAACTAGTCGCTTCGCCGGCGCCACAGCCAGTACGAGGACAAGCGCAGCCATCTCCGTTCGATCGAATGGGAGGATGTCGCGCTGCCCAAAGTTGTGTAGCCTCCGTCTCGGCCGTTCTCTCCCTCTTTAGCCCACCGGACAGGGGACTTGGGACTTTTTTGCTTTCAGCTTCTGCAAACGATCAACCAATCAGCAATGCATCTAATCGAGCTGACAAAAAAGCCACCAATTCGGATTTCGAATCGGAAGCAAGGTGGCGCACCCGTAGGGAGTCGAACCCCAAACCTTCTGATCCGTAGTCAGATGCTCTATCCAATTGAGCTACGGGTGCGCAGATAAACAATAAGCAAGTAAAACAAGGAACATGGCAGCAAGCAGATTTTTTTGCTTTCGTTCGTGCCCATCCGACCGCGACTTTGGCGCTCGCAAGGTCGATTCCCGGCGAGCTCAAACTTCCCGCCAGTCATGCAGTTCGAGCTGCAAGGATTTTCGACCGCTATAGTAGTTCCAATTCAACTGCGCGACCAATTCGAGCTCACGACCGACGGGAGGAAGCTTGTGCGCAAGTTTCCATGCTACACCATTGATCAAGCGTCCGCGGGCATCCTCCGCAAAGAAGTGAAAGTTTATCTCATTAAAGAGTTCGGGAGAACGGGCAAGGCGGACCCCCCGAATGCCAAACAAAGGCTCAGGGTTTCCCTGACCAAAAGGATGCAGCACATCCAGCTCGGTGAGTAATCGCTCATGAACCTCTACTAAATCCAGCCAGATAGACAGATCGAAACATGGATCGACCGTGCCCTTCCCATTCGTTTCTTTCACAGCAAACTCGAAAAGACTGCGAAAATCGTCGAGGCGTGTTTTTAGCACCGAAACGCCCACCGCCATCGGGTGGCCGCCCCAATCACTGAGACACGGGGCACAACGCACCAGCAATTCGACCAAATTAAAGCCTGGCACGCTGCGGCCGGACCCTTTGGCCAGATCCCCCTCGTTTCCTAAAATGATCACCGGACGATGATATTTCCGCGATAGCCGACCCGCTACAATACCAACTACACCAAGGTGCCAGGCCTCGTCGAAAAGCACGATGCTCTCCGCTTCAGCGCAAGCCTGCTTCACGCGCTTTTCGGCCCGATCCATTATCTCGCATTCGATTTTCTGTCGCTCACGATTTAGATTCTCGAGCCGCTGCGCGGCTTGGGCGCAAAACACCTGGTCCTCACTCAGCAGTAAGTCCACCGAAATCGCCGCGTCCGCGAGACGGCCGCTGGCATTGATCCGTGGACCGAGCCGAAAGGAAATATCAACGGACGAGACACCCCGCCCACGCTTTAAGCCGGAAACCCGCATAAGCTCGATCAATCCAGGGTGACTGGTAGCAGCAAGCTCCTTCAAACCGTAGCGCGCGAAAATGCGACTCTCGCTGTGCAATGGCACCACATCGGCAATCGTACCCATTGCGACCAAGCCCAGAAACTCCTTGAGTCGAATATCGAAAACCCCGGAAAAATTGTCGGTCCGCAAGCGTTTCAAAAGGCCATGGAGCAGTTTAAAAACCAAACCCACCGTGCACAAATGCCGCCAAGCGTGATCGTTTTTTGCTTCGTTGACATGCGGGTTAATCAAGATAGCATTAATAAGTAGCTCCTCTTTGGAGCGATGGTGGTCCACCACAATAATGTCCACGCCCAGTTTGCGTAGATAAGCTACACTTTTGATAGAATTGGTGCCACAATCAAGGGCGATAAAGAGATCTGGTTTGCCACCTGCGATAGCCCGATCGACCGCAATACGGGTGAGCCCATAGCCTTCCTTAATCCGGAGTGGCACGACGTAGCGCAGCTGCAACCCTAGCCGGCGCAGGATGCTCACGAGGAGTGCTGTGCTGCACACCCCATCGACATCGTAGTCGCCAAACACCAACACAGTCTCCCGACGTTTTAAGGCCTGCACCAGCCGTTCAACCGCCTGCTGCACGTTGGGAACTAGAAAGGGATCGCCGATCCCGGCGAGCTCAGAAGATAAAAATTTTCTCGCGTCATCCGCATCAGCAAAGCCGATGCGTAGCAGCAGCTCGGCCACCACCCGGCTCGTGTGGAGCCGGCGCGAGAGAGCTTCCACACTTTCGCTACGAACCGGGGTGTAATTCCAGCGCATCGAAGCCATTTCATTCGGTTATTGCGAGGAGCGGGAGGAGGCAGCCAGCTGGTATTTCAGTCCGACACCCTGATGTGCCTCGACGTGCTTGCGGTCGCCCTTGTGCCACCAGTAGAACACCTGGGAAGCAATAAAGATGGCCGAGAATGTCGAGGTTATGATCCCAACGAGAAAGGTGAAGGAGATATCGCGCAGCACGCCGCCGCCGAAGGCCAGGAGCGAAAGCGTCGCAAGCAATGTCGTCGTTGCCGTCATGATTGTGCGAGCGAAGACTTTGCGAATTGCGCTGTTAACAACGTCGCGCAGGGAACCCGTTGGGTTCAATTTCAATTCCTCACGGATACGGTCGAAGACAACCACCGTTTCATTGATAGAATAACCGGCAATGCAAAGGATCGCCGCGACCATTGGAGCCGAAAATTGATGTCCGAAAAGTACGAAAATGCCGATGGTCATAAGAATGTCATGTAACGAGGAGAACATAGCGCCAATGCCAAAACCAAGCTCGAAACGGAAGGCGATATAGATTAGGATCGTTGCCATGGACACACCGACAGCAAGAAGCGCATTTAATTCAATTTCCTTACCAATCGAGGGACCGATCTGGCTCGTAGCGGCTTTTTCCAAACCCGCATTCGGATAGGTCGTAACAAGTGCATTGAAGAGCGTGTCTGATTGGCCATAGGGTGTTTCCATGCTGAGCTGTTCCTTGTCGCTGCCGAGCTGGCTGACGTAATTCAGGATCACCTCACCGATTCCGGCGCGGCTCGCTACCTCGCGAATTTTTGTGAGATTGAGCTTTTGGGAGAAATTGACCTGGACCAGGTCCCCACCGGAGAAATCGACGCCATAAACTCGGTCGCCCTTGTAGAGGATAACGCCAACACCGAGAAACAAGACCAGCCACGAGGCGATGAAACAGGCCTTGCCATACTTTATGAAATCGACGTGCAAATCGTTAATCATCCGGAACATCTTAATCTTCTTCACAGCGCCCGAGTGGACGAGCAACTCCATGAACAAGTGCCCAGTGATCAGCACGGAAAAAAGCGTGGAAAGCACGCCGATCGCCAACGTAACGCCGAAACCTTTGATCGGGCCAGTGCCGAGCCAGATCATGATCGCGCAGATGATAAGCTGCACCAAGTGTGCATCGAGAATCGTAGGGAGCGCCTTTAGGAAGCCGCTTTGACTAGCCGTCGTGATTGTCTTATCTTTCGCCAGCTCTTCACGCATGCGTTCGAAGATCAGGATATTCGCGTCGACCGCCATGCCAATCGTGAGCACAATGCCAGCGAGGCCAGGCAACGTCATCGTCGCTCCAAGGCTAGCCATGACGCCCAAAATGATGAGAATGTTGACCGCCAACGAGGCGATGGCAACGAAGCCGCCGATAGTATAGAACATCACCATGAAAGCAGCGACCGCCGTAGCCCCGATGATAGAAGCGCGAACGCCGCTGGAGACGGCGTCAGCCGCAAGCGAGGGGCCGACCTCGTATTGCTGCTTGACCTGGAGCGGAAGATCCAACGGGTTATTCAACACATTCGCGAGATCGATCGCTTCGCGGCGCGAAAATGAGCCGCTTATCTCGGCGGTATCGCTGTCGATTTCCTTTTCGATTCCAGGAGCAGAATAAAGTTTTCCGTCGAGCACAATCGCGAGGCGACCGCGGGCACCTGAGTACTGGCTTTCCTTAGCAACTTCCTTGGTCACTTGTGCAAAACGCGCACGTCCTTCCTTTTTGAACTTCAGGATGATCTTGTAGCGGCTAAACTCATCCACCACCGGGTAAGCCTCAGAAACGCCTTCGCCAGTCATTTCCGGGACGCATTTCACATAAAGGTCCTCGGCATAGTCCTGCCCTTGGCGGCCTTCGTAATGAATGTTCATCGCTTCGTAGCCGGCGGGAGCGGGCAACGGTGGAGCCACGATTGGGTTAACGATGCGGAAATCGAGGCGAGCAGGTTTCTTGAGGCTATTCACGACCTCGGGATTGTCATTCGTCGAAACGCCAGGCATCTGCACTTCGATGCGGTTTTCGCCGATAGCACGAATGATTGGCTCGGCAACGCCGAGGTAGTTTACGCGAGCGCCGATAATTTCCATCGCCTTGTCGAGCTTCTCCTTGCGAACACGCTGGTCGCCTTTGTTCGCAACGTGGGGGTCGACTTCGAGTGTGAAAGCAACGCCGCCTTTGAGGTCGAGGCCTAGTTGGAGGCGGCCTTTGGAACGGCGCAGCAGTTCGTCGAGAAGGATTTGGTTGCGCTTGTCGACGTTGTGTAGCGTAGCCTCGAAGCGGATATCGGGGAAGAATTGCGAGAGGTCGAGCTTCTGTTCGTGGCCTATTTGCTTGAGCGCCACATAAACACTCGGAGCCTGGCCTTTTTGGATGCGCTCATCAACTTGCGCCATAAGCTTGGAGAAAACCTCCGTTTTGGCGGAAACGTGGTTTTTAACGTAGAAACCAAGCTCCTGGTCCCTCAACGGAATTAGGGTAAAAACTGCCCACAACACGAGTGCAGCGGACAGAGTTATTTTCCAGCGTTTACGAAAAAGCATGGATTAGTAATTGTTAAAGCCGCCCACCCCACCCACGCACGAGGCGATAAATGGACGAAAAGAAAATCACGCTGAATACTAATACTGCTAATACTTAGGCTGCGTCGCCGCGTTTCACCAGCTGGTTTATAAAGCCTTTCCTGAGACCGACTTTGTTCTCACCAATTCGGACGACAAAACAATCGTCGCGCACGGTGGTAATCGTTGCGTAGAGTCCGCCAGTAGTAATAATCTCGTCGCCTGCCTTCAAAGTCTTCAGCATTTTTTCGTGTTCTTTCTGTTTTTTTCGCTGGGGGGCAATCAGGAGAAAATACATCGCGCCAAGCATCAAAATGAGAGGAATAAACTGCATCAAAGCACCAAAGCCGCCAGGGAAAGTGGAAGCAGTGGATTGAGTTTGGGCAAGGAAAAGCAACACTTTAGTCATTGATTCTTGGCGGGTTTTAAAAAATAAAAGAGCGATTAATCGAAGCCCTCCAATAAAAAGCAAGCTTAACCAAGACTGTTCGCATTCTCCCTTTTGAAGAGCAAATCCACCTGGTCTGCCGCGCAATCCGAAGAGCATTACGGGTTTAAACGCTGGGGTGCCACCCATTTCTCGGTCGATACGGAAGGCTTCGTACAGGTCCAGCCACTCGCCGACGGGCGGGCCATCCGAGTAATGGACGTCGTTGATGAAGCCGTCGGCATGGGTCTGAAAGCGCCAATGGTTGTCCGTTTTCAGGACAAGCTGCTCGACCGTATCATCCAGCTAAACACCGCTTTCACCCAAGCCATAAAGGAGGAAGGCTACAAAGGAGAGTATCGCGGCGTGTTCCCCATCAAGGTCAACCAGCTCCGCGAGGTCGTGGACGAAATCGTGGCGGCCGGCAAGGATTTCAATTACGGCCTCGAAGCCGGCTCCAAGCCCGAGCTCATGATTATCCTCGCGATTCATGAAGACTCGCAACGATTGATTATTTGCAACGGCTACAAGGACAGCGACTACATGAGGCTCGCCCTTCTCGGCCGCAAACTTGGCAAGAAGATCATCATCGTCATCGAGCAGCTCTCCGAGGTCGACAGCATCATCGAGATTTTCAAGGAAACCTGCGTGAAGCCGATGATCGGCTTCCGCGTGAAACTCCAGACACGTGGCGAAGGCAAGTGGTCATCCTCCACCGGAGACAACGCCAAGTTCGGCCTGAATACCGCCGAGATCCTTTTCGCCATCGAAAAGCTGCGCGCCGCCAAAATGCAGCAGTACCTGTGTCTCGTCCATTTTCACATCGGCTCACAAGTCCCCAATATCATCACAATCAAGGCCGCCGTCACCGAAGCCGCTCGATTCTACTGCCAGCTCGCGAAAATGGGATTCCCGATGGGCTACCTCGATGTCGGTGGAGGCCTCGGTATCGATTACGATGGCTCGCGCACAAATTTCGAGTCGTCGATGAACTACTCGCTCAGCGAATACGCCCGCGACGTAATCTCGAACATCCGCGACATCTGTACTGGTTCCGATGTGCCGGTGCCCGACATCGTCAGCGAGTCCGGCCGCGCGATCGTCGCTCCGCACTCGATGCTCGTCGTTGAGGTTTTCGAACGTATTAACAAGCGCGAATCCCTCGGTAAACAGCACCAGCCGAAAACACGTCATAAGATTGTTGACGATCTCGCCGAGTTGCTAAAAAATAAATCCAAGCTCGGCCGTCTTGAACGCTACCACGATGCGCTACAGAAAAAGGAAGAGGCATTTTCCCTTTTCAACCTCGGTTACCTCGACCTTGAGAACCGCGCCGCGGCCGAACAGCTCTTCTGGCAGATTTGCTCGCAAATCGATCACGAAAGTTCCAACAACCGCTACCAACCTGAGGAACTCTACGACCTCAAAAAGCTTCTCGCGGACCAATACGTCTGCAACTTTTCCGTTTTCCAGTCGCTGCTCGATTCGTGGGCGCTCAAGCAACTTTTCCCGGTTACGCCGATCCACCGTCTAAACGAGAAACCAACGGTCAACGCCATCCTCGTTGACATCACCTGCGACTCCGACGGCAAGATCGCTAGCTTCATCGACCTGCAAGACACAAAGGACTACCTAAATCTTCACCCACTGAAGGACGGACAGCCCTACTACCTAGGTATCTATCTTACGGGCGCCTATCAGGACATAATGGGCGACCTCCATAACCTCTTTGGTCGCGTCAACGAAGTCCACGTTTTCCTCGAAAACGACGAGCCTAACGGATACTACATCGAGGAAGCGATTGCCGGATCCCGTGTTTCCGATGTTATCGAGAGCGTACAATACCAATGGGGGGAACTTTGCCGACGCTTGAAGCAACAGATCGACACGGCTACACGCAAAGACCTGATCAAACCGCGCGAGGGCGTGCGTCTCGTCGAATTCTACGAATCACAAATGTCCGCCAAAACCTACCTCAACATCGAGCACAAGACAAAGATCCGCGCGAAGTCCCCAACTCTCGGTCTCCGTCACCTTTCGCATGGGAAACATACCCCTGGGCCGTTGAATTCGTCAGCCTAGCCTTCTTTGCCAGTGCGGCCTTGCTCCAAGATTGGGGGTTCGCCCACCTACTCGACGATGACGTACCCTGTCGTACACCTTTTAAAACAGAAACTCGCCACCATCAAAATCGAACTATAACTATTGGACCAGTAATTTTTTCTCAGGTTCACTCTATCTATTCTATATAGTATCTGTTAAAAGCCACCCCAAGATGCCAGCTGACACGTCCGGACGCGGAAAACAAACCGCTCTGATCAAACCAGAAAAATAACATCCGAAGCCATGATATCGGTTTCATGCTTTTCTGCAGCTTCGGCAATGGCCTGCGGGATCACCCTCACCCATAATCCGACCTATCGCGATGTACTGTACTCTTACCGGCACTACCTCGCTCACCAAACGCTGCAACGCTAACGTGAGTTCCCTGCAGTTTTGCAATGCACGCCGCTGTTGGGAATTTTCCGCCATCATCGATAACATGATGAACCAAAAGCTCTTGGTGTTAGAGCCGCGAAGGACCGGAAGCGAATTGCGCTTCTGTAAGGTAGCCGTTAATCACGCCAACAACAAAGCTCGTTTCACATCGCCAACCACGATTCGGAAGACAGCGCGGTTCGCTCCAGTGTAACGCATCAAGACAGTGCTATTCTATTCTTTACGCATGGGCTCGCAGCCAGCGGCCAGATGTGGAAACTCTGCAGATACAATGATGTATCTGCCAAACCTACGGCCCCGCGTTACCCTATCCAAGAAGCAAAGATCGCCGCTTTTTTGGTACATCAACTGAGAAATACCCGCCGATAAAGTGCCGTATTGGGACTCCGACGGCTCGGGCATTTTGAACGTTCTTCGCAATTTTTTGCAGCGGCCATCATGTCTTTCGCGCTTTTCTAGTTGCCACTTTTGCCTCGGACATATCCATCGCAGCGAGCTGTCGTTCCACAAAAATCCCGTCGGTCCAGCCGGTATTCTTAAGAACGCCAGCGATGCTACTTGACTGTAAGTTCGGTAACAAACCGGGCTGTAGCATGTTCGGCGGAGTTTCAGGTCGCTCGACCGCAGGCCGGCGGATAAACCTCCACCTAAAAATGATTCAGCGAATCGATGCAGGGATTTCGTAACCTCACTGAGTGAGTTGGCCGGCACCGACTCGCGAGCGAGAAACGTCTCAGCTCCTGGTACCGCGAGCATCAGATTCTCTGTCTGGGAAAAAACGCTAGCAAAATCCATTCCACGAGCAACCTCATCCCCAGAACCAACCGCATCGTGCTCCGCAGTCTGTTCAAGCCTGGCACCGACACCAGCGCGCGTCCGCAGCGAAGGCCTGCAACCTGCGAGCGTTCAGTCCCGTCACGTATACTGCGCCTGGCACGGTTCCCATCTTAGCCAGCGTTCCTGCTACCCTCCAAGCCACAAGGCCAGCTAGTCGCTCTGCCGCCAGGCGAAGCCGTCAGATTTTCAAACCATTAAATTGCAACAATTTGAACAACTGCGATAGTCTATCTCGAGATCAAAACCAAAAAAGAGAAAGATGTCTATATAGATCGTAGCTACCCGTTTCACGAGCTTCCATTCCAAACTTCCCGGCGCCGACTGGCTCAAAGTCACCAACGCCAACACGTGCTACAACGCCGTAGATTTACTGGGGCTTTCAGTCGAAGCCGACAAGAGTATCACGGTCGATCACGGTGCCGCCCTACCCCCCGTACCCAACTAACTCGCACAACAGTAATACAACAGTAATGTAATATGTAACACAACAGTAATTTTACAGTACCCGCTACACGCTCAGCAGCAAACCGCTCAAACTCTACAAGCGCCACCTCACAGCTGTCACTAGCCTAGTGTTTGGCTCAAATACGGTAACTTACCAACCCACAGCCAGCGTTCATGGATTTGGCATTAATCAACGCCAAAAGCTAGCCGCGCAGCCACCGCAATTTAAATTTAAAGAAGTTGAGAAATTCTAACATTCTCTCTTACTCTAGCGCGATTAGTGTTTTAATTTGAACACTATACATTCGCTTCTGCCTGTTCGACTTCAATACAGGCGTATAACACCCATTATGGCCATCACCCCAACGAGCCACGAAGCCAAGATCCACTTCAGATTTGCAAGCCCCTTTGCCATTACCCATCACTTCCGTGCTATCGAAGAAAAAGCGCCCTTGAATCGCATCGTCTGGGAACCCCGGACTTTCCTCAATCCGCAACAAAAAGCCCGACCAGCCACGCGAGACCGCGTCCCACTTTACGGTATCATTCCCGCCGGCCCGCCCGTTACCAATAAGCAAGAAGCCGACAGCTACGCCCTCCTTCGATACAACCACCTTTTGCTTCGCGCCAAGCGCCAGGATTTTCGTGTTTCGTGTACGCAGGCAACTCGATGGCAAGCACCTACAGCTTCGATGGCAACACGTTTTTCTCACCCAAAGCCAGCCGTTTCTTCACACCAAAAATCCGTGCTATTCCGGGTCTTCTTCCTGCCAGGGGAATCGTCATTCAAAGCGTGGTGACTAGCCTCCTTTGAACACACTCGAATTAAAAATTTTTCCGCCGCTTCTCCATGCGCCGCACTGGGAAAACCAGCTACGCTCCGACATCTGCTCGCCAAACGCTTCCTAACCGCGTTCCAGTTCGCTGGCCACCGGACTCCCCATAATCGATGAACTTACCAACAGCGGCCTTCCCCCTCAGAGCCGTAACCGAAACTGTCTGCACTGCACCGAGTTGCGGTTGGACAATTTTTCTTCTGTCGGTTGCTACATGTCACCCGCCACACGCACCAGCGCATGGCGCTGACCAATAGCACCGATGACTTTGACCCGTGTTCATATCCTGCGAACGAACTTGTGAACTTGTGAACTTGGTCTGGAAGCGTTGCCAGAGCATGGATCAAGCATTGCAGGCGACCGATCTTTTCGCCCGCAACGCCAATTTCGGTCGCCCCCTCCTCGATCTCCGCCAGACGCTACTAGCCGATTGAAAAGATTTCCAGCCTGCAATGTTATCACCGTGGAACCCACGGATGTAGCGCTCGTCGTGCAAACGCCGTGGTCTTCCGTTCCCAGTGCGAAACTATGCCTCGTGCTCGAAATCAGTCCACCAGTCTGCACCGCCGGCATAGCAGCCCCGCAAGCCATCGGGCACTTTCCCGACGCTCTGATCTGCACACCAAAACGCCGTTCTCTAAAAGGAAGTCAGAACCGCATTACTCGCTGTCGATTTTACACTCTCACTGCTGATTAAAAAAGCTACGCCCGACTCACGCAACTGCGAATGTTCGGCTTCGCCGCGGCCAACCTCGTGAACTACGCACACGCTGACCACCACATCCTCAGACGTTTTGCCTACCTGCACAACAATCTCAACTCGATCAGACGACAACTAGAGGTCAACGAACAGCAAGCACTCAAGTCGCCGAACACGATACAAAAGCTGTTTACCAACCTAGCCGGAAACACTAAAAAACTCCGTCCGGCTAAAACAGCAGCTCGAGTTCACACTGCAAAGCCTCGGCCACGAGTTTCCTTCTTTCCTTCGTTTCCTGCTCTGGCCGCCAAATCGATGGAAAGCTTTTTTTATCCCCTTTTCCCGTAGCGTGTCGAGGATGCCCGTTACACCCGGGCTACGGGCGCAAGTCGATCGCGAGCTCGCGTTCATCGCACATCTAAAGTCCTCCGACTATTTTCTCACCGCTTTAGGTATCTGTCACTAGGCCAGTGGAAACAACATCCTCGTGCAAAACCTGCAGCATCGCTGCGGTGATGTCCCATAAAACACCGGCTACTTCTCGATGTTTTTTTAATGACAGTCGCGTAGGCTGTGACGGTAAACCATCCTAGCCAGACATCGATTTAGATAGGTTTCCGAGTAGCCAAATAACACGAAAAGATCATCCAGAAAGTCTAATCAGCGCTACAGCCGCCGCAGCGCTGCCACCCATCACCTACCGCAGCCGCAGAACAATCCGCAAAGTTGGCAAGGTGTCCGTTTTCGGTGAGGACGAACTCGACCCTATTTCCCAAGACGCTGACTATTCAGAAATAGCTAAAAATAGCCCCGCCTGGGCGCCAGGCGCCCGCGATTATGGGCGATATTCACACTCGAGCACCTTCACCAAGGTCTCCAAGCGCCAACTCAGCCAGCATTCCCGGCGACATGGTGATCTGCCAAGGGCCAGTTTGACAAAACCGTACCGCGCAGCCGGCCAGAATACCCGACCGCAGCTTATGCCAGCAAGAAAAAGATAACTATGAGAATCTTTGGCATCGCTAGAATCGATTTCTTCGGCCTCGGCATAATGGCTGTCCTACAAGAAATCGTCAAAATCTGTGCGCACCGCTCCGCCGGTGAAAGCAAAGCCGCCCTATGACCGCTCACAGCAAGCGCAGCTAGTGCATATGATCCACAAAACAGGTTCCACGATTCCCCTTGAATCGTGAGAAACGAAATTCAAACCAAATCAAAAGCGCAACCACACTTAGGACGCCGCACTGGCAAACATTCATTCCACGTTTTTCGCTAGCATCTGATACCCATCCTGCCTAGCCAGGGAAACCTAGCACCGCATCGGACTTCCTTCCAACGCTCCCCCTTCGCGTCCCGACACCAAAAGAACCGATTCAAGCCGCGCTTAACCGAAATGCTGATGGCTGAACTCTCGACGGCCAAGCGTGCCGGCCGGAACAACTAATAACTGTACACGCGGAATACAACGCAGCCAAATCAGCTTACGCTACACATGCCCCCTGAGTCTGAATCGCCGCAAAAGGCCAATGCCGCAAAAATCCACGAGCCCCCCGCCAGCCGCTGGCCGCTGATCCGGCTGTCTAATGCCACTCGTGGCATGGGTAGCGTCGAGAAAGCTCCGCTTTGATCTTAGGGTACTGTTCACGCCAGAAGTTAGAGAGATCGTCCGTCACCTGAACTGGCTGTTGATTTGGCCCGAGCACCTCGATTTTGACCGGCACGCGGCCTTGTCCCAAGGAGAGCTTGGAGTCAACGCCATATAACTCCTGAATGCGGGCCCTAAGGACGGGCGGACCGGCCTTGGAATAGGCCATGCGTGCTTTGCGACCGTTCGCCATGAGGATGCGCTCAGGCAAATATTTGTCGAGCACCGCCAGTTGCTCCGGCAGCAACCAGTCGCGCAAAATAGGCATCACTGGTTTGTCGCGCAGCTCCCGCGCGCTGTAGCTGCCATAGCAGACTTGTTCAACCAAGGTAGCACGACTGGCGTTCGTAACTGGGGTTACTTCGAGCTCTGGCCACCATTTCGCAAGGCAGTTTACCCGTGTGATCCAAGCTTCCACGGATTCGTTCCATTCGCCGAGCTCGATGTGCCCGGTCAGGACTTTGCGCGTAAGGATTGCGGCCGCTTCGCCGGCGGCAGGCTCCTTCTCCGTCTGTTTTGATTCGAGCACCAGATCGCGAAAGCGCTGTTCTTTGCGCGCCAGCACTCGACGCTGCGTTTCGTCGTAAAACACGCCACTGGCGTCGGTAAAATCCCCAGGGAACAGCTCCTTCAGCCACGCCATCTCCACGCTAGTACAAAGCCCGAGCAGTGTGGTCACTTTGCCGCGGTACTCGACCTCGGTGATCTCGGTGGCCACGAGCAACGGTGCCTTCTGCACAGCGCTTTCACGTGAAAGCATACCTCGGCGCTGGTGCACAAGTTCGCAACGGAGCGTGCCCCGGTCGATCCGGCGGGCGAGCTGGTCGCTGAAGCCGAGCAGCACGCATTTGCGCACAGCCGTGCCGTCGATTCGCTGTTCAATGGTGTCCAACTTCTCGGCCGCAGCGATTTCCAAAAACTGTTCGAACAGCAGTCCAACCCGTCGGACTCCCTGCACATGAATCCCGAGACGATGGCACGTATCCAAGTTGTAGTTGGCTTTATCGACATAACGCCACGCTCGCATGAGGAGAAAAAAATCGGACTCGCGCTCCTCCCCCAGCAATTCCTCGCGGGCTTCCTCCATTTTTTTGTCAATATTGCGCAGAAGGAAATTCCGCCCCTGCGTCAACGCTGCAATCAGCGCAATCTGGCGCACACAGCCATAGCTCTGGGCCGCGAGAAGCATGCGCGCATAACGCGGGTGCACAGGGAAACGCAGCATTTTGCGGCCGACGTCGGTAATTACCTTTCTCGTTCCGTGCAGAGCGCCCAGATCTTCCAGCAGGGTTTCCGCCCGATCCAGCGCTTTCGGTTCCGGTTTTTCGAGCCAGGGGAAACTCACGGTGTTGTCGATGGCGGAGGCCTTCAGCATCAGCACGACTTCCGTGAGATCAAGCCGCTTCACTTCCGGCAGTTCCTGCAACAGCCGCTGGGCCTGCTCGCGTTCCGTCCAAAGCCGCACACAAACGCCAGGAGCCGTGCGGCCAGCGCGGCCAGCGCGCTGGTCGGAGGAGGCCACGGAAATTTTTTTAATCAACAATGTATTGATACCCCGATTCGGATCGAACCGCGCCACCCGCGCGAGCCCACTGTCGATTACTGCCGTGATACCGTCGATGGTAAGCGAAGCTTCCGCCACGTTGGTCGAGACGATGATCTTTCGCGCCTCGTAGCACGCAACAGCGCAGTCCTGCTGCTCGGGCTCCAGTTCGCCATGGAGCGGGAAGCAAATGAAATCCCGCAGCACGCGCGACCCCTGAACCTCCTGCACTGTTCGATTGATCTCGTAGACACCCGGCATGAAGACCAGCAGATCGCCAGCAGTCTGCACGGCCACACGCTCACACTCACCTGCTGCGACAGTCCAAACAGGGTCGTGTTCGAAGTTGACCGGGTTCGGTAAGTATTCAACCGTAACCGGAAACGTGCGGCCTTGCGAAGTCAAAACACCACAGGGAGCTAGATAGCTATTGAGCTCAGCGATATCAAACGTGGCGGACATCACGACGATTTTTAGGTCATCACGTTTCGCCTGCTGGATTTGCATTGCACGGGCAAGGGAAATGTCGCCATAGAGGTGGCGTTCGTGGAACTCGTCAAATACAATAGCCGCAACACCGCGTAAAGTAAAATCAAAAACCATCTGCCGCAGTAAAATTCCTTCCGTCACAAAACGGATGCGCGTTTTTTCCGAAACACGCGAATCCAGCCGGATTTGATAGCCTACCAGATTTCCAAGCTGCGTGCCCACTTCTTCAGCAACACGTTTGGCCAGCATGCGAGCGGCCAACCGGCGTGGCTGCAAAACCACGACCTCGCCTTCGCCAAGAAAACCGTGATTTAACAGCATTTGCGGCACTTGGGTAGATTTTCCCGATCCGGTCGGCGCCTGCACGATTAGCCGGCCTTGCGAGCGCAGCAACACGACGAGCCTCGACTCAAGCTCATAAATGGGAAGATCTTGTGGTGCGAGCATAAAAATTGAGCCCAAATCAGCCCTGTTGTTGTGGCAAGTAATTTGTAAACAACTGAGAAATAACAAAAAAGCCGCAATTTACCCACAGGGTTTGGCGACTAATTTTGTTAATTATGAATATAGCCTATAAAAAGTATTACGGCACGGCTAAACAAGCTCAGTTCAGCTCCTTAATCGAATAGTCGATAACCAGACGGCATAAAAAACCGTCAAAGACGCAACTAGGGGCATAGTCCCGAACAACCTCAGAAAGGTAAACCGCAAGTGGTATGGTCCGTCCCTCGCGCCTAGCGCAACCTCGCGTTTCCTCTAGATGATGTCGAAACTAGTCTACTTTTACAACTAAATACTATAATATAATATATAGACTATATAGGAACTGAGCAGCGAAGCACAAACCTAAACCGCATATCCGAGTCAGGAGCGCAAGGCAATTTCGGCCTCGGGCCCCTCCCCTGGCAGTTATCCAAAAGGGTGCGGCTGCCACTGCACGACCAGGACACAGCAAGGTATTCAAGAAGGCTGTCGCTTTCCTTCGTGCAACAAAAGGGAAACGTAATGAACACGTCATTGCGTGGAACGATGCAAGATTGGCAAAATCCTCTGAACCTTTCAAGCTTGGGACAGCGCGCAAAATGCATCACCCAAGTTGCAAGCCAAACGCATCCTGAGGAGTAAGGGGGTCAGATCCGTCGCACGAGACCAGCGCATCGTCAAAAACAATGGCCGTTCCCCGCGGCTAAGATGCCAAAGCCAGTACAAGCTTGCTCTTGCATGACGTGCCGTGCTCCCATCCAATGAGCGATTGACCAACAGATGAACGCTGAACCGAACATAGAGACCTTAATCGATAGATTCTGATCTTAAAGGATCGGAACAGTCCCGCTACGAGATCGATACCATCGATTGCCACGGTAGGTAGGTAGCATCGGAAGAGCTTGACATTCCAAACACCGAGTGTGCCAAACGCGATGCAAATATAAAAGGCATTCACGGTGCTTGGACCGGAAGCGGCAAAGTCTTTTAGCTTTTTCTTTAATATAAAGCCTTTGGCAGCGCGACGGACCGCCTTTTCAACCTAAAACCTAACGGACCAAGCAAGTCCGGGGCACTGTCCGAACCTGCCCCGATTCCATCCATGTTTCCCTTTAAGCGAGTGAGCTCGGTGACGCAATTTTTCTATTTTCCTAAAAAGTAAGCAGACCTTTCCGGAAAGCTAGGCTCCTGCTGGCCCTCCGCCGCAGGAGCCATTGGCTTTTAAATTAGCGGATACGGCTTCTCCGTATGTGACTGGACCGAGCTCATGCTAGGAGTTGTCGCCACTCTGTTGTTTAGCTATTTTTACGCTACAGTATGCAAGGCCCCTGCCACAGAGACAACCTTCAGCCGCACTTGGATAGAGATGGGGAGGCACCCGGGTCTAATCTGCTTGACGCTGGAGACACAGCCATTGGCAGCCGGCTGGTGCACAAAAAGACATCAGCCTAATCGCAGCCAGTGTGCCCCATTATTTTTCAGCACTCCCCTCATCACGGTCTACGTCTTCTCCTTAGAAAATTTTTCATTTCCAACCAGTGGGGCGGTCGTTTTGAAACATTCGATCAATAGAATGCTGGGTACTTTGTTGACTATTTTTCTGGGAGACCGTTTGAACGATGCCATCGGCTACCGCCCGCACCTCGTGCGGGCTTGCTACTGTTCGAGGTATTATTTTCAGCATTTCAAGGTCATCGCTCTCGTGGTAATTGCAGCACTTGGTTTACTGACCGGTCGCGTCTTTGACTGTGTGGCCCGCACTCAAATCAGAGCGTCGCGTTCGACGATATCACCTGAGACATCGGCCACCAGCTTCTAGACATACTTCGACTAGCGTCGACGCACCGTAGATACACTCAGACACCTAGTTTCTGGGCGAAACCGACCACAACTGTCTGTGCGACCAACTGAACCAACTGACACAGCCATTGGACGGGCATGCTTACCATGTTGGTAAGCTCGACAAAGTCGAGCAACATTATCGTCATCGTACCAGCCACTGACCAAAAAGCAATCTGCTTGTTCAGTAGGCCCTAAACGTCAACCATTGTGATTATTTTTCGAACCGTTGCCACCACGTTTTCGACCTTTTTATATGTGCATGTGATAATATATAATATATTATATTATATATTAATGGTTCGATTTCCAGCTCATCGGGAGACCTTGCACGCATAACAGCAATCTCGTCATCGTTAGCTGGCGCCAGCACATGGGTTTTCCCGCCTTGTGTCCCAATTATTCTCCGTCGGCCACCTTCGGGCGAAACCAGTCGCTCTCGCTGTCATGCAGCCAGGTCGTGTGGTAACACTTCTACGCTTCTGGCCCTGCTTCCGGAAAATTGGAGCGCAAACTCGCAGTTTCCAACTTTGTGCCAGAAGGAAGCTAGCACATTTATATAATGAAACCGATCTGGGCCACGCAACGCAGCACCGTCAACCTGTAACGTAACTAATGCCGGCACCCTGTTGTGGGGCATGCTAGTCACTAGGCTCGCCACACTAGTCGCCCGGGGCACACAGCACTTGGTATCACTCACCCGTTACAGCAACTGGATGCAGAAGCCGGCGCTTTGGTCGGTCCCGAGCCGGTGGCCACTCCCGCAATCACGCGTTTTTCTACCCGCAAACTCAGCCAGCTGTGCACTTCCGTGCACGACAAGGCCAATGTTCTCAGCCACCCGCACCAAGATTTGGCCAACACCGTAAAGGAACACGACCGTACGCACGAACAATTGCAGCCAGCTGCTCTCCCGTTTTTTTGGAAAGCACGCAAAAGCGTGCCATCGGGCTCGATGATACCCAGACATGCTACGGGATCTGTAAACAAGCGCCAAGCTGAATGCTTAAGCAGCATCCGCTAAAACAAACAGTATCTAACCGTGTTCATAAATAGCATTTTTGATCTCTAAAAAATCGAAGCTAGCATTTTTATCTTTGATCTGCACCCAAGCAATCTAAATTAATCTACACAACACTTACGAAGCAAGCCTGTGCCTCATTCTGCAAAACCGGCACGCGAGAAAGGGAAAAAGAGACCACGATTGAAGCCGACTACGCAGACAACCTACCTAAAAACGTGGAAGTCTATCGGCTCCGGTTCAAACAGGTGTTGGTAAAGCTCCTTTCCAACGCGGTGAAATTTACCCCGAAGGGAAGGGGAAATCGCGCCCATCTCAGTCTGCTAACTAGCGTACCAGCCGCTAGCGTCGCAGATATCGAGCGCGCATTTGTTTATCGTCGAAGACAATCCTACCAAAACCGCAGTCCTCACGAATTACCTCGAACAGTTTCATTTTCGGGTTTCAATCGAGCGCAACGGCCGTGAGGCTCTCGCTCTGGCCGAAAACAGCCAAACCAGACCTCGTGCTAAATAGCATTCATATGCCTAAAATGAATGGTTTCGAAGCAACTCGATACCTGTAGGCAAGCACGCGCACACTTGTCCTCCATCATTTGCGCTGACCGCCCTCCCTTGCCATGGTCGAAGACGCGTTTGCTGTCTTGATACCAGCAGCAACCACCTATCATCCACAAACCAATCCAGCCTTGCTCAGCTCTGCCAGATCATCACCAAGCTGGTCGACTCCTCCCCTCCCTTGTCGCCATTGTAAGCTCGGTTGCTTTCGCTAAGATTCTTGTCGTCAACGACGACCCCAAGGACTGTCTGCTCCTATGCTCGCTGATCGAAACGGGAGGGCATCACGTCATTGTCAACAAGAACAGCTGTGAAACCTTGGCCGCCGTCCGACACGACCGGGCCCCGATCTGATCCTACTCGACTAGTCATAATATCGGAAATAAACGGTTTGGAAGTCTTCCGGCAGCTGCGCACCGGTTTGTAGTTGGGTACTGGGTACACTACCGACTTTTCTGCTAACCGCGCCAAAGATCGCGCATCGCGCTGGCACGTTGCTGTGCCAGTTGTTGGTATTTACCCACGGAGTGGACGGTGAAGTGAAACACGCCGCCATTTACTTTATCATCAGCGAAATTGTCGGTAATCTAGGAGACCTTTGGGCGCGAATTTGAAGTAACTGCCGACGTACCAGCCGACCTCCCGCTTATCGTGTTCGATCCGACTAAAACTACTTACCAAACCATTACAAATCTCTGCGTCAATGCCTGCGACACCATGCCCTGCTGAAAGGGAATACCCCGCTCCGCCAAGACTAAGACTCTCACGACCGCCGATATTCCAGAGCACGAAACCGAGTCCAAACCAAGCAACTACCTTGTCGTAGCGGCCGCGAATAACGGACCGGACATCAAGCCAGCAGTCCGGCAGCGTCTCTTTCGGGCCTTTTTCGTCACCAAACCCGCTGACAAGGGCAACCCGGGTAGGCCTCGTCACGCTATTGCAGTTCCTCAAACGTTACGGAGCTGCCTCGTCGTCTTCGGTACCGAAGTCAGTTGAACACGAGTTTTATCTGTCAGCTTCCGGCACAGGAAAATTAGTTAAGCTTCCTTCTTGCCAACCACTAGAGCCATTACGCATTTTCTATTTTTATTCTTTTAAGTGTTTATGGCCATCAATAAGAGCATTCGTAACATCGCGATTATTGCCCATGTTGACCATGGTAAAACCACCCTCGTCGACAAGCTTCTGAAGGAGGGGAGCGTTTATCGTGCCAATCGGCGCATCGAAGAGCGCGCTATGGACTCCATGGATCTGGAAAAAGAAAAGGGCATCACCATTAAAGCCAAGAACACGTCGGTGCACTGGCAGGACAAGATCATCAATATCCTCGATACGCCCGGTCACGCTGATTTCGGCGGCGAAGTCGAACGCGCTCTCCGCATGGTCGACGGTGTCCTACTCGTGGTCGACGCCTATGATGGTCCACAAGCACAAACCCGTTTCGTGCTCCGCAAGGCTCTCGCCTACGGTCTGAAAGTCGTGGTCGTTATCAACAAGATCGACCGCGACAACGCCGATCCTGTCAAAGTGTATGACAAGGTGCTCGAGCTCCTCATCGAACTCGAAGCCAGCGAAAACCAGTTCGATGCGCCCGTCGTCTATGGCTCGGGTCGCGACGATTACATGGTATATAAGCTCAGCGACGAGAAGAAGGATATGACCCCACTTTTCGAGACCATCATTAACCACATCCCGCCACCGTTCGCCAAGCCGGAAGAGCCATTCCAGATGCTCGTCTCCAACCTTGATTGGAGCGACTACGTCGGCCGTATCGCCGTCGGGAAAGCTCTCGGCGGCACCATCAATGTCGGCGATCCGGTCTTCGTCATCCGCCACGCAGAAGCCGGTAAAAAGGTTCGCGCCAAGATCACAAAGATTTTCGAGTTTACCGGTCTCGGCCAGCGCGAAGTCGAAACCGCCGAAGCCGGCAACATCGTAGGTCTTTCCGGATTTGAAGATGTCGATATCGGCGACACGCTCGACATCCGCGAAGAATCCCATCTTCTCCCCTTCACCCCAATCGACCCGCCGACCCTCGAAATGCAGTTTTGTGTCAACGACGGCCCGCTAGTCGGCCAGGAAGGCAAACTCGTCACTTCGCGCCAGCTCCGCGAGCGCCTCATGCGCGAGCTGAAAACAAACGTCTCAATTCATATCAAAGATTCCGGGAAAACGGGCGTTTTTAATGTCAAGGCGCGCGGCGCCATGCAAGTTGCTGTGCTCGTCGAAACCATGCGCCGCGAAGGCTATGAGCTGCTCGTATCACGCCCGACAGCCATCGAGAAGATCGGCGAAGCGGGCGAACGCCTCGAACCTTACGAAACCATCTGGATCGAAGTGCCCGACGAAGCTGTCGGCGCGATCATGCAAAATCTCGCCAACCGCAAAGGCCGGCTCACAAACATAAAAAAGCTCTCGCACTCCACAATGATCGAAGCCGTCATCACCACTCGCAGCCTGATCGGTTTGGAAATCAACGTCGTCAACGCTACCAGCGGCCGTGGTGTCCTAAGCCATTTGTTCAAAAAATACGGTCCCTACGCCGGCGAAGTGCTCACGCGTATTACTGGGACGCTCGTCGCCACCGGAGCTGGCGAAACCACAGCCTATGCCCTCGCTATGTGCCAAGAGCGCGGAAAACTCTTCGTCAACCCGGGCGAAAAGGTCTACGAAGGGATGGTCATCGGCGAAAGTCCGCGTAAAGAAGACATCGTCGTCAACGCTGTGCGCGAAAAAAAGCTCGTTAACTTCCGCTCCCAAGGCGAAGGTGTTGCCGCCTCACTTACGCCCGCGACCAAACTCTCGCTCGAACGCTCGATCGAATATATCGACTTCGACGAATTCGTCGAAGTCACGCCGCAGAACCTGCGTCTTCGTAAACGCATTCTTAAGGAAGCCGAGCGCCGCAAAGCCTACCGCGCCACTAAAAACCAGCAAATAACCTCCATCTAGCTTCCCCTTGAGCCCGTAAGCGCCGATTAAATATCGTCGCTTTTCTTTTATCCATAATTATTTACGGAAATTCAAATTTTCTTAAAAATTGCGACTCGCAAAATCTGTCTTTCAGCTAAAGCATTCTTTCCCGTGTTTTTAAGTATGTCATTAGCCTAAACGTCGAAAAACTCACAGAAGGGGCAAGAAGGCTCTTCCTCGTAAGTCCCACGGATGGCAAAAGCAACTATCGTCGTATAGCCTATTTTATGAGTCAATCTCCTCGGCTGCTAAATTTTCCGTTTCAACGTCCGGTGCCGATGCCACCTTGCGCCAGAACTTTACAGCGTTCCGGGGAGGGACGGATTCAGAGATTATTTTTCGACTAAACGACCAGCCCAATGAGCATTAACTGAATCTCATCCTACACGCAAAAGCAGGCTGTGATCCTGATCAAGACCGAGTTTTTCTAAGCGTCCCATTTGAGAGTTTCGCCACATTGCTTTCGACGTAGGTTGACGCGATCAAGTCCTCTCAGTTGCAGCTTCTCAGCACGACCGATACCGATATCCAGAAGCGCACCAACACTCAAGTCGCCGTGCCTCCTGTAAGCTCTGCACCCTGCCCGATGATCTTCTTGGGACCCTCACATATCATCCGTTCGGCGCGCTTTTCAATAATCAGCTGTCCAGCCTGAAGTCGCCCCAAGTTGGCCAGATCGCGGTTTTTACCAAGCTGCAAATCAAATGGAGATCAGGTCCGAAGATAACCTCGCAACTGAGCGCCAACCATTTTTTCGCTCTCTTGTTCACCAGCTGAGCTACCTAAACACCATCGTGGTTCAACAGCTTTACTTTACCGAAAACCAAGTCGTCGCGCTCACCAACGTCCAAGCCCATAGCTTCACGTTGGCATAATTTTCTACCTCCAAGGAGACACAAATCGAGGCTTTCAGCGCCATGGTCCTTGCTGTTCGCTACACCAGCCACACAAATCTCCCAACTGCGACGGAATTTCTCGCCACCTTCTCTGTAAGCCAGATTCAGCCTTTCACGAAGACGGAAGTCTCTGTTCTCAGAGATGCCCAGTTCGTTTGGGCTTACCGCTTACAAACTTTCTGGACTGACCGCCAACCACTTAGCGATCATTAGTCCCGGCCAGTTCAGCAGTCTCACCTCCGCCGTTTTCTACACGCTGATCGTCACGGCGGTCGCCGCCCTCTTTCACAACGAAGATTGTAACCTCTTGCCTCCCCTTTGCAAATTCTCCGGAAAGTTTCAGCTTGCAGTCGGCAAAGCCTACGCTCCAAGCCACGTAACGCGTGCTGCCAGCCGATAAAGACCAAGCCAAAGGGCGACGCCCGTTCCACGTGCATCGGTAAGACGACAACCGCTCCCCGAGTCGTGCCCATAACCCAGAGAAGGCCGCCCCCGAAGTCGCCTTTTAAGCCGCTTATCCAAAAGAAAAAGAAACATCATCAGTTAAGGGTTTTTTACTTCAAAAGCTCCAATCCATTGATCATATAAGGTTCTTTTAAATAAATATATAGATAACCTAATCTAGGTTCCAACAATTACTTCAAACCGACGCAGGGTTCGTTCAGCACAGCTTAGCGTTGCAATCAGCAGGAAATCCCCAACACTGGCAACGCTGCGATCATCGTATAGACGAAAATCTGTGGGAGGTGTAGTGAAAAATTTTTCCAGTCCGAGCGGAACCGTGCGGGTCTCTTCACATGCGTTTATCATCATTAGCCAGAGGAAGTCGGCCCAATAGGCTAACAGATCCGGAACCACGCTGGCAACCAGCGCCAGCTTCCCAGCACCCGGGCAAGGCAGGGCAATATCTCAGAATCACCCTGCCAAACTGGGCGGCGCAATCGGATCACGGAAGCCTCTTCCAACAGCATCATCAGCTACAGAAGATACTGAGCAAGAAGTAAATATTAAACGCCTTTGCCGCAAACGGCAGCGTGAGCCCAACCATTGTCGTGCCGCACACACCCGTCAGCCTGAGATCACACGTAGTGGGAAACATCAGGAGCGCAAAAGCGCCTCGATCGGTAAGATCGATCAGAATGACAAACGGAACAAAAAGTGCTTTGCGCCCAAAAAGTTTGAAACGCACAAACGCATAAGCCGCTATCGCGTTCACCAGAACGCCTCGCTCCGGTGATTAGTGAAACTTGCATAAGTCAGTTAAACAGCCGTCAAACCTCAGTGTAGTTTTTGAGCGTCCAGAACAACAGAGCCAAAAAATAGTACGGCAACAACCCCCGCTAACGCCCCCTACAACGCAAGGCCGATTTGGCCACTATTTCCCCTTCGAAAAATAGCGCAGAAGCAGGATCGCCTGCCCGAGAAGCAAAGACACTGTGATGCAGACACACACCAAATTCCAACTCACAAATGTCACCTCGTAGGTCGACTTCAGAAACGAGAGTGTCCCCGGTCGTCCCGCCCGCCGCGCCGCCTCGAGCAATTTCGATGAAACACCCAGCCAAACTCTCGAGAAAAACCATTCATCTGCAAACCGATTCCCTGCCATATCGGCATTAAGACAATTACCAGCAACGCGAGCACTGGTTCGCGCAGCCGGGCGTGCGGCGCGAACCCGACCAGTTTCAGCACCACGTTTACCAGCCCGCCAGCCAAGCCTCCTGTTCTTGTGCTGGTTGAAAGCAACATCCACAGGGTCACCAGCACCGGTGCGGAAACAGCCACCGGGATGAAAGCTCGACGCACACCCATCGGCTAGCGCCACCACGCGGGCGGTTTGCCCGCAGGGCCAGTGTCATTTGCACCGGAATCACCATCACGGTAAAAAAGCTGTTTTGGCAACGCCTGCCGGAACCGCACAGCAAATCCGAATAATCCTCCACCCCGATAAATCCTTCAGCGTTCATCTGTACCAAATCTATATATGGAGAAGCTCCATTACAGCGCATAAAATAGCAGCGACACGACGAACAATTCCAGCAAGCCGAACGTCCGCAGTAGTATTCAAGGCGTCGACCACGTATCGTATCGTTACAATAGGCTCATTAGTCTCCCTCCGTTTCCCAGTTGCCGATCCGCCGATCAATGCCCGCTTGGATCTCATTTTTCTCTACTGGCTGGGTCGGCACCACAAACGGCATCACGTAAGATATCCGCAAAATGCCGTGTCAAGATCTCATAAAAACCGTGCCAGAGCAGCGGGGTAGCCAAACTCCTTGTTCTGCTTCTTTAACAAAAAGACAGCAAAGAAGTTACTGATATTCGGAAAAGTATGCGAATGCTGACCTCGGCCCAGGAACAGTGCCATTGGAGCGCACTACAAGCACGATCCCATGTTTTGTGCTCGCCACGCCACGCCACATACTTGACCAAAGCCTGCGTCACTTCCGAGTGCGCCGCTTTCGTATCCATCGTCCAGAACCAACTACCGAAGGGCACAATCGTCCCCATGCATGGCAGCGATGTCGCACATCCCAATACCCGGACCAGCCCAACGTCACTTTCCAATGATCAAAAACCGAGATCTATCAAGATCGGCCTGCGCATAGCCACAAACAAAAATTCCTTACCAACGGAGCAACATGCAAGCGTTAGCCTCGCTCGCCAAAATGCCATGCACCGGGCAACCATCCGCTGAAATTAGCCAGACTAAAAGTATAAGTGAACTATTCGTCTGCGCTTTCGTTTATGTGCAGCGCCATCGCCGAATCGAAAACCCCAATCGCGTAGACCTTGTGGTTTATTGTCTTTTGTTTCAGAATAGTTGGCGAAAAATCAGCAAGGTCTCGTTCGCCAAAAAAATCAGAGAAGGGAGCTAGGAGCGGCCCGTCGATTTCGTTAGCGCCTTAGGAAATACGGCCCCCCGCGGGAACGACGGAATTCTCGATAAATTGAAAATTTGGGAAAAGGAACGCGAACCTTCCACCCTTTGTCGGCATAAGCGGCATTGAAGTGCCAGGCCTATGTGCGCGAGCGCCGCCAACTACGCCTCTTGTCCTGTAAACGCCCACAAAAAAGAAAAAATAAATGATAACATAGCGACAGTACATCCCTGGAAGAGGAAGCGCCGACTTCAATGCAAGCTCGCACGGCTGAAGATACAAACGGTTAGTTTTAAGGCGCCTGCCGCGCCGCGTTTCAAGCGATAGCCTGGCTGTAAACCACACTGTCCAGCAATTCGGCAATATAAGACGGATCCGCCAAGTCCACCTTTAGCATCCAACCTTCTAGGTACGGCGACTGGTTGACCTTTTCCGGGTTGGAATCGAGTCCCTTGTTTACCTCGATAACGGTGCAGGGAAGCGGCGCATACAGGTCGGAAGCCGCTTTCACAGATTCAACCGCCCCAAAGGGATCGCCGGCTTTCAAAGCGGTGCCCGGTTTTGGCAGCTGCACAAATATAATATCGCCAAGATTGCTTTGCGCATAGTCGGTTATTCCCATCAACGCGGTGCCATCCGGGAACATTTTAACCCACTCGTGGGACTTAGCATATTTCAGATCTTCGGGAACTCTATTCATGGTAGGTCAGGTCAAGGTTTCTTTAAAGTTACGAAAGGTGGTTTGACGAGTTGCAAATTTAGTTTCTTGCCGCGGACTTCGGTCGCGAGCGGCGCAGTGCTCGCTGAAGCATAGACGAGCGCCGAGCCAATCGCTTCGTTAAGAATGGGTGAAAATGTGCCCGAAGCCACTACTCCCACAACAGTGCCCACCAGGTCGAGCACCGGCGTGCCCACGCGCACAATACAACGCTCACCTGACTTGAAAAAGACGATTTTTTTCTCCGGCCCTTGAGACTTCTGGGCCTGGAGCGCCTCGGATCCAACAAATGGCCCCTTGTCGAACTTTACCACCCAGCCGAGGCCAGCAGCAATCGGGCTGATTTTCTCCGTGATCTCGTGGCCGTAGAGCGGGAAACCCGCTTCAAGACGCAAACTATCGCGTGAGCCAAGCCCCGCCAGCTCAAGTCCAAATGGCTGGCCGGCTGCAAGCACCGCTTCCGCCAGACGTTCGCCATTTGGAGCGGAGCAATAGAGCTCGACACCATCCTCGCCAGTGTAACCCGTACGGCTGATCAAGCAGGCCGCGCCAGCTACGACCCCGTGGGCGAAATGGTAATACTTGATGTCCACCAGCACCGTCGGCGTAAGCGTCTGCACAAGTTCGATCGCTTTCGGCCCCTGGATCGCCAGCTGCGCGTAGTCAGCTGAGCGATTGACGACGGAACAATCGAAGACCTTCGCCTGCTCATGTATCCAGCCAATATCCTTGGAAATGTTAGCCGCATTGATACAGAGAAAGTAGTCGTCCGGCCCCTTCATGTAGACAAGCAGGTCGTCGACAACTCCGCCGTCCGGATAACACATCGTCGTGTAGAGAACGCGCCCTAGAAAAAGCTTGCGGCAATCGTTCGTGACGAGGTGCTGCAAAAAAGCAAGCGCTTGCGGGCCTTTCACATCGACCTCACCCATGTGGCTCACATCGAACAAGCCAGCGCACTGGCGCACGGTTTTGTGCTCATCCAGAATGCTCTTGTATTGGACCGGCATATCCCAACCGGCGAAATCGACCATCCGGCCACCATTGCGACGGTGAAAGGCATTCAAAGGCGTCCTCTGTAATTTGCACATCGTTTGACTAAGCGCCGTTGCATTTTGAGCGGCAAGAAAAGACTAACCGAGTTAAATAAGTACCAAACGAAATCAGAATTGTGTTGGGCTAGACGGTTCTACTCGATAATAGAAAAATGGTTACATACCATCTGTTCGCTTACTTCGTTCATCACTTTGATCCGTTTTTAATTCGCTTTAACGGGAACTTCGGAATCCGCTACTATGGGCTAGCGTACTTCTCGGGATTCATCGCTTCGGCCCTGCTGCTACGGCACTACTATTTTGCAAGGAAAACCTGGGTCGATCCAAATGACTCCCTAGATCTAATCTTTGCGCTTGTGGTTGGCGTAATCGTTGGCGGTCGTTTGGGTTATTTTCTTCTCTACGATACTGACATATTTTGGGATGATCCGTTGGCTATTTTTCGCGTGTGGGAAGGCGGCATGGCCAGTCACAGCGGCTTCGTTGGCGTTTGTCTCGTCCTCGTCTGGTTTTCCTGGCACCGCCATATCAGTTTTTTTCATCTGGGCGATTTGGTCACGACCAGCGCGCCGGCAGGATTTTTTTTTGGCCGCATAGCCAATTTTATTAATGGCGAGCTCTGTGGAAAAATCAGCACCGTACCGTGGGCAGTGATTTTTCAAAACAGCGCGCCCAACCGGGCACTCAGTCAGATTCCGCCACGTCATCCATCACAGCTCTACGAAGCCGGATTGGAAGGCGTAGCGCTTTTCATTTACATGCAAATGCGCTTCTGGCGAAGCGATGTGACCGCCCGGCAACCTGGTCGGCTTGCGGGGGAATTTCTAGTCATCTATGCGATCGTACGGATAATCAGCGAACGTTTCCGCGAACCGGATGCCACTTTAATCCTTGGCTTGAGTCGCGGAACGTTCTATTCGTTTTTTCTAGTCGAGGCAGGGATCCTGCTGATCATTTTCGCCCCCGCAAAAATCAGAGAACAAATTCTGAAGGGATAACCGCTCCTTTAGGCACACAAAGAACGCCATCGCAAATGACAATGTAGTGGGTGATACCCCCCCATCGGCTTTTCCTTCCGGCGAGAGGCTGACGTTGTCGCCAATACGAGCATGTTTGTCGATGATCGCATGGCGGATGCAACAGTAGCGGCCGATTCCGATCGCTGGAATAGTTTTTCTCGAGTTCCACGGCCATTTCCTTTAGAGTTTGATAATAGTCGGATCCCATCATCACTATCTCCTTCAAATCGGAGTTTTCGCCCAAAAAAGAGCGGACATCAATGACACATTGTTTCATCTTCGAGTTCGTCAAAAATGTACCCGTCACCGATATCACAACGGTTCACCTTCGACGGAGGAAGGTAGCAGGGCGCACGGGTGTAAATCGGAGATGCGCGATCCAAAAAGTTGAACAAGGGCAGCAAATCGACCAGCGCAAGGTTGGCCTCGAAAAACGCGTGCACGGTGCCGATATACTCCCAATATTCTTTGAAAATATAACCAAGCATGGCTTGGCTCTTGCCGAAATCTTTCATGTCGCTTCCCAACGCCTAGCGCAGCATGTCGCGGCTGAAAACATAGATGCCCATCGAGGCTAGACAGCGTTTCTCGGTGCTGGTGTGGCCAAGCTTCGCCTTAAGTGTTGGGCTAATCGTGAATCCGTTGATGATCGCCAGATCCTTAGGCTTTTCAATAAATTTTTGGATGACCAGATCGTCATCTACGCACATCAAGCCAAACCCCTCGACACACGATGCTAAGCTAAGATGGGAACCGCTGTCAACGTCACGTTGGCTTTGGTAACACCAAGTGTTACTCGAGGATCTTGGTAAAATCCATCCGATAAAAGCTGGTCGCCCGACAGGATCAATACGAAGTCGTGCTCGTAGGCATCAAAATGAATCATGTTTCGCCGCACCGCGTCGGCTGTGCCTTCACCTTCATACCACGAAGTGCTGAGATTCGTTTGTTCCGCAGATAGAATATCCACAAAGCCCGAACCAAAAGGATCGAAATGAAAGCTTTTCGCAATGTGCCGGTGCAGGGAAGCAGTAAGAAACTGACTCAGCAAAAAAACCGATTAAAGCCCGAGTTCAGGCAATTGCTGATGTGGATGTCGACGAGCCGATATTTCCCCGCAAGAGGCACGGCCGGTTTGTATCGCTCCTTGGTTAAGGGATACAGCCGCGTCCCGCGACCTCCAACCATAATTACTACCAGGACTCGCTTTGCGTCAGTCATGATTTTCGCTCTTGGAGTTTTATTCAACCAACATTATGAAGCCAGGTAGATTGCATCACCAGCAGTTTTCCCTAAAAAATTGTAAAAACTGTATCTTATCGTTTTCGCCACAAACAAATCCTAAGATATAAACCACTGGGTTCGGCCCCTCCCCTCAGAAAGGTTTTTGTTTGGCAACCTTGGTACGAAAGCTTCCAATAGCTATAAAAAGTAGTTGGAAGTTCACTTATTTTATGTGCGGAATCGTTGGATATATCGGTAAGCAAAAAGCAGCTCCCCTCATCCTAGAAGGGTTGAAGCGTTTGGAGTATCGTGGCTACGACTCAGCTGGTATCGCAGTTTTTCAAGACGGAAGTTTCGACATCGCCAAGAAGGTCGGTCGCGTTTCAGCTCTGGAAAAGGAAGTCCCGCGGTATCGCCTAGTTGGCACTTGTGGCATGGGGCACACTCGCTGGGCCACCCACGGTAGCATTACCGACGCCAACGCCCATCCACACCTAAGCTATGACGGAAAGGTCGCTCTCACTCACAACGGCGTCATCGAGAATTACGCTTCGATCAAAAAATTCCTTATCACCAAAGGGCACACGTTTCGCTCAGAAACAGACACCGAAGTGCTCTGCAACCTCATTGCTTACCACTACGCGAAGCAAGCAGGGCTTGCAGGTGAAAATCGTTTTGTCACTGCAGTCCGCAAAAGTCTTCACCACACGCAAGGCACCTACGGCATCGTTGCAATGAACGTCGATGCGCCGGGCGAACTAGTTACAGCGCGTAAGGGATCGCCGCTTGTCTTTGGCATCGGCGAAGGAGAGAGTCTTGTTGCCAGCGATGTGTCGGCCATAGTAAGCCGCACGCAAAACGTCGTCTATCTCAAAAACGGAGAAATCGCCCACCTGACTCTGAAGAATTTTTCAATTACAACGCTCGATGCCGATGAAGTCTCCCCAGTGATCGACAGGGTCTGCTGGTCTATCGTTAGCGCTGAACTTGGCGCCTACCACCACTTCATGGAGAAAGAGATCTTCGAGCAGCCAGCCGCACTCAAAAACACGATGCGCGGACGCTTTTCCGAAGACGGCAGCACCGCCCTTTTCGGCGGCCTGAACGTCACAGCCAACGAATTTTCCGGCATCGAACGCCTAATGTTCTGCGCCTGCGGCACAGCACTCCATGCTTGCCTGGTAACCGAGCATCTGATCGAAAGCTTCGCCCGGATCCCTGTCGAGTGCGACTACGCTTCGGAGTTTCGCTACCGCAACGCTCCACTCGCCCGAAATACACTATTCTTCGTGATGAGCCAGTCCGGAGAAACCATTGATACTCTCGCCGCCATGCGCGAAGCAAAACGCAAAGGCTACCGAGTCCTTGCGATCAACAACGTTGTTGGCTCCAGCATCGCTCGAGAAGCCGATGGCGGAATCTATCAGCACGTCGGCCCCGAGATCGGTGTCGCCTCGACCAAGGCCTTTACCTCGCAACTGCTCCTGGGAGCGATGCTTGCGCTCTACCTCGCCCGGATGCGAGATATGAGCTTCGGTTCCGGCGTGCGCTACGTCGAAGCGCTCAAAGGTGCGCCCGATCTCGTGCGTAAGGTACTGGAGCAGGCGCCCCACATCAAGAAGATCGCTCAGCGTTTCGCGCACTCCACCGACATGCTTTTCCTTGGACGTATGTCCCTGTTTCACATCGCCCTCGAAGGGGCGCTGAAGTTGAAGGAGACTTCCTACCTCCATGCCGAAGGTTATCCTGCCGCTGAGATGAAACACGGCCCCATCGCTCTTATAAGCGAAACGTGCCCAAGTGTATTCTTCGCACCCGCCGGAGAAATATTTAACAAGATCGTCTCCTCCATGCAGGAGATCAAAGCCCGCCGCGGCCCGATAATCGCCATCCTAAGCGAGGGCGGCGAACTGCCACCCGGCCTTGCCGATGAAGTAATCATCATCCCCGAGTGCCATGAGGCAGTATTGCCGATCGTCGCTTCGGTGCCAGTACAGCTACTTAGCTACTACATCGCCGCCGAGCGCGGATGCGATATAGATAAGCCGCGCAACCTCGCCAAGTCCGTCACCGTCGAATAGTTTATGAAAAATTCCAGCGCGATCAATTTCTGAAACTCAGCCACCAGGAGAACGTTGTGCCCGTCTATGTCAATCTGGAAACACCGGACACTATCTCTTTGCCAAGGTGTGCGCAAACCCGGTCCCGCTTTCCTCATAAAAGCCGCTGAATGCGTAAACACAGTCTCGCGCAGTTTCATCAGCTACAGTCTTCGAAAAATCTTCCGGGCCGCCGTTCACGGCAAGGAGGATCTACCCAAGGTGCTCTAGGCGAAAAATAGCGCTTCATAATCTGGTCTCGATTCTTAGTTTGCCTCTGTTCACCGACGGTGCGGTCGGCTACCTCGGCTACAAATTTATTTATGCAGTTGAAAGGACGGACCGTTCGCAGCGAAGCATGGTTTGAAGATGTCTATGATGTAGTTCATGCTGTACGGTTCACTCGTGGGTTTTGATCGTGCCTGCCAGATCTTTGTAGCTGTTCGTCAACACACATTAGCAACGCCCCTGATGCCACCTACAAAGGGCATTGGTAGGAATCGAACGGCTTTGCGGAATGCTAGCGAAGTTCTCTACACTAACGTCCCTAGCTTGGGGTAAAGTTGAGAAAATCTAAATACCGCCACACAACTTTACCAAGGAAGGCTTGGAGCTTTGAGAAATTCGTCATCTATAACGTACTGGCGATATCTTCCAAGCCGTTTTTTCACAGCGTTTCACCCGGCTATTCTCAAACACTCAGCTCGACCTCTATCGCGTCCTGCAGAACACTAGCCTTTTAACCCTTCGCCGTGTATGTTTGTTTTTAAACCGGGTAAATTCGCGTCATCCGGTGCTTCGCATGCGCGCTTGGCCGGAAGCATGAGGAAATCTGTTCCACCGCCGGACCCCGGGCCGCGCAGTATCATACTTGACTTAAGGAAAACCAAACGCTCGAAAAGGAGCTTCTCGCCGACAAGGAGGAAAAACCATAGAACAAAACAATAGAACTGATGCTCGTGAACCTGCCCGTAACGGCATCAGACGGTTTACAGCTACCACAGCATAAAAGCTTCCAAGTCATAGCGATCGAACATTTACTCCCATGTGATACACATCGTGTCATAGGTGGAAGCATAATTTGAGCCATAATAATCCGTTTCTACTCCATGAGTGCCAGCTTTCCCGCTCTGCACCGCAAGTAAAGCTCTAAAAAACTGCATCCATACTGTTGATCCCAGAAACAAAAGAAAATTATAATAGATGCTGTACCAGGATCCTTCTGGCTACTTTAGCTAAAATGGGAACCTAGATTTCTGCATCACATTTTGCAAGATATTGATTAAAAACTAGTGAAATTAGTGAAAATTTGAACCAATAATGACTTGGTGCGAAAGGATCGCCTTTAGCAATAGAATTTCAAGAAACATTAAATAAAAAAATGAGCTCCTCTGAAAGCTATTGTTCTTACCGAAAACCAACAACTTAGGGAACAGCATCCTTTATCAGCGATCATTACACTCCGGGAGGGCTTACTTGGGATTTACGGCATCTAAGATGCAAAGACGTACATCGGTATAGCGACATATAGCGTTATTATATCGTTGTTAAACCAGCGAACATTATTCTAAAAATGACACGCCATAAAAAGACCATCATCCCTTCACTGATCGCTTCAGAACCGCTTTCCAACCGCACCACCCCCGAAATAAAAGTTCCGACAATTGACGAAGGTCTGTCTGATCATCCAGAAGTCACCCCGAAAACATCCGTCGGGTTTTTCGATCAGGCTTCGTTGGTCGAGCAGAGCGATAGGCACTCTAACCTTCAACTCTATCTCAACGAGATCCGCCAGACACCGCTCCTTACGGTCGATGAAGAAGTCAAGCTCGCTGCCCGGATCCAAAAGGGCGGTCGCTCCGCCCGGATCCAAAAGGGCGGTCGCTCCGCCCGCGACCGTATGATCAAAGCGAACCTTCGCTTGGTTGTGAAAATCGCCTACGATTACAAGGAGATGGGCCTTCCGCTCATGGACCTTATCAGCGAGGGCAATCTTGGGCTGATCAAAGCCATCGAACGTTTCGATCCCGGAAAAGGTGGGAAACTTTCGACTTATGCTGCCTGGTGGATAAAACAATCGATGAAACGTGCCCTCGCTAATCAATCGAAGACGATCCGCCTGCCTGTGCATTTGGTCGACAAGATCGCACGTATGCGCCGGACTATCGCCAAACTCACCGACGAATTTGACCGCGAACCCACCAATGAGGAGCTCGCTTACGAACTCCAAGTGCCAGTTAACAAGATCGCACTGCTCAAAATAGTCAGCGTTCGGCCGGCCTCCCTCGATGCCCCTGTAGGCGAAGATAGCAGCTCGGCCACGCTTGGCGATTTGGTGGGCGACGACAACACAATCGCTCCCGATATCGGACTTGGCGATAAGAACATGCGCGACAATCTTCGCGCCACAATCGATTCACTCGACGCCCGTGAAGCCAGCATCATTCGGATGCGCTTTGGTCTCGACGGCGAAAAGGAACTGACACTTGAAGAAGTCGGTAAGAGGTTCAAAGTAACCCGCGAACGCATTCGCCAGCTCGAGCACCTCGCGCTCAGCAAAATTCGCCACCAGCTCCAAAAACAGGATAAACAGCGGACAGCCGACGAAGTGGATCAGGAAATGCGTGCCAAGGAGCGGACAAAGCTCATCCGCAGCTTCCTTACAAAGCAGACAAGCAAGGTCTAAGCTTACATATCAGTTATATTATTTTCCCGATGTCCGACTGCAAGCCAGCCGCTTTTTTACTGAGAGGAGCCAGCAGCCACGGAGATCCGAGTATTTTCCAGGAATGTGCGAGTATTACCCCACCAAGCTTGACTCTTTGGCCTCCCCGAAAGCCTCCGATATGTGTGCGTAAGCTCCAGTCTTGAAGCAAGCAGATTTATTCGCTCCCCGGGCGAATGGTCAATATGTGATCCGTATCTCTGCTGTTCGTTTTCATTCTGGCAGCTTTTCCCTAAACTTCACCGCCCTAGATGCAGCGCAATGCTGGAGCTCCATTCTACAAATCTACAATCACCGCATTTGTGCATAGTAAGCCTTTTTTGTTGGGGGCACAGAGTTGTTTTCGCCCTGGTGGCCTCCGTTGTTTTACTTTTCTTATATCATAAATTTTATAATTTTTAGCTGAGCAAGACAATTACCAAACGGATGACTTCCTCGCATCATCGTATCTGACTTTTTGGCGGAGGCAATTACGTCCACACCGTTTTTTCGCTCCGATGAGGAGAGTAACATCAGCTCTCAACCCGGATGCGCTTGCGCGTCCATAAATCATCGACTCGATGAGCTATTTTTACTGTTTCTAATCTTACCAAATCCTTTGGCTTTCCAGAAGATGGACACAAAATTGATCACCGGAATTTCGGAATTCACATTAAGCGGCCGGTGAGCAAATCGCTCTCCGCGACTAAAGTGGATCCGGAAAGACAACTTTTCAGCATTTGCTCGCGAACATTCTTTTGTTTCCTACTTCAGCTCCATCCGTATTAGAGAACTAGAGAACGAAACATAGCCGCCTTGCCCGAATCAAACCGCGACCGGCTATACGCGGACGCTGTTACCATATATTCCAAACATTTAATTTTCTCCAAGGCTACCTCCCTACCTCGAAAACGCCTGGTTTGGTGTTGCATTTTGTGCAGGCAGAAACCACGCCCAGACAGAAGCCGCGCTCGAGGAAGGGAGACTTTAGCAGCAGGGTCCATCATCGTTCCAACCAGCTCTCACACGAACGCCAACACAGAGTCGCTGTCCTCCGTTCCCTCATAAATCAGCCTAGGTTTATTCTTGATAGCTAGCCCACCAGCAACCTCGACTAAAAAACATCCAGTCATACCCCATAACGCTCATCCGCGAAATGGACAGGGAACCCAGCGCGGCGCTGCTCTTACTGGTCAGCCACAATCTGGTAATTCTAGAAGCCTTCGAGATACCTGCTGGGTTTTCCCGAACTCAACCAAAGTCAATGTCAGAACAGCCACCGTGTTCAGCTAGGGGGAGGGGGGAACTCCCATTCCGCTCCGTCCATACGAAGTTCTCCCTTTTTTCGAAAGTGATTCTCTTCACCTGAAGCCTGTTCTATTCAACCGTCGCTCCCCCCTCGAACCAAACCGGTTCCCGATGCTGATTCGGAAAAGAACGTTTCTTTTTCCTTTTCCTAATCGTGGACTTTCCGTACAGTTTTCAGCAAGGCTGAAGCAACCCTCGGCAGAACAGCCAAAGTGCTCCTCAACTGCAAAATATCGGAAAGTGTAAAAACCTAGATAAACAAAAGATCATGATTTGCAGCTGCATGCTCCTCCATTGAAATGGGGGAAAAGCAAAGCAGCGGAGCTCTTTTTTTGCTGCGAAACACGATATCGTACTGTTTACAGCGTCTCCCAAAGCTCAAGAGAAGCCTCTTGCATATAAAAAAAGCTGTAGATTTATTTCACGGATACACAGCTCTTCATTCACAGAACGGCTCCGAACCATATCAGTGGTATGCGACGGCTCCGCCGATTCGGCCTACGTCTTAGTACTGCTACAAGGTCAACCCACCCTATAAAATGCGCTAGTGACCTTGCTGCTTCATTGTCCGACAGGGCTTGCGCCAACATGCATTCTCCACTCTAGTCACGGCTTTTTTAATTACTCTCGCTAGCGGTTTCCTGACTTGCATGCATTATCTGGGTGACAAAAAATAACTACACACCGGCCTTTATTCAAGCAAAGGCCGGGACTCGCGGTTCCAATCGCCATGGAAAACAATCTTCGCGATGTGCATATCGCCGACGCCGTCACCGATCTGCCACAAATCTGTTCACCCAAGTAGAATATTCCGCTGGGGAAACGCTTGGGCTTGAAGGAGGGCGGACTTTTGACCCGCAAGCCAAGGAAACGTTGCTCGGAAACTTTGCCGCGCAAAAATTCAACCTCAAGGTTGGAAATACGCTTCATCCCTTTCAGGCCTGATTTCCAATAAAAAAACCAACACTGATGACTCTATCAGAGCTACCATGGATCCTGAAGACTTCAAGCACTCCTCAACAAAGTCTTTTAGATGTAGATTCCGCCCGAAGGCGTGCGAACACATGAGCGGTCACAATCCGAAAGCAGCCAGCAGCCACCGAAGTTAGCGCCGTGCTCGTCCAACTGCGTTTGCCAGCGGTCTGCTTCATGCTCAATATCTGATCGGAAGGGGAATCGACTGATGTTCGCTTTTCCCATCGGCGCGATCATGGCGTGTCTTTTTCAAAAGATGGCTTGGGCTCGACCAAGGGTTGTCGCTCGTAGCCTACCTAGTTGCAGTTGCTTCCCCAAAGGACGTGCTCGTCGCGATCTACAACTCGATGTCCGTACGTCGACGGGATATTGCAATTCTCCGGCTCTCGGCGCGAAATAATGGACATTGTCTTTGGCAATCGTTCTTGGGGCTCCTTTTATCGGTCTACTAGTAACCCGTGTGGCAGAATTTTAGATTTATCGCGGAGCCATGACGGGTCTTACCGCAATGTTTCGCAACAAAACCGGAATCCGCCTGGAACCTTTTACCGTGTGTCCCCCATCATGGTCGAAGCACCCGCTCTTTGTGTCTTGAACAGCGTTCCCCCAACCCGGAAAGCCTACAACATCAACATGGCTGAACCCCTGAATCTCATCCTTTGGAACCATGTCTGTTTCCCGTTTTTGCTCACTTTCTTCCTCATCCTCGAATTAGGCGGCTCTTTTTCTCCGGCTGTTCCAAAAACGACTCGGTAGTGACAGCTGTGTCCAATCGGGATCCAAAACATGAGAATGTACCACCACACGGGGGAACGCCAGTTTTGCTGGACAAGGAAATCTGTCATATCGAACTGGTGTGCGAACCCGGTTCCAGTATCATGTACGCCTCCTGTCTTCGATAGGAGGAATTGCTAAACTTCGTCCGTTTACCAACTCCGTCCTGTGAAATCGTCGCGACCGCCAATAATTCTTCTACAACGCTCGTCTTTCCGAACCGTGTCCAATCCTGCAACGGGCAAAACAATCGGCGACACAGCGCAACTCGACGCACAAGCAGACTGGCTGAAAACGACAGTTTTTTCGATAATGGGCTTACCAGCTATCACGAATCGTAGAAAAGTACATTCACCCAAGTGAAATTCAGCTTTTCAGGCGGGAACGACACGCGCTAGCTAGTCGCTCGAAGCGTCGGACATGCGTGACAGAAGATCAAAAATTAGTGACAAGAACAAATGCGCGCATTGGGGCTTTATCAGTGAGGGAGGCCCGAAGCTGTTTTCCCATAAGCGCATTTTGCATTTGAATGCCACGAACCTCGACCGCTTGATCCACATAGGAGAACAAAACCGCGAGAAAGGGAAAGTAGCTAGACACCAAAGCTCGCGTGCGTGCGGCAATTCCCTTGGTGCGAATTACCAGTATTTTCGCTTTCACCGCTGGTATATAGATAACGTCATAATATCCTTCGCGCTGGTGAGTTTAGTGTGCATGAAAAAACTAAGATATCAGGCTTTTGCCTCAATCTAAAAAGCCAACAACGTCCAAACCTAGATCCGCTGCCTTCTACATTGAGTTTGCCCAAACGTTGGCGCCACCGAACAGCACCTGCCACTCAAGTACCCTTGCTGCGGTCTGCTCTGCCGTGCAATTTTTCCGGCCGATGATGCAGACGGTATCGAAAAACAGCGCGGCGCAGCGCCTCTAAGTTAGTAAAAATTTTTGGTGAAAGGAATCCTGAGAAGCACCAGTCAAACCGTTTCCATCTTCAAGGCGCTCGGCAAATCGAGCGCCTTGAAGCGTTCCGGAAGCAAAGCAGTTGTTATTCCTTTTTCGAAGCCTCATCGAAGATACCGCCAAGATTCGTGAGGCCAGCTACTCCACTGGACTTGGAGAACTGATCATAGGTCGCGGTCTCGGCAGCAAGTTGTTCAACCGAGTAGTCGGCAGCCTTGATCGAGAGACCTATGCGGCGTTGCTCGCAGTCAATCTTGATGACGCGCGCAGTAACTTGCTGGCCGGACTTGAGCACGTCCTTCGCCTTGTCGACACGTTCTTCCTTGATCTGCGAAATGTGTACCATACCATCGATACCGTCCTTAAGCTCAACAAAGGCGCCGAAATTGGCAACCTTCGAAACCGTGCCAGTAACAACGTCACCAATACGAAAAAAGGCATCGATGTCGGTCCACGGGTCGGCGGTGAGCTGTTTCATACCGAGGCTTATACGCTGCTGTTGCGGATCAACGTCGAGCACAATCGCATCCACTTCGTCACTCTTGTTTAGGACTTCGGAGGGATAATTGACCTTGCGGGTCCAGCTCATGTCGGAGATGTGCACCATACCATCAATGCCTTCCTCGAGTTCGATGAAAGCGCCGTAGGTGGTCATGTTGCGCACCTTGCCGCGGACGCGAGCGCCAACAGGATAGTTGTGACAGACCATATCCCACGGATTCGGTTCGAGCTGGCGCAGGCCGAGCGAAATTTTTTGTTCTCCCTTCTGGATACCGAGAACAACCGCCTCAACTTCATCGCCAACCTTGAGAAGCTCAGACGGCTTGGCAATACGCTTCGTCCAGGACATCTCGGTAGTGTGCACGAGACCTTCGACACCGGGTTCAAGTTCGATGAAGGCGCCGTAGGGAACGAGATTGACGACCTTTCCACGGGCCTTGGCACCGATCGGAAACTTATGGTCTATGTTGTCCCACGGATTGCTCTTGGTCTGTTTGAGGCCGAGAGAAACGCGCTCCTTTTCGCGCTTGATGTCGATAACCATAACATCGACCTTTTCGCCCTGCCTGAGTATTTCGGACGGGTGACCGATGCGGTTCCAAGACATATCAGTAATGTGGAGCAGGCCGTCGATGCCGTCGAGGTCGATGAACGCACCGAAATCGGTGATGTTTTTGACGACACCCTTGCGGATCTGGCCAGGCTGCAGTTTATCGAGTAGATCGCGACGCTTTTGCTGGCGCTGTTCATCGATTAACTCGCGCCGGGAAAGAATGATGTTCTTCCGCTCGTGGTGTATTTTGAGAACCTTGAAGTCGTGGGTCTGGCCAACGTATTGATCGAGATTCCTGGGCGGTTGGATGTCGATGTGGGAAGCGGGCAGAAACGAATCAACCCCGATGGAGACGAGCAGACCGCCCTTGACCTTGCTTTTCACGCGGCCGGAGACGATTTCTCCTTCTGTGCAGTGGGCGAGAATATTTTCCCAGTTCTTCTTTTGCTGCGCCTTTTCGTAGCTGAGGAGGGGTCTTCCCTCCTTGTCCTCGAGCTTCTCGAGGAAGACTTCAATTTCGGAGCCGATTTGCAACTCACCGAGGTCAGAAAATTCGTGCTCCGGGATTACGCCTTCGGCTTTGCCACCGATGTCCAGAACAGCTTCGTTTTGGCGGATTTCCGTGATTGTGCCTTGGACCACTGTGCCCTCCTTCAGCTTATCGAAGGGGAATTGGGCGAACAATTCTTGCATTAACGAGCTCAAGTTAGCTGTGGCCGAAAGTCATCCATTCGCCCCGTAATGGATAAACTTTTAGCGTGAACCCTTACGGGTCCAGGTTGGTTGAAGGTTAACTAACTAACTAACTGGAAAACCGGATGGAGCGTGCGCGACCGCACCGGCTTGACTGAAAAGAATAAGTAAGGATTCAAGAATCCCTGAATTTCCCTTTCCCTGCAAGCAGGAAAATTATTTTTCTTCTGAGACCTCACCAAACCATCTAACTTGCAGAATTTCCTACAAAAAAGAGAAGGCTTAATTTTTATAAAGCTATTTTAATTAAATACTTACTTATTATTATATCTGGACGAAAAGTTCTAGATCTGCTCCGTCAATAGCAGTGGGACCTCCGCCTGATCGTCGCCAGTTTCCGCCAAGTCTACTTCCCTCCCGCGATTGTTTGTCGCGTCCAACACCTCTATGTACGCGAGACTCTGGGTCGGCCTATGTGCGCGAGACTCTGGGTCGGCCGTGTTAGGTTGAAGCTGCGCCGAATATAATATTATATGCTATTGCTGAGTGTACATTTTCGGGAAGGTATTCCGTATGCGGCCGCACCTTTTTCGAAACACTGGACTGGCGGGCCGCCGGTTAGACGTCGATTCGCGGTCCAGGAAAGACAAGGACAACGCCATAAGGAGAAAGGCAAAGAAGCGAATGAGGAGAAAAAGACGCCAGACACTTATGCAGGCTGTTGCTGCGAAATACAATGCAACGTGCCCAGTCCCAAAATTAGGTAGTAGCAATCGACACCAATGACTTCCCGGCCTGGGAAACAGCTCCCCACGATTTCGCGCGCCTCGGCATCGCGCTTCGGCTTGCGGAACTGCGGCACGAGCACCGCACCGTTGATAGTAAAAAAATTCGCGTAACTTGCTGGGACCTGTTGTCCCTGAAAGGAGATCGGCTTCGGCATCGGCAGCTCTACAATGGAGAATTTCTTTCCCGCCGGCGTGCGGAAGCTACGCAACCGCTCGAGGTTCTCCGAAAGTATCTTATGGTTTGGGTCACGCCTGTTCGGCTCCACACAGGCCACAAAGCCATCGGTCTTGAAAAAACGCGTGGTATCGTCGATGTGCCCGTCGGTATCGTCGCCGATGATCCCGCCACCGACCCAGAATACCTGCTTGATGCCAAGATAGTTCTTCAGGTTCTGCTCGATTTGCTCACGTTTCAGCTGCGGGTTGCGGTTCTTGTTCAGCAGGCATTGCTCGCTCGTCAGCAGCAGGCCCTGTCCGTTCACGTCGATAGATCCGCCTTCGAGCACCATGTTTTTCTCGAAACAGCGCAGTTTCAACTCTCGAGCAATGCTGGGTGGAATTTGGTTGTCGAGATCGTATGGTAGATATTTGTCGCCCCAAGCATTGTAAACCCAGTCTGTGATCGCAACCTCACCGGTCTTGTCGTTTTTGACGAAGATCGGTCCGTGATCGCGGCACCACGCATCGTTAGTAGGATGGTCGTAGAACGTTACCCGCGCCATGTCCGCGCCCGCAGCGGTGCAAAAGCGTTTCGCACGCGGTTGCAACTTCGCCGCAGCATTGATCCGTACTTCCTGAAAGCGCGAAATCTGGCTCACGATCTGCGCGAAGATGTAGGAAATCGGGCGAAACTGGCGGGGCCATGAAGCGTATTTATGCGGCCACGAAAGCCAGATAGCGACTTGGGGCTCCCACTCGGCCGGCATGCGGAAGCCAATCGCAGCTGGGCCCTTTGGGTCGGGCATGAGAAAATCAGTCACGGAAACGTTTTGTTAGATCACCATAGGCATCGATGCGGCGATCGCGCAAAAATGGCCAGTACGTGCGCGTAACGTCGACCTTTTCCAGATCGATTTCCTGCAGGACGATTTCCTCCTGGCCAACGCTGGCTTTAGCAAGGATCTGTCCGCTCGTTCCGGCGACAAAGCTCTGTCCCCAAAATTCGATGCCGTCACTGCCTTCGGGCTTCTCCACGCCAATGCGGTTGATTGAGGCAACGTAGCATCCGTTCGCTACCGCATGCGCGCGCTGGCTGACCTCCCACGCACCGTGTTGGGTTGTGCCATATTCTTGTTTTTCGCTCAGGTGCCAGCCGATCGCAGTCGGGTAGAAAAGAATTTCCGCGCCCTGCAGCGCGGTAAGACGCGCGCCTTCAGGATACCATTGGTCCCAGCACACGAGTACACCGATTTTTCCGTATTTCGTCTGCCACGCCTTGAAACCGGTGTCGCCCGGTGTGAAATAAAATTTCTCGTAGTAAAGTGGATCGTCCGGGATGTGCATTTTTCGATAGATGCCGAGCAAAGAGCCATCGACATCGATAATCACAGCCGTATTGTGATACAGTCCGCTCGCACGCTTTTCGAAAAGCGACACGATGATCACCGCTTTGTATTTCTTCGCGATCTTCTGGAACGCCACCGTGCTCGGTCCGGAAATCGATTCCGCCATTTTGAAGTAGTCGTGTTTTTCCGTCTGGCAGAAATATCGCGAACGAAACAGTTCCTGTGTGCAGATAATTTTTGCGCCCTTCCTAGCCGCCTGTTCGGCGAGCTTCAACGCTTTCTTAAGGTTCCCCATGGGGTTCGCAGAGCAGGCATGTTGCAGCAGACCAAGAGTAACTTTCATAAAAGATAAGGAGAATACGTGTCTCGCACAGCGAACGTCATCCGCGCCCGATAACAAGTAAATCAAGTCCGGGCCTCCTTTCTTTCGGCTGCCTTGTAATAAACAAGACTTTGACAAGCGCTTACCAATTGTAAAAATTTCTAAAATCATCGACTACTCTGCTCAATGCGCGCCAAATCTCGCCCTCTAATCGTAGTCGTCGAAGACGACGAAGAACTCTGCAGGCTTATATGCCAGCACCTGGAAGATGCGAGCATGCAGACCCAGCCCTATAACCGTTGCGCTCCCGCCCTTCGCTTCCTTCAGCGTAACTTCGCCAACCTCCTTGTCCTCGACATCAGCCTGCCCGATGCAACCGGCTTCCAGCTGCTCGCCGACCTAAAAAAGCAAGACGTCCACATCCCCACTATTTTTCTCACCGGCAACATCGAAGAAACAGCCAAGATGAAAGGCTTTGAGCTCGGTGGTGACGATTACGTAACGAAGCCCTTTAGCTACGCCGAACTCGTTGCGCGCATCAACGCCGTACTACGCCGGACGGAAGGGAGTTGCGATTTCAACATCACAAAAAACACACGCACCATCGATAAGCCGTTTGAATTCCTTGGCTCCCGCGTGCACCCCGACCGGCTTGAAATCGAACTTCCTAGCGGCGTCATGCTGAAGATCGGCAGCAAGGAACTTGGCATCCTCGCTTACCTCAACACACACCGACACACCATCATCACGCGCAAGGAGCTTATCCATTCCGTCTGGGGTATCCACGCCGACGTACGCTCGCGCTCACTCGATCAATACATCGTAAAGATTCGTTCCACTTTTTCCAAAAACGGTCTTTCGTTCGACAGCTTAAAGACGGTACACGGCGTCGGCTATACTTTCGAACCGCCGAAGCAACCAACACCGTCCACCTAACTTTTGAGCTAGAAAAGCTCGTTTTGGCCGCCGGTCGGGTAACGTTTCCTTGCCTCTACGAGCGTCGATTTCATCTCCATATGCTCGAGGATTTGGAAAAGCTTTTCCACAACGACTTCACCTTGTGTCATCAACGGCGCCACCGTCACAGACTGTAAGGTTGTCAGTTTCAAGTTGCGCCGCAAATCCCCCGCATGCGCGGCAACCAGGCTGCGAAAACGCTCGGGCTTCAGCTCGGCAGCGCACGCAATAATCGCCTCCAGCGAACCGTACTCGTCCAGCCAGTTTGAAGCCGTCTTAGGGCCGACGCCATTGATGCCGGGAATGTTGTCGGACGTGTCGCCCATAATCGCGAGATACTCGGCTATCTGCACCGGTAGCACGCCAAATTTCTCTTGCACACCCGTCGCATCGAGCTGCCGCCAACCGAGTTTTGTATTCGCCGTAGGCGGCAGCAGAATCTTGATTCGTTCATTGACACACTGTCCGAAATCTTTATCTGTACTTACAATCAAGATATCGTGTCCGGCCATAGCGAGCGACCGAGCCTCGGCGGCCAGCAAATCGTCCGATTCCACGCCCTCTAATTCGACGCCTACCAAACCCATTGCACGGGTCAGTTCGCGAATCACCGGTATCTGTTTCTTGAGCGGCTCCGGTGTCTCCTTCCGATTCGCCTTGTAATCCTCATGCAGCGCCTCGCGCTCGCGCGATCCGCTCAAGTCGAAGAAGACAACCGTACCACCGTCCGGTTTTTCCAAATCGATCAACCGCCAAATCGTCCGCACCCAGCCGTGTAACGCACCCGTCGGAAACCCATCGGTGCGGGTCAGTTCCGGCATTCCATAGAACGCGCGAAAAGCCAGGTTATAGCCGTCAAGCAAGAGCCATTTCGCCATACGGCAACGCAATCTTTCGTCTCGATCCGGGCAACCCAATTCACAAGTGCCCCCAAATGCCCATCGGCTGACAGCTTTCCATTGCCCTGCTCCGGACAAGTTCTTGCATTGAGGTGCCTGCTGTTTTTACTCGCTGGAAACGTATTATGCGTGTCACCGGTACAAAATGGGCCAGCTTAGACAATACGGAGGCAGAACACACTCATTTCATCGGCCACCGCGCGTTCTCCAAAGATGGACACTTGTGCGGCTATTCGGATCCGCTCCGCGGACGGTGATGCCTTGCGTATCAAATATTTTCAGTTCTACAAGCGGCCGCCAAAAAAACTGCCGCGTCCTATCCTGCCCATGATTTCCCCAAATCCCTTGGCAAACTAAGCTGCAAGGCGGTAACCTGGGCTCGGTGGGTTTCGCCAGCGAGCGTGATTGCCCTGCCTCATTCCTTTCCCTCCGTAGCAAACGATGACACCGCCGCGTCCATTTAGCATGCTATATGAAAACGTTATAAAAATGGCCTAGCCGGAAATTCCTATTGAAATCAGCTTTTGCCCTCTATGACCGAACATCGCGAGTTCGCGTGCGCCATTCAACCGCTCAAAGAGATCATCGACCAGCTCGGCGTACATAAATTAGTCGCTCTGGAACGCGTGTTCTTTTTATGAGTGGAGTAACGAAAAACCCCGTGCCGATAAGCGAAAATTTCGGACGCCAAGCGGCCGCCTTGAAACTCACACAAGTTCCCGGCGCTATCGGAGCGAACCTTTCTCGTTTTTGCTAGAGTTAGCCGCTCGCCGACAACGTCTGTCTCGTGTTCTTCAAAACACAGACGTGAACAAATCGTCCCTGAGTCTTAGAGAGGCGCAGAGCTGCCATTGCCCGCCGCGCTTAGAAATGCTGTCGGGCGTCACAATCGCCGGGTTTTGATAAAGTGAATTCGACTGCACGTTACTGATCACAAGAACACTGTCGTTTGTCTTCACATCTTCGCAGATCGAGACGCCCACCACGAGCGCCGCGCCGTTCCGAGTTAGTGACTTTGGTCGTGACTTCCCGCATCGCGAAAGCCAGCTGGTAAAAGCCGAAAGGCACGGGTCACCATAGTGCTGCCAGAAACCGCGAACACCCTGGTCGCCATATTCCACAAAGTCTTCAAACTCGGCCATCTTTGGATTGAGATCGAGACTGATAACGTAATCGCCCTGTTCCACGGCCATCGTAACCTTCAACTACACGCCAGCTTTGCGTTTGGTAAAGCTTTCTGGCGCACCTGCCGTAATCGCGGCACTGGCCGAACCGTCGTCGCTAGAACTTCCCGTGCTGATTTCGTTTTCCACCTACCCGTATTTCTGCGTATAGCGCAATTCATGGAGAACCGTAATCGTCGCCGTAGTGCCAGACAGCACGGTCAGCCTCGGCACGCTCAAGAATTTCATGCCGCTTTTTTGAAAGCGCCCGCACGACTGAATTTACATAAACTCGCCCAAAATTCAGTCGCCGGTGCAAGTGGATTGCCGCTTAGCCCGATACTAGTCGTACCCGAAATGCCCGGCGCATTCATTGGAGACCGGCATGTCAAGAGCGTCCGAGTCGTATATCGTCACATCACAACCTTGGTCGTAGTCGTTGTTCCTGCAGCAACCGAATACACAACGCTGCCCGACATGCCTGTAGCAGTGTTCGAAAAGATATTGGCGAGCGAGCGCTTTGATAGGTTGCTTGCATGCCCGGCTGAGTTATATAGATTTTTATGTTAATGCTTTAGTTTCACACCAAGCGCCCACCCAGAACGCCTTATCGCGCTCCTATAACCTATAAATTTGGCATTGATCTCTGCCGGACGGACGGCGTTGTAGCCGTATTAAAAACACTCCAGATCCGCTTGAAATTTGTGCGGCCTCTTCTGTAACGGTCAATTATTTAGTTATCGAACGCTAATCCGATTTTTGTCTCCTATTCGAAAATCACACCTGCAAATTCGATTTTTTTAATCAGATCACCTTTCGCTTCCAGGAGATAACTCGGAACTGGTAGCCACAGCTTTCCTTCACCGATTGCTGAGTTACCGCAGCCGATCATTCGCAAAACCGCCCAGCGCGAGACCGTAAAACTGCGTGTTGAGCAAGGTTTTGCGCATCACAATTGCCGCACCGCCACCGTATCAGCTTGCACTTCGACTTCGTATTGGTAGCAGATCGCGTTAGCGATGAAATCGAGCACACGCTTCAACGGGAAACTCATATTGCACAGGGTGAAGTTGGCCTTCGGATTCGCATTTGCAAGATCGAGCAGCACGATATTGACGCCCTCCGAGCCCTTTCACGCTGGGGCCAAACTCCTCGGGGACGACGCTCAACGTATTCACCACACGGCTAAGGCTCCATGTGACTGAAATTCATGATTGACAGCACGATTTTGTAGAGTTTATATTGAACAGGTAGGATGGTATAATGATAGCAATAAGTGGATGCCGCTTATTTATTGATGAACCACTCAAGAACGCTACCAGGTGTTGTTCTCGTGGTTCTGGCCTTATTCAACACTTGCATCGTGGTCTGCAGTTAGAGGCTAAATCTTCCACCGCTACCACAATAATCTCGCAGATGCTCAATTGCGAGAGCATGTTTAGGTAATGTTTTCCTTGGTGGTTTTTGCGGATCAAGATCCACCATTCCCCACTCAAAGGTCTAGGCAGACAGCGTCATCTTGCTCCCCAAAATACTGGGCGCGGCCACGGGCGACGAACCTTGTTACTGTTACTTGATCCGATCGATCTGAGGGCGCCGCATCGCTGTCCGCCGCCAGGCTGTGCCAGGCAGCAGCCTGGCCTTGGCCACAGCGAACGCAGGTATTCGGCCTGTTGGGCAGGCGATGCCGCGGTGCGCGGCATCGATTGGCACGCCACCCGCCGCTTGTATGCCACGGTTCGCGGGGAAACCTGTCAAAGCGGGCCCAAGCTTTCCAAACGCTACCGCAAACCTTCATTCGACGGGGAAGCGTCCGCGTCTTTTCTACGGTCCAGGAGGAGGCCGCCAGAAAATTTTCCAGCCGTTCTTCCTCTGCGCGCACCAACTCGTTGATCTCTGACAGCACGGTAAGCGGAAGTTGGCTTCGCTTACAATTTCACCGGAAGCAGAAATTTCCCTTAGCGCCGACTGTCCCAAGTCAGCAGGCGCTTTACAGTATTTAACCGTATCGTCATTTGGCGCGATTTTCAGCAACTCCTCAAGCGCTGCTAGCACTTTCACGGAATCGCTACGGTCCTGCGTGCCTGCAAACACGATGGGAAACAACTGCGTTTTGTACTCGATCGTAATTGAGTATCTAGGGTTGTCGGGAGACGGATATAAAAAGAGAAGCAAGTACAACGAACCCAGCGAGCCATACCAATGAACAGTAATAGATATACATTCGAAATGGGGAATTTAGGGTAAACAACTGGCAACAACGGAAAATATTTTCCGGGGCCGTCTCATGGGAAACGACTATATCGGTCGTGAGATAAAGTGTTCGGACCTCCGGATTGCGGGCACTCGGCGTCAGTTTCGCAACGACGACCTTTGGCAGATCGTGCTGAATTTGCTCTATGTGAAAAACAGCATCGGCCTCGGAGAAAGTATCGCTTTTGTGCCGGCTGACCGGGATCGCTTGCGGCTTGCCAAAAGGTTGCCGTTTGAGTGTCGATAAACTTGCGAGAACGATTGCCGAGCTAGACGTCGGTTCCCAGCTTTCGTCGTGCAAAACCGCCAGCGCCTCATCACTTTTTAACGACTTTTTTCGACATGGAAACTGTGCAGCCGTCAGGCAGAGCTCGACAAAAACACCCCTCCCTCGCTGGCGAACAAAGTTCGCAATGCCAACTCACGAAAACAACCACATAGTCGACCGGCTTGTCAACATAAATTTCGAGTTGGAGAAAATCGAGCTCCCTCCCCCTCCTGTACCACCACAAGTTCGACGTCCAAGCCCGACTCAGATTTACCTCCTTTCGGCACCGGAACCCCCGTCGCCTCTTGGTGCCGACTGCCAAGAGCAATAGCCGCGTTGGAGCGTTTCACCGCGACCAAGGACAGGTGCAACGTCCACACCCAAGAGCCCTCTGCGGGGCACAGCAGCAAACCCGACCAAAGTTCGGACTTTTCGTGGGACGGGGAAGGCCTAGGAAAATTATGACGACAGGACGCCCGCAAGAAAAAGAAGATTAATCAAATTCACCACAACGTAAAAGCGGGTAATTCGTTCCAAACCAAAAACATGGAACATATTGGAACAGCTTCCGTTTATGGATTGGTCGATCGGAGTAAAGAAAACGGAAGAAACTAGGGATAAGGATCCCTCTTCGATATGCGCACAATGACCTGTAGCTGAAATCTGGCCAATTGATTTAAAAACTTTCTCAACGCCAGTATCTAGGCGGTGAGTTCGAATCAGAAGCAGTCGCTCGCGACTGCTCAGAAAACCTACAAGAAAATTCGCAAATCAGACATAAAACGTCCACCAGACTGACTCCGGACCGGCCCGGAGTCAAGACCAGACTAAAGGCCAAACTACAGGCTTAAGACGAAGACTCGGTCATCCACTGTGTAGCACGCTCAGCATGTGTAAGCAGCCGCCCAAGTTTTTCCGCAGTGAGTTCTTGCGGGCGGATTTCTAGCAGAAAAACCACTGAGCCATTCAATGACCACCCCCAACCGTTCATCTAGTTTGGTTGCCACGCCGACCTGAAACGCCGCTTTGCACATGCACAGGCACTCGCATCCCCATAACCTCGAAACAAACATCGAATTGACCGGCGTTGCTATATCAACAGATACAGGATTTTTCGCATAACGCCAAGCACTTTCGTTGCCGCTGTATTTTTCTGGCTCGGCACATTTCTGCGTCAGTTGTGCCTCCTCGGAACGCGCCTGTTTTTGCAAAGCAAAAACCAAAAGCAGCTTCCGACCGTCAGCAACACACACATTCCAGTCTAAAGTTACATAAAAAGGACATCATTTGAATCAGGGGGGGTGCTGGTCAAAACGGATACGCAGCGTCGGTAATAATCAGAAAAAAACACAGCACGCCTGGCTACGAGACATCCAAAACGCCGGCCTTCAACGTGGGTGGCCAAGGACACATTTCCCATCCCAGGAAGCAGCCGCTTCACGGGTTCATTGGTTTCATCGCTAACCTTCGAAAGCAGACTAGCGCGATCGAACATGCGTCCGCTAGTAGAAACCTCGAACAGGTGCAGATTCTGCGTTCGTTTTTTCCGCTGTGAGCGTGACGACCTGCAATCGTTTCAGGAACACTTCCGAAACTTTGGCGAGACCCGTCTGAAGATCTGCCAGCAATTACAGCGAGCCAGCGCGGCAGACATAAACCCCAAAGGGCTGCTAGTTCGCAGCAGAGCTCATCGAGCTTCTCGGGATTCTAGCAACTACACACCTGCTGACACAAATTATTGTGCGAACGCCAGCACGTTCCGGTGGGCCAAAGCCGCGTAAGCTCGAAAATAGAGCATTAGCGGCAACCACTGAAAGAACGGCGAACGCTGCCACTACGACCAACCGCGCAGATACCGGTGGCGCTCCTGCCGTTCGCGCAGCCGAGGCTGGAGCAAATATAATACCGGCTGCCTGAAGCCAAAGCACAGCTGGGCGGCAAACCAAAGCTCGGTAAAGAATGCGCCCCGCTCCGGCCCCCCGCCGCTGCCTAAATAAGATTCATCCCGCTCTTCAGCTCGAGCAGTGACACAAGCACACAACCGAGAAACGAACTTCTCTGCGACCCCCTCAGCAGTTGGTCTCCGCCCCGGTAACAAGCAGCCGCCCAAACGAGCGCGTAAACCGCCTGTGTCCCATCAGCAAAAATACCGCGGTACGCGACGCGCCTAGGTTAGCGACAAACATCGAGTCTGTACGCAATCGCCAAGAACGTCGTATACGTGGTCAGAACGAGAGATAAAAGGCCCGCGGAAGAAAGCCAGCCCCCCCTCCAACAACTGGAAAAATTCATTCAATACGTCGGTTTCTGGCAGCACCTAAGGTAGTTTCGAGATAGAGACCGGTTCCGGCCGCAACGGGAAAGCCAGAGACGACACCAGGCAGCGCATAGGAAGTCGACTGCTCCGCCTCGAAACACACTACCTTCCCCTGCTTCGCCGCCTCCACACACAGGGCCTTGATGGACTTATATCAAGGCGAGGCCCGCCGGAAGCACCGCCAGCGGAATATAGTCTTTCGTTACCACGCAAAGCCGCTCGACAATGCCGGCAGTTTTTCGAGCCATTCCTTCTCCTGGTCAAACGCCACATTAAAAATCTCCGTAGAATAGCGTTCCAGGGAAAGTCGGCTGCCAACCAACTGTCGAAATACGCGAAATCACACGTAATTCGCACTTCAATCTATCTATAACAGCCACACGGAAAAGTGAATTAGCATGGCTGCATGCTTAATTTTTTATAAGACGTTATTAAAAATATTTTTATAGATTTTCTTTCGCGATGAAAAACTCTCGCGTCAATCGGAAAAGCCTCTGCCACAAATTCTTTCTCAAATCGCAAAATCGTCCGGTACATCGAGATTCGGTCGACGTCGGAACAGCACAGCCTGCCTCGCTGCAAAGCCTACCGACTGGAACTCGGATCGTACAAGCTCCACGTCGATTGCACCACCCAGCAATTCCAACCGCGAGCAAGTCAACCGCCTCACCACGTACCCCCTCCCTGGTGGGATGTTCGAACTTTCGCGGAATCGCTATCGAGCCAATCTGGTCGCGAAACAAAGTAACATCGATCTCGTGCAGCCAGACATACACAATCACCCCGCTGGCGTCGGCCGCGACACCTCCAAGCTCAAAGGTAGCGCGCTGGAAGCTGAACGCGGTTCACGTTCTCAAAAAGCTCATAAAAAACGGCATGAGCAGTCTACTCGCAACCCTCGTCCGGCTGCCCAACTTGCTCGACCTTCGCCTTGTTCATGATCGCGACATCATCCACCGATATCAAGCGCCTCCTCCCGATCGTACGTCACTAAGAACGTCGTAAGATGCACTTGCTGGTGCATCTCGCGGAGTCCCAGCGCCGCAATTCCTTGCGCACCTTAGCAAGTCCAGCCGCCCAAAGCGCTTGTCGAGCGACAAGACCTTCGTCTCAGCCCAGCCAGCGCACGCGCCAAAGGCTAGACGCTAACGCTAGCCCAGCAGCCGCCCGGCGTAGCCATCCAGCTTTACGGGGCACAATAGCTTACGCACAAGTCGCAATGACGCTGCACGAACAACACGTAGCCAGCGAACACATGTACGGACCAAAGGAAACGTTTTAGCTTGCGAAATAACGTCGTAGTGCTGCAAAATCAATTCTATTGCCAGGTACAGGATCCGTGACGTCTTCGTCGCCAAAAAACGCGTACGACTGCGGTGTCCGCCGACCCAATTCCAGTAATGATTCGCAACAACGTCACCTTACCCGAACCGAAGGGTCAAGCAGCGCCGTTAGCCGGTCGATTTTGCAGAATCAAGGCTGATATCGGCCAAGCGCCCGGCTAATTTTTTTAAGTTTTGGTCAGATATTCGACTCTTACGCTCATAGGAAAATCAGGAGAATTCGCCCAAACTCCACGCACGCTTCGACAAAGGTTTTCAAGCCGAGCATGATCAACACAAGCACGGCGAAACAGCAAAGAAACCGCAAAAGTGGTAGCAAACTGGTATTTGTTATAGAGAATCTCGACGTGCAGCAGCAAGATGTTAGTCTGGACACGAATATGTCCAGCCGCGCCAAATTCGCCTTATCGCACAGTCGCTGCAAAAGATAACACCGTAGAGCAGATGTTCGGAAGCATCACGCGCCAAAAAATCTGCCATCCATTGTTCGCACCGCAACCAGTTCCTCCTTACCCTTGCGTTTCAATCAGCGGGATCAATTCGCGCACGGCGAACGGAAATGTAAAAAAAATTGTCGCTAGCACGGTGCCCTAAATAGCAAAAATGATCTCGATATCGAGTTGGTTAAACCAGTTTCCCACGCCAGCTGCAAGATATGGTTCCAGACAGCCCTGGGTGCCGAACATCAAAACATAGACTAGTCCGAAAATCGCCTGTAAAATGGAGAACAGCAGATCAACCAACGTCACAAGCAGGCGCTTTATCCGACAATCAAATTTCGCAGCCGTCCACACAGCCGCGACCTCGAAAATCAAATTGCACGGGAGCGCGATGGCCGCCGTGGCCAGCATGAACCAAATCGCTGAAAGCGTTCCCTTCCTCGCAAAGCGCTGCCCAGAAAGGATCCCGATCCCTTGCACAAGACTTCGATAAACACAGCCACGAGCAGAAACCAGAGAAATAGCGCTAAAAAGCCAAGTGCAACCATACACAGATCGCACCAGCCCGCGGGGCACATCGGTCGAATTAGTGGAACGTGGCAATCGGGAAACGGCTCAAACCATGACTCAAATCTCCGGCTCCATTGATCGAGCGATCTGATGACTAGCAGTAGAAAGGACATGAGCAGCATCACAGCTGCGGTCGCCATAGCGCCGCGAGCAATCTTATTGTTCCAACCTTATCACGATCAACACAGTAGCTCGATTTACGTTTTTATCGGGAGGGTTGCCCGAGATAAAAACCGCCGAGCCGAATTCGTCGACCGTGAGCGAACACCATGACAACCCCCGTGATTAGTGTCGGCAACCGCTCCGGAAAGACGACACTGTAGAGCGTTTGCAATCGCGTTACTCACAGCGTCGACGCGGCCTCCTCCGGCTCCAGATCCTCGACCACGGACTGCGATGTGCGCACAAAAAGCAGAAGGCCAATGAACACGAAATCGATTGAGCACACCAAGCATCGTGAATGCGACCTTTTAACCTTGCGTCGCCAGAAGCGGGCCGATCCAGCCGTTCGGCGTATAGATCATGGCGAGTGCGATCCCCACCACTGCCGTAGGCAGCAAGAACGGGAAATTTGCTAACGCGTCGACCAGCCGTAACTCGGAAAACTGATAGCACACCAATATCCAAGCAATCACGACACCGAAGCCGGCATTGGCCAGCGCCGCCCAGCAACGAAGCCGCAAAGCTAAGCCAAAAAGACGGATCAGCACACGCTGAGCAAAATTGCTTTCAAAATGTTTCCGCGGTCTGAACGAATATCGCCGAGAAAGACAGCAGCGCAGTGAGGCTCAGATATGTAAAAGAAAACCCAAGCGCGAGGGACAACCCCAGCAGCACGCACCGTCCTGCCGAACTTGTTTGCTGAACGAGAAAACCCGCTTTAATCGCAGTACACTTTCGACAAGGCCTTGGTCGAGTCTTAAGCAGGGAGCAGAGCGAGCAGTAACCAGACAAAGCTTCTTCCACGTCCGTACTTGCAGAAGCGAAACCAAAGCTTTGTGCCCAGCCTGCATGATCAGCTTCCATCGGCTGCAACCGCAGCGCCCCCCAACTACCAAAAGAGCCACGATACCAACAAAGGATTGGTCGAGAAGCTCGCGTTCGAAGATCCCGATTTCCGGTTGGTGCGAGTTTTCCCAAAGCTCGTTCTTCCAATTGGACACAAAAGCGATTATGCTATTATGCCATCCTTCTAACTGATGAGACTGCAAAGCAAATAGAACAAATAGAAAACCAGATCGAAGTTACGAGCGGATTTTCGGACAGAGCAAGAACTGCTCGAGAAAAGGGGGCAACGCAACCGCCCCGCCTTCTTCGGTACCACGGAACAGCGCGAAACAAGCCGAGCCGGCCCTTCGGCTCCCGGCTCGGTGAGCCTAGAAACGTGAACCACGGAATCGTGTAATAGATTTTCTACATCCAGCGGAACGAACCGGCCACGTCTCCGACCACGCCACGGTCTGCCTCGTGGTCTCGGCCAGCCCGAGAAAGAGCCAGTATAGGCAACGCAATTTGTCCGGAAAAACCAGCTAGGGCTTGGAGCTCATGATGAGCTCTTCTCATGGTTGATAGATTTCATCGAACAAACTGCCATTGGCAAAGTGCTTCTGCTGTGACTTTGTTTAGCCTACGGAACCGGAATCGGCCGTATCCAATTTAAGCTGCAAGAAACCAGAGATGTAATGCACAGCGATTTTATGGTTGCCGAAAATAATAGAAAATTTCCCCGCGATTTCCTGACCCTCCTCCGAATAGAGGTAGTCGAGTTAGGCTTTCTCGGCAGTTTGTTTTGGTGCCCTTGAGTTCGCTACTTTATCGACAATAGTGCTTAGAAAAGACACGACAATATCGAAATTGACCCATACCAAAATTTCTTTCGGGTGAGAAAAACTTCGTTTTCCCAGGCGGGCAGCACGCTACCGGAAGCAACGCTGCACAAAGGTAATCATGGTGCTGCATGCGCCGCTATTGAGCACTAGCACGTTTTTGAAGAGGAAGGTGGCAAGCTTCTTAGCCGCCTTACATGATCCTTGTGCGTGCTTTGCGTAGGCCAAAGCTGCGAGGTAGTTCCATCACGTACCACCGGAAGCTTTTGAAATCCAGCGTAACCACGAAAACACCGGGTGTCACGAGGTCGCTCCAATCCTTGATTCCCTTCGTGTGCTCCTTGCAGAAAAGAAACGCGATCGTGCTCGTGTAGAGGGTGGAATTTTTCGACAAACGTTTTGTCAGTCAAAAAGTAGTAGCTTTTAGCAAACTTACCAGTGCGTCGATATCTGCCACAAGCGCCAAAATCACGATATCAGCGGGCAAGGCCATCAATTATCGAGTATACTTGCTTTCGGGAACCGCCATGTGATTACTTGACAACAATATCGTCATCAGCTTTCTAGCTCCCAAAACTTTTCAAACGTTTGATTGAACTCCTCCCAAAGCCCGCACGTGGGATCGTAGGAAACGTTGAGGAACTTGGTAGTTTTGGCCAATGCAAGCCCGCCGAGCCCGACCCCGAGCAAGAGTGTAAAGCAAATAAAGAAAATTGGGTTTTTTATGGAAGAAATTCTTCGCAACTATGAAATCGTGCTGGAAACTGGTGACCAAAATGTATTCGGTCTCCCGCAACGCGGCAGTCGGTGACAGCATTAATGCCGAAACACGTCTGATAATAATTGGCGCCCAAGCTCGGCGTTCTATGATACAATCAGCGCTGGCGGAAGGCGATAGGAAAAGCGAGAACGAAGCGCCGTCGAGGTTGGCAGTGCGCCAACCGCACTGCGGTCTCGAAGGAACCTAATGTTTCCCAGCAGGATTAAAATTTGTGGCACGAACCATGCCGATGTAGGACGAAGCCTCGTACATAAAGCCGATAACCGGCTGCCAGATGTCAGACGCCAAACGCAAGTGTTGCATTTGGGCTTTTGTGCCAGTCGCGCTGGAGCGGCTGGTCACAGCCAAGAGCACGTATTCGCCGATCACTCCCAGTAGATCGTAAATGTAGTCAGCTTGCGGTAACAAACAATAGGACAACTGAAGAAGGTCTGCTTGGCGGACCGTGCGATAGGAATTTGTTCGTCCCAACGCCGTTTTTTGGCGTCTGACGATGCCGCCCATCCTAAACTAAAGGGGAAAACGCCATCGGACTACACGGGGAAAAGGGGGAAACAACCCAGCCAGCGAAATCTTTGTAATTATCGAAGCCGGTGTTGCTCGACTAGCCGCTGTCCGGAAACACCACCGAGAATCGCAGCCGAATAAGACACACAGCCTGGGCCGAGCGAGACATCCAGCTGCAGGCCGGCGTCGCGACTCGGAATCAAACTGGTAACGAAAAACGTTCGTTGAAAAAGGTCCAAGACTCCAGCAATTCGAGACCGATGTGAGGTTTGGATTTTCCATACCAAAGCTAAACGGAGATGAGAGCGCCGCACCGAGATTCGTTTCGAGCAATGGAAACGCTGTTTTCCCAAAACTCGGGGTACGAACTGAAGGAGAAAATTCTTCGTAAACGTGCAGCTGGTGATGATGCAAGCGGAACTTCAGCATAAACGTGTCAATTCCGCCGCCATTGTCTCCAAAGTAAAACTGGGCGACAAGCTGGACGAGCCCGCCGCAGCCGCATGGAATTGGTATCATCGACAGAAGCGAGAGTGAAGCTCTTATCGTTAACCGAGAGGTTGTGATGTCGACTTCTCGCGGCTGTGATAGCCTTATTCGCCAGCTCATGCTTGAGCTCGAAGACGAGATTTTTTTCGAGAGCGAAAAACTGCTCGTGCAGAGTTTCTAGATCACCGCTGTCAATGACCGCAAGCTGATTGCATCGCGGCGAACAAAATGAGAAGGAAGACCGGCCGCACGCCGGCAGCCGAGGGATAGGGTTCCTCATAGCTAAAGATTGATTCAGGCATAGGAAACTTCCCGTGGAAGGACAAGTTGAGCTTGGTTTTTGTCGATCATACTTCCTCAGGATGCGCGTTTGGCGGTAAATTAAAGTAGTCCTGGCCGGCGACAGATTCAGTGCGGGACAGGTAGGCAGAGCTTTCCGGTGCTTTCGATCTGCCTCACCCCGGCTGTCGTGCACGATCAATCAGTTACACGACATTATATAGATTATAGCACAACAATTCGACGTTTTCACGAACGATCATCGATACAATAAGGCAGCAATGAAAACGTGTTTTTTGTGAGGCTCTGGTTCAGTTCATATAGCGTAATCTCCCAAAAGCTCATGCAAGGCCCCTGAATGTGGGGCGTAGTTCCGTACGCGACCCAGCCGCAACCAGTCTGGCGATAGACAGCTGGCTTTTCTTACCAAGCGGAAGAAAAATGCCATCGCACAGCAGCTTCCGAATAATAAGTAACATCGACCACGTCAGTCAACGTGTAACAGTCGAAAATTGCAGCGATGGCGTTGGGCACGCTGATCATGAACATACGCAGGACACAGTGATCAGTATGGGGACAATTGCACGGCTTTGCAAGACATCTGATTTACCCAATCGATGGGTACATGCCATAGATCAAGCGTACAGCCTTGCCGATCTGGACCTTGTCGGCCGGCTGGGAAAGCTAGCAGCCGCTCCATTTGCCGCATTTACCTTCCACAAGTCCGTCCTTGCACAGCTACTGTATGATTGAGCGAGAAAATTTTCCGGCAGGGCTTCCTTCGCCAATTACACAGCAAGCATCAACTTTCTCCCTGCCACCAAGGCAGGGAGAAAGTTGATGAGAGAGCGAAGCGTACATTCGCCACACTTGGAAAACTTCATGAATTCTAATTCATATAATTTAAAATAATAAATATAAATTTTTTTAATCAAAGATATGTCGCTATAAATAAATAGTTAAGTTAAGCTTTATTTTTAGAATGACACACCTTTATTTTTAGAATGACACACTGTAAAGGCATTCCAACAAATTTCATTCTAGCGTAGGAAACGCTGATGTTGCAGCTTTGTAAAGTTTGGTCATTGGCTAGATAATTCCGGCTGATTGGTCGACAAGAGCAACGGATCCTCCTTTTTAAAATATTGCGAACCAGCCACCCCACCCGTCACCACACTTCGCGTCTGCATGAGCCTCACGCTGCCGTTCAAGATTAGCGTCCTTGTCTTCATCGAAAATCGAACCGGAGAACAACTGTTGCTCCTGCGCGCCAAGCCACCAAACCTCGGCATTTGGACGCCGCTTGGGGGCAAGCTCGAGATGGCCATCGGCGAGTCGCCCTTTGAATGCGCAGTGCGGGAGACCGACGAGGAATGTGGACTATGTATCGATGTCTCTGATCTGCACCTCTTCGCCATGATAAGCGAAAAAGCTTATGGCGGCAACGCTCACTGGTTGATGTTTCTCTTCCGCTGTAAAAAACCTATAGATGCGCTCCCACCACCAATCGGCGAAGGGTATTTCGGGTTTTTCGAGCGCAAAAAAATCGATTCTCTCGAGATTCCGGAGACCGATCGCTCTACGCTCTGGCCAGTCTTCGACCGTTACCACGACCGTTTCGTGGGTCTGCGTGCCGATTACACCCTATCGCCGGCAAAAATCGTCTTTGACCAGATCACCCCCTCACCAAAGGAAGGAAACTTGATCGGCGGCCGGAGGGACTACCTCCATCCCCGCAACAGCACGAACCTTTGCTAGCCAGAACTTCCTCTCCTATGGTTCCCCAGCTCCTTGCTAATCCACCCCTTTCTCGTAGGTTTCTCTTGTCACTCCCTAAAAATCGCAGGAATATGAAGATTTGCGACTGGAAACTACTTTAAACTAGAAATAATCGTGAGCAAGAAATTCGACGAGGAAGATCCACCCTATAATGCCCGTCAGGCTCCCATCAACACAAAGCTCGAGAAGAACGAGCTAATCAAATTATATCGCGATATGGTGCGAATTAGGCGCTTTGAGGAGCGGTGCCTGCGTGCTTATCAAAGCGGCAAGATCGGCGGCTTCCTCCATCTTTATATCGGGCAAGAACCGGTCGCTGTCGGTTGTGTTTCGGTAATGGGGGAAAATGATCATATTATCACCGCCTACCGCGATCACGGCCACGCACTGGCTGTCGGCATGAGCATGAACGAATGCATGGCCGAGCTCTATGGCAAATACACCGGCTGTTCGAAGGGCAAAGGCGGCTCGATGCACTACTTCGATCCGACTCGCAACTTCTGGGGTGGCCACGGCATCGTCGGCGGCCAGGTTCCACTCGGAGCGGGCATCGCCTACGCCTTAAAGTTCAAAGGGCTTAAGGGCTCCTGTATGACGTTCATGGGTGATGGCGCGGTTAACCAAGGAGCAGTACACGAAGCTTATAATATCGCTGCCCTGTGGTCGCTTCCCGTTATTTTTATCATAGAAAACAACGGCTACTCGATGGGCACCAGCCAAGCGCGCTCCTCCGCCGCCCTAAGTCTCGCGCAACGCGGAGAAGCCTACGGAATGAACTGGGACATCGTGGAAAACGGCAGCGATATCTTCGAGGTTCGAAGCAAGGTCGCCAAAGCCCTCGAACTTGCCCACGAAAAATCGCTCCCGACCGTCCTTGAGGTACGCACATATCGCTACCGCGGCCACTCCGTTTCCGACCCCGACACGACCTACCGCGAAAAAACCGAGGTTGAGGAATATAAGAAGACGCGCGACCCGCTTATGGCCTTCCAAAACGAGTTACTCTCGGGGAAAGTCCTAACAAACGAACTCGTGAAAAGTATCGACGAAGCTGCACGCGCCGAAGCAGAAACTTCGGTGCAATTTGCAGAACAAAGTCCCTTCCCGACCATTGAGGACATCAAGAAGGACGTTTACTGGGAAACCGACAATCCAGCCGGCCGCCAGTCCGTCGGTTGTTTGTTCTTCGACTAAGCCACGCCAGGTCTTCCCGGTCTAAACTTTTTTCTCACATGCCTGCCATCACTTACCGCGAAGCTCTCCGCTACGCCATAGCCGAGGAAATCGAGCACAATCCAGACGTCATCCTCATGGGCGAAGAAGTTGCCCAGTTCAATGGTGCTTATAAGGTCAGCGAAGGTCTCCTCACAAAGTTCGGCCCCAAACGAATCATTGACACTCCCATCAGCGAATCCGGCTTCATCGGCCTCGGTATCGGTGCTAGCATGCTCGGCCTCCGCCCGATCATGGAACTGATGTTTTTCAGCTTCTATTCGGTTGCCTTTGACCAGATTTTTAACAATGCCGCCAACATTCGCTATATGTCCGGAGGCCTGATCAACTGCCCGATCGTTCTTCGCGGACCCGCCAACGGCGGTACCAACGTCGGTGCCACGCATTCCCACACTCCGGAATCGATCGCCGCTTATCATCCTGGTATCAAGGTCGTCGTACCCTCGACCGCCTATGACGTGAAGGGCCTCATGAAGTCCGCCATCCGCGATAATGACCCCGTCCTCTTCATGGAAAACACCATGCTCTACAGCGAGATAGGCGAAGTTCCGGACAGCGAATACCTTATTCCTCTCGGCAAGGCCAGCGTAGTCCGTGAGGGCAAGGACATCTCCATCATCGGCCACGGCCGTGCGATCCAGCTCGCCGCCACGGCCGCTGATCTGCTCAAGGAAAAGCATAAAATCTTCGCCGAGGTGCTCGATCTCCGCTCGATCCGTCCCCTCGACGAGGAAGCGATCCTTGCTTCCGTCAAGAAGACCAACCGTGTCCTCTACGTTGAAGAATCCAAGCCATTCTGCTCGGTCGGAGCTATGGTCGCCTGCATTGTCCAGGAAAAAGCCTTCGATCATCTCGATGCTCCTATAAAGCGCCTCACTTCGATCGACACCCCAGCGATTTACTCGCCACCACTCGAAAAACTGCAGCTTCCGAGCGTCGACCGCATCTTTACTGCCGCCCTCGAAGTTTTAAAATAGTCCCTTTTCCCTGTGGTTCAACCAGTTTTTCTGCTCCTCCTGCTCCTCCTCTCCCCATGGCCAACATCATCGAAACACCAAAGCTAAGCGACACCATGTCCACCGGAACGCTAGTTAAGTGGCTGAAAAAAGAAGGCGATAAAATTTCCTCCGGCGACATGCTCGCCGAAGTCGAGACCGACAAAGCAACGATGGAGCTTGAGTCCTTTTTCGACGGAACGCTCGTAAAAATCTTTGCCCAAGCCGGCACGTGTGTCGCCATCGGAGCCCCGCTTTGCGCCATAGGCGAGCCCGGAGAAAAGGTCGAGGCTCCCATCGGCAATGCCGCCCCCAAAGCCGCGGAACCGGCCCCCCACGCAGCGAAGCCCAAGCAAGCCTCTCTCGTTCCCATGGCAGCACCTACCTCCGCTTCATTCGTCCCCACCATCGATGAGCGCCTCAAGATTTCCCCACTGGCAAAAAAAATCGCCGCGCAACAACAGATTAACGTCTCCTGCATCACGGGTTCCGGACCGGGCGGCCGCATCGTCAAAGCCGACGTCCTCGCAGCCGCAGCAGACTCGACCAAGATCAAACAGCCTGCCCCCGTCGCTCCGCTCGCCGGCGGCACGCTTTCTCGCACCACCCCGATACAAGAAGGCCGTACCATGCCAGCTTCGAACATGCGCGCCACCATCGCGAAACGCTTGCTCGAGTCTAAGGTAAACACCCCGCACTTCTACCTGGAAATCGAGGTCGACGCCGAACCGCTCCTCGCACTCCGCGCCCAGCTCAACGCTAGTCTCAAAGCGCAAGAAGTGAAACCTTCCCTCAACGACTTCATCCTAAAAGCCAGCGCCGAGGCGCTCCGCCGCATCCCGGGCGTAAACAGCTCCTGGGTCGGCACTGGCATCCAATATCACGCCGCCGTCCACGTCTCCTTCGCAGTCGCAATCGAAGACGGTTTAATCACGCCTGTTGTCAAGGATGCGCACACCAAGTCCGTTTTCCAAATCAGCACCGAAGCCAAATCCTTGGGCAAGCGTGCGAATGAAAAGAAGCTCAAGCCCGAAGAATTTACAGGAGGAACCTTCTGTGTGTCGAATCTCGGCATGATGGGCATCAAGCGTTTCTCGGCCATTATCAACCCACCGAACTCCGCGATCGTCGCCGTTGGTGCGGCCGTCGCAAAGCCGGTTGTAAAAAACAGCCAGATCGTTGTCGGTCAAACGATGGTCCTCACGCTCTCGTGCGATCATCGCGTCGTCAACGGCGCCCTCGGTGCACAATTCCTTGGTGAGCTGAAAGACCTTGTCGAAAAACCGGCAACATTACTCATCTAAATTTCTTAGCCACGGCGCGAGGAGTAATTCGGCACGCCATTTTACGCCATTTTATGACCCTCGTAGCCCCTTCCGTATCAAACTGTTCCGAATATAACGCTGAACGATGTTACCCCGATCAATACATCAGACTTCCTGCGCCTCGTCGACAATCGCAGCGTTCGTGATCTCAGAAGCAATAAACGCTGCCTAAAAGACAAGTCCGCTTATCCTAAGAAACTCGATCTCGGCGCATTAGCCGGCACAACGATGATACAGCAGCTGTACAGTCGCCATCCTCCAGCATCCTTGCCTAGAGACACCCGATCTCAGTTTCACCCTGTTGTCCGATCATCAGCGACAGGACTAAGCCTTCGAAGCCCCCGTCACTCTACGCAATCACCCACGTAGATTTTCCATTTTTCGAAACTCACCGACATCAATTCGCCCGAAAAAACCGCCTTGTTACACCTGTTCGGAAAACCTGGACTCCAAACTATCTGCCTGATCGAAGTACCCAACCACATCGACTAGACTCAGCTCTTCGCTATTCCCGCCGACAACCGCACCCAAATAGCCAGTCCCTCGCTCACGCGAGCGATCACCGACTCCCAACCGCTGATCGCCGGCTAACGGAACAGTCGCACCATCAGATACCACGGTGAATCGTCGTATTCTCGCAACCTAGTGCCAGTTGGAAGAAAACGGGAGCAAAATTCACACAGACTTCCCCAAAGCACCAGACATATGCACGATCGACGTATCCACGGCGGTTAAAAAATCCAATTTTACCAGCAATTCCGCCGTATCAGCCATGTCGCCAAGATTCGGCATACTGCCGCGCACAGCGAGCAAGGCAGCATCCGTTTCCGGCACGTCCTTTTTCACACTCACGAGCACCGCGTTTTGTGACCGTCAAATAGTCACAACATGAGCTCGAGCTCAACATATCTGAACAAATCGTTTGCAGCTGTTGGGATGTGTGGGATTGCCTGCCCACACGAACCCGATGTACGGCCACCGTCCATCCGCCACCTCTAGCCATTCCGGAGGAACACTCAAGTATGGAACGCCATATGGAAATCGTCGCCAGCCCCGTGTCAAACACTAGCAGCAGGCTCGCAAATAGAGAATGAAGCTCGAATGTGGGCAAGAGATCGCCAAAGCTCTAGTCACCGTGCAGCAGAATCCGTTTTCCCTGTGCCGGCGAGTAACCATTTCAACAAACCTCCAGCCAGCTCCATCGCAGACAGGCGCGTCTATATTCTATCCCATCACTTTCTGCATTTTCCTGCTCACCAGCAGCCCCATGGCTACGTTTAAATGCGCCTTGCGCGATCCGGTACTGGGTTCGCGCGCAAAAACATTAGCCAAATTGAACACAAAAATTAGCGAATTACCTACTTTAGTTGCACGACGTGTTCGTAGCAGCCGATCGCCTCATCGAGCTAGGGTTAGCGTCCCACAACGTTTTTCCCAATTTCAGCTCAGCAAAAGCAGTCCTAGTCCGACTATAACTCTACCGCGCAGCGATAGGCTAAGCCAGCTTCCTGCAGATAACTACTCCTAAAAAATATTTTCCTGGCCTGGAATCAGATGCGGCTCAGCCAATTACAGGCACAAGCGCGCCACCAATCTTCTCCAATATAAAAGGCCCAGCAAGACTCCCCCTCTGCCAATGCCAGATAAAGTTCCATAGGCGGCAACTTCCGCCTTTAGCCCCAGTTCGCTTCGTTCTCCGTGTTCCCGCAATAAAAAAGCACCTCGACTTGGTCATGACCAACGCCCAGCCTCGGACTCTGGAAGCCTTGCCATTTCAAAAAACGTAGAGTTTTAACAGTACGACATAGCATTATAAACGCCTCCAACCACACTTTTCAGAGGATCAATAACTCGGCCACCGTCTTCTCCAGCCATGGCGCATCAATGGCAAAGGCCACCTACGCCGGCGCCTGCTAACCCAACCCAACACGACCCCCTTATCCTACAGTCTAATTGAGCGCGTTGCCTAGCCCATGCCGTGGTCGATATCGGATATCGATCGACTACCATCGCAGCAGTTTCCCTGCTGCCAAAAAAGAGTTAAGTCATACACTTCGTCCCAGTGTGGAAAGCTTTCCGCATATTTCTCAACGTAGCACACAACCGGCGACTCCACCGCAGCGAATGTTTTGCTCACCTCCAGCGTGAAAAGTGGCACAGTCGACGGGACGATCGGAACAAGCATGAGTTTTCCCCCCACAATGAAGTTAGCACGACGTACGCCGCCTCAAGGTCCAAATAAAAATTGAATTCCAACCGCTGCTGTATAAACGTATTTGAATAAAAATATATTATTGGCCTGGTGCAGGCTGAAGCTCCCACACATTGTCACATTTCTGAGGAGCATTCGTCAAGCCGGGCCGAAAGCACCAGGTTGGTAGGCAATCCCATCGCGAAAATCAAACCTCGCAAGGATGTTCCCGCACGATCCGCACCAGAAACTCCGCGGCGCTTTCAGCGTTCGGCTACAGTTTCTGATCACCCTCGACCAATTTCGGCCACCACCCCATCTAGATGCCTTTGTAGAAAATTTTCTCAATAGCACGTTTTCTAACGTTTCCTCGCCTTTTGGAAATTCACCAATCGAAACATCGCGTCCAGAGCGGCCAGGATTTCGGGCCCCGCCACGAGCTCGGGCATACGCAACGTCTGCATTACACTTTCTTTTAAAGCAAGTCGGTCGCCAGCTCTCTGACCTTGGCGCCGAGCACCTCGACGTTAGCAACCTGCAATACCATCAAAATCGGCTACAAGTTGGCTCCTCCAGAACCGAACGAATCCTGATCGATAATGGCCATTGCGATTCGCCGCAATGGCCGCAATATTGCCAAAGCTTAGAAAAATCGCATGAGCCGAGGCATACAGACAAGAGTTCAAGCAAGCAAGCAAAGCGACTGCAGTGCTGACACGCAATCGTTCACCCTTCGGCGCGCTGGTGGACGTCGGCTTCAATGAGCTTTTTCAGCGCGTCAAGCGTCGACTTCGCCTTATCTTTGGTGGCCGGCAACTCAACCGCCGAGACCACGGGTTCGCGCGCAAAGAGGTAAATTTTAATCTTCGGCTCTGTACCGCTGCCGCGCACAGCAAACGAATAGCCATTTTCCAGCGCCACGATGTAGAGATCCTGTGCGGGGATCTGTTCGCCTCCAGCGTCAAAAAACTTTTCGCGGCTGAAGTCCTGAAATTTTGTGACCGTCGTCTCACCAAAAGCCGTAGGCGGACCCGAGCGATAGGTATCGAGAACCCGTTTAAGTTTCGCCGCACCGGAAGCACCCTCGTAATAAATGTTGATTAAGCCTTCGAGAAAGAAGCCGCAGCGAAGATAAACCTCGTCGAGATATTCCGTAACGGTAAGGCCACGAGATTTCACCCACGCACAAAGCTCGGCGAACATTAGGCACGCAGCATTACCATCCTTGTCGCGGAGGAAATCGTTGGGCAGGTAGCCACAACTCTCTTCGGAACCAAAAAGATAAAAAGTGCTGTATTTTTGCAGCAGTTCGGCGCGCTGGCGGAGCGGCGTGCTCTCGTAATCGAATCCCGGTCCAATCGCTGCCTTCAGCTTTTCCTCGTAGCCACGGATCTTGGCAGCGATCCACTTGAAGCCGGTCAGCGTATTGATAACCTTTACGCCGTGTTTCTCGCCAACAGCATCCTGGAGCGGCGTGGTTACGAGGGTCTTCACAATCGCGGCGGTCTTGGTACCGGCTGCCGGAATCCAGCCGAGTTCCTTGTATTTACCAACCCGGTAATCGGCGAGCAGCGCGCCCACCTGATTCCCCGAGAGCAGCATGAGCTTGCCCTCCTTGTTACGGACAGCAACGCCCATACGATCGGAATCGGGATCGGTGGCCATGACAACGTCTAGGTCATTTTTTTCCGCGAAGGCAACCGCGAGGGCGAGAGCCTCGGCGTTTTCCGGATTCGGTGATTTCACCGTAGGGAACCGCTCATCAAATTCCTTTTGTTCCGGAACCACTGCCACATCCACACCAGCATTTTGCAGCAACGGCACGGTCGCCATGGCGCCAACACCATGGATGTTTGTGTAAACGACGCGCAGGCCAGCGCGCTTGACGACGTCGTGGTCAATCGCCGCCTCTGCCGCAACCTTGAGATATGCCTCGTCCGCATCCGCTTTCAGCGTCGTAACGGCAGAAAGGTCAGTCTGCAAAAACGCCTGCACTTCCGCCAGCGTGACCTGATTGACTTCAGTAATGATACCCTTGTCGTGCGGAGGCGTAACCTGCCCACCATCAGCAAAGTATACTTTGTAGCCGTTATCGTACGGGGGATTGTGGCTCGCCGTAATGACAACGCCGGTGTGCGCCTTGAGCCAACGCACAGAGAAACTCAACTGCGGGGTCGAGCGCGGTCCGCCAAAAATAAATGCCCCACCACTGAGCTTCGTCCAGGTCGAAGCCGCAAGCTCGCAAAAATGTCGCGAGAAATAGCGGACATCATGCGCAATGACAATGTGTGGTCTCGCAACGATTTTCTCCGCAGTGAGAAATTTAACGATGTAGCGATGCAATCCGATTGTGGTACGAACAAGGGTGAAATCGTTGAACATGTTGCAACCAATCGCCGCGTGTTCGGGAGTGCCGATAGCAGATAGATTCCCCATCTCGGCGATCGCTGCGACCTTGCCGACAGTGCGCCCGCGCATGCCTCCCGTACCGAATTCGAGGTAGCGGTAAAACCGGTTATTTAACTCGGGCCATTCGCCGCGCTCAACGAGTTCGGCGATGCTTTGCGTAGCCCAGGAAGACAGACCGCCGCCCCACCAAGCAGCGAGGTTTTCCACAGTAGGTGGAGAGAGCTGGCCCGCCTGGCCGGCAGCCCGGATTTTTTCGAAAACGCTCATATCTTATCCCAAATAGAGACTATCCTGCACCGCAAGCGAAGGAGAAAGTTTCCGCCAATTTTTGGGAAAAGTCGCCTCTCGATATCCCAAAGGCAGCGACACCTCAAACGTCGTCGCGAGCAAACTGTTCGCACCGGTCGCCAGCGAAGCTAGTAGTCGCAGCAGGTTTTCGGCGAGTCGACGCGCTTCGTTTAGGTCACGATACGATGTGATTTTTGGCTAAAGACATCATGTCGCAAACAAAGCGTTCGAGCTTCACGTCGCTTAGCTTTCCCGGTTTCATAGGGCGGCCAGAGCCGTCGACAGCCAGGATTTTTGTCGGCGCGGCGAAACGGCAGTTCTGTGCCAACGCCAGCCACAGGCATCAGACGGGCGAATTCGCGATCGATGACATAGATCGCAACTTTACCAGCCTCGATCCGCAACTGGCCGCTGGGCAACTTCTCACGCTACATCTCCATAGGCATGTCGCTGTATTCGACCACACCCATTTTTCCAAAGTGTAAACAGAATTGGCCGACCTTTTGGTTGGTACATTATCTTCGTCACCATCTTGCTCGACATCTTCGAACTGGCAATGACGGCCATGAAATGGAAGCCGAGGAAGATCGGATTTTTGCAGCGCGCGGAGGGAACTGCCATAGCTGTCGAGACTGAGTGCGATGGAGGATTTTGTTTCGAGGATAAACTTGCCGTTGAAGTCCACTACCGGCATCCGGCTCTAGCGGAAGAAATGCACGCGAGCGACATTCATTGAAGCCGAAACAGTTGCGTTCTCCAAAGAAGGTTTCCTTAGTCATATGGGCTAACGGGGCTGGTTATGATGAACCGATAGAGTGGCTTGCCGTATTTCTTCCCGACCACGACAATTTTCTCCACGAAAACATGGAACAGGATTTTATTTTTACCGGTGTGACAGACAACCGTCCCCTGACAGGTCGGCAATCGTAAATACCGTCCAGCAAACAGCCTGGAAGATTTTTCCGCCGCCATCGTCCGCGCCCAGGTAGGCCATGTCACCGCCCTTCTCCGAAAATCCTGCACCACACGATGCCGGTTCGAAGCAGCCTGCGCAGTCTTAGCACCAGCAACAAGCATCCTCTTACAGATAACACTCTTTCCCTGGTATCGACCTCGGAAGCTTGCGCGACGAGTTGCGCGCGTTCCTGTCCACCGAGTTACAACCAAACGAAAAAATCCTACTCCCTTCCCCGGCCGTTTGAAAAAATTGGATGAGTACCTCAGAGTTTTTATTTTTATTTAAAACGAAAGATAAACTCTTGTGTTCTCGCATAGCCAAAATTCTTACGAAGCAGCCTTTCGACAAGTGCAGGATCGTATTTCAGCCGTTCAAGGTAACAGTGCTGTTTGTCCAACTCGGCCTGCACTGCCTGCAGCTGGCAGCGGGTATCAGCTTCCTGTTGCCGAGCGAATTCCAAGTTCCACCATAACGACAGGAAAAACGTCACACCCCAGACGGATATTGCGACGAAGCCCGAAACGGAAAAGACATTAATGACCTTTTCCCAATTCACATTTACAAAGAGCATATATTTTTTTCATAAAAATAGTCCCGCCAGGGATCCTGGCAACCTTTTTTAAACCGTTTTTACGAAAAATTAGCACGCGCCCTCCAGACGTGTCCCCAATACTCCGACCACTCATGTATCAGAGTTTTTTGGTTCTCGGAAATACCGTTTCACACCACGCAAAATCCGAAGCTTCTTTTTCTCAACCAGCCCCACCTGGAGGCAATGTAACGTTTTTATTACGGCTTTGGTTTTTGTTACGGCTTTGCGAAGCGAAAGGAGCTTATCGTTCTCGTGGGAAACGCAGGCTGCGGTAAGACCGCGTTGCGTCATAGTTTTTAGGTAAGTTCGATCCTGCCTGATACTACGACACCGCGCTCATTCTGAACCAAAGCCTGATGGAACCATAAAGTCTAAAAGCCATCCTAGCCGAGCTTAAAAAGGGAAAACTCGCACGGAGCAATAACGACCTCGTAGCACAGAATGAATCACGTGTTGCTCGACCACATCGTCCGCAACAAGGAGGTCTTATTGATCATTCGACAAAATGTATAATCTTTTTTTCAATGCCCTTGAGCAGATGCAGCTGCTATCAAACCTCGAAACCGAAAAACAGAAGCTGCTGCAAATTCTGTTGGTAGGCCAGCCGGAGTTGAAGGAGCGGCTCGGCCCCTAAAAACTATGGCAGTTCCGCCAGCGGATCCTATTTCATTACGAGCTGCACCCGTTCATACAAACATACAAACGGAGATGGAAAGATTACACCTGCCCCGGCTGACGTTTGCTAGCAACCATATTTCACTCCGTGGGCATTCCAGCGCTTTTGTCAAAACGGGGAATTCTTTGCGGTAAGGCCCTTCTCGCAGCCTCGTGCGGGAGTCAGATAAAGTAAACTATGGGACGCGTACCGCAAAGCCAAGTGCCTATGAAGCCCGGCAGAACGAAAGCTTTTAAAAAACCGGGGAGAATGCTGCAGACCTTGAAATTTCTCCGGTCTTCCAGTTCCGACTTTCTCGTCACCAAACGCAGCTCCCTTCGAACTAAAAAAGCACAGCATTCCAATTCCCACTTCGAAAGCCCAGAAATGACGGTTTTCATTACCGCACCCGGCGTCTTCCCAAGCTGAGAATGAGCCTGATAAACGATGCTTAAAAAGGCGAAGCGGCAGCGAACTCAGGAGAATTCAGCTCCTACCGATGGTAAACCGTGCCTGCTAGTGAAAAAACCGTGCGGAATCTTTTTTTGGCTCCATCCGCCTCCGAAAACTTGTAACAGCTACGCCCGTGGTTCATCCCAAAACATCCGTACCGACGCCTAGCCTCAGCATAGAAACGGTGATATCTGCAACCCCAAAATTCGCCATCGCTCCGTTTCCCGGTATCGGAGTCGCCCTCCTCATCAGTCACCGTGTCTCCAGGATCCCCTCACCAAGCTAGCCGGCCATTCACCATAAGTTGCTTCTGCCGCCGGACAGACCAAAACCTTAAGCAAAAATCTTGGCTTCGAATCCAACGAGCAAGCCGCCTCGCTCTTCGAGCGAAGCGCGTTTCTCGAAGAAGTTTTCCCAATGATCAAGCTCAGAACCCGCTGACCAAGCCAAGACGCTCGTCAATCAAATCCGCACCACCGCCAAAACCAGCGCATCGATGTTCAGACGATGAAACCAACCATGGACGCAATCAAGGTCTCTCTGGACAGCACCGCAAAGGTCATCAAAACTACTGATTAGACCACGTTCTAAACCAATCTGCTTGTCCTCAACGCGACCGTCGAAGCTGCCTGCGCGCGCAAAGCAGATGCTGGCATTGCCGTCGTCCCCAAAAAAATCGCGCAACGCTCCGCCACGGCAGCCCGGGGAACTGCGGGAAAGGTCAAAGACGCAGTTTCCAAGAGTAAAAATGGCGCTATCATTTCCACCAAGGTCGCTGGTTCCCTAACCGAAATTGTCACGAAGGCCAGCCAAGCCGACAATCTGATCGGCAAGATCACCCAAACACCTCAAAACACAGTCCATCGGAACCATTCAGGTGCTTAGTACGATAACAGAAAGTAGACAAAGTCGCTCAGTCCAATCCAGCCGCCGCTGAGAAGCTGAACACACAGGCGCAAATCATGGACAAAGTGCTCACAAGTCTCCAAAAACTCGTCGAGCGGCTTCGTCATGTCAGCAGACACATCGCTCCGGCACTGCCAAGTTTACTCTCGCGGGTCCAAATTTTCTGGGTGGAAAGCCGGTTCTGAAAACCGGGAGCACAGGCAATGCAAAGCTAAGCGAACACTCTTCGCAATAGCAGGTCTCCCAGTCCTCGCAGCCAAAGAACATTTACGGCTGCGGAACCGCCTGCTTCTTGAACAAGACGGCCAGATAAAAGCCCAGTGTTGCTAGACCGGTGCACATGAATAGAAACCAGTCGCCATTCTCGGCATAGAAACTCAGCCGTCCGCGCCAACGTCGATCCTTGGTAATCGTCACGGTTTTGTAACCGCGAAAATAGATGCTGTCGCGATCGTCGGTGAGCATGTCATGGATCGTGCCATATTCGTCGATCCAGCCGCTCCACCCAGCGTTACCGCAGCGCACAAGCGGCCGCCGGTTCTCGACCGCGCGCAGGACCGAGTGGGCCGCGTGCTGGTAGGCGGCTCCGCCCTCGCCAAACCAGGCGTTGTTGGTCAACACGGCCAGCACTTCCGCGCCAGCTTGCGCGCTCGACCGTGCAAGCTGTGGGAAAACATCCTCATAGCAAATCAACACACCAACCGACAAGTCGCGGCCGCTGATCGGCAGACGCAGAGGAGCTGCACTCGCACCACGCACAAAATCGCCGCCGATTGGAACAAACTTTTCGAGCCAGCTAAACAACAGACGCAAGGGCACGTATTCGCCAAAGAGCACTAGTTTCCGCTTGGCGTAAGCCGGCAGCTGCACACCGGCGATCGGGTCAACAATAACGGCCGCATTATACCACTGTTCATAGGGCAGACCGGAGTGCTCGACCGAAACGGTGCCAAGCAACAGAGGCTTGCCAATTCGATGCGAAATTGTGTTGAGCCACTTCGCGACATTGGAATCGCGCTGCAGCGCCCACGGTGTCGCCGCCTCGGGCCAGATGATCGCATCCAAAGCGCCAGCCGAGCTGGCCGAAAGTGTCTCGTTTTCGAGTACGTGCAACACCTCGCCAGACTTTGATTCGTCCCACTTGATTTCTTGAGGGATGTCTGGTTGCACCAACGCCGCGCGCAATATTTTTTCCCGATGCTGGCCGAAAGTGTCGCCGAGAAACGGAAAGGTCGCCACCATCAATACCAGTAGCCCGATGAAAAATTCAAAACCCCGTTTGCGAAGGCCTTTCGCGTCCTCAAAAAAAATCCGTTGAACATAGGCTGCTGAACCAAGATTAAAGCAGATCAGCACGAATGAAATAGCCCATGAGCCGGCGTAAGCCGCAATCTGGAGCATGAACGGCCGGCGCCACTGGCTGGCTGCGAGCGGCAGCCATGGGAAACCGCCAAAAACCCAGCCACGAAACCATTCCAATATCACCCACAGCGCCGCGAGGCTGATCAATGCCATCGCGCTAACCAGAAACGGCTGGCCGCGAAGCCGCGGCACCATCCACCAGGCAGCGAGGAACCAGCTTCCGATTAGCAACCCGACAAAGGGAGCAAGAAGAAAAAGCCCCAGCCAAGTGACGTTGTGTAGCCAGCCAAGCAAGCCAAGCCAGGCCACGACTTCGGCTCCAAGCACCGACCAGCAGAAAAGCTTCAGCGGCGGCGAACGGTAAGCCCAAAGGATTGGAGGCAGAGCCAGGACGAACGCCGCATCGCCACCAGCCACCGGCGGGAAAGCTACATAGGTCAATAACGCCGTCGTAGCAAAAACCACGAGTCCCCAGCCAACATGCGGGTTTTGCTTCCAGAAGGTCATCTTCGATGTGTAGGAAACTTTTGATCGAAAACTTTATCGGGCATCATAACAACTCCCTCACGATAGCAAGCGGATGTGCAAGGCACTCAATTTGAGCACAAACTGAAGCAAGTTGGCCAGCACTTTTCACACGCTTGCAAGCCGTAAGAGGTAATATTATAAGGCATTTGCACGCCAACATCGGCAACACGTCGGACTTGAGCGAATTGCCAACCATTCCCAACTCCTCCACACGCAAAATCGTGGCGCTATCCTTATCGCTAAGGATTTCCACAACGCAAAAATACGGCCTGAGTACCCAAATTGGCCACCTTCCGTTCCTGGCACGCAGGTCGCCCTTCGTTATAAGCAACAGCCTAAAATCTTTCGCGAACGGAGGCAGCACGCCCGCGACGCCCTCCAGTAGCTCGACCTTTGATGAGCGCGCCACAGCAGCCGGCGGTAGCTTCTCTAGGTACGGAAGAACAGGCTCTCGTTGTGCCAAAGCGTGTCGTCCGTATCGAAACCGTTAATGCAAATCATGCGTAGCTGACGAAAAACAGAAACACCGGGCAGGGACCGTAGCAGTTCTTGCACTTTTTATCCGAACCGCAAGGGCACGGATCACTACTGCCGATCTTGGGCACTTTTCAGCGGATCGTCACCTTTGACATTTTTTCTCGGCAGACGCCTCAGGCCTGCTTCTCGGAACCGGGGCCACACCGGTGGCCGTTGCAATAGCGGTGGGTACAGCGGCCGGATTCTGTATATGGATGGAACAAGGAAGTGCTTGGAAAAGGTTTTCAAACGCCTTGCTGTTCGTAGCCGAACGGAAGAGCGACGTGCAAATTTGCAAACGCACGTTGTTTATCAATTCCTCAAAAAAACGAAACGCCTCGCTCTTATATTCCGAAAGTGGATCCTTCTGGCCGTAGCTGCGCAGCCCAACCGAACGGCGCAACTCCTCCATCTCGGTAAGATGTTCCTGCCAGTGGCAATCGATGGCATTGACCACAATATAGCGTTCAAGCCCGCCAAGTGCCTGCGGATTCTCAAAGCTTTCCTTAAGCGTGTAGGCTTTATGGATTCGCTCGACAATTTCCTCCACAATCGCTTTTTCGGTCCAACGTCCCTGGAATTCCTCGACCTTCGTGCTGATCGGGAAATGCGCGTTGAGCCAGCCGACAAAGTTCTTGGCATTAAGCTGCGAAGGGGCCTCGCGTTCGCTTGCAGCTAGGCTCTCAACATGCGAGACAACCTCCTCTTCTATCATTTCGAAAATGATGCCCTTCGCGCGCTCGGCGTACAGGGCGGCACTGCGGATGCTGTAGACAACCTCGCGCTGTTTGTTCAGCACATCGTCGTATTGTAGCAGACGCTTGCGAATGGCAAAGTTCTGCTGCTCAACTTTTTTCTGGGCGGACTCGATGGAACGGTGGAGCCACGGATGCTCAAGCTCCTCACCTTCCTTCATCGATTCTTCCATGATTTTCGAAGCAAGGTTGCCCTGAAGGAAGAGGCGCATGAGATCGTCTTCAAGCGAGAGGAAAAACTTTGTCACACCCAAGTCGCCTTGGCGGGAGCAGCGACCGCGCAACTGACGGTCGATGCGGCGGGACTCGTGGCGCTCAGTACCAACGACAAACAAACCACCAAGCTCGCGCACACCAGATCCGAGTTTGATGTCGGTTCCGCGACCCGCCATGTTGGTCGCTATAGTAACAGCCCCACGTTGGCCGGCACGGGTGACAATCTCGGCTTCCTGCTGATGAAATTTGGCGTTGAGGACGGTGTGAGTAATTCCCGAACGGCGGAGCATTCGGCTCAACACCTCAGATTGTTCCACCGTAACCGTGCCGATGAGCACCGGTTGGCTGCGCTGGTGTGCCTCCTGGATTTGCTCCACAACTGCCGCGTATTTGTCGCGCCGCGTCTTGAAGATCGAATCATTCTTGTCGACACGGACACAGGGCTTGTTCGTAGGGATCCGCGTAATCGGGAGTTTATAGATTTCGTTAAACTCGGCAGCTTCCGTCTCGGCAGTTCCGGTCATGCCTGCGAGTTTCTCATGCATGCGGAAATAATTCTGAATTGTGACAGTCGCATAGGTGCGCATTTCACGCTCGATATTGACGTTTTCCTTTGCTTCAACCGCCTGGTGCAAGCCCTCCGACCAACGGCGACCAGGCATCACGCGGCCCGTGTTTTCGTCGACGATCATGATTTTTCCATTCTGGACAACGTATTCAACGTCGCGTTCGTAAATAGTGTAGGCGCGGAGGAGCTGTGAAACCGAATGAATTTCTTCGGAAACTGTTTCGTAGCGCTGCTGCGCACCAAGCTTAGCCCGTTCCTTCTCATCGGGCGTGTCCGAACGTTTCTCGATCTCGATAAACTCAGTCGCGAGGTCAGGCAGCACAAAGGCATCGGAATCGTCGGGGCGAAGACAGTTGCGGCCGACCTCTGTTAGGTCGGCCTGGTTGTTGTGCTCGTCAATAGTGAAGAAAAGTTCCTCCTTCAACTTGTAGAGCTGCTCCTTGTTAAAATCGGAGTTCATCTCGACGGCGGTTTTGTCGAGGAGCTTGCGCCACTCCGGGGTTTCCATGAGGCGCAATAGATGTTTGTTCTTCGGCATGCCCAATTTAACCTGGAGCATCTTCATCGCTCCGAACTTCCGATCTTCACTGTGGATGTCTTTTTTCCCGAGGAGATTGGTCGCTTCCTTGACGAGTTTGTTCACGAGCCAGATTTGATTGGCAAGGAGGCGTTCGACCAGTGGCTTCAGATGGGTAAATGGTTGTTCGCGTTCGATTGGCGCTGGGCCCGAGATAACCAGCGGCGTACGTGCCTCGTCGATGAGGACCGAATCGATTTCGTCAACGATGCAATACCAGTGGCCGCGCTGCACCTGATCGTCCTTGCACATGGCTATACCGTTATCGCGCAGGTAATCGAAACCGAACTCCGAAGCTGTACCGTAAGTGATGTCGCGGCCATACATTTCGCGGCGCAGGTCAGAAGACATTTGCTGCTGGATGCAACCGACAGTGAGCCCGAGGAAGTTGTAGAGATACGCCATCCACTCAGAGTCGCGACGGGCGAGATAGTCGTTAACCGTAACAAGCTGTGAGTTTTTGCTAACGAGCGCGTTTAGATAGAGAGGCAGGGTAGCGACAAGCGTCTTGCCTTCGCCCGTCGCCATTTCCGCAATGCGGCCTTCGTGTAAGGCAATACCGCCGATGATTTGCACGTCAAAATGCACCATATCCCAGGTGATTTCCTGGCCGTAAACGACAATTTTCTTACCCACAAGACGGCAGGCAGCGTTTTTGACAGCGGCAAAGGCTTCTGGCAAAAGTTGGTCGAGTGTTTCCCCCTGCTTGAAACGAGCGCGGAACTGGTCGGTCTTAGCACGCAATTGTTCGTCGGTAAGCGAATTATAGGACTGTTCGATTTCGTTGACGCGAGCGGCGATCGGACAAACACGTTCGATATATTTTCGATTGTAACGATCGCTAAACTTCTTGAAGAAGGAGCTTAACATGATAATAATATATTCTGAAATAGCTATTTGGTAAATGGCAAATTCAAGAGTCTACGGGATCCCGCAACCGTCTACTTTTCTTTTCATGCCCAGCTGCATGCTCGACAAAGTTTTGTGGTAGTTTTTGCACAGTGCCTGATTTAACCCCTAAACCCTATTCCCTATACCAACCTCCGCTCCATCTTCGGGTCCAGAACTTTTCGAGCTTTCACCCTTTCACCCCGCCATTTTCCAGCTCCAGCTATGGACAAAAACGGATCTTTCAGCGAGATGACCGGGCGAGACAGCAATGTCCACCCGAACTGCTATACAAAAATTTCTGCAGCAGTTTTGCGAGATTGATAGCGACGACTTTCACGCCAAGCGTCAGGTGGTTGAACTCTCATTTCTACGTCAGGGCATCACCTTCAACGTTTATGGCAACTCGTGTCGCACGGAGCGGATTTTTCCTTTAGTTTAGCCTAGATCCCCAGATCCTTCCAGCCAGAGAATAGAAAATAGAAAATGTTCGAAGCGGGCCTCGTGCAGCGTATCACCGCGATAAACCTGTTCCTGTACGACATCTATCACGACCAGCAGGTCACCAAGGATGGCACCATTCTTGCCAACTATACCAACTATACTCTCTATCTAGGAAAAAACACTTCCGATCTCCGATGCAAATTCTTGCACACTAAGGCCACTGGCGGTATTTTATATCTAAATCTTTGGAACCAAAAGCCTTACAAATAACAAAGTAAAACACCTCGTCCCCGAAAACAACAGCCGCTGCCCGTTCGCTGTCGGCGACGTTCTAGAAAACCGCCTCGCGCTCAAGCAGAGGTTTCTCGGCATTGACAAATCAGTCGGCGTTCGGTAATTTGAAGACTGAAGCCTTCAGGCTACTGAAGGTGAAGACTCTTCAACTACACCGATCCAGCGGATGTAGCCCCATGCAGACCCATCTCATATTGACTCCAGGTGCCTGTATCGACCTATCTTCGCATCGACAGACGATTTTCTCGACCCCCACCACTTTTCGCTGCAGCTCCGTTTTCGGCATGCTCGGCCCTCGTCAACACCTACCGTGCCAGCCACGTCCCCCTCGCCAACTCAATCGGGACCAACGTCGCCGACGATAAAGAGATGTATTAACTTCGTCCCGAAGATCATAATGTTATCTGGGTAAGGAACCGCTGATCTCTAACATCGGAACCTACCTTCGCCAGCAAGGACAGCAACAACGATTACATGTCCAGCAATCGTGATAAAACTAGTCGTCAAGACCACCAACGAAGCTAGCGACTAAGGTATATTGATGGGCCCCAAAGGCTTCGATCAAGAAAGGCAAAGAACCCTGCCGCCGTATCCAAACCCACCTGTGCAACTACATCGCGAAGCCCATGATTTCCTTCTCCCATCCATCGAGGTATTTTCTCCCGAGCGTTATGCCTGGCTAACACTGTTTATAAACTTCAGCGCGAGTTAGGCGAACTCGAATATCGTGAGTTCACCGGAATTGTCGACCTTAATCGGAACAGCCGGTCTAAGTCTGGTTTATCAGCCGCACAAACCTTTCGATCAAACCGTCGGCGTAACAATGCGAGCGCGCCTAGGAGTCGCCTCCGTAAATCGTAATACCCTGTTTGGGAAGCGTTTGGACCATGAAATTTGAGACAACGCGTCCGTCGTTCGAATACATGTACGGTCCGTAGATATTGAAGATGCATACGACGCCGATATCGATCTTCTGTTCGCGATGGTAGTCTAAGAGTAGAGCATCGTCTCGGTACAGCACTTGCCTTTGTTGCAGCACTTGCCTTTGTTGCAACACGAACGGAAACCGACCAGGCTAACGCTATCCAAATAGGTATCCCTGCTGGGGATACATTGCCAGGACACCGTAGACCTCGTTTGAGCACCAGTGTCCATAGTCGCTTGGCCAAGCCAAAACAATTGATTGAGCCCAGGGTTGAGGTCTTGATCGTTTTAATCAGACTGAACTGTTTATGCGGAGACGAAGCTGGATACACTACATTGTGGATCTATTCCGCCTCGAGCTTGAGGTGGTCGATCACACTGTACCGAATAAACTCGAAGTTCGGGTTTTTTAGCAGATGTGAGATGTTTGTTTTGTTGTTCGTGAAAAAAATGTCCACGCAAACAACATCACGGCCTTTGACGAACAATTGATGGCAAAAGCAACTACCGAGGAATCCAGCTCCTGATGTAACGAGAATGCACATAGCTCTGAAAAGCTGGCTAAAGGCTTTTATACTCACCCAGAAAAAACCGAAAAAGATCATGACTTTAGTAAAATTTCCCCAGCAGCCACCCTCATAAGAGGGTTGTGCTTTGAGGAGGCAGCTCGAGCTTCGCTCTCGCTAGCAGCATCAGCATGCACAGGCCACTTGCCACCGTGTCCAGCAACAACATGCTGTCCCCACCAACATGCTCTTTCCTTCCTTATCCACCTCATTTTAAGGTACAACAGCCCAGCTTCGGATCAGCAACATAAGGGAGACTTTGCTTGCTGTTGCAGGAGAGAAAATTGTCTATGTAGCCTTTGGAACCGATTTAAAATCCAGCTAAAGTGCTTTCATTATCCCATTTGTCCATTTTCTACCAATCACTTTCAACCTATTCTCCTCCAAACGCCAACACCGAGAAAATGCATCACAATAAAAAAATATTTAAAAACATCGAAAGCAAATATTTGCTCCTTTTCTTTCGTTCACGAAACTCCATCTTCGCGCCAGAAAGAGCCAGTAGCCAGATGTAGGCCAATGAACTTTCCATCACTCTACCCAGCACAGCCGAGCAAGGCCACCGTCCTCTTATCCCCCGAGATCTTTCGCCGACAATCTGAGTGTTGGTTTTAATCGAGGGCAGTCGTCGTCGCAAACACCACGGGCCAGTAGAGCATGAAAAATAGGCATCATGCCGAAAGCCATTTTTCCGGGATGTCCCGCGCGCCAGCGAGACTCGCGAAGGATCACGAGTTATGGATCACCAGAATGTTCTCCGATCGCATACAGAGCTAAACAATCTGCGATTGCACCAGGTCACGAATTCGCAACCATCCCAATTGGGTCATTGGCTCGGTCCAGCAACCAACAACTCCCCTGGCAAACACCAGCATGCTCGCAATATAGCCAAAGTCAAAACGCCATGCGCCACCATTGCATGTCGCCGGAATAAGCAGATTGCAGCGCAGCACCGCGAGCCCCCTAAAACATGATGAGAAACGTTTTGTCCCGGGGGATACGGCGATATCGAGGTCGCGTAATCTATTTCGTTGAACCATAATTTTCCCATACGGCGTAACGCATCGACCACAGCGCGAAAATAACCCCAACCACAAAATGACATCGTAGTCGGCATGTAAACCGAGATCCATACACGAAACCAAGGTAGGGCAACGCAAGCAGCCGAACAATGAGAGGTATCCTCCGGCTATCTCCCAGCCAAGAGGGGAATAGAAGTAGAAGCAACCGAAAAAAAAACGCCGCTACCACCGAGCCGGCCAGTGCTCGCGCATTATTTTTGCAATCAGGGTCACCGGTTGGCAGTCTCTTCATGAAAAACGTGTAATAATCGATCATATGCCATTGATTATAAATATTATAAAGAACGCCAAAGGCCAGGCTGTCTCGCGCGCTTGCGATGTCGAGGCTCTCAACACAATAAACATCGTTTCCGACTTCTTTCAGACCGCCGGCAAGCCGGCGTCACTTCCTGCAACCAGTAGCCAGTAAGCTGGTTCGGCGGCCCCGAAGCTGACATCGGAATTGTGGCAAAAAAAGCTAATGTTACTCGCCATAGACACCGTAAGCAATCGATAGGAAAAGATCGCGTTACCCCCTCCGGCATCGCCGCCAACCTTTCGCAGAAGCGCGCCAGTCAGCGCGTGGCCCAGGCTCGTCATTTCTCCGAACAGAAACTGGCCGACAACCGGACACGTCGTTGTCGTGTCCGGCTAAGCGTTCCAGCCAAAAACGTACTTCCGGCTGAGCCTGGCCGCCGTCGGTAATACATCACGCATGCGTTGGAAATTTCTTCGCACTATCCCAGTTGGAGGATTGAGGTGCGCACGCAACACTATGCAATCCTACAGTGCTGCCAGCGAACACTCGGGCAATTTGTTTCTGAACCAGCGTAAAGTCCATCGAGACATTAAGCTGTAAAAGTTTCCTCCAACCAGATGGTGGCCTAGAAAAATTCGCGCTTGTCTTGCGCGAACACGCGAAAAAGTCGATGTTCCGGGCCGGAAATTCCCCTTCCAAAGTCCAGCGCACGCCCCCCAAGCAATCGGTAAGCACATGATCAGTGGCTCGCAGGGTCGACCATTAACTAACTATAAGTGTGGGTCTACCTTGTGGGTTTTCTACCGAGACATGAACGGGGTTCGCATTGGGAGGGAAAAGCACCGCAGACCCCTGAACTCCGCGGCGCACCGAGAAATGGCGCAGACGGGCGTGTCCAAAGTGGATTGAAGCTCGATAAAAATTAGCCGCGTGCGGCGGCCGCCGCACGTTCGCCAGCTTCGTAGCGCTCGATCCACAACCGGTGCCACGAACCATAATCGCCGGCCTCGATATGAGTCCGAGCCTGGGCGACGAGATCGAGGTAAAAGTGCAGATTGTGAATTGAGAGCAGCGTACTCGCGAGAATTTCGTTGGCCATAGCCAAATGGCGGAGATACGCCCGAGAAAACCGAGCCGTATAATTCTGCATACCTTCGACGAGGGGTTCAGCATCGGTACGATAGCGCTTGTTTCTCAGGTTAATCAAGCCATCAGGCGTAAAAGCCGCATTACTGCGCGCTACCCGCGTCGGGTACACGCAATCGAACATGTCAACGCCCAACGCAATGATTCTCAGAATCTGCGGCGGCGTACCCAGGCCCATCGTATAGCGCGGCTTATCAGCCGGAAGGAATGGCACCGCCGCAGCCACTTGTTTGAAGATTTCCGGCTCGGGTTCGCCAACGCTAACACCACCTACCGCATAGCCGGGAAGATCCAAGGCAGCAACCGACTCGGCCGCTTCGCGGCGGAGATCGTCGAAGGTCGAACCCTGCGCGATGGCAAACACATGATGACCGCTTGCAAGGAAGCCGTTATCAGTAGCGACCTGTTTGCACTCCTTCGCCCACCGATAACTCCGGTCGACCGCCTGCCGACATTCGTCGCGCGAGCATGGCCACGGCAGGCATTCGTCGATCACCATTGCAACATCGGAGTCTAGGTTGGCCTGAATAGTCATAACCTCGCGCGGACCGAGAAAGATTTTCGTGCCGTCTAGGTGGGAAGCGAAAACGATCCCTTCGTCGCGAATGTCGCACAACTTTGCCAGGCTGAATACCTGAAAACCGCCGCTATCGGTCAGGATCGGTCCGCTCCAGCCCATAAAACGATGCAAGCAGCCAAGATCGCGGATCAGCTCTGAGCCCAGGCGCACGTTCAGGTGGTAAGTGTTGCCGAGAATTATTTGGGCACCGACCTCCTGAAGCTGCGCTGGGGTGAGTGCCTTCACCGTACCTTGCGTCCCCACCGGCATGAAGATCGGCGTCTCAATCGTGCCGTGTAGGGTGCGAAGCTGACCGCGGCGCGCCGCGGTGGCTGTATCGGTTGTTAAAAGCTGAAAATGATCAGACACTTGGGTAACGCGCTACCTACCCGCACACTTATTCACCCTCTTGTCAAATAATATAGACTATAGAAAGAACATGTTGCTGGTCATCTACAACTACGATTCCTTCACTATCAACCAAGCCCAGTATTTCGAGATTGGCGTAGCAATGCAAATTTTCTACAATGATAAGATCGTTGCTCACCGTAGCCGAGCGGCTCAATCTCGATCACCTGCTCATCTCCCTCAGGCTCTAAACGCCCAACGAGGCCAACTTAAGTTTGGACATTTTTAAGGCTTTTCTCAGCCAAAGGTTATTTTTGGTGTTTGCTTCGGCAGCAAAGCGATTATACAGTATTTTTCGCAAAGTCGCCCGCACTGGCGTCTCATATACGGGAAAATGTCGCCAGCAAAACATCACCAGACCGAAATCTTACAAAGACTTCCATCTTCTTTCCGTGTCGCCCGTCATCACTTTCTTCTTGTTGGGCCCGAATCGCTCCCGGATTGCCTCGAAATTACTACCTATACCAGGATAGTGAAACCATGGGTCTGCGTCAGAAGGAACTTCCTGTGCGGAGCATGCAACTCCAATCAAGAGTTAATCGCAACGGAGGAAGGGATAAAAGAGATACCCATACTAAAAAAAATTCTTTCTCTTCCTCAAATAGAGTCCCGGATTCCGTCTTACAATACTTCTAACCATGCGCTGTCCAAAATGCGCTGTCATTGAAGACAAAGTGATCGATTCCCGGATCGCCCGCGACGGCAACAACACCCGTCGCCGCCGCGAATGTCTTGAATGCGGCTATCGTTTCACCACCACAGAAACCCTTGTTCGCGACAGCCTCATTGTGATCAAGCGCAGCGGTCGCCCGGAACCTTTTTCGCGCGATAAGCTTACCTGCGCAATCCGTGCTGCCTGTCAAAAACGCCCGGTCGACAGCAAGCAGATCCACATGATCGTCGAAGGTGTGATCGACGCCATCGAAACAGAGTCCGAAAACCCTATCTCCGCCTCCATAGTCGGCGAGCAGGTGATGCAGCACTTGCGCCGAATCGATCAGGTCGCCTACGTCCGATTTGCCAGTGTGTATAAAGAATTTCGTGACGTCTCGGAGTTTGTCAACGAGATTAGCAATCTCCTGTCCTCCGGACCGGACAAGCAGAAAAAATGACGTCCTCAACCGTTTTCACTTCCTAAACGCTCTCCTGGGACCGCTCACCGGCCACAACCTATACCTCGCCGAACAGATCGACAGCGTCATCACCAGCAGTCTAGATGAGGATGAGGATGCTCGAGCATGTCTCGGGCAATCCAGCGTTTCTCCGGGCAGCCGCAAAGCCCTCCGGCAAACTGGCCGTCGCCCGGACAAACTACAGATTCTTAGGCTGGGATAGAGTTGAGAATGGCGAAAGCGGTAATCATTTTTTTGCCAACGCCCCATCTGATTGATGGGCTTGAAACGCATCGCAATTTTCCCCAAAATCACGGCTATTTTCACCAACTTACGGACCGCCCACTGTCCGCTCGATAAACTGTGGACAGAACGCCGACAGCACAAGTATGATCCCCCCTCAAACACCTCTATGAGTTGGCAGCCAGCTACACTCGTCCGGGAACTCAGGTCAACACTCTTTTCCTATAATCGCCGTGAGCAAAACGATCTTCCAAAAAATAATCGACCGCGATATTCCTGCCAAAATCGTACACGAGGACAATCAGTGTATCGCCATCAATGATATCGACCCCAAGGCCCCTGTTCACTTTCTCATAATCCCCAAACGCCACCTCGCCCGGATCGATTCAGCTTCCTCCACTGATGAAGCGCTCCTTGGCCACCTGCTGCTAACCGCTGCCAAGATCGCCCGCGAGCTCGGCATCGATTCTTCAGGTTACCGACTGGTAATCAACAACGGTCCCAATGGTGGCGAATCCGTTCCACACTTGCATGTGCACCTGCTGGGCAAGCGCGCCATGGCCTGGCCGCCGGGCTGACTGCGAAAACGAACCAGGGCGCCTCCAACTCGTCTAGTCTCTGATGCCCTATCTGTCCTTCTGGCTAGCTGTGGCCACTACTTACCCAGCCATTATCGCACCCACGGCTGCCCGTCACCGTGTCTCTTTCGACCAACCTTCGCCAGCTTCCATCCACTCCTAGCCCCAATGACCAATGGGCATCCACCCCGGGGGAAACCCAGGCGTGGCCGTGGCTACGGTCACGCCTGAACCAAAAAAACGTTTTCTCGCCACGCAACGAAACGAAACCAAAGCTACAACAAAAAGCTTAGTAACTATAGCAACTAGGAACCGGAAGCTTGCCTGCGACTACATCCTGCAACACCCAGACGCATTGCCCGCGCAGGGACCCAGTATGCCAAAGCCATTCGCCGCTTCCACACCGCTCGAACCAGCCAGTGAAAGTGTGAGCGCTGCCCCGGCAGCGGTTACCTCGTTTTCCCAATCCTCCGCCTGTAGTTCCGAAACCATGAGTATGATCTCTCTCACCTTCGCAGTGCCGAGCTGGCAGACCGCGCTCGCTGATTTCGCCAACACGGATGTGCCCTTTCCTCTCAGCCGACTGTCGACGAGCAAGCTCTCAAATTCGTTCGAAGTTAAGTATTTGCGGGATATCAAATGCGCCAAGCGACCCCAACTATAAGTGTTTTCTAGAGCTGTCGTTCACCAAGGGTGCCGCCGTGTCCACCGATCCCACTTATTTGCTCACGCTGCTCTATCTATCATATTGCCCAAATTTTTCGCGACTCCGCAGGCGAGCTTTTTCTCCTTCTTCGTGAGAAAAGAAGATTGGGTCCCTAACTAAAACGTCCAGCTATTTGATCTCTTTATTCGCGGCCCAGCGCTTGGCACGAAAGACAGCTGCCTTTGGGCCGCTTTCTTCGGCAACACGCTCATCCTGCAACACAACCTAGTAGCCTACCGCCGTTTTTATCATCTACAAATGCCCGATTCACCAAAAGAGCTGGGAAAAGCTAATCCAGTTTTGCAAGCTGCTTAGCAAAACGCCGCCCAGCTCTCGCGCCCATCCTCGACATCGACAACGTAATCAATTTCCTCGCCCCGAAAGTGTCTTCATCAACTAAGCAGATTATCCTACACGCATGCGGGCGGCTACGGTCTATCTCGAACCGGCTGAGTCTCTTTCACTTCGTCCCGATTGAGCTGGAATCGAGCTTTCGCCTCGTCGCCTTCGAAGAATGAATATACCAACTCCCCGCTCACGGTGGTAGCCATGGCGGCCAACACACCATCAACGGCATAAACCAGCACATTGCCTCGAAGGTAAAGGCACGGGAGGGTTTTCTCAGCCAGCAAAGCTAACGATCTGGCAATGTTGCTCAATTACAGTTTCATCAACAAAACTAACAGAAACGATCGCCAGATCTATGGTTGGACGATCCGGATCCTGGCTAATCCGCTCCTTTCGAAATTTCTCGGTCCGATGGAACCATGCTCGCGCTACATCGACGCACTGTGCGGTCTCGCCAAAAACTGGCTGACGTGGGAAAAACTCAGCCCACCGCTACCCGTTAGTATGCCATGACCGCCGGGAGGCCCAAAGCGAGAGCCACAAACCTGTCAGCTACGTACAAGCAATTCAGCCAGAAAAAGACCGACGAAAGCGGCAGAACACCAGCCAAAAGCATCAAAGCCTCACTTTCCAATCGGGCAGAAATACCTCCTCGAAAGCCCCATCATCACCTGCGAGTACAACTCGTTGATCCAATCGTTCATGTTCACCGAGAAATAAAAAGAAAGCGACTTTTGGGTCGCCAGCCCGCTAGCTTTATCGACGGTGTCTCTAAGAACTTACTTAAAGTGTTTCGAAAGCCATGTGTATGGACCCTCTCGTCATACCAATAACAACTGTTCTCCGCCTTCAAAACCCAGTAGTTTCCCTCAGGGGAAATGACCAATTTGCTCCGCAAACCAAGGCCTCTGGCCCAACGTAAACCAGAAGTACGCGTTGTTCATTAGCGCCTGGGAATCGTTTTATGAGAATCGGCGCAGTAAAACGATTCGCTTTCCCTTGTTGTCGGCCTTGCGCTGGCTAGCTTTGGCTCCGCCAAATCGGTGAACCGATATCCACCTCAAGTCCCCACACGGTGTCGATCGTGCCCTCATTGCATAATAAGGTCGACCTCGCCCGCATGCCCTCGATAAACGAGTAACATCAGGTCACCTTGTCGGCAGCTTCGCTAGCCTCTTCAATAAACAAAACTGGATCACAACCGAGCTCCCTATCGTAAATAATCGAGCCTTTGTAGTCGGTCGAGAAGTATCAAGTGACTCGGGGACACGAGCAGGTAATAGTACACCTCACCAAAAAATCATCTTTTCATATACTCATGGCACCGCCGTGTATTATAGCAAGCAACGGGTATTTTTCGACGGATAGAAGCCAGCCAGTGTAACAACCATATTGTGAGCCGCGCGGTCGTCCGAAGCTTTGGACGTGAAATGTTTGACGGGCAGCCAGTCGAGCGTTGCCGCCCGCTCGGCAGTAGAGGAAGTTAGCCGTTTCCGCTCGCCGTTGAGAAATAAATTTCCGATGGCCTGATCGCACTGCTCCAAATATAAGCGAGAAACTTTCCGCAACCGTTCAACCCGCCGATCGCACCTAGCGGAGACAAAGGTTCGTTCTTCACGTCGTTGCCAGCGAAACTAACCCAGTAAAGCTTTACCAGTTCCGCGTGCTCGAAGGTAAAATAAACCCGGTTGCTTCCGTCCAGCATTGCATAGTCGGAAACCCAGCAATCGAGCAACAAGATCAGCACGCGCAACTTGCCAACAAACGGCCATGAAAAACTCGCAAGCCGGGGCGAAATCGTAAATTTTCCCCGAAGTTTGCAAGTCCGATCTCGCAAAGCAACATTCTTCCATCCCGTGAGAACTGCAGACTGCTCGTCGTGCGTCAGCCGGATTGGCTCTCCTCCTGCACCCAGTGCGGAAAAGAGTTAATTGATGGCGTTAGCGTAGGCAGCGTCATCGTGATTCACGGACACAGAAAAGACAATCGCGCCACCATCGACATCGCTTTCGATGACGATCACCACCCTACTCACATCCGGCTACGCACCGCAAAGGTCTGTAACGGCCGGCCTTCCAGAGAAAAGGAAACTCTTTCAAGACCGGGCCGGGCTCTGTGATACGGCGTAGAAATCGAGGTTCTCAAACGGGTAGAATAATATCGATCCCCGTGATGAGTACAGCGGCAGTTTTCCACCGATGCCACGTACGCCTTTTGTGAACAACACTGTCGATACCGCAGGCAAGCCCACTAATAACAAAAAAGCTCAACAGCGTCGGCGCGTGCCATGCCAAAGGTAGCTGCGCGAGCTCAGCAAGGACGCACTAGTTTCCGGGCCTACGCCGCCGTACCGCTTGTAGTTCGCGCTTAGTCACAGAGAAAATTCTTAGAGGATCGGCCGGCCGTCAAATTCGGCCAGCAGACGATTTAAGGCGATTAGCCCGATGCTGGACAGATCGTTTAAAACCATCAACACCTGGCGTTCGCTCAGCCCGAAAGACCGCCATTGACTTCGTACCGCAATGCCAGGGGAAGGTAATCAAACAACTGCGTGGTTTTTATAGCCACCTGGCCCTGATGGCGAGCAAGCAAATCCGCCGCAAACCCATGCCACACCACGCCGCAGCAAGCAGCGAGCAGCAAATTCGAGGAATTTTGCGATAGCAGACCGCCGGCCAGGCCGGCCAGCACATCTCCGCTTCCACCGCGAGCAAGTACCGGACCTCCAAACAGGCTATAAAACACCGTTCTCCCAGCGCTTATGCGGGTCGGAGAGCCCTTGAGCACCACGATCCGATTGGAAGCTGCAAACTCCGTCAGGGACCGGTTCGCCGAAATTCGCTGGTATTCGCCGGAGTGCGGGGTACAAATCAGACCGGCTTTCGGCGCACATTCCACCACCTCGGAGCGTAGCGCGTCAGCGTCAAGCACCACTGGAACCGTCGACTCGTAAACTAACTGGTTAATCCAGCCAAAGACCTGCGCTTCCGCCCCGAGGCCGGGCCCTATCAACAGAGCCGTCGCGCGCGGAAGTTTTTCACGGACTAACGCAAGCGTCGCTGGCGCCAAACCACCATCCTTTGTCTCGGGACAGCCGACCCATATCGCTTCGGGAAAACAAACCGCATATTCTGCCGCAAACGATTTTGGAACAAAGGCGGTCAGCAAACCGACGCCGCTGCACAACGCCGCCTGCGCTGCCATCAAAGCTGCCCCGGGAAAACTTCGCGAACCAGCCACCACCAGCAAGTGGCCATAAGTCCGCTTGTCAGTGTGTGCACCGCGCAGTTTTCCAAGGGGGCGCAAAATTTTTGGCCGCAGCACACGGGAAATCGTACTGTGATCATCACGAAAAAATCCGAAGTCCAAATAACGCAGCCGACCAACACTCGCGCCATTTTCGGGAACAACGGCCGGTGTTTTTACGATCCCCGTCGCATAAGTAAAATCGGCGCGCAACACGCTAGCTTTTCCTTCTCCACCGAGACCGCTCGGGAGGTCCACGGCCGCACGCAGCGTGATTTCCGGATGTCGGTTCACTGCCGCGAAAAGCTGGCTGGTCGCCGCATCAATCGGTGGACGAAATTGGAAGCCAAACACACCATCGAGCGACAATGCGTAAGTCAGATCTTCCAACAAAAACTGTGCCACGGACACACCGCGAACACTTTTCTTACCCGTTCGCTGCAAGATCTGCCAGGCCCGTTTGGCCAACGGCCTAAGGCAAGCAGAACCGAACGCAAAAACGACATCCACCGTTATATGACGACGTTTTGCGAATAGCGAAGCTGCCGCCAACAACGCATCGCCGCCATTATGGCCTTTCCCCACCAGTACAAGCAATCGCGCCTCAACCGGCAGACCGCCGATTTCCAGAAAGTCTTCCTCAACAGCGTTCGCGATAGCAGTGCCAGCCTGCCGCAGCACCCTCCACTCCTTCGCTGGGGAGTTCAGCAATGCCACCTCCCAGGCTTTTGCCTCGGCACAGGTCAAGACCGGATGGGAAGGAATACACTCCATGGCGCAAACATTAGACTTGTTTTACCAGCGCAGCAACAGCCATAGCCACCGTGTCGACGTGCGAAAGGGTGAGCCAGACGTGGGTGGCTCCGACGTGGGCGAGCAAAGCTTCCGCTTTCGAATCGAGCCGCACCAACGGACGCTGGCGCTCACCATGGTAGACTGAAACGGATACCCATTCGAGATGCGGTCCGACACCAGTCGTAAAAGCCTTCAATACCGCCTCCTTCGCCGCCCAACGCACAGCGTAGTGTTTGTACGGAAATTTGAGGGCGTTGCAATAAGCCTGCTCTTCGGCTGTGAAAACCTGATTCAGGAAGCGGTCCCCATGTTTTTTCAGAGCGGCATGGATGCGCCCCGTCTCCATAATATCACAGCCAAGGCCTACCAGAGTACCACTAGGTGGAAGGGTAAGGTTCATGCGTTTATGAGCGCCTTCATCCTGCGTAAGGCTTTTTCGATACCGTAAAAGAGTGCGTAGCTGAGGATACTGTGACCGATATTGAGTTCACACAAGTGTGGGATCGTGCGTACCTCGGCAATGTTGGCGTAATTGATGCCATGCCCAGCGTTTACCACCAGTCCCAGCGAATGAGCCTGGCGTGCGCCAGCGCAGAGGTGTTCAAACTCGGCGGCACGCCGGTCGCTGTAATAAGCATTGGCATAGGCACCGGTGTGAAGCTCAACCCATGGTGCACGCAGCTCAGCAGCAAGTGTGATCTGTGGCGCATTCGCGTCAATGAAAAGGCTAGTTTTAATCCCAACAGCGTTCATAGTGCCGGTCACGCAAGCGACCTTTTCACGATGACTAACAACATCAAGTCCGCCTTCAGTCGTGATTTCTTCGCGGCTTTCCGGAACAAGACAGACGGAGTGCGGTTTCAAGTTGAGCGCAAATTCTGTCATCGCAGGCGTGCAGGCCATCTCAAGGTTCAAGCGCGTTTTAATCTGCGTTCGCAAGCGAAGAACGTCCTCCTCCTGGATATGGCGACGGTCTTCGCGCAAATGCACGGTGATGCCGTCAGCGCCAGCTTTTTCGCAAAGTAACGCAAGTGCAACAGGATCGGGTTGGACGTTGCCACCAAAAGTGGTGTCGGCCTGCCGGTAACGAGCTTGACGGAGAGTGGCAGTGTGGTCGATATTGACACCAAGGAGAATCACAACGGCTAGATAAGCGCAATCGGCTCAAAAGTTAAACCAGGAAATCAGTTGGGCCAGAATTTTCTTTCTTTTTTCGAGGCTTCCGCCTAGCCTACAAAATGTCGTCCAGGAAAACCGAAAAAATCTGTTACTCAATTTGCCCTTCAATATCGGCCTCCCAACAGCAACTATGAGTTGGGCGAACAAAACAAAGACAATTAAGTCCATGTGGAGACTGGTTGTGGCGCACCTTCCCCCGCTCGGCTATGACATCATATGATTTGGCCCAGTATCGCCGGCTAAACTTTGTTTTGATACTCGGTTTCGCAAGCGTATTGATCACGGACGGCTTCAGGTTACCTACAGCTGGATGGGGTTTGGTTTGCGGCAAAGGATAGTTCGATGGCTCCGCCATCCGCATTGGCCAGTATGCGGGTGCTAGCTTCCCTAGGAAAGAAGAGAGCCGCTCCTCCACTAGTTTCTCTCCAATCAGCAGGTGATCGACATGGAAACGCATCGACGAAATGCTGGCGCCCGTCGGAGCGCCAGACGGCACTTGGTATCCTGTTTGCGCACGAGCAGCTATTGGATCGCATGAGCGATTTTCTGAGCAGCCGGGCTGAACTACAGTTTCCCAAGAGCCATTATCAAGATGGTCTACTCAACACAGAAGCATCCAACGAAAAACTGGCAAAGATCTACTTGGCCAACTTGCTGGTCATCTTGACCTCAATGTTCACGATTTTTGTGCATGCCCTCTTGAAATTGCTTAACAGTCTCGAGAAACTGACCAGGCTCACCAAAGATGGATACCCCTTAAATCTAGCAAAAAAGGAAGGTTTATCAACCGAAGCTACCTCTTTTTGAAATGTAATTGGTCGTTTAGCGCTGGTCGAGACTGATGTAGTCACGCTTGGTCGGCCCGATGTAAACCTGCCGCGGCCGATAAATCCTACCTTTGGTGTTCGAAGCCACTTCGCGCCAGTTGGCAATCCAGCCGGGACAACGACCGACCGCAAACATGACGGTAAACATATCGGTAGGGAAGCCGAGAGCCCGCATGATGATGCCAGAATAAAAATCGACGTTTGGGTAGAGTCTGCGAGAGACAAAATAATCGTCATTGAGCGCAGTTTGCTCGAGATTCTTGGCAATATCGAGCAACGGATCGGACTTGCCAAGCCGCGTAAGCATTTCATCGCAAGCTTTGCCGATAATTTTCGCGCGTGGATCGAAATTTCGGTAGATAGCGTGGCCAAAGCCCATGAGGCGAGTGCTCTTGGAGCCAACTTTAGCCGCCTCGATGAAGCGCGTACCATCGTCACCTTCAGCGTGGATCGTCTGGAGCATCTGCATGACGGCAACGTTGGCACCGCCATGTAGCGGACCTGAAAGCGCGCAAGCGCCAGCCGTAATGGAAGTAAAGAGATTCGCTCCACTCGAGGCAACCATGCGAACTGTGGATGTGCTGCAATTCTGCTCGTGGTCGGCATGGAGCAAAAGTAGGAGGTTCAGCGCCCGTATAACTTCCGGGATGGGCTGAAACGTCTCATACTGTTCCGAGAACATCATATAGAGAAAGTTGTCAGCATAAGGCAGCTCTTTAGGATGAATAAAAGGAAAACCGTTGCGATAACGATAGATTATCGCCACAATCGTACGTATTTTGGAGATGGCCACCGCAGCAGCCAGGTCAAAATTTTCCAAGTCCTTTTCGAAATTATTGGTAGCCAGGTGGGGATAGTAGGAGGCCAAAGAGCTGACGATAGATGCTAACATGACCATCGGAGGTGCAGATTCCGGAAAGCTATAGAAAATACGCTGCATCTGAGTGCCAATTGCCGCGTTCTCACGCAGGCGGCAGCCAAATTCATAGCGTTGTTTCGCGTTTGGCAGTTCGCCGTAAATTATCAGGTAGGCAGTCTCGACGTAGTCAGAGTAATTCGCCAGCTGCTCGATGGGGTAGCCGCGATAGCGAAGAATTCCCTTGTCGCCATCGAGAAAGGTGATGGAGCTCTCGCAGGAGCCGGTGTTGCCGTAGCCTTGGTCGTAGAAGATGTAACCTGACTCCTGCCTAAATTTCCGGGCATCGACCGCTTTTTCTCCTTCGCTTCCAGTCATTACTGGAAACGTAACTTCCTTTTCCCCCAGCTTCAAAACAGGGTTGTTATCCATAGCTTTTGACACTCTACGACGCTGATAAATACTTGCCAAGCAAAGCCGAATGTCACACAAAAAAGTCTTGCATTGCCAGCTTCGGATCTCGTGCAAACAAAAATAGGAGGGAACACTAAGCTCAATGTTTTTCAGATCATTCGATTTCCGGACTCAGCTGCTCAAAGAAAGAATCGCGGCACGAGGTACGGTATCGCAACACTCTTCTCAATAATCGGCTCGCTAACCTCGACGATGTCGAAGATAATAGTGATCATCTGTCCCTATGGCTCCTTGTTAAGGAGCTTCCATGGAAAACGGATACCAGAAACAGTACTAACCCTCCCTCTTCACAAATTTCGTCGCCATTCTTCGTCATAACTTTAATCAGGGCAGCAGAGTTCTCTTCTCAATAATCGGCTCGCTAACCTCGACGATGTCGAAGATAATAGTGATCATCTGTCCCTATGGCTCCTTGTTAAGGAGCTTCCATGGAAAACGGATACCAGAAACAGTACTAACCCTCCCTCTTCACAAATTTCGTCGCCATTCTTCGTCATAACTTTAATCAGGGCAGCAGAGTTTTTTACGAAGTAGCGATTAAATGTGGTGGGATCGGAGTAGTTGAAGACGCACTTCACAAAATCCGCGCCGTCAATCTAGGCTTCGCCTTCGGATTTCACCTGCCTGCCCGCTCTACTAATCTGTACCCTTGCAGAAGGAGAGGGGTACTTACGTATTGGTCCGAAGGCGTTTGATCTTGGCTGGATCGAGCAGGGTTAGCTAAAATTGCCCTCTCTTACCTATTTTGGGACACTTCAACCAAGCATCGTAGTCACCTAAGGCCATGGTCTCGATAATTTTTTTCGGCACGGAGAACGTTACGCTGCTGGTCGAATTTCTTGAAAACAATGTCGATGCCGAGCAGAAGAGGCTGATTTGCCATGACCTTAAGATCGGCTTGAGACGACACTTTTTTCAGTCGTTACCAAGGTGTCGATGTAGGACGAAATTCAGAGCAGACTCGGAACCTAGGGCTGCACGGACTTTCTAGATCCAGAGGTTTTTTTGCGAACTGGTGGAAACTGTCGAATCTAAAATGAGACAGGGAAGAAAAAGCAAAAGAGCAAAGATTTTATGAGCGGATACTCGACAGGAGAATTAGGTTTCGGTAGTGCCTAGGGCAATGGGGAATCGTCACTCCCACTCAATCGTGGCCGGTGGTTTCGAACTCACGTCATAGACCACGCGGCTGACACCATGGACCTCGTTGGTGATGCGGCTGGAAATCCTCTGGAGAAGTTCATATGGCAAGCGGGTCCAGTCGGCTGTCATCGCATCATTGGATTCGACAATCCGAAGCGCGATCATATCAGCATAATTTTTTTCATCGCCCATCACGCCCACCGATTTAATCGGAAGATAAACGCAAAACGACTGCCAAACTTTCCAATACCAGCCACTCGCAAGCATCTCCTCCTGCAAAATCGCATCGGCATTGCGAAGCACATCGAGGCTCGCCGCGTTCACTTCGCCCATCATACGGACACCAAGGCCGGGGCCGGGAAACGGTTGCCGCCAGACAACATCGCGAGGCAAGCCGAGCTTTTCGCCAACGAGACGAACTTCGTCCTTAAAAAGCTCGCGCAATGGCTCGAGGAGCTTCAGTTTCATCCGCTCAGGGAGGCCGCCAACATTGTGGTGGGGCTTGATCAGGGCCGCCGGGTTGTTGCCAATCGCGGCCGACTCGATCACGTCCGGATAGAGCGTCCCTTGAGCAAGAAATTCGGCATGACCGATTGACTTAAGCGACTTTTCGAAAACTTCGATAAACGTGTGGCCGATGATTTTTCGCTTCTTCTCGGGCTCAGAAACACCCTTAAGGCGTTTCAAGAAAAGCCTGGGCGCGTCGACCAAACGGACATCGATATGGAAATGTTTTTTGTAGAGTTCCTCCACGCAGTCGCGTTCGCCCTTACGGAGCAGCCCGTTATCAACGAAGACGCAGGTCAGCTGTTTTCCGATCGCCTTGTGAATAAGGGTGGCCACAACTGACGAATCGACTCCGCCCGAGAGGCCAAGAAGAACCCGACTCTTCCCCACCCGCGAACGAATATCGTCGATTGCATGGTCGATGAAGCTGCGCGCTATCCACGCCGGTTTCGCCGCGCAAACTCCGAAAAGAAAATTCTTAAAAATTTCAACGCCCCGCTCGGTGTGAAAGACTTCCGGGTGAAATTGAATTCCGAAAAAGTTCCGTTTCCAATCCTCGATAGCCGCAAACTCGAAATTTTCCATCGTGCCGATCGTCTCGTGGCCCGGAGGCAGCTTGATAAGGCGGTCGCCATACGAACTCCAAACACGGAGTCTTTTCGGTAAACCCGCAAAAAGCCGGCTGGCTTTGATGACTTTCAGCATGCCATGACCGTATTGACGATGCGTGCTTTTTGCCACTTCGCCCCCGAGAAATTTGCCCATAAGCTGAATGCCGTAACACACACCGAGCACGGGCAAACCGAGTCCGAAGATCTGTTTGTCGGGCAACGGCGCGTTCTTTGCAAAAACGCTACTCGGCCCACCAGAAAGAATTATCCCGATCACACCTTCCGCTTCCAGCATGCTCGCAGACGTCGTATAGTGGTAGATTTTGGAGTAGACTTGGCACTCGCGAATGCGACGCGCGATCACCTGCGTATATTGGGACCCAAAGTCGAGAACAGCAATTATCTGTGCCATGCAGAAAATTGAGGGAGTTTTTCGAGGAAATAAACAAAAAAAGAGTTTCAAACCGTTTGCTCTCCCAGAAACGCCAGCGTTTTCGCCAATACCCCCACCCAATCGGCCCTTTCCTGCATTGAGGAGTATTTCATTGGCACGATAACTAAAACCGTCTCTGCTGGGGATAAAGATCATCGCGGTCTGGAAAATCTGCGCCATGAACACCAAGTCGTGATAGGCCCGACTGACAATCCGGAAGCAAAACAGCTTCCAGACCACTGCAGCCCGTTCCACCGCAGCAACCAACTAAAGAAATTAAGTGACTAGTGGATATTAATTTATAAATTTCCCAAAAATCCATAGCTCTTTTCCTGACTACGACCTAGCGCAACAGCGTGGATTGTCTCGACGACACAATCACATCGTGTCTTGCGAATATCGCGCACACCACACCCATCTCAAATTTTACATAGCGCGGCACGCTGCTCACCGTTTTCTGGAAAACTTGCACAAAGCCACATGTCGCAACGGTATCGTCGGCTGCCGGCCGATCCCGAACCTTGCCTGATCCACAGCTAACATCACTTCCGCCGCCACAACGGGAAAATTGTAGCGAGTCTCCCCAAGCTCCCGCGGTGGCCCACTGGGGCCGGTTATTCCCAGCCAGCAGCAGCACAGCTGGTGGCCGCGATCGCAGCCACCACTCCGATCGGAATTTTCTATTGCTCGAGCAACGATCCCTTCCTGATGCGTAGCTCGGGAAAGTCTTGCAATAGCCTTGCGGAAGCCGTGCTTCCGCCACCGTGTTCTCGCCCAAAACAACATCTTTGCGACATGCTTTCTCCAACGCCGGCCTCTCGCTGTGGCAAAGTTTTTCGTACTGCCAACTTTGATCGTTTTAGATTATGATCCAGCTCCTCAAGCAGTCAAATCCGAAACAGGTCGGCTCCTCTGCGGTAAACATCATAAATTCAATCGAGCGCCTCAGGCTTCAAGCCCTGCCCCGCTGTATGGTCCGCAATGGCCTCAAACCCCCCAGTGTTCAGCAACGTCATCAAAGCAGTTAGCTGTTTAAAGTTGCATCAAAATGGGAGCCAATGCCGGTCTTTTGCGGCCAGATCGATGTCTTCGCAGTAGACAAAAGAATTATCTAGCTTCACATTTCACACACTTCACCCCAGCTTCGGCAATAAATTAACAGTTAACCACATATCCGCTTCGAGGTCGGGATTCGTGTAGAGCATTCAGCTGCTCGATGTCAATTATCAGGTTCATACAAAAACGCCGTGAAGGTCTACGTCTACATAAAAAGAAAAACCGATGTCGCCAGGGGGAAAGCAAACTGCTTCGCCAACCAGGCGCGAATATGTATCTCCAGTACCACAGCAACATGGCGCAATAACCGATCGCCTCCCCGTAAAGAGGCCACCTGCGCCTCGAGCAAGAGAACCCTCGTTGACAAGCGCCGCTCGAATATCAAGCTTTTATGTGTAAAGCCCTGTGTCAACCACGAGCCAGATCGCGCAATGCATATTGCCTAGGGAAAGTTCCGAGGTATTAATAAAGATTGTAATACATGCTCCATCTCTTTTCGAAATCTTGCGGTATAAAGCACAACCTTTCGACGTAGGCGTTGTTGCATCGTAGCGAAAAACGGGATTCCCCTTGAGTCGACGCTAGGAACATAGAAAAATGCCCAACAGCTCCAACAGCTAACTGTCAGCGGTCCCTGGGTTGTATTTGACAGAGGCAGAGGCAGACTGGAATTTCTCGATTTTTTTGACTTCAAACTTCGTACACAGCGCTTTGTAGAAAAAACGCGACACGCTGCCACCATGAGCCATTCGATGCACGGTAGGGCACCGAGTACCTCCTGTCGATCTTGAAAAGCGTGAGGATTCCGGTTGGTCGCAACATAGTTAAAACATAGTTACGGAACTGCCAAAGCTGCTATTGGAAACCAGATCTTTTTGCTTTTCTATCTTGCCACGAATGCGCACTACCTCGAGAAGCTCAATAGCATGAACCTAATCCAGCGTTAAATCTGTACGCTGCCTACTAGCTGAAACACATAGAGCTCATGTCGACAAACATAACGGAAATCCCTGAGGTATCCCGATAGTAAGGGGAATATTCGTCGCATATGAACGCTAATAGGCGGGTGTAGGAGGGAATCACCACGAAAAACATCTCATTGGTGTATTTTTTTGACCAAGGATTGCGGTGCGGACTTGCCAGTTCGATGTTTTCAGGCACAATTTTAAGCGAAGCAAAAAATGTTCTTCTCCAAATTCATCGATGATGAATTCCTCCAGCTGGATGAAATCAACCGCTTTACCAGCATTGCGTAGCTGCGCAATCCCTTTCGACCACACTCCCGTACACATTTGCGATCGCAGTCTAGACCCAAGCGCTAAAACAGCGAGCCCGGCTGCGAAAGCCACGATAACCTGCTGCTTTCTTGAAAGGATGAATCAATCCTTCCGAAACGATCTGGAAAATCCGCACGTAGAACTTAAAACTAATTTACTTAAAAAAATATATATTCCAATTATCTTTATCCCGTGCAGGTAACGACAGGATGTAGCACCCCAGTTAATCGTCCGACAGGAGTGCAGCACGATCATACGATTTCAGTTCGTATGTGATATTTATCACACCAAGCGATAATCTTAGCGCGAAACCAAACACTAATATCATTTGGGTAAACTTAATATGTAGCGCTGGTTGCTTCCTTCTTAATCGCCGCCTTGACAGGATAGAGAGTGAAATAATCCTCGAGTGATGTTCCACACCGCTGCGAAGCGGTTCGTAGAGTGCGATCGCCGGACAAACAGATCAAAAATAACGGCAAACAGAAAATCCAACCTTATCAAGATTCGTTTGATAATTAAAAGCAAAATCTGAGCCGTATAGTCGTATATTCGCATTTCCACATTTCGGGTACAGAACGGCCGCTGTTTCAGCGGTCGTTCTGTAAAGCATATCGCACCAAATTGCAGCGAAAACTGATATCCCGCTGTTTCGCATCGTAGATGCACGTAGAGCAAGCAATCGTAACGGCCGTAGTAGGACAACAAGGCGGCAAACGGACCGAGTACCAGAATGCCATAAACAAGAATGTCCAAAGTGAAAGTGAAGATGGTGGGAGGTACTCATATCGAAAGTGTCGTAAAGGGTCTGAAGAACGCTAAGAAAAACAAAAGCATGCTGACCTTTCGGTGTTAGCAGGTTGAAAAGATTTTAAAAAAAACCGAGCTCAGGTCTGCGTTTCGCTTTCCGCCTTAGAAGTTTCAGCAGAGAGAACAGTTTCCCCAAGAACGGCGGCTTCAGTCGTCTTGGCAGCACTTTTTCCACCGGACTTCTTGTCCGGATTCTTCGCAGCGGAACCTTTCGACTTCTTATAGCCCTGATCATCGGCACTGACGAATTCGATGAGCGCCATTTCGGCAGCATCGCCAACACGTTGCGGACCGAGTTTGTAGATGCGAGTATATCCGCCGGAGCGACTAGCGAATTGATTCACCTTCTCATTGAACAGAATGGTGATGGCGGATTCATCACGGACATCCTTGAGAGCAAGACGGCGATAGTGAATCGCATCTTTCTTCTTACCAGCAATTGAGGCTTTCTTGGCCTTGGTGATAATCTTCTCGATGAACGGGCGAATTGCTTTTGCCTTGGCTAGCGTGGTCTGGATGCGACCGTGTTTGATGAGGCTGGCGCCTATGTTGGAAAGCATCGTCGCGCGGTGTTCTCTGGTAACACCCAAGGAAGCATGATGTTTTTTATGACGCATTGTGGTGATTTTTAGTTGGCCAACGATAGGGAAATCCGGTCGCTAGTGTTGAGAAGCAACGAACAGCGCGAGGACCAGGTGGATGAAAGGGTTTAGAAATCCATCTTATTTTCGAGGAGACGCTCGTCAAATTTCATGCCGAGACAGAGGCCGAGAGATTCCAGTTTATCCTTGATTTCGTTTAGGGATTTTTTTCCAAAGTTGCGATATTTGAGCATTTCCTGCTCGGACTTCATAGCGAGCTCGCCAACGGTAGTAATGTTGGCATTATTCAAACAGTTCGCCGCACGAACCGAGAGTTCGATTTCGTTGACGGACATATTGAGGAGCTTGCGAAGCTTGTTCTGCTCTTCAGGAACTTCCTGCTGTTGGAATTCGAATTCGTAGGACTCCTGCGAAACGCGATCAAACACGTCGATGTGGTGCTTGAGGATCGAGGCTGCTTGCTTGAGGGCATCGTCAGGAGTGATCCGACCGTCCGTCCAGATTTCGAGCACAAGTTTGTCGTAATCGGTAATCTGGCCAACTCGGGTGTTTTCAACAGAGTAGCGCACAAGACAGACAGGCGAAAAGAGCGAATCAATTGGAATGACGCCGACGGACTGCTCTTCCTTCTTATTATCCTCGCCAGAGTAGTATCCGCGGCCAGTTTTCACTTCCAGTGAAGCCTCAAAGGGGCGCTTGGTGTCAAGCGTGCAGATAACCTTGTCGGGGTTAATCACCCTTACGCCAGCGTCTAGCTGGATATCCCCAGCAGTAACAGGGCCTTCCTTGTCCACGCTTAGGTAGAGATTAAATGGCTCGCGCTTCTCGGACAGAATGAGGACTTTCTTCAGATTGAGAACGATGTCAGTGACATCTTCGACAACGCCGCCGATGGACTGGAACTCATGATTCACGCCATCAATCTTGACCGAGCTGATGGCGCTACCTTCGATGGAGCTCAAGAGAACGCGGCGCAGTGAGTTGCCGACCGTATGACCATAGCCAGCCTCGAAGGGCTCGGCGATATACTTGGCGTAGGTCGAAGTGGAACCTTCTTCGGCTTTAGCCAACTTGGAGGGAAATTCGAACTTTCCGAGACGTTTTGGCATTTGGTTTGCCCTCTAATTTAGAGTTAATAGTGATCCGAAATCAAAAGCGCGAGTAGAACTCGACAATTAGCTGTTCTTTAATGCCGGGCTGCATCTCATCGCGCGCTGGGAGGCGTGTAACAACGCCAGAGAGGTTTTCGTCGTTACGGATAAGCCAGGTGGGAACAATCCGTGCGCGATTTTCTTCAATCGCACGAGTTGCGATCTGGCGCGAGTTGTTGCTGGATTTGATTTCGATGGTATCACCCGCGACGCAGGAGTAGCTGGGGATGTCGGCCTTGCGGCCATTGGCCTTTACGTGACCGTGGTTTACGAGCTGGCGGGCTTGTGCCCGGCTTTTGGCGAAACCAAGAAGATAGACAACGCTATCTAGCCGGGTTTCGAGGAGTTGCAGAAAGCGCTCTCCGGTGACACCGCGCTCGCGTTTGGCAATAGCGAACGTACGGCGGAACTGGCGCTCAAGAAGGCCGTAGATGAAGCGGAGCTTCTGCTTCTCTGCGAGGCCGACGGCGTATTCTGAAAGCCTGCGGCGCGACTTTGGACCATGCTGGCCGGGAGGAAAGTTGCGGCGTTCGAGAATCTGTGCCGAACCGAGGATGTAGGTGCCGAAGCGGCGGCTGACTCGGGTGGTGGGACCAGTGTAACGGGCCATGCCAATAGTTGGTTAAAAGTTGAGGTTAGGCGCGGCGGCGTTTGCGCGGGCGGCAACCATTATGCGGCACTGGCGTAACGTCGATTATCGAGAATATTTCCAAACCGATAGCTTGCAGACCGCGGATGGCAGAGTCACGGCCGAGACCAGGGCCACTAACACGAATTTGTATTTCTTTCAGGCCGTGGGCCATCGCTGCACGTGCAGCGTCCTGAGCAACCACTTGGGCGGCATAGGCGGTAGATTTACGAGATCCACGGAAATTACACTTACCGGAAGACGACCAGGAAATGACATTGCCCTTAGTATCCGTGATGGAGACAATGGTATTGTTGAAGCTGGCATTGACGTTCGCAATGCCAGATATGACGTTTTTCGATCCCTTCGCTTTTCGGATCTTGATCGCGCCAAGTTCTTTCTTGAGGAGATCTTCCGCAGAGGGAGTATTAGCGACGCCGCTAACGATTTTCTCTAGCTTCACTTCGGTGGGAAAGGTACCAGTAGCGGCTTCCTTTTTTAGAGCTTTCTCCTTTTTTGGAGCAGATTTCTCTTCGGACATGGAGATCTGTGTTTAGGTTATTTATGTTATTTATCCCTTGGTTTTGGCGACGCCAACAGTGTGACGCGGACCTTTGCGGGTGCGAGCATTGGTACTAGTACGCTGACCATGAACAGGCAGGCCGCGGCGGTGACGGATACCACGATAGCAATTGATCGCTTGGAGGCGTTTTAGATTACCAGCGATTTCACGCCGGAGATCGCCTTCTACCAACCATTTTTTTTCGGTGATTATGTGAAGGATTTTGCTGAGTTGTTTTTCGGTAAGATCCGAAGCGTGCATATTCGGGTCTAGGTCAGCGGTTTCAACGATGAGGTCGGCACGAGTGGGGCCAATGCCATAGATATATCGGAGTGAGTATCCGATTTTTTTGGATGCGGGAATTTCGACGCCGACGAGACGTGGCATAAGGTAGGTGAGTAATGTTGAGAGCGTGGTGAACGAAAGGGAGCAAACAGCAATCAAGTGGGGGGCTAAATCGTGAGGATTTCTGGGCCGGAATCGGTCGTAAGTACGGTGTGTTCGAAGTGGGCGGAAGGTTTTCCGTCGGCAGTAACGATTGTCCAACCATTGCTTAGGGTGCGGACGCGATGGTCGCCGAGATTGACCATCGGTTCGATGGCGAGAGTCATGCCCGGCTTGATGCACTCGCCAGTTCCTTTGCGGCCAAAGTTCGGAATTTGCGGCTCTTCGTGCATCAACCGGCCGACGCCGTGGCCAACCATTTCGCGAACGACCGTAAAACCGTGTGAATCAACGTAAGTTTGAATCGCGTTCGAAATGTCACCAATGCGGTTACCAACGGTGGCTTGGGCGATACCGATTTCGAGGGCTTTGGTGGTAACGTTCAACAGCTCAGTGGTCCGGACTGGGATCTCGCCAATTGGAGTCGTGACAGCATTGTCACCAATGTAGCCACCATATTCGACCGTAACATCGAGGGATATGATGTCGCCCTCGCGAAGGATGCGTTTGATAGAACCTATGCCGTGAACGACTTCTTCATTCACCGATAGACAGGTATAAGCTGGATAGCAACGCGAACCGATTGTGTGGCCGTAGGGCGCGCTGCGGGCGCCATGCGACACAATAAGATCGCGTCCAATTTGATCTAAGTCATATGTCGTTATTCCAGGCCGGACATGTGTGCGAAGCTCCGCCAGAATTTTTGCGGCAACGGCACAGGCTGCTCGCATTCGGTCGATATCATTCGCGTTTTTAATCGGGATTGGCATCAAGCGACAAAATAGGTTTTGGGAGGAAGGCCTTGAGTGCAGTAATACGTAACGAGATCCGCCGGAGCGAATTCGGTCGCAAAAATAGAATGAAGATTTTCGCCGCGATCTTCGAGCCATTCGTCGAAGACCTTTGCCTGGAGCAGCGTCATCGGGAAGCCCTCAAGAAGAAAGCCAAGATCGGGTTTGCGCGCCCAAAACCACTTACGGACAACCGCTAGCAGCGCCTGGTCTGGGACGGAAAAGCCGCGTGAGAAAGCCGCCGAGACCTGCTGGCCGAGCGGAGTTCGGCACAAAACCTCCCGTTGCAAAAGAATTAAAGAAGAGACGTGTTCAATTGAGAAAGAACGGACTTGTTTGGTGAAGGCCTCAGAAAAGAAGGTTCCTTGACCAAAGACAAGGAATTTTGCCTTCGGCAAGCCGAAGGCGGGAAAAGCCTTAGTATGTTTAGGCCTTTTCACAAAAGTAAAGACTCAAATAGCAAAATGGTTAATTACCCACGCGCCGATACCGACGAGTAGTATAATCGACATGGCTGCGACAAGCTGCATTACAGTCTTATCAGAAACAGTTTCACCAAAAGACATCTGTACCGAACTCGCTCGGCCACGAATGCGACCTTTCTTGAGAAAGCCATCGTAATGGCGCTGCAGCAGGAAGGTCTCGATTTGGCGCACCGTATCGAGGATGACGCCGACGGTAATCAGCATGCCAGTGCCACCGAAAAAATAGGCAACACGCGCAGGAACGTTGAAATTAAAAAGCAAAACGTCAGGAATAACCGCGATCACCGTTAGGAAGACCGCGCCCGCTAGTGTCAAACGGGTCATCACAAAATCAAGAAAATTTGCCGTCGGTTCCCCCGGGCGCACACCCGGGATATAGCCACCGTATTTTTTAAGATCGTCGGCCACCTGAATCGGTTTAAACATTACCGATACCCAAAAATAGCTAAAGAATAGAATCAATAACGCCATGCCGCAATAATAAGTCCAGTGGCCGCGCAGCAGATTGTTCGCAAATTCGCTTAGAAAACCAATGTCGAAAGCCGCACCAAACTGGGAAAGGATTTGTTGCGGGAAGAGCAGGATTGCGCTCGAAAAAATAACCGGCATGACGCCCGAATAATTGACTTTTAGCGGCAAGAATGAACTTTGACCGCCGTAAACCTTTTTCCCGACAACGCGTTTGGCGTATTGCACCGGAATTTTGCGTTGACCTTGGGTGACAGCGATGATCCCCACTGTCACGATAAGGAAAAGGGCCAACATCAGTACACCATGGGGGAGACCGAGTTTCGCCACACCAACCGGCGCTGCGAAGAGCTGGTAGGTCGCGTAAGCCGCACCCGGGATGTCGCCCAGAATACCGACTGTGATGAGGAGGGACACACCATTGCCGATGCCGCGCTGGGTAATCTGCTCGCCAAGCCACATGAGCAACAGTGTGCCTGCCGTCATGAAAATCGTAGACTGAGTAAGGAACCAAGCGTGGTTCAGCAAAATGACCTCGCCATAGCGGTTGGTATTGTAGCCTTGAAACAAGCGACTCGGGTTTTCTAGTGCGATTAGTAACAAGAGGCTTTGTATTATGCAGATACCAACCGTGAGATAGCGCGTATATTGGGTTAGCTTATGCCGGCCCACGTCGCCCTCTTGCTGCAAGCGGCTCAGCGCCGGCACGACCGCAGTCATAAGCTGAAAAATGATCGACGCGCTGATGTGGGGCATGATGCCAAGCGCACACACAGCGCCCTTAACGAGCGCACCGCCCGTAAGCATGTTGTAGAGGCCGACCAATGCGCCTCCGGCACCAGGCGAGACCTGGTCGGCGAAAAAGTCTTGGAGCGGCTTCGTATCAATGCCAGGGAGTGGTATGTGGGCGCCAACACGCGCAATAAACAGCAGCGACAGCGTGTAAAGAATTCGCGAGCGGAGTTCGGGAATCTTAATCGAGTTCGTGAAGGCAGATAACATTTTGTAAGGAACTAACCTTGGCGTAAAAATGAGTTGACTCTCTTGGAAAAGTTGTACTCTACTACTACATTTTGTATTAAACGATTATAGCTTGGCCACCGATTTTTTCAATTTTGGCTTTGGCAGATTTTGAAAACTTTTTGGCCTTGACCTTGAGACTCCGGGAAATCCCACCGTCGCCGAGCACTTTGAGCGCAGTGTCACTGCGGATAAGTCCGGTTTGGACCAGGGTTTCGGCCGTGACTTCTGTCACCTTCTCGTCGAGGCTAGCGAGGTCACCGACATTGATAATTGCGTAGTTCGTACGGAATTCATAATTACTAAAACCGCGATGCGGAAGCTTGCGGTAAAGGGGCATCTGACCACCTTCGAAGCCAGGGCGAATCGAGCTGCCGGAGCGAGCAGTTTGGCCTTTTCCGCCCCTCGCTGAAGTTTTGCCGTGGCCGCAGCCTTCTCCGCAGCCGATACGCTTTTTACGGTGTACCGCACCTTTAACGTTTTTCAGAGTATGAAGACGCATGATCTTTTTTAAGTTTTGGTTGCCGCCCCAAATAATAGCCTCGGGACGACTCTGAGGAGGTGGTCAAACTACGAACGAGCCAATTTGAAATCGCTAGCCATTTTGAGCTTGCAGAGGCCGTTCAATGTGGCGCGCACGACAGCGATGCGGTTCTTAGAACCCATCGACTTGGTCAGAACATTGAGGACTCCAGCAGCTTCGAGAACGGCGCGCACACCGCCACCCGCAATCAAACCTGTACCGGGAGTCGCCGGACGGAGAAGAACTTTTCCGCCGTCAAATTCGCCGAAAACTTCGTGTGGGATGGTGCTGCCGCCCTTGATTTTCACGGGCAACATGTGTTTGCGCGCGGCTTCTGTGGACTTACGGATCGCATCGGGTACTTCGTTGGCTTTCCCGTAGCCAATGCCAACATTCCCCTTCCCATCGCCAACAACGACGAGAGCAGAGAAGCTAAAGCGACGACCACCCTTCATAACTTTGGCGCAACGATTGATATAAACAACCTTTTCGATAAGGCCGGATTCTTTTTCCTGGCCAAATTTACCACTATTGCGGAAACCGCGATTGCTAGCCTGGAACCGGCCTTGTTTTTGTGATATCATAGTTTATTTACCATAGTTGATTAAAACTGGAGGCCGCCTTCGCGCGCAGCTTCAGCAAAGACTTTAACACAACCGTGATAGGAACGACCATTACGGTCGAACACGACAGCCAAGAGACCAGCGGCATTGGCCTTGGCAGCAAAGGCAGTGCCGAGCACCTTGGCGCCGTTTACATTTGAGGCCGTCTTACCCTTGCGCACTTCGGAATCGAGGGTCGAAAGATAGACAAGGGTCTTTCCCAGGGTGTCGTCGATCGCCTGAGCATAAATGTGTTTGCCCGAAAATTTGACGGAAAGACGGGGGCGAACCGGCGTACCAGTGATAGTTTTGCGGATTCGCCATTTGCGCTTTTGAAGAAGTTGGGCTTTATGGATGCTTTTCAAAAAAAAAGATATGATATATATGTAGCTTATGTAACATGGGGACGAGGTGACGCTAGGCAACGGCCTTGCCTTCCTTGCGGCGGACACGTTCGGCAAATTCGCCAACAATGCGCACGCCTTTCCCCTTGTAGGGCTCCGGCGGATAATAGGCCCGGATATCAGCAGTGACCTGGCCGACCAGCTGCTTGTCAGCGCCTTCCACTTTGAGCTTCGTGCCGTCGACAATGGTGACCTTAATATTTTCCGGGATATCGTAAAGTATCGGATGTGAGAAGCCGAGAGAGAGGACAAGCTGTTTGCCCTTGAGCGTAGCTTTGAAACCAACACCCTGGATTTCTAGCTCTTTCACATAACCAACGAAGGCCCCCCTTACCATGCCAGCGATTATTGATCGAGCGGTGCCATACATAGCGCGAGAGAAACGTGAATCTTCTGCCGGCGAGACAAAGATGGTGTTTCCTTTTTTTTCGATCTTCACGGCTGGAACGAAGGTTTTTGCAATTTTCCCCTTCGGGCCATCGACCGAAATCGTGGTGTCTTTGAGGTCGACTTTGACTTCCTCGGGAATTTCAACAGGTTGTTTTCCAATTCTGCTCATATCGTTGGCCCATTACCAGACAGTGCAAATCAACTCGCCGCCGAGCTTGTTGTGACGGGCGTCTTGATCTTTCATGAGGCCCTTGGAGGTAGAAACGATAGCAACACCAAGACCGTTGAGGACGCGGGGAAGATCGCTATAGCCGAAATAGAGACGTCGACCAGGAGTGGATATACACTTGAGGCCAGTAATGGCCGGAGTATTGTTCACATATTTCATGGCAACGACGATAGTTTTATGACCACGCTCATCACAATTAAGGGAAACGTCGCGCACAAAGCCCTCGTTCTTAATGATGCCGGCAAGGCGCTCCTTGAATTTGGAATGCGGAATAATACACTCATCCAGGCCGGCTTTCGAAGCATTGCGGAGGCGGGTCAGGAAGTCGCTGGTGGGGTCTGTCATGGATGTCAGTTAGAAGTGGGCGCTCGGGGCTATATCCGACCCCTCGTGGGCCAAAAATTTTACCAGGAAGATTTGGTAACACCAGGAATTTTGCCAGCCAAGGCGAGTTCGCGGAAGGTCAGGCGTGATACGCCGAATTTGCGGCTGTAGGCGCGCGGACGACCGCTGAGCAAACAACGGTTGCGGACGCGTTCCTTGGCGGAGTTACGCGGAAGTTTTTGAAGCTTTTTCTGCACAGCGTAAAATTCTTCGTCGGAGATAGCCTGGTTAGAAAGGACTGCCTTGAGCTCAGCGCGCTTAGCTGAGTGTTTCTCGACGAGGCGCTGGCGTTTTTTGTTACGTTCAATGACGGAGGTTTTCGGCATAGCGCAAGGTTAGGTTGCGGTAGGTTTGAAAGCAACAGCAGCTTCCACACGTCGGAAGGGCATACCCAAGAGTGTGAGAAGCTCACGGGCTTCATGGTCGGTCTCAGCTGAGGTGACAAGACTGATATCGAGCCCCATCTGACGCTTGGTATTTTCGAGGGTAATTTCGGGGAAAATGGTGAAATCAGTGATACCAATGTTGTAGTTGCCGTGGCCGTCGAGCTTGTTTGGCACACCTCGAAAGTCGCGGATAGCCGGAAGGACGACTGCGAGGAGGCGCATCAAGAAGTGCCATGCGGCTTCGCCCCGGAGTGTGACGCTGCAGCCGACGATCTGACCCTTTTTTAGTTTAAAGTTAGCGATAGCCTGCCGAGCTTTATTCAATATAGGCTTCTGGCCGGCAATCAAGCTCATGTCGCGAGCGACATCGGCGATCTGATTTTTGTCGGCTTCCGAAGAAATTCCGGTGTTGAGGATAATTTTAGCGAGCTTCGGAACTTGGTGCTTGTTCTTATACTTGCGCGACTCCATAAGGGACGGCACGGCTTGCTCGATGTAGATTTTTTTGAGAGACGAAATGGTACTGTTCTGGCTCATGTGGATGTGAATGGGCCTGACCTCCAAACGAGAGGCTTATGGAGTTTTAGTTTTTTTGCAAAAGCTTTCGTGGCGCTTTCGACGCTTCAAAGCGCGACTGGAGCATGAGGTTTGACAAATGTATCGAGCCTTCGCGCTCGGCGATTTTTCCCTGGGGATTTTCTTGGGATTTCTTGAGGTGTCGCTTGATCATGGCCACACCCTCGACGATAGCCCTATTTCTGTTAGTTTGGATTTCGAGGACTTTGCCAGATTTACCCTTGTGAGAGCCAGAAATAACGACGACCTGATCGTTTTTCTTGATGTGAAATTTTGGCATGATCAGAGGACCTCGGGGGCAAGGGAGATGACCTTCATGTAGTTCTTCGCACGAAGCTCGCGAGCAACCGGGCCGAAGACCCGAGTACCTTTCGGGTTGCCATCATCACCAATGATAACGACAGCGTTACTGTCGAAACGCAAGTAACTGCCATCGGGACGGCAGAGAGCCTTCTTAGTACGAACAACCACGGCCTTGTGGACCTCTCCCTTTTTCACTGTAGCGTCAGTAGAGTTTTCTTTGATGTTGATGGTGATCACATCACCAACGTAGGCGTAGCGGGTGTTTTGGCCAACGCGACCGATCATCGAGGCACGGCGTGCGCCCGTATTGTCGGCGATATCGAGAATGGAACGCATTTGGATCATTGGAAATGTATCCTGAGATCGAAGCTAGCCCTTCGACGTAACAGCAACGGCTTGCTCACCCAGGATCTTGCCGGGAGTGTTGGCAGCTACATCGTTTTCGGAAATCGATAACGAGGAATTTGTCGCGCGCTCGATGACGTTAACAATACGCCAACGCTTAAGGCGGCTCATTGGGCGGATCTCCATGACCTCGACCTTGTCGCCGATGTCGGCCTCGTTCTTTTCGTCGTGCACGTGAAGAATAGTTTTGCGATTGATGACCTTGCGGTAAAGCGAATGTGGAGTTTTGTAAGGGACAGTAACCTTAACAGACTTGTCGCCCATTTTCGAGCTAACGAAGCCGATTTCGGTTTTGCGAGCACTATGGCGGTTATAACGTGGCATTGTTTTGAAGTAGCTCTAGCGCGCGCTTAAGCGCGCAATGGCTTTCTTGGACTTTTTCTGAGTAAGAACCGTCTCCATACGCGCTATGCTCTTGCAGAGGATGCGGATGATATGCGGCTTCTCAATTTGGCCGGTGTGTTTTTTTAAGCGAAGCTGGAGGAGTTCGTTGCGGGTGTCGCGGAGTTTGACGTTGATCTCGCCTTCCGAGAGGTCGCGAATTTCTTTTGCAGTCATGAAGACAATCTCGGTTAAGCCTGAGTGGAAACGTGTTCGCTCCGGATGATGAAACGACAACGGAATGGCAGTTTGGCGTCGGCAAGACAAAATGCCTCCTTAGCAACGGTGACAGGAACGCCCGCAAGTTCGAAAAGGACGGCTCCGGGTTTGATAGTAGCAACATAGTATTCCACTGAGCCCTTGCCTTGACCCATGCGCACTTCGGCGGGCTTCTTGGTAACGGGCTTGTGGGGGAAAACACGGATCCAGAGTTTTCCTTTACGTTTGAGGTGGCGGGTAATAGTGACGCGAGCTGCTTCGATTTGCTGGCCGGTCATGGGGCCGCGCGAAAGCGACTGGAGGCCAAACTCACCGAAAGCTATCGTGTTGCCTCGTTTTGCATTGCCGGCGCGCTGGCCTTTCTGAGTTTTGCGATATTTAGTACGAGCAGGTTGAAGAGCCATTTTGATCTAGCTGCCAGCTGTCAGCACAGGGCTTCGGCTTGGTCAGTAATGATTAAATTGTTAAACATTTTCGACCTTTTTGCAGATCCAACATTTCACGCCAATTTTACCCCACACGGTGCTGGCTTCAGCGAAGCCGTAGTCGATGTTTTCGCGGAGCGTGTGAAGTGGGATGCGGCCCTGGCGCTGCCATTCGCGACGCGCGATGTCGGCGCCACCAAGGCGGCCAGAGCACTGGATTTTAATGCCATCAGCACCAAGGGTCATCGCGGCCTGAATAGACTTTTTAATCGCGCGGCGAAAAGCCACGCGACGTTCGAGCTGGAAAACAACATTTTCGGCAACGAGTTGGGCTTCGATTTCAGGTTTTTTGACTTCCTGAATGTCGATAAAAATTTTCTTGCCTGTGAGTTTGGCAAGCTTGGTTTTCATCGTTTCGATTTCCTGGCCTTTTTTTCCAATAACAATGCCAGGACGAGCGGTGAAGATCTTCACGTGGACACGATTGCCCGCGCGCTCGATAAGAATGCGCGGCACGGAGGCCTGTTTAAGTTTCTCTGTTAGAGTGCCGCGTATGATTTGGTCTTCGTAAAGAAGTTTGGCAAAATCCTTTTTACGAGCAAACCAGCGTGATTGCCAATTCCGGCGGACAGCGAGGCGGAAGCCTATTGGATTGGTTTTTTGTCCCATAACGCGAGTTGGCTAGACCTGGGTGTCCGAGAGAACAATGCGGAGATGCGAGGTCCGCTTGACGCGCGGTTTAGCGGAGCCACGGGCACCAGCTTTGAAACGCTTGAACATAGGGCCGTTATCGATAAGAGCGCGATAGACGACGAGCTTGTCGGCCCCAAGGTTGTGGTTGTTTTCCGCGTTAGCTATGGCGCTCTTGAGTGTTTTGGCGAGAAGGCGGGCGGACTTGCGCGGGATGAGCGTAACTATATTCAGCGCTTCCTGAATAGGGTGGCCCTGAATTTGACGGGCAACCTCGCGTACCTTCTTGGGCGACATGCGTGCGTAGCGGGTAATAGCTTGAACTTCCATGTTGGTTCGTTGTCCGGTTTAGCTCTGAAATCAGACTTCCTTGCGAGTCATGCCACCGTGAGTCCTAAAGATGCGGGTCGGAGCAAATTCGCCAAGTTTGTGGCCGACCATATTTTCCGTGACGTACACTGGCACGAAAACCTTGCCGTTATGTACGCTGAAAGTAGTGCCGACGAAGTCGGGCGTGATCATGGAGCGACGGCTCCAGGTCTGGATAGGCTTACGGGATCCGCTAGTCTTTGTCGCCTTCTGGATTTTTTCCAAAAGGTGATAGTCTACGAAGAAGCCTTTTTTTATGGAACGAGCCATGTGATAGAGTTAATAAATTTATTTCTTACCTCGCGGGGGACGACCGTTGTAGCGAACAAGGATAAAGGAGTTCGACGGATTGGAGCGATGGCGCGTTGGAAACCCCTTCGCGAACTGGCCACAAGGCGAAACGAGGTGCTGGCGCCCCCCGCCGCCTTTGGACTTGCCCTGGCCACCACCGTTGGGGTGGTCGACAGGATTCATCGCCACACCGCGAACGTGAGGGCGCTTGCCAAGCCATCGGTTGCGGCCAGCTTTACCAAGTTTTTGGTTTTGATGTTCACTATTGCCTACCTCACCAACGGTAGCGCGGCAACGGGAGTTTACAAGGCGGATTTCACCAGAAGCGAGCTTGATCTGTGCAAGGCCGTTTTCGACCGCGACCAGTTCAACCGAAGCGCCAGCGGAACGGGCTATTTTGGCGCCCCGGGAGGGCTGCAGCTCGACTGCGTGGAGATAGGTGGCCGGGGGAATTATTTCCAACGGGAAGCTATTGCCAGGGCGGAAGTCGTTGGCCTCGGTCTTCAGTGAGCTATAGATGGTATCACCTATTTTGAGGCCTTTGGGAGCCAGGATATAGGCTTTTTGACCATCCTGGTAGGCAAGGAGTGCGAGAAGCGCAGAGCGATTAGGATCGTATTCGATTGCCTGAACCTTGGCCGGCACGTCGAGTTTGGCGCGTTTGAAGTCGATAATGCGATAAAGCTTTTTGTGGCCACCGCCCCGGTGGCGTGAAGTTAGACGACCGTAGACGTTACGACCGCCAGTTTTGTGTTTGTGCTCGACAAGGGAGCGCTCCGGACGTTTGTCGGAAATTTCTTTCGGGCGATTTAACTGGGTAAACCGAAGTGTCGGCGTAAGGGGGCGGAAAGATTTGAGAGCCATAACTGGTGTGCAGTGTTAGACGAGTTCGATTTTCTCCCCCTGTGTAAGGGCGACGATCGCGCGTTTCGAGCCGGATTTTTGAACCAGACCGCTCGTACGGGAACGCTTAGGCTTGCCTTTGATATTTTGGATGTTAACGCGAGTTACAGAGACCTTAAAGACCTGTTCAATGGCTTCGGAAACGGTGTGCTTAGTGGCCGAGGGGAAAACTTCGAAGGTGTATTGTCTATAGCTAGAGGAAAGCTTGGAGGTTTTCTCTGTTAGGCGCATGCTTTTTAGAACCTTGTCTGGGCTGATCATGATTTGGCTCCAGTGGTGCGAGTCGTGCGAGCGAGAATCGCCTCGAGGGCCTTTGCAGAAAGAACGATCCGGCTATAAGCAACAAGATCGAATGTGTTGAGTTTAGAAGCTTCTTGCAAATTGACGCGCTCGAGGTTGCGCGCGGCGCGGAAAGTTTCGGCGGTGAACGGAGCGTCGACCAGCAGCACCTTGCCTTTCGGGGCAATGCGGCTGACGACCTGGTTGATCAGTTTAGTTTTAGGCTGGGCGGGTGAAAAAGACTCGATAACGTCTACTTCGCCGGAAAAAGCACGATTAAAAAGAGCGCGGGAAAAAGCGAGAGCCTTGACCTTATTGTTGCTTTTCTTCGAAAAGTCGCGGGGCCTCGGACCAAAGACGACGCCACCACCTTTCCAAAGCGGAGAACGGGAGGAGCCAGCGCGGGCTTTCCCAGTGCCTTTTTGTTTCCAAGGCTTTTTGCCACCGCCACGGACTTCCCCGCGGGTCTTAGTAGAGCGTGTACCCTGGCGGGCGTTAGCTTGATGAGCAACAACCACTTCCTTCACTGCTTGCACGCCTTTGTCTCCTTTAAATATGGGAATATCGAACTCCTTCTCCGAGCTATTTGTCGCATCGATGCTGTAAACTTTGAGCTTCATATCTGCGTCCCCCTTTTTTTAGACTTTTTTAGCCTTCTTGGCTGCGCGGATAATCACTGTATCGCCGTTGGCACCGGGGATAGCACCTTTAACAAGGAGAAGATTTTTGTTGGCAATAATTTTGACGATACATAGGTTTTGTACCGTACGGCGCTCCAACCCCATGTGGCCGGGCATCGGCTGATTTTTCCAGGAACGACCTGGCGTCTGGCGCATGCCTATAGAGCCAATACGGCGATGGGACATAGAACCATGTGAGGCTGGGCCGCCGGCAGTGTTGTGTTTTTTCACGACACCTTGGAAGCCCTTGCCTTTGCTGGTTCCGATCGCGTCGATAACCTGACCTTCAGTAAAGGCGGTAACTCTCACAACATCGCCCGCTCTGAGTGTCGGAGCCTCACTAAGGCGGGCCTCGCTCAGCTTTCGGGGTGTAGTTTCGATGCCAGCTTTTTTAGCATGGCCAGCTTCGGCTTTTGTAGCGTTTTTAGCCTTAAGGGCACCGAAACCGAGTTGAATAGCATTGTAACCATCAGTTTTGACAGTCTTTACTTGGACAACCGGGCATGGGCCGGCTTCCACGACAGTAACAGGAACGAGCACATTTTTCGAGTTGTAGATTTGTGTCATTCCAAGTTTTTTGCCTATTAGTGTAGCCATCATAAAAGTAGGTAAAAAAGTTTCAGCTTGGGTTAGGCCCGCATCAGCAGCAGTTCCGCGGTTAGAGTTACTCGAGCTTGTTAAGGTAACTGCTTTCAAAATATTGCCTCCGTCAAATATTGATGGTAATGTCGACGCCTGAGGGTAAATTAAGTTTTTTTAGCTCGTCGACAGTTTGGACTGTAGGTTCGAGGATATCGATAAGACGCTTGTGTGTGCGCGATTCAAATTGTTCCATCGACTTTTTGTCCACGTGCGGTGAGCGGTTTACCGTAAGTTTTTCGATGCGGGTGGGCAGCGGAATGGGGCCGGACACACGGGCGCCTGAACGTTTGGCGGTGTCGGCAATTTCCAAAGACGATTGGTCTATGACACGATAGTCGAATCCTCGAAGTTTGATGCGAATACGTTGGCCTTTCATAGCTAGATAAAAAACAAAATTTAAGTGCGAGCCGGAGCTTTAGAGGAGGTTTCGATGATTTTCGCTAGGAGCAAATTGGGGATCTGCTCGAAGTGCGACGGTGTGATCGAGGCACTGGCGCGACCCTTGGAAAGTGAGCGGATGTCCGTAACGTAGCCAAATAACATCTCAAGTGGAACGTGCGCAGTAATGATGCAAGCACCGTTTTTGTTTTCCATAACTTGAATCTGACCGCGGCGGCGGTTGATATCACCCATCAAGTCGCCTTGATATTCTTCCGGCGTGGTAACTTCAGCGTCCATAATCGGCTCGAGCAGAATTGGCCTGGCCACCTTCATGCTTTCCTTGAAGGCAAAAATGCCCGCCATCTTAAACGCAAGTTCAGACGAGTCGACTTCATGGAAGGATCCGTCAATGATGCGGATTTTAACATCAACAACCGGGTAGCCAGCCACAACACCGTTATTTGCACCTTCGAGAATACCGTCGGTCACAGGTTTGATGAACTCCTTTGGGATAGCACCGCCAACGATTTCGCTGATAACTTCGACGCCCTTCTTTTTTTCATTCGGTTCAATTTTGACGACGACGTGGCCGTATTGGCCCTTACCACCCGATTGGCGGATAAATTTGCCTTCGCCTTGTGCCTCCGAGGTGACCGTTTCGCGATAGGCGATCTGTGGTTTGCCAATCATGGCCTCGACCTTAAATTCGCGCCTCATGCGGTCGACGATGATTTCTAGGTGAAGCTCGCCCATGCCAGCGAGAATCGTCTGACCCGTGTCCTGGTCAGTCTTCACACGAAGCGTTGGATCTTCAGCAACAAGGCGCTGGAGCGCGATGCTGAGTTTTTCCTGATCGCCTTTCGAGTTCGGCTCGATAGACATCCCGATAACCGGCTCCGGGAAGGACGGAGGTTCGAGGCGAATGTCGAAGTCCTTATCGCACAATGTGTCACCAGTAATGACATTCTTGACGCCAACGAGCGCGCAAATGTCACCCGAATAAGCTTTATCGATTTCTTCGCGATCCATCGCACGCATAAGCACGAGGCGGGAAACACGCTCACTGCGGCAGGTGCGAGGATTGTAGAGGGACGCACCCTTGTTAAGAGTACCAGTGTAAACACGGTAAAACACAAGCTTACCAACAAAGGGATCGGTCCAGAGTTTGAACGCGAGACCGGCAAGCATACCCTTGTCGTTGACAATCGCCTCGACCTCTTTTCCGCCGCTGTCTTGGCCCTTGGCAGCCGCAACGTCAATTGGGCTCGGGAGGTAGTTCACAACGCAATCCAGCAAACGCTGCACCCCTTTCTTTTTGAAGGCAGAGCCAGGAATAACGCCGCAGAACTTCATCGAAATCGTCGCCTTGCGGACGGCGAGGGTTAGGTCGTTCGCTGAGATTTTTTCGCCGTTTAGATATTTTTCGGCAACCACATCATCGAAATCGGAAATGGACTCGATGAGGCGTTCGCGGTATTGTTTCGCTTCCGAAACATATTCAGCCGGGACAGGGGCTGTAACAGGAACGAGACCAAACTCGTCCTTAGTGTCTTCAAAAATATAGGCGAGGTCCTGGACCAAGTCGATCAAACCAACGAAGTTGTCCTCGGCGCCCATTGGAAGGTAAAGCGCGTGGGCGTTACCTTTTAGTTTGGTCCGGATGTCATCAATGGCGCGGTGAAAGTTAGCGCCGACGCGGTCCATCTTATTGATGAAGGCAATGCGCGGAACACTGTATTTGTTAGCTTGGCGCCAGACGGTTTCCGACTGTGGCTGCACGCCGGCAACAGCGTCGAATACCGCGACAGCGCCGTCTAGCACGCGCATTGAGCGCTCAACTTCAGCGGTAAAGTCCACGTGCCCGGGAGTGTCGATGATGTTGACGCGTTGTTTGATTCCTTTCCAGGGACCGAAGAAGGCATTCCAAGCGCAGGAAATGGCGGCCGCAGTGATGGTAATGCCACGCTCACGTTCCTGTTCCATCCAATCGGTAACAGTGGTACCTTCGTGTACCTCGCCCATCTTGTGGACGGCACCGGAATAGAAAAGAATGCGCTCGGTTGTGGTGGTTTTCCCGGCGTCGATGTGCGCAGCGATACCGATATTGCGCGTCCACTCGAGCAAGAACGGACGCTCCTTTGCGTTCGCAGAGGTGGCTTTGTCTTTGTCGGTGACGACGGCAATTTTGGTGGGCTCGGACATAGATTCGACTCTTTTACCAGCGGAGGTGAGCGAAAGCACGATTGGCTTGGGCCATTTTGTGAGTATCTTCCTTCTTCTTCACCACAGTGCCTGCATTGTTGTATGCATCGATAATCTCGGCGGCAAGGGCCTCACGCATCGCGAGGCCCTTGCGGGAGCCTGCAGCGGCCACAAGCCAGCGGAGCGCAAGCGACTCTTGGCGCTCAAAAAAAATCTCCACTGGAACCTGGTAAGTGGCACCACCAACGCGGCGGCTCTTCACTTCAAGTTTCGGGCGAGCGTTTTCCAATGCCCCCATAAGAAGATCAATCGGATCTCCTTTTTGAAGCTTCTCGCTTACACGTTCGAAAGCCCCATAAACGATATGCTCAGCAACGGTTTTTTTCCCGCTCTTCATGACCACGTTGACCAGGTGGGTAACAAGCGCGCTGCCATAGCGGGCATCAGGAATAGGAGTGCGGCGGACAGCTCGGCGGCGACGAGACATGGCAAGTTAAATTAGATATTTTGCTTTCCTAGAAGGGTTATTTTGCTTTCGGGCGCTTGACACCATATTTGGATCGGGAACGGTGACGTTTTTCCACCCCAGCAGCATCGAGGGTACCGCGAACGATGTGATAACGAACGCCAGGAAGATCCTTCACACGACCACCACGCACGAGAACTATTGAGTGTTCCTGTAGGCCATGACCTTCGTCAGGAATGTAAGAAATAACTTCTGTGCCATTCGTAAGGCGAACTTTGGCCACCTTACGGATGGCGGAGTTTGGCTTCTTCGGCGTGCGAGTCATAACCTGCACGCAAACACCGCGACGAAAGGGATTGCCTTGTAACGCAGGTGCTTTGGACTTCACGATGATCTTGCGACGGCCCTTTCTCACGAGTTGGTTGATAGTGGGCATAGATTAAACTAATGGTTGAAACTAGTAAAAAGAAAGAAAAAAGGGAGTAAAGGAGGTCTGGGGGTTGGGTTCTTGGAATAAAAAATCCGGAAATCACATTTCTAAGTAATGATGAATAAATGACGTATTTCGCAGTAAAACATTGAAATCGCCAAGCAGAATTTTTAACTAGAACTAGTTTAATTATAAACTAGCACCAAGCACAGTAATAGGAAATCAAGAAAAGGTAGAAAACGCCTTTTCTGAGAATAATTCAAGCGAAAAATCATAAAAATTTTTAAACCCGCTTTCTTTTTAGTTTTTCTCCATACTTCTCCATATTTGAGGAAAGCGGCCTCCCTTTCTCATCAGTTTCAAATAGAAAAATATCCAGCTACTAAAAACCATATGCAATGATGATGTCTAAAAAGCTACTACATCGTTTATCAGAAAACAGCTATCAAGATGTAATTGATAGAAGAAAGCTTTTACCTATTTTAAGCCCATCTATCTAAACTGAGCTAGTACATAAAAGAAAAGCCGCAGGGTATAATCTACGGCTTTAAAAAACAATCGACTAGAGTTATAGTAGATTATTAATAGTAGATTAAGGGAGTCCCGGGCCCGATTCCCCGGGCAGGCTCTCGCCACCAAGAGCCAATGTAACTTTCATCTTCTTGTAGACCGGGAGTCCCGTTCCTGCCGGGATAAGGTGGCCCATGATTACGTTTTCTTTGAAGCCCTTGAGATTATCAACCTTTCCCAAAGTCGAGGCATCAGTAAGGACGCGCGTCGTCTCCTGGAAGGAAGCTGCGGAGATAAAAGATTCCGTCTCAAGTGACGCCTTGGTGATGCCAAGGAGAATTAGCTCGGCCTCGGCGGGTTTTCCACCGACAGAGTCAAGCCGCTTGTTCTCACGGAGAAACGTCAAACGATCAATCTGTTCTCCCCAGAAAAATTCGCTATCGCCTGGCTCTGTGATACGAACCTTGCGGAGCATCTGGCGGATGATTACTTCGATATGCTTGTCGTTAATCGACACACCCTGGAGGCGATAGACTTCCTGCACCTGGCCAATAAGAAATTCGTAGAGCGCGGCCGACCCTAGAATTTCGAGAATTTCGTGTGGATCGGTTGGCCCATCGGTTAGGTGCTGGCCCTTGTGAACCATATCGCCCGGCTGTACAATGATGTGCTTTCCGTGCAGAACCAGGTGTTCCTCTTCAGACCCGGTTTCTTCGTTACGGACAACAACCTTGCGTTTACCGCGCACGGAACCTTCAAACGAGACAATTCCATCGATACGAGCCATCGCAGCCGCTTCCTTGGGGCGACGAGCTTCGAAAAGCTCGGCAACACGCGGAAGACCACCAGTTATGTCCTTGGTCGTCGAAGCCTGTCGCAACGTCTTGGCCAGCAGCGAGCCGGCTTGAATAATGTCGCCTTCTGAAACAACGATCTGAGCCCCAATCGGGATCGCATAGGCAGCAATCGGCTTGCCAGTCTCTTCCCAAATCTCGATCTGTGGGTTCAGGTCTTCTTTGTGGTCGATAACGATGGTAGCAATGCGGCCGGTCAAATCGTCGAATTCACGCTTCACGGTAACGCCAAAAATCATATCTTTGAACGCAAGCATTCCGGACTTTTCCGAGAGAACTGGAATATTGTAGGGATCCCACTGTGCGATTACTTGCCCCCTGGTCACATTATAGCCATCATTCACGGAGAGGACCGTGCCGACCACGACTGGATAGCTTTCGAGTTCGCGATCGTTTTCATCGAGGACTTGGACTGAACCGGTCTTGTTTAGAACGATGTTGAAGTCTTCGGTGCGTACTAGGCGAAGACCCCGATATTTGATCACACCGGAATTGCGGACGCGAATTTCAGGATTCTTCGAACTAGCCGAGGCGACACCACCGATGTGGAACGTGCGCATCGTAAGCTGCATGCCAGGCTCACCGATTGACTGCGCAGCGACGATGCCTATGGAGTCGCCAATTTTGACAAGTTTGTTGGTTGCCGGATTGGTGCCGTAGGACTTTGCGTCGATACCGTAATCGCTCGTAGAGGTGAGCGGTGACATAACTTTGACGCGCTCGATGCCAGAATCCTCGATGCAATGCGCCAGCTCTTCCGTGAATAAGTCACCTGCGTTTACGATGTTCTTGATCGGGTTAAGCGGATCCTTGACGTCGTCAGCGGAACAACGACCAAAGATACGCTCAGAGAGCGACACAAGCAGCGTCTCACCTTCGTAGATAGCTTTCTTCCAGATACCGTCGCGGGAACCGCAATCTTCCTCGGAAATAACAACGTCCATGGCCACGTCGCAAAGTTTACGGGTCATATAACCGGCATCGGCAGTCCTCAGTGCGGTATCCGCGAGACCCTTTCGGGCACCATGCGTCGAGATAAAGTATTCGAGAACCGTGAGGCCTTCGCGGAAGGACGAGAGAATCGGACGCTCAATTATTTCACCGGAGGGTTTGGCCATAAGACCGCGGAGACCGCAGAGCTGGCGTACCTGCTGCTTGTTGCCCCGGGCGCCAGAGTCCATCATGATGTAAACCGGATTTACCTCGGGGGAGCCGCCATTGTTCTCAAGTTTCAAGAACACAGAGCGGGCAATCTGGTCTGTGGCAACGGTCCACAAGTCGATGACCTTGTTCTTCCGTTCGCCTTCGGTGATAATACCCTTTTTGTATTGGGACTCGACCTCGTCAACTTTCTGACGGGTCGCCGATACGATTTCTTTTTTGTTTTCGGGAATGATCATGTCGTCGATACCGATAGAAATGCCGGCCTGAAACGCAGCCTGGAACCCAAGCTCCTTGAGATTGTCGAGCGTTTTTACTGTGACGGTAGGGCCAGCCGTTTTGTAGGTATTGAGAATCAAATCGCCCAACTTGCCCTTTGGCACCGGGGAATTAATGAAGCCGAGGGCGGAAGGCCAAATCTGGTTGAAGATCACTCGGCCCATGGTGGTGAGCAAAATCTTGCGCTCCTTGTTTCCGAAAGGAGTGTCTTTCCCGAAATCCGGGTTTGGAATTTCGAGCCAGTCGTGGGCCTTAACCGAGCCGTCCGCTTTCGGGTAAAGCACTTCATAGAGGCCAGACATAAGCGGCACGCGCGAGCCCTTTTCTGGTTTTCGGCGCGGCTCGAGCGTAAGGTAATAGGCACCGAGAACAATGTCTTGCGACGGCGTTAGGATCGGCTTTCCGGACGACGGCGAGAAGATGTTGTTCGTCGACATCATCAGTAGTTTGCACTCAAGAATGGCCTCAAGCGAAAGGGGGACATGAACGGCCATCTGGTCACCGTCGAAATCGGCATTGTAAGCCGTACAAACAAGCGGATGAACGCGAATGGCGGAACCTTCAATAAGCACAGGCTCGAACGCCTGTATCGACAAACGATGGAGCGTAGGAGCTCGGTTGAGCAGCACCGGATGGCCCTTTGTAACTTCCTCAAGGATGTCCCAGACTTCAGGAGACTTCTTCTCGATCATCTTGCGGGCGCCACGGACGGTGTGCACAAACCCGAGTTCCTTGAGGCGGCGAATGATGAAGGGCTCAAAAAGTACGAGCGCCATCTTCTTCGGCAGACCGCACTGGTTTAACTTAAGCTCAGGACCGATTACAATAACAGAACGGCCAGAATAGTCGACGCGCTTACCAAGCAAATTTTGGCGGAAGCGGCCTTGTTTGCCCTTGAGCATGTCGGAAAGCGACTTCAGCGCGCGGCTGCCAGCACCCGTCACCGGGCGGCCGTGGCGGCCGTTGTCAAACAACGCGTCGCATGCTTCTTGGAGCATGCGTTTTTCGTTGTGGATGATTACATCAGGCGTCTTGAGCTGCATCAGACTCTTCAGACGGTTGTTACGGTTGATAACACGACGATAGAGGTCGTTGAGATCTGAAGTCGCAAAGCGGCCACCTTCGAGAGGGACAAGCGGGCGGAGGTCGGGCGGGATAACAGGCAACGTTTCCATCACCATCCACTCCGGACGGGACTTTGAGCTAATGAAACCACCGATAACCTTCAGGCGTTTCGAAAGCTTCTTTTTGATCTGTTTCGAGCGCTTGGCACGCATCTCCTCCTGCAATTCAGAGACAACGGCCGCCATGTCGATCAAAACGAGGACGTCACGAACGGCTTCTGCACCCATCTTAGCGGTGAAAGCATCGTAGCCGTATTCGTCGAGTGCTTGCTGGTATTCGGTCTCGGTCAGGAGCTGTTTGAGTTCAAGCGGCGTCTTCCCGGGGTTCGTCACCATGTAGTTTTCGTAGTAGATGACACGCTCGAGCGAACGAGCGGTGATGTCGAGTAAGAGACCGAGCCGGCTCGGCATGCTCTTGAAGAACCAGATGTGCGCCACTGGCACGGCAAGCTCAATGTGGCCCATGCGCTCGCGGCGGACGCGGGCAACAGCCACTTCAACTCCGCAGCGATCGCAAATGACATCCTTGTACTTGATACGTTTGTATTTGCCACAGGCGCACTCGTAGTCACGAACTGGGCCGAAGATTTTCTGGCAAAAAAGGCCGCCGGGTTCTGGTTTGAATGTGCGATAGTTGATTGTCTCTGGGTTCTTTACTTCACCCTTCGACCAAGAACGAATGGTCTGGGGGGAAGCAACCGTGATAGAAACGGTATCGAACGGATTTTCGTCGAAGCCGAGAACCTGGCGAGCTTCTTCGCGAGCTTGTCCAATTGTAACCATGTTTTCTCCTTTTATATTTTAAATTTTAGCGAACGTCGCCGAGCGCTTCGGAGAGCGTAGAGTGCTTGCCGAGTTTGATGTCGAGGCCGAGAGCCTGTATTTCCTTTACAAGAACATTGAAAGATTCCGGCGTACCGGCTTGCAGGGTATTGTCGCCCTTGACAAGCGATTCGTAGATTTTAGTGCGACCGATTACGTCGTCGGACTTGACTGTAAGGATCTCCTGAAGTGTGTGCGCCGCGCCATAGGCTTCAAGCGCCCAAACTTCCATTTCACCAAAGCGCTGGCCCCCATATTGGGCTTTCCCGCCCAACGGCTGCTGGGTAACAAGCGAGTATGGACCGACCGCGCGTGCGTGAATCTTGTGCGACACTAGATGGTTCAATTTCATCATGTAGATGTAGCCGACAACAACCTCTTGATCGATCTTCTCGCCCGTGCGACCGTCATAGAGGAGGCTCTTTCCGGAATGTGGCAGTTTCGCTTCCTTGAGGTATTCGCGAACGCGTTTTTCGGGAATGCCGTCGAACACGGGAGTTGCGACCTTAATGCCAAGCTTTTTGCACGCCCAGCCAAGGTGTGTTTCAAGCACCTGGCCAACGTTCATACGCGAAGGGACGCCGAGCGGATTCAAACAGATTTCAACCGGGGTGCCGTCCGGAAGGAACGGCATATCTTCCTCAGACACGATCTTGGCAACAACACCCTTATTACCGTGGCGACCGGCCATCTTATCACCAACCTCAAGCTTTTGCCTCATGGCAATGTAGACTTTGACCTGCTTGATGGCGCCGGAGCCGTCAGCATCGCCGGTCTCGATCAAAGCGATCTTGCGTTCGCGATCGTCTTCGAGTTCCTCGAACTTCGACTGGAATAAGGCGATATTTTCCATGATCCTGATGCGAACTGGAGACGGATCGATCTCGATGTATTTCGCGACCGCCGAGAGCTTGCGGAGAAGTGTCTTGGTAATCTTGCGGTTCGCCGGGATAACGATTTCCCCGGTTTCACTGTTAACGACATCAAGCGGAATCTTTTCACCAAGGAGGATATTCGAAAGCGCCTCGGTCAGCTCCTCGCGCAACTTATCCATCTGTGTCTTATACTCTTCCTGAATCTGCTTTACCTGGCGGCGACGGTCGGACGGCGACATACGATCGTCGGCGCCATCGATGTGAGATATGTTGATCTTTACGTCCATCACAATGCCGCTCACGCCGGAAGGCACGATGAGCGATGTGTCCTTCACGTCCGCAGCTTTCTCACCAAAGATCGCACGGAGCAGCTTCTCTTCCGGAGCGAGTTCTGTTTCGGACTTCGGTGTGATTTTACCGACGAGGATGTCGCCTGGCTTCACTTCCGCGCCAATGCGAATGACGCCATTGTGGTTGAGATTTTTCAGTGCCTCTTCTCCGGCGTTCGGGATATCGCGGGTGATTTCCTCAGACCCAAGTTTCGTATCACGAGCGGCTATTTCGAACTCCTGAATATGAATCGATGTGAAGATGTCTTCCTTCAGTACCTTTTCGGAAACGAGAATCGCATCTTCAAAGTTGTAACCATTCCACGGCATGAAGCCAACGAGCACGTTGCGGCCAAGCGCGAGCTCACCATGATCGGTTGACGGACCATCTGCGATGCAGTCGCCTTTTTTCACTTTCTGGCCCTTCACAACGATTGGCTTCTGGTTGAAACAAGTGCCCGCGTTCGAACGCATAAATTTTCGCGGCTCGTAAAGACAAATATGATTTTTGGGGTCGTGTTTGAGGCTGCGGGGCATTTCGCCATCCTTCGTCAGAATCACGCGTTTGGCCTCTACTGAAGCTACGACACCAGCCTCTTCAGCAATGACGACCGTCCTCGAGTCAGACGCGAGACGGGCTTCCAAGCCGGTGCCGACAAGCGGTGCTTCCGTCTGGAGGAGCGGCACCCCCTGGCGTTGCATGTTCGAGCCCATCAACGCGCGATTGGCGTCATCGTGTTCTAAAAACGGAATCAAACCGGCAGCCACCGAAACGACTTGTTTCGGCGACACATCGATGAGGTCGACTTCGTCTGGGGGAACTTCGACGAAATTGTCGGAGTTACGCGCGGTAACCTTGCCGATAAAGAAGCCCTTCTCGTCGACTTCGGCGTTAGCTTGAGCAACGGTTTTCCCTTCTTCCTGATCAGCAGTGAGATAAATAACTTTTTCGGTAACTCGTCCCTTTCCTTTTTCAACGAGGCGATAAGGCGACTCGATGAAGCCAAACTCGTTGATACGAGCGTAAATCGAGAGCGAGTTGATCAGGCCAATGTTCGGACCTTCAGGTGTTTCGATTGGGCAGATACGGCCGTAGTGCGACGGATGCACGTCGCGCACTTCGAAGCCGGCACGTTCGCGATTCAGACCACCGGGACCAAGCGCAGACAAGCGGCGTTTGTGCGTGAGCTCAGCGAGCGGATTGATCTGATCCATGAATTGCGACAATTGCGAACGGGCAAAAAAGTCACGAATAACTGTCGTCAACGCCTTCGGATTGATCAGTTTTTGTGGCGTGATCGATTCGGCGGATTGGTCGTAAAGCGTCATGCGTTCGCGGACCAAGCGTTCGGTACGGCCGAGACCGACGCGACACTGGTTGGCAAGAAGTTCGCCCACCGTACGGAGGCGACGGGAACCAAGATGATCGATGTCGTCGACGATACCGTTCGTCTTCTTGAGACGGATGAGATACTTCGTGGCAGCCACCACATCCGCAGCTTCAAGAACACGCATATCGAGATCGGTCTTGAGGCTGAGCTTCTCATTGATCTTGTAACGACCAACGCGGCCAAGATCGTAGCGTTTCGGGTCGAAGAAGAGACGCTTGAGCAGCGCCTTAGCATTGGCCGTGGTCGGCGGCTCGCCCGGACGAAGCTTCTTGTAAATTTCCTTGAGCGCTTCCCCTTCGTTGCGAGTTGGATCTTTTTTGAGGGCGCGTATGATCGCGCCTTCGTCGGTAGCTGTGTCGATGACGCGCATCGACTTGATCTCGTGTTTCGCAAAAGTGCGAACGATCTGTTTGGTGAGAGGTTCGAAAGCCCGGGCGAGAACAGCGCCCTTCTGGGCATCGATGACGTCCTCAACGAGCACGAATGTGGAAATGCTCTCCATGTCGAACACCTCGGCAACATTCAAGTCCTGCACTTCGTAGAAAAGGTTCAGGATATCGAAGTTGCTGTTGAAGCCGATGGCACGAAACAGTGTGGTAATGAGAAACTTCCGGCGGCGGCGGCGGCGATCGAGGTAAACGTAGAGCAGATCGTTATTGTCGAACTGCACCTCGAGCCAAGTGCCGCGATCCGGGATGATACGGAATGAATGGAGGAGTTTTCCGTTAGGGTGCGTAATAACTTCGAAGCAGGTACCAGGCGAACGATGGAGCTGGGAGACTACGACGCGCTCGGCGCCATTGATGATGAAGGAGCCGCGACTCGTCACCATTGGGATGTCACCCATAAAAATTTGCTCATCCTTAGCAAAGTCTTCCTCGCAGAGGCGGAGTTTCACGTAAAGAGGGACGGAATACGTAGCGCCTTCGCGAAGACAATCGAATTCAGTGTTCTTAGCTTCACCGATAGAATACGAGACGTATTCGAGAGTCAAGCGCTCGTCATACGACGTGATCGGGAAAATTTCCTTAAAAACGGCTTCCAGCCCGATAAGCTTCCGCTGTTTTTCATTGATATTTTTTTGGAGAAAATCGAGATAGGAATTGATTTGCAGCTCAATTAGGTCGGGTGGAGGAATGACTTCGCACAACTTACCAAAGTTTGCACGTTCTTGGGCAATAATACAATCGGCCATGTGGTTATGTGGTTAGTCCCGTGTAGTTTGGAATATGGGAAAATGGGGGATCAGCAAACGCGCCAAGAGTCCCAGTATTGCGACGGGAATGTGGAAAAGCAACGGTGGAAGGATGTGGCAACGAGACAGAGACTGCGTGTTTCCAGGAAACGCATAACGTCAATAAAAATATGATAAATCCCTAAAGGATAGACAGGTAGGCCGCAGCCTATCCCCCCTACCTTTTAGAAATGAAATGGAAATTGTGAATTGGAACTTAAGTCGGTTCCCAAAACGGTTACTTAAGCTCAACTTTGGCGCCAACTGCTTCGAACTTTTTCTTAATGTCTTCAGCTTCAGCTTTCGCGATGGATTCCTTGACCGGCTTCGGAGCTCCTTCGACCAGGTCCTTAGCTTCCTTGAGACCGAGACCTGTGATCGCACGGACTTCCTTAATAACACCGATTTTATTCACACCAGCTTCCTTGAGGACGACGGTAAACTCGGTCTGGGCTGTTTCAGCAGCCAGAGCAGCGGGGTCGACAGCAGCGGCAATAGGAGCGGCAGCGGCAGCAGCAGAAACGCCCCACTTAGTCTCGAGGTTCTTGACTAGAGCAGCGAGCTCGAGAATTGGTTGCGCGGACAGCCATTCTATGACTTGTTCTTTAGTGGTGGTTGTGTTGCTCATAGTTTTCTGTTTGAAGTACTAGCGGCTGTGATTAGCCGCTACACGTTAAAACATTTATCTCTTAGCTGAAGTTTCTTTAAATATTGTTTCGCAGCGCAAAGCGGGGAGAGCCTACATTCACCGTGAAAAAGGGTTCGTTAGCTATACCGCGAGAGGAGCTAGTTGGTCTTTCTTAACTTTGGCATCGAGAATGCGGACGAAAGCAGCACCTTGCATCGTAAGGAGATTAAGAAACATCGAACGCAGGGTTTCGAAGCTAGGAAGGTCTGCAAGCTTGGAAAGCTCATCTGAACTCATGACCTTCCTGTCGAACACGCCGATTTTGAATTCGAGTTTCTTTTTTTTCTCGATGAATTTCTTAAGTATCTTAGCAATGCCGGCTGGTTTATTGCCGCCAACGACCACGGCAGTCTGGCCGGTCAACGAAGCACTGAGATCAGGCAGACCGAGTGCTTTCGCGGCGATCCGGAATGAACTGTTCTTGACGACATGGAATTCAGCGCTTTCGGGTGCAAGGCTCTTGCGGAGCTCTCCTATTTCGGCGGCGGTAAGCAGCGTGAAGTTGGTGAGGATGACATAATCAGATTTTTTTAGGTATCCGCTAACTTCATTGATAAGAAGTTTTTTTTCTGCTCTCATGGGGAAATTTTCTTTAGAATTTACTATATTCGGCCTCGGCGAGGCGGATACCAGGATTCATCGAGGATGAGAGCACGACTGTTTTAATGCATTGGTCCTTCAATGAGGTGGGTTTGGCCTTCCCAACAGCTTCGAGAACGGTGTTGACATTTTCCTTTATCTGATCGATTGTAAAGGAACGTTTGCCGACGCCAACGCCGATGTTAGCGGTCCTGTCCATCTTAAATTCAATGCGTCCAGCCTTGACAGCCTTGATGCTAGCTACAACGTCGTCGGTCACGGTTCCGGATTTTGGATTCGGCATGAGGCCTTTGGGACCGAGGATACGAGCAATCGAACGGACCTGCTTCATGGCTTCGGTGGTCGCAATGGCAACATCGAAGCCGAGCCAGCCTTCGCTGATCTTCTGAATCATATCAGCGAGACCCGCAAAGTCAGAGCCGGCAGCAAACGCCTTTGACGGATCATCTGTAAAAACGAGGACACAAACTTTCTTGCCAGAGCCGTTTGGTAGCGAAGCGATGCCGCGAACCATTTGGTCGCCATGCGATGGATTAACGTTGAGGCAGAAGGAAAGCTCAATTGTTTCGTCGAAATTTGTTTTTGGGAACTTATTCAGAATTTCCACGGCTTCGACTAGCGTGTATTCTTTGGTGAGATCAGCGACTTTGACGGCGCTTTTGTATCTTTTGCTGTGTTTTTTCATTTTTCCTATACCCTTTTCCCTTTCCGTACGAGCTCTCTGAGGAACTCCGCGGCGAGTAGCTGTGGTTGAAAAAAATCAGTCAACGACCTCAATTCCCATGTTACGCGCAGTACCGGCAATCATGCGAGCAGCAGCCTCATCGCTGGATGTACCAAGATCGGCTTTCTTGACTTTGATAATTTCGAAAATCTGCTTCTTCGTCACTTTCCCAACCTTGCCCTGGTTCGGCTTTGCGGAACCAGAGGCTATGCCGGCGGCCTTTTTGAGGAGGACGGAAGCCGGGGGCGATTTGCAAATGAACGTAAAAGATTTGTCTGTGTAAACGGTGATCACCACAGGAATGATCATGCCGCTTTGTTGCTTGGTCTTCGCATTGAATTCTTTGCAGAAGCCCATGATGTTGACACCTTTCGCGCCAAGCGCAGGCCCGACGGGAGGAGCGGGATTAGCCGCGCCAGCGGGAAGCTGGAGACGGACGTAGCCTTGAATCTTTTTGGCCATGGAAGTTAGTTTTAAGTGAAAGATGGGTGGGGGTTGGTGGCAGGCAGTTTGATTAGCCTTCAGAAGCTCGCTGGACTTGCCAGTATTCGAGGTCGACGGGCGCAAACCTTCCAAAAATGGAAACAGAAACCTTGAGCTTACCGCGAGCGGGATCGATCTCGTCGACGCGACCGCTGAGGTTGGAAAAAGCACCATCGGTAATTTCAACTTCTTCGCCAACTTCGAACGAGACCTTCGGAATTTCCTTGCCAGTTGCAGCCTCAACGCGTGTCTTGATTTCGTCGATTTCAGTCTGGCGGAGAGGAGCAGGCTTTTCGCCACCGACAAAACCAATAACACCGGCCACATTCTTGGCGAAATAGAATGGTTCGATGATGACCCTGCGTTCCGTGTCGTAGAGCTTGATGTAAACGAAGACGTAGCCGGGATAGAGCTTACGAACCTTCGTGAATTTTTTACCACCTTTGACTTCAGAAACGGTCTCCGTGGGCAGAAAGATTTCAAAAATATGGTCGTCTAATTCTTCGGTTTTTTTAAATCTTTCGAGGTGGGTCTTAACCTTATTTTCCTGACCGGAAAGTATGCGAAGGGCAAACCATTGAGCGCCGGCGGTTGTAGCGATATCAGCAGTCATGTGGCCCGAGGACTATTAGTTTACCCAAGAGGTTAAAAGGTCAACAACTTGGTAAAGAGAGAAGTCGCTAACGCTAGTAAAGAGCCCGAGTAATAAGCAAGCCACGATGACAACGATCGTGGAATCCTTGAGCTCGGTCTTGGCCGGCCAGCTGGCTTTTTTTAGTTCGGATGCGAGCTCACTAAAGAAGATTCGAGCGCTGCGGAAGGGATTTGCCATATAATGTAAAACTGTATTGTGTGTAAGGTGGCAGGGGCGGAGGGAATCGAACCCCCAACCAACGGTTTTGGAGACCGCTACTCTACCAATTGAGCTACGCCCCTGTGGCTATTTCTTTTAGACAATGCATCCAAAATCCTTAAAAAACTCCTAATACGGGAGGGAATCTGGAGGTTATCAAATGGTAAATGGCTAATCGACGATTTCGGCTACGCGTCCGGCACCGATGGTGCGACCACCTTCACGGATAGCGAAGCGTTGAAACTTCTCCATGGCGATCGGGGCAATGAGTTCGATTTCGATGGTGATGCTGTCACCAGGCATGACCATTTCGATGCCCTTGGGGAGGTGGGCAATGCCGGTCACGTCCGTTGTACGGAAGTAGAATTGCGGGCGATAGCCGTCGAAAAACGGTGTGTGGCGACCACCTTCGTCCTTCGAGAGGACGTAGATTTCAGCTTTGGCCTTCTTGTGTGGCGTCATCGACTTCGGAACAGCGATAATCTGACCGCGCTCGATGCTTTCTTTGTCGATACCGCGGAGGAGGATACCAACGTTGTCGCCAGCCTGGCCTTGGCCGAGCAGTTTGCGGAACATTTCGATGCCGGTAACAACAGTCGAGGTGGTATCCTTTAGGCCAATAATCTCAACGGTGTCGTTTAGTTTAACGATACCGCGCTCAATTCGGCCCGTGGCAACGGTACCGCGGCCGGTAATCGAAAACACATCTTCTATGGACATAAGGAATGGCTTATCGAGTTCACGGACAGGCTCAGCGATCTCGCTGTCGATCGCATCCATTAGTTCAACGAAAGCCCCCTCCCCCTCCGGCTTGCCTTCGAGAGCGGCCGTGGCAGAGCCACGCACGATTTTGCTGTTTTTTCCGTCAAATTGATACTTGGTTAGGAGGTCGCGAATTTCTTCTTCGACAAGCTCAAGGAGATCAGGATCTTCGATGAGGTCGATCTTGTTGAGGAAAACGACAATCTTCGGCACGCCGACCTGGCGGGCAAGGAGAACGTGTTCCTTCGTCTGCGGCATCGGACCGTCGGCAGCGCTAACGACAAGAATAGCACCATCCATCTGCGCCGCACCAGTGATCATGTTCTTTACGAAGTCGGCGTGTCCGGGGCAATCAACGTGTGCGTAATGGCGACTAGCAGTCTCGTATTCCACGTGGGCTACGGAGATCGTAACGGTCTTGGTCGCATCGCGCACCGTGCCGCCCTTAGCGATTTCCGAATAAGCTTTGGCTTCAGCGAGGCCTTTGCGAGCCTGAACAGCCAAGATTGCAGCTGTCGTGGTCGTCTTGCCGTGATCGATGTGGCCGATCGTGCCGACATTGACGTGTGGCTTCTTTCGTTCGAATGTTCCTTTAGCCATGTGGAGTTGTTTGTGTTACTTGTGTTACTTTATTAAGATAAGATGATAATATGGCTTTTATTAACGTCGGTGAATTCTCCGACGCCTCGTTGTCTGGAGCCCAGAACCGGATTCGAACCGGTGACCTCGTCCTTACCAAGGACGTGCTTCTACCAGCTGAGCTATCTGGGCAGACCAAGGGAAAACAGAAAAAGAACACTAATTGAGTGCGCCGTGATTTTTTTCCGTCAACTAGATTCTTGATAATTCAGCAAAAATCCTACAAATTCTACGGTATAATCGATACACGGTACGAGCGATACACGGTACGAGATAACTACCCTGCTGCAGACAAGCACAGACAAGCGTCTAACTAAAAACTCTGAACTAAAAATGTTCGATAAGATAAGACGGAATCCACAACAGCACGCTTTTAGGAGTATCGCCCCGCCTAAATGGCTTATTTCAGTTAACGCATCCTGTTTCCGGTCGCTTCAGGAAAAACCAGCTTCTATCGTTACAACATTCCCTGTAAGTAACCTAATCCTTTTCGCCAAGGTCGATAGCTCCAAGGGAAACTAGCATTGTTACTTGGCCATCCAAGCGAACCAGCCCTAGGGATGCAGCTTAACAATAGCGTTTAATCTGTTTCTGCAGTTCCGCGAGTGTGTAAATACTGCCATCAAACAAGATCGCCCGATCACTGCAGTAGCTCACTGCCACGGAGGAAGTAGGAAGTTACAATTTCCCCTGTCAAACCTCCAGATTTTGGGAGTGCCGAAATTTGTACCGCCATCGCTATACTTCCACTACACGCCCGTCACCACCAACTCTGCCGCATAAATCCATGCCGCACCGCAGTCCGGATCCTGTCCAACGAGTCTGTCGGAATTCGTCAGCATCGCAGACAGCCGCCTCGGTGTCGGCAGTTCGTCGCGGAGTCGCAATACCTGACAGCCGAGCTCGAATCGCACCCGTTGGAGCTTGCGGCACCGATTCCACCATTCGCCTTTTTTGATAGGCTTCCTTCGGCCAGTTCGAGATCGCCCACAGAATACAAAAACGAGACCTCCTGACAATGGCCCACATCCGCGCCCCACCATCAGCAACTCACCACCATAGCTTGCCGCCAGTTCCGCCTTGGTCCATTGTCTCGAGTAGGCAGTAGGCCGCGAGCAATCCCAGATTCAAATAAAAACAATATTGCATAATACTGCACACTTTTCGTGTTCCGTATAGCTTTGGTAACATCTGGTTCACCTGATCAAGTTCTTCAGCATCCAGAAACACCACCATTAGCGGCAGCAGCGTTATGCTTATGCGCTGCCGCGTCGTCTCGTCCAGATTTTCACCCGCCAGCATTTCGCCAAAAACCGGCCCAACACCCGGGCTCGCCAAGCTCGACATCAACGTCTATTCCTCCTGGACAAACGGCCAGCATTGATTTTCCGAGCGCCTCTGCCAGCTTAGTTTTTCGCAGACAAACAGCATACCGTTCTTGGCATACAGGCACTCGAGGCCAGCGCACACCAGAGAAAAACCAGCAAGGCTAAATAGCAGAGCACACAAACTTTTCATGAGTCTGTAATCGTGCGGGCTTCCGCGGACCCAGGCAAGGCACCCTCCAAACCCACCGAAAACTCCCCCCATTCTGAAAACTCCAAACAGCGCGCGGATTCCGCGCAACGCTTTTCATGCTTTCATCCTAATGTTTCATCCGCCTATACAGTATTGTTCTTGCAGTATTGTTTTCATTCTTCTGTTGGTGCAAATCGGCACGATTTGCGATGGTTTTTGGTCTTTAGATCGCCGGAAGCTATCACACCCTCGCGCCTCTGCGAAGCCGTTTCAAAAACGCCTTGCCCCCAAGTCGACGTTAACTCAAACGTCTCTATCGGCCTCATGCCAAAGCTCGTAGAGACCATCCGAGGTTACCCCAAAAGCGAACTAGACCCCCTCGATTCCCTCGTCGCCACACGAAGCGCCGCCTGCGCTACTCTGAAGTCCGCCAACGCCGAATCCCGACCGGACTCGCTGGCTTTCGCGGCTAATGATCGTTTCCGAACAGTATCTGAACCTCAAAGCCAACCAGAACATCCTAAAGCTCACCTCAGCAGAAAACAAAATTTCATTTAGCCAACAAATAACAACGCTGTTACAGTCTACAACATTAAACACGAGAGCTTCTCCCACAAACATCGCCGTCGGCATGTTAAACTTCTCGGGAGCGCAGCTCTTCAAAATCGAGAACGCCGCTCAGCGCAAAGCGCTGAAGGCTTCTTTCTTGACCGAAAAGCCGCGCTACGTATACAATATACTTATCTTGTCGGCTATTTCGATTCGTTGTAAATTAGATATCGTTTACTTTTGTTCCTGCCCTAGCCAGGGTTCAATTTTAAGATAATCTCAACAACAACACGGTGTATGCTCTACATTGGACTCTGACAATACACGCAAGGATGTCTATGCTCGAATGTGTCATGCATGTGCCCCACTTGGCGATAATGCCATTATTGTTTTCCTCTACGACGTCGCGGAAAAATTTCTAGGCGTCACCGGGTTCGCCACCACAACACCGCCGTCGCAGTCAGATCCCGCCCTTGATCCACGACGCTACCCCACCGCAACTCCGGACTATGGCTTTCTTCAAAGCGCAGGATCGGTCGCGCCAGAAAAACGAGCGATTGGCTGTGCTTTTTCTTCTCATCGTCTTCGGAGCCTCGTTGCCGCTGGCTATTTCGCTGCGATGCTGCTGATCAACACCAACACCAACGACGGCTACTATGGTCGACCCTGGTATTACCACGCCCCTTCACCTATCTTCGTTTGCTGATAAAATTTTTGCGTGTTTAACAGCGTCAGCGCAGCCACATTATTGATCGTCGGCGCAGTGTCGCTATTCAAATGAACACAATCCGCTCCGATAGCTTGGCCGTGACGGAATCCGTGAATGCCCGTCACATCAACCTGTATACCAAAGCTATGGCCGAGCCCCGTCTACTCAATGTCGTTGAGGAAGTGGCCATCACGTCGGGCGTGCTCGTACCTACCATCTACATGCTTAACGGCAAACCCGCGGTAGAATGTCTTCGCTCCCGGTCTCGCGACATCCGGCGCCGCTTTCTGCGTCACTCGAGACATGTTGGAGGAACTCAATCGCAACGAGCTGCAGGGCGTAATCGCCCACAAGTTCAGCTATATTTTGAACGGCTACATGGCGCTGAGCGTGAAGCTCGCCACGATCACCTTCGGCATTTTGGTCATCGGCCTGCTTGGCCGCGAGGTAGTACATGGGCTTGATGAGCGGATACCTTGATCGGTGGTTCGTGCGGAGAAAAAAGTCACAGTAGCTGTCCCTTATTCTTGTTCGCAGTCGGCTTCGCTCTCATAATCATTAGCTACATCGGCTATTTTTTCGGTCGCCTCATTCAAACTGTTGTTTCGCGTCAGTGCAAATCCCTCTCCGACGTATCGGCTGTGCAGTTTACGTCAACACTCCCGACATCTCAAACGCGTTAAAAAATCAGCAGCTACGCGCTCGAATCCGCTATCCTCGCCCCGCGCTCTGAGCAACCTGGTCATTTCTTTTTGGCCAGGATTTTCGTTCTCAATTTGTTGGAACGTGGACGACCCACCCCGCCGCTAGCCAAGAACATCCGTGCTATCGAGCCACCAATTAGCCGTCGATTCCACTCGCAAATCGTCGGCCACGGCTAGCTTCGCTAGCAGTTCGCCTTTTGGATCCAACACTCCACCACCACCCCAGCCAAAGCACATAGTTTTCCAACCATCCCAGATCGTGCACCGACACGGGAAGCCCCACCATAACGTATTTCCGCCAAGCGTAAACGTAGCTCGAAACGACCCCGAAAAAGCCACACAGTTGTACCCGTTCGCCACTCACAGCTATCACGCTCGCCTACGGAATTTCTCTTAGCCTCTAACATAAACAGAATAAGAGCGCTAACTACCGTCGGTTAAGTGTCTCGATTACACCGCCTAAATCCCGCTTCTGCAGCTCAATTTTCCAGCCCTCTCTGCACGCTCGATAGCGTTGCCGTGAAGCGGATGATACAGGTGTTGAACAAGCGCTTATGTACACCGATGTGTCGTCACACCACACCCTTTAAATGTTCCGGGAAGAGTATACTTAATCAGTAACCCCATCGCAGCAGTCCTCCCGGGAAGCCTGACCTAGCTGAGCTTGATCGCCAGTCGGCTCCAACTCACGAGAGGAGCCGCAACCAGTCTGGAAAAGCTCGACGCTGCGCTCGCAAAATTATACGATCCGTTTTGATCCAGCTTAAAAAGCATCATGCTTGTCGCCGCCTACCATGTCATTTCCGCGAGCGGCGCGACCAGTAGTTAGTAATCCAATCTTTGTCGCGCCCCCTGCCTGCCAATATCGACGTACCAACACCACCCCGAACGGCAGCAGCATGATAGTAGGCTGAACACAATCCTGTAATCCTGGCTAAGCGTCAGCACTTAATGTTTTCGGCCAAAATGATCCGCTCATTCATGCATATCCAGCAGCTCGCCGTGCTTCGCTTTTATCATATTCTCGATGCTGCTGCCGAAGCAGGAATATAATGATTCGGTGACATTTCACAGCACCAATCTGCGACACGCCTCTCGCCTCCATCAATCTAGCCGATAAAACCTGACACCTTGATCAAATTTAGCAAATGCGAAACTCCGCCAAACACTTCCTTCTGCGCGCGGACCAATCGGTCAACATCTCGGGCGATTTTTTTGTCGTACCAGGAGCAAGACAAGACACTAGCTTCCGCTCCCACACCAACTTCACAAGCTCGCCACAGAGACATATACGGTTCTACGGAGGGACATCGTTCACAACTCCCGAAGGAATGGGGTGCTCTGAGAGTTCTCCGCTGTTACGTCGTCCCCCTAAGAACTCAGCCAGCTCATCTTCGAGCACAAGTGCACCATCAGATAGCCGTGCTTAAACCAGCAAGGCCTCGAAAAAGCTAGCGATTCCGCCGAGCAGGCGACCAGCCAATAGCTGTTTTCTCTCGACAATGAGCCACGAGGTTCGCATTCCGCTCAACGCAATCATAGCCGCCACCAGATTCCTAAGCGCCGCCCCGTTCGCTGCAGGGGAAAAGAAGTCCACGAGTGCGCTTTAGAACAGCGGCAAGATGTTACTGACTCTCATCACCAACACTCTCGATGTGTCAAAATCAAGTCTGGCCGTCTCGAACTCAAACATGCTCCCTTCTCAGCCGGCACCTGCATCGACCAAGCGATTAGCTTCATCGCAGCGCCAGCCCGGCGGGCCAAGGGCTCGATGTTTTTCTTCACAGTGCTAGCTCCCGTCAGCCATATTGTCAGAACACAGCTACGAATGCCACCGTTGCTCCGGCTTTGGACGTACAATTCGCCTAGCGCTATCCCACACGAGTACTTATTGTAGGCGGCAGCCCGATAAAATGCAAAACTTCGGTGTAAATCCTGCATCGTCTCGGTTACGAACCCGCGGTTGCCGCAACCGGTGCCCGAAGCCGAGGAGATCCTTCAGTGCAGCGCCTTCGATCTTGACCTCTCGACCTCAAACTGAGCACAGGCTCGCAGCCAGCGCGTTAGTGTAACTCGCTCGCGCTGGCCGAACAGAATTTTCTACGCCTGTTCAGCTAAGGCCATTCGGAAAACCACCTCACCCGCTGCGGAAAATCCGAGCGCACCAGTAACAAATACGCTGCTGCCGAATCTGTGGTGCAATCGAGTTTCAAACTTAAACCCAGCTCCGGCTCGGTCGAACACGTGCCATTAACTGCTCCACAGCAGCCAGTGCAGTGCGCTCGCGTTCGGCCCAATCGCCCCGAATCCAAACAAAAGGAATGTGGCGTCGTTCTAGCGCCGCGAGCCAGACCCTGGCAAGTTTGGCGCGATCGGCGGGATCAGGAAAACACCGTTGAGGGTCGAGCGCAAAAGGCACATCGGCATCGAGAAGCAGATAGAGCGCATAACTCCGACAGCGCTTTTCAGCGCCATGCTGCACCTCCTCGGGACATGAGCCATAAAGCAAATCGCTCCACAGCACCGTTGTCAACGCTTCCGTGTCACAAATAACCAGTTCCTTCGCGGAAGCAACAATATCTTCACGCCGCCACTGCTCGCGAGCAATAAATGAAATATCGCCAAGCTCGATTTTCCCGTACAGGTTCCAGAATTCACGGGCATACTCCGCCACCAGCAGCGCAGAAAAATGCTCCGCGAGTCGCAAGGAGAGTTGGGTTTTCCCGGTAGATTCTGGTCCGAAAACAGCGACACGCACGGGGCCAATCATACCGGATTCAGTTCAAACGAACGCCTCCACTGGCACCAGCCCCCAAAGGCCATCAGCAAGAAAATGCCATAGAGCACGCTGGTCGTTTTGAGATCATTGGCCCAATACACCCCCATGGCCACAGTGTTGACGATCATCCAGCCCAGCCAGCACTCGACGTTTTTTCGCGCCTGGAGCCATTGCGAGATCAGGCTAAAAACCAGAATAAACGCGTCCCACCAAGGCAGAGCTGCATCGGTAGTCTTGTCCATGAACCACCCCCAACCTGCCGTGCCAACGGCTCCAAGCAAAATCCAACCCAGGATAGCCAACGAGCTCAGAGAAGAAACCCGAAGAGGTTCCGAATTCTTGCTGCCGAGCAACCAGTGCCACCAGCCATACGCGTGGATCAGCAGATAGATGATCTGTAACAACACACCGGACAACAATCGAGCGTCAAAAAAGACCCACGTATAGATCGACACTTGGACAAGCCCGACGGGCCAGCCCCAAATGCTCTGGTTGAGCATTAACCAGACACCGAAGACTCCAAGAATTGTTCCTCCGATTTCCAAAATAGACATAATATGTTATTGGAAGTATGTTATGGATAGAACAGTATTGCTATTGCCAAGTTTCATTCCGATAGGTTACAACTTATTAATAATCGTTAAAGTCTAGCCGCCGTTTTTTTCGTCTACGCCAGGTAGGCTTCCATTACCTAGTAACGTTTAATTGGCCGAGCAACGCGGGTATTTGCGCCATATGCACTGACTCTTCCGCCGCCAAAGAGTTGGTGCGCACAACCGGCGCCAGCGCGTGTCGAGGATTCTCTGCTGCAGCCACACTGCCATTAGTAAAAACGCCGCTTGGTGGTCAAGAGCGGTTTCTTTGTCGGCGAGCGAGCCGGTGCTTTCGGGGAAGACAGAAGAACACCACGTTTCATCGCAGTATGGATAGGAAAACAGCATCTCATAGAAACCGTCGCCGAGCTAAAAGTAACAAACCGGCCGCTGCTCGCTGTCCCGATAATAAGCCTCCGCTGCCACCAAGGCATCAACTCCACAAAAGCTGACCACGCTCCAGCACGCCTCAGTTCCATACTGGACAAGGAACCGCCATATTTCCGCAACCCTCACGTTTTTAATGAAAAGGAGCCCAACAACATTAGCCCTCCTCGTTGTAGCTGGAAAAACACATTCACTAGCGGCTCCTGAAAATTCAGGACCCAGGCGATGTATTGGTCCCGAAGCCGCACCACAGGATGCAGTATGTGTAAGAGACCAGCGTATCCTTGAGTATTTCAGCATAATCCAACGCTGGGTTTAAGCCCATAATCCGACACATGCAGATAACAATCGTAAAAAACCAACTCAGATCTCAGATCGGCGCCGCAAGAGAAATGCATTACGATTTCAGACAAACGGCACTTTCGCCAACATCCTAAAGATGTTATCGATTTAGTTTTATCTACCAATGCCGATAAACTTGTTTAAAAAAGGAAAAACTCAACATCATACGGAACGGACAGAGAAAATCTTCTCCGTTTTCTTGGCAAAACACTCCGACTACTTTTCCGATGAAATGACGCCCCTACGCTCAAGTTTCGATAGCTTCGGGCAAATCACGGACTGGCAGTAGTTTGCATTGGGATAGTTCTTGAAATAGTCTTGGAGGTAGTTCTCGGCGGGATAAAACTTTTTTTTCAACGGTTCGATCTGGGTTACGATCGGATCAGCATAGTTCTTCTGCGCGGTTTTCTTTGCCCGAATCGCAGCCTCATGTTGAGCCTCATCCGCGTAAAAAATCACTGAGCGGTATTGGGTTCCCTCGTCCATCCCCTGGCGATTCAGTGTGGTGGGATCGTGAGCTTCGAAAAACACCTCGAGCAACTTATCGGCAGACACCACAGCGGGATCGAATTCGAGCTTCGATACTTCCGCGTATCCGGTTTCGCCAGTACAAACCTGTTCATAGGTTGGATTGGGTACATCGCCACCCGAGTAGCCGCTAACCACCGATTTTACACCGGGAACACGCTCGAATACCGCTTCTGTACACCAGAAGCAACCACCGCCAACCACGAAAGTTTGGATTTTCCCGCCCTGTTCGGCAGCCGTCGAAAAAGCTGAGTTCATAAAAAATATAAAATGATTCCAGAAGAGAAAAAGCAAAAGACCGATTTTATCGGCGATGAGAGGGGAATGTCTCTCTCCCTATTCGAGTCGTTATTTTCGGGCGGATTGAATCAGCTCCACTTCGTAACCCTCGGGCGCATCAATGAAAGCGATGACCGAGCCACTGTCTGTCTTAGTGGGGCCGTCGCTCAAAGCGATTCCTTTTTGTTTCAAGCCTTCGGCAAAAGTGACCAGGTCGTCTATTTCGAAAGCGATGTGTATCAAATCAGGCTGAACCGCCACAGAAGCCGCGCTAGGCGGCATTTGGCAAATTTCGATCTCTTCTTCGCTACCGGGGGTGGCAATAAACGCCAATTGCGCGCCACGGGGGGAAGTGTGCCGTCGCGAAACTACCAGGCCAAGTACTGCTTTGTAGAATTCAACAGTACGTTCCAAATCGTTTACACGCATACGAATATGCAAAAATTTTTTAACAGTCATGTGCCTACATTGAAAAGAATTGTTAGAAAAAGGAAAACTACCGACTATCATTATTGCCAACTTTCGAGTTTTAGCCGAGACAAAAACCTGATACCATGACAAATGGTCCTGAGTTTTTATCCACCTTGATAAAGTCTCTTGAGCGCCAAAGTGACAGTTTCTTGGGAAAGGTCGCTTCTCGACTTTGCCCCCGTGCTGAAAGGCCGTCCCTAAACCGCCCCCTAATGTCGCCAGCAAGTAATCACACCTAGCTCGTCTGCGAAGGCCAGTGCTAACAACGTCGTTTAAGCCCCACTTCTCAACTGATCAGTTGAGTCTGAACGAATTCTAAAGCCAAAAACGCAACAATGCACCTCGACTAATCTTATTATACATATCTTTGCCTGTTTTTTTTCGACCAAAGTTTCACAGTTTTCGATTCGTGGAAAACCACACGTTTATCAACGCACTGAATGTCCATTTCCACCGGGGCCTTAACGATTTGAGCCTGTTCTTCGTTCTGCTTACCGCACTCATCATTTTGCGCACGCTTTGGGCACAGCATGCGATGTGTCGGAGCTCGGGTCTCTATGTTTGATTACTGTTGTTCCTATGTACCTGTTTTGTTTTAGGACAACGCATACTCAGCATGTTTCTCGAGCTAGATTTCGTACTGTGGCTTGTGCTTTTTGAACTGAGCCTCCTTACCCCGCCTTATTCCTAACCAAACTTTTGAATGGCCCCGGCGGCGGGGGGCATGCCGCCTATCAGTTTGCCGTCTACACGATCGGTAGCAGCGCCTTCATGATAGTAAGCTTCGCGACCCTCTCTGCCACCACCAGAACATTCGATCTTTAAAAATTCGCCGCAGCTCGCGGTCGTCTAAAGAACCTGGCTTCAACTGGATTTCCTCGCGTCTTGCTCGACCTCGCGGTAAAAATGCCGCCGGCTGCCGCCCGCCTATGCGGAAGCACCGGCTGGTCCCTCGGTCTACCTTACGGACATGATTTCGGAAATGGACGTTTAAGGTTTTCTGAGGCTGATGTAGTCTATCTTCCAAGCGTCTCTGCAGACGGAGGCTTCGGCGTTGTTCTGACTCGCATTGGGCAGTATGTTGGAGGTATTCGCCGCACTGCAACAAACCGACCTCAAGCACATGATCGCATACTCGCCGTTAAACCATCTGAGTTGTTGTTTTCTGGCGCTCTTCGCAGCCAAGTCAACAATCCAATCTGATACCCGCGCCGCCACAATCCAGACATTTGACCACGGTCTATCCACCGGCACGCTGTTCTGCTGCGCTGGTATTTTTGAAAAACAGTTCTGTCAATCCGCCGCAGATCGCACAACTTCGGAAGCGTGTGAGCGGCGATTCCCGTCTTAGCGAGTTTGTTCGTCATGGCGATGCTTTCATCGTTCCAGTCTGTCTGGCCTAAATGGATTTTTAGGCAAATTTCTTACTTTTTATAGCGTCTTCGGACTCGTACCATAGACCGCTGCTATGGCGTATCCCTGGCTTGCTCGCAGCCCTGCCTCTCCTCAAGACGTAACTGCTCTAGGCCTGCATACTGGCCGGAAGAATAAGTTTTTCCCCGAACACCTCTCGGGCACGGCGACGCATTCACCAGCGAGCAACAAATCGGCTAATTCGCGCTCGTTTTCATAAACTTCGAGGTGCTAGCCATCCTGTTTCCATTTCAGGTCTAGACTCCAAATGGCTACGTTGATGTTCCTTGCAGGCACAGCAATGAAACTGAGCGCCTACGGCTGTCTGCGCGTGGCGCTGCCGCGCTTCCCCGTTGGCTTTTTATTTTTCTAACCGCTGATCGCCAGCATCCTCTAAGCTGGCTTCGTCGCTCTGGTGTAAGAGAATTTTAAATCTGTAATTGGCTACTCGAGCATCAGCCATATGAGCTTCGTCATCCTCGGCCTCGCCATTGCCAGCCCATGTCCTAAAAGCGGACTCACACACGTTGGGGCTAGTCGTCCTGGACAAGCTGCTGCCTTTGGCGACCGGCACACGTTCGAGGCAGCGGCTTTTACGCTGCGCGAGATTCAAGTGATCTTCTTCGGCCACCACCGGGGAACCCGTTACGACTCCCGCTCATTCTGTTGCCGCCGACTTCTCATGCCCAAAAAGGCTGGTGCGCTACTACTGCTCGTAGCCATAACTTACTTCGGTCTCTTCCCCAACGCGCTGCTCGACTGGATCCGTTGCATCTTGGCCTCGCTCTTCTTCCAAGCCATCGGTTTCGAGAGATGTCCCATAAACCTCGATTTTCGCACGCTGTTTCTTTTCCCCTCCAGCCTGAAGTCAGTTTGCTCGTAGGCGCTCTGATGGCTCTGCTTTTCGGTCTGGTACGACCGTGCCTGTCTCCTCCCAATGGGAAACTATAGTTCAACTAATCGCCGCCCTAGCTTTGATCGCAGCCACAGTACAAGCCGTCGCCAGTTCGGTCACAGGTCGCTCTTCGACGGGGAGCCTTCATGCTCGATGACTGTGGTGCCGCCGCACGGCGTCGGATCCGCCCGACTGATGCTCTTCTCCCTCGTAATCGTTTCCAGCGGTCTCCCGTCTTGCGCCATCCCATAAAATTTATTGCACTGCTGCTTCTTGCCGCTAGCGGCCATGGGCATCATGGCAAATGGCCATCAATTATCGCTTTTCTCTCGCTCGAGCTCGCCAGTTTTTGCTCTACGCCTTGTCCGGTTTCGAAAACTGCAGCGCGACCTCCACCGAAGGGGGCGAAAGACTTCCTCACCAACGGAATGTCCGTTACTTTTCTGCTTTTTGGTTTCAGTCTGCTTTATGGATCGAACAATACACTGTAATTCGACCAGCTCTTTTCCCAGCTCATTTGTGCGAAACCCACTTCTCTACCCGTAGTCGCCCTGGGATTCAAAGCCGCTGCCACGCCTTTTGCTTTTTGGCCTCGATGTTTATAAAGGAGCACCAACCACATGGACCGCCGTAGCCTTAAAGCTCGCCGGTTTGATGTTTTCCCCGGCTGATCTTGACCAAGCTTGGGACGAGGCGCCGCGGCTCATCTGACATTCATCGCAAGTTGGGCTCCACTCGGCCCCAAACACGCACGCTTCTCCCTGCTTGTCAGCAAACTTTAGTGCCTTCGTGCAAAGCAATGTTGGCCGCATGTTTGTCTGCTACGCGACCGCTAATTCCGGTGTGCTACTGGTTAGATTGATAGCCGCAAGTCGCACCGGACCCCGGCCCCGCTTTCTTGTTTACGCCTTCACTTATAGTCTCGCAACCATCGAGGCCTTCGGTATACTGGCCGACCTTAAAACTAATGAGCCAGCAGCACAAATCGCCGATCTCAAAAGCTGTCTGGCGATCTTTGCGCTGTCCCTCGGTGGAATTCCGCCACTAGCTAGCTTTTTCGGTAAGTTAACCATTCTCGCTGCCGCAATGCGCTTAAACAGTTTTGGCGGCCGAGTAGGCTGGCTAACCCTGCTCGCTCTTGCAGCTTTTGCACTAAGCGCGTTGTATTTATTACTATCCTCAGGCCCTCAAGGTAGTGCTTGTCGCAGCCTCTGCCACCAAACCAGTACCCTGCGGCTCAACATTTCGTCGCCTGCAGCACAAGCTCTCAGCATTGTGGAGCCTTGCTGCTTTTCGCGCTCGGTATCGACTTCTTTTTTTGTTCGGCTTCATCGCCTGAACGGCGCGGGCCGACCATCTAATCTATCTACCATTTTCGACCATCTATAAAAGTGAACATTATCCCATAATTTAATAAGTAACAAAAAAAATTATATTCAATTATCCCGTGAAAATCAGAAAAAAAGGGCAAGAACTACTATTTCCTGAGGTGGGCCTTCTCTTCGAGCCAAATCAAAGCCCAACTAAAAACCTGCGCCGACCGGATTTTGGGCTTGGCTAAAATTTTATTCGCCAGCCAACGAGAACCGGAACGTAATCGCCCCCGCTACGCCGATATGCGGTAAAAACGTCCTGCCGCAAATGCCATTTCGTACTTGCGCAATAGGGAATTTAAACGCACGAGAAATTTTACATACTCCGCCTTATCTCGGTAACTTGAGCGTTGGACAGCTTTTTTCAGGATCTTGATTTCTTCTGGAGTCATTATGGTGCCTCTAAACTCCGCCAGCTTTTCAGGATTCAAATCCAGTTTGCTCGCTCGTATGACCCCGCATCGGGACAGCAGCACAAAGTTAGCGTTCCGCGCAACTCAAGGACGTCTTGATAGTCGTGTTTCTCCATCTACTGTTGTAACCCTTCTAAGAGCGAAACGAGCACCCACGGACCTTGGTTGAACAGAACGTAGACGAATTGTGCGATATCGGCACCTGCAAACAGCGCCTTTATAAAGTCTTCCAGTGTATGTACGCCACCAGTGCAAGCGAGCGAAGCTTTCAGACAAGGCGAAAGCACCGCGAGCTAGCGCAGACGAAGGAGCAGTTTTTCCCAAATCCGAGAGCCGAAATTTCGGTTCCACGTCGAGGTTCTTGAAGTTTAAACTTGACTGATAAAACAGTTGAATAACACGATGGTCCTCACATAAGATTTTTCGAATGCGAACGCAAAATTTGGCGGAGCGATATGGAAGACCGAAATCTTCGCCGCCACTACTATCCGTGCCGAGCAAGCGACATCGCACAAGCGTTTCCATCATGATCGCCTCCACTTCACTGGTAGTTTGTGGCGACACCGGCAACGAATTGGTAGATATTGCGTTCGGTACCGTCGGGCTCCGGCCTTCTCAAATTTTGCCACGTAGTCTATCTATCAGCCCGTGCGATAGCCGTTCAGCAAAGCGATCATTGAAATCTTCAGCGTTTTTTTCAGCATCTTGATCTGGCACAGGTAGATATCCGGCGAGAGCTGATACTCCGAAAAGTTTGAAAAACACGAGGTGGCTCACCCAAAACCTTTCGGCGGTCGTTTCGAGCAGGTGCGACAGCTCTTTTCCTTCAAGCCAATTTGTTCTTCAAACAGCGACCGCATCGCAATCACACAGACTCCGGCAGACTCGAAGATGCACGCCGTTGCAAAACACAGAAGCCCCGACGGTAAGCAGGACACTGAATTTCAGCACCGGGGTAGTTGGTAGCAAGACTCATAGCAGACCAGAACTTGATAGCAGTCAGTGGTAGCCAGAATCAGCACAGGCGCGGCGAGCTGCTGATAGCAGGCAGTAAGACCATACTTTGGTCTGGGCTTCGGCCAGCGAATTTTCCCGCCCATTTTGGGACGATATTGTAAAGCATTCCAAAACCGGTTTTGTTGACAAGAAACTGTTAAAATTTGCCACAGCGCTACCACCGTAAGGTCACAGGGGGAAAGCAAGAAGTAGCCCGTCCCGACCGCCAACTTTTGCTGCTTCAGACCGAGGTATAGAGCGGGTAAACTATAACGATGCAGTACGAATAAGCGATGATCAGTGTCGGGCCATATAGTGCGCCTCGGCCTCGCGGAAGACGGCAACCACCTGGCTGTCCTTGGCACCAAACGCAACACCAGCGACATGCGCATAGCCAGCTGCATGGCCATGAGTGCAAGATCTTTTTTACCATGCTCTTTGCGACTGGCCGCTAAGTTGGCGATGGAAGCCAATCAGCATCGGTTTGGAAGCCTGGATGCCGGTGTTGCGAGTAAAACTTCGGTATCAAGCACATACACCTTCACGTTCGCCCCTAAAACGAGCACGTGGTCAAGGCCGGCGTAACAAAATATAATAAATCAAACTGTCGCCACCTATAATCCAGACGGATCTGCGCACCAAAGTCGTCTGCGATCGCAAGCAGGGTACCAAGACCAAAGTCAGTGTTGTTCCCTAAAAGAAAGTTTTCCAAAGTCGAGCAGCGACCCTATTTATTCTGGTAGTAGGACGTCGTCGGCAGATTGCCGAAGCAACCTATTGCATTCGCCATTAAGACAAGACGATCGCCAAAGAACTACGTCAGGAGCTTGATGTAAGGCGCCTCGCCCCAGCCGGCGCAAATACCCGAAAGCTCCATAAATGGCGTGAGAAACTGAAAACTTTTCCCGGTTGATATATCCATCTTGGAGTGATCCGGATCAGACAGGTCGAGGAGAAAATTCCAGTTGGCCTTTTCGGCTTCTGACCGCGGTTGTTACGTCACGATATTGATATTGGTAGCCTTGTTCCTGGGAGGGTTAAGTCCGTCGCCAAGAAAACCAGTATGCACAGCGAGCAGCCAGTGCAACCCTAATCCACGACCTGGACTGAGTAGCGCTGGCCAACGAGTTTGTTGGACTGGAAAACGGTCGACCTAAATTCAGCCCGCTCCCATTCCACAGATTCAGGGGCAAAACTTGATTCAGATCGCAGCGTGCGGATAAGGCCAACACGTACTGGCTACACACATCGCGGGGTCCCATAACTGGATTTAGAGGGCGATGTTGCGCTTCTCAAATCTAGCGGTTCCGATCGGCTAGCAGCCGTCGAGCAGGATGACGCTAACCGGCATGAGGTCATCTTAGCTAGCTAGCAACTAAGCCGTGGTCTTCTGAACAAACTCTGGCGTATACTTAAATAAAGGCAAAGTCGTGGCCCACGCCTCACAATAAAGGCGCCGTAGTGGCCGCAACCTCGCACAGACCAGCAAGCGCCGCGTCCACCGCGGCGAAGCTCGTCTTCACGACCTACTCACTTTTTCTGTAGATCTTTTCGATCTCTTCTTTGATCTGCTTGATGACCTTGCCCTGTAGCAGCACGCCGAGTAACTCGAAGAAGCAGATTATCAAAGCAATACTGGAACGGCAGTCCATACCGTTCGCCTGCGCGATCTGTGTCGCGTCGATCACACAAGAGACACAGACACTTGCTGGCAAGCTATTCCTGCCATTCGCGCGGCAGTTTCTTCCACTTCTTTTCCGGGCTGTAGAGAGGAACTAAGCTGTACGGTTGCTCCAGGAGTTGCGTAGACGAACACATCGGTGCGGCCAACGAAGTGAAAGTAGCTCCAAGCCACGAAGCTCGTACGCTGGATGAAGCAGAGTTAACAAATTTACCGCAGACCAAAGTGCAGATGCAAGTTCGTCATCGAACCCGAGTTCTTCGAATCGTAGACAAAATAGTCCTACGCGTAATTGTCGGTCTGTTTTCCGATAACCTTGGCCAAGTTTTTGTTTACCACGGCCGTGTCGTCGGCGCTCAGTCCGATGAAAAATGCAACGCCACACGCCATCTGTTTCGAAATCGAAGTAGGCGTCGAAAAGGAAAGAAAGACTGCGGACATCATCCGTGATTCCGATCGTGAAACGCGGGGTTGGGGTCGCCGTGCTCAGGTAGAAAAATGTTTCGTAAACCATCGCGTGCGTAAATTCTTTCGAACCAAACCCATATCGCCCGCCACCCACGCGAAACATTTTCCGGGCGTGGCCGCGCCCTCAGCCAGCGTCGCCGTCACACTCAGAAAAAACGCCCCCAAAACATCCCCGGTCTCTTCGTGCAATCGAGCACCGCCACCGATTTCACCTTCGCCGGAAGCGCCGTCCAGGAAAGCCCAACTCGCGAAAGGGAAAACAAGCGAGCCGTCAGCACGCCCACTTTGTGGGCCGTACACGTCTAGTCACCTGGCCGTTCCGACAATCGTCTCGACCGCGCTGCCCATGGGCACGATCACCAGCTCGGCCTGAGAGTCACCGTAATAATCGAAGAGGCTATAACCGGCATCCAAACACTTTGGAAAGTTTCTCCATAACCTCCTGCACAGTAGCCGGCAGCTCCGCGTAAAAGGGGCTCACAGATTCACAGCCTTAAAAATAGATGCCAGACTACGAACGGTGTCGTGCAGCGTCGGCCGGTCGAGCGGCATGGGCCTAGCGCAAAAAGCCGCAACATCCGCATCATCAGTCACCGCGCTCAAGTCGTCGTTGGAAAGTATCGCGATTTTTTAGACCTCATGGGATGCCAAGAAGCCATCGAAGAAACTGATGAGCGACATCCGCAAAACAGTACGATACATGTGTAATTCATGCGTCTCCTGCCCGCTGTTGCTGCACAACAGCGCACAACCGGATGCGACGGCGCGCCGTCGCATCCTAGTGGTTACAGAAAATGGAAATGGCTTGGGCCGCCAGCGCACGATGATGTCGTCCATCGTGGAATGGAGTAACTCGAATTGCAATCCTGTAGGAATTCGGGATCATAAACAAGAGGCCTTGGGAAACCATGAAAGTCGTTGCCAGCATGCCGCCATTGAACCGCATCGGCAACGCCACCTTCCGACTTCATTTCCACCACGCACGGGATTTTACTTCAGAGATCCAATTTTTCCGCGGTCTCCGACTGGTCGCACTCCTCAGCCACCGCCGGGAAAGGGATGATCGGGTAAATCTCGGTCAGTTCGTTCAGGCGATAAGCAGCAGAGACAACAGCTTTGTGCTGACATCGCAAATAAGAAAGCAGAACGGTTTCGACATGGAAACCGCAGAGAAATACGTGTCAATCTGGGGTAAACTGATAGCGCCTCAGCATGCCAAAGCATGTCTGTTCCGCTGCGCGTGCTTTGATAGTGGCAAAGTCCGTATTGAGCTCTTTTGCCGTCGTTGCGCTCACTCCCGCGCCGACCGGTAGAGCTTCGGGCAGGACCTCCCGTGGCAGGTCGGTCAGCAAAAAAACAAAAAACTTCGAAAAGCGCGCGGATGCTGGTGTGGTCATCCAGTTTTTCTCAACAACGCTGACCCGATTTCGGTCACGCCAAACGCCAGCCCGAAGGACAGACCAGCAACCAGGCTGACGTTACCAGTAACCAGCTCCTGGGGATAAACCAAAATTGCAAAAAACGCCAAAGCAAGAGTCATCCCCGGGGAAAAATTCGTCAGGATGACCGTGCCCGTGAGCCCGACATGCGGCAACACCAGCAAGAATAACATTCCACCCGCCCGCCAATGGTCGTACCCGCCGCAACAGCGAAGAGGAAAATCAGGAAATGTTATTTCCGGCTTCATCAATAGATGAAACCCATTAATGTAGGTAAGATGTGTAGTAGTTTGTTAAGCTCACGAGGTAGAAACGCTTCGAGAAAATCAGAATTAGAAGCACGACGAACGCACCCACGAGTTTTGTTACGCGACACTGTCATGTGCACAAACACATTGCCTTTCGCAGCTCCAGAAAAGTTTGTATCAGACGGGCGTAGCACCAGACACCCACCTGCAATCAGCACGAAGCCCCTAAAACAAAGCCAGCAAAGAGCCGAGTGGGCTCGGCCAAAGTTTCCGCCCTCTTGGGGAAATGATTGTGCCAGCCCGTCCTGTACACGACCGATTCCATTCGTACCATGAGGAACATCATCTCAATGAAAAGCAGACAATACGAGCTCATGCCGGTGAGCCGGTGGCAAACGAAATTTGTTTTGGACTGCGATCGGTGAAGTAGCCAACCAGCGGTTGCAGCAACGAAGCCGTAATTTGATATGAAAGCGTGACCAATTCGATCTTGGTAAAGCTTAGACGATAAGAATCCTTTAGCGCCAGGTAAACCGATATGCAAGGTATCGTTCAATACTCGGCGTTAGCACCATGTTGCTGGCAGGGCGCTCAGCTGGTTCGGCCAGCGCCGCCATCACGCTGATCGTGGAAGATTTGTGGTTCATGGCGCGCCCACCGTCGGTATCGATCGGCCCGCCAGTTAGACAGCCCTGACGTGTCAGCTGTGTATCAACCTACAGCTGTACCAGCCGGTCTCGCCCTCACATTTTGGCTTCAGACAGGTCCGCCTGCAGCGTTAGCCCAGTCTGGTCTTCTCCGATTCTTCGGATACACCGTACAAATCCGCGACGCCGAGCCTATGTTTGCTTTCTGTCCCGCCGGCCGCTGGTATGGAAATCAAAAAACCACTCGAGAGTCTGCTTTAGCTGGTTTTCTGAAAACCCGAAGACATCATCCTCGACTTCGAAGCCGCCAGCAATCTTTGGCAACATAGAAACGCAGAGTCATCTTCTCTCCCAGAAAAGAAACCGCGAACGCTTTGCTCACCAAGATGAACAGCAGTTAATAGAGTAAATAGTAATAGAGCAAAGCAGCCCCGTTTACAACGCCCAGCGTTTATCCAGCATCGCTGCAAAACCCGCTCCGCGGTTCTCCGGTTAGACCGGTTGCAGCCTCCTCGAAGTTATGAGCAAAACCATGCACCCTTAGTGCAGCCACAAATTGAGCTACAACGAGCTGCTCTCTACCTCAGCAAGTAACAGCAGACTTTCGATAATGTGGTTGCGTCAGAAATTTCTTCGAGCAAATTGGACAACCAGTGTGGATGATTCTAGATCGTTGGCAACTCAACCGTGTAGTTTTCCCGTATTGAGAGGCGGATGACCATGGAGAGAAGAGAAACGTCGGTCGTAAATCGCTGCACCTATTCGAAAGATTTCTGGAGCCAACTAAAGGTCTGGTTAAGCAGATCTATAAACGTCGTCAACTCACCGTGGCCCGTGCACAGCGAGATGTGTTCGCTAAGGTTGTTCGTATGGATAAGCGGCTCGCAGTCGCCTCGGATAGCCGAAGCCGCTAAAGGGAATTTCGCTTTCACGCTAGCCTCCGGCGGCCGCCAAACAGAGCGTCTGGGTGAAGCGCAAGCCCCCTGTTCCAAAGCAGCTTGCTTCCAGCACCACGGGTACAGGACACAAATCCACAGTCTGAATCTGCTCCGGACCATCCATGGTCCGGGAAAAGGCAACTTCCCCAGATCGGCATAATCCATGCCCCAAGCTGAGTTACGCACGAGAGCTTCGATCTCAGAAACAAGCCTTTGGAAGTACGCCACACTTCCCGCTGTGCGGTTTTATCGTAAACCAAGGCAACGTTCCAACTAGTGTCGATCGTGATGCGATAGCGGGCGTTTTCGATTTGGTGGCCGGAAACCGCCAATTCGGGTTTGGTCCCAACCAGTACCGCAATTGGGAAAAGATTAAAAACGAGAAATCCCATGAGTGCATCTTTGCGACAAAAGCGATCCGGTAGGTTCCGTCCCTTGTGCATCCAAGAATTTAAACCAGCTCCGGTCGGCCAACGGGATCGACCACCTCAAACACCACTGGGCCAGTATTTGGAAGCTTCACTTACTTTTTAACTACATCCGCCCGTTGATTCGTCAGAAGGGTTAAAAACAACGAACAGCGCGCCACCGCTGGCAGGTCGTGTCCAGCAACGAAGCGACTCCCCGGCAGCGTCAGCCAGTACGGTAGCAATTGATTGGCCGTCAGCACCACCATTGTTCCAGGAAACTCTATAGACCTTCGGCAACCAACGCAGTACCGACCATCATGCCGTGCATCTACAATCCCAGCAGCAATTGACAGACGTTGCGGGATCGTATCGACAGGATACAGCGTCACACCAAGCCAGTCCGGCACAATAGAGGAGCTTTTCCGCAGTCGAAGCCAGCAACTCGTTTTTGCTGTCCCAACGTCTTACATACGCCTGCAAAGTCAGAGAGCAGGCAAAGATGCTCGACGAAAAGTAACTCACATTGGTAATATAGCAGTCTGTCTATCGCATTCGCCGGAAAATCCAAAAAACAGCTGATTCGATCGCGTCCCGAGCACGCAAAGGGGGAGCCTTGCATACCTCGCTAGACTCATTTTACCTAGCTCGCTTTCAGTGCCCTCTGCATCCCCTGTGCCATAACAGTGATAGTCCATATAGGCGCTATCTTGGACTCCGGTTTTCTGGATGCGTTTCAGCTATGGCTGCAAGTAGCTTGCAGTCTTGTTTAACTTATCCGCCATAATTTTCCAGGATAGAGCGTGGTAGTTCAATGTGCGGCTGTCCGGGCCGTTTCACACTCCGACTTTAAACGGAATGATCACTGCTGGATTCCACAGTGAACGAGAACGCTGCCGCAACGTCGTAGGGTAACCGAAAAATCTATCAGCATGAAGTCGTGCTCGACCGCACCAGATTTTTCCTAAAAAAGCGGTTCTCGTAAAGCACCTGACAAACGATCGACTCCTCACTTGGAACCAGTGCATCACATTCGTCCGTCCATAAACGAGCAACTCGGGAACCAGCGTCCGCCGAAGGTGAAGCTATTTTCGCCCTAGGATGTCGTCCAGGAAAATGTTTCTCCATCATTACATAACGGCGAGCCTCGGTAAAACTGAAAAGGCAACAAAAACCCCCACCAGAAACTTGAAATTATCGTGCAGCATACTGCGAAGGTACTTCTAGATCTCCTTAAAGTAGGACCTACCTCCGGATGTCGATGTGCAGATTAGCCGACGATGCAAAGTGTCTTGTTATTATAAGACAGGTCGACCGATCGTTCCGGAAGCTTGATAAATTTCTCGGAAAGAGGACAACACCCCATCCACAACCCGATCATCCAAACGATCGCGACCAGACGGACGAGTTTTTGCGAGCTGGAGAATTTTCCCAAGTTACAAAACCTAAGAGCTAGGAATCTGACACAGTTTCACATCGCCAATCCCCACTGGGCTCTATCCAGAAAACAGAGCAGGTTTCGAAAAACACGCATCTTGGCGCTTACAACGTTTTTAGCAACCCGTTCCATAATGCAGCAATGCTTCACAGGTTCGGCTGCGCTCAAGCCCTGTTGTTCATTTGGATAGTCCGCAAATTGAAGAGCTCGGTTTGTTCTCCCTCGTAGTGATACTCTAGCTTGAGATAGCCTTTGCGGACAGCTGATCTGATACTAGCATTTCACTCAATAAAAGGTTTGTGATAGAAATTAAAAACGTATATCAAATTTTTTATGCAGCTATGGCTACATAGAGATTTTTGAATAAAAGCGCCAAGCTCACACCATCGATACTGCATTTCGATAGCGAGGCTCCCGTGCGTTCGGCGAACATCGAAGAAATGGCCGTGACAAACACGGGCATGGCGCAAAGGGATCCCTGCTGCTCGACCACGTCGAGCCAGCACCCTAGGAAGAACACCGTAGATGCCACCTTCGCAAAGCGTTCACTTACTACCTCGCAGCAAACCGTTTTCGGAAGTAAGAATCAAGCCACAGAGTGTCCTGCACAAAGCTGCGTTAGTCGAGCGTATCCAGGACGCGATCGACGAGATAATTAATAACGTCAATAAACGAGAGGCAGCGGATGTTGTTGTCATTCGCCTTCCCCTCGAGAGACCGAACGTCGCGGCCTTCGCGTAGTGTTTTTCGAACAACCAGCCGCTAAACAGGCGTCAACCTATCCATCGCAATAGAGCGGGAAGTAACGGAAAGTTTTCTTCCCCATAGCTATTCAGGAAACCAATCACCCGATTCGTCAGTTTTTCTAGTTTATATTGGCTCGCCGGTATGTTGGCATAGTTATACGGATGACTAACCAGCTTCTGTGAAGCTTCATCAGATTCCTATTGCAATGTTCCAAATATGGAGCCGTATCCGAGATAACAGTTATTGGCTTCGGTAAGATGCCGTTTTCCGAAAAACCCGGACACGCACCTAGCCGAGTTAGGTAACTTTTACAGCACCAATCTCTTGAGGAGAATGGTTGTAGGGAAACAGTTAGCTGAATCAGTTTAATGCGCGGTAGCGGCCTCGGCCTTGTGCGGGCGTCCAGCCGATAAAAATGCTCGCTCGCGACGACATGCAAATTGAAGTCGGAGCATGGCCTTTGGTGAAACGAATCGCATGTGTAGCAAACCGATCGAGATGGGGCGTGTCGGCAAGCTTTTAACCATAACAACATCGAAGATCGCCTTGTACCGGAATCCTTCATAAATTAAAATAACGAAAACAAACAAAGTTAGAAAGCTATTTTTATAGCGTAACGGGATTGACCGAAGCCAGGCTAGCCGCGGGAAAGTAAAGAAAAACGATCTTTTCATAGAGGTTTTGGTTCGCACATATTAAAGAGATAGGCAGCAATTGTGCCATCAAGCGCAACGAAGCAAAATAGACGGGGGAGGCGCTGTTTTAAGTTACTTTGCCAGTAGTTAGGTCGGTCTACTGGCCACAATTCACGCTCACACGCGCAGCTAGAGGGCTGCTATCCATGTAATATTGTTATCAGCACTCGTCGATTGCAAAAGACAATAACGCCCCGCATAAGAGCGCATGCTCGTCAGAAAGATGACTTTGCTGCCGAAAAATCTCTGTGTCCTTTCTTTGTTTATTTCAGGTCCGACCGGTTCCGCCCCACCCAGCTGCCACATTTCCCTGTGATCATAGGAGTAGGTCACATAGGCTTCCCGCCAAATTGCTCCGCCGGCATGGTAGCTGTGGTGGTTGTATGGCACGATGATTTGTGCCGGAATGCGATCTGTGTTGCAGCTGGATGCTAAACGCCTTATACTCCCCCAACTCTGGCTTTTTCACCTCCGCAGTCAGCTCGCGCAGCGCACACCAGATGTAGCCGTCATCGCTCGATCTGATCAGCCAAGCCGTACGCCCGTCCGACACCGTCTGCGACTTTAGGTTCGCTTTTGTGAAACGCGCCGGGATTGTATCAGGCAAGCAAAAGAATCTCATCGGTAGCGGAACCTGCAACTAGACAGGTGTTGTCGCCGTCGTTTCAGATCACATGCGCCGCTCTTTACGTTTCTCCGTTGCCAGCAGAACGTTTCACAAGGAGATCGATGTTGCCCGTGTCAGAGACAGAACTTTCCCGTCCCTCGGAAAAGGCGAAAAGATCGCCATTGCCAGCGCGAGCGGTAACTAGAATGCGGTAGTTGCATCCCCGGAGACAAAGACGTCGATCGCTGACATCGTCAGCAATGGCAAGACACGCAAGCAATGTGCAAGCAGCAAAAGCCAACAATAAGGGAAGAAATTTGATGCGAGATCCTGGTCAAAATTTCACCACAACGACCCTCTGCCATTCCTGGCCGGGATCGGTAGCATAGCGAAAATAGGAGACAACGTAGTAGGTATCCGTTTGCTTACCTTGAACGAGGAATTTCAGTCGATTTGCCACTTCTAGTGGCTTTAAGCCGGCAGGTCACTATCGTGTCAGCCTCCCAATATGTCGGCAACAGCCTCCAAATCGAATTCGTTCTGGGAGTTGGCAACGGCAAGAAGCCGCGTATCCGTGTAGATGGAGATGGTGCCGAGGCTAACCCCAAATCTCTAAAATTTTCCGTGGGTAAAGTTGTAGAGATTAAAAAGTGTAAACCAATTGGTTGGCTGCAACTGCTGCGGTAATCATTTAATTTCGTTGCGGACGTCCATGTAGAAATGGCCGCAAAAACACGAGCCTGTTGTTGGCTGTGCGCTAGCTGTCCACTTGAATCTAGTATCCTGTGTTGTTGTAGTCCGTTTGCGTAACGCTACTTTTAGGAGATCGAAGTAATCGATAAGTCCCACACAATGCGACCATCCAGCTGGTTAAAACGCAGGCCAATCTCCTTCTTGGTCAACCATGCTCCAGCTGAGTGTGGAGCCATCGGGATTCGAGCGATACTCTAGAGAGAACGAGGCATTGAGATTGGCATAGGAACTGAGCATCTTTGTATCTCGCTGAGGTGCCAGACAGCACCGAAACTCTTGGTGGTCGCACTCGCGTCGTTCAAAACTATGGGACTATTGACAGCGAACCTTATTGGGAAACGTGCCGCTGGCCAGCACCCAGATACGTCGCCCGCCTTTGCGCATGCAGGTCTTCGTAAAAGTGCTCAAATAGAACGGCGGCAGATCGATGTACCTGGGTGTTAGCAGGATTTCGTTGCCGCAACCAAGCATGTTGATCAGAGCTATCAGGTTAAGGCTGTAACCGGCAAGCTCCGGATTCGCGAGTAACTCGGCATAGGAAAGCGTCTGGTATTCGAAACATTTTTTAGGAAGCCGCGTTGGCAAGCTTGCTAAGAGCCGGTAAGAGAAGCCCCTCGTAAATCCACCATAATTTTTCGATTAACTATAGGACTCGCTTGTATTGTACAGTACTGTACTTGTACAAGCATAAGCCGAGTAATAGCCGATTTTTAATCGGTTCCAATAGCAAGCCCCTAAATCAGCTCACTGCAATGTGCAACAATTGTTGGTGCTGACGAGCTGGTGCTGGTAGCTGTGCGGCATGAGGATCGCGTCTTTTAGAGATGATAAGTCTGTCGGAGTACACCTACATTTCGCGATTACCTTGACCCTTTTTTGATACTGAAACTGAGAGCGGGCCTAATGTTTTCTTTGAGCGCATGCCAGAAGTCGTAAAATTCGACCTAACGCATGTTATGTCGATAGTCATTAGGCACAATCCAATTCATCTTGAGTGGCATTGTTGGTAAGTACCGTTTGCGAGTGGTGAAGCCGTGCTGATCGATGTTGTGCATGGGCGTCTGGGCGTCACCAAGCCCGATTGGTTTTCTCCATAATCGTAGAAATACTCGAATGTCAGCTTTGTAGCCAGCCTGATATTCCAAACAAGCGAAGGCGCCAGACCTTTCCATTCCTCCGGTTGACCAGATCACACTTCTCAGCTCTCATAGAGCGCCGTTGATGCAGAAAAAGAGATGCAATGTGCGATTGCTATCAAATTCGAAACGGGCAGAGCCAGCGTTTATTCAAGATCGTGCGCACAGATACGAACGGACCAGGACACAGCTACTTTGTGCACGATCATAGCCGCCGGATCGCAAATCGCCTATACGCGCTTAGTGCTCGCCAGGCAGCTACAATCTGAACCCGGAGACTTTGGCAAATTCGTTGAGAAAGTTCTAACCGACACACGTCTACCAGCGCACAAAAAAGCCATCACCTTCCGTAGTTTTCACAATATTCAGTTCGTAAGTCAACAATTAGGGAGATTCCAGCGGCCACGATGTCTTCAATAAACCGCTGATTGAAGGTTTTGAAACTCAGCAGAACGTCTTCGATCGACGTGTTGATTTGTGTAGCTTCGGTAACATTGGCCGACTGGTAGCCGGCGTCTCTGTCAGCTTTTACCCCAGAAACGGGAAGATAAACAAATTTCTCTGGTTTTCCCGAAAGTTAAAAAGCCGAGAAGAAAGCAACCCCAAACGGCACGGCAAAGCCAGGTATTTTTCATGGCGGAGTGAGAAGGGGTAAAACGTGCCGACTTCCGCGCGAGGCGAGCAGGATTAGTGATAGTTTCCAAATGGACAAAAATAGAAACAAGTGATGCAGTCGCAACACTACTTCGCTTAACCGCAAGCGTGCATCGCCAAAGACCAGCTTTGAAAAATTCCCGGCTCAACGCTTCGCCGGTGACAGCGGAAGCTGGGCTGCTAGCTTTCCAGCCTTGGCCTTTTCCAGCCAAACCATCCTATAGACTTTTCGCTCAAAAAACTGGTCGCTTCTCTCTAATTTCTCTCTAATGGTTAACTTTAAAGCTCGCGAGCGGTTACTTTCGTTGTCGTAATTCGCATAGCAGCAATCACTATAGCGAACCGTTTAGCCCATATTGTGATAAATAAAGTGTCTTCTCCCCACTGGCCCTGGCCCATAAGCGAGAAAATAAAGGGGCCGGGCGAACCCACTGGGATTGTCCAAAACAGCTAAAAGCTCTTTCTCGTTTAGCAGTTTTCTGGAAGACATAGCTTTCCAGCAGGGTCGGATAAAAATTGGCTAGTTCCACGAAACAAATCGCTGCGCTTTCCCCACATCGTTTTTGCGGGAAGAGTTACCACATCAATGGCATTCGCATATACGCCTCGGAGCTGGTTGTCTTTGGCCAAAAAGGCCGTGTTCGCCGAGATGGTAGGCATGGCAGCTCCATAGCTGCCGTTGTCGTGTTCCAGTCAAGTCCCGCGCGTTCTAACGCCTCCCGAACAGGACCTATCTGAGCATCGGAAAAGCTTCCCGGTGCGTAGTAGCCGCGCCGCAATACCTTCACCTTGATCGGCGCGCCAGAGACCGATGTTGGGTTGATCAGAACGCGCGCAACTCTTCGGAATTGTGGATCGCGATCTTTGAACTGCCGATCGGCGGATCGAGCTGCTCCACGAACCGGATCTTCACGCTTTCATAAAAGTCCCAATATTTTTCGGTACCGTGAACAGCAGGTAGGGTTTGCAGATATCCATCGTCGGAAATGAGGACTGATAATCAGGCGATTTGCTCAACGTCTCCAGTGTCTCGCAACGGCAACACGCGACACAATGCCATCTGGATATGGGTAGGATATTGTCCTTCGAGAGCGTCGAGGAATTCTGTGGCCGGTCGTCTTGTTGCCTTTGTGCGAGGTTCAACCTTCGGGCAACAGATAGCCCTCTCGTTTAAAACTATTCTCAAACTGAGCCAGCACACTAAACGATTGTAGATCAGACAGGCCGTTGTGGCAAGTTTTTCCGAAGGATCTAGCGAAGTAACCATGCTACTTGAAATACTCCAGCAGCGGCACGATGTCATCAGGATGCATCTGGTATGAAACGGTTTTTAAATTCCAAGCGGGGGTCGAATCCAGTTTGGAACCACCCAGCAACGATTGTCAAGAAATATTACACACTGTGCCCGGGCAATACGGTGTGGCCGAAAAGCATTCCACACTGTGCCGTTAGAGGTGTGATAGCCGCGAGATCACCGTAGCAACCGAAGCCAACACGGAGATCATCGACGGCTACAAACAAAGTGTTTCGCCGGTTACAGCCGCACCCGCTGTAACAGCCAACAGACAAACAAGAATGAAGCGAAACGGAAACAGGAAATCATGATCGGAATCAAGAATTTAGGCACGCAGCGAGAGAAGGACATGCGCGGCGCAAGCATCGAGTGACAGTCGCTCTGGCTTTTATCAAAGAAGAGAAGTTCATCGAGTGCATGTTTTCTAAATTGGCATTTACCTAGCAACGCAATAACATACCATCCCGAATTTCTAGCTGTAGCCGAAGCCAATGTCAACCCACTTAAAATTCTGGGGAATCCACCCAAAACTTTGCGGATCAAACGTGGAACGGGAAATCACTCCAACCGTAGGCAAAGGGACTTTTCAAATATTCGTCGGCCTGCTCATAATAACGAAAGCACGAATTGAGTGTTTGGAGGCGTTAGCAAGATTTGTTTCGGTGCTGGTATCGTTCGAATCGAGATAGGAGTAACTAGCCACCATTGGCCTGAAAGCGCCGACTCGCGTATAGAATCCGGCGGCCTCAAAAACTCATAACATCTGTCCCAGTATGAGACAGTAACAACCGTCGCAAAAACCGGAAGCCAATTCCGAGATATTTTCGCAAATAGGTGTTAAGACAGAGACGGTATCATTCAGCGTTGTTTTGAATGAGATTGAATTTCAGTCCGCCTTCCCGCCACACGGGCCCTTGGGCCAATGGAAGCAGCGAGCCATCAGGATTAACACGGCAGCTTAGCTCGATCAGGTTTGCTCACCGCCACCCACAAACTGAGCTTCTTTGGCTTTGTTGAGGTTACAAACAGCGCTAACGCTAGCTCATATCCACATCGGTGCTAATTGCGCTAAAAGCCCCAATACGGGAGCTATTCACTTGCTGGTATCCCCCCTGCTGGCGATAACCGACTCGGAGGAAAATCTGGCTATCGAACAGCGGCGGCAAGCCCATTAGCATGTCGCGCCTGTAGTAACCGCCTTGATTTGCTAGTTTGTCAAGATTGGTACCGTGGAGGTGCTGGATCGCGTGTAAGCGCCATAGACAGGATTAACAATATTCAACGCCGGTACAATTCAACGCCAGTACAGCAGCGGTAGCCGTTTGATGACAAATCTGATACTAGCTTATATCATAAGTTTTTATCATAAAAAGAATGTTTGGCAAGAAATTTGCGATAAACCGATCCGTAGGAAAATCGCTGACCAGCTCGTTGGATGCACGATCCGCCACCATGCTGATGTTCTTTCTGCTGCCAGTAGACGGATTTGATGGAAACTGTGTTTGCGGTGACCACATACTAGCCGATCTGTGGAATGATTTCGTTGATCCCCAGATCATAGGTCTCGAATTGTCACTGCAACCGGAAATTGAGGTGCCCGCTAAAACGATAACGAAAATCGCAACTCTAAAGGGCCTTTTTGATCAGTACCTCGTCAAACAGCGCACCAAAAGAGTTCTTGGCCAGAATGTGCTACACGGAGCCGGTTTATCGTGACGGTCGTGCTGGGAACCCCGTTGTGTGACCGGCTAATTGAAATTGCTAGAGAGATTGGCCTTGTCATTGGCCTTGTCGTAGGTGGAGTTAAACTCGGCCTGTGTGCTGTGTCCGAGGGGAATCGTGAAGGCAGGCGAATAGAGGATTTCGCGGTTTTTGCTTACTGAAGTCACATCGAGCTACGCAGCGTTAAAGCGGTATAATAGATAGCTCTTTGCCGCCGATCGTAAGTCCAAGCGGGACCGGCCGGCATAGAGTTTGCACTCACTTGTAGCTATTTTCTATCGTCGGTTGCCAAAACCATAGTAAAAACCATAGTGTTTTGGTTCGGCGTGGCTCGTTTTAATGCGCGATTTTACCGTCGCTTCCCCCTTTTTCCTGTTCGTAGAGTAGGGAATTGTAGCAGGGCCATTAAAAACCTCGACCCGATCGGCGTTAGTCGCGTAGTTTAGGTCAGACCTAATTCATTGCCAGAGGCGATGAGACTAAAGTCGCACTCACTGTGACCCACCCAGGTTAGGTACCGTACCCTTGCCAGGTTTTGTAGGAGCAAATGCCGCGAGAGCGATCAAGTCGAATGACATCGAGTCTCCGATAAACATGGACGATGAGTTAAAGACACTCGCCGACTGTGGAACATCCGCAATCGGCACATTGGTGCAGAGCGTGCCGACGGAGTCCCCACTGTAATCGAGATTCTACACGAAAATGACGGTAAAGGCATCACGCTTGAACCTCCTGATCATTAGTAATGGAATCAGAGGCCAGGGTGGTCTGAGCCCCGGCCGGCTCCGAAAAAAGCAGCGCCAACAAAGGCGCCAGCCAAACAAACGCGAAAGGAATTCACGAGGAACTTGAGGGGGATAATCGGTCACTAGTGTCATATCGTCGTGGACAGTTAAGGCCACTCTATCACGCTGCGGGAATTTTAAACCAGTGGCCCCAAAAATAAAAATCACCAGATTCCCAGGTTTCGGCTATGCGAGGTTCTCCCTTTTCTGACCCTTTCCTAAAAACCGAACATTAGCCGGTTTTCCAGTTGCGCAACAGCCTTGCCGCCCTGCAAATTGAAAGTTGGTTTACGCAAGCTGCACACCATAGTTTGGAATTCAAAGCGGACCACAACAGCAAAAAGCAAGAAACGGATCCTTGTCGCGCAAGATAAACAATTTGTCTTGTAGAACCTTTTTGCCATATTGGGTCAGAAAACCTGACACCGCCAGATAATGATAAACGTTGTCCACCAGCAACACCTTGAGCATTGAACGATTGCTGGAAATCCTCCGCACCACTCGTGCAATGCTAACCAGGGTGCCATCATGGCAAGCGACCACCGCTTTAATCGTTTCATTCGCGCTCCACTTCTTCGCCCCCAGAAAGCCGACTTCGCTTTCCTGATTTCCAAGGTACGGCTCGGCAATAACCAATCCTACCGCGTGGTGCCCCAGCACCAGCAGCTTTTCCACAGCATGTCGATAGAGCGCATGGCGGTCGAGATCGCAAAATAACAGATCGAAGTCTGTGTGCACCAGCCCCGCTACAACATAGGAAACACCCTTGCCAGCCATTGCCTTCTCGTTTGAGACTGTTTAGGTTAGTAGGTGTATAGGTGTAGGTTAGAGGTTAGTAACCAATAATTATTTCTATTCTATTGCACTAGCCTTTCCAATGCAAGCTCTGGATTTTTTTGGAAATACTAGCGCCCATGGAAAATGTACAGCTGGGCAGCAGCTACCCTCGCTCAACATCGCCCACAGTTGATCAATCCAGAGAGTTTGTATAGACTGCAGCTGCCTCAACGGTTCGGACGATAGAAGCGCAACGTCCCGCTCCGACAGCGTCACTTTTCTCCTGGGCACGGAAGCCCGCGACCCGGTTTCTGACACCATGCTCCAGCCGGGACACCTCTTCATGATACAACTCGCTGATCGGCTCCCACAGCGTGTTGTAGCCATTCTGCAATTGCTCGATCAATCCGCGTTCGAAGAGAACGCCACTCTCCCCAACATGTTAGCAGCGATTTTCAGGCATATAATTTCGACTATTTGGCAACCCAGGGAATGGCAAATTAGTATAGGCGGCATCAGGGAGTGGTGCCCGGGACAGGACTTGAACCTGCACACTTTTCGGTAACGGCTTCTAAGGCCGTCGTGTCTTCCATTCCACCACCCGGGCGGAGAGTAGCTTGCCGCAAAACTCAGGCATTCGGCTACCGGAAGCAAACGGGAAAAAGGGGGAGATTTTCGCTACCCAACGGCGGCTGAATCAATTCCTGCCGCCTGGTCATGTCTTCCTGTCCATCATCCGGCTGGCTTTTCCGGCCGGTAGCCAAAAGCAAAATCGAGAAAAAGACCTTTTAAAAGGAAGGCGTTGAAACGTTTTTTAGAAACAGTTGCGCACTTATTTTTCAGTCTTAGCGGCAGGAGCGTCTTTTACTTCAAGCAGCTTGATCTCGAAGATCAGAGTCGCAGCAGGTGGAATGCCTTGCGTGCCTTCATCGCCATAAGCAAGGTGCGGAGGGATGTAGAGCTTGGTCTTTTCGCCAACTTTCATCTTCTTAAGACCTTCGATGATGCCAGGGATCGTTCTATAGGAGTTCTGTTCGGTAGTCCCTTGCACGAGCAGCTCGAACGGTTCGCCGCGCTCAACGGAGCTGTCGAAGACCTGACCATTGATGAATCTGCCAGTGTAGTGGATCTTTGCAATTTGACCTTCTTTCGGAGTCGCACCGGAACCGGCCTCCAGCACCTCGTAGCGGAGACCATTTTGGAGTTCCTGCACATTTTTGTTTTTCTTTAACTTGGCAAAGAAGGTGGCGGAATCGACGAGGTTCTTAATGCGAAGCTTGGAAAGGAAAGTCTGATGCTTTTCGCTGAGGAACTTTTCCATCTGGACCCCGATTTTTTTGTCGTCGCAGGAGGGCTTCTTGCCTTGGGTGGCAAGTTTGATACCGCGCAACATTGCGTCGATTTGGGTAGGCGTAAACTCGAATTCCACTAAACCCATATTGGCGCTCACCAACCAGCCGTAGGTTTCCATGATTTGGGCTTCGGTAAAGGTAGTGGCGGCTACCGAAGGCGCAGTGGTCGGCAGCGGCGTGGAACCTCGAACATTGGGAACGCTATGTTTGTTAGCGCCCTCTGGTTTCGTCGCTAGCGTGGTGTTCTGCGCCAAAAAGGTAACAAACAGACCCAAGGCGACCAAACTTGCACTATATTTTTTATTAATGGTTTTCATTGGAGAAGAGAAAAGGCGCCTGAGATTATTCCATAATCTCAGGCGCTAATGCTGTTGAAAGTCGATTACTTCGTTAAGATTTGGGTTAAAATCAATTCAATCAATTCAATACAAATACATTACGCTTACACCTCCAAAGTTTCCACCAGCTGCCACCCTCGAACTTGTTATCTCGTTTTTCCACAGCGTTTCGCAAACCAATGAAAGAAAAATCGGTTATGGAACAGCACCGACAGCTAGATTCTGGCTATGGAGTGGAGTTCTCCCTCAAAAATGTCGGTCTTCCCGCAGTTTTCTGGCCCGCACGTCTAGAGGAATTAAAATTTACCGAACGCAGCTCCCTCGCCTACATTGGCTTGGGAACTAGTCTGTGGCCAGCCGGTGGTTGATGGCCACAGACCCCGTCCTCGAAGCCGAAACCTTCATTTAATGGTATTAACTTCCAAAATTCTTCCTAATGGGAAAAGAACGCCCGGCCGGGCATGCCAGTTGAACGACTTTTCTACGTACCTGTCGGCACAAAACTGTCGACGCAGGAAATCTAGGAAGTAATCAAAGAAAAACGACCTCAAGCTGTCCAGCACGATCAGCGCTGACAGTAGCGGCTCTTCCTTCCTCACGCCGTACCAAGTCAGCTACACGCTCTCGCAGCACCTAACGCAAGCGAACTTCGCACACATCGTCTCAAGAAACGTAAGCCGCAGCTTTCTGGACAAAACCCAGCTAAGCCACAACGACTAGTCCCTGACGATTTTTCGCCACACTCTGGCATTAATCACGAGCTGCTTTATGAATTTAAAAAGGAGCGCTTCGTGGTGCTAAACCAAGCCAAAGTCAAGCTTGGCCTCGAACACCAGCGCCATCTTGTTCGGTCCAATCAAGACTTTCGGCACGAACGTCATGTTGGGAACCTACAACACTAAACACTAGCAACCAACCCGCCGTTAATCCTATGGTATCCGTCAGCATCTTCCACACCCGGCGCTTTATCGACCTAGAGTTCAAAACGCTCTCCAGGCTCCGCAAGCGCCTAATCGCTACGTTATCGAGGCCCTTCTAGTGCCTCGATAAAAATTCCGCGGCCGAAAGCGGCGCGCCGGACTCGCGAACCAAAACTTACGAACCCAAATAACCATTCGTAAACAAAGTGGCTCAAAAAGTGGCTCGATGGGAAACCGCGTTATCTGCGTCCTGGCCAGCGGACGGCTCCATCAAGTTTCTAAAAGGCAACGCCTGGCCCCACCAGCAGCCACAATTTGATTCGAGCTCTCGATACCGCTCTGACCGACGCCGATACGCTCATCGTCGACTATTTTCCGGGTCTGATCGTGCACATAGAAAAGAACCCACCTCTCACATCGCCAATATCAAACTAAAGCAGATCGCTTTTCGGAAAGCGTGCGTGCCCACACGATTATTTTCTTTCCAGCAACGCGCAAAGCTGGCTCAACATCTTCAATTCCATCGGCGTTAGCGTCTGTTGGCTCGATAAATCGACACACGAGATCTGACATCTACATGCACACCTACAAGAATGGCCACGGCTTTTTCATGCTCGAGGAAATCCGAAGCGAGACGTACAGCCTCAACCTCGGCATCTGTCCGCGCGCCCCCATTAACGAATGTGCGTTCTCAACCAACAGCCCCGACAAGGTCGTTAAGTTCTACCGCAAAACACTGCAAGTCTTGTAATGATTGGCTCTCTTCCGAAATCGGTTCTTGTAATCGGTGGAGGTGGCCGCGAACACGCGCTAATACAGGCGCTGGCGCGTTCTCCTGCAAAACCACGAATTCTGTGTGCACCAGGCAACGCCGGCATCACTGCCGAAGCTGAGTGTTTTCCTGTCGCCGCCGATAATATCGCCGAACTGACAGCCCTTGCAATTCGCGAGAAAACTGAACTCGTCGTCGTCGGCCCAGAAGTCCCTCTTTCGCTCGGCCTCGTTGATGCCCTGCTGAAGGAAAACATCCCCACCTACGGCCCCAAAGCCGACGGGGCCCACCTCGAAGCTTCCAAGGTTTTCGCGAAGCAGATTTTGCTAAAATATAATATTCCAACGGCACCCGCGGGCATCTTTCAAGAAGTCGCGCCAGCGCTTGACTACTTAAAAAAGCGCGGCGCTCCAATCGTGATCAAAGCCGACGGGCTAGCCGCCGGGAAAGGCGTGGTCGTCGCGCAAACGCTTGCGGAAGCCGAGGCCGCTGTGCGAGACATGCTCGAGGCGAAAAAATTCGGCGCAAGCAGCGCAGAAATTTTGGTCGAAGACTGTCTTATCGGTAACGAGACATCAATTCTTGTCGTCGTTTCCAGACGCGACTATGTGATCCTGCCCGTTTCACAAGATCACAAACGCATCGGCGACGGCGACACGGGCCCAAACACCGGCGGCATGGGCACTTATTCGCCCGCCGAAGTCGTCACTCCAGAACTGCTCGCGCAAATCGATCGTGAGATCGTAAAACCCTCCATCGACGCTATCGCCGCCGAAGGCATCGATTTTCGCGGCACGCTTTTCATCGGCATCATGCTCACGCCAGCCGGCCCGAGCGTTCTCGAATACAACACACGCTTCGGCGACCCAGAAGCACAAGTCGTGCTGCCGCGTATCGTTTCCGACATGCTTGCGCTACTGTGGGCCGCCACACACGGAAAGTTGCGCGGCTTCGAACTGCAGGTGCATCCCGATGCCGCAATCTGCGTCGTAGTCGCCGCCAAAGGTTATCCCGGAAAATATCCAAAAGGAGATCCGATCTCGTTTCTTTCCACGCTGCCTCCCAACACTTCGATTTTTCATGCCGGAACGGCGCACAATGCCACGGGGGAGGTCGTTACCACAAGCGGCCGCGTGCTCGGCGTTACCGCACTCGCGCCGACGCTTCGCGAAGCGGCGACGCGCGCCTATACGGTCTGCGAGAAGATCGAATGCGCGTCCAAATATTTCCGGCGCGACGTCGGTGCGCGCCAACTCAATCGCTCATGATTCGTCGTCTCTTACTCCGCCTGTTTTTCCTCGCCACAGCAGCGATCAGCGTGCGTCGCAGCCCCCCTCTAACCTTGGCAGCCAGTTGGCCTACTTTTTCTTACACAAGCTTACGTCCGACAGCCCCGCGACTTCGGCCACGTTAGAGAAAAGTGGCCTGCCCGGT
>NJAL01000003.1 GCA_002591725.1 Candidatus Didemnitutus mandela | reverse complement strand
CGACCACAATAACAATTTTCCCCGCAAGCAGGTCTGAAAGACAATACAGCTTTCGCCACCGTTTTGGAGTCCGGCGTGGCCATTGTAACACGGTAGGAGCGCAAATGAAACTGGCAGGACCTGCTCATAAACCTGCAATCAAGCAGGCTTTTTCGTGTTGTGGGTTTCACTCCTCTTAACAATCTCGTAATTAGATTTTTGTTCTAGCGGATCGAGCAGCGCTGCAATTCTGTCTTCGCGGAAGCCACGCAGGGCAACACCATCGCTGGAATCTGGCACTCAGCTAGCACCATAGGTACCGTTGGCTATGGGCATAAAATGCCAATGACGCAGGCCAGGCACTTTGCTGTACTTTTTTGTAATGCTCTGTCGCGTCATCATGCTCTTTAGCTCTTCGCCGTCACCTCGGCACTCATCATTTCGCATCTCAAACCCAGCATTAACAGCGTGGAGAACCTGAAGTGTGTCACTTCAATCGCCGTCGAAGGCGGGAGGATAGCGCAGCTCTCTATCTCCAGAAAAATAATCTTTCGTTCATCGCTGTGCCGCACCCAGCACAGCGATAGAAAAAAACTCCATCAAGGCTCCGCCGGCGCAACAGTGCACGATCGGATCGGGGTTTTGCTTAACTCCAACCGGATCGAACTGTCCGTATTTCAATATCAAAGAAGATTTTTATGCCCTCCCGCTAACTCCTGACCCCATTGTTTAGCAGAAGTTGGCCATAGTGCCTCAGAAATTTCTTCGACTCCAGCGCGTGAGATCACATCGAGGCCGCTCACCTCGGAAGCTTGAGCTCGTAAGCGCATCGGGTGCGACAAACAAATTATTTTGCCATATCCGGAAAGTGCTCGGCATCAAATATAAGTGTCTCTTGTTTCCATATGCTAGGTAACCCGATGCTGCGAACCTGTAGACCAATCGCTGTTCGGATCCGGCCGGGACGGCGTGAACGCCGAATTTCGGCAAGGCAGTCTTTTTCATCGCACCACCTAGCTCTCCATACGCTTTTTTTGCCCTCAGGTTTTTAACTGCAGCACGAATTACTCCGATTACTCCGGTTACCGTTACCATACCATACCATACCATACCAAGGGACCGACTAGCGATGCGCAACGTTCCTTGGTGCTGAATCGGAAAACAACCCGGCCCAATTATACGACGGAATAACCACCTGCCGCAGATTTTTCGCTGCAAAAAAACCGAAGCAACTGCTGGAGGAAATTCTACAGCTGCTTCCGCGCCGGATTCTGTTCCTGACCAAAGACTCAGAATTCAACAGCTCGAATGAAGAGTGCTATTGCTATCAGAAGGAAACTTTCGAGCGTACCCTGTTTTTTTCTTCGCCGGTTTGCGGTTTAGTTGTATTTTTTTCGCGGTTTATTCCCGAAAAAATTGCCGATCTATTGCGCAGCAAGTCGACGATTCGGTTGCGCAGCTTGTTCGAAAGAGTTCAGGATCCACCACAATCAAGTTGGTCAACTTTTTTTGGTAACTTCCATCTCCCTCCTGCCGGAGTATACCGACAAATTGGAGAAACTATTTAAATTCGGTGACATCAATGTCTCTCTAAGAAGCTATCGATATTATCGAGTCGAGAAGGCCCATGGGGCCGGGCCGGCCGATCAATAAACCCGATCAACAGCCTTGATCCAGTGCCCGCGGCCAGCGGCGCAACGCTAGCATTATCAAGCAGTCCTGCTAACCCGCAAACACGTGGTCGACAAAGTCCGCCGAACCGGAATCGAGCAAAGCTACCGCGCCGATTTTTGCGCGCTGTTTATTTCCCTATGGACTTGGACTGGGAAAATTTGTTAGCGCAGTCCGTAACCGCAAAACTGGATCCACACTTCGCCAAGTATGTCAGCACATACTAACCGACGAAATAGACCTGCGCCTATTAAGGCCGACAAATCGAATTTTTTCCGCAAACTGTCTGTCGACTCCGGAGTGCAGCGAATGGCGAAATCCCATTCGTCCAACGCGCCAAAGATGCTCCCGACTTTCGCCTGCCCGAAAGCTTAGGTAACCAAGTATCTGCACAGCGTAATCTTGCGCAAGATTTTCAGTGCTTTTCAAAAAAGCAACCGGGAGAATCCCGCACGGCCTAAGGGTTGAATGGGTTACAATTTTCGCTGGATCAGCAAACAGTCTCTCTTCTGGCAGACGCTAAAACCATGGTGTTTCACGCCGACCTACACATCGGCAACAACATCATCACGCCCAATCAGCGAATGGACTTGATCGACTTCAGCTGCTGCGACACGATACCATTGGAAATATCGACGGCAATATCTGCAGTTTCATGAAAAACGTAAAGGTTGGCGATCTCGCCAACGTGACGCGCAACATTTTGAAACTAAGCGAGCCTACTCTCGCCGATCGACGTGAAGAAGTTCATATTGGATATAACGAGCGTAGTGTGGGATTACCTAGTGACTGCCCACAATTAGCACATGCCATGCCATAAGCAGGACAATCTCAACGCCTTCCGCCAGGTGCAACAGATCTATCGCATGCCGTCGCGCGCGCTGCCCAGCCTCCTGGATTGCTGCTTTATTTCTGCTACGTCCGCCATCTTAGCCTCATGGTCTACTGGTTAAACCGACGGATCGATATGAACCGAGACTTTCGATAAATGTTTCCCTGGTGATTCAAGGACAAACAGAAGAGCATTCGCAAGATAATAAAGTAAAGAGCACGTTTTTCGGCTAAAAATCAAATCAGAAGTCGCCTGTGCTTACCGACGAAAGAGAAAGCTTGCTGTGCACCACGCGTCTTCCTCCATCTCCATTTTAGAAGTGGTACCCAAGGGGGGACTTGAACCCCCATGCTGTTAGGCACAGGCTTCTGAGGCCTGCGTGTCTACCAATTCCACCACCTGGGCAAAACGGAAAGTCACGCATAGGCCGCCCCTAGAGTGGCGCAAGAAAGAACTTTGCTAGTCGCCAGAAACCGTCCCATGGTGGATCGCCCCGGAGCAAAACCGCCCGCTCGTGGCCGAGCAGCCGCTGTTTTCCCCAAAGCCCCCTAAATAAACACAAAAGCTGCCGTAGGCCCCGATCCCCCGGTACCAGGAAACCACGATGGCCACTGCCGCTGTATTGTGGCCCGTTGGTTCGGACAATGGCGCGTCGGACCGCCGTGCCCCAACTCCGCCGCCAAGATGGAATAGCTCCTCGTTTCGGCCGCCCGGGGAATAGGCTGCATGGCCGTCCACATCCGCCGCTGAAACAGCGATCCCAACAAAGCCAAAGGGAGAGAAAATACCAGCGACCCGCCTGCGAAATGACCTATGACCTGAAGCTGCCGCTCCACTTTAGCTAGTCTCGGGTGATCGGTGATCGCCGGGGAAACGACAGATGCCTCCAACCGTTTTCGCAACATCTGTAGCTCACGCTTCAGTCCGCGGCGGTTCACAAACTCTACCGGTGTCACCCGCGATCGCCAAAATCGCTTCCTTCCAGTGGCGTCGCGCAGCGCCTAGCAAAAATACAAGCCCTTCCCTTCCGAACCTGAGCGGAGCCTCAGTGAAAATTCACGCAAAGGCCTCGCGAAAACCGTTTCGCCATGGCTGCCCCGACAAAAAGGGAAACGGAAGCACTACCCTGAAAGAGTCCCGCCGAAAGGCTGTTATTTTCCACTTCCGAGAAACCACTTCGATCGACACGCGTCAGGGCCCCAGCGCAGGGGAAAATCTCGGAAGCCGACTCTGTTTCGGCCACAGAGGGTGGAAGGTAAATGACGACAGGTTTTTCCAAAGTCAGCCCGCTTTTCAGCAAATGCGCCACAATGTCGCGCCCAATCTGGGCCCGACTTGCCAAAAGCGAAATGAACCTAAATTAGAAACGAGCTCATGAAACCGCACAAGAACCAGGAAAATGACAACTAAGCTTTTACTCCGCCGCAAGACGGCGCTTGGGTAAAGTCAGAAAACGCTATTTTGTGCCGCCTGACGCATCCAGTGATCGATCAGCACCAGTGCCGTCATTGCCTCCACAATCACAACAGCACGCGGCACCACACAAGAATCATGGCGCCCACAAGCCAACAGCTTCGTAGCATAGCCAGCGAGATCAACCGTCGCCTGTTTCTGTAAAATCGTTGCCGTCGGTTTGAACGCGACACGGAACACAATTTCTTCGCCATTGCTGATGCCACCTTGTACCCCGCCTGAACGGTTAGTCGGCGTGCGAACGCTCGTTGGCAATTTGCCGGGGACAAAAATGTCATTGTGCTCGGACCCCTTTTGCGCAGCGCTAGCGAAACCGCTGCCAATCTCAAAACCTTTGGTCGCTGGCAGGGAAAGCATCGCCTTCGCCAGATCGGCCTCGAGGCGATCAAACACCGGTTCGCCCAGCCCTGCGGGCACGCTTCGCACGCGGCACTCAATCACGCCGCCAACAGAATCGCCCTGACTGCGCATGACCTTGATACGCTCGATCATTTTTTCGGCCGTGACGGGATCCGGACAACGAACCGTATTGGATTCGACTGCCGAAAATACCGGAAACGTTGTTAAGGGCGGCGCGACAATGTCGTGGATTTGCGTAACAAAAGCACGTATCTCCACACCGCCAGTAACAGCAAGGATTTTTTTCGCCACGGCACCGGCGGCTACGCGACCGATCGTTTCACGCGCCGAGGAACGGCCGCCACCACGATGATCGCGGATACCAAATTTAGCTTGATAGACAAAATCAGCGTGGGACGGGCGAAACTTCTCCCGCATCTCCGTGTAGGCCTCCGGCTGCGCATCACCATTGCGGACAAGCATCGCGAGCGGCTGCCCAGTAGTTCTCGATTCGAAGAGACCTGAGAGAAATTCCACCTGATCGGCTTCATTGCGCGGCGTGGTAATATCGCTCTGCGACGGTCGACGGCGATCAAGTTCCTTTTGGACATCAGCTTCCGCCAGCGGCAAGCGCGGCGGGCAGCCGTCAATGACAACGCCGATCGTCGGGCCGTGGCTCTCGCCCCAAGTGGAAATCGTGAAAAGCTTGCCAAAGGAACTGGGCACAACGGAAGTGTTGTGCCAAAGCCTGTTTGCAAGCAAGACTCCATGTAGTTATGCTGCATACCATAAAATTTTCGTGCTCAGCAATAGCCACCCGCGCAAATTGTAGTCGTTGAAAGCCGCCAGCCAGATCGAGGTGCGACTTCTCGCGCAATACCAATACCATAAGGTTTTCTTCTACAGTTTTAGTTGGAACCCACTACCCCTCTTTGGATGAAGCGATCTCCGAACCAATTATAGGAGCCATAGGAGCCGATATTCGAACGATTGCAGGCTGTAAAAACACCCGCAGTGGCTCCGGGAGTTAAAACTAACTACAATGTCGACAAGGTCGGACACAGGCACAAACCGGGCTCATCGTCACTGTTTGCGATGCTCGCGGCAACAGTTACCAAATGACAGCGGCCGAGTTGCGCATGAGCAGCTGCAAAACAGCCTGCTGCTCTAATATCCCGATTATGTGCTAATCTATCACGTAAAGGAGAATTTGAATACGTTGACGCCCAGCGCTCCGCCAGGTAAAGGGAGAGCAAGCCATCCCCCGACCCAACTAAGCCGTCGTTTTGCGTATGCTGGCAGAATACAGCCGCGCGCCACTTGCCCGGAGTGCGAAACAGCGGCAGGTTGGACTTTCGGCGATTCCGGAGTGGAATGTAGAAATTCAATGCCCAAAGCTATTGCTACCATTACCGCTTTCATCGCCGACGGGCTCGTGTTACTGCTTACTCGTGCCAACCCGAGAAAGAGGCACCTGCAACGCCATGAAACATGGTTACTAAAAGCGACTGCTCGACAGGGAGAACATAACTAGAGCACAGGCATGAAAGAACGACTCCAAAGACAAACTCTGGAAATACAGAGCCGCTTTTTCAGGCGTTACGAGCCTTAACGCCTAAAATTCGAATGAGAGCAACAGAAAACTTGCTACTTGCTGGTGCCCCCGCCCGGACTTGAACCGGGATAGGCGGTTTAGGAAACCGCTGCTCTATCCAGTTGAGCTACGAGGACTAATTTAGTTTTTTTTGGCCAGCGCGGCAAGATTATAGAAAATCTCAAAATATCCGTTGACAAAGACAAGTGTTCCCGCATTATTTTTTTAAATTTATGAGTAGTGACGAACAGAAGTCTTACACTTTCAGCCCGGACGAGATCCCGATAACGAGCCCACATCTGATGTCCAAATACGTTACCGAAACCGGGAAAATTCTTCCTCGTAAATATACGGGTATTTCTTCGGCGCAGCAGCGTAAGGTCACTAAACAGATCAAACGCGCCCGTCAGATGCTAATGATGCAGTAAGTACCAGCGATCCTGTTTTTAATTAAGCTGGAACATTTTTTTCAGCTTTTTTAGAACCATGAAAACCCGTGTGCTTCCGCCTACAGCTGAAAATTTACAGAAACTCGGACAAGCTTTGCGCAAAGGTCAGCTTGTAGCCATTCCAACGGAAACGGTTTACGGCCTTGCAGCAAACGCGCTCGATCCACGAGCTTGTCAAAGGATTTTTCAAGCCAAGCACCGGCCGACAACCGACCCTTTAATCGTTCATGTAGTCGGCCTAGAGGCGGCTCGAAAACTAGCTTTTTTCGGTAACTCGGCCACAGCTCTTGCGCGAGCATTTTGGCCGGGCCCTCTGACACTTGTACTGCCAAAACGTCTGGTCGTGCCAGCAATCGTTACTTCGGGCCAAGCCACCGTGGCTGTGCGGGCACCATCACATCCACTCGCACAAAAAATTCTGCGCGCCGCCAAGTGTTTGCTCGCAGCGCCAAGCGCGAACCCTTTTGGCTATGTTAGCCCGACCAAGGCAGAACACGTATTCGCAGGGTTGAAAAACCGAATTCCCTTTATCCTAGATGGCGGAGCCTGTGCAATCGGTCTCGAGTCGACCATTGTAGACGTAAGTAACCCACGGGGATTCCGGCTCCTGCGCCCAGGAGCGATTTCCGCAGATGACTTGTCACGGGAACTCCAACAAGTTGGCCTACCTCACGAAATTAAAACAAATAGCTCGTCGCGGCAAGTATTCACACCGGGGTTGCTGCCGCAACACTACAGCCCACGCAGCTCTGTGAGACTTGTAACAAAAATTAGCACTAATTTGCGCACAAATACCCCGCCCGCGCAAGCGCTTGTTTTTTGGCGCCAACCAGCCAATCCGCCAGCCCATAGTTGCTTCTGGCTTTCGCTTCGCGGTAGCGAACAAGAGGCCGCCCACCGGCTCTACGCGTGTTTGCGAGAACTGGACGAGCGAGGCTTTGCGGAGATCATCATCGAACGCGCGCCAGCCTATGCCGGTACGCTCGGTAAGGCTATCAATGACCGGTTAAAACGGGCAGCAGCGAAAAAATCCGACCACTAATTGATTGATTAGTATATCGACTCCTCGTCCTGCCTCACCGCAAGGATTTAAAAGTCTTTATAACACTTGTCATAGTATTAGTATTAAGTAAGTATTAAATTATTAAGTATTGCGTGCAATAGTAGCCTGAAACTAAGGTATTTAATGCTATTAGCACCCCCTGGGAAACGGCACATTCGCTTCGAGGAGGCGGAGAGCAGCAAAGTATCAATAATGACACAATCATAGAGCTTGCGCAGATCCGAAAGAAAAACAATCAAAGCTTTTGCTGTTAAGAACCTTGGTCGGACTTTTGACGTAGCCGTCTGCCGGAATGATGTCGAGATTAGGCTGCGAACTTTTGACAACAACTAGACCAATTGTCGCTTCGCCGGAGCAAACACCACAACCTCTCTGAGTTTCTCGATGCGAAATGATTTATTGGTTTTCAGTTTATGGAGATTTCAATCGATAACGACGACCATTTCGCCGTGCGAAACAAACGTGAGGTCAAGACTAGCTGTGACGAAGCACTTGTCTTTTCCGGAAATTGTGCTGGCAGCGAGCATCGCTTACGCATTTTAGCTTTTGCCATTTCAAACGCAAAGCAAGATAAAGTATGAGAAAAACTCGGCTACTTGTCTACCCTGATTGTTGATAACGATCTGCGCCTTTTCCGGTATGCTCTATGCACTTAGGTTAACGAGCGATCTCAATGGGGAGAAAGGCCTATTAAGGATTCAATATCGAACGAAATTTTTATTCGGTCATCGATGTAAGCCATAAAAGTGCCAAAGCTGAACCAAGCTCCAGAGCCCAAAGGCACCGAGAGCGAGATAGAGCATCACATCCAAGAAAGCGGGATTCAATGCCGATGTGGCAGAGTCAGCTACGCGGACATTTCGGGGCTCGATGGTGCTAGCCATCGATGGCTCTTTCATGCGGACAAGAGTGTTATCAAAAGGTTGCTCGTTATTACGAAGATCATGAAAAATTAGAGTACTTAATCGAAGCAAAGTCGGGTTCGAGGGGATTCAGCTTCCTTCTTGGCAAGCAAAGCGCGCGTGTCTTCGTCGTTGCGCTTGGAGTTTTGGTATTCGGACTAGGCCGCAGCCTGCTGTGGTATCAAGCGCCCGGCTGAGTTCGTATTCGGCTTGGAATAGGGGATTGACTACCTAGATCATTTTCGAATAGCGACCACGGTAATACCCAGCGAAGCTTGGCGACGACAATTTTCTACGCCGCAATTTGTTGCACCAGCTCCGTAGCAAGTAGCTGGGAAAAAAATTGAGATCGAACAGTGCCAACGGGGTAGCGCAATGACCCTCCACTTGTTTCCACTGAATTTCAGAATCTTTTAATATTAATATTGCTATAGCCTGGGTAAGCAACTTGGAGATTCAACGCCTTCAGTTTTCCCATAACGATGTCTTTGCACTGGCCGAGCGAGACCAGGTTTTCTTTTTGCAGTAATCTTGGAGGTTGAGAGCGAGCTTCTCGGCACGTTTCTGTTGCTAATCGGCGCGAACCTTCAGATAAGTCGAAAGTCTTTATCGATTTCTCGATACACTGCCGAGCACTGTGGCTCGATACATTCGTGAGAAAAAAGGTCGGCAATCTTAGCGGCCATCAAAGGGCCACAGGGTGCTCATAAGGGCCACAGGGTGCTCATACTAGATTTAGATAATAAGGCTGTAAGGTTGAACTAAACTGGTATGACCTTCCTCTTTGTGTAAATAATCGTAGCCACAACTGCATTAACTTGGTTCCCCATTGGTATCGTTACTGCGATACGGAAGCAAAGAACTAATTCAGGTCCTCGCCCGAAAGAAGATCAGCTACGGCTTGAACAATAAAGACACTCTCGAATACGATGGAGTTATCATTTAAAAATGTTTATCATAAACAGTTTATTTATCAGCAAAACCCTGAAACACCTTGAATCTAGATAATCACCTACTCCGGCCGGAAAAGACCTACATACCGGCCGTGGATTAATAGCTTTTGGTTTGGCTAAGTTTCAAGATCAGCGCAGAGGAGAAAACGAGAATTAAAACGGTAAGGATTATATGATATATTAGGTGCATTCCCGCAAGATAAGCATGTAATCCTGAAAACCGCGATGGACCCGCCGTTTCGCCATAACAACAGCACCGTAAACACTGTAACTACTGTCCTAGTAAAGCGTAGCCACAAACACTACTGATTTTTCGTTCTTAAGGAGGAACTAGAAGTACATGAACCAGAGAAGGCGTCCCTGGCATAAAGATCAGATTGTTTTTAGGAGTAGCCAAGCCCTGGTTGTCTGGTTGAGCCACCATCTATAAGATCATCGGTGTTAATGATAAAAATCTCCGCTTTGCCTTCATCACTCTTGCAAGTTAGGCGTATTTTTCAGAGATCCGCCAAGCAGTTTCAGCCGCCTTCTCACACAGTGGACTCAATAAATCCAATCTTCTAATTCTGGAATAAACGCAATGCTGCGAAACTAATTCAGAGAACCGATCATTTAGCTGAAAAGCTGATTGACAAAGCCGGCAATTAGATTCGACATCTTTAGTGTTGAATCACTAGCTTCCCGAAGCTAGAAAAGTCGTTATTAGAGGTGTCCTGGTCAGCGTTGATTTTTTGAAAAATTGTATAAGCGATTCTTTATGTGCTCGCAAGAAAAGCTATCCTCGTTAGGGTTATTTAAAAATCTACATTGGATATGATCAGCCCGAACCTGTCCCGTGAGTTTGGGATTAAGTTCATGGTGGACACCAGAGTTAAAAAAATTGCAACCAATATCCCTTCCTCCAGTTGCCGCAACCCAGAGTGATTTTCAGTGTGACAACGAGCAACGAACTCCGCATCGTCCAGTGCCGCCACAGCTTCGGCTGCCCCCCTCTTTGGGGCTGCCAGAAAAAGATATTAGACACCGGCTTGCCATGAGTCACGTCCTTCGGCGTCACCACGATATGAGACAACTTGGTCAGCTCCATTAATTCCAATGTGTGTCACACAATCACCCTCGTTCCACCCAAAGCCACACTTAGCATCTTTTTCTGTATCCCTTTTTCGAGAAAACCAACACTGACTCGTGGCAATTTTACTCTCCGGCTGCAACTGAATAAAAAGCGCTTTCTTCTCGTAGAAGGCGTTATCGGTATCCACCGTGAACCAATAGGTGCTGATAGGTGCTGGCAAAATAACTCCGCAACCTTCTGCATCGACACAACACCGAGCAAATAAAACAAATTTTCGATTAGCTCCTTCTTCAGCCCAGCCAGCTGCATTGCTTTGCTCCAAGTGCAGTAGCACATTGGCATCGTATTCACCAATGTGCTGTCCAGATCCAAAATGTAGCCCGCGAATTCGCCGACAGGGATTTCGAGTTTTATCTGGCAAGCAAATTTCCCACCGAGCTCGCCGGCAAATACAATCTGCGTCACCCCGCCACACCTTCCAACCCTCCACTGCCAGTTTATATTATATTTTCGCCGTCGACCACAAACAAGTCAATCGCGCGGCGTGCTCCGCTTCCTGTTTGTGCCGTTCGGCTTCAGTGATCGCTGAACCCAACAATGGCAAATCCGCCATCGCGCCTGCACAATTCAGCTGCCCCTCTGATTTGGCCCTGCTCGGCTTTCGTTTTATCGCAGCTTTCACCAGAATTTTCCTCTATTGATCGCAAAAAAAATCGCCGCCAGTCGCAACGATTTTCAAATCAAGCAGTCCTGCGTGGAAAGCCTGATGGCCGCTATCGGCCGGCCACAGTCTCGGTCTGGATTGGGCATACAAAGCCGTGTCCTCGTCATTCCTGTTCGCCAATCCAGCTTGAAGCATCTACTTCGCCGCCCTGCGCCACCTCGTCACCGCGTTCGCGACCCGCACACATACGCCAACCGAAGGGATTTTTTCGATGCCCTCAAAAACTTTTCCGGGCATGCCCGGATGCCGACGTTACACGACTGGATTCGCGCAACGCTTCAACAATCACCTCCACCAGCAGTGTGAATACGACTCCTCATCGTTTGCGATTTTCCCAATAATCTAATAATCCTTCCCAACGCCATCAGCGCAGACCAGTTGCCGCCTGCCGCTTGCCGAGGGTGGCGAGCATGTCCCTCGTTTCGCCGATCAGCTCACCCTCCTCGATATGTTCATGCCCGGGCTCGACGAAATCGAAACTTGCCGGATACTCAAAGCCAGCACCAACACGCGCGAGGTTTTAACTATCTTTGTAGCGGTCTTCGGCGAAACGGTTAACAAAGCCGCTGGCCTCGACGCCAGCGCGATCGACTATTTCACGAAGCTGCTACAGCCGCCCACACCGCCACGAACAGCCGCATCCGTATGCGACGCTTCACTGAAATAAACGATACTTGGTGCGCGAGCCTGCTGTTTGAGAAGAGCTAGCTCCTCCCGTAGCACTGCTTGAACGCCAATTCAATCTATCGCCCTGCGAGGCCGAAGCCCTGTTCTTTATCGCCCAAAGGAATATTTAATTCCAAGGTCATCATCCTTCCTACGAACACCACCGGGGCTGTTAAGGAAAAGAGTGCCAGCATCTTCGAAAAATTGGGAAGGCAGAAAACTGACTGATGCCGGAAAAAACTCGCCAACGAGACGCTCAGCCACCAACACTTTCAATTCCAGTTAATGTACCTTGCTTCAGTAAAAAAAGAATTATCACTCCGCACTGAAGAAAAAAAGCCTGCTGATTGTGTTATTTCTACGACTGCAATTCGAATTTTAGGTTGGTATTCTACTAAACGTTCTCAGTTTCTATGCGCTCTATCTTCTATTCCTTTGTATGTGTATGATCCACGATCCTACCCGCCGATTGGCCCCACAAAATTTGCTATCCGCGATACCCATCTAGACCTGACCAAGTCTCTTCTAAATATCTCTCCGAAACAATAACTATGCCATTCGCATCCAGGTTGATCTCAAGCTCGAGAAGGCCAGCGATGAAAAGGTCAATCTTTTTCCAAAGTGTACATTGAAATCAGCAGATTCGATCTAATCGCCAGTGTGCATCAACCTCCAGATCCGGCTATCACAGGCTCAATAAATAAATAGCTTGTTAGGTATCGTGGAGCAGAAGGTGGCGACTTTCCCTAGCCGCAGCCAGCAAACCACCCAGCACATTAAGAGTGAAACCAATAGTTTTGTAAGCGAACTAGCGGAAATCAGCCACCAGTTCGGCACCAACGTCCGCGGCATCCGCCTCGCTGACCTCGCACTTACAAACATCGATTTTATCGACTGCAACCTCTACGAACGCTCCTACAATTGCCGGTAGTGGGCCACAAACACCGGACCAAGTCGCCGTGTTCGAAAAGCAAAGCACTGATACCACAAAAATTACCTCCCGTCGACTCAGCCCCCTGAAAGCTTACATAGTTTAATATTATGTCCGCTCATCGCAGCTGGACAATTTTTGCCAACGGCCGAACCGCCGAAGACCAAGTGGAAGACACAATTACAAAGACGCGGAGTGGTTGCGCAGCAACCTTTCCACTGTCTGTACCGACAAATCCCGCTTTCAATCGTTAGATACCTAATTTCTCATCGGCGGCAGGGTGAACGTTATGTTACTCGTGGAAAGTTTGTCGCTCCCGGCAACACGTGTGGTGAGCATGCTCGATATCGTTTTTAACTGGGATAGCACCGCACAGAAGATCATGAGGCATGATGAAGGACTGCCGATCGATCACCAACAAACGCAGCCGCACTCGAGTGTACTGCGTCAGTACCCAGCACTGCCTCGTCGCTCATGCCAAGCCGTCCGGCTTGAAACCTGCTTCCGAAGCCTATCTCATGGGCTGACATTCACTAATTATCGGGCAACTGCTGCGTTGATGTATCTGTGGCTACGAACGTCAGGGCACACAGCTTGCAAACGCCTCGATCGCCCCTTTGTAAGCAACGTGCGCTTGATCGGGACTGCTCGCAGTCGTGTTGAGATTGCGTAACCTGCCGTCATTTAATCCGTAAACCCAGCCGTGGACGGAGAGCGGCTGTCCCCGCGCCCAGGCATCCTGCACAATCGTAGTCGCCGCCACGTTTGCCACCTGTTCGATCACATTAAGTTCCACAAAGCGATTCTCGCGCAAAGCGCTTTCTGGCACAGCGCACAGGAGATTCTCGTGTTTTACTTTTACGTCCTGCACATGGCGCAACCAGTTGTCTGCCAAGCCAACACGCCGGCATTGCAGAGTTGCCAGCACACCACCACAGCCATAGTGGCCAACAACCATGATATGCTTGACTTTCAACATATCCACGGCGAATTGGATCACCGAAAGGCAGTTTAGGTCGGCATGCACGACAACGTTGGCAATATTTCGGTGGACAAAAATTTCGCCTGGAAGGAGTCCAATTATTTCACTCGCCGGCACACGGCTGTCAGAGCAACCAATCCATAGGTATTCTGGCGTTTGTTGTTGCGCAAGCTTTTTTAAAAAAAACGGATCGTGTTGCTGAATTTTTTCCGCCCAAGCTTTGTTCTTTTCAAAGAGGCAGGTAAGTTGGTCCATAACTTGCAATATCGTCCGGGAGCCAGCGCATTTGTCTATCTGATTCCGCTTCGCAGCAGCAGGATATGAAACGCCATGTTTGTCCCGCTCTTCTCCACAAATAAAGCCGTTCCATATCGCCCCTTTTATTGTTTATTGCCCTCGGTTTCTCCCTCTCCGATCGTTTCTTTTTTTTCGAAAGCGGTTTCGATCCCGGAGCAATGTGATATCGTATGGTCCAGTACCATCCGGCATCTCCATCAATGTCTTCAACGCCACCCGCCGATTTTTCAGGGAAAAATCCATTCCGGGTACGACTACGAGGGGCCGTTCGCCGTGCTTTATCCGGAATAGCTTCCGAGCAATCATGTGTCACACGACCAGATTTCCAAGGTAGCCAATATGAAATCTGCCGCCCACGGAAAAACGGTCGCCTGGAAGCGCAATACGATCGACGCGTTTTTCTTCAATGCCAACACGCCGACTGGAGTCTCAATGCTTGAGCTATCCTTTCAATCCCTGATACCGACCGAGGACGCCCAAGAACGCATGTCACTACAGAGGAGATGCTCAATCTCAAGTAGAACGCTGTCGCGCTCTACCCCGCCGGCTACCACACGCACAAAATTTCCTTCACCGCCTCCGTGCAACTTCCTGCCAGCTGTAAGGCCGCCACCGATAAGCAGCTCCATCGCAATCTCGCCGCCCAAGCGGTGAATCTTTTTCGCGCCCAGCACTACAACCATTATGATGACTTCCTTCTTACGCTCAAGTTTTCAGGGCACGGAAAACTACTACAATGAAAGGCTGCTTGCCTAGCCCGATAGTTGACACTTCCCTCCGCGAGCTCTCTGGCGACAAGTATTCGCTCGACGACTTTGCCCACACCTTTTTCGGCATCAACTGACGGCCGTTGGGAATAAAGTCAGCTACACGTTCGACGATGCCGTAAAAACGCCCAATGCAAATCCAGCAGCACGACTGGGCCGCGTTTCTGTACTAGCGCCTCAAACAAAACAACACGCACGTCCCGCTCGATGGGTTCACGCACGGCGGCTATCAGTTTGTTTGAACTCACACGCCAATCGAGCAGATCAAGGCTAGCGAAAAGAAACAAAAAACGCCGACCTTTTCCTGATCGGGTTGCCTAACCCTCAATCGCGAGGGCGAAATCACTCAGGAGCAGTCACAGTGAAACGGCGTCGTCTTCAACGTCAGTCTGAGCGTAGGCAACAAGCTAAGCCGCGCCTACGATGTTAACGTCCTAAAGCCACAACCAAGGCAACGCATTTGCCGATTCAGCTGCTCGCCAAAACGGACGAACTATATCAAACGTTCTCGTTCAATTAAGACAACACTCTGCGTTACCACAAGCTCGAATGCAACCAGTCTCGGCACGCTCCTGATGGTCAAACCGAAAAGCCAGCGCGCGTTTAAGTCACATGCGCCAAAAGCACTTTGAAGCAGCCGCCCTCAAGACATTTCAAATATACCAGGTGGCCCACATCAGGCCCTGTGTAGCCGAAAATCTACAGCCATCGGTTCAGCCCGTCCCCAGCCTTAATGGCCGCATCACGGCTCCTCTCACTTACGAACCCCGAATACAGACACGCCACAAACAAACTGCCAAGCCGCACATAAAAAATCGTGAGCTGATTCAGGTCGGAATATTTGCCCATTGTTCTCCACGAAGCTTTCCGCTCCGCAGGTAAAGCACAAACTTTGGCAGATTGCAGAAAACGAGGTCAAACAATTCTCCATTTTCTGGGTTTTTCGCGCATACGGAAACGCATCGGAGTGCACCCAATTGAGCTTAGCCAAAGAAACATGGCTGAAGTTAGCATTGCGATGCCCATACGCGACCGTGGCCTCCTCGAGATCGGCCGCTGTGATTTCGGTCGCACCTCCCGAACGCCACGCTAATTGGAAAGCCGCTAGTGTAGCTGCAAAAATCTAACATGCGTACGCCGCACGTGCGAACGTGCCAAACCAGTGGAGATTCTCGCGCTGGTCGCAGAACCGTTTTGCGCCCCTCGGTAAAGTCGACTTCGTAATACACGCCATGCCATGCTCATTGGCTTTCACCCAATCCAGCGCGCTCGCTACGACCTCCTTCATTTGTGACCGCTTAATGCCTTTAAGACTGTTGAGATCATTATTAACATGCACGGGCGTAAACTTCGTTCCAAGCAACTCGTGTAGCAGGGGCAAGCCCCTTAAAGACTCCAAGTGAGTATATGCCGCAAAACAATACATTAATGTAGCGATCGACCGCTAGTCGACTCAGCCCATCGCTATCGGAGTTGATAACACGATAGACTTCCGCCACATTATCTGAACTTAAGCAGGTCGCACTAGAAGAGCCACCGCACGGCGCAGCGCCGTTTTGAAATATTCCTCGCCGCCGCGCAAAATCACCCGTAAGGGAATTTTCGCCTGCAAATTGGAGAGGTTCGACGCCGACCCGGTTGCTCGCTTTTCCGTAGGCAAAGGCGAGATTTTCCAGCTTCGAACCGCACGACACGTTGTTGAACATGCACGAGGGAGTTGCCGGTTGGAATGCGAAGAATCTCAGCTACGCCCACAGCAGCAGCCGCGGCAACTGCGACCGACCCACGGGTAGCGGCTACGTTTTTTCGCAAGGTTCTTCCAGTTTTTTAGCTATGCCGTCACTCAAAGGTCGCGCGACAGACCCCAAACCAAAAGCTGCGCGCAACGATTTCAGCCGCTGTTTTTTCTACAAAAAGCCAAAGGAGGGAATCAACCGTCGAGAGGGAGAATAGCTACGACAACCCAAATAAGTTTGTCCGAAGAGCTACTCTTCAAGAAATCGATAAGTAAAACAATCCCCAGAATAAACAACAACAGGGAACAAAAGTAATAGGGGGCCATAACGGGGCTAATCCCTGCCCCGGGCTCCAACGCGTTCCAGCCATTTTGGCCGGCTTTAAAACTAGGTTGCCGAAAGCAATGGTAGGTAGAAAAAACCTACGCAACACGTTCGACGACAAGCGGCGGCGGAACCGGTCGCTTCGGAGCTAGACGGTAGGAGCTCTTGAAGAGCTCAAGCGCCTGTTCTAGCTTCGCCTCGTCGTTGTAGTGAATCATCATGAGCGGCTCGCCCTGTTTCACCTGGGTGCCGACGTTTTTGATATCAGAAACGCCAACCGCGTGGTCAATCTTGCCATCAGCATCCTGGCTGGCGCCGAGGATGGAGACACCCTGGGCGATGAGATCGGCGCTGATCGTGTGCAAATACCCGCGTTTCGGCGCGGGCAGCTTGCGGATGTAGCGAGCCATCGGGAATTTTTCCGTATGATCGATGAACGAGGTGTCGCCGCCCTGCGCCTTCACCACCTCCTTGAGCTTTTCCAGAGCAGAGCCGTCGGCGAGATGACGTTGCACGGTCTGTTTTGCAGAGAGGGTCGAACCAGCCACGCCAGCGAGGCGCACGATCTCCATACCGAGCTTGAGCACAAGTTCCTTCATGTCCTCCGGACCTTCTCCTTTGAGGAGCTGAATGGCTTCCTTGATCTCCAGCGAAGTGCCGACGGAGTCGCCGAGCGGCTGGTTCATATCAGTCACAAGCGCAACGCAGCGGCGCTTCATAGAGCGACCGACGCGGGTCATAGAGCGAGCAAGCTGCTTCGCTTGTTCAAGGTCCTTGATGAAGGAGCCGTTACCCCACTTCACATCGATTACGAGGCCTTCGGCGCCTTCCGCAAGCTTCTTGGAAAGAACGCTGCCCGTGATGAGCGGCAGACTCGGAATGGTACCAGTTTCGAGGCGGAGGTTGTAGAAAATCTGGTCGGCCGGAGCGAGCTCCTTGATCTGCTCGGCGATGACGCCACCGACACGAGCGAGCTGGCCTTGAAAATGCTCGATCGACATCGCGCCCTTGAAACCAGGAATCGACGAAAGCTTGTCGAGCGTGTTTACAACGTATTCTTGTTCGACACCACACATCATCGGCACCACAATACCACTTGCCATCGCCAGCGGAGCGAGCACGAGCGAAGTCTTGTCGCCAACACCGCCTGTAGAATACTTATCGATCTTCGGCTTCGCGATAGTAGAAAGATCGATCACTTCTCCCGAAAACATCATTTCCTCAGTCAAAATCGCTGTTTCCTGCGCCGACATGTTGGCAAAGTAAATCGCCATCAGCAAAGCAGCCTGCTGGTGTTGCAGCATTTCACCGTCGAGAACAGAATCGATTATATAGCGAATTTCGTCTTGGGTGAATTCGCCATTATCGCGCTTTTTCTCGATTAACGAAGTAAACGACGGGCGTACAAATCGCCGCGTTAGAATGGGACGTTTTCTCATGGATGTGATCACTTATGTAAGAGAAGAGAAGAGCGCGCTTGCGCAAAACTTGCAAACCAATGGTTTTCGTTTAAAATGTCGAGACAAAAATGCCCGCTGTTTTTATACCCCCAGTAACGTTTTGGTAGTCAGCACCTGAAACACTTCGCCACGAAATCGTTCTTGCTCAGTGGCCAATGCAATTTCTCAATCCTCCGAGTGGATGTCCCGTTTTATATCGCCAGCCATCTTCATGAGCAGTTAAAAACCGCTGCCTACCGCGCCGGTTGGGCGAAAGACTTTGATCCGGAAGTACGCGTCGCCGACCTCATCCATAGCGACTATCAAGCCAATGGCGCCCTCGCCTTCGCCAAACGCACGAAGCAAAATCCTCGCGCGCTCGCCCAAGGCCTGCTCGATCATCTTTCCGCCAAGATTCGTGAAAACTTCAACGTTGGCCTCGCCAGCCCAGGCTTTATCAACTTCCGCCTCAACCCCACCGCTCTGCTCGCCTCGCTGGAAAACTTCTCAGACGAAGCTGGCCTCCAGCACCTCGCCACCTCCGACCACGCAAGCCAGACCTGGATCGTGGATTATTCGTCGCCGAACACGGCCAAACAAATGCATGTCGGCCATCTGCGCTCGGCCGTGATAGGCGAAGCAATTTCGCGCCTCCTCGCGTTCACCGGCGCGCACGTCATCCGTGACAACCACCTCGGCGATTGGGGCACACAATTCGGAAAACTCATCTACGGCTACAAGCGCTGGGCCGATCCCGCCGCCCTCGCCGCCGATACAGTTGAGGAACTCGAGCGGCTCTACAGGCTCAGCCACAGCGCCACGCCCGAAGATTCGCCAGAACTCGAGGAAGCCCGCACGGAACTCGTGAAACTCCAAAACGGCGATCCCAAAAACGTCGCCCTTTGGAAAAGTTTTTCCAACGTTAGCCTCGTAGCCTTCCAGCAGATCTACGATCGCCTCGGTATCCGCTTTGACCACAATCTTGGCGAATCCTTCTACAACGATAAATTGAACCGCGTTTACTCCGAGCTCACCGCCAATGGTATCGCACAAAAAAGCAAAGGCGCACTCGTCGTCTTTCATCCTGAGCACCCGCGTTTTAAAACGCAACCCCTTCTAATACGCAAAGTCGACGGCGCTTCCAACTACGGTTCTATCGACCTTGCCACCGCCGTCTACCGGGCGGAGTATTTTAAGGCCGATGGCATCGTCATCGTCACCGACTTCCGCCAATCGGACCATTTCGAGCAGATTTTCCTCACGGTAAAAAAGTGGTTCGCCGCGAAACACTACCGGTTGCCCAAACTGCACCATGTTGCATTCGGCGCTGTCACCGGTGAGGACGGCAAAGCGCTCAAGACCCGCGACGGCGGAACGATCAAACTAAAGGTACTGCTCGACGAAGCCGAGAAGCACGCTTTTGCGATCATCAGCAACAAAAGTCCCGAGCTCCCTGAAACCGAACGCCGCGAGATAGCCCGCGCCGTCGGCATTGGGGCCGTGCAATATGCCGACCTCGTTCAAAACCGCAGCAAAAGCTACACTTTCTCATTAGATAAGATGCTAGCGCTCGACGGCAACACTGCGCCCTACCTGCTCTACGCAGTTGCGCGGATTCATTCCATTTTCCGTAAAGCTAGACTCGATGCGACACAACCGCCAACCAAAGGCGCCACCCCTCCGGAAACACCGCAGGAGCTCGTGCTCGCACGCAAGCTCGTCCAATTTGCCGATGCAATCCGCATTGCCACCACGCAGCTCCGCCCACATTTTCTCTGTCTTTTCCTCTTCGAACTCGCCGGTGCCTTCAGCAGTTTCTATGCAGCCGATAAGGTAATGGTCGACGATGCCCCAGTTCGCGCCCGCCGGCTCCTGCTCTGTCAACGCACGCTCATCGTCCTCGAAACGGGGCTTCACACCCTCGGGTTGCGCACGCTCGCACGAATGTAGGTAAACGACTTCGCACTTGCCGCTCTCCGGAGGCGTTTTTACCTTTCCCCATAGCTGGCCCGGACTGCTACGTGCGTGGCATATAAGGATCCCGACGCCCGCAGCCCTTACAACACTGGAATAGCTCTGCTCCCTCGCCGAAACCCGCCAGGTAATGCCAGGAACCTATTTATTTCTATGATTCGGCCCAACTAGAAATAAGTTTTGATCGGCAGTAACGATGCGTCATCACGCTTTTGGATTTGAAGAAGCTTAAAAACTACCGCGCGGGCTACGGCGCCTAAGCTACTGCTTGCTTCTTACGTTCCACTCAACTGTTCCCTAACCGTGCGCATTGCCAGCTTTGCGTTGAGCAATCGAGATCCGGCATTGCTTGCCAGAAGCCTGAGCAACGTCCCCAGCTTCATTTCCCCCGCAGGTCACGCAATGTGGGTCGCACCATCGGTAAAGATCGGTAAAGACTATGCCGTAAAGCCTATGATTAGGCTGCGCCCACACGCGACATAAGCAGCACGGCCGAAAACATTCTCGGAACAGCCGCCGCGGCTGTACCGGAAATAGTGAAGCTAGTCAATAACTTCATTGCAAACTCACACTCGGACGCCGCGGGCTTGATCGGCATTTTCACGCTGCTGATCAGCGTTATACAACCTTTCACAACGGTCGGACACGTTTTTCAGTGACACCTGGGAACGTCCGCTAGAACTGCATCTGGGTCACGCACATCGGGTCACGCACATCGTTTACTTTTACTATTTTCCGGTGGTCACGCTTGGTGGCGCTGTTCCTCTTTATGTCGCTCACGGTCCTTTCCACAGGAACGTTCATGAACGTTTTTTGAAAAACTCCCACTCAGCTCACAGACCAAAACCATCGTGTGCTGGCTGCTTCCCTCGAGTTCAGTAGTGTTAATTCTGATGCTCTTCTTATCGCACCGTGCCAAAATCAAAAATCCGCGTAAAAATGGGTCGTTCCCTTCTGGGGACAACATTCGCAGTCACCGCGCTGTTCTTTCTCAACAAGCTATCTGGCCCTTTATTCAACGTTGTCCTGAACAATAGTCTCTACAGCTCGCTCGGCATCCTGCCTGTGCTGATTGGTCGGTCTTTTATCTTCTGGCTATTCGTGTTAGTCGGCAAGCAGATCACCTACGCCGTGCAAAACCTTCGCTACCACAGCAGCCAGACCGCCTGGCACACTCTCAATCCCCGGGACGCGCAAAAGCATTTCCCTCCTTGTGTCTTGCTGATTGCACGCCGCTTTAAGCAAACTGCCGGCCCGGGAATTTGGCGGCCAACTTTTCCCATCAAATCCGTGTGCCTCCCAAAGTGCTGAACAAAAGTCTGAACCGGCTCACCAACCTCGGGCTCGTCGCCCAACTGCCGCTGGAGGAAGAGCGCAATCCGGCCGGCTACTGCTATCAGCCAACCCGGCTACTAAATTTCGTCGCCCTGCAGGATTTTCGACGATTGTTCGAAAACTATGGCGAAGCGCCCAGCAAGGAATTACTCTATAATGTCCGACCACATCATCGGCGACTATGACCAAAAGACCGCCCAAGCTTGGGCCGCTTTCCCGGCCGAGGTCCCAGCAAACGCATCGGGCGCCAGGACCCTGCAGGAGTAAGATTAAGTCTCTCCATTCCACGCTGCTGGCTAACGAGCTAAGGCCCGAAAAATCATCGCACATCCACGGCTGGCGCCTTTTGTACAACCGCATTGCGGGGCCGCTCGGCTAAACAGACGTGGAAACCCGCAATTGCATGATCGCACTCTACTCCGCGATCACCATCAAAGAAACTCGGATGAATGCGCAACTGAACATTGGGATCGTTCACCGCTACTACCGGATACTCGGCAAATACCCCTGCCTGGAAAAAAACTTCCACAGAATAGAGACCGCTTAAAGTTGCTGTAGCTCGTTTTCCCTTCCAGTCTCCTTCCCGAAGCTCGTTCCCATGGTAAGTGAGATATAGATGTTGAAAATTCTAATCCTTTTTCTCCACAGCATCAGACTGCTATCTGCGCTCAGCTTCTGAAGTGTTTTAGCCTTCGGAAACCCGAGAACTCGAAGCCTTTCCTTAAACCAGCAATTCAACCTTTTTGGTGACCACGGAACTACCGGCTTCCGAAGTCATCGAAAGTTTTAAACAGCCATGAATGGCCGACTTCGATTTTTGCGGCCCAAAATTCGATTGGACCACGAACCTGCTAGACGTTGAAATACCCCTCGCTTGTGTCTCAAAAAGACTAATACTATCTATAATCTATTCTGATAACAAAAAGACAATCTTATTTCTAAGAGTTATTCACGAATCTTACGCACCACGATCAGGCGTTTTATGCGAAAAACGCTTCCTAAATTATCAGAAAGATCCGTATTTATATATAATATATAAATACTATATACTACTATTATACTAAATCTGCTTTTTTACTATTTTAATAAACCGTGCCGCATTTCATCGCGGCAAGGCTACAGACACAAAAAAACCTTCGAATCTTCGAAAGGCTAGGATGAGAACCAAGAGGTGGCACCCGTGCAACCTGGCCCCACCAAGTTGGGTCATAACCCGGGGAATGTAGCCCAAAAGCCAAAAGTTATCCCTGGAGGGGGAAAATAGGGTGATCGCCTCAATGCAAGCTGCAGCCCCCCCGCAGCCCAAAGCATGGTGCGGATGAAAAAAGCGCCAAAAAGGAAGAAAAACAAGTGAGACCTGAAAAGGCGGTTTTAGTCTCACGATCATCCTTACGCATCCTTACATGAACCGCTTCTCCCTAGAAAAATGCGCATTGCATGACGCAGTACATCATTGAGGAACGCAGCCTTAGATTCACGATTCGAGTCGCTCAGGTTGCTTTCAGCTCAAATGCTGCGTTTTAATCGCAAGCTAGGTGAAGACTAAATCAAATATCACGAGGGAAAATTCAAAAAACATCGCGAGCATCGAGCCCCTTGAATGGAACAAGCTTCATTCATATATATATAAATCATTAATCACATTTATATCATATACATGAAAGAATGAAACGTTTCCCTAAACAGAAAAAGGAGAAAAGAAACGGCGTTATTCTACCTCATCATAAATCCGATCTCAACTCTTCAACTCTTGTTCCGGAATAGCACATCGTAACGAAGGAGAATAGAGAATAAGCTGACGCGTCCCTTTTCGTCGGAAAAGTAAGGGCATGTCTTGGGAGGCATGCAACTGGAGCTGGTGCCCAGCTGGGTAAAAAGTTGCTTGGTTACGATTAGTGAGGTCTTTGGGACTTCAGCCAATTACGCCCGAATCGTGAAGCAATATTAGCCGCATAAAAAAAGGAAAAGAACCAAGGCTGGATAGCAAACACACACCTAAATTGCTCCGTAAAAAAGTTGTTGTCAGAGCCAGCCATGGGGAAAGGGAAAAAATGTAGTCCCCAACAACTAACTACCATATCTAAGTATTCAATTTATTACTTCGAGTACAAAACCGCAGGCTCAATCAGCAAAGCAACGCATTTTCTAAAAAAATAAGAAAATCACGAATAATTTATCGCGAAACTATAGATATTATATTCAAATTAATGAAAGGAACATGATAATGTTTAGATTCCAGAGACTTGTCAGGCCATAATTTAATATCATTTTTTGCGATATTGCGATAGATTGTTTTTAGTAGTTAAAATTTACTTTTAACGGTTGCCCAGCTCACGTCTCATGTTTCTAATTTTGATCTCCAACCTTCATCCGCTCCCGTATTTCGTATCTCTGTTGGTTTCCGTTGCGGGTATCCCGGTCACATAAAAAAATAATTGCGAGTCGATTCCCGGGTTTTGGGGAGGTGGCTTAAACGAAAAACCAATTTGCCATATTTAAAACCAATTTGCCATATTTGTTAGCTTGTTACAAAGAAAGTTAAATGAAGGAGGTATAAAAAGGAGTACGAGAGGGGAAATGAGTCATCGCCCATAAATCTAGCCAGTTCACAGCAGACAGAAAGGTCCAATGTCCAATCCTTAAGGTAGTTAAGTCAAGGTCATTTTCTCTATTTTCTCTCTATGATTTCTTGGATCCAAAAATACTTTCAGAAGCACTTCTTTCTCGTCTTTCTTATTGTACTCATCGCTATTGCACTGCCCACAGTTGCCATTTACAGTCAATCATTTTGCATCGGCCGTAATGGGCGGCAGGTGCTGAAAAAGCCCTTCTTCGGCTATAATTTAGCAAAAGCGGAAGACGTCAGCCGGATCATGCGCGATGGCAGCATCAGCGCCCAGCTCAAAGGCGCATTCCTAGTCAGCAGCGAGCAGATCCAACAATACGCCCTCGCCCGCATCGCTGGCCTCAGCCTCGCCGATAAGTTGCACCTGCCGCAGCCGGACGCAAAAGAAGTTAGCGTTTACGTCGCCAATCTGCCGGTCTTCAAAAACACAGAGGGAAAATTCGACCAGACAGCCTATTCTCGCTTCGCCGACTCGCTAAAAAACAATCCCGAATTTACAACCGCCGACGCCAGCCGTGTTCTCCAAAGCGACACCTATCTCAACACGCTCGGCAAGATCACCGGCGGTCCCGGCTATGTGCAACCCTCCGATATCACAACTCAGTTAATCTGCACCGACTCGACGTGGACGATCAACGTCGCCACGCTCGACTTCTCCGCCTTCACACCTACCCTTAACCCGAGCAAAAACACCCTAAAGAAATTCTACGAGAGAAACTCCTTCCGTTACGAAATTCCTACCTCGCCCAAAATCAGCCTCGTGCAGTTCAAGGCTGTCGATTTCGTTTCGCCCAGCACACCAACCGAAGATCAATTGCGCGCCTTCTATAACACCAACCCCAACCGTTTTTCCCCCCACAATGAGGCAAATAAAAAGAGCGCCGACGTCAGGCTCGATGCCAAAAAAGACGTTGCCACAAAACCCGACAATTTCCAGGAGGCCCGCACCCAAGTCGAAGCCGCGCTCCGCTATGACCTCGCCATGAACAGCGCCCAAAAAGCCGCGAACAACCTCGCTGTCGCTCTCTACGACAGGAAAACCACTGCAAACTCGGCTGACCTAACCGCTTTCCTCGCAACCCACAATCATCCCGCAAAATCGATTGGCATGGTCAACCCTGAGACACCGCCTACTGCCTATACCTGGTTGGCCAATTACGCTGACGAAATCAGCCGCCTAAGCAAAGATCATTTTTTCTCCGACCCCGTCGCCAACAGTGACGGTTTTGCCATCCTACTGTGGAACGAAACCGTTTCCGCTTACATCCCCCCCCTCGCCGACATCCGAGACAAAGTTGAAGCCGATTACAAAGACAACGAGAAGCGCAAACTCTTCGTTAAAAAGGGCAAGAAACTCCACACCAAGTTGGAAACTGCACTTAAAGCCGGCACGACGTTCGCCAAGGCGGCCGCTGACCAGAAGCTTGAAGTAAAAGATTTCGCTAACTTCGCCTTCCGCCAGCCGCCACAGGGAATACCATATCAAGCGCTCAACGTACTCCAGAAACTCGAAGCTAGCAATCTCTCCGACATGGTCGCTAGCAACGACAAGGGTTATTTCGTTTATGTCGTCCAGAAAAAGCTGCCTGACCTTTCGCCTTCGAATCCACAATACGCCAAAACCCGCCACCAACTCATGCAGCGTTCCGCTGCCGCCAACCAAAGCGCCTTGCTAAATTCGATGGTCGAAATCGAGCTAGAAAACCGGGCACAAATTCGACTCCCCGATAAGGGTTCAAGGGGGCTGCCGCCAATCCCAGGGAAAGGCCGTTCAGCCTACTCTACACTGTCACGCCGGCCGGCCGGCTACATTTTGGGCGCTAATAGAATAATAGATTCCCATACGGCCGGCCGGCTACATTTTGGGCGCTAATAGAATAATAGATTCCCATAAGCTCCGAGTTCCAAGTCCCGAGTTCGTGCAACCCATCGCAAAAGTCTCAATTTTTTCGGTCTTTTCCTTGCCTTCTGCCAGTCTCTTAATGTTAATTTAATGTTAATTTAATGTTAATACTTTCCCTTTCCCCGGCCCATGGTTTCCCGCCCATTTCTATTTCTTAAGTCTCTGGCTATCGGAGCCAGCCTCATCAACCTGTCGCTCGGCGCCCAAAGCGTCCCGCCCGACCCAAAACTGCCACCAGCCGGCCCCGAGCTAACCCTTCAGGAATGCATTAACCAGGCTCTGCAGCATAATTTCAGAATCAAGATTGATTATTACAATCCGCAAATCGCAAAGGATTCAATTGATATCGCTTGCAGCCGCTACAAGCCCGTCTTCAAGCTGACGACCTCCCGCAGAAACCAAAGCCATTCCCGAGATCGTCGCCACAACGTTCACAGTAGCAGTAGCGACACCACGTTAAGCCTCAGCCATGAACTCTATACCGGCACCACCGTCGCCTTAAAAAGCAAGCTCGCCAGCGACGCCACCGTCGCGCCTAATTATAACGCTAACGTCACTGTCAGCGTCCGCCAGAAACTCCTCCAAGGCTTCGGCACCACGGCAAACCGCGCAGCCATAAATCGCGCCAAATTCGGCTATGACGCCGCAAAGCTCACCTACGAGGCTAGCGTGATGGATGTAATCCAATTGACCGAAAACGCCTACTACTCCCTCGTCTACGTGAGCGAACAGCTCAACGTGCACAACACCTCGTTCATGCTCGCAAAACGCCTTTACAACGAAGCCATCGCAAAACTAACCACCGGCGTCGCCACCGATCTTGATGTGCTCACAGCCAAAGTTGGCCTCGAAAGAGCCCGCCGCCAGATCGTCCTAGACAACGCTACGGTAAAAAACGGACAGGATGCCCTCCTCACTATCACTGGCCGCTTAGAGCTCGACACGCCGCTCGACGTACCTGCCTTTAAGGATAAGGAAACTGACTCCGCCCTGCCGTTTTTCGCTTCCTCCTTCGAGCAAGCACTTCGCAACCAGCCCGATTATCTCGCCGCCAGAGCCAAGCTGGAGCAAGCTAAGCTAAATGTCGTCACTGCCAAGAACACCAACAAGCCCAATTTAAGCGTTGGCTTAGCCGCCGATTTCAGTAGTCACTCCAACCCCCCTAGAGCTTCACATAACAACGCCTATGTCAAAGGCAAGAATATCCCCTGGCAGATTGACGCCTTGCTCACCTACCCCTGGGGCTGTATCGAGACGAAAGCCCGATACCGTCAGAGCCTCGCCAAACTCACCCAGCAGAAACTCTCGATCAGACGAATCGAGCAGAGCATCAAAACAAAAGTCCGTAGCGTCATCCGCACCATCGAGACCAACACCAAAAGCGTAAAAATTTCCAGCACCGTCACTGAGCTCGCGGGGAAAAAATACGAGCTGCAAAAGGCGAAATTTGACGCTGGTCTCGCAACGAGCCGCGAAGTGCTCCAAGCCCAGACCGATCTCGAGACGGCCCGCCTCTCGGAACTCCAAGCTAAGGTTTCCCTGCGCAAATCTTACACTGTGCTGCACCGCCTCGAAGGCAGCTTGCTCCAGCGCTACCACGTCAGCCTACCATTAGGTCGCAGTCTTCCCCTTGTTGCTCTCCCGCCGGAATAAGTTTTTTATCCTTGTTTTCCATGAGCACGACACCGGTCGTCAATCCGCCTCTCGATCTGGATCTGGTTTCTTGGCGTCTTTTTTCTAGGTCAACCTAACGCACTCCCGTGTACTCCGCTCGCTATCCTTCGCAGCTTCGTTTGCGCACTGATGGCCTTTCTGTTTTTCACTTACCGCCCCATCGACACAGTGCGAACTCGGGATCCACACACCCGACCTAAGCGCCCTCAACGCTTCTGTACCTACCCAAGGTCGTCGGCATCCACCTTCTGCTTGATATCGCACCAGGGTATTGCCGTGCAAGTTCGCTGTTTCGGCCAGCTAGAACAACACCGTGGTACTTCTCGGAGCTTTCCTCCTTACCATGCTTTCATTCGCGCCTGAAGGATGCCGTCGGGCGATCAATTTCTGGAAGCGCTATCGGCCTTCACACAGCTGTTCCTTGTGGTTCTCACCGCCGCCCAACTCACCCTTTATACTTTATAGTAATGAGCAAATACGCTAGTTTGACGTCATACAACTGAGCGTTCTACCGGCTTTCCCTGTACCGCTCATCATCGCAATGCACGTGGCCACTTTCGTCCGTTTTCGTTTGCTTACAACCAGCTCAACGCCATGAAGCCGGAATTCAAATACGGCACGATAGCCGGCCTCGGTGTCTGCGTGTGGACCTACATCGAATTCCTCCTTGGTCTGCCGGCACGCAACCCGGAGATTGGTGCATACGCTGGCTATCTTTCCAATTTTATTGTATTTTCAGCACTCTATTTTCTTCTCCGCTACAAACATGCCCGCCTCGGGCCGCTATTTTCAGTGTTGCGCGGCACTCAAAGCGGCGTAACCGCAGCCATCATCTCGGCGCTTCTGGTTTGTTGCTTCCTTGCTTTCTACCAATACTGCCTTGATCCCAGCTGGTTCGAAAAAAATCTAAAATTATGCGTTGACCAGATGCGCGCCTCCGGTCTCTCCGAAGAGAATATCCGCACTAAGATTGTTTTCCTGCGCAACGCCAACTCACCGGTCGGTCTGCTCATCTCCACCCTCGGTAATTCGATCATCACAAACACACCCGCCTCCATCCTGTTCAGCCTATGGTTTCTCTGGCGTGGCTACGATCTTTACTATTACGACTAATTACAAGTTTGAGCCGGGGGCGGCCGCTAACGAAACAGATCCTCTGCGTACGCATCGCAGGCCGCAAGTTGTCGGTGCGACGGTATCTGGGTTTTGAACCACGTTCGCTGCTTCTTAACCAAGCGACGCGTGTTTTGTACAATCGACAACGCCAACGCGCTTTTATTCAGTCGCCCGTCGAGAAAATCGATCGTTTCCCGATAGCCAATCGCGCGAGCTGCGCTGGGATTCTCCCGCAGCCCTCTCATAAGAAGCGCCCGCACTTCATCGATGAGGCCTGCAGCCAAAATCTCCTGCACACGGGTCTCGATTCTTTGCTCAAGTTCCTCCGGATCGCGCGTCAGCTCGCACAGCTCGACTTGAAAATCGGAAAAGGGTACCGCCTGTGCAGTAAACGCTCGCTGCAGTTCCACCAGTGGTTTCCCCATCGCCAAGCAGCGTTCAAGAGCTCGGGCAACCCGTCGCGGATTCTTCCGGTCGAGCATTCCCAAACCAGCCGGGTTCAGAGTTTCGAGATGCCGCACTGTTGCCCCAAGTCCTTCCGAGTCGATTTTTCGCTGCACCTCAGCACGAATCTCCTCCGGTACATCGACCGCGTTGATCACTGGCGAGAAAAAACTTTTCAGATAAAATCCACTGCCACCTACCACAAGCACCCGCCGGCCGCATCGCACAATCTCGTCTACGGCCGCCCGCGCCAGTTCGATGTAGCGGCCAACATCCATCCGTTCGCTCACCTCACACACATCCACGAGACGATGCGGCACGCGTGCTAGCGCCACCGGCGTCGGCTTCGCAGTGCCGATGTCCATGCCCCTATAAAATAGTAACGAATCGCAGGAGACAATCTCAGCCCCGTGCGGCTCGGCCCAGCGCAACGCCAACTCGGTCTTTCCGACAGCCGTGCAACCAGTTAGGATATGAAGCGTGCCACGTATAAAGTGATCTGAAACAGCTCATCTAAAGCTGGCAAAACTTCTTTTTTCAAAGTCCCTTCTCTAGCTTTCGCTTCCGGTTTCTCTCTTATGAAGGCTCGCTTTATCTTCAAATTTTAATCCGGGGAAGCCGCAAGTAGCAGCCGCCTGCTCGACAGGAGTTGATGGGCTTTCATTCAAAAAGCCGACTGGGACGCTGATGTGGTCGCCACCAAGCTCGCCCAGCACCCCATCGATCGGAATTGCGAGTTTTGTGTTGCCATCGGCAGCGACGGCACGATAAATGAAGTTACCCAAGCACTCGTGGAAACGCCTCATCATTTTCGATTTTATCCCACACGGTTCACGCAATAATCCTCGGTCGGTATCTTGGCATCCCGCACTGGGTTGCTCAAGCCTTCGGAATTCTCCGCATAGACAAATCCCAATGCATCAATATCGGTTTGAAGCCGGTCATCCGTTTTTCTGTGTAACCGATTTCGGTTTCGAGACGCTAATCCCCCAGCTGTTTAATAAGTTTAAGCGCCGCAGCTTCGACACCTACGTGCAGTTCTGCGCCCTAACCCTTCGATAATATGAATCGGAAGGTTGCCGTATCCAGTCCGACGGCAGCACATACCACCGTGGTCGGGGGTCGGATACTTATACGCTGAGCGCCGCCAATGCCGCGCAATATTATGGCAGCAACGCCAAACCTCCACCAAGTGCCCAAAATGGATGGTGGCTTAACTCGATCTCGTCGCAATTCCATCCATTGGCGCCTTGGCAACGTTTCCTTTCGAGGTGCTCCTTTTTTTGGACACACTGTCCGAGCCGAGAATCAAGCGAATCGTCGCCAAAACACTCAACACTCACTATCCAACGGCATTCGGGTGGCCTTATTAACACAGGTGGCGAACCCTTCGAGGCGCCAGCCAAGTTCACCGCTCAAGTCCTGCCCAAGAGTTTCCGGGTCATCGTGCCAGCCGAAACGGAGTAAGGTTTACTCTTCACGCCCGCCATTCGCGTTCATCAAGCAATTTCGACCCGATCGTTTCGGGCTGTAAAGCAGTCTTGTCTGCCGCGGCGATCAACTCATCCAGCAAACTGGCTTCGGGTGGCATCACCGCCAGCTATGCCCACACTTGAGCATGACCGTAATTATCATGCGGCTTTTCCGCAATGAAACAGGATGTTTCGGCCAGGAACTCTGCAATCTGCTACATTCGCCCCCGCCGTCTGTTTTTTTCGACTCAACCATGATGATCACAAATTTCTCGCCAACTATAGCAGGACACGCAATCGACAGCACGCAAATTCCCCAGCCAACAAACTCCCCACACATCGCAGCGTCTAGCCACCAGCCTGTGAACCGTACACATTGTTAATTTCTTGAAATGGTCGATGTCGACCCCACAAGGGCGAAAAAGACGATCGAAACGCTAGCATTCGCTCTCGAAGCGGCTCTGGGATTCCCGGTCATTATCTATGGCGGGTGAGACACCGTCATGCTTGACCAATCCGTTGGCAAGTGGATAAGAAAACGGCACATCCAGTTCCAGCATGTCGCCCCCGGCTTCAAGCGCCGCATGGCACGTAGCAAACAAGGTTTCAAAATCCGGATCACCCGCACACTAGATAAGGAAACGAAGACGATAAATAAAATCCTAAAACTCTTCAAGTGTCGATTGTCTTCAACTCGAACTCCATCACATGGGAAGATAATCCGGCAGATAAGTCAGCAAAATCTCGGCATATATGATGCCGCATTCCTAGTAATATGTAATCTGGGATGCGGGCGATCGCCTCCAACAGGGAAGTGCGGCCAGTTTTGTGGATCAACATGTAATTGTTGGTTTACTCGAAAAATCTGAACAACATCGCCGTGACATCACGGACAGTTAAAATCGCCATATAACCGGCAGAAAAGCCAAGTATCCAACCGAATGCGCATGCTGCTAGCATAAGGTAATGCATCAGGTGACGAGCTTGGGGAAGCGCGTTGAGATCGGAAACTGTGATGCAAATGCATGTTAAACATGCGGTAGCCAGCGGCTCCGCCATCAGCAAGTTCGATCTCGACAAAAAAGCCTTTTTTTGACAAGCGGCCTTTCCCCGAAAGGCTAAGATTCCCCCATGCACGGCACGATCAGACAGCGCGAGAGAACGGCCATTGCCATAGTTTAGCGGGAAGCGTCCTTGACGCTTTTTTTGTGAAGCCGGTCGCCGCATGCTTGCGATGGCAATAGCCAGTCACAAACGCACCATGGTCGAAATTGCCTTTCCAGCTCGAATTCTGGGCCAATCTCCTGGAACGCGGTGGCATCGGTGCTGGTTTTGTCGAGCAAGTGAGCGATCCGCTTCAGCACCCTAATCGGTGCGTCGAATGAATCAAAACTCTTGATGCACCAGCATGGCTCCACAGGCATCGGGATCATTAAAGGCGAGCAATTTTATCCGCAGAATACGGAAATAATGGGGCGGTCAACGGGATTCGAACCCGCGACCCCAAGATCCACAATCTTGTGCTCTAACCAACTGAGCTATGACCGCCGTTAATAAGACCTGGAGAGTCCAATGGCTACCCGGCCATGTCAAATTCTTCTTCGTAGTTTGATTTTTCGCTGCTTTCGCGATCTCGGGCTTTCCAGACCTATATTTCCACACTATTGTAATAGTTTGCAAACATAATATCTCGCCAGTTTGTAGCTAGCTTCGTAATCTCTACGGAATGGTTTCCGTCAAGAAATTGCTCGGGAAGAAATAGAAGTCCTACATTTTTCTGTAAGCGAACACGGAATATCATCGGTTTGCCAGTGAAATTTTGTGGCGAAGGAGATTTGGCCCATTAAACAAAAATTCACGATACCATACAAGCCCGCCAGGGGAAAAAGTGATCACGAAGCACATCATCTAAAGCTTAGTCAAACCGTTCGAACACAAAATATCAAGACACTTTTTTCTTACACTCCACCGCATCCCAAAAACCGTGAAACATTGTGGAGCAGCTGATAATTTTTCTGGCAGGCCTACTACGGGTCTGCTACGGAGAAGCCTGCACAAACAGGTAACGCTGCTCGATTGCGTCGTCTCGATTGTGAAGCAAATGGCTCAAAAGCATGAATAAAATGCAAGTTCGCCTCCAATTTGCCGAAGGAAGATCCAACAAAGTGATACCCTCTCTGGTCAAAAATCTCTACAACAGTCAGACGGATGCAAGAAATTGCTAAGCTTTAGCAAAATTTTATAAGATGGGCGAAACCTGCTGTCAACCGCGCCCGTCGATTCCCGACGGACCGTGTTTTAGTGTTTTATAATCATGCTCAAATACTCCTAAGCCAGCCGACACACCGGACTATTTTTCCCCCTCGCCCCTCCTGTGCCATTACCACCTTTCTGATCGTTCTGCTCACCTTGCTGATTTTTGAATGTATCAACGGATTTCGCGGTGCCACTAAATGCAATTGCGACTTGTTTTTCGACCAAATGTTCTCAACAATCGCCAGGTTATCGTCCTTGCCGCCATGCGCAATGCTAACCAGCATGTTAATTAGCACTACCGTCGCCTTATAAACACCAGAGGGAAGCTGGTCGAATTATACTTATCGACAATGATTATGTTCTCCATGCTCGTTGGCACAACCCTGTAGGATTTGATCACCTGGTAGCTTTGACTGCCTTCCAGCTCCAGCCACACCTTGGCCAGAGGACTTTTTACCGCGCAGCCCTCGCCTCAGCTCACGGAGGGGTGGACGTGTTGCGTCGGTCGGTGACCAACGCGCACGGCAACATTAGCTGGTCTTTATAAAAAAGCCGTGCTGCTGGTAGATCAATTTGCCAATCGCTGGCTTTTTCAGCGGCGTCTTCCTGGTGTTTTTTCTGTTGCTATTGTAATCAGCCAGCTATTCCACCTTGGCACCGCCAAATCGCTGATTCAGCAGGCTGCAAATGGCCAGCGCTACTTTCAAGGTCTACACAGCCATGGCGTCAAGCAACGCCAAGGAAACGATGGGCATTATCGCGCTCGCGCTTTTCCACCGGAACAAAATCGAGCGTACTCGAGCACCTGCCATTTTCGAAAATTTTTCTGAAGGTACCCGAATTCATAAATCGCCGCCTCTGGTCACCTTCGCACGTGCATTGACCATGGCTGCTAGTACAACAACAGCCAGCGGCTGACCGATTACCCGCACCACAGGTCACAAGATAGTGCAACTCGAAACCAATCCACAGCTTCGCCACGGAAATGGCTGCAGTAGGCCGCGACTATCTACACTGCGTCGACAGCGGGTGTTTCCTGCTTCTACCACGTATGTCCTCTTTGATCTCGATCGTTGGGAAAGGTGCTTCCGACCGAGTAAAAATGGAGAACCGTGAAACGAAATCGTCTGGATTTTGCTGTTTACTGCTTCTGGCCTGCAGCTTGGTTGGCTATGATGCTTTCAAGCTTTACCAAGCACTCGGCTTTTTCTTAAATATTTCCCAAATCCCGGCCGGATTTGATCTTCGCTAGACCTTTCAAAAATACTCTATCTCTTCCCCCATAAGCAAATCTCGGTCTCTTCCTCGACACCGATAGCAGGACTACAACTTCCAAAACCGGAGGCGTCTGGACCAACGGCAGCATCATTTCGACCAAGCTCCGCCAAAGGTCGAAAAACTCACAAAGCCAGCACCGCTAGCCGTTTTCCAGGGCTGGGTCGAGAGCGTGGAAAGTTTTCTCAAAAAACAGCTCTGCTAGCTAGATCCAGGTGCACGGGGTCGGACTCGCTATCTCAACCTTATATGAGAGCTAAGGTTTGATGGGCCAGCCAGCGAACCTATCCAAAGGCTTTTTCGGCTGGAAGTTTCGCGGCCGGCCATGCTGCAGCCTTCACGCTGCGCTTGGTAGATAGCATCCCGTCGACTCCAGTGCAGCTGTAGCCGCAGTTGGGATTGTATTGAAGCTTAATCAGGAAAATTTTCAGGCTATTGCAATTGTTCGATCATTTGCGCCCCTAAGATCCGAATCACTCCTCGCCCCCAAAGCGACGCTTTCGCGTGCAAGGTCTTCGATTTCCAAGCCCCCGTGCACTCAGCCTCCACGTGGCCAAGCACCGCTCATAGCGGTGCATACCAAACATTTTGTGATCGGGGGCCGGTCTGACCGACCTAGACGCCACCACGTGGGAATTCCCGCGACCCACTACCCAGCAACTCATCTACAAATCTTTATTTGTGTTTGTGGGCACCACGGCGCACGGTAGTAAAAACCGTGCCAGCCACACGACAATGGGTAAACTCTCCCAAAACGATCGACGCCGCCCTTGTCGCGCTTCATTCGACAAAAAACATCCCTATCTCCTACGGTTAAGGAGCGGAAAAGTGAGTCGACGCTCCAAGCTACGTCCGGTGTGGAGCACCGGACCGATCTTGCGGCAGGCCCCTTGCAGACTTCTTCGGTGTAGCGAGCGTAATTACCACTCAAAAAGTAGACCGTCTCCTCGGCAGTGCGTGCGCTCGATCGACTTCGAGATAAAGATCAACTCGATTGCCCGCACAGTTTGTATCCGGCTTCTCAAGCATGTAACTCTTGAGACGGCAACAAACAAAGCAGTTTAAATATTATCGACTCCATATCGGAAAGGCACACCACAAGCGTCTTTTGATTACCTTCCTGCAGGCAGCAATCGAACGCGATGTTGTTAATGCGCTGCATGTCGGTATAGAGTTGGATCTTTAGCTCGATCGACAACTTGCGCGCAGTGCGTGATGCTCGTGTGTACTCGCGGCCCCATGCGTTCCCAATCGTGGTAGGCTTTCAATGCCGACAACCACGAGACACAGCACGCAGGCGGCCAGTCTGCTTAATTTCGCATAGCAAATTTCCCCGTCGTCAATCTGCAATTCGTACTAGGTGGTCTCGTAGTCAGCATAGATCACATTGTCAACCAATCATTTAGAATCGGTCTCAATTAGTGCGCGCACAGCAGCCTGGCTCTGCTCGATGGTGCCGATTTCCTATTTGCATAATAGCTCGTCGGCAGCATAGAGATGTAAAAGTCAACCGAACCGTCCAGAAACGTAGGCCTCGGTCTGCCAGTTGGTGGGATTCATAAATATCTTCTGCGTGGCACCGAACTCGACGAGTTTGCCGAGATAGAAAAAGGCAGTGCGATCCGACACACGAGCAGCCTGCTGCATGTTGTGCGTCACGATCACGATCGTATAGCGCGACTTCAATTTGCTGATGAGTCCTTCGACTTTTGCAGTCGCGATGGGGTCGAGCGCCGAGCACGGCTCATCGAGGAGAAGCACTTCCGGCCGCACGGCAATGGCGCGAGCGATGCAAAGGCGCTGTTGCTGGCCACCAGAAAGGCTGATGCCGGGACGGGAAAGATGATCCTTCACCTCATCCCAAAGGGCTGCCATCCTGAGCGACTCCTCAAGACGCTGCCTAAGGAACGCCTTTTCGAAAACCCCATTCAAACGCAAACCGCAAAGCACATTTTCCGCAATCGTCATCGTAGGAAACGGATTCGATTTTTGAAACACCATGCCTACGCGTCGGCGTACTACCGTGGGATCAACCGTCGGCGAATAAAGATCTTTTCCATTCAGCCGCAATGTACCGGTAAGACGCGTGTCGGGGACAAGCTCGTGCATCCGGTTGAGCGCGCGCAAAAATGTGGATTTCCCGCAACCGCTCGGCCCAATAATTGCCGTGACTTTTCTGGCAGGGATTTTGATAGAAATGTTATACAACGCCTGCCGCTGCTTATAAAAGAGACAAATGTTGTCAATATCGAAAGCTATTTCTTCCTGAACGGTAGCGGGTTGGTCCACCGACTGGTACGGCAGCGCGGTTTGCTTGACGGGCCGGCTTGTGGCAGTATGGGAAGGTTCAGCCATTATGAGCGTAGCTAGCGGAATTTGCGGTCGCTGGAAAGGACGCGGACAAAAATGTTGAGGCCAAAAATAATGAGGATGAGCACGAGCGCACCGGCCCAGGCTTGCCGGTGTAAGTCCTCGTACGGCGAAATAGCATAGCTAAAAATTTGCAGCGGAAGAGCAGCGATAGGCTCCTTCAGGCTGTGACTCCAAAAATTATTGCCCAAGGCGGTGAAGAGCAGCGGCGCGGTTTCGCCAGCGACACGGGCGATAGCAATGAGGACACCCGTAGTAATGCCTTTCATCGCAGCCCGCATAACGATCACGACAGTGACTTTCCAAGGCGCGATCCCAAGCGCGAGGCCGGACTCGCGATAGCTTTGCGGAACAAGGGTCAGCACCTCCTCGGTAGTCCGCATCACGAGCGGAATCATCATGATGCCGAGCGCGGTGCTGCCTGCGTAAACAGAGAACGTTTTGAAAGGGACAACAAGCATCGCATAGACGACCATACCCCACACAATCGACGGTACCCCGTTGAGCAAGTCGGCAGATAAGCGGATCCAATAGTTCGCACGATTCGAACCGTATTCCGAAATATAAACACCGCCCAACAAGCCGAGCGGAACACCGAGAGCGGAAGCCATGGCGAGCAACTCGAGCGTGCCCGCGATAGCGTTGGCCATACCACCGCCAACTTCTCCGGTAGGCTTGGGCAGCTGGGTGAAAAAACTCCAATCCAACGAGCTGAACCCCTTCTTTATGAGGAAGTAGAGCACAAAAATCAGTGGCGCTATCGCGGCAACAGAACAGCCGAAGAGCACGAACGTCATCGTGCGATTCTTAAAATTGCGCCAGGGAACCCGGGCGTCGTTGGACTGGGAAGGCAAAGTAATCGCTTCCATTACATCACTTTCCCGGATTGGCCGCCCGCCAGCGAATGGAGGATCAACTGGGCAATAATATTAACCAACAACGTGATCCCAATCAACACGAGGCCGAGAGCAAAAAGCGAGTTGAGGTACAAGGCCGAGATAGCCTCGGCGAACTCGTTAGCGATAACGCTTGCAAGCGTATAGGCAGGCGAGAAAACAGAGACGCTGATGTCGGGGCGATTTCCGATGGCCATTGTCACCGCCATTGTTTCGCCGAGCGCGCGGCCGAGACCGAGCATGGCGGCACCGAAAAGGCCGCGCCGCGCGGAGCCCAGGACTGCAATGCGTATCACTTCCCAATGCGTCGCGCCGAGGGCATAAGCTGCCTCGCGTTGGAGGTTCGGCACGGAACGCAGAACTTCGCGCGACACAGCAGTAACGATTGGAAGGATCATGATCGCGATGATGATGCCGCCCGAGAGCATGCTCGGGCCGTAGATCGGCCCCTCGAAAAGAGGCAGAAAGCCGAGCCAGTGTTGTAGCCACTGGAAGGGGTTATCACGCAGCCATGGGACGAGGACAAATGTGGCCCAGAGGCCAAAAATCACGCTCGGCACGGCAGCGAGCACTTCGGTCACCATAATGATTGGCTCACGAATTTTTTGCGGAGCAAGCTCTGTAAGAAAAAGCGCCGTGCCAACCCCGAGAGGCACCGCGATCAGCAAGGCGATGAGAGAAGAAACCAGCGTGCCGTAGATGAAAGGCCACGCCCCATACTCATCACTCGCCGGATTCCAAGTAGCGCTGCTAAAGAAATGTAGGCCAAATTTATTCCATGACTGACGCGAGTCCAGGTAGAGCTCGAACCCGACGAAAAAGATCAAGCCGACAACCGCTAGCGCCGCAATCAGTGCAGTCCAACGAAAGATGTTGTCGGGCCAGCGGCGCAGCGGAGTCATTTGAGGGGCCGCAAAAGGAGGAATCTCTTCTATCGACATGAAAGAGTCTTTATGAATTATAAAACAAAGCAAGAGGAACGTTCTTCACGCCTTCCGCTCGATTCTACTTCGCTAAGGAATAACCCAAAATTAAATTTTAGTATTTGATCTCCTTAAGGCGCTCCAAAACGCGCCACTGAACGTTTTTCGGAAGCGGAGCGTAATCAAGGTCGATAGCCATCTTTTGACCGGCGAAGTAAGCCCACTTAAGAAACTGGACCAAGACTCTCCCCTTTTCTGCATCTTTTTGTTGTTGATAGACAAACACCCAGGTAGCACCGGCAATCGGGTACGCTTTCGCGCCCGGGGAGTTCACCATCGAAAAACAAAAACTTTCGGGAATAGTCACCGTAGCAAATGCCTGGGCCACGGAATCAACCGTTGGGGTGATGTAGTAGCCCTTAGAGTTCTTGAGGTCAGCGTAAGGTAAGTTATTCTGCTTCGCATAAGCTAGCTCCACGTAGCCGATAGAGCCAGGCGATTGTTTGATTTGGCCAGCGACGCCAGCATTGCCTTTGCCACCAAGGCCGACCGGCCATTTAACGGCAGTGTTGGTACCAACCTTGGACTTCCACTCGCCGTTCACATTCGAAAGATAGTCGGTAAAGATGTAGCTCGTTCCGGAGCCGTCGGAACGGTGCACAACAATGATATCGGTATCGGGCAGTTTAACTTTTGGATTCTGGCTGGCAATATGCTGGTCATTCCATTTTTTTATTTTGCCCAAAAAAATGTCGGCGAGAACTTTGCCATCGAATTTCAGCACCGGGTTGCCAGGAATGTTGTAGCTAATGACGACGGCGCCAGCGAGAATCGGTAGTTGTAAGAGCGCGCGAGGAGCCTTCGCGAGGGTTTCATCAGACATCGGGCTATCGGAGGCACCAAAATCGACGGTCTCGGAAAGGATCTGCCTCTGGCCACCACCAGAGCCGATGCCCTGATAATTGAAGCAGATGTAAGGATTGATCTTAGCGTACTCGGAAAACCACTTGGTATAAATCGGCTGCGGGAATGTAGCCCCGGCACCGTTAATGAGCGTTTTATCCCAAGCGAAAGCGGTAGTCAGAAAACTGGCTAGGCCGGTAACAAGAAGAAGAATGCGATTCATAATTTTTGCAATACTAGCATGGTCTGAAGATTAAAAAAGGAGGGATAATCCTAAAAGACCTAAAAACAATTCATTGTTAGTGCATTAACATTAAGATAGTAGTTGGTCTAAACGAAAACACACGCTACAAGCCGTCGCTTTGACGAAGCAGTACCGTAGGTACTGTCCTGTATTATCCTAATATATATTCTATTGTCCTTCAAGTTGCCGAATATCATAGCAGATTGGTCAATTCGAGTCGTTGCCAAAAGATAGTAGTTTGTGCCGACATAACATCCATTGAGCAAGTTCAGAGCAAGTTCATCGTGTTATCCGGACGGACACGAAAACGTCGCTATTCCTCCATTCAACAACATTGGGATAACAAATGGACAGATGCAGCCGGCGAATCCGTAGTTCAGCTTTACAAACAAACCATTAATCATCGTAGTCTTCGCACCGAGATACATGCAGCATAGTGAAGAGTGGTTCGTCGAAGTAAAGTCCGCCGATGCACCATGGATGTTAATCGCATGACCGGCGTATTGGATCTGAAAACAAACGCTTGTCAGTAACTTTTTGAGGAACTTTGTAACTGGGAATCGCAAGTTTCTTCTTTGTCTAGTCTTCTGTGAGGCTGGCTCGGCCTCGTCGCCATGCAAAGCGCCCTTCTTGTATAGTATAATAAGAGCGTCCAATAGCACTCTGGTTTCCCCAAAAAAAGCGAAGAACCACTCACCAGAGCTGCGGGAAGCAGCGCAAATAACCTTTTCTTGGAATTAAAAAATGTTTTTTATCTTAGTTTTTAGTTGATCTCGACGGATTTCATTGAAGTGGATGAATTTTAGTGTAAAAATTTTACTGTTTAATAGCTCATTAGTAAAATAAAAACCTCAACGCTACGCAATGTAAAAGGATAGAGGAGGGATGTCTCGTGCAGTTATTCGCTTAAATCAAAGTGTCCCGCCCAATAGCCACCGCAACATCATCACCAGTTATTTACGTCGTAAAAAACAAACAATTAATAACTTATCATCCCCGTTTCTCAGAGGCAATGAGGGACAGACGAATTCGGCATTTCCACCTAACCTGGTTCCTGGACGGCCAGCTGGACCAGGTTCTGCAGTAAGTTAAAATTTTTCATCCATTCGAAGTCGCTCGTAGCATGGCCAAAAACCTGGTCAAATAGAACTTTTTTATTTGTTTTTAATGCTTGAATTCGCTCTTCGATTGTGCCCACGGTCACCATGCGATAAACAAAAACGGTTTTTCTCTGGCCAATGCGGTGAACGCGATCGATCGCCTGCTCTTCTACCGCCGGGTTCCACCATGGATCAAGCAAGAAAACATAGTCCGCTGCATGCAGCGTGATGCCAATACCCGCCGCTTTCAGGCTCACCAACATTACTGCAGCACTTTGCGCGGTCTGGAACTGTTGCACCGGTTTTTGGCGATCGATTGTCACGCCTGTGATTTTATAGCAAGGAAGAGATGGGTAATGAGTCTCCAAAGCGTTGCGCACACGATCGAGCAGCGCTACGAACTGCGAGAAAATCACAACTTTGTGTCCACTGCCCAGTACTTCGGCGAGCTTTTCGATCAGCATCTGCAATTTTCCGCTGTCGTGTAGCGGCAAATTCAGCCACGGTAGCATATTGGGATCGCAGCAAACCTGCCGCAGGCGTGTCAGCAGTGCGAGGAAACCAAAGGACTTTTGGCGCAACCTACCACCGGTGTTTTCGCCAAGCCGTTGCAGGCCCTCGGCACACACACGGGCGTATTCGGCACGCTGCACATCCGTCAAAGAGCAGAGCAGATCCATATCCACCTTTGGGGGCAGCTCAGTCGCAACTTCCTTCTTCGTCCGGCGTAGGATAAAAGGAGCAAGTTGCTGCTGCAAACGGAACACCATTTTCTCTCGGCTCTGGACGAGCGCCGCCTCAAATGACGCCCGCGACCCAAGCAGACCTGGCAATAAATAGCGAAAAATCGACCACAGGTCTAACTGCCGGTTTTCCAGCGGCGTGCCCGTCATCACGATGCGGTGCCGAGCCTTCGCGACGAAACAGGCCTGTGTCACTTTTGCATCCGGGTTCTTAATGAACTGGCCTTCGTCGAGAACCGCGTAGCCAAACTGCGTTCCATCGAGCAGCTCCCGGTGCTTGCGCAGCTGGGTGTAACTGGCCAGCCAGATGACTGGCGCGGGGTTCGTCGTAAAGTCGTTTCCCATCTTCAGCGTGTCAACTTTTGCCTCGGGATAAAAGCGTGCGATCTCTTCACGCCACACCGGCAACACGCTCGCAGGGCACACCACCAAGTGGCGCATTTCCGCGAGCGGCCGTACCTTGAACAGCCCAATTACCTGGACGGTCTTGCCAAGACCCATTTCGTCAGCAAGCAAACCGTGGCAGTTTATCTCCGCGAGATGGTTCATCCATTCGACACCGCGCCGCTGGTAAGGCCGTAGGAAATCCGCCAGCAAAGGCGTGCTGGCCGGTGGAGGTGGAGTCAGGACTTTCTGGCGCCAAGCCTCAATCTCGTTACCCAGTGTCACCTTGATGCGGTTGTTGTTGAAGAGCGAAAAAATGAGATAAGGTGGTAGCGAGCCATCATCCTGCGTTTCCTCGAGGTTGCGACGCCACTGGAGGAAGCTCTCTCGTTTCTCGGGCGCCATCGTCACAATGCCAAGATCGGGCATCAGAAATGGTGTGCAGCCGTGTTTAAGGAGCATGGCCGCCTGTTCGTCAGTCAGCAGTTTTTCGCCAGCGCGAAAAACCCAGCGAAGATTTAGGCCGGTACCGTTATACTTATCGGCCACAGCCTCGATCTCGATCGTACGGACACCAACTTTGAGCGCCTCGACCTTGCAATCAGCTTCGATTATGAACTTTTTTTCCCAGCGCGGCAGCAGGTCGCGGAGAAAATCGGAGATGTCAGCGAGCGACTGGAGCACGTAAGCGCGCATCGCTTGATTGTAGCGGAAGTGCGCTTTACGAGCATAGCTCGCAAGCGCAATCAGCTTGGCGCACTCCGCGGTAGTCGGACGCACGGTAGCGCTGCCCAGCGCGGAAATTCGATTCTTCCCCTGTTTCCAATATGCAAAAAAAATAAGTTCGGACCCGATGGCTGTAAAACTCAGCAACAAATCAGGCGCTTTGCGTTCGCCGCTCACCCCTTGGTCGCGGGCAGGCGGCTTTATTGACATCGGCACCACAAAAGCCGAACGCGGCAGGCACGAAGTAATCTCATCGGCCATCAGCTAATCAGCTACTTGGTTTCGTATAACCCAGGGATAGCAATGGCATTGTATTGGCCAAGGGGAAATCTGTCGACGACGACAACACACCAATCGCATTCCATTCAACTCAATATCGGTGTAGTCCTCCTTTTTCTCGACCCGGCAGTTGAACAACTGTATCTCCCGCCCCGAGCTCGATTTCGCTGTGCAATACATTTTGTAGGAGCGCCGAAGCTCAAACTACCCCTCCCAATTCGCCTCGAATCGCTCGAGCAAGAGCTCCAAGAACTGAATAAATGTACGCGTGCTTCGGTCGATGTGCTGTTGCATGTGTATAAGTATCTAAAAAAGTAAAAAAGAATATTTAAAATGTACTCTTGGTCCAGGTATAAACCTAACTTAAGCTTTCGATTTTTACGGGGTAAAACATTTTGTACCAGCTTTTATTTGGGTTATTTCTTGGTCTGAAAGGGTGAAAGCAGTCAAATGCCCGCCAGTGGCACATCCGGCATCGAAACCGAGCACCCAATTCGTGTGCTCGAACTACGACCGCGATATATGGCCCTAGATCACAGAAGGCAGCCCCAGCCCATAAAGACCGACCAATACGGCGCTCCCGGCGCCTCCGAACAGTTACGCAGCTGGTTCTAGTAGCGCGACCACTTGGCCCGCGCATCACCACACGGGCCGGCTGTTGCTTCCATGGATTTTCCCGTGGGGAAAGCCGCCCATCCGCAAAAGCCACCGCGATAGCACGAATCCTCATAGGCGGAGCCACATCGGTTTGATATAAAGAAGTAACATCTGGGACCCACCTTGTCGAGCGTCTCGTAATCGCATTTCTTGAGGTAGCTCGGATCGTCCGTATTGAGATAATTGATCAGTCGGACTTCATGGTTGACAAAGAGCGAAAGCATCGCGCGTTTTTAGTGAAAGTTTATGACCCACCGGCTGTCCTGGCCGCGGTTGATCGGGATCGCCTAGTAAAATCAATTTATCCGAACGCCAGAACCGCAGTTTCTCTAACATTACACAAGGTCTCAAACTCGTCCGTAAAGCCATGGATACCGCCGATCGCGATCAATCGCCCATCCACCAAATTTCCCACTAGCTGAAAACGGCAGCCTCCTGCGAAGTCTTTCTTTAATTTTTTTCACTACCAATCGGAAACAAAAACGTAGGGGCAACGGTCGGGACATCGCCGTTCCGGTGGGCAAATTTCATGAAACAGCCTTGGGCCGAGAGCAACTTTTCCCCATCGGCCCGCATCGGCTTGCGGTGGCAGCCATCGGAATCGAGTACGCGCGCATCCACGTTGTCGCGCAGCTCGGCTGGCAAAATCTCCTCAATCACCCGACGGCGCAGTTCCGGATCATAGATAGGATACAATACCTCGACGCGACGGAAAAAATTGCGGGGCATCCAATCCGCGCTCCCAGCAAATACCAACGGCTGGCCACCGTTTTCGAAATAATAAATTCGCGCGTGTTCGAGAAAACGGCCAACGATATTGCGCAAGGTGATATTTTCGCTTAGACCCTTGACTCCTGGTAGTAAGCAATCCGTCGAACGAACGATTAAGTCAATTTTTACGCCTGCCTGCGACGCTGCGTAGAGGTTGTCGATCGTTACCTGGTCAACGAGCTTGTTCATCTTTCCTATGATCCGGGCCGGCTTGCCGGCAGCAGCATTGGCAGCTTCGGCAGCAATCAGCTCTTGGGTGCGCGCATGGAGATTAAACGGCGCCACCAGCAGGTGCTTGAACTCGGGCAACCGGCCGAAGCCCGTAAGCGAATTGAACAGCTCAGCAATCTCGAAGGTGATCTCAGGACACGCTGTGAAAAGACTAAGATCGGTGTAAACCAGCGCAGTTTTCGGGTTGTAATTGCCCGTGCCGAGATGAGCGAGGCGACGCAAACCGTTCGCTTCCTGTCGGATAACCAGACTACATTTGCAATGCGTCTTATGGCCAACAAATCCGTAGACAACGTTCACGCCAGCTTCTTCGAGCTCGCGAGCCCATTTGATATTATTGGCTTCGTCGAAACGAGCCTTCAACTCCACCAGCGCAGTCACCTGTTTACCGCTGTGTGATGCGTCAATCAACGCCTGCACCACCGGCGAATCGCCGCTCGTTCGGTAGAGTGTTTGCTTGATCGCCAGCACCTCGGGATCGCGCGCCGCTTCCTCGATGAAAGCAACAACGGGCGAAAACGATTCGTAGGGATGATGCAACAATACATCGCGCTCGACTATGGCATTGAACAGCGACCGCCGCCCTTGAAACACCAGCGGCTCCGCCGAGGCAAAGGGGGGAAACTTCAAGTCAGGTCGCTCCGTACGTTCGTAAAGACTAAAGAGCCGCATCAGGTTGAGCGGCCCATCGATTTTAAAAATGCCGTCCGAAGGCACCGCAAGCTTGCGGCAAAAAGCCTGGAGAATCGGTTCTTCCAGACCAGGCTCGATCTCGAGCCGCACCGCCGCGCCGCGATGCAAGTTGCGTAGCTCCTCTTCAATTTTCTTCAATAGGTTTTCGGCCTCCTCGTCGTCGATGTAAAGATCGCTGTTGCGAGTCACCCGAAAGGAACTTGCCCGGTTTATGTGGTAATCGGGAAACAGCTCCCCAGCGTGCAGCTTCATAATTTCGCTCAGGAAAATAAAACGCTGGTGTCCGTCTTTGATGCCGTCATCCAACAGCACGATCCCCGGGAGGCTACGCGGCACGGGCAGGATCGCAAGATGCTTCTGGCCGGCCGGCCGGCCAGGATTATCGAGCGATAGCAGGAGGTTTAGCGTTTTGTTCGGAACGAGCGGGAACGGATGCGCTTGATCTATCGCTAGCGGCGTAATCACTGGCTGCACCTTCTTGTGAAAATGATCCTCGACCCATTTTTTCTCGCCGGCGTCGAGCTGGACCGCCGTTTTGAACACGATCCCTTCCTTCGCCAACGCGGGTAAAAGCAACCTGTGCCAACACGCGTATTGCTCCTTCACCAGCTTGCTCGCCTCGGTGCGAATCTGCGCAAGCTGCTGCAACGGTGTCAAACCGTCGATACTTAGTTCGCTTTCCGTCGCCCTTTGCTGTTGAAACAAGCCTGCTACCCGAATTTCATAAAATTCATCGAGATTCGCGCTTACGATCGCGAGAAACTTCACGCGCTCTAGTAAAGGACTCTCCTCATTCTGCGCCTGCTCGAGTACACGGCGGTTGAAAGCAAACCAGCTCAACTCGCGGTTGAAATAGACAGGGTTACGGTTACCCGACCAACACGCCATAGCTTTTCCGGCCTTCGCAAGCACTTGTGGGGTTCGTTTGCTTGGCTTCGTTTTGTACATCAATACGTATTAGATGCTAAGTAGCTAGCTCAAGCCGACAAGTGTCAATAAAATACTGTAACATAAATACACACACTTAACACATCTTACATAATTATAAACTTACATACAAAGATGTGACTTAAAAGAATTTGTCACACAAGCATTCCCTTGCTGCCACTCGTCCGTCAAAAAAGTTTACCTATTCTCCTATTCTCTGAAACGCTGGTTCCACCGGATTTTCCCTGCTCTGGCAATCATCCTTGGAGCTCGCCTTCGTCATCGAAACTTTACGCACCTGGGACCAATGGTGTTGCAATAACGCTCGTTCGAATCGTACACTGCTCCATCAAGCGATGTAATCCCGTAACCTATCACTATCATCCGCTCGCATCATCCGCTCGCACCAAAAACACAAACTTCCTCGTTTTATCATCACCCAATCACCCATTGCCTTGCCAACCCGGCAGCTTCCCTCGCCTAGTGTGCCGATTTCCAGCCGCCCCTGCAAATTTTGGGTGCGTACATCAGCCAGACCTCGTCTACGTCGCTACCCAAAAGCCCCCACTAGGGTCTTAGGGCCTTTGGCGATCATCGCAGCCCTACAAATGGACGTTTGGGCCACACCTAGTTTCCACTGCAAATTTTGCCAATGTATCCCCAACTGCTACGTCAGCCTCAGGGCACATCTGGCATCTGGTCAGCACCTGGGCTGCACCACATGCATAAATCGCACCGCTAGAACCTACCTTGCCGATGCGTAAACCTATTCAAACGATTGATGGTAAAATACTACCAAAACTTCCAGGTACTTTCTCGGAGCGCTAGCACCACCCTCTTCTCGCCCCTGCTGCCACAATCCGTCGCTTCGGGCCGCTTGGAGCGGAACCTTTTGGCCTTTAACGTTTAACGTTGGCCAGCTCGCCGCTGGTAAATTACAGCCTACTTTTCCACGCATTCGACACCGTCAAAACCGTCGTCCCCGCACATCCGCCTGATGCTCGTAGAGAACAGTCCTATGCTCGTCCAAGAGCAGAAACGCCGCCCGGTTATCATCTTCGCCAGTTTTCACACCAACACAACGAAAATTTTTGGAAATGTCACCACCGATGTCATGGACAACGGCCTGCCGGTCAATACTTTCAACCACGTGGTTGGACAACGAATTTTGTAACAGCGAAAGTAGTTTCGTCTTTCCAGTCAAGCGACAAGACTAATTTCATTGTTCATGTCAAGCGTCTGGTCGTCGATGTCAACTGCGCCACCGCGTCGCCAACGCCGGGTTTGAAACTGCCCACAAACTCTCTTGGGAGCACCATCATCGACAGTTTCGAGCGCAATTCTACTCAAAGCCATCAACCAAGAGGCAACGCTCCGCACCTCGCCAAAACCATCATTCCTTTTCCAACTTCGCAACTATCAACACCTTTTTTCATCATGAGCAAACCCGTCTTCCACGTCCGTTCCGTCATCCTCTCGGATGTCCACCTCGGGACACCGGATAGCAAAGCCGAAGAAGCCACACACTTCCTCAAGAACGTCCGCTGCGAACGCCTTATCCTTAACGGCGACATCATCGATGGCTGGCGCCTGCGCCGCAACGGATACTGGGCGAAGTCCCACACGGGATTCATCCGCCACATTCTCTCGCTCGTGCAGAAACACGACGTCGAGGTGACCTACCTTCGCGGCAACCACGACGATTTTCTCGCCAGCTTTCTACCCATGCAGTTGGAGCGGATCCGCTTTGCCGAGGATGGCATCCTGGAAACGCCGCATGGCCGCTACCTCCTGCTCCACGGCGACATGTTTGACGGCGTCATCAAAAACATTACCTTCCTTGCCGATCTCGGTGATATGGGCTACGTCTTGCTCCTCCGTCTCAACCGCGCCTACAACTGGTTTCGCAAATTTCGTGGTAAAGAGCATTTATCGCTCAGCAAAGCTACCAGGATGTGCGTCAAAAAGGCAGCCAGCTTCATCGGCAGATTCGAGAATCAAGTCGCAGCGCTCGCCAACAAACGCGGCTGTGTTGGCGTCATCTGCGGCCATATCCACATGCCCGCCGACAAAAAGATCGGCAACATCCACTATCTCAATTCCGGCGACTGGATCGAATCACTCACCGCGATCGTCGAGCACCAAGACGGCACGTTTGAATTGATCGGTTTCGGTCGTCTTCTCCAATTTGCGCCAATGTCGCCCGCAACTGGTCCCGATGGCCCCAATGACGCCGCGTCCATCCTCGCTTTAGCCAAGCCATAACGTAACGCGTGCTCATCCTTACGGCCGAGCTACGGCAAGGGGCACAACAGCGCAGCTCGCCCTCCTAGCGAGCACCTTCAACGGGCACAACGATACCAGCGCCAAGCTAATCGATCTTTTTTCTTTGAAGGCTCCGCGACTCAACCACGTGGTGCGCCGCGGCTATGGAGCGCCGTCTACAGCTGGATCGATCGCTCGCATGTAGCTCCACATCTCTTTTTGGCAATGCCCGGCTAACGTTAAACTTATCCGGAAGATAAGAAGCCCCAAGCCACTTATTCCACCTATCCGGTCTATTCGGGGTTTTTGAACAAGCTCCGTGATTGCGGCATCCCTGTTTGCCCGCACTTCGCGATTGTCACGGACACAATCACAGTGAATTCGCTGTGGTATCGTACGCTGTCGACCTGGTGGTTCGCCACCGCCGCCGACTCCGCCGCTGTCCCCCACCGCACTGGCATCGACGCCAAGCACCTACATGTTTACGGACTTCCCATCTACCTCGCCTTCGCCGATCGCGATGAGCAGACCCAGCCGCCGGAACCCAAATTCGGCCGGAAGCAATGCGTGTTGCTTATGACAAACTCCAGCCGCGCCCAGGAACTCGAAACCGCCGCCCCTCTCGTCCAACCAAAGGACTGGCACGTTACTATCACGGCCTGTCGCAACACCAAGTTCCAAAGCGAGCTGCGGGCGATCGCCGAAAAATCCGCAGCCAAAGTCGTCGGTGTCTTCGGTTGGACAAACCGTATTCCTGAGCTTCTGATAACCAATCACGTGGTAATCAGCAAAGCGGGTGGCGCCACCACCCAGGAAGCGATCAACGTGCTCTGCCCAATGATCGTAAACCAGATTGCTCTCGGTCAGGAGAAGGAAAACTACAAACTCCTTCGCCGCAACAAAACCGGAGCGCTTGGCCCGAACAGCGCGTGAGACCGTCGCCACTTTATAGCAGGCCTTTCCCCACTACATCATCAAATAGGGGCTTTTGCGCTATAATCTTCGCCGTCTCGCCCGGTTCCGCCGCGTCGTGCAACATTGCCGCCCGTATGCTGAAAGCAACGGACCAGCGCACCGATCACTATTGAGCCAAGGAGGAAAGCTGCTTATAAATCACAGCAAGTGTTCGATCCGTCGCACCACGGTTGGCTTCGCTCAACACATGCGCCGCTGCGACCATTTTTTCCCGCTGTGCCGCGTCCCCCAGCAGTTCGGCAACTACTGAAAGCTAGCTCGCTATGCGTAGCCACGCTGCGCACAGCCCCGGCTGTATTGAGCGACTCGGTAATTTCGCAAAAATTCAACATGTGCGGTCCGTGCAGCACCGGCTTACAGAGAATCGCCGCTTCCACCGGGGTCTGTCCGCCCTCGGTGCGGTGCAAGGCTCTTCCCCGTGAAAACAAGATCGGCCAGCTGCGTAAACCGGCGCAGCTCGCCGGTTGTGTCGCCCACAGCAACATCCACCAGCCCCGTTGCGCAACCATCGGAACGGAAATGAAAAGTCAGACCAGATTTTTTGAACAACGCCCGCAACTCCTCCCGACGCTCGGCGTGGCGCGGCACCAGCAACAAAGATGCCGACATGCGACGCGTGCGCGCCGCATGCAGCGCTTGCAAGAGCGCACTTTCCTCGCCCGGCCACGTCGATGAACCGAGGAGAATCAACTCACCGGCTAACCCGAGCTCGCGACGCAATTCGTTTTTCTCTTCCACGCTCAATCGGGGAATTGCGACATCAAGCTTGAGATTACCGATCGTTTCCACCCGCGCCGCCGGGAACCCGAGTTGCAAAAATTGCTCGGTATCTGTTCGCGTCGCGCAAAGCACGCGCGTGATTCCGGTTGAAACAGCCGCAAGCGCCCCGCAAAATTTCAACGACCAGCGGAAGCTTCGGTCAGAAAGCCGTGCGTTCACGGAGAGCACCGGCACATGGCTACAGCAAGCTTGATGGACATGTTCGGGCCAGCGCTCGCCCTCGATCAGAATTACAAGGTCCGGCTGCACCTTCCGCCATGCCAGCGCTGAAAACCACCAGAAATCAAACGGGAAGTAACAGATCCTCATCTGTAAGCCCGTAATACTTTTTGCCCGCAAGACGATAGCCCATATTAGTCGTCGTTGTCAAGTAAACCTCGGTGCGACCATCGCGTTTCAGTGCCTCAAGCAGTGGCCCAATCGCCAACAGTTTCCCCAAGCTTACCGCTTGAACCCACACGCGAGAAACTCCTTCCTGTTTCGCGGGAAGCGCCTGCACTACACCGAAGCGATGCCAAAATCCCTCGATGAAACAACCGCGCTTCCACATTCGCCACAGATAATAGGGCGAAGCCAGCAAGAGAGCTGGCAGAAAAAGAAAACGGTAGAGCCAGATCAAAGTTTCGAAACAAAAAGGGAAAATCCACTCATAAAAGATTTCGGACAGAATGGGCCACTGTCACTAAAAGTGTTTAAAAGTGTTTTTTAACTTTCGACGTTCGGTTTTCTCTTCACCTCAGCGGCCGAGCACCCAGCTAAATATAAGCGGCGCCACGATGGTCGCGTCGGATTCGACGATGAACTTTGGCGTCTTTTCACCGAGTTTGCCCCAAGTAATCTTTTCGTTGGGTACGGCACCCGAGTAGCTGCCATAGCTCGTGGTCGAGTTGCTGACCTGACAGAAATAACCCCAGAGCGGCACGTCCGTGCGGCCGAGATCCTGGTGCAACATTGGCACGACGCAGATCGGAAAGTCACCCGCGATGCCGCCGCCGATTTGGAAGAAGCCGACCGAGCCCTCGCCGTTTCGCAGTTTTTTTGAACTTTTTGTATACCAATCTGCAAGCCAGGCCATGTATTCGATTCCAGTGCGGACGGTGTGGACATTCTTGATTTCGCTGGTGATTACACGGCCGGCATACATGTTTCCAAGCGTTGCATCTTCCCAGCCAGGAACGATGATGGGCAAGTTTTTTTCGCACGCCGCTAGCATCCAAGAATTCTTCGGATCGATCTGATAGAATTTTTTCAATTCCCCGGAACGAAGAATTTTATACATAAACTCATGCGGAAAATAGCGTTCGCTCGCCTGGTCCGCTGCCACCCACTTCTCCGCCACCGCAGCCTCGACACGGCGCATTGCCTCGCTCTCGGGAATGCAGGTATCGGTAACTCTGTTCATGTGCCTATCGAGGAGGGCTTGTTCGTCGCTCGACGTCAGGTAACGGTAATGCGGCACGCGCTCGTAGTAGTCGTGGGCCAGAAGATTAAAAATATCCTCCTCGAGGTTCGCGCCCGTGCAGACAATCGCGTCGATCTTGCCCTGCCGAATCATTTCGGCGAGCGTGATACCGATTTCGGCTGTAGACATAGCGCCAGCCAGCGTCACTAACATCTGGCCGCCGGCCTTCAGGTGGTTTTCATAGCCCTTGGCCGCATCGATCAACGCTGCAGCGTTAAAATGACGGTAGTTGTGCGCAATGAACTGCGAAATTGGACCTTTTTTAACAGCTAGGGCGGCGTTAATGTCCTCAGAGCGTTTTTGCTGACGTTTGGCTTTCATTGGATCAAGGCATGAGATAGAAAATCATTCTCGATGTTGACCACAAAAATTTTCATAGTGCCACAACCCAATATCATACAGGATATGCATAATTCATTGCGATCTCCCCGGAGTCGGAGATACTCCTCTTTCCATAATTTTCTTTTCTTCTATCCTGTAGCATATTTAGCATTGTATTATAGTATTAGCGTTTGTTCGCTTATTGCTGTTTCTTCTCGCAACCAAGCTTGCCACAAGCTGTGGTCGCCCCCCCTGTTAATCCCGCCGTCAAGTCGAGCCATCTACACAACAGCATCCACTACGTCCTCCTGCCAAATCAAAAACCGCGCAAACGCGCCAGCCTGTGCTTCCTCGTCGCAGTTGGTTCGGTTCGCTCGAGAAAGCCGAGAGCCCAACGTAGTTTCGCCCCACTTTCTCAAACAACGACAGACCCCACTGCCCCTGACAGCATGCTCGTCGAGTATTTCCAATGGCCCGTCATGAGCTTCGGCGACGGCGCTAGCTTCGACCGCCACAGTTTGCCAGTTCGAACTGTTCGACGCGAAACCGGAAATCTTCGAAAAAGCCCTCACCCTTTTCGCCGACTACGCCGACACCCTCAAGCTCAGCGAAAAAGGAAATCGACAAGGAGTGCGGCAATCATTCCTCAGCGAAAAGCACGTCCGTCACTCGGTCGAGTTCCACCAGTCCATCGGTAAATCAACTTTTCTCTACCGTACAGCTGCCCCGCCCAGTGCATCCCGATAGGCTCGGAAGAATTTATCAACACTACTCAACGGTCGTTATTCTTACAAAAAGGTATTAAATTTTAACTTATAATTATAATAAACACGGTCCGTTGTCAATTTCGGTCCAGCCCGTCGAAAGCTAAAAAACAGCTGTGCGAGATTCTTTTCCACCTGTCACCACCCACACGCTAGAACAACCGAAGCCGGGCCTCGGCACGACCGACAAAGTCAACCAGTTCCAAGACACGCCCCTTCCGGGAATAGTAAATGTAAATCGTACACCTCGCGACCGAGACGGTGGCATCCTAAGCTTTCGAAACAGACATCGCGGCCAACAACTTCAAATCCCTCCCGAGCACACTCCTGTTCAATATGCTCAGCTGTCGCATTGAAGTCCTCACCAAAAAAAGGCTCCTCATTTCTTTCCGGCTCGGTCAGCGTAGTCAAATAGTCCAATTTTTCCGCAACGTTTCCATAGAGTTCGCCTGCAGATCCGATTGGTGGCGCCCTGTCCTCGCCAGTAGTAAAACAGGGATTCCGTCGTGCCGTGAGCTACGGGGCTTCGAGCCCGCCCAAACTTGCATTCTATGCACCCGTTTTGGGAAAGATCACCTTTGCCAACTGTTTTGCAGACCTCCATAAAGTTTTGGACGAAAAAATCGTCCACATCATCTTCGTCTCCGGCAACCTCACACTTTCTAACGACCCAGCTGAGGAAATCATGGCCGTCTTATCGCGCTAGCCGCAACGACCCGGTTATGCTGCCCGAGAAGATAACCAACACCGACTCCGCCTACAAAGCGTTTGGAATAGACGAAAACGTTGCGAAAAAGACAACGGTCGACGACCTGGATGCTACACTACTCCAGTCCCCAAACTGGCGTCCGACTTAGCCTGAAACCGGCCAACTTCGAAGCCGGCCGTATCTGCATCAGCGTACACATTGGCAGCGGCAAGCTTGCCGAATCCAAGGACAAACCAACGGCTCAGTCTCCATCGCCAGCAACATCTTTCTAATCGACGGACTCGGCAAGTATAGCGCCGACGACCTCCAGCACATCCTCGCCGGTCACACCTTTGGTACGCACTTCAATGCCATGGACGATGCGTTCGAATTTTCGGAGGTCGCCAACCGCGCTGATCTTGTCCTGCAATTCCAATTGCTATATATAGTAATCTATGGTACCGATCCCGGCCTTCCGCCCCGGAAGGCCTGCGCCAAGCTCGATAAAATATTCCGCTTCTCCGCTTCTCCGCTCTACCCTTGTCGGTGACCCGCTGGAAGCCGGTGTTCCGCACCCGCTCAGCCAACAACGATCTCCGCTTTAGGCTAGGCTGCCCCAGCTAACTGACGTCATAGCGCGCACCAACATCAAAGCTAAGACATGGATCACCAGCCAATTTGCCCGCAGCCAGGTATAAATCGCCAAAGGCGGTGACTTCGGTCCCGATACCGTGTGATCGCCGCCCCCACCTTTTGCGCAATGCCAAGCCAGTCTACGCAAAAGCGCGCCAAGTTTCCTAACAACCCGAGCAGCTCCACAATGAAATACGATATATCCAATCAAATTTTTCAAGGTTATAGCCCCACTTTGCTGGCCTGCCACCGACTCGCATGACGTCTATCTTCCCTCGCAACCTTAGCCTTCTCGTTTCGACTTATTCCGACCGGCTGCACGTGAAAGTCCACAAAGAAGTGGGCGGAGCCTGCTTGCCCAATACCGGAGCCAGCCTCAGCAACACGTTCACCCGCTACGGATTCATCGACACCTACGCCACCGTCGCTCCGGACTAGACCCGCCGCCATCGCCAACACCATGAGAGCAATTGCTCTCCACCTGCACGATCACGGTATCTTCGACGAATAGCAAGAGCCTGTGCGTGCCAAGGAGTCCATCCTCACGCAAAACCACCAAGTCTTCTAGCACCAACCAGTATTGGCTCCGCGCAGTGTTCGAATAAGTCTAGAATTTCCAGAACACCTTAATTGAAATCGTTCTCACATGAGTAGCACCAAATTCTATTGCCACCGAAGAACTGACCGGTCCTCGCCAAGCAACATCTCTATTCCGCCCTATTCCATCCACCTGAACAAAGTAACCTGCATCCCCGCCAAGGCTGAAAAGAAAAAGCCTCACGAGGAAAATGTTCTTCATTTCACGAAAAGCGCGCCTCTCATGGCACGGTTTTTTGCAAACTACCCGGCGAGCAAGAGATAGCAGCACAGGTATTCGCTCTCCGACATCGTCACGAGCACCGGGCGGTCCTCCGGTTGGTGCGCTCATTTGACCACCTACCCGCGCCGTTTGACATCGCCCGCCACCTGAGCAAGCACTTTGGCGCCGCTCGGCCAATATTACCGTACCCAGCGCGCCGGAGGGAACCGAAGGCCGCGTACAAAGCGTCGGTCAACGATCCGAATCTTCCCTGTTTCATTTTCAAGATTTAAGCGAAGATGGATCCCAAAATTACGATCTCGCCGCCTTTCTGCACGTGTGCTCGAGCAAGTCCGAGGGGAGTATGGTCGTAACGCATCAGCGCACGAGCAAATAAATGCGTTTCTAGCTGTCGCACAAAATTCTCGACAAGTAACGCGAAACCGTCGATGAATCTTGGCCCAGCGACGTCATCAACATCGTCACTCACATCACAGTAACTTCGGCATCGGCCATACGCTCACGACGTACCGCTCTATCGGCTACGACAAAATTCTGAGTTTCTTCTCAAAAATCTTCACTTACATCAGCAACATAAAGTACCCGCCAAGCAAAGAAATAACCGCTCCGGTCTCTAATAATTGCTGCAATAAGGGGTTGTACTTTCTGCTTAATGCGCGCAACGCGCTCCAAAAATCCACGCTGCTAGCAACCGTCGGCACGCTGCAATTCGAAACCGTGCAATCGCGCCTGCAAAGCGAATACAAAGCCAATTCGCAACTTTATGCTCACGCAGCAGACTGTGCTCCAGTTGATCGAGCAACACACTCGTTGTTAAAAAACCCGAGCAGCACCACAGCCGCCACTTGGCGTGAGTTTCGGTAGGGACAAATTCGACCAGCTAGTCGTGCTATTCCCGAACGACTAGGCGCTGCATTGTTTTCAGCGAAGAAGCCCCATATTTAAATTGCACGAACAACCGCTCGAACTGGCCGTGAAATAACGTCAAGCTCCCCACGAGGTTTTTAACGAATACGGCGCATTGATCGGAAAATTTCCGCGAATCTTTCGTTTTGATACGGTGTTTTTGCTGATGATAATAAAGTTAAAATAGAATTAGCATGCACATCCCTGCTTCTCTCCGGCATCCACGGCAACTCGATCGTCCTTGAGACAGCTTTGCTCTATGCTCCATATCCGAGGCAGCATTGGACAGCTATTGGATCTTTGGAATACTTGGCTGCTATTAGCCCCGGTCCACTCAGCGTCCTTGCACCGTCTTCGTAGTTTTCTACATGTCCATTTTTTCGCAGTAATATCGATCGCTATGTGTCTCTCGGCGACTGGGGAAACCGGACATCTTTAAAGTCACTGAAAATCCATAGCTCCTTTCCCGCTTTCTGGAAGTTACCCAGACTTTCATTTGGATAAAAGGCACGGTCACAACAGAAAGTCATCTAAATTAGCTGCGCCAACTTCTTTTGCGAACACGAACAATGCTGATCGACCGCTCGCGTGTCCTCGTAGCCCATGTGTCACCGGAGTACGACGACGGCCAAGGTCTGACATCGGACCAACCTAATGAAAAGGTAGCGGCCCTCTTCGGCACGGTAGATTACAATTTGTTGATTGTCGGCCATACCTACCAGCCGTTCGATCGTACTTTGGGTGGGGGGCTCTCGCATCATCAATTCGGGTACTGTCAGTCTTTCGCTTTTGCCGAGTAAGGCTTCCTTCCTGCGCCACCCTCGGCCTCCGTCGATCTGGCCTTTCAGCTGCAACACTTCCAATGTCACTTACGACCGTGAAGCGGTTATTTCTAAGTTGGAGGAGCTCCAATATCCTAGCCGCGCCTATCTCGTCCGGCATTTGCGACCATGCCAAACTCACACATCGCTTCTGCAGCTTCGTTCTGAGAAGCGCTCGCTGGTTGGTAAATCGGAGAGATAACAATCATCGAAATTTTTAAATTCTCTACAGATCTACAGATTCTTCCTGGCAAGCCCGTAGCTGTCTGCGTTCCACATCGTTTGGCGTGATGCAGTTAGCCGCTTACACGCCCGTGCATTTGCGGCACAGAAAACCGCAATCCAACAGTCATGGAAGATTCATGGCTACCACCATCAATATCAATTCCGCGGCCACGCTCGCGGAAAATAATCTAGCCGCATCCAACCGCTCGATCCAGACCAACCTAACTCGGTTCTCAAGTGAATCAAAAACTGTCAATCAGTCGGACAATGCCGATAGCCTAGCTGTCTCGATGAAGTTCGCCGCTGCCCCACCGGGAAAGCGCCCTTGGAAGCAATCTTGGCAACGCTACCTCTTTTCCAGACGCAAGACATCGCAGGCAAAGCGCTAAACGGTGTATGTCTTCAAGCTGAAGACACTAGGTGAGCGATCCAGCCAAGAGTTTTTCCGATCTCGATAGCTATAATTTCGATCTTGCCAAACGGCAAGATCGGCTGACTTCGCTGAGTAATCAAACGTTCAACAGCATTTTCCTCTTCAACAGAATCACCTATTCAGTCGCATCCACAGCAAACGACAACGGGACCATCATCGCCATTGGCGGCAAAGCACAAGAACAGTTGATTTTTGGGATTTTTCCCAAACTCCAATAATTAAACCGATACGAACAGCGGTAGCAGCATGGCCTTGCGTCTCCGTCAGTATCCTTCACTTAGTCGGTTCGAGGCAGCAACGCTGCGGCGTCCAGCGCAAACAGCGCCATAGGTTTCAACTTGAGGTTCTATCTATATTTTTTCACAGCAACAGCGTTTGCGAACCACGTTATCGAAGTAAATATGGGAAGCGATTCGATACCATCGATCTATTCCGGAGTTTCCAGCGACAGATCCAGCCAAACGAATCGCATCGCCTGGAACGGATTAAATTGGGAAGTTTTTATCAATAGAGCTTCCGCTCCGTTGCACCGGACACCTCCGAGCCAATTTGATTGGCAAGCTGCGCCATGCAGCTAATTACACAAGGAAACTACATCATCAATAATCTCTCTATCACTTCCTACTTCATTATGGAGGAAACAACAGCAGCGACAAAATATCGGTTAGCACGGTTGGCCTCTGCCAACACCATTTTCACTCTCACAATCTCTGATATCACGAACGCCCTTCAGGAAGTTGCCACACATCGCGCCAACAATGGCGCCCAGCATTCCTATCTGAGCTTCGCGTCGGAACTGCTAGATATGAACAAAGCCGACCTCGGAACCGTCACAAACCGCATTGCCGACGTCGCCAAAAAGCCCACACAACTTGCCTGCTACAACATTCTCGTGCAAGCCGACCAAGCTAAAGACCATTTCAAAAAGCACCTACCAATGGAAGTCAGCAAACTGCTGGATGAAAATCAGGCCGCCTTTAGCGAACGAACCGGTTTAGCAGGTCTCCGCCCTCAACGATAAATATGTAACGGGAAGATGTGAGATAGAGCTAAACCTCCTCCTCCGAGAAAAACAGCTCAAAAACACCGAAATCGCCCGCACCATTCGCTGCTAGCTGTTCATACCCGTCGGCTTTGTGATCTTCATTCTCGCAACACTCGTCGCCGTAATCAGCCGCTAGTACCTGCAACTAAAGTCCGCCGACCAGATCAACATGCAGCCAGCTCGGCCAAGGAGATAGCCAAGATGGCCGTTCAATTTAAAAGACGCCTTCTCGGCGTTTCCCTCGCACAATCTCAAAATCCCCCTCGCCGCCCTCCGAGGAGGGCGGCGAGAAACTAACCACACAAACGCAAGTTGATCGACGGCCTGCTCGGCGAAGAAGAACGCATGGCCAGTCTCATCCACGACATCCTCGACCACGTCGCCCTCAACGCACAGAAAATTTTAGTAAAAAAACCTTGGGCAAACCTTCCAGCACTCACCAAGGGAGTCGGCACCAATCATCAGCCCCAAGCTCTCGCCCAGCAACTTGACGCTTTAAAAGTTACCGTCGCCGACAGAGGCCCAGAAGCTAGTGAGGAAAACATGCCGAGACTGTTCATTCCACTTTTCCAGCTCTCCGCCCATGCCACCGGGCAGCCAAAGTTTGACCAGCCTTAGCCTCTCGATTTGTTGCTACGTTTGATCTTGTTCCACAGCAGCTGCTTGAAACTGGGACCCACCTCTCCCGCTGGTTTAGTTTTCGAAGTAACGTTGCCGTGGTTTTTAAACAACCCGAAACCCAAAGGAGATGGCGCTGGTCTGAACCGACCCGCTCGCTACACACTCGAAGCCTGATTCGCCACCATTCTCAATGTGGGAAGCCGACAGCTACGTCTACTTCGCCCTGAAACATGCCATCGACTCCGGTTCCGTGCCCGGGGGGGCCCCGAGCATGCTCAGCATGTAGTCCAGTTCCAAGTGCCACCAGCAAGCATGGCAATATCAATGGTATGACGTCTTATCTTCGCTTCGACAGAATCAACGGAATAGCCAATGCATTTAGGAACTAAAAAAGCTCGCAAAAACACTAAATACGACACCAACGCGATCAAGGTTCTGGCCAAGGCGTTCTTTTTGAAGAAGAATCCGCTAGCGCGCCTCGCAATATTCCCTCGAGGAAACCAAGACCGCCATCGACTAAGCCGGCCATGTGGGGCCGCAAAGTCGGCTGCCCCAAGCCCACAGGATCGAAAACATGAAATCGCCGTTGCCGTCTCCGTCGAGTACAGCAGTTTGATTGACGACGAAGACCTAAAATTCGCCAAGTGACACGGAGCTCGCCTCGTCTTCGACATCTACAACGACGACTATATCCTCAGCGAACACGCTAAGCTAGCATAAGCTAGCATTATCCGGGAAATCATCGAAAAGGAGCTCAAAGCCCGGCCTCCTCCAGCACGAAAGCTTTCAAAAAGCTAGCCCTCACTTGGCACCACACTCGCCTACGGTACCGAACCCGGCCCCTACCCCAATAGTTGGAACGCGAAACAATTTTTATTGCCTGGCGAAGTAGGTTACGACACTTATGCAAGCCACCCAAGCCAACACCGTGCACGCCGCCGATAGTGCTTTGGCTGGGCGCCCAACCGGAAAAGGTCGACCACCGCAGCCACGGCAACTATACCGATCTTATCGCCTTCAAAAGGATCCCATTCAACAACGTCATAGCTTTCGAACACGTCGCGTTCGTCATGAAAGGGATCGAGGTCTAAAAAAACACGCTAAAAAGCAGTCCTGTTAGAAACGATCATCTCTATCAATGCCCACGCTCGATAACTATCGCGAGCGCACCCAGCACGAAGAAAGTTGCGCCCAGCCAAGCAGCCTCGTTTTTCTCGAAATGCTCGATCGAAAAGCGCTGCAGCCCGGCGAGCGTCAGCCAAGTAAAAACCAGCGTTCCCGCCAGCGCACTCACCGCAAGTATGGCGCTCAACACCAAGAAACCGAACCATCCAAACTGCACGCCAGAAAAATAAATAGGAAAAAGCGCCTCGCACGGTAAAAGGGCCAGCATAAAAAAAAGACCCGTAATCACGGCCCACTCACTTTTCCCAGTCGCAGCGAGATTGCTGTCCTTCAACCTCTGGCCCCACTGGCCCCAATGGCTGTGCCCGCATTCATGTCTGTATTGACTCGGGCTGCCCGGCCCATGGTGATGCAAAGGCTTACGCCTCCTAAAGTGGAGCCAGAGATAAAACAGGCCGATTATCATCAATACGCTGCCAATGATCCACGGAAACTGTCGGCTGGCTTTCTCGTTCAATTTAAAGCCGAACCACGCTGTCAGCAGCCCCAACAAACTGGTCAGCAGCACGTGTCCCAGCCCCGCAAACATCGCAACCCATAGCGCGCGCGTCCGGCTCCATCCTCGTGCCCGCGCCACCAGCACAAAAGGAAGCCAATGTGTCGGGATTGCTGCATGAAAAAAAGCCACAATCAAGCCGGTAACAGCAATAGTAATAAACAAAACAGAATTCATAAAAAAAGAGAACAAAAAAATGAACAGGTCCGTAGCACACAGCCCAAAATTTAGCAAGGCCGTATCCCCCAGCCTTCCGCGTCGAATCTTCCACTACTCTCCCGCTTACTACCCCTGATACCCACATCCATTAGCTTCCCAAAGGCCGCCAGCTCTGTTTTGCCTTTATCTTCTCCGATCTATTCCTTGTCTTGTCGTTCCCAGAAGGAATTGCAAGATCGCATCTGCAAGATATTCGCGGCATAGGGCTGTGCCATTAGTTCCATCGAGGAACGCTTGAACGCGTCCCGAAAGCGGAGGTAGATATCCGGCAGGCTCGAATCCGGATCTCCTTCGAAAAATCCGGGGGGGATATCTCCCGCGTCTTCGCGGAAAGACGCTGCTAGCTTCCGCCAGGGCACATCGGCCAGAACTGGCCGGGGGAAAACCATATCATGCACCCGGCGTGTCGTTCATGGTTCACGCGCGCAGTCAGTAACTCACTGATTTAACAATAACATATATTTTTCCTCGCCGGCAAATGCGAGAGCGCCATCTGACGGTTCGCGGCAGCAGCGTCGACCTTACTCCCCACTACGATTTCGAGGAAGTGTATAGTCCATAGTCCACTGACACCGGGCCGCACAGACGGCCTGCGAACCCTTTGGAACAACACTCTATCTGAATATCTGAGCTAAAAAATGGTCTGATGGCTATTTTTGAAGCACCCCAAGGAAACCCAAATAGCCTGCGGATCCATCCTGCGTACCTTGCAAATCAAGGCTGCAGAACGAGGTGTCCACGGCAAATTCGCCGGCGTTCCGCCACCGGGTCACTTCACGAAAGCCTACAAACCATGACTGATGCTCTCGCTATCGCGCTGCCATCCGAAACCGCATAGCTCAACGCCAAAACAAAAAAATCATTTCCGGACCGCCGTAGCAAGTGGTCTCGCAGCACGGTAACGTAGTCCAAATCCGACGAATTCGACGCTGTGCCACTCGCCCTTCTTGCCGACGGTCTTGCCGCCTTGACTTTTGGGAAATTTGGCGAGCATCCTCTTACGTCGATCACTAACATGTGCCGCATCAGCCTCTAATCGCACTCTTTCACTCTTTCTAAGTTATAAATCGCGACCAGGTTACGTATCCGCTCGATGATTTTGGTTTCTGTCCTCGCCGAAACGTCTACAGATACTGAGCACTTTCTTCGTCCAGCATTCTTCCAGACCAGGCCCCCGACGGGGGCACATCGGGCTAGCCGTTTTCGCAAAAGGCATGCACCAATCGGAGAACGCCCAAACTCAAACTATATCGACCGCGGCCCTCTTGGACCACATTTCTCCAGATCTTTGCAAGCTGCTCGGCGCGCAAGGCAAGTCTGCGTTTGCCAACTACACCTTCTGATCTCACACAATCCTTCAATATAAAATATAACCTCGGCCACGAATGTTTTCTGAAGCCGCTCAACCGCTGCAAAGCGGAAAGCACCGGCCTATCTATCGGCTACCAATGACAGCGACTACCTCCTTGCTTGTTGCCACGCTGTATTCAAAAATGGGTTTCAGCTCGCAAAAAAACCATCAGGTTTCGCGCCTAAAATTCCGGAATTTTTGACTCTGATCCCCCCTTGACTCGCCTTCTCTCCGAAGTAGCGTCTAGGCTTTTTATCTTGTCGATGGCACAGGAACTCAAAAACACACTCCTCCTCCCGAAAACCGATTTTCCAATGCGCGCCAACCTCGTGCGACGCGAGCCAGCCCGCGTCGCACATTGGGAAAAGACTCAGTTGTTTCAGCGCATCCAGAAAAACCGCACCGCCGCGCCTGTTTTTGTCCTGCACGACGGCCCGCCTTTCACCAATGGGGACGTCCATATCGGCACTGCACTTAACAAGACTCTCAAGGACATCATCAATCGCTACAAATCGATGCGCGGCTACCGCACGCCCTATGTCCCTGGTTGGGACTGCCATGGCCTGCCCATCGAACAAAAGGTCTCGCGCAAGGTACAGGAGGAAAAACTCAATCTCACGATACCCGAACTGTGCGCGAAGTGCGATGCGTTTTCTGAAACCTGGATCGCAAAACAAGCTGCCCAGTTCAAACGCATCGGCATTCTCGCCGACTGGGACCACGAATACAAAACCAAGACACCCGCCTACAAGGCCGACATTCTTCGCACCATCGCTGTCTTTGTGGAAAAAGGCATCGTCTACCGGAGCAAGAAGCCCGTATATTGGTCAATTCCGTTCGAAACCGCGCTCGCCGAAGCAGAGGTCGAATACAAAAATCACGTCTCGCTCTCAATCTGGGTAAGATTCCCTGTCCCAACCGATGAGGCAGCAAAGTTTGGCCTACCCACCGGCAAACAGCTTTCCATCGTCATTTGGACAACCACGCCCTGGACCATTACTGCCAATCTTGCAATCGCCCTGCATCCGGAAGTCGATTATGTCGTTGCCGACCTCGGTACCGAGCGCATCATTGTCGCGAAGGCGTTACTCGGATCCGTTGCGTCAGCAGCGAAGTTCGAGAGCCAGCCTGCTGTAGTGCAGACTTTTCCCGGAGCGAAACTGGAAAAACTCACCACCCGCCACCCGTTCATCGACCGCGCCTCGCCAATCGTCCTCGCCAACTACGTCACAACTAACAGCGGCACGGGTTGCGTTCACACCGCGCCCGGCCACGGCGACGAAGATTATCAGACTGGCCTCAAATACGGTTTGGAAATCTACTGTCCGGTCGGCAGTGACGGCAAATACCTCGACGATAGCAAGGTACCTCCCGATCTTGTGGGACTGAACACGCTCGAATCCGTCGGAGATCTAGGAATCAAGAAAACCTCGCCAGCTAATATCGCCATACTGAAGAAGCTCGACGTCTCCGGAGCCCTCCTCGCCAAGCAGCGTTACGAGCACCAATACCCGCACTGTTGGCGCTCAAAGACACCAATCATCTTTCGCGCCGTCGACCAGTGGTTTGTCTCTCTCGACAAATCTGGTGCCCGCCAGACTGCGCTCGCCGAAATCACCAAGATTGCCAAGGTGCAAGGCTGGATTCCCGCCTGGGGCGAAGCCCGCATCCGCAGCGCCGTCGAGTCGCGACCCGATTGGTGCATCAGCCGCCAGCGTTCGTGGGGCGTTCCGATTCCCGCCTTCTACGACGCAAAGAAAAACGTCTACCTCGACGCTAGTGTAGTCTGCGCAATCGCCGACAAAGTCGCCGCGCGCGACACCAACTTTTGGTACCATGCCAGCCCCACCGAAATCCTGGCCGGCGTCAAGCTGCCGTCCGGCTGGCCGGCAGCCAGCGAACTAATTTGCGGGCGCGACACCATCGACGTGTGGGTCGACTCCGGTTCTTCACATGCCGCCGTGCTCAAACACGGACAGGGCAACACACACTGGCCCGCCGACCTCTATCTCGAAGGCAGCGACCAGCACCGCGGCTGGTTCCAATCTTCGCTCTGGACGGGCGCCATCGCATTCGGCGCGGCGCCTTACAAGGCCGTTCTCACCCACGGGTTCATTGTTGACAAGAACCACAAAAAAATATCTAAAAGTTCGACCTACCAGAAGCCGCAAACCGCCGACACCTACATCGCCAAGTACGGCGCCGATGTCATCCGCCTCTGGATTGCCTCACAGGATTTTCGCGATGACATCCCAGTCGACGACGAGATTCTCAAGCACGTGAGCGACGCCTATCGGCTTTTCCGCAACACCTTCCGATTCCAACTTTCGAATCTCTTTGATTTCGATCCCGAAACACACGAGATCGCCTACGAAAAGCTAGACGCGCTCGACCGCTGGGCGTTGCATCAAACCGCCAAGTTGATCGAGAAATGCACAGCCGCCTACGATGTCTGTGAATTCCACCGCGTTTATCAACTCTGTAATCAGTTTTGTTCGGTCACATTGTCGGCGACCTATCATGACATCCTCAAGGACCGCCTCTACACCCTCAGTTCGCGGCATCCGTTGCGCCGTTCCTCGCAGACCGTTATCCATTACATTTTCCGCTCTCTGGTCCGCCTGCTGGCCCCTGTGCTCAGCTTCACCGCCGACGAAGCCTGGAGCTTCGGAACCGCGGGCAAGGAATACACCGACGATTCCGTCCATCTGCAGGACTGGCCAGTCGTTCCACCCGATTGGGAAAACACAGCGATTGAACACGATTTCACCGCACTGTTTAAACTGCGCGCAGCCGTTAGTGAACATCTTGAGGCGCTGCGCCAAGCCGGCACCATTGGAAAGTCTCTCGACGCCGTGCTCGACTTTAAGACCAGCCCAAACAATCCCGTCTACGCCATGTTGGAAAAATGTCAGGAGGTTTTCATCGTTTCCCAAGTCAATGTTTCACCGAAGCTTGCTAGCGAGGTCGAAATCCGCGCACATCATGCCAGGGAGGCTGGACTCGTCCGTTGCCAGCGGTGCTGGCGCTGGGTATCCATTTTGACACATCACCCGCTCGGAGATGTTTGCCCTCGCTGTATGGAATCCCTTAAATTTTAACTACTATTTTCTTATGGCCAAAAGCAAGAAGAACTCAGCAAAAAAGTCTATCTTCATCGACAAGTTACACCCCTCCAATCCAGCGCCGGAGCCGGATGATCTTGCATCAGAAAAGCCAGTGGCCAATGTCTCATTTCCCGCCACCAATCTGAAGCGTAGAGTTCTTGAGCACAAACCTACTGGCCCCGCCAAATCCATCTTCTTCTCTTTCGACGAAGTCCGTGAAATTATCGCAAAAAACGAGAAGCAAGCCAAGACGCTGAAAACTGTAAAAAACGGAGCCAAGCCAGCCGTGCTTTCCAACAAGCTCGCCGAGGCCGCCAAGCTCAACAAACCGGCCAAGCCGAACCACGTCAAAGCTGCCTCGCTGAACGACATTCTCGGTTTTAACCCGAAGAAGGGTCCCAAGCCACCGATCGAGATCGACAAAAACGAAGTGCCCGAAAAACTCCGCAGCTACTATTGCTTGCTCCTCGATCTCCGTTCCCACGTGCTCGCCCAGCTCGGTGAACATACGGAGGAAACGCTTCTCAAATCCGCGAAAGACGACTCCGGAGATCTCTCCGGCTACGGCCAGCATATGGCCGACGCCGGCACCGACACCTTCGATCGCGACTTTGCACTAAGCCTTGTTTCAAGCGAGCAGGAGGCCCTTTCCGAAATCGAAGCTGCCATCAAACGCATCCACAACGGAGCCTACGGCATCTGTGAAATCACCAAAAAACGGATCTCCAATGAGCGTCTGCTCGCCGTTCCATTCACCCGCTATTCCGCCGAAGCTCAAAAGGAAGTGGAGCGCCACTCCCATCGCACAATTCAGCGTGGCGGCCTCTTCGGTAACGCAGGCGAAGAAGAAGGTGGCATAAAAGTGAGTGACGAAGATAACGACGACGAATAACGCACCACCTTCTCCTCGCTTGAAATCAGTAAGCTCTGACGCCAGCACCCAGACCGCGGGAAATTCGCCAGTTTCGCGCCAAGTTGTTCATCTACCTAGCGAGCTTATCTTCTCCTATCGATGGCTGTGGCTATTTGCCTTCGTAACCTTCATCGTCGACCGAATTACGAAACTGTGGATCACGGCCTTCCTGCCGCTTGGCAGCTATGGGCCACACAACAGCCTCAGGGTTGTCCCAGATTTATTCTACATAGTGCAAGTAGGCAATACCGGTGCTGCGTGGAGCATTTTTACCGGCCGCAGCACCATGCTCGCCCTCTTCGCTCTAAGCACGTTGTTCACGATCTTTTTCTGGCGCTCGGCGCTCCGCCTGCGCCACACGGTCGCACAAATCTGTTTTGGCCTCCTCTGCGGAGGCGCAGCCGGGAATCTTTTCGACCGGCTCATCCACGGCTACGTCATCGATTTTCTCGACTTCCATTTCGGCAGCTATACCTATCCGACGTTCAACATAGCCGATGCCAGCATCTGCACCGGGATGTTCGCCTACATCGTCTGGTCGCTTCGCCAGCCTGACTCGCCCTAGTCAGCGAAACAATTCCAGTTTGGCAGTTTCCTACTCCAAAGCTAGTGATCTGTTCGCGGACAGATCCCAATTTATTTTGCACTCAATCACGCGCTGGGATACTTCCAGACCGGTTCGCCTTGCTGCCGATCGAGTCGATTCCTCCCAAAATAAGCTCCGCCTTGAATTCCAATCTCGCCATCGCTCTGCAACAGCTCTGTCAAATACCAGAAGATGGATTTGCAAGTGTGTTAACTTCTCTATCACGCCGAAATGGTCGAAAAAAAACGCGACCTCCCAGCACCCGTTCTCCATTCACATCGAGCTCCAGCCCAGCCGTCCGCAACCACTGCATCAATTGTTCGCAATAACTACCGGTGTCGATTTTCGGCCATGCCTGCGCTGCTTCATCTGGAAGGTCAGTGACGCCGACTTTCTCGTTACGCACAGCCTGCTAGATCAGTTCCTTGTTTCACTTAAACTCCAATTCGTTCTTCCCAGCCAGCATTCCGAGACGTTCGATGACCACAGCCACGGCTTTGACGACCGTTCCCCTCCACCGTCTCCCAGTCGTCGGATAGCAAAACACCTCTGATCGAGCCCACAGCAGGTTGACGGAATAAAACCTGCATGCTCAAGGTATGCATTCCAACGGCCGCGAAAGTGCAAACGAATCCGAACATCGATTTGATAGGGGCCAAATCGAAGGGTTTTCGACCTATTGCACGCCTTTTTCGCAACGCCCGACAGATTCACGAGTACTATCTTGTCCTTACCCAGTTCCTTGGCAAGCTTCAATCCATGCGCAAGCGCGTGCATAACTCTCAGTTAGCCTGGGTGATGTCTTCGGTCAGAAACAACATTGGAAAGTTTCCATGACCCCATCATCCATATCATAAAAAAAATCGGTCCGCCTGTCCCTGCAACAAAAGAAACTTTCCGGATCAACAGCCGCACTAATCGAATCCGGCGCTCATCAATTGCGTAAACTTCATCTGCTCTTCGACGCAAAGGTTTTGCAGGCCTGCAGCAACGCCCCATCAGCCTCCGGTTTCGAACCGACCACCTTTGCTCCAGGCTCGTCGATAAACTCGAAAAGCAGTTCGATTGCGCTGCTTTCACCGCCTACGAAGACGACCAGTTCGTCGGACAGCCGGCATTCGCGCCCCAGAATCTACTCTTTCGCCTCCAGGCCGATCACGCGATAAAAATCTCGAACAATCACTGGATACCTAAACACGAACCATAGACGGGACAAAGGGTGTAGTTGCGCACATTAGTCACCCAATCGCACACCGCCTCGTTTATCGCTTCCTTGAACATCTTTTGTCCGGCCCTCACACCAATGACCTTGGCCCCACGAGCCGCATGCAAAACACATTCAGCACCTACTACTCCTGCCGTAAGCCTCCATGTAGACAACGCATCCGAGGCCGAATTTCGAGCAAGCATCCGCCGTCGCGACACCGTATCGGCCAACGCCGGGTTCCGCATACATGCACTCCACAGACAGTACCTTCGGGAAGCGCGCTATTGATTTTGTGCACACCAGTGTGGAACAAACCCAAACCTTCGCGCTTGAGGTAAACCTTTGCACGGCCGAAATGCTCGGTCAGGCGTTCTGCAAAACAAGGATTGGCCAGTTAGCTGGCGAATTCCTTTAAATCATGACTCCGCTAGTTTTGGAACCCCGAGTCTTTCGGCACCGATAGGTTGCAGCTGGGTCAAGGGCCATCATCAACATTTCGAAAACGAATAAGCCGCCGTATCGTCCATAGCGACCAAATAGTGTCGGGGTGGTAAAAAAGAGGTGGATACCATGTGTTGAAGGGAATAGGAGGAACAAACAAACAAATCCGATTTAGCTCCCGCGCTTTACCGTCACGAGCGTGAAGTCGTCGCGCAGCTCCGTACTGCTGCTGAAACACTGCACGGTTTTCAAAATTGTGCCATTTATCTCGCACGGTCTGCTGGCACACACAGCACGCAGGCTGTTAGCCAGTCGAATTCCTTGTCATCGAGATTGGCCGCCTCCGTCAAACCGTCGGTATAGAGGGAAAACACGTCACTGGGCTCGAACGGCACGACTTGATCGACCATGATCTGCTCGAACATGTCGGCGCCAACTAGCCCGATCGGCGTGCTTTCGGAAGACACAAATTCGCTGCGCGGCACCCCATTCTGATCCCGCCGGGAAAAGAGGGGCCGCTCGTGGCCGGCAAAGGCTAGCGTCACCTGATTGATCACGGCATACGTCATCTGATATGCCTCCGCGGATTTTTCCGTCAAGCGCCCGGTTTAGCTCAATCAATAAGCGCGCCGGCGAATCGTAGCACACGATGAAGCGACGAAGCAACGTACGGCAGATGGCCATCAGTAACGTAACGAGGCAGCAATACCTTTACCAGACACGTCAGCGACAATGACACCAAGCTTCGTATCACTTCCGGATGATGTCGTAGAAGTCCCCCGCAACCTTTTGCGCGGCAAGGTAGAGAACATCGATTTCCAAATGTTCGATGGTAGGTAAATTAATAGACAATAGTATCTTCTGGAGTTCTATAGCCACTCCCAAATCCAGATCGAGGCGCTATTTTTCGATCTCGAGGTTGATGAAGTCGGCGTTGTCCGGCCTGTTCAGCAAGCGCGGCCACGAGAGAATAGTCGCTTTCAGTAAAGGGCAGTCCATCAGCAGCGTTACAGACGACAAGGGCACCTATGAGATGATTGCGGGAAAACGATCACGGAGCGTACTACGAGCACCGGATCAATCGTGTTTAACGATTGATCGCGTTGACAACAAGCTCACCAGAACTGGTCGCCGCAACGCAGCCGGCCACGCCTTCGCCAACGGGAAATTCCTCAAACTTCAGCACCTATTCGATAAACTTCGCTCGTGTGCCCAGCCTCATCCGCTGCGTGTCGGCGATCGGCCAAGCGCATCGGGAAAGAGCCCTTCGACTACAATGCCACGCATACGATTGTATGCTCCCTTCTCGAATATACTGGAAGCTTAGCGCCCCAGTACTTAGAATCGAAGCATGGACGATGCGCTGGAACAACTCGTCGCGCGAGAGGCGCTCGCCAACCGAATCGACCATGCTTTGCATAAAATCGAGTACGATCTGCCATTCATCGAACAGCAACAATTTCTCTTTCTCCACCCGCGCAGCCACGCGCTGGGCTCGACAATAGAAAGAAGAGACCACAACGGCACCAAGCGCAATCCGCCAAGCAGAAAGAGGATCATGACGGACGAAATCGTTAGCGGAAATTGACGCGATTACGCAAAAAGGTGAGCACGTCCTGAAACTTAGACGCATTGGCCTAGTCGGCGGTTACAAGCTTTCCGTGCGCTTCTAGCTTCTAGCACGGAGGCGGGCATTTTCTAGTTTGCTGCGCGCGGGGCTTCGCCCAGTGTCTGCCGACCGCCGCCAAGGTCCATAGGGAAGTTTCCCCTATCAACCCAACCATTGCCAGCCGGTGCAAGCCGAGGTTGCGAATTAGTTCCAAATTAAGTTCTCCAGCACGCACGAGTATAAGCGTCCTTAGGCTGACGGCAATGCAGTTTCAAAGCCACGAATGGACAGCACACGCCGAGGAACGTGCTGTCCATGCTCGTGCAATGGACAAAGTCGATGACAAAATGGATTTTGTCATGCTGCGTCATCTCTCAGAAAAAATTTTCAGGCTGCCACTATTCATGAGCGAAGCACGCCCCTCAATGCGAACGAGGACGGGCTCGGCATAAACATCGACAAAAAAAGACTTAATGTGATAACTTCGGACATACAGTCAGGGGATGAAGGAGCTTTAATTACACGCGACGATCTGGCGAAGCACGTAAGGCAAGATACCGCCATGCTGATAATATTCGACCTCAATCGGCGTATCGATCCGGCATGTCACCGGCACATTTTCCACAGCGCCACTCTTACGCGTGACCTTGAGGACGAGATCCTGCTGTGGCTTGAGATCGGCACCGAGACCGATGACATCATATATCTCCGTACCGTCGAGTTTCAAGCTGATCGCATTCACGCCTTCCTTGAACTGGAGCGGCAGTACACTCATGCCGACGAGATTCGAGCGATGGATGCGCTCGAAGCTTTGCGCGACAACTGCTTTGACACCGAGAAGATTCGTACCTTTTGCAGCCCAGTCACGCGAGGAACCGGTTCCGTATTCCTGACCAGCCACCAGGATGAGCGGCACGCCGGCCGTTTGATAAGCCATCGAAGCATCATAGATGGACATCTCGATCCCATCGGGTCCGAGTGTATTGCCACCTTCTTTGCCACCGAGCATCAAGTTTTTGATACGGACGTTTGCGAAAGTACCACGCGTCATCACGCGGTCGTTGCCGCGACGAGAGCCATAGGAATTAAAATCTTCGAAAGCGACGCCTTTTTCGAGAAGATATTTGCCAGCTGGGGCGTTCCTCTTGATCGCTCCGGCCGGAGAGATGTGGTCGGTCGTGATGGAGTCGCCAAAAATGCCGAGCAACCGCGCTCCGGAAATCGGCTTGATCATGTCCAGCTCCATACCAAAACCGGCGAAAAAGGGCGGCTCCTGAATGTAGGTCGACTTGGAGTCGAACTGGTAAACGTTTCCGGTGATGGACGTTATTTTGTTCCACTTCGGGTTTTGCACGGCGAAGTCAGCGTAAAGTTTTCGAAACACCTCAGGCTTTAGTGCAGCAGCCATTTGATCGCGAACTTCCTGGAGACTCGGCCAGATATCCTTTAGGAAGGTGTCTTTCCCGGCTTTGTCCTTGCCGATCGGTTCGACGGCCATGTCAACATCCACACGACCAGCGAGCGCAAAAGCGACGACAAGCGGCGGCGACATGAGAAAGTTGGCTTTGATGTTCTGGTGGACGCGAGCTTCGAAGTTACGGTTTCCGGAAAGGACAGAGGCGGAAACGAAGTCGTTTTTTAGCACGACTTCCTCGATCACCGGATCCAGCGGACCGGAATTGCCAATACAGGTGGTACAGCCGTAACCGACGGTCTGAAAACCGAGCTGATCGAGATACCGCGTGAGACCGGTTTTATTCAAATAGTCCGTAACGACGCGCGAACCTGGAGCCAGCGAGGACTTCACAACCGGATTCACCTTCAGGCCTTTTTCCACGGCCTTCTTAGCGAGGAGACCGGCGGCGAGCATGACGCTCGGGTTGGAAGTGTTAGTGCAGCTTGTGATGGCTGCAATGAGCACGCTACCGTTGCTGACGGCTCCGCGCACTTGTGATACGGCGGCATGCACGACATCTGGCATCGGCCAGTTGTTGGCCATTTCACGCTCGGTAAGAACGCTAGTGCTATTGGTAGCGAAAGCCGCGACGGAGACCAACCCCTGGCCACCATCACAGACATGAACGTCACTACTCGAACGAGGAAACACTTCGACCGTCTTGGCATAGTCCTCAGCCTTTTTCCCAAAACCATTTTCGGTCTCCGGCTTAGTGAACGCCGTGGTGAACTTGTTCTTCAACTCCGACAGTTCGATGCGATCCTGCGGGCGTTTCGGACCGGCAACGCTCGGCACAATGGTACCGAGATCAAGTTCGACGACCTGCGAATAATCGATCTGGCCCTTTTGAGGGATGCCCCACAGGCCTTGCGCCTTGTAGTAAGCTTCATAAATCGCCACGTGCGCTTCGTCACGGCCCGTGGCACGCAAATAGGTTGGGCACTCGGCATCGATCGGGAAAAAGCCCATCGTCGCCCCGTATTCAGGCGCCATGTTGGCAATAGTCGCGCGATCGACGACAGGAAGCGCCGCGACACCAGGTCCGAAAAACTCGACAAATTTTCCGACGACATTTGTCTTGCGCATGTGCTGCGTGACGGTGAGCGCTAGGTCGGTTGCCGTAACGCCCTCCTTGAGGGTACCAGTGAGGTGCACGCCTACTACGTCTGGTGTGAGGAAATAAATCGGTTGGCCAAGCATGCCAGCTTCGGCCTCGATGCCGCCAACACCCCAGCCAACGATGCCGACACCGTTAATCATCGTCGTATGGGAATCGGTTCCAACGAGCGTATCAGGATAATAAACATCGCCGACTCTGAGCACGCCCTTCGCAAGGTATTCAAGATTGACCTGGTGCACGATGCCGATGCCCGGCGGCACGACACTGAAGGTATCAAAAGCTTGCATGCCCCACTTGAGGAACTGATAGCGCTCGCGGTTGCGTGTGAACTCGAGATCGAGGTTGCGCTGCATCGCCTCCGCAGAACCGAAAAAGTCGACCTGTAGCGAGTGGTCAACGACAAGATCAACAGGAACGAGCGGCTCGATAGCCTTGAGATTCTTGCCCATTTTTGCAACAGCCGAACGCATAGCCGCAAGGTCGACAAGAAGCGGCACACCCGTGAGATCCTGTAGCACAATGCGCGCGACAACGAAGGGAATCTCCGCAGTGCGGGCCTCGTTCGGCTTCCAGTTGGCCAATTCACGGACATTGGATTCGAGCACTCGTTTGCCGTCACAGTTGCGTAGCACCGACTCGAGCACGAGTCGGATGCTCACCGGCAGGCGCGATACCGGGAAGCCAGCTTCCTCGAATGCAGGCAGCGAATAGAATTTCTTTCCGTCGGCAAAAATCTGTAAGATGTTGAATGGATTTTGGAGGAAGCTCATCGGGTGACTCAAAGGCTAAAAAGAAGACAGCGTATTCGTTGCTGGAACGCGCCGTAAATTTTTAAGCGAGGGCTGCTTTGATTTTGTCGAAGCTAGGCAGGTCTTTAGGGGTCGGCGTCTGCTCGGAATAAACGATGACTCCGTCTCTGTTGATCACTAAAGCCGCCCGGGCAGACGTGTCGCCAATGCCAGCGAGGCTCGGGGAAAGCACATCGTAGACTTTGGTCGTAGTCTTGTTCAAATCGGAAAGGAGTGGCACGGCGATTTTGTTTTCCTTCGCCCACGCCGCTTGGGCAAAAGGGCTGTCCACGCTTATGCCGTAAACCGCTGCCCCGAAATTGGCGTATTCGCCCAGTCCGTTTGAGACGTCGCACATCTCCGCCGTACAAACACCAGTGTAGGCCAGCGGGAAGAAAAGGAGAACGACCGGCTGCTTGCCGAAGTGGTCGCTCAGCTTGACATCCTTGAGACCATTCGAGGTTGCCGATTTTAGCGTAAAGTCAGGGGCCTTTGTTCCAACAACGAGTGCCATGATGTGAATATTTGAAGGTGTTTTCTTCCCGGAGGGGGTTTTTTATGTGTAGCAGAAAAAATAGATTCAGTTTTCCGCCTGGAGCAACCCATTTTCGGCGATATGAGAATCCTCACTAAAAATTATTGCCCGGCCATTAGTTAAGTTCTCCACCGCGCTTGCAAACCAGCCGGATAACCCCGTAAAGTTTACTCACTTTCATGAGCAATATCCTTGTCGAACTTGAATGGCGTGGCCTCTGTGCCGATAGCACCGACCACGACGCGCTCGCCCAGCGCCTCGCTAGCGGCCCAACCACGCTTTATTGCGGGTTCGACCCAACGGCTAATTCGCTCCATGTGGGAAATCTAGTGCCACTATTCGCGCTCCGCCGCTTTCAATCTGCAGGCCATCATCCCATCGTGCTAGCCGGTGGCGCCACCGGCATGGTCGGGGATCCCTCGGGTAAGTCCGATGAGCGCAACCTCCAGACCCCCGAACAGGTCGCCCACAACATCGCAGCTATTCGCACTCAGCTCACCCGTTTCCTCGATTTCGACACGGTCCCAAACCCCGCCCGCCTGGTCAATAACGCTGACTGGACAATATCGCTTTCATTCCTCGATTTTCTTCGGGACTTTGGAAAATTTATCACAGTCAACTCCATGGTCGCAAAGGACTCAGTCCGCTCGCGCATGGAGGATCGCAACACCGGGATCAGCTTCACGGAGTTCAGCTACATGCTGCTGCAGGGTTACGACTTCTACCACTTGAGGGAAACCTTCGGGTGCGAACTTCAGGTAGGCGCCACTGACCAGTGGGGCAACATCACCATCGGCGCCGAGCTCACCCGCAAAAAACTCGCCGCCACCGTCTGGGGTCTTGTTTTCCCGCTCCTAACCAAAGCCGATGGCTCCAAATACGGAAAAACCGCCACGGGTACCGTTTGGCTGGATCCGAAAAAAACAAGCCCGTATCGCTTCTACCAATTTTTTGTCAATGCCAACGACGCCAACGTCATCAAGCTGCTCAAAACGCTTACTTTTCTCTCGCGGGAGGAAATCGCCGCCATCGAAACGGAACTCGCCGCCAACCCCAGCGCCCGTGTCGCACAAAAAGTCCTTGCCCGAGAGATAACCACGTTAGTACACGGAACCGATGCCCTCGCCGGCGCGCTCAAGGCCAGCGAGATTCTCTTCGGCGGCTCGCTCGACGGCGTCACCGAAGCGGTGTTCAACGACGTGATCGCCGGAGTGCCGACCCAGCCGACCAAAAAAACCAAACTGGACGGTACTGGCACACCAATCGCCGAACTCGTAGTGCAAGCCGGCTTGGAGCAATCGAAGAGCGCAGCCCGCAAATTACTTGAAGCTGGCGGCATCTATTTGAATAATAACCGCGTCAACCACGCGCACGCCGTCACGACCTCCGACTTGCTTTTCGGGAAATATCTCTTGTTCCGCAAAGGAAAACGATGTTACGTTGTGCTAAGCGTCGTCTGACCTCAGCCCGCTGGCGAAGCTGACACGACATCAGTAGAACATCGCCTCACCCAACGACACCTCGGGAGCAAGGAGTCGGGCGTCTGTCGCCAGCGTCGTGCAGCCACTGCCGAAATTTCCGAGGAGCTGCGCCTCGTTTTTCTTCAAGTTCGCCTGCCAGTAGAAAAATTTCCGACTCTTCTTCGCGTAGGTAAAATCCAATTCGAGACAGCCCTTACAATCCGACTGTTCGGTGGTGAACTGCAGGTACGTCACATCCGCCCCAATGCGTGAGAAACCTTTTTTGAGCCAGATGAGCAAACAGCCGGCTTCGGCCGAAAAAGTCTTGCGATGCCGCAGCACCGCGCCCCTCAGGCCATCACAAATCCACTCGGGACGATAGCGACTGAAGAATTGGCCGAGGTTCTGCCGCAGCGGCAACGTGCGGGTGTAAGCGAGATCGCGGACCACCGATCGGTTCGGCCACGGGTGAGAAAACGCATCGTTCGGCACAACCGCGCTGTCAAAAATCACCCGGCACGACCGCGTGAGCAGATAATTATATTCGACCAGTCGGGCTACAGCCGAGAACCGATGCGCCCAGTAATAGAGCGGTAGGTCTGTGGATAGGCAGACCGACACCTGACTCTCCAGATATTGACGAACCGAGACGGTGTAGTGGAGCAGTACAAACTCGACGCACCGCATGTCACTCTTTGATTTTCCCAGAAAACATTCCCCGTAAATTTTCGCGCGAATCTTAGGCGGAGCATCCTCGTAAAAATCAGGACAGAGTACGACCACTCGGCAGGGATAACGGTGCGCAAAGTTCAAGGTATTACGGAACTGTACGAGCGCATCCTCGACCGTCGATTCACGGCCAAAATGCAACACGAGATTGAGCTGGACCGCGCGGCTACCCTTTGCTGGCGACTCTTCCCACAACTTGCCAAACCCAGCGGCGATATCGTCCACCGGCACCTCCTGCCCAGGCAAAGTATCGAAGATCTTAAGCACGGAGAAAAATCAAGGTTCGCGCCATATATGGCCGTTGGCCGCCAGCAGTAGGTCAGCGGATTTGGGTCCCCACGAACCCGAAGCATAGGTATCAAGGCCGGAACGACCTTGCTGCGCCCAGAATTCGAGAAGCGGCGTGCAAAGTTGCCAGGAACGCTCCGTTTCGTCGTCGCGGATGAAGAGCGTGCTGTCACCAATCATCGCATCGAGCACGAGGCGCTCGTAAGCTTCCGGTGTGTTTGAGCCGAAGGTCGTCGCGTATTTGAAGTTCATCTTCACCGGCTGAGTGCGCGTCTCGAGACCGGGCACCTTGGCGTTTAGGATCAGACTCAAGCCCTCGTCGGGCTGAATCTGGAATGTGAGCGTGTTGGGTGCAATCTGGAAACGCTCGGCTTCCGCAAAAAGCCTGCCAGGCGGCTGTTTGAAACGAATCGCGATTTCACTCACACGCCACGCCATGTGTTTTCCGGAACGGAGATAAAACGGAACGCCCTGCCAGCGCCAATTATTGATGCTGAGACGAAGTGCGGCATAGGTTTCGGTCGAGGATTCCGGAGCGACGTCCTCCTCGGAAAGGTAGCCCTTCGTCAGTTTCCCGCCGACGAGGCCCTCGCCATACTGGGCGCGGGCAAAGTCTGGATTTTCTCCAGCAAGCTGCAGCGGCTGGATAGCGTTAAAAACTTTCACTTTTTCGTTGCGTACCGATTCAGCATCAAGCGAAACGGGCGCCTCCATTGCGGTCAGTGCAAGGAGCTGCATCGTGTGATTTTGGATCATGTCGCGCAACGCGCCGCTCTGCTCGTAGTAACCAGCCCGTGATTCTACGCCAACCTGTTCGGCTACGGTGATCTGCACATGATCGATGAAGTTGCGATTCCAGATCGGTTCAAAAATCGAGTTAGAAAAACGCTGTACGAGCAAGTCCTGCACGGTTTCTTTACCGAGATAGTGGTCAATGCGAAAAACCTGCGGCTCGTCGAAAACGCAAGTCAGCTCCTTGTTTAACGCCTGCGCGCTGGCGAGGTCCTTGCCGAAGGGTTTTTCGATGATAACTTTCGACTGAAAGAGACCGCGCGGATGTCTCGACGCAAGACAGCTCGCGCCGAGGTTTCGAATGATCGGTACAAATACGTTCGGCGGAGTCGAAATATAAAACAGCGCTTGCATCTCCTGACCGTTTTTCTTTTCAATATCATTGATAGTATTCGCGAGGTGGTCGAAAGCCTTCTTATCAGTGTAATCACCGCGCAAGTAGGTAGTGCGCGGCACGAGACGGGACCAGACTTCCTTGCTTAGCTTGCGGCGAGAAAACTTTTTTATGGCATCAACCGCCTTTTTTTTGAATTCCTCGTCCTGCAGGGGCTTGCGGCTGTAGCCTATTAGATTAAAATCTGTGGGCAGCAACCCATCAACCGCAAGGTTGTAGATCGCAGGGATCAACTTCCGGGCCGTAAGGTCGCCCGACGCACCGAAAGTCACCATGACCGTTGGCAGAGCACCGCGGTGTTTGCTCAACCCGTGCAGGAACGGATGACGTTCAGATTCAGCCATTAACTCAGTGTTACTCGACCGAATACGGCAGCAAGGAATTTTATTTCCTGTGACACACACTCTGGAACACCTTGTCGGCGAGCCATCGATAAAAAAATCGACAAAAAGTCTTGGTGTTACGTTACTAATAGTATGCTTTTTACTACTTTATTTTACAAAGTGTTAGCAAACGCCTCGTCAACCGTTGCACCCATCGCAGATAATCGATATTCGGTAGCTTAGTCGCTCCCGAAAATTACCTGTTCAAAGCCGAAAAAGTCCACCGAGTAACCGAAACAATCGTTTGGGATCTACCAGTTTCCACCGCTGATAATCGGACTCAAAGTGGATAATTCGACGAATATCCTTGAATGAGTAGATTCGCCGCCAGCCGCGCTAGCTCGACTTCAGCCCGTTAACTCTTTTCCAAGCACGCCGGCCGCCATCAGTTCGAACGTCTGACGCAATTCCTCGATCTTCGCCGCATAGGCACCAAACAATTACTTCTTGTACAAGACGATATCGTAGATTTCAAAATAAACGGTACTTTTGTGCAAACCAAATCCACGCAGAAGGCGCTACGTATCGAGCGAGAATTCTCTTGGAGGGAACCACTACCTAACCGTATCGGCTGTAAAGGATTACGCCCCCCTAAGCACGCCGTCTCTTTCTGCAACAGAGGGAATATCCTCCTCGCACGGATTGGTCACACACACTCCTCATACGGGCTTGTAGGGCTTGCTGGGGAGGGGATATATCGGGCCCGCGCCAATGACTAGCACAATCTACTCCGGCAGGTTTCTCATCAGATTCACCACGTGCAGTTTACTGGTCGTCGATTCGGTCAGCGTAGTTGATTCCGCCAGAACACCTTCTAGCCACAGAATCAAACAGCGCGCGAGCACATTTACGAACTCCGCAAAAGCGCCCAGGCGGTGCATTCCGAAAACCTGCCGTTACGCGCAGCAATGAGTATCGCCGTCGCCGTGTCCACAACACACGCACCGCCTCCAGGGCACCAGAGAATTTCTTATCACCACGCCCCTGCTGCTCCAGGGGCGCGAACAGTGCAGCACGACATCTGCGATCGTGCCACAAAATTCGTGGCCCCATGACCAAAGGCGGAAGCAGGCGGCATCATGTTAACGCCTCGCACTTCGAGCTAATCAAACGTGGAATAATTTAAAAACGCACATACGAGAATCCCCATTTTTAGATTCTTTCACGCTTCAACCTTCTGAGAAGCAAGTGGAAATTAAGTAAAATTTCATTCAGTTGCACCTTTCGTCGGCCAGTTGCGGTCCGGGCCTTCCCCTCGCACCGCACCCAGGCTTTTCGAAGCTCCAAAAATAGCCGCCGCCACAGATTCCCGTACCGATGACTACTTTCCAGACGCGCTTCTTTCGCCCAGCCTATCCTGAAAAACCTCTAGAAATTGATTTACCAGGTGCCGCCGAAAACGAAGAAAGCGCTCAAGTGGAGCAACCATTTTTCTCTTATCGTAACAAACCGCTTTTAAATTTTACGGCTTTCAAGGAGCACATCCGTTTTGGTTTCTGGCATCGCGGTTTGGGGAAATCCCCAATAAGGAAATCGGGAAAGTCGACGAAGCGGCAGTGCTCATGGGCTACATTCATGCCCTGCGCGGCATTTCGCTTGGCACCACGTTGTTCCGCTATATCCGCACAGCGCGCAAACTGAACAATTCCGAGGTGCCTGTGCGTCGGTCCAGCTAGACCAAGTCGAGCACTACTTGAAAAAATTTTCCACCGAGCCAACAATGCAGCTACAGCAAGTGGATCGCGGAAGCCAAGCGCCACGAAACTTGCACTATCCAATTAAGCACAACGTTCGATGGACCGGCCAAGAGAAAACAACACCATCAAAATAAAATAAAGATTGCCGCAAGTGGAAAGCTGATTTTGACTATTTTATTTCTTAGCACCATGCTATTTGGTTTCGCCTCGCTTTTCCTTCTAGGCCTCTGGGTTCTTTGCTAGCCTAGCTGGCTTAAGCAACCGGCCTCCGACTCCCCAGACCCTTCCACGTCCCCCGGCACGTCGTAGCATCTCGCGCAAATCGCTGGTAATGCAGTCGGTCTTCACCAAAAATTTTGAATTCCAAGACGGCCACGTAAATAGCGATTCCGACGCCAATGCCCGGTCACCCTCGGCAACGCTCGTCTGGCATTCGGCAATCTTTTATCTACCAAAATGGTTCGATGTCCGAGCGAATGGAGATGGAGATAGAGTGCGATCACTTCGCAATGCTGGCAAAGGTTACCAGTTAGTGCGTCGAGGGCGGGCAGTTTGTGCTCATTACCGATGAACGCATAGTTTGTCCATTTTGCTCCAGCAAACGCACCACACGCCAAGTAAATCAGCCAGTGATCATACGAGCGCGGCGATTTTTCTGTGGAAACTGCAGCGTAACAACGGTTCCAACACCTTCTTTGCTCTCGACACCAACGTGCCCGCCGTGATCGCGCATGATCCGCTGCACGATCATCAGCCCGAGCCCGTGTCCGCTAGGCTTAGTCGTGTGGTAGGGCGAAAATAATTTAGCCAGATCATCGGTTTTGATGCCCACCCCCGTGTCAGCGATCGCCATATAAACCGAGTCGTCGTCCGAACGTACCCGAATGCTCAAACGCCCGCCAGGATTCATCGCTTCCATAGCGTTTTTGATCAAATTAAAAAACACCTGTTTTTGTTGATTCCGGTCGGCACTGATGAGCGGCACACTGCGCGAAAAATCGACATCGACGTGCAGACCGCGATCGTCGAGCTCCTGAGCCTGAAATTGCACGATCTCGCGCACGAGCTCGCTCAAATCGAGATCAGAAAGATCAGGTGGGCGCGGATGGATCGCCTCGATAAAGTTACGGATGATGCCGTCGAGTCGCGTTACTTCGTCCTGGCAAATTTTGATCGAGTCTCCAAGCGAACGGGCTTCCTTTGATTTCTTTAGCTTCCGAAATTTTCGTTCGATGAGCTGAAGGTGAATCGTTAGCGAGTTCAGCGGGTTCCCAAGCTCGTGGGCGACGCCAGCAGCAAGCAGAAGGATCGACGACACTTTTTCGTTTTCGATCAATTCCTCCGTGGATTTCTTTTCGCAGGTAATGTCGGTAAGAATTACGGCAAGCTTCCGCCCCTCACCCTCGCTTTGGAACGGAACCATGTAAAGACAGACAGTACGCGTCTGCGGATAAAAAAGCTCCAGCTCGCGTATCACAGCCGTGCCAGGGTATTCGCCGTTCTCAAGCGAAGCACGCAAACCTGGAACAAGACGCCACAACGTAGCACCAGTCATGTCGGTGGCACCAGTAAAACCAGCAGCAGACTCGTTAGCGTATTCGATCACGCCATTCACATCGATGACCAACACGCCTTCCTGCAGGGTGTTAAAAACAGCCTCAAACATCGTACGCTCACGAGCAAGGCGCTGGACGAGGTTATGCAGATTTGCCGTATCGAGCTGATCAAGCCGGCCAAGAACTTTGTCTAGCGAAGTGTGTTTTCGGGCGGACATGGTCCTTGTCCATTACTTAGAACGCAACCTGAAACCGCGTCAACAGTCGGCCGCCATCCGTCGTGGAGCTAGGCACGTCACCTTTGACAAAATAGTTGAGATCGAACAGCCACGATTTGATCTTTCGGTTTTTCGCGATGGTGCGCGGTGCGGATCAAATGCATCCCGGCGCAGCCAGAGTCTGCAATTTGTTCTGAGCCACATAGCCAATAAACTGCCGTAGCTTGCCAGCCTTAGGAGCATCGAATGAAGCCGTTGTGGGGAAACTGCCTTTATCAGTTCAAAATGCGCCTTGAGCAAGCTCGGCGCCGAGGAAGAGCAGACTGTACGTGTAGGAGACGTCACCACCCCGCGCCTGATGTTTGCCCGTGAAAAAATTGCCTATGAAACCAAAGCCAGATTTAGACACACCAGCACCCCTCACTCTACAAGAGCAGTCACACCAAACACGAGTTTGTCAACTTTCGTAGAAATCGGAGAGAAAATAATGAACGCTGTCTTTTAGAACTTAGAGTTACCGTTTCTACTCACCACGCTCAAGCCGCTGCCGTCGCCAATGATAGCGAGATATCTAACTTTTTCGGCGAGATCGCCTGACGTCGTGACGCCGATCTGGCGATCGTCCACAATCCGACCTTTTCTCAGCAAGCGATCGGCTGTCATGAGCTTCGTGCCATAGTAAGGCTACTATGGCAACAAGGGCCTGCTTGATTTGGCCGAAACAAGGTTGATGAAATTGTATTTTCCCAAGCTGATGTAAATCTTGTTTTCCTGGGTGAGCTTACCCGGTGTTGGCGCTGGCCGTGTTCCCCTGGAAACTAAGGCTAGGTCTTGGTCCCCCATAAATTCGCCCGCCACGTAAATGCCAGCGGCAGAAAAAGAAGCGACCTTTCACTCCACTTTAGCGCATATTGGCAGCGCAGTCGAATTCGCCTTGCGCCTGAAAAAAGTCGTTGAGCCCTATTGCCGACCGCACGCGAGGAGCCGGCGAAAGCACAGTATCGGTCTTTTGTTCCGAGTTGTGGCTTTAAGTCAGTATTTTCCTGAAAAACGCTTTTGAACCTTGGACTCAAGAATCTGGAAATAAGGTTCGATAGAGTTTCCTAAAACCCATAGCATACGGTTTAAATATAATAAAAAAAGGGGGAGAAGTGAAAACAGGGGAGCTATTTCACAGGAGATATACCCCTGTGAATCACTGCCCTCCTTTATTGCTAGAAGTAAAAGTTTTCCCCTCGGCGGCGGTAAAAATCTCTATTGACCTTCCAAATTCCGCGGTTTGGCGAAAAGCCTTTTCAGGAAACTGTCGCGGTGTGCAAGGCAACGACCATACTTAAGTATCGCTTCCCGATGGTTTTTGGTGCCGTAGCCCTTATGTTTGGAAAAGCCGTAAAGCGGATGCACTTTGTCCAGCTCATCCATTAAACGGTCCCGGGTGACCTTGGAGATAATCGACGCCATCGCGATGCAAAGCGACTGCGCATCGCCCTTGACCACACCCTCATGAGGATAGGGGAAAAAACGCAAGGGCAAGCCGTCGATGAGGATTTTGCAAGATACCGCGGGCTGGAACGTCACCCGATCTTCCAGCGTTGCAAAAAAGCCCAGCTTCTCCTTCAGCTCGAGTACAGCAGGCGGATAGATGTCTTCGAGCGCGCGCCGCATCGCCAGTTTCGTCGCACTAAAGACATTAAGAGCCTCGATTTCGGCGACACTCGCCACGCCGTAATTCGTGTGAATCTGGTCGGCTTGCATCAACTCCTCGAATTCGGCCCACATTTTTTCGCGTTCGGCGGCCGTCAACTGCTTCGAATCGTTGACACACCCGGACTTTGCCAGTGCCCAGCGACCTCCCAAAAACTCGCGCGACACCAGTACGGCCGCAGCAACAACCGGACCGGCCAGTGCCCCGCGCCCCGCTTCGTCTAAGCCCAACAAGCTCTCAAAGCCGAGAATCTGCTCAAGGTCGAATTTTCGGAGTTGGGATGCGTTTAACGGACACATCGTTTTTTTAAAGTTGCTGGCACGTTCACGCAAACATCGCGCACCAATCGACACTCACTGATTCTCTTCTGGCTTTTTCTTTTGGTGCCGCCACTCAATTTTTTTGCGAGGCTCTTTGAGCGGAAGAGCGCCAATTTTCCCAGCGGCCACCACCACTTCAAAGGATGTGCGAAAATGCAACTTCGCAAATTTCGGCAGTGCCAAGACGCCGAATTTCTCGATAATGTGCGCCGCCTGCGCCTTCGCGAGCGTGCCAGCGCCTTTTTGCAGTTTATCGCCAAACTCTCGTGATAACGCCGCCATTTGTCGCACATATTCCGAACGTGCCACGATCGAAGCGGCAGCAACGACCGGATCTTCTTCAGCCTTAGTGCGCATATCCAATTTGAACCGTTCAAGCCCTCGCTTTTTAAGCTCATTTTGCACCAGCGGTTTCTCGGAAATTTGATCAAGCAGTCCGGAAGCGACCCATTTTTTCTGCAACGCCGCCTCCAGCGCCCGCGCATGTTGCCACGCGAGAAGGTGGTTCAAATTCGCCTGAGGCTTGAGCATGAGATCGTTGTATTTCGTCATGCTGTAATAGACCGTTTCCACCACAACGCCAGGGGTCATGCGAATCAGACCCTCAAGTTTTAAGACCTGCGAATCGACCACAGTTTTGCTGTCGCGAACGCCCGCCTTGAGCCACTCGAGCACCGCCGGCTTTTCCGCAATCACTGTAGCGGCAACGACTGGACCGAAAAGGTCGCCCTTGCCACTTTCATCGAGCCCGGCGTGCGGCTCAAACCACTCCGGATGATGCACTTCGTCATAGCCGAGCCGCGGCGCGCCAGTGACCTCTGCTTCCAACACGTTTTGCACAAAGTTTTCCGTCTCCTTGCCAGCTACAACCACCTTGCCGCTGGTGTACGCAGTAACATTGACCTTCGGCCCTTTAAAGGCGAACCGCGCATACGCCACTTCGGCTTCTTCCCAGGATTTCGCCGCGCAAGCAACGCGCAATTTTTCTATCTGCGCATTGTCCAGCTTGATAGCATATGTAGTGATTGCCGTAGGGTTCCCATCGGAATCGTCGAGCTGTCGTTTCATTCGAGAAAGTTGTCTCAAAAAAGTGGACAAAACGCAAAAACGAAAACGCGGCGCAGAGCAGGCTTGTCTTATCGCGCCTTCTGCACCTTTTTACGACGCACTCTCGTGGCCGCCTCGCTCCTCATCGTTCAGCGCACTGCGTTTCAACAAGCCTTACAAGCTTGGTATGCCGCGCACCACCGTAAGCTACCCTGGCGCGAGGCCTCTTCCCTCTACAAGACCGTCGTTTCCGAGTTTATGCTCCAGCAAACACAGGTCGCCACAGTGTTGCCCTATTTCGAGCGCTGGCTGCAGGCAATGCCGGATTTCCGCACCTTGGCCGCCGCGTCGGAAACCGAGATTCTTAAACTGTGGGAAGGTCTAGGTTACTACTCTCGTGCGCGCAACCTTTACAAACTCGCAAAAATCGTCGTCGCGCTGAACACGGAGCCACGAACACCGGAAGTGTGGAGGGAATTGCCTGGCGTCGGCCCTTACACAGCTGCTGCAGTAACGAGCGTCTCCTTCGGCCATCCGGTAGCCTGCGTCGACGGCAACGTAATTCGCATCCTCGCCCGGTTGACAGGCGAAGGTCGGCAATTTCGTGACAGTGCCGAAGCAGCGAAATTTTTCACACCGCTCGCTGAATTATTGATCACCAATGCCAATCCAGGCTTCCACAACCAGGCCATGATGGAACTCGGAGCCACGATCTGTATGCGACAGAATCCGCGCTGTCTGCTCTGCCCCGTCGCCGAGTTCTGCGTCGGAAAGCGTGACGACACACCAACAAAATTTCCTCGGCTTGCCCCGAAAAAATGGGAGCAAAGAGAAACAGCACGGCTCTGGGTCGAAGACGGCTACAAACTACTGCTGTATCGTGCGCGGGCCTCGGCCAAGCGGCTCGCCGGCCTACACGAGTTACCCGCCGCCAGCTTGCTCGGCATGCACCCGAAAGAGACCGAGCTCATCATCCGGAAGCAGCGCAGAATCACACGCTTTCAGATTTCAGAACCGATCTACCGGATCAAGCCCAATGCGACGCTTCGTCGAAAAATCACGGAGAGCGACGAGCTGGTCTGGGCCGCGCGCAGCGAATTGGGATCACTCACGCTCTCTGGTCCCCACCGCCGTTGGATTCGTGAACTTCTATCAATCCGCCGCTGATAAAAATCCTAAACAAAAAGCAGCCCATTCCTCAACCTTGAGATAAGAGTGTCCTCCGTCATTACCAACAGGCTCAATTCAATGCTGATGGCGTGGTCCGATCGCCAGAACTCGCTCACTATCGCGAAATCAATTTCCCCGCTACGGATGGCCTGATGATCGTGGCAATCTTTCATATATATAAAGATGGAATCCGACCGAGCCCGTAACCATCTTCTCCAAGTGCTCGCGGTAGCTGAGCAAGCCCATGTGTTCCTTGATTCGGACATAGCCGATATCGCACAAGTAACCGCCCAAAGCATCAACAGACACGGATACGAGAAGTTTTCGGGAAATGAGTGCAAATGGACACTTCCTTAAAGTTTTTCTGGTTCTCAAAGCCCAGCGCCACCTCCTGCTGCTCGGCGTAAGCTATAAATCAATTCAAGCCAGCAGGCAGGTATCTTACTCCAAGAAACGGTCTTTGCCAAGATTCAGTTTTTACAACGCACAGGTAAAGCAGCTTCTTTATAGATCAGATCCTCGGTAAATTTCGTATTCGGACGGAAATTGACATAACAGTTGACATTGCGTACTAGGTTGAGTCAGAAAATTCCACTCTGCACGAGCGTGCAACACCACGCGCCGATGCTCCTACTGATGGGCGAAATGGAGTATATGCTTGCTGTGCCCACAAGGCACTATTCGCACTCGCGACTGCCCTTAGAGTTCGGCACATAAGAGTTGTGGCATCGCATGCATCACACCGGCCGGAAGTGGAAGTGGAGAATTGCGGTATTAGGTCACTCCTTCCTCCGCAGCACGAATGATGCTCGGCACCAGGTTAATCAGAACGCAATGGATCAGCTCGAGCCTATTTGAGCGATGAAGCCCGCCATCCTCTTTAAGAGCTTTATACACATCATTATTCCACTGTGAGCAACAGTCAGCGGGCAGTCAATCAAAGGATTCGTTTAGGAATATTCATTAAAGCAAGGCGAAGGCGCGTTGGACAAGCAAAAATCATCCATCTTTTTCCAACCGCTAGAATCTAAACACGAAAAAAGCGGCCGTGCTCGCTAAAGCGGCTACCAGCTGAGATTATCAGGTTTGGCTCAGCTCGCGTAACGCGCGCGAAGCATAACCGTGAAAGCCATCACCTTTTCTTTGCGGCGCCGGCGCTCGCTTGGCTTCTCAGCATAGCGCTTAGCCCGAACATCCTTGATTATGTTCTCTCGATCAAGTTTTTTTTTCATGCGACGCAACGCACGATCGATCGGTTCGTTTTTGCGCATTTTGATCTCAATAGGCATGGTAAAGTCATTAAATTTCTCTAGCGTAAGATTAAAAAATCCATCGTTGTGCCCAGCCGTCAATCCCTATTTTTGTCATAAAAGAGTTCCCTCGCCGATCGTCCTCGAAGATTCGGACTTGCGAGCATCCGGCCAGCGAATTCCGATTAACTGACCGTGGCAGCTCCTACCTCCAGTTTCGTCCACCTGCACGTTCATAGCGACTACTCGCTCCTTGATGGCGCCTGCCGCATCGACCGTCTAATGGACCGAGCCACCGAGCTAGGGATGAAAGCCCTGGCACTGACCGACCATGGCAACCTCTACGGCGTAATCGATTTTTATAAACAAGCTAAATACAAAGGGATAAAGCCACTCATCGGCTGCGAACTCTATCTCACCGTCGGTTCCCGGCTAGATCGCCCAGGCCGCTCCGATGAGAGCCAACCCATATTTCACCTCGGTCTCCTCGCCCGAAATGTCACTGGTTATCAAAATCTGTTGAAGCTTGTCTCCGACGCCCACCTAAAGGGCTTCTATTACAAACCTCGCACCGACTTCGAAAAGCTCGCCCAGCATGCCAAAGGCCTGATCGGATTCACCGGCTGCCTCGCCTCGCTGGTTCCCCAACATCTCCTGCACGACCGCTACAAGGAAGCACGCGAAGCCTGCGCCCATTTTGTGGAAGCTTTCGGTCGCGAAAACTATTTCGTCGAAATCCAAGATCACGGCATCCCAGAACAGCAAAAAATAATCCCAAGCTTACTCAAGCTCGGAGAGGAATTTAACTTAAAGGTCATCTGCTCCAACGACGTCCACTACGTCCGCGACACCGACGCCGGCCCACACGATGCGCTCCTCTGCATTCAGACCGGAGCCAAAATCGCCGAGCAAAACCGCATGAAATTTGACAGCACGCAATTTTACCTAAAATCGCACGAGGAGATGAACCTGGTCTTTGGCGAAATACCAGAATCGATCACGAACACTGAGCTCGTCGCCGAAATGTGCGACGTATCGATTTTGTTTCCCAAGGGCTCGGAGCGTTACCCGCGCTACCCGCTGCCCACGGAAATCAAAGCCAGAACCTCGCCCGCCGACTATCTTAAGCAATTTTGCATTGAAGGTCTGAAGCGACGCTATGGCCATGACTACGAATCCATCGCTGCCCGCAATATCGTCACTGAGCGCTTCGCCAAGCTTACCAGTCCTGCCGACAACCAGACGCCTTCCGCGCCCGACTACTCCGGCCTTGCTCCGGAGGAAGGGCTGGTGCTGCGCATGGGTTTCGAGCTAGCAATCATCAGTGCGACCGGCTTCGTCGACTATTTTCTGGTCGTTTGGGATTTCATTCACTGGGCAAAGTCAAAAAGCATTCCTGTCGGTCCCGGGCGCGGTTCCGGAGCGGGCTGTCTCGTCGCGTATCTGCTCGGTATTACCAACCTCGATCCGATCCGCTTCAAACTGCTCTTTGAGCGTTTCCTAAACCCCGAGCGCATATCGCCCCCCGACTTCGACATCGACTTCTGCATGCGCCGTCGCGGCGAAGTCATCAGCTACGTCCGCCAGAAATACGGGAACGACTGCGTCGCCAACATCATCACTTACGGCACACTCGGAGCAAAGATGGTCATCCGCGATGTCTCGCGTGTCCACGACCTCCCTTACACCGAGGCCGACCGACTCGCGAAAATGATTCCCGACGATCTCAATATCTCACTCACCGATTCGATAACGAAGTCCACCGAACTGCGCAAGGAGTCCGAAAAAAATCCCGTTGCAAAAAAAATCATAGACCAGGCGCTCGTCCTCGAAGGCATGGTGCGCAACACCAGCAAGCACGCCGCCGGCATCATCATCACAGACAAACCGCTCGACGAATTCGTGCCGCTCACCTTGCAAGAAGGCGATGTTACGGTCCAATACGACATGAGCGCCATCGGCAAACTCGGTCTGCTAAAAATGGACTTCCTTGGTCTCAAGACGCTCACCGTCATCGCAGACACCGTTGAAAATATCCGCCGCACAGCCGACCCGAAATTTGATATCGAAGCAATTCCACTAGACGACTCGAAGACCTACAAAATCCTCAACGCCGGCAAGACCGTCGGCGTCTTCCAGCTCGAATCGAGCGGCATGCAGAACGCCTGCAAACAGGTCGGTGTAACCGATATTAATGACATCAACGCTATCTGCGCCCTCTATCGTCCTGGTCCGATGCAATTCATCCCCGACTACGCCCGCGGGAAACGTGACCCGTCAACGGTTGTTTATCCGCACCAGCTTCTCGAACAATCGCTGCAGGAAACCTACGGCATAATCGTCTACCAAGAGCAGGTCATAGAATGCGCCAAAATCATCGCCGGGTGCACGCTCAGCGGCGGCGACCTACTTCGCCGCGCAATGAGCAAGAAAGACGCCGGGGCTATGGCGAAAGAGCGCATCAAGTTCGTCGAAGGCGCTAAGCGTGTGAACAACATCGGCGAAAAAAAAGCCAACGAAATTTTTGATCTCCTCAATAAGTTCGCGCGCTACGGCTTCAACAAATCGCACTCCGCTGCCTACGCGCTCATCAGCTACCAGACTGCGTTCCTGAAGGCGAATTACCCAGTGCAGTTCATGGCCGCTATGCTCAGTGCCGAACTCGGAAACTCGGAAAAACTCGCCCACTTTATTGCCGAAACCGAGGTAATTGGTATCACCGTGCTCGGGCCCGACGTCAACGAGTCGCGCGAGATGTTCACGCCCATTAACGAAAAGATCCGCTTCGGCCTCGCCGGCATCAAGGGCGTAGGAGAACAAGCTGCACAAAAGATCATCGAGGAGCGAAACCGAAACGGTTCCTACGCAAGTTTTTTCGATTTCGCCTCGCGCGTCGACACCCGTGCTCTCAATAAGCGCGTAATGGAACACCTCGTAAAAACGGGTGCCTTCGACTTCAGCGGCACACCGCGTAAAGTATTATTCGACAGCATCGATTCCATCCTCGCTGGCGCCGCTGTACTGGCCCGCGACCGCGCCGCAGGCCAGCACAGCTTCCTCAGCATGTTTGCCGAAGAAGCTGCACCAAAAAAAATCGGCAGCGCCCTGCGAGTCGAAGCCAGAGCAAACAATGATTTCACCCTAGCCGAACACCTGCAATTCGAAAAGGAATTGCTCGGATTCTACATCTCTGGTCACCCGATGGACGCTTACGCTGGCCTCGCCGAGGCGCTCTGCACGAACATCGAAGAGTTAGTCATCGAAGAAGGTAATCGCACCGAATTCCGTCTCTGCGGTATCGCTTCCAGCATCACGAAAAAACTCTCCAAACGCGACAACCGGCCGTGGGTGTTTTTCAACCTCGCGAAAAAGCGCGCTAGCGTCTCGGTTAATATGTATGCCCATGCCTACGAGAACTACGCAAAAAACCTCGCCGAGAACCAGCCTATTATCGTCCTCGGAACCATGATGCGAGGTGAGGACGGCGTGCGTCTGAATGCAAAGGAAGTCTATCCGATCGATGCACACATTCCCAGCAACATCAAGCGGATTACCTGGCTGATCGATCCTACGCACGCCGCGGTCCCGGACTTTCTCCGTCAACTCCGATCGATTCTCGAAGCAACCGGAGGCGCCACCCACATCGAGCTAGGCTTCGTTTTTGAAGGTCGCGTCTCGCCGATAGCGGAGGTTTCTCAAGCGCTGAGGTGGCGCGTCATCCCGCAGAAATTTCAGGAACTCCGTACCCATCCAGCCGTCCTTGGTACGCAAATCGAAGCTCGCCCCGCGGAACTCAAGCGGGAACGTCGTTGGGCCAAGCAGAGTTGAGTCTCGGCCGTAGCGCTCACGAGTAGGCTGCAACTCCGTTGTTTACGTTTGCCGCGCTTTCCTCCACTCTCCTTTCGGGCGCCATGGGCCGCGCAATCCTTTATCGATATGTATTTTATGTTCCGTTCGTTGCTGTCCATGTTTTCTATCGTTCGCAGGCTTTCTGCTTGTCGTATGTCGGCTCGCCGCTGACTCTCCATCTCCGGCTCTTCCCCTCCCTACGGATATTCCCATGGAAGGTTTTTCCGACCGCACCGCGGCCCCGTTGCGCCAAAGTGTCAACCCCGTTGACACACACACCGTTCTACTTGTTCACAGTCTTTTTCGCCAACGAATGGGAAGATGTACGAGGGACAATCTCGATTAATATCGCCAATTTCAGCTAAACTGATGACGAGCAACTCGTCTTTCCCATAGTCAAGGACAGCCACTATCCTTTGGGACTCTATGCCGCCAACCGCAAAACAACTTTCCAAATCAATCGCTATCAACGCACACAACTTCGTCGAAGCCTTCGACATGCCATGCGCTACGACCACCTTTAAATCTGGGTGTATCGATCACAGTCGCAGTTTCAGTATGTTCGAGATTGACCTTAAACGCAAACACTGCGAGACTGGAAAATGGATAAATTTTTTCTCAAAAAATTAGGCTTCCACGCAGATAATATAATGATATTGCAATGGTAACGCGATTGCGAAATCGCTCATATCTTGCGGCTTCCGCAAAGGTCAACAGTTTTTGCTCCGCCGCACCGGAAACAGCGACTATAAACCCGCCACAACCAATATCGAACTCGACCAGCTGATGGTCGCCGACGGCAACGCCAGTTTTCTCCTCGTCGCTCGCCACAACGCTGCCAGCACGCGCGATGTCATGCGATTCGACACACAAAGTTACTCAGATAGCTCTTTCAGCAATAATAAATATGATCTTTTCACGGCAGCGCCGTGCGCTATTCAGCCAGCGAAGGACGAGGCCAAGCTTTCAAACAAGCCTGGCTGCGCGACGGAGAAGCCCAATTGCAGCGTAAGCATCAGACGCCGTGCTGCCCGAGCATCTCATCGCTCCGGCTTCGAACTCAATGGCTACGTCATCCTCCCCTCTTCGATTACCACCGGTCCAATGATCGTGTTGCAACATAGCGGCCCGTGGCTCTGCAACAGCTGGAGCTATTGATTCCTAAAGCCCATTTTTCGCTAGCTGTAGCTCCGCTGTCTTTTGTCCAAATTACCGGGGTTCGATCGGCCATACTTGCAAACGTCCTGGATGGGGCATTGCCCCGGAACTGGGCGGGCCCCCGTGTTTAATCGCGTTTTTCAAAAACTTTCCAGGCTGCCCTGTCAAGCACGTCTGGTCAAGCACGTCTGCGCCAACACCGCAATCGGTCACGACCAGATCAGCATCGCTAGTGTCACCGTCGATCTCGCCGGAGAAGTCTTCGGCGACCTTTCGCCCGTGAAACCTTCGTGTTCGCCGCAAGCGGCATCGGCACGAAAACAGTGCAAGCGTTCCAGAGTCGGAGCGCGCGGCAAATCACCGTCGCAAGCTGAACGCTCTCGAAGGCCGAGGATGCCGCTACGGCTTACCGGAAGCTGGGCAGCCAGCATGGCAAAACTGTCTGAGGTACAGGTACTCGCGCAAGCCGACATCGTCACTGTCACTAGTTCCACTTCCGCATCGTACACCGTCATCACCCACAAGATGGTTGTCAAAACCATGAAACAGCATGACACGCAGCCGCTATTTTTCGTCGATCTGGCGCTACCGCTGGACATCAAACCAAAAAACCGAAAAAATTGACTCGGTTTATCTTTAAAGATCTCGACGATCTGGCCCGCATTACCGAAGCCAGCCTCGCTGCAACAACAGTCGGGAGTCGTCCGGTGTCAAGGCGATCTCCGCCGATCGGACAACCGCGCTCTGGACTCAGATTACTCCTTTATTGGGTCGGAAGGGCGAGACCTGAGGAATAAATTGTCCAACGTCAGCGCCCGCGCTGGCCAATCGATAAAAGTATGACGAGCAAGAACCCTGAACATCCCTCAAGCCAGCGAACTTCTCGCGCAAGGATGAAGCTCTCCATTGCCCGGCATCTGCATTCCCAGCGCTGCCACTTCGAAACAGGAGCCCGCCTGGAGCATCCACAAAGTTCGCTCGCTGTTTTTGACGACTTCCGGATACATGCACCAACCGCGCGTCAAGTCAGACAAGCTATTCCGGAGGGACGCGTTGTCGTCGACAATCAGAACGCGCCAGTTTTCCAAACTAACACGGGAGGGATGGAGAAATGGCCGCAATTTCTCTTCCGCCACCTCGCCCAAAAACCGTGGACTAAAAGTTTTCCCCCTCTCAACCTCGCTAATAACCTCAGATTTTGACGTATATCACTTCAACCAGCCGCTTGCTAGGCGCGAGCTCCAATTCCATACTTCCAAAGCGCAGAGTCATGGAGGCACATATCTATCTTAGTGGCCAGAAAAGCCGATCAGTTGCTTAAACCAAAACTTCGATACCGGCATTGCACACACTAACGTGATTTTTTCAGGACGCACCCAAAGCTAGCTTGGAACGAACGGTGAGGATGCTCCGTAAATCTCACAGTACTCCCGAGCAAATTGACGAAGATTTTCCGCAGGCCCTAGCATCACCGCCTTACCATGTGAAGCGTACTTTTTTCAGTCTCATAGAGCAAATCGATCTGTTTTTCGAAAGCACGCACCGCCAGCAAATTGAGCGCACCCCTTGTGCACTCCTGGAAAATTAAGCCTGCGTTTTCGCGTTGAAGGCATCCAGATTCGGTTTCGGAAAGATCGAAAATATTGTTGATGGTCGTAAGCAACGCATAGCCACTGGTACAAATAGTCTCGGCATATTCGTGTTGCTCTCGGCTGAGTGGAGAACCGAGCAGCAAGTTATTCATGTCAATCACGCCGTTCATCGGTATGCCGATTTCGTAACCAGTCATCGCCAGAAACTGGCTCTCTGCGAGATTCGCCTTTTCTCTTGTCTCCTTGGCAATTCGCAGTTCTTCCGCTGTTATTTTGTTCAGTAATATCGATGATGGGGTCGAGCTCCTGTGGAGGCCGGCCATCTTCGAGCTGGTAGATCCAACGGATCAGCTTCACCCACGTCAGAATGGTCCTCAGGTTGTAGGTAGTGCTTCTCGATATCCAACTGGTCCAACTCCGCCCCCCGCCCCCATATGGAGCCGACCCAGCAGCTTGCATTGACAGATCAAGTCGTCGGGATGCGTGCACAAAGCAAACGTGTTCGGCAATTGCGCCTCCGTGGCCAGCCAATTTCACGGTAACGCGCTGGTATTCGGCATTGGTAATGCGAGTTTCGTCGCTCCCCATGTTCCGGGCATGCCAAACCAGCCGGCATCGAATCGAAAATGAAGTCAAAAAGAAATTTCTGCTTTTAGTTTTTCCTCCCTGAGAAATATCCACGATGGTGAAAACCTAGCACAGAACAGCACCATCCTGGCCGTAATATACCTTATACCTACACCCCAAGCAGACTGTGTATGATCGAAATGTCAGAGCGAATTTAACGTTTCTTTAACGCTTACCCGGTCGGTCTTGCCACAGCCAATCCACTCAATTTCGCGCTGCTGACCCAATCATTCGTATGCGTAGTTCGTCGCTCGGATCGCTTCTTCCACGGTGAGACCAGTCAAAATTGGTACAGCATCGGTTGATCCAAGTTTCTTTTTGGTCCGAACCTTGATAAACCTAAACCCACGCCCATCGGCAGTGGATTGAGAATAAACCGATACAGGGCCTCACCGCACTTGCACTTGAGTTCCGCCTCGTGCCACTCGGTAACGTCAAGTTGCAAGCCTTTGCAGCCAGTCAATTCGCCGGCATCGTTCCGTAGCGTCTGGATTTCGATTTCTAGCCAGATGCTCCGCCTATTGTAGCTAAACAGATCCCCCCTTGAACGTCTTCCCCTCCTACATGCCGCGTCCAATTTTCGTATCGTCAAGAGCAAAGCTTGCAGACCATACAACATTTGGCTGGGGCGGCCCCCTTCATTTTCTAAAGGGTATTAACCAAAGTATCGGGTCAAGCTGTCGTTAACCTACTGGATATGCGAGTCGGTGTCATCCAGAATGACGGAAGACGCGGTGTGGCTTGTCACCATGGTTAGCCGGAGCTATTCCGCTTCCGTTGCACGGAGATTGGTCGTCAGTTCCGCCGTAAACTTGAGTGTCCTCGCCAGGAAATTCACGAGCAGCCACACGACAGCGTTATCGAAAAAGGTGACCAATAATCCGATCAAGCCGCCACAGCCCGGCAACTCACTGCGTTGAAAGCCGTCAGCAAACTGGGCACGAACGTCCAGTACTTCCTGTAAATATCCAGCAGCACTTCGGTGAAAAAAACCGGCTTGCCTTTGGTTAGTCTGGCTTTCCCGGCATCGGCTTATTTCCCGACTCGTCCACATCGTAGAGCAGCTTCTCCGGCACCAACGTATTTAAAGGTCGAAACCGAGTTGCACAAACACGGTCTCGGCCATTTAACCGAGCCGCACAGAAGCGTAAAGCCCAGCCCACTAACGCGATCTGACGTTGTTCGCACGGAACGAGGGGTTGCCCCAAGCATACATCGGCAGAAAAAACAGAAAGACAGCGACTTCCTTGTCGCCGTTGTTCAAGCAAATCCGCCGCGAAAGGATCGGCGTGCTTTTCACCAACGTGCCTCTGATCGCGCCAGATCCAACGTCCAGTCCCAGGAGGGGTGTGTTCAGTTCCTGCGGTTCGATCGCCATCACCACGTAAAGCCATTAACAACCGCCTTCCCGCTCTGCTTGAAACCCAGAAATATCCGCGCGCGCCTAGCTTTCAAACGCATCGAAGTCCGGACGGCGTATGCGCTCGATTCAGAACAAATCGATTATTCCGAAGAAAATGTATGGAAATTGAGCGAAAATAGGCGAACTACTCGAACAGCGAAACCTCCCGCAAAACCATCTAGCAACACATTGGGCCGCGCAAACCAAGTACTCCAGTTACGGAAAACGTGTCCAAATCGTCGACTGCAGGCAATCACGTGCATCAATATGTTGCCACATCGTCAGCCAGAAAACGACCAACAAGATGGAGCCGACCAGCAGGATTTCCAAGACAGCCAGCGGCTGCACTGCAAATATCGGCTGGTGCTATTGTCTCGGGACATCGGTCGATGTCCGACGAAAGTAGCGTGTAATAGCGACCTATTTTCCCCGCTTTTTCAGAGCTTCTTTACAAATACCGTGCCAGCCAGTCCGCTGCCGTGCTTTGGGCTGGCTGGGCGAGCAAGCCATGAAGTTTGCCCGCCAACATCCGTGTGTGCTCCAACCGCAAAGGATCGTGGAGGCAGCTCCCCAATTCAGCAGCCAACGCTTCAGGCGTAGCCGCGCCTTGAATAAATTCCGGATAAAGCGGCTCCTTCAACAAGAGGTTCGCCATCCCGATAAATTCTACCCTCGCCAGCAACCGGCCAAGCCAGTAAGTAAGCGTGTCAGTTTTGTAAACCACCGCACCAGGAATTCCGGCCAGCGCACAATGCAGCGACATCGTGCCGCTGCTCGTCAGCACTGCCGACACTTTCGTGCATATCGCCGCACTATTACCAAAATTGGCCTGTAAATGGATTGCCAGAGCCAGCTGCTGCCAGCGCGCGAGCACCCGCTGCACGACCGCCAGAACCGCCGTGCTGGGATAAACAACGACCGCATTCGCCAGCGGATGCTTATCCCGGTACAGAGCGAACCCGGCCAGCAAGAGCGGCAGAATCCGCTCCACAGTTTGAACACGGCTCCCCGGAAGCAACAAAACCGGCGCGTCGCCAGCGTATTCAATCGACGCGTCGTGATCGGCTGACAAAAACGGATGCCCGACAAATTCTGCCGGCAAACCCGTATCCGCGTAGCACGCCAGTTCAAACGGAAAAATAAGGCCGATCCCGTCCAAGTCCTGCGCCATCGTAAAGCGCCGCCTCGGCTTCCAGGCCCAGATCTGCGGCGAAATATAATACAGCGTCTGAATTTTCCCTCCGCCCTTCCGGCTCAGCCCGCGTTTGCGCAGCTCCGCGGATAGTCGCATATTAAAACCGGGATAGTCCACGAAACACACCGCACTCGGCTGGTATTTCTCGATCCACGCTAACGTCGCCGCAAACAAGGCGCGAAAATAGCCGTAGTTCTTCAACACCTCCACAAATCCAACGACCGACGTCGCCGTAAGATCGTGCAGAAACTGCCCACTTGTGCCAGCGAGCTCGCGACCGCCAAGCGCGCACACGTGCAGATCTGGTCGTTTGCCAAGCAATTCGCGCAAGACCCGCGCCGCGTGTTCGTCACCGGAATGTTCGCCAGCCAAGATCAGCAAGTCGACGCAGCCGTCTTTCAGCACTGGCAATTCCTTCGGAGCAAAGGCCACATCGTTCATAGCTGCTTCTTACAAATTTCATCTGTGATTGCGACCGCCACTTTGAGCGCCGACTGGCTGAGCGCAACGTCTACTTTGGGCTTCGCCAGTTCCCGGACGCTCTCGACAAAATACGCCAGCTCGATCACCAACGGTTCGCCCTTTTTAATCGGGATATCGTGCACCAAAACCGATCTATCACCCGCTTTGGCCAGTCCAACCTTCAACTTCAAACTGTAGTCTATGATGTCCCTCTTCTTCACCATATGTCCCTTCTGATTCATGAAGTCGAGCGACATGTAGGCATTGTTTTTAAAGATCCGAACTTCGCGGCTCTTCTCCAAACTCATCCGGCTCGCGCTGAGATTTGCCACGCAGCCGTTTTCGAATTCGATGCGTGCGTTAGCAATGTCCTCTATTTTGGACAGCACGCTGGCTCCGATGCTGTTAATCTTACGAATTGGCGATTTCACAAGCGCAAGGACTATACCGATATCGTGGATCATCAGATCGAGCACCACGCCCACCTCAGCCCCACGCATCTGGTAAGACGTCAATCGCTCGGTGGTGATGTATTGCGGGCAATCGACGTGTTCTTCGAGGTAGTCCATCACCGGATTAAAATGCTCGACGTGCCCAACATGGACAAACCGCCCACTCTTTTTCGCCGCCGCGAGCACCCGCTCCGCCTCCTCCAACATCGTACACAACGGATTTTCGATCAGTAGGTTGCATCCAGCAGCAAGTAGCGGCAAAACCACCTCGACGTGCCGATTGGTCGGCACCACGACGCTAACCGCCTCACACGCCGCGCCCAGTTCATCAAGCGTAACAAACCGGCGGCAGCTGTACTTCGCGCAAATCTCCGCCGCCCGCGCGTCATTCGTTTCGAAAACTCCCACTAGTTCCGCTCCGGGCAGCGACGCATAAACCCGGGCATGATGTTGCCCGAGCGATCCGACACCGGCGACTCCACAGCGAATTTTCTTAGCCACGGGACAAGTGCCCGTTTTTCAGGGACAGCTGGCAACTCGTCTTTCGCGCATGCACCTCGTTGTGTGTCACGAGCACGAGTGCAGTCCCCTGTTCAGCCGAGGTTTTAAGCAACAGATCGACAACCCTGTCGCCCGTGCATTCGTCGAGATTTCCCGTTGGCTCGTCGGCAAATAGGACCACCGGCCGGTTTATCAATGCACGCGCCACCGCTACACGCTGCCGCTCGCCGCCGGAAAGCTGCGCTGGCAGATGATGTGCCCGAGCTTTGAGACCTACACGTTCCAATAACACCGCAGCGCGTTCCCGTTTCGAAGCATCGGGATGACCTGCCACACGAGCGCCCATAAGCACGTTATCCAGCACATCGATTTCCGGGATTAAATAATAGGCTTGAAAAACCATACCAAGAAACCAACCGCGCCGCGCCGTCAGTTCCTCGAGGCTAAGCCGGTGCACCGGTTCGCTCGCCCACCACAACTCACCAGCATCCGGCCGGTCAAGACCAGCCAGCAGGTTCAGCAGTGTACTTTTCCCAGAACCGGATTGGCCGCGAATGCTCACGCTCTCGCCGGAGGCCAGGGCGAAGTCCACACTCATTAGCACGCACAGTTTGGTATCGCCACTGCGGTAAGTTTTGCTCAGCGCGACCGCGCGCAGGACTGGCGCTGTGTCACTCACTGCGCAATGCTTCCACAGGGTTTAGCCGCGCCGCCCGCCAAGCAGGCAGCAAGCCGGAAAACGCTGACGCTACAATCGAAAAAACGGTAATTATAAATACATCCTTACCGGCAGTGTAAGCCGGGAGCGAGCTAAACTGGTAGTATTTTACGAAGGTCGCCTCTCCCATCGTGGCTTGCGCGATCAGGCGAACAATGTCGTCGCGGAACTGCAGCAGCAAAAAACCACCGATTAGTCCGGCGACCGTTCCGATACAGCCTATTATCAAGCTTTGCATGCAAAAACACAGCGCAACATTGCGCGCTTTCCCGCCCATCGCAGACAGCAGACCAATTTCGCGCGTCTTCCGCACCACGGTAACAAGCAGCGAACTCATAACCGAAAAGGCCGCCACAACCACAATGAACGTTAGTAGAAAGAAGATCATGTTGCGTTCGAATTTAAGTACCGATTGGAATTCCGCGCTTGCCTCGAACCACGTCAGCGCGGAAGCATAAGGTGGCAGAGCACGATTCAGCGCATCAGCTACCGCGTCGTAGTTCACGCCGGGCCTCAGCCGCACATTGCAGCCGTGCAAGCTTTGTTGCAGGCCGTAAAGATCCTGCATGAGCCGAAGCGAACAGATAACCGTAGAGCTATCGAGTTGCTGATGCCCAATATGAAAAATCGCCGCCACGCGAACTTCGCGCGGCAGCAGAACTTCGTTTTTTTTCAACCGATCCAGTATGAGCGGCGAGTAAATGCTGATCGCATCGCCGACTTTTACACCAAGCGAGCTAGCCAGGATCGAGCTAAGGATCACCGAATCGTTATCCATGTCCGCGAGCGAACCCACAGTCAAATAACGCTCTATCGGGATGACCTTTTGCATCTTTTTCCAATCGAAGCCTTGGACCATGGAAAATGCCGGCTGATTGTGGTATTGCAACATAATCATGCCAGCCGCGTAGGGTGCAAACGCTGCGACCTGTGGCGAAACAGCAAGAACTTTTTCTATCTCCTCCATCTGTGCTGGAGCGAGTAACACGCGAGCATGAATCTGAATCTCGCCCTGTGTATCGATGATCATGCGCTCAACCTGGTAGCCAAAGCCGCCCATCACGCTCGTCGACACGAGCAACAGCGCCACGCCAAGACCAACCCCTGTGATGGAAACCAGCGTAAAAAACGATATCCGACCAGCCGGAAATAGCTGTTTAAATGCGAGGTAGACGGGCCAAAACATAGATTCGCGATTACTTCGTCTCGATCTGTGGCCGAAGCAGCGGGAACAGGATCACGTCGCGAATACTTTCCGCTCCGGTGAGCAAGACAGATAGCCGATCGATGCCCACGCCCATACCGCCTGCCGGCGGCATGCCGTGTTCGAGCGCGAGCAGAAAGTCCGCGTTCATCCTATGCTGCTCTTCACCGACCTGTTTTTCTAGCGCCTCACGCTGCACGAAGGGATCGTTTTGCTCCGTGTAAGCCGGCGCCAGCTCCATGCCACCGACGATCAGTTCGAACGCATCGACCAAACCTGGGTCGTCACCATTGAGTTTTGCGAGCGGGCAGAGCTCCTTCGGCAGCAATGTCACGAATGTCGGTTGGATCAATGTTGGCTCGACGCGCTTACCGAATATTTCGTTCACGATCTCGAACGTCTCCCAGTAATCGTAAATCTCGAGGCCGAGTTTCTGCGTGGCCTCGATCGCCTTAGCGCGATACTCGGGCATGTTCCGATAGGAGCTGAGTTTAAAACCGACGGCGCTGTCGATCAGGTCGAAATACGATGTCTCGCGCCACTCGCCGATAAGATTGATCGTCTCGCCGGTCGCCGCGTATCTGATCTCCGCAGTTCCAAGTACGTCGCGACATATGCGAAGCAGCAGCAAGCGAATCAGATCCATCATACCACGGTGATCGCTGTAAGCCTGGTAAACCTCCAGCATCGTGAACTCGGGGCTGTGTTTCCGCGACACGCCTTCGTTGCGAAAAATCCGGCCGATCTCGTAAACGCAATCGATGCCGCCAACGAGGAGGTGTTTCAGCCGCAGCTCAAGCGCGATGCGCAAATAGAAATCAACGCCAAGCGCGTTGTGGTGTGTAACAAAAGGGCGTGCGGCCGCGCCTCCGGGAACGCTTTCGAGCACCGGCGTTTCCACTTCGAGAAACTGCCGTTCGTTCAAGAAGGAACGAATCCCTGCGACAATGCGGCTGCGGAGCATTAGCCGCGCACGTGATTCGCTATTCACAATCAGATCGAGATAACGTTGCCGGTACACCTGCTCAGCGTCCGTGAGGCCGTACCATTTTCCCGGAAGCGGGCGAAGCGCCTTTGAGACGAGCTTGAAGCGCTCAACAAGAACCGTCACCTCACCGGCCTTGGTTTTGAACAGGGTGCCTGTCACACCGATGATATCGCCGAGATCGAGGTATTTCTTAAAACAATCGTTGTAGTGTTCCTCGCCAAGGACATCGCGGCGGAAATAGAGTTGGATCTGGCCTTGCTGGTCCTGGATTTTTACAAAGGAGCTGCCACCCTGCACTCGGAAAACTACGAGGCGACCAGCCGTGGAAACAACCACAGTATTGTCCTGTCCGTCGACATAAAGCGCTTTGGCCTCTTGCGAAAAATGGGTCTGAGCCACGTTCGCCCGGAATGGGTCGAAACCGCCTGCCTTCATCTCGTGCAGCTTCTTCAGCCGGACAGCATACTGATTATAAGAAATATCCTCGGAGTTGTCACTCATGGAACCATCTATTTGTGAGAGCCAAACCCCGGCCGGGCAAATGGAAACTGTAGGATGTTTGCGCTAGTTTCAGTACCATGTGCATTGCATCCGCGAGCCACACACCGCGTCGGCCTCTCCGGCTGCAATCAACCGAGCTAATCCGCTACGTAAAACGCGACTCAGTCCATCGTGAGCAAAAACCAACAAAATTATTTCCCCCAGCTTGCGTACCACTCTATCCGCTTCCGACTTCGATTCTGGGCCGGCAAAGCCTGTAATACCCCAGGCTTGCCCTGTTAAATCCGTCATGAGAAACCCGCACGTGCGACTTGACCCTGACAAAGTTTTTTAGCACTGCTCTCGGTACCATGCAATCCAGCGGCAATAAAAATCGCCTCGCCATCAGCTCTTCTGCGCGAGCACCCGCTAGAAGGCGTTGTCTTGGTACGGCAACTCCAATAACATGTCATTTTCGACCTACGTGAACTAAGGTCCGCCGCGTTCCTCGCATAGACTTCTGCTTCGTTTGCCGCCAAATGTTCAATCGCCTCGCACACTCCCCGGAAGCAATGTGCGCAATGAATTCCAGCACACCTAGCTAACGCGAGAGCGAGCGCAACTAGCTGGATACCATATCCTTATGAAAGTTTCAACCGCTCTAAATGAAGCGATTCCTGGCATCGCCCATCAACTCCGCAGGATATGCTTCTTGGTAGCCGGGCACCATTCCATTGCTGCGATGGCTGGACCGGCTCCCCGATAACACGTTCAACCTGCTCCAGCTTCGCGGCCAGCGCGTCGCCCCAATCGATGATCAGAGCGAGAAGAATCCCTTCGGTGCGATGAGACTTTAGGGCATCGAGTGTCCTGTACAAAGCGGGACCTGCGCCAGGTCCGGCCCCTGGAAATGGAAATCTCCCCCGGGAAAGCCGTTGGCCTGAGATCGAAGCAGAAAGCCACGCTGTTGTTCATTGTACGATTCGGAAGAATGCACTTCACGACAGTGACTGATTAAAAATTATTTTATAATATTTTGATTATTGTCGCTTATACTGTTTTTAGTCTCTGGTTCCAAACTTCCGAAAGCGGCCTGTTCCCCCCCCAAAAAAAATCGCAGACTTTGGCGGCATATTGTTGCGCTGTTCGCAATCGTCCCCTTAAGTTAAGCTACCTCAATTCGGAAAATGCTGTCGACATTCGCGCAAACAATTTAGAGCAAACTCAAGCTAACCACAGCCAAACACTCCTGTGCAAACCTCTGCTTTTTGCTCAGTTACTACAAAGTCATGTATTTAGTGAGCGGTCGGCTCGTAGACTAGCTGGAACCATGGGAATCCTTTTCGATTTTTGTTAGTGGCTGGTTGTTCGTGGCGAGAATCCATTTTTTACCTACACGCTGTTCGAGTTTGCCAATTACCGCTTTCTATTTCAAGCTGCCGAAACAGCCAATTTTCTCGCCGGTATGAAAGTGGTCTCCGAAGAGTTTCCTCTGAAAGAGGACACTCTTACTGCCAGGCTATTCAATGCCAGCATCGCAGTCAGCGCGAGCATTATCATCCAGGTAGGGGATTTTTCATCACACTCACGCTCAACTAGCGCTGGGCCTTCGTCGCCACAAGCACTTCCAGTTTCCTCTGGATCCCGATTTTGGCAGTTGGAACACCAGAAACCTAGCCTAAGGACCACCATCGCCAGCTGGACTGTGAACCGAGCCAGCAAAACTACCATAGTTCTTCGTCTCGCCGGAAACGCTTGCTCTTTTATTCTCGATCGCGCGCACCACCCATGCTCGCTTTTGCGCTCTCCTGTATCAACCATTGCGATATTCCGCCACGCAACGTGGGCCAACATCATCCTACCGGCTAAACTACTGTCAAGCCAGCACCATCGGTTCAGTGAGCGGACTTACTGGACCCCTCGGAGGGGCTCACGGGACCATCATCCAAACGGCCATCGGGCTGGACAGCGGAATATCTATCGTTTAAATTGTTTTTTACCGTATCCGCTTATACACTTAACGCCGATGCGCCGGCGCATCGGCGCATATAGGGACAGCCCGTAACTCCGCGTTAAAGTGAGTTGAGTCTGACCACCTAGGCCCCTAATCCCCTATCCATATCCAGCCAAAACGAGATCGTCCGCAGTACCGGCATCAAGCCGGTCCGTCGTCTCCCATGTTTCCAACTGACGAGCGGAAAAGTTTGGAATCGCCGAGAAAACAGTTGCCCGGGTAAGGGTAATCGCGCTCGCAACCCAGCTCGGCTATCATCCCAATCCGTCCGCCCAGATGTTTCTGGCAGATAGCAGCCTCGTTGGAGTCGTCGTCTGCTCCCTCCGGCTATCTATTTCTCGCCGCGATCCGGGTCCTCTAGGGACTGAATCAACGCGCCCATGTCTCCGGCCATATGGCCATACATTGCATACATTGATGACCGTCAGTACGACCGGCTTTCACGCATGAAGCGACAGTTTCCCCTTCCCCCCGGGATTGCCTTCGTACAAATCGGCCTGCCAAGCGATCCGCACATAGCCGCCTGCGGCATTGCATCAACAAATCTGAAGCGGCCTCCGATCTGGTTGAGCATCAGCTCGCGACCGGAAATCGGCAGGCTAGCAGTTAAAACTATCGCCAGCCACGTCCGCAACTATCTGTTATGTCACGGCCGTGGTTTCGTGCCGCCACATCTGGCTCGGCCAACAAGAATGCATCCCCGGGGGCGCAGTTTGAAGCATCCCCCTGCCCGCCGGCAAGAATCAACCCATTGCCATAATCGCGATCAGCAACATTATCGCTGGTCTGATCCAGACGTTGAACGAAACCTGTATTCTCGTTACGCACGACATCTCAGTCGTAAGCCACGACGATGTGCCTATGGCACACCCCTGCATCATCCCCGACCCTCACTAACATCCCGGCAACCCGCGAGCAAAACGGCCACCGCAGCAACGGCCATCGTAGCTGGAATGAGTCCCGGGTTTTCCGTCCGACTTCCAAAAATCCTGGCTGTTCGCGAGAGCTGCCCGCCGCGCCTGACAAGCCGGAACTGTACACCCACTCCCCCACCGATCCTGCGGTTGCGCCCACGCTTCGACTGAATCTACTTGCTGTCATGCAAACCAGTTCGCCCAGCAGCATCACTTCTTCAACTGCAGATTGGGAGCGTACCCAATACGCATGGGCCACTAAAAAACAGATGGAGTTGGTCGCACAACGGAACAACGGCGAGATTACCGACACTTTGATTTTCACGGAGCACGAGCCCGTGTTCACTCTCGGCGTTCGCCGCGGCGCCAAACAAAACCTCCTCTGGCCCGCGCCCGAACTCGCGCGCCGTGGCATCGAGATCAGAACCACAAGTCGTGGCGGCGACATCACGTATCACGGTCCGGGCCAGCTCGTCGGTTATCCAATCATCAACCTATCGCCACGCAAGGATTTGCACGCCTATCTGCGTTTTCTCGAACAGGTGATAATCGACACAGTCGCGCACTATAATCTGAACGCCGACCGCAATCCTGGCAAGACCGGCATTTGGCTCAGCGCGCGCAAAATCGCCGCAATAGGCGTCGCAGTAAAGAAATGGACCACCTTTCACGGTTTTGCGCTCAACGTAAACACCGATCTCACCCCCTTCAGCGGCATCGTTCCCTGCGGAATCAGCACTGCGGAAGGAAGCGTAACGTCGATGCACCTCGAACTCGGGTGCACTATTAGCTTCGAAAAGATAAAAGACTGTCTTTCCAACGAGTTCTGGCGCCAGCTTCCCGATTTTTTTTCCGGTCTGGATCGATCGTAGGGCATTTTTTAATTCCCCGCTGGGAAGCACGAAGCGCTACTAATTTTTGCTCTGCACCGATTAAACAGAGCAATGACCGTCGCCGCCTGTAAAACCCGCTTGTACTGCCCGTCAAAACATGTCTTTTCTTTTTCTATGAGCGCCCTCCGCAAACCTGACTGGCTCCGAGCCAAATTGCCCTTTGGCCCTGTCTACACCGCCACGCGCCAGCTTGTGGAAGACAACAAGCTCCACACAGTCTGCCAAAGCGCCCAGTGCCCGAATATCGGCGAATGTTGGACCCGCGGCACCGCCACAATAATGATCCTCGGCAATATCTGCACGCGCTCTTGTAACTTCTGCGCGATCCAGGCAGGCCGCCCCACCGAACTTGACCTTGGCGAACCTGCCCGTGTTGCCGATGCCGTCGCCAAAATGGGACTGCGTCACTGTGTTATCACCTCGGTCGCTCGCGACGATTTAAAGGACGGCGGTGCCAGCGTCTGGGCTGCCACGATCCGCGCCACGAAATATCGCAACCCACAGTGCACGATCGAGGTGCTAGTACCAGATTTCAAAGGTCATTCTGACCAAGTCGACATTGTCCTCGACGCTAAACCCGACATCTTCAACCACAACGTCGAAACCGTCGAACGTCTCCAGCGCCCTGTGCGTGTCCAAGCCCGTTATGATCGCTCGCGCTCCGTGCTCCGCCACGCGAAAAGCCGTGGCTTTACCACAAAAACCGGCATCATGCTCGGCCTCGGTGAAACGCAAGAGGAAATCGCGCAGTGTCTCCGCGACATCACGAGCGACAAGACAGACATTCTCACCATCGGCCAGTATCTGCAGCCAACGCCGCAGCACTGTGCTCTCGCCCGCTGGGTTCCTCCGAAAGAATTTGCGCGCTGGAAGGAATTTTCCCTCAAACTCGGAATCGGTGTCGTCGAATCCGGTCCGCTCGTCCGATCGAGCTACCACGCCGACGAGCAGTCCGCCAAATACTTCGGCAAGGAGCACCTAAACATCCGCCCCGCGCTTGCTAGCGCTTGACCGCTGATCGGCCGTAGTAAACGAAGTCGTCAACCATTATATTCCGCGGCCTAGCCGCAGAAAGCTACGGCCAGAATCGTCCGTGTTTTAAAGTTGGTGTAATGAGCCGTCTTTCCGAGACGTCTGCACATCGAGACGGCCCCCTGCCGCGCCTGTTCGACTGTCAGCTACAGCGCCGGCCATCCTGCTATCTCCTTGCAACTGCTAACCGACGAAGTCACGACCACTGACATTTTCGCTCGGATACTCGCGTTTCCGAAGATTCGCTGCCTTTGGTAAAGCTTCCGTTTGGCGATACTTAGTTTCGACTGTTCATCGTGTCATGGGGTTCCACTGGTTCGGCCGTATTCGCTTTCTCGCAGAGGCCGCCGGCGTGCTTGAGCCCAGGCAGCCGGTTTGTGACCCATGGCTACAATTTCACCAAGCGCTGCTTGCACGGCTGGGCTGCCAAGGGTTGGAATCTTGGTTTCGCGAAACCTATTTTCCGCACTATCTGCTCACCGCACGCAACGAAGAGTCAGCGACCCCTTCCAAGCTCGAACTCCACGGCCCCGGTAGCGTAGCGCGAAACGCGCCGAGTATCCCAGGAGCGTGATTTTACACGGCAGTGGCTTTCGCATAACCGCTGTTCACACACAGCAGCCTTTTGTGCGTGGTCGAGCCTGGCAGCAAAACCGCCGACCAAGCCAAAGCTTGGCTCACCGGCGAGCTCAGGCGACTCCTCAACTTCGACTCGTGGGAAATCGAGTTCAGCAGCGGAGTTAGCCCGCTTAAAAAAGTTAATCAGCGGACACACACACACGCAGCAAAGTGAGAAAACCACACATGAAAAATCTAACCGCATTGGCGGTGCAATACAAGGCCCGGAAGATCCACGGAAACGACAGCACAGAAAAACTGAAATTAATAGATAAATAACTATTATATCAAAAATACTAATATTATACTAATTATACTAAGCATAGGCCAAGGCCATACGAGCCCAAAAAACCGGATTATATTAATTATTAGTATATTAACTATTGACAGCGAGCCCGATCTGCAAGCCGGTCATCAATATCACGGCGACCAGTTGCATGATATCGACACAAAATCCGAATGGATTCATCCCTCCCCGATCGACCGCGCCACAAGCACCACTGACCGCAAAAAACACAAGACCGGTATAGCGGCACAACTCCCAAGTTGTGCGAAAGTCCACATTGGAAAGCTCGCTAAGAAGTCCGGCTATCGCGATCACCGCCATTAGCACGATCGACGGCGTGGCAAAACTCACAGCCCGGGCACCGAGTACGACTTTGGTCGTGAGCATCAGCGCAACTGCCGCAGGCAATTGCTCGAGCTGTGTCAAGGCGAGGAGGAGCTGCTCGGCTCCAGTGGTCTTTTTAGGATCGCGCACAACCCCAAATGGTAGTGACACCACCACCAAGGCCTCCAGCAAAAACACTGAAGTCGACCAGGAAAAGCCGCGAAAGTCACGGACAGTTCAATTAAACAATGACCAGCGAATTTAATTTGTGGCACACGCAGCTCTGATGGCCAGCAAGCAAAACACTGGATTCAGCCCCGTTTCCCAGTCCGTGGCTCCAAAACAGCCTGCACCACTATCTGCTTTATGTTGGCTGGTAAACTGATGTTGCTGCAATCGCGGCAATAGTTTAGCCAGCTTCACCAGCAAGTGGCAGTGGGCACTAAAACGCTTTCAAGTCATACTAAACTTAACCATCCGCATTAATCTCCACAAAGAATCGTTCTTCGCCTTATTGGACATGTTCGGGTAACATGCCACAAACGAAGCCAGATCAGCGATATCAAAGCTTCCATTTCATCGATGATATAAACGATTCGACAGACATTAACCCACCAAAAGCGATAAACGTCAGCGAGTATAGCAATTAAAACTTCGGCAACCAACAGCGCTTTTCAAAACCAGATTCAAGTCCATGAGCGCAGAAACATTGGCCATTCGCGGAGTGCTTCGGAAACGATTTCAAAATCGTGTCTCCCTGGACCAACCAAGATGCGGTTTTAATCGAGCAGATAGGCCCCCTGGAATTGGCTCTCTGTCGTCGTACCGGACCGCTGAATACGGACACCAAAACTAGGGCTAAGGTATCCCAAAACTTCATGCATTCGTCGTTTACGGTGGTTTTCGAAAAACGTAGCGTCTGCTTTTCAAACCAAGCCCTAAAAGAAAAAGAATCGAGTCTAAATTCAAGCCCTGAAAAGCACGTTGCTTTAGGATATTACCGCGTCCATCGCTGGCCCACCAAATTAGTTAAGTAGAGTTTCTAGAGTTTTGTGGTAACGATTACAAACTCAATATTGTCTCAAGCTTTTGCTCGGAGTAAATATCTATCATTCCATAAATAATTTTACAATCGGCATCTATCGCGATTCGGGTACTTCTGGCCTCGTAGCCAATTCCTTTGCTGACAGGACCCGCTGTCTACAGCCGAAAAAAACTGCTATTATTCTAAGAAAAACCCGCCAACATTAGATTAGATATTATATAAAGATATTATATAAATAGTGCACTTACTCGACAGCGAATGTGGAAGCTTCAATTCTCCCCCTTAGCATTCATTCAACACAGGAACAATCAGAACTTCTCGGAAGAAACATGGGTTTCAGATCCCTAAACTAAGTGAAAGTGCCGGCTCCCGTCAAGCGATTTTTCGGCCCAAACGCCTATCCGGTGGAGAGAAGCCCCATGGTACCAGACTCGGAGTCGTGCTATGGCTGTTGATTTTCGATGCCAACCACACGTTGCGTTATCCGGCGGCCCACGGGTGTACCCACAGGACTGGCAGACCTCCATCCCATCCGCGAGGTCGAAATTTACGGGGAAGCTTGCACCAGCTCTTTCGGCCTTCGGTTGCGCCGGCAGTAATACATCCTCCGCGCCTCCGGTGATCCCACCCAATACATAAAATACTGGCCACAAACGAAATCACAGAATTTCAGCAACACTACTGCGCTAACCAAAATTTGACCTTGGCGTTGGCGGCCCACGTTCCGATCACCGCCGCCGTCGCCTGGTATTTTGACATCAACATCGGCTACCGTGCTCGCGATCGGCTACGTCCTTTCTAGCCGGGCCAGCTCTGCTCTAATAGCGTGATCCTTATCGAGGTCACAACCTCAATCTCGGTCAGCATCTCTCTGTTCTCCCTCAGCGGACTCTTAATCCACGCCGGCCAACGCATAATCGAAGTGCATTTCCAGTTTTGTGCAACTGGACCTACTCATCCAGCTGATCTATCTCTCGGCAATCATCGCAGGAGCGGTCATAATTGCCGTGCACTACGTATATGCACTACGTATACTTTCTTTTTCTGTTTTCTGTGTTACCAGCTAGCGTATTCAGCTATCCCACCACCTTCGCAATCATTGTGGTGCATGCAGCGTTCATAGTCACCAAAACCGTATCCGCTTGCTACGTCTCCCTTTTCTTATCCAACGCTTTGTCAGCGGCCAAAGCGACCGTAGTCGGACAGTTTTTAATGATGTTTCCACAGCGATGAACGAAGAGTCCTGGCACATAAAAATGGATTCACAGAAAATGAGCCAGGAAACACACGCAGCAACAGGGATTCGAAGAAGCCCTTTAGAAGCCCTTTAAAAGCCCTTTGTTCCCTAGGCGAAATCAAGGCCGTCGATGAGGCCGCCTCGCAAAGCAACATTTTCGCGCCGAATGCCGCGATCGAGACGACTACAAGCGGTGAGGCCGGGACCGGATTTCGCCGTGGCCCCTGACAAAGTGAACAACCCAGTCCGACGCAGAAGCATAGCCGGCCGGGGAAACAGCCAGTAAAACCAGGGAATCCATCAGCAAGATGGTCCACAGAACGCAGAACGGAAGTGAGCGTATAGGCTAGAATTCATCGTCCAAGGTGCCCGGCAAGTTCGACGATCTGATCAACCACCATGGGAAAGCAAAAGACGGGTGTCTTCTGAATCGACGTGACCACCACGGAGCTCTCCCGCTTTCCCTCCGAAAGTGCGACGGCGGCAGAGTCCAGCACCGCGGTCGCCAAAAGCCTCTTTCACCAAGTTACCACGCGTGCAGACTGCGGTCATTTCCGGTCATTTCGCTTACCACGTTGATTCAGAGAACCGAAGGTGCCACCACCGACGGCCTTTTCGCCACGGCCGCTAATCCAGCGAGTGAACCAAACGAGGTCGTAGCCGGGAGGGTAGTCGACTCTGGTTGCTGCCTCTCCTGCTTATACAGTTCCTCTAAAAAAATGCGTGCTCGTACTTAGTAAAAAAAGTATCGCACCGTTTTCGTCCGCCTTTAATCTCCTTGAACCTTTCATGCAGAAAAAACGACTCCCATGGGATGCTATGGCTCCCAAAGCCAAAGAGAAAATCGTAGGAAACTCGGATCCGCTAAAAGGCTTCAGTAAATACACTTTAATCACTATAATCACTAATTTTCAGCGCTACTTCACTTTTTCGCCAAATGACATTAGATTCCCATCCACAGTGCGGAAAGACCGCTGCTCCCTGATCGCCAGGTCGATATCGACCGCTTCGCGTGCCACTTTCACATTGGGATCTATTACTTAAGATACCTCACCACCAACAGTCTGGCCGTGAAGCACCTGTCACAAGCCCTAGATGCAGGGCTTGTGACGTGCCAGGGGGGGCGTTTCTACTTTCAAGACAATGATTTTCCGGATTTGCGGCGCCACTTTCCAACTGCTGTCTCATGCCAGGAAACAGTCCGATCTTTGTCTGCGTCGGCACATCCAGCAATCAGAAGTTGATCTTCGCGGCTCTAACGTTGCGAGACCGATCCGGACTAACTAGCGCTCATTTTCCCACTCACGCCCACAGCTGGTCACTCCGGGTGCGCAGCAGAGCTGAAACCTCCGCTGCCGCTCGCCGTACAGTGAATCGGAAATGATGCAGCGGCTGCTCGTCGGCTCACAAACGCAAGCTTCACCGGGGACTTCGCGATTACAACGGGAAATTACCACCGAAATGAACTGCAGATTCACGGAATCGCAAAATTTGATTACATTCTGCGCTGAGCCTTGCACCAAAAAATCCATGTGATTGAGGATCGCGCCTCTGTGATCAGCTCCCTCACTCAGAAATACGCAGCCACCACCGTAATTCAGAAGAATGGATAGCTGTTGTTTTTTTCGAGGCCCAAAGGCTTCCAAGACGAGAGCCGTCGGACTGCCCAATGATCCATGGGCCGTCGCTCATGCTTCCCCTTTTTTTATCTGTTTCAAAAAATCCTTGCGGTTCCACTGGCTGCATCGACGCAATCCGTCGCTGCAGTAAATGATCCGTCCATGTTCACCGACCAGAAGCGTCTACAATTGTGTGTTTGATAGTCTATGCTTCAAACTCGCAGAGATGCCCATCTGTGCGAAAAGCTAGCGGACAACCTGGTCGGGCCCCCCAGCGAGAAAGCTCCAATCCGAGTTTTCGATGTCCAGTGCAGCCGGGATACTCATACTTCAGCGCGCCGCGTGGATCGTAGCCGGGATGAAACGAAATCGAGACCAAGCAGATGTCCTTCATTCCCTCCTCCCTAGCCAGCTTTTGCAACGAGCGCATCTACCTTGATGCATCCCGCCGGGCACATCGCCGCGATCGGGAAACGGGTAAAATAAAGTTCAACAAAAACTACCTGCTTGCCGCGAAAACTGCCCATCGAGCACAGCCCGCTCACTCTAATAGAGCAGTGTGAAGTCAGACAGAGCCCTCGTCTGTTTTGCAATAAACGCTGCAGCCGCAGACCTTGCAAATCTTGGGTGTTTTGGGCGAGCACTGTTGGCTGTGATATCGAGCACACGCGCGGCCTTCCTCTCGTCGTGCTGTATCTTTCCCAGCGGGAGCATGTCATTATGCATAAACCATTTTCCCACAGATGTACCGCCCGGCTTTGGCATTTTCCAAGTCACCCTTGCTGGCGTGAAACTCCATCGTTATCGCCAGCATGCCAGCATGTGGCCAGAGATTGCCTCGTGGCCCACACGGCCAAGGACCTGCTTGTCAAGCTCAGCTGAAACAACCTTTTCTGAAAACGGAAAACACTTTTATCCATTGGCGGCTCCAGCGTCGCCCGCCAGCTGGTTTCGTCTCGTTCTTTTTCACGCAGTCGATCAAGACTCTGGTCGCCATAAGCACATATGCCAAGAGCAGCGCGATCGGAAAATAAAAGAGCTATAATAGAGTTTAACCAATAACAGTTAAATAGTTAACTGTTATTCGGAAAAACTGTGAAAACAGCTTGCTCCGGCGCCCGCCAAGGTATCAACTAATTGTTCTACTCTTCCGCTTCGATGAATCGCACTTCCTCCTACAAGCGCGGCCTTTTTTGGTTTGCTACCCTCAGCAGCCTTTGGGTTTTCGTACTGGTATCACTAGGCGCGTTTACCACCACCATCGGCGCAGGCATGGCCTTTCCGGACTGGCCTCTTTCGAACGGTTCCGTGAACCCGCACGGTTGGCTGACCCAGATCGACAAATTTGCCGAGCATTCGCATCGTATCAGCGCAACGGTGATGGGCATAATTACGACCATCCTCGCCGTCTGGCTCTGGCGCACGGAAGCGCGCATCTGGCTTCGCAAACTCGCTTGGTTCGCACTCGCGCTGGTGATCGTGCAAGGCGTGGTCGGCGGTCTGCGTGTTCTACTGGATCACTTTGAAATCAGCATGATCGACACCAATGTAGGCCGGCTTTTTGCGATGTCGCACGCTTTCCTCGCGCAAACCTACGTTTGTACTCTTTTCGCCATCGCGCTAGCCTGTTCGCGGCCGTGGATCGAACAAAGCGCCAAACTGCACGGAGCTCCATCAGAAGGGTTAAAGCGCATCGGCCGCCTCTGCGTGGTGTTGCTTTTCGTTCAACTAAGTATCGCCGCTGTGGTGCGGCACAGTTTCGCCGGCCTCGCGATTCCGACTTTCCCAAAGTCGACCTTCGACGGACAATGGCTACCAGCACACTGGGATTTCCGAGTCGCGACTCAGTTTATCCATCGCTGTATGGCGGGAGCTATCGGTGTAGCGATTCTGGTTTATGCCTATCGCCTGCTGCGCAAGCAGGCGGCGCCACCAATTTTGCGCGGACTAGGTATTTTGCTCGTCTCCCTCGTGCTGCTGCAGATCAGACTTGGAGCGCAGATCATCTGGACCAATCGTAGCGTCTACATGACGACCGGACACGTCGTCGTTGGGGCGCTGACGCTCGCAACGACCTTCTTGGTTACGTTTGTCCTGCACCGCACGCTCATTGAGCGTGACGTTTCTCCGCCCGCATGACGAATAGCGAAGATTCGCTCTCTTCCCGCTTTTCCACCAGCGTCGAATCAGCAACGTGGCACCATTACCTTGAGTTGACGAAACCGCGCCTAAGCGCGATGTCGGTCATCACAGCCATGGTCGGCTACACCGTCGTAGTGCCGCTTTTTGAATGGACACGCATGCTGTTGGTCATGGTCGGAACAGCGCTCTGTGCAGGCGGTGTGGCAGCACTAAATCAATGGATGGAAAGCGATGCTGACGCGAAAATGCGTCGCACGGCCGGCCGGCCGATTCCGGCTGGCATCATCCAACCGGGCTCCGCTTTCGTACTCGGCTGGATGCTGTGCCTCACAGGCCTGGCACTGCTTTTCGTGAAAGTGAACGGTCTATCGGCGTTTCTCGCGTTGGCCACGATCGTCGCTTACCTCGCGATTTACACACCGGCAAAGCAATGGTCGCGCTGGAATACCGAAATTGGCGCCATCAGCGGGGCGCTGCCACCAATGATCGGCTGGGCCGCCGCTGGAAGTTCGAGTCCGCTACTCGGCTGGACACTTTTCTTCATTCTTTATACGTGGCAAATGCCGCACTTTCTTGCCCTTTCCTGGGCCTATCAAAAAGACTACGCTGCCGCTGGTATGAAAATGATTTCGGTCCTCGATCTGTCAGGAATGCGCGTGGCACGGCGGGCCTTTGTTTGGACAATGCTGCTGGTAGCTGGGAGCTGCCTGCCAACGATTCTAGGGTATTGCTCTTGGTATTATTTGGCTTTCTCTTCAGTATTTGGCTTTTGGTTTCTACGCTCGGCATTCTTCTTTCTTAATCCCGATAAGCGTGAAGCAGAGGCGCGCCGGCTTTTTCTGGTTTCCATTTATTATCTGCCGCTGCAGCTAGGGCTGCTGCTAGCGGACCGTCTCTGGCTTCACTATTAAATCCATGGTCGCCGCCGACATCCCCGCTCTGAACGCCACTTTGAATGGAATCGCCACCGTGCTCATCACGCTTGGCTTTATCTTTGTGAAGACTGGCAAGACTACCGCCCATCGCAAAGTAATGACAGCCGCGATGGTCGTTTCAGCAGCTTTTCTTGTCAGCTACGTCACGCACAAAATCCTCATACACGGCATGCACACGTCCTTCGGTGGCTATGGGCTAGCCCGAAATATCTACTACACGATGCTGGTCTCGCACGTCATCCTGGCAATGGCAATCACCTACCTGGTGCCGCGAACCCTCCTGCTGGCAATCAAAGGCGACTTGGCTCGCCACAAGCGGTGGGCAAAGTTCGTTTTCCCTATCTGGTATTACGTCTCCGTAACCGGAGTGCTGGTCTATTTTTTCCTCTACCAATGGTGGCCAGCGGGCAAAGCATGAGGAGTCTGTCGAAATCATAACAAAAGCCGGGCTTTCCTGCCCGGCTTTTGTCTTCAATCAGGAAGGAGGAACACCCTCTGCCTTCACCGCCAAAACGCCATGCATGCCACTATTGAAATGCGCCGGGAAGGAACAAAGGAAGGTATAATCGCCCGGCTCGGTGGGAGCCTTGAAAGTAATCTCGTCACTTTGTTTTGGCCCAAGTAGCTTTGTGTGCGCAATGACTTTATCTTTCATCGACTCCGGGATGTAATCCGCTTCCGCCGTCGCTGCTGCTGCGTCTACAAACTCATTCGGGTCGACGCCCTTTTCAAGCAGCACAAAATTGTGGCCCATAGCGGATTTCGGCATCGTGCCGATGTTAGTAAGGGTGACTTTTACTTCTTGGCCCGGTTTGGCTTCAATGCTATTTATACTGTATTTCATGCTATCGTTGGCAGTAATTTCAACAGTCACGATGTCTGAAACCGAGGTGGTTGCACTCGTGGAGCCAGCTGGGGGTGACACGTCATCTTTTTTGCAACATCCGGCAAGCGCAAGAATTCCGACAAGCCAGGAGATTAAAGCTTTGTTTTTCATGTTAATCTAATTTATGACACAATCTGTGTATTTATGCAATAACGTGCTTTCGAGTGAGGCTATCCTAATGCAAAGTAGCATCCTCGCTAATAGACTTTTGTATAGCGATTTACCTCTCGCCGCCAAGCATCGATTTATCTGTTTTTTTACATTGATTAAAATGGGCGGCCGCGGCCATTTTGAAGCGCTCACACATTAAGCGCTTCGTGCCGGCACAACACCAGAGGATTTCGTTTCATTACGACACACATGATTCGCCCACGCTTCGCTTCCCGCAAAATTTTCTGTTTCGCCCTGCTCGTTTTAGGTGGCCTTGCCTTCGCCCTCCTCTCCGGATGCAAATACCTGAACTTACACGGACGCCAGTCGACTTTCGAGCCCGCCGGCCCGGTTGCAAAGAGGCAACTGGACCTATTCATGACCACGGTCTACGTGACCAGCTTCGTTTTCGCCGTCGTCGGTTCCATACTTGCTTATGCGATGATTCGGTTCCGGGCTCGCGGCCAAGATACGAAAGCGAAAATGCCTCACCAAAGCCATGGCAACCCGCTGATCGAAATCGGCCTGATCGTCGCTTCCTTCACCCTACTCGCCATCATCGCCGTCCCGACGCTCCGCTGTATCTGGTTCCAACACGATGTTCCGGAGGAGGAAAAGGCCAACGCGATGGACGTCACTGCCACCGGCTACCAATGGTGGTTCAAATTCGATTACGATAAGGAAACAGTAAATCTTCCCGATGGCAAAAACGGCCCAGTCCTTTCCACAGGGAACGAGTTGGTTATTCCCGCTAGCGTTCCGATTCGCGTTCATCTACGAACGGCCGACGTCATCCACAGTTTCTGGATCCCGAAGCTCGCTGGCAAAGTAGACATGATTCCCAACCGTCCGAACTTTCTGTGGTTCAAAACGGAAAAGCCCGGCTACTATTACGGCCAATGCGCAGAATATTGCGGCGATTCACATGCTACCATGCGTTTTCGCGTGATCGCGCTGTCACCGAGCAAGTACATCAAATGGCTTGATAATCAAAAAAAACCCGCCCGAGCCATGGCAACCACCGAGTCCAGCAAGATCCATATCAAGTCTGCCTCGTTCAAGCCCAGATCATCCGACACCGGCCCGGGCAGCACGCTCTCTGGAAGCAAGACCTTCGATGCCGACCCGTTTGCCGCTTGGAAGGAGAAGCAGACCGTTACAGCTGGGGAAAACCCTGATCTTATTGCCCAAGGCCGCAAGCTCTTTTCGGAAAAGACCTGCATCAGCTGCCACACCGTGCGCGGGCACGAAGGTATTGGTGTTACGGGACCGGAACTGACCCACGTCGGTTCCCGCTCCACGATCGCCGCGGGGGTGCTCGAAAACACCCCGGAACGCATGCACCAGTGGATCAAAGATCCGTCCTATTTCAAACCGGGCAATAAAATGTATTTCGGCGGCTATTACGTCCAACAGGGCAAAGAGTGGAAGCAGAACTTCCACCTCGACGACAAGGAAATCGACGCAATGGTCGCCTACCTACAAAGCCTCAAATAAATAACGCAATTATTTTGTTTTCTAACACACACACAAACCACCGACACAACTCTTCCATGGCTGAAGAACAGGAAAAACCAGATTACATAGACAAGGGACATTCCGCTGCACGGTCGATCGAATTCCTTCCCCGTCCGATGGAGAAATCCGGTTTGACCAGCTGGCTCACCACTGTCGACCACAAGAAGATCGGAATCCTTTACGCCACCTTCGCCATTATTTTCTTCCTAATCGGCGGCCTTGAAGCGCTGATGATCCGTACCCAGCTCGTCGTGCCAAACAATCGTTTTGTAACGGCTCAAACCTATAACGAGCTCTTCACAATGCACGGCACGACCATGATCTTCCTCGCAATCATGCCATTGAACTCCGCGTTTTTTAATTTGATCATGCCGATTCAAATCGGCGCCCGCGACGTCGCCTTTCCCCGCCTTAATTCGTTTTCTCTCTGGGTTTGGGTAGCCGGTGCCGTGATGTTAAACCTCGGCTGGCTGAGCCACCTCTTCCCCTCCTTCGACTTCGGCCGCGCTCCCGCGATCGGCTGGTTCGGCTATGCGCCCCTCACCTCGAAGGTTTTCACTCCGCAGCTTTCCACCGATCTCTGGGCCATGGGCTTACAAATCCTCGGTGTCTCTTCAATCGTTTCCTCTCTTAACTTCATCGCAACTATCATCAACCTCCGGGCTCCTGGTCTCACGATGATGCGCCTGCCGGTGTTTACGTGGATGACCCTCGTAACCAGCTTCCTGCTGATTCTCGCGCTTCCCGCAATCGCCATCGCGCTCGTTGAAGTACTGTTCGACCGCCACTTCGGCACTAACTTCTTCGAAGTGTCCAACGGCGGTCAACCGATCCTCTGGCAGCATCTTTTCTGGGTCTTCGGTCACCCCGAAGTTTACATCCTCATCCTGCCCCCTATGGGCTACATCTCGGAAATCCTACCAACATTTTCGCGCAAGCCGCTCCTTGGTTATCCAATCATCGTCTTCTCCGGTGCCGCAATCGGTTTCATCGGCTTCGGTGTGTGGAGCCACCACATGTTCACCACGGGAATGGGCAACGTCGCCACCGCCGCATTCTCCATCGCAACGATGGCCATCGCGGTTCCGACCGGTGTCAAGATCTTCAACTGGATCGGGACCCTCTGGGGCGGCCAGATCCAAACACGCACCCCGATGATGTTCGCTTTGGGCTTTATCTGGATGTTCATGCTCGGCGGCTTCTCTGGTGTGATGCACTCTGCAGCCCCCGCTGATGCCCAGCAGCAGGACTCCTATTTCGTCGTCGCCCATTTCCACTACGTGCTGATCGGTGGTTCCACCTTCGCGCTGCTGGCCGCGATTCACTACTGGTTCCCAAAGTTCTTTGGCCGGCTTGTTCCGGAATTCTGGGGCAAGCTCTCCTTCTGGATCATTTTTATCGGCTTCAACGTAACTTTCTTTCCGATGCACTTCCTCGGTCTAAACGGCATGCCACGCCGCACCTGGACTTACGACGCCAACATGGGCTGGAACGATGACAACCTCATCTCCACTTTCGGCTCCTATCTCCTCGGAATCGGCATCTTCACTTACTTTTCCGTTCTCGTATACACCTACTTCAAAGGAGAAAAAGCCGGCAGCGATCCGTGGGATGGTCGCACGCTCGAATGGTCAATTCCATCTCCTCCCCCGGAATACAATTTCAAGGTCATTCCCACCGTCCATGCCCGCGATGCCTACTGGCATGAAAAGCACCACAAAAAAGAAATCGCGAAGGAGCAATCCGAGCGCATGCAGGCGGAGGAACCCCATAGCGGTATCCACATGCCCGACTCGTCCTGGTATCCGCTGATCACTTCTATCGGCCTTTTCTTCGGCGGCTATAACTTCATCCAGCTCGCCGATCCGGTCACTTTCTTCGGGAAAGAAATAGCCACCTCCCACATGCCCTTTGCCATCCTCGGCGGCATCATCCTGTTCTTTAGCTGCTATCTCTGGGCGCTAGAAGGCCCCGGCGGCTACCATATCCACATCAACGCAAGCGGCGAGGAATCCGTATTCCGCAGCTCCCGTTAACCAATTTTATATTCACCCATGAGCAGCCACGCCGCCGCCAGCGCTATCGATATTCACAACGACCCAACTACCAGCACGGGCATTCCGAACAAAAAACTCCTTTGGTGGGCTTTTCTCGCTTCGGACTGCATGTTCTTTGGCTCGCTGATTTCGACCCATCTTGTTTATCGTCTCAATCCGCCTCCGGGCAATGCCGAGCCGACCAAGATTTTCAACATCGAGTTGACGTCCTTTTCGACGTTCATCCTCCTTATGTCGTCGCTCCTCATGGCGCTCGCCGTAAACGCCATTCAGCGCGGTCAGATCAAGAGCATGCGTAACATGCTTCTCGGGACGATGTTCTTCGGTTGTATCTTCCTCGGTGGCCAGGTATTCGAGTTCGGTCAGTTCGTACACATCCACCACATGACGATCTCGAACAGCATTTTTGGCTCCACATTCTACACGCTCACCGGCACCCACGGCACGCACGTTGCCATCGGTGTTCTCTTGCTTGGCCTCATGCATGTTCGCTCTTTTAAGCCCGCCCACAGTAACGGCGCTGCGGCCGATTTTGGCATGGCACTGCTCCACCTCCTTTTTATCTGTACCGCGATCGGTTTCGCGTTCATCAAGATTGTCCCGGGCGTCCTCGAAATGTTCGAAGTGCATGGCATCAGCAGCGCCGGCTTGGCTGACTTCTTCGGCCATCACCTGATTGCGGTCCTCTTCGAAATCGTCTCTCTTGGCGCAATCTTCTGGATGAGCCGCAGGCCTCTCGCCAGCGCCGTTGATTTCGGAAAAGCGAATGCCGTGGACATCGAATCTATCGGTCTCTACTGGCACTTTGTCGACATCGTGTGGATTGTCATCTTCACCGCGGTTTATCTCATCGAATACCTCTGAACATGCCTGTTCCCGCTGTCACAACTACGACCGCCCATGGCCACCAGGAACCGAACAGGCTGCACATTTATGTGCAGATCGCAATGATCCTCGGCATCATCACCGGTCTCGAAATTGTTCTTATTTGCCTTCCCTTGACCCACAAGCTGGTTTTTGGCCTGCTTTCCATGCTCTCGGCCATCAAGTTTATACTTGTTATCTTTTACTTCATGCACCTGCGATGGGATAAAATCTTCTGCACGATTTTGTTCTTCATCGGACTGATTCTCGCAAGTTTCATGATGTGGGCGTTCCTCCATCTCTTCGGAGCAGAAGTCAGCAAACCGCTGACCTCCCTATCCGCATCGCTAGCTTCTCCAGCTGTTCTTCGCGGACTGGTTTGACCCCACTGAAGAGACTGCATTCATCTCCCAGCTCCACCTTAAGGCGAAGCTTTTTTATAATCTCCTAGAATGTGCGGGCACAATGAGTTTTTTATCGGCAGTTTACCCTGCTTCGATAGCTTTATGCCTTGCTCGGCCAGTCCCTTGCGATCCAGCCTTCCCCTGGGTCGTTCTTCCCGGTAGACTGCGCGCTTAAATTCTACGCCTCGCCGCTCGACCAGGCCGGTGAGCGTTCCCTCTCCTTTTCAGCGCCCATATACTCCAACGCTAGTTTCTTGATCTACGCTGCTCTGCTCTTCCTCTTACCTTCCCTGCTGGATAATTCAGCCCGCGAGCGGCCAGCCGATTTTGCGCTCGGCTTCCGGGTCTATCTGCTCCGTCTGTGCACTTGCGACTTGATCTGAGCAAGACCGCCTGGAATGCTCCGCTTCTCTACCACACCGCGCTACACAATCGAACGCTTCACACCATCGAAAAGTTCACGATCTTCTGCGCAGCCTTTGCCCTTTTCCGGTTGATTCAGTCTCTCACACGATTTTCCGTCCATCCGTTTCGCCTGGAAACTGTTTTTTACTTCCCTACTTCCCTGTCGCCACCATCGCTATGAGGCCGATTTTAGCCTATATTACGTTTTTCGCCCAGGTTCTTTATTCGACCTACGATTTTTCAGTCGCATCATCTCCATCTCCTGTTGGCAGTTGAAAGCCAGCTGTTGACCGGCTTGATGATGAAAGTGGTGGGAATGAGAGTCGTGATGATCGCCTTCGTCACGGCCTTCTATAGCTAGCTGGTACCAGCAATCGAAAAACCGCGCGAACGAATTTCAAACCCGGATCTTCTCGAGTTTTCCACCCGGTCTCCGGCTAACTTCACAGCTCATGACTTTGGGAACTTCCTTCGTGATCGGATTGTTAGCGCTTGCTCTCAGCGGCTTCGTTTTGAAGAAATACTATGTCTATATTATTGCGCTCCCCGCTTCTGCCATTCTGTTCGTCAGCAAACTGCTACCTCATGAGAAAGCGACGACGGTCTTCGCTAACCCGGTGTTCATCTCCGTCTCAGCGACGTTCACTCTCAGTGCTACTTTAGTGAAAGCAGCAATTCCCATCGATTATCCTTCCAATTGCTTAGACAAGGCAGCGAAGCTCGCACTATCCTGTGGTGAGTTTCCTGCTCGTCGTGTTTGTCGCTTTTATCTCGGCGTCGATCAATAACACGCCCGCTGTCGCAGTTTTCGTACCCATCGTAGCCAGCCTCTGCGCAGGAAGGTGAACCTACCAGCTTCGAAGTTTCTGATCCCACTCTCCTATGCCATAAGCGTTCGATGGCATCTTATATCGTGCACAAGCATCAACCTTATCGGTCAACTACTTTCCCCCTGGAGCGCGGTCAGCACAGCCTTGATATATTCGAACTCCCAGCACTTGCTATTCCCGCTGCGATAATTGGTGGCGTTTATCTCACCATCGCCGGCAACCGCCTGCTGTCTGGAAATGCCCGAATCAATCCCCTCCGATGGCGAGAAACGCGAATATATCGCAGAAGCTTAGGTCCCCCAGCTAATTCGCCGAAAGCCTGATGGAAGCCGACCTCGTATCGGCCTGCGGCTTTCGCCTCCTTAAAGTAATTCGCAATAGAATCGCCATCGCCCATGGATCCAATAATAATACCGGTATGTATGTGTAGGAAGCTGGGGTGCCACCCGCCCGCCATCGAGAGCGCGTGCTCGATTCCTGGTTTCGATTTTGCTGCAAAAGAATAGCCTCGGAAAAATCGTAGCCCATCAAAGCACTGTTTTTGAGGGCATGATTGCACCCGAACTCCGAACTCATCGACCAAAACATCGCCGACTTCAACTTTTGCCAGCATTTTCGCGCTGTCGTTCTTATAATCCATCGGGGGTAGAGAAACCCTCCGCAATCGCCATCCCGATTCCATGCCCACTGCGGATGGGTAATATCCTCCTAATGATTAGCACGGAGCAGGCTGTCGCCTCCATACGGCGAGACCGACGAAGTCATCCTCATAGGATCGCCCGCCACTGTCGTCAGTTTCGCTGTATCGTAAGACTATCCTGGTCGACCGGCGCTGTGTTGCTAAAAACTTTCAAAATCCTGCCCATCCATATCGGTACAATTGTCGGCTCTGTCTCTTATGTTTCGCCGACTCCATCCGCCCGAAGGAAGCCTATGCGGGCATATCGAGCAGCCATTGATGTTACTTGGTCTTCGGTATGCTCGCCTTCAACACTGCAAAAGGGAACAGGCGCTGCCAGCTAGGTTGCACACGAAGTGTGCGGTCTCGTTAACCACGTAATCGCCGAGCCCGAAAATCCCCCCTCGTGATATTCGGCTACATCTATACGATCACAATAGAGTTCACGGGAATACACCATAGTTGCAGTCATTACTGCAGATCGCGATCGAAGCCGGGCTCGATTCCCATCCTCTTTCTGATTACCATCATTTTCGCTGCGTCCGCCGCCTTCTCGACGCCCATCGGCTACCAGAGGAACGCCTACGTCTACGGCACCACCGGCTACCTTTTCGATAACTTCCTCAAAGCCGACATACTGAATACTGATGGACCTCCTTTATTTCAACGTAGCTATCATGTCATCCCGAAAATCTGGCCGTTCTAAATAACGCCTTGCGGCGGTACTTCGCTCCTCCACCAGACGATTCACTATTTCAACTGCAAGCCCATGGTAAGCAAGTGAGATGCCCGCCGGAAACTGCACTTTACATTAGTATAGTAAATGCTATGTATAAAATAAGTAACATAACTAACTTTTTGACCGACTATCCAACCGCTACGCAAGTTTCACCGGATATTATCGTTCGTCAGATTGAGCTCCGGTCGCAAGCCGTCCAGTACCACTGGCATCAGCAGGCCTGGCTTGCCAGCACCTGCAGCTTTGCTCGAAATGCGCTTGCAGTTGTTTTAGTAGACAGGTTTCTGCCCCCGACGACTTCTCCACAGGAAACTATCGGAGATTAACCGGATCGAACTTCACTACGAGCGTCAGGATACCAGTGTGGCCGACCAGCCAAGTGATCGCACGCAATCGGGTGCTTACTCGGTCCGGTAAATATTTGAACGCCATCGATCAATGCGAAATGTCGTCGGTTTCCCCGAGTTTCTGCTGTTGCGAAACCTAACCAACTTTGATGACCACGCCGCTAGCTACAAAATTGCCGCACAGTTTTCCAAACCCCCTCGGCGAAATGTGACCACCATTGGGCCAACCATGCTCCACGCTTTAAAAGGCCTACACACGAGTTTGCGCGTACAAAGGCTGGCTGTAACACCTCGCAGCCGACTCTCTTCCGGTTAAGGGAAGCCTCAACACCGTAAAACACGATCACCCGTCTCACGGATCTAACATCTCTCTTTCATGTCTCAACTGCCAGGTCGTACAGATGGAAGAGGGACTATTCGCCAGCTGTCTCACGGTAACAATTAATGGAAATTGAATTCTGTAAATGCCATAAAAGTTTTCCCGGTACGTTACAAAATCGCGACTAGACTACTTGTCACGCTGTCACATCCCTCGCTTTTACCAGCAAGTCACGGTACGGCGGAGCTGACCTTTTTCGTAGGTAAAACTGATGGCTAGCGTGTCAAGTCCCGATTCGATAACGAAGCCCGGACGGACGCCAAGCTCACGTGTCACTCGCTCTCAAAATTGCGCCAACTCCTGTTCCGTATAGTTCATGGTTCAACTGTGCATTTTTCCTGATACCGATAAGCCCGGAAATGGTCTAGTCGGTCCTCGCCGACAACCGGACATAATAGGGAATAGCGGAAGCTGCTGCTCCAACGTCGTCACTAGATATAAAGACGTCGCATTGCATATCAATGAACCGATTTTGAAATAAAGCGCAGTATAATGAGTGGTTTCTGTGTGCAATTTGTTTCAATCGCGCTCGCGTCTGTTCTTTAACTGTCATCTCGCTTGCCCAAGCACACTAAAAAATAAATCTGATCACGATTTTCATAAGGCTTTTTCTTTTTCAGTCCTGGCCAAAAGCAGACGAGCTTAGTTTATCTTTCTCGATTGGCCGCACAAAAAGCAAAAAGCGCGCTCTGAAGAGCGCGCTTTGAAGGGCTTCCGAGACAGCTTGTCTTTATTAGTAATCCATCCCACCAGCGGGGGCCGGAGGAACTTCCTTTTTTTCCGGAATCTCGGTGATCATGCACTCAGTCGTGAGGAGTAGCCCCGAGATCGAGGCAGCGTTTTGCAGAGCAGCACGGGTTACCTTGGTCGGATCGACAACACCTGCTTTTGCGAGGTCTTCATAGTTTCCGGTCGCGACGTTGTAGCCGTAGTTGGCTTTTCCAGAGGAAACTTCCTTCGCAACAACACCTCCATCAACGCCTGCGTTAGCACAAAGCTGCTTAAGGGGATGCTCGATAGCGCGGCGTACAATCTGAGAACCAATCGCTTCGTCACTTTCAACATTGAGGGTTTCGATCGCCTTAGCGGTGCGAAGGAGGGCCACGCCCCCCCCGGGAACAATGCCTTCTTCAACGGCAGCACGGGTAGCATGCAACGCATCTTCGACGCGAGCTTTCTTTTCCTTCATTTCGGCTTCGGTCGCTGCGCCGACATTGATGACAGCAACACCACCTGCGAGCTTCGCGAGGCGCTCTTGCAGCTTTTCTCGATCATAGTCGGAGGTAGTTTCGTCGATCTGGCGGCGGATCTGCTTCACGCGGCCTTGTATGTCAGACGACTTTCCCGAACCTTCAACGATCGTGGTGTTTTCTTTGTCGACTACGATGCGCTTCGCGCGGCCGAGGTCGGAAATAGTAACGTTCTCAAGCTTGATGCCAAGGTCTTCGGTAAGGCATTTGCCAGCAGTTAGAACCGCAATGTCTTCAAGCATGGCTTTGCGGCGGTCGCCAAAGCCGGGGGCTTTGGCAGCACACACATTAAGGGTGCCACGGATTTTGTTCACAACAAGGGCAGCTAAAGCTTCGCCTTCGACTTCCTCTGCGATCACGAGAAGCGGTTTTCCGCTCTTGGAGACGGTTTGGAGGAGAGGAAGGAGTTCCTGCAAGTTGGAAATTTTCTTCTCGTGGATGAGCACGTAAGCATCCTCTAGAATTGCTTCTTGCGCTTCCATGTTAGTCGCGAAATAGGGCGAAAGATAGCCTTTATCGAACTGCATACCTTCGACAACGTCAAGAGTGGTATCAATCGACTTGGCTTCTTCGACTGTGATCGTACCATCTTTGCCGACCTTGTCCATCGCGTCGGCAATTATTTCACCAATAGTGTTGTCCCAGTTTGCGGAGACAGTGGCTACCTGGCGGATCTCTTCGCGTTCATTGACTTTCTTGGAGATCCTCTGGAGCTCTGCAACGGCGGCCTCAACAGCCTTGTCGATTCCGCGTTTTAAGTAAATCGGGTTAGAGCCTGCGGTCACGTTCTTCAGACCCTCGCGGTAAATGCCTTCAGCGAGCACGGTGGCTGTGGTAGTGCCATCGCCCGCGCTGTCGGAGGTCTTGGAAGCGACTTCTTTTACCATCTGCGCACCCATGTTTTCATAGGGGTCCGGAAGTTCGACTTCCTTCGCAACGGTGACCCCATCCTTAGTAACGGCCGGGGAACCAAATTTTTTGTCAATAACAACATTGCGGCCTTTCGGACCGAGAGTAACTTTGACGGCTTTGGAGAGAAGCTCGACGCCGCGGAGCACTTTTTGGCGGGCGGCTTCATCGAATAGGAGTTGTTTGGCTGCCATGGTAGGTTGCAGTTATGAAATGAAGTTATGAGTTAGGATTGGGTGTTTAAGACAACTATGCCGAGTATGTCGTCTTCGCGAACGAGAGTATATTTTTCATCTTCGATTTTAACCTCGGTGCCGCCATATTTAGAAATAAGAACTTTGTCGCCGACTTTTACTTCGAAAGACGTAACCTTGCCGTTCTCGTCCTTCTTACCAGTGCCCAAGGCGATTACCTCAGCTTCCTGTGATTTTTCCTTGGCGCTATCAGGAATTATGATTCCGCCACGCACCTGTTCTTTTTCTTCGATGTGGTGCACCAGCACACGATCACCGATTGGTTTGATGTTCACTTTAGCCATGTTGGTTTAGTTTAGCGTTTGTATGGGTTTAGGATTTAGTTAGTGGATTAAAAAGAGAGCCAGACCATAAAAGTCGATTTCGCCAAAACTTATCATTGCTTACCTTCATCGATAATTTCCACATCAGCGTCAACGACTTTGCTATCGGTTTTTTGGGCCGCTTGAGGCGTCCCTCCCTCCTTCTGCGGTCGTACACCATCAGCTGCCTGGGCTGCCTGGGCTGCCTGGGCTGCCTGGTAAAGTTCGGAGCCGATTTTTTGAAGATTTTGCAAAGACGCCTTCATGCGCGCCAGGTCGTTGCTCTCGAGATCTTTCTTTGCTTCGGCAATCACACCCTCGAATTTACCTTTCATATCTGAGGGGAGCTTGTTGCCCGACTCATTAAGGTTCTTTTCGAGTTGATAGATCGTCGTATCGAGTTGGTTTTTGCTTTCAATAAGTTCCTTGCGCTTTGCGTCTTGCGCAGCATTGAGCTCGGCATCCTTGGTCATCTTCTCAACCTCTTCTTTCGACAGGCCAGAAGAGCCTTGGATAGTAATTTTCTGTTCCTTCCCAGTGCCAAGATTCTTGGCCGAGACATTGAGAATGCCATTTGCATCAATATCGAAGACCACCTCGATTTGCGGCGTGCCGCGCGGCGCCGGCGGAATACCGTCGAGCTTGAACGTGCCAAGATTCTTATTGTCACGCGCCATTGAACGCTCGCCCTGAAGGACGACAATTTCAACGCCAGACTGATTATCCGCGTAGGTAGAGAAGACTTGTGTCTTCTTAGTTGGGATCGTGGTGTTCCGCGAGATCATCGGTGTAGCGACTTCGCCTGCCGTCATGATGCCGAGGGTAAGGGGTGTAACATCGAGTAGGAGCACTTCGCGCACTTCCCCCTTCAATACGCCACCTTGAATCGCGGCACCGATAGCGACGACCTCGTCGGGATTCACGCCTTGATGCGGCGGCTTACCACCGAGTGTCTTTGCTATTTCAACAACATTCGGCATGCGTGTCATTCCGCCGACGAGAACAAGCTCATCAATTTTGTCGGGAGTGATTCCGGAGTCCTTTAGACAATTTTTAAACGGAGCTATACACCGCTCGAAGAGGCTATCGCAAATCTGCTCCATCTTCGCACGAGTCAATTGATTGTTAAGATGCTTCGGGCCCGACGCGTCGGCCGTGATAAACGGTAGATTTATATCGTAAGTACTCGCAGACGAGAGGGCTATCTTCGCCTTTTCAGCTTCTTCCTTCAAACGCTGGAGCGCCATCGGATCCTTGCGAAGATCGATGCTGTTTTCTTTCTTGAAGGATTCAACCATCCAGCTAATGATAGCTTCGTCCCAGTTATCGCCACCCAAATGGGTATCGCCGTTTGTAGCTTTGACCTCGAAAACGCCATCGCCGATCTCGAGGATCGACACGTCAAACGTGCCGCCGCCCAAGTCGAACACCGCAATCTTTTCGTCTTTTTTCTTGTCGAGACCATAGGCGAGGGAAGCCGCCGTCGGCTCATTAATAATGCGGAGAACTTCAAGACCCGCGATCTTGCCAGCATCTTTCGTTGCCTGGCGTTGGGCGTCGTTAAAATAGGCAGGAACGGTAATAACGGCCTGCGTGATTTTTTCGCCAAGATAGGCTTCTGCGTCAGCTTTCAGCTTACCGAGAACGAATGCCGAGATCTGTTGTGTCGCAAAAATCTCCCTCTTGTCGCCAACTTGCACCTCGATGTATGCATCGCCGTTTTTCCCCTCGACTACTTTAAAAGGGAAATTTTTTGCCTCTTCGCAGATTTCGAAAAATTTGCAGCCTATAAGGCGCTTGGCTGAGAAAACTGTGTTTTTTGGGTTGGTAACCGCCTGCCGTTTGGCGGCTTGCCCAACTACGCGTTCGCCAGTTTTAGTGAAAGCAATTACGGACGGCGTTGTACGTGCTCCCTCCGCGTTCGGGATTACAACAGGTTCACCGCCCTCCATAACAGACATGCACGAATTTGTAGTGCCAAGATCGATACCCAAAACTCTACTCATATGTTATTATTCTAGCAAAATTTGTGCCTTCGCGAAGTTTTAACATAAAACATTATTATGGAATGTTTTAAAATATTTACCCAGAAACGTATTTAGCAAAAAACTGCGACAACTTGACGCGCTTTAAAAAAAACTGACACAATTTTGGCACAGTTCTTCGTTTTTTCAGTCTCAATTTCCATGCCCATTTCGCGTTTCCTCCTTAACATCCTCATACTCCTCGGCTGCGGGCTGTTGAGCGCCTGTACTTCCTTCGATACCTTCGATACACGAGCCAAGAAAAAAATTGCCATCTATAATTTCCTCGAACCACAAACCCGCGAGCGCCTTCAGGAAGGCATCGTTCGCTTGGGCGATACAGAAGACTTGGTTTACATCGCCCTCGGCGAACCGAACGAAAAAAAAACACACACCAACACCAAAGGTACCAAGACGACTTGGTGTTATAAAGTTTATCGGCCACAATACGAAAACGAAACGTGGGTGGATTGGCATCGGAGAGCTGAGTTCGTTCCGTATTGCTACCCTATCCTTCACCATTGGGTCACAACGGATATTCGCCACGCCAACGAGAAGGACAACATCCGTATAACATTTGTGGATGGCCATGTATGCTCTATTGATCAATATCAACGCTAGCTGGTAATTGCAACGGATTTTGCTTAGTCAATCCACCATCACTCTCACCATGGAAATGGAAACTCTTTGGCTTCCCAAGTCAGCGCCAGTCATGACCCTGCCAAGTACCGTTTTTTTCCCACAAGCATTGCTTCCTCTGCATATTTTTGAGACGCGTTACCGTCAAATGCTCGAAGATGTGCTGCTATACGACCGGCTCTTTGCCGTCGCCCGCATGGATCCCACTCCGTCCAATACCGCCACGTTCGAACCCCTCAGTTACATCGCAACGATCGGTATTGTACGCGCCTCGCAAGAAAAAAACGATGCCACCTCGCATCTTTTACTTCAAGGTCTCTGCCGGGTCGAAATTATCGACATCGTCTGCGAAGAGCCTTACCGCACCGTTTCCATCCGCCCCCTAGCGACGGCGAATACAGCCGCCTCCGGAGAACTGGAATTTCTGCGCGCCAACATCATGCACCTGCTAGATATCCGCCAACGCTTGGGCGTGGCTGTTCCGAAGGGCATGACCCAGTTTCTCGAGACCATTGACGACCCTGATACTTTCGCAGACTTGGCAGCTTTCAATTTGTGCAATAATAATTGTATCAAACAAAAGCTCCTGGAGGAACTAGATACTCGTCGGCGCATGATGCTATTTTCCAAACACTTGAACTCGGAAATCACCGCCCAACGTTTGCAACGGAAGCTCCAAGGCCATTTGAGGGACAATCATATCCAGGATAATTGACCCCCCCTTATCTTCCAAAAAGAGGCTTGCCTCGCGCGGTACGCGCGGCACAAAATCGCCAATGCTACAGCTCGCTTTCGCCAACATAGCTCAGCTGGTAGAGCAACGCTTTCGTAAAGCGTGGGTCGCCGGTTCAAGTCCGGCTGTTGGCTCCAGCATCGAAGCTAAGGTATTTTATCTTCCCACATTGTCCTGGTGCCTTCACGAAGGAAGCTTATACCTCGGAACGGTTACCAGCGAGAGAAAATCTGAGTCGGATCGCCGGGCACCTGCCCCCCCTGTCCGAAGCGCGCGACGCGGAATTCCATTCTTGCATTCTTGGGAACAGCGCCACAGCTGAAGTGTCGTTGGAAATAAAAATTCACCTCTTTACCTCCCTCTTTACCTCAATGGTAAGTTCGTTGATCGACAGAATTTCAGATTTACTCGCTTTGTCCTTTACCGGGACGGCGCTTTTGGGAGCATCTGCCTTTATGACCTTTATGCGGGCTTATGCGGGCAACATCTTCTGGTTGGTAAGAGCATCTGTAGCAACTTAAGAATTCCGCTAAGGCCGTACTTCTCAACATACGTTCTCCCAAGCGCAGTTAGCAGAGATGTTTTTTAGAAGTATATAAAGATAAAAAACTTACCGACCATTGCATCCGATATCCAGGTCGTCGCCACTCGCGCGAAAAATGACTTCGCCCTTGCCATTATATCCACTCCAATTCACCCTGCCAACCTATCTACGTTGCTGATCACAATCAAGCCGCTAAACTACCTAAACAAAATCTTCGGCAAACACGAAAGCCCGCCAAGGCTAGTGCGCTCGAGCCAATAATGCTCAACGACCAGGGCTTCGTCGCCGAGTGCGCGGCAAAACAACATCTACAACATCAATCACCGCAAAACAATCACTCCTTCTTCCCCGTAAAGCATAAGGAATTTATGCTGCACGAAAACAACCCTACGTGCTATGATATTTGATGCGCCAACGAAACGTTTCTCACCGATTCGGGGAAGAGGTTATCTCGTCGCCAAACTCGACGGAACCCCAAGTCGGAAACGGGAAAGCCATGACAGACCACCGCACGACTGCTTGCCGATTTTCGGCAAATACGGAGGGAAGGGAAAAGGGAGAAACTTTCATTTAAACACTGCGAACGAGACGCTCAGTCGGAAAACCAGGCTATGGCGCATCCGAAAAATTACGACAGGCTTAACGCCTATGTTCTGGATCTCGTCGCACCGGGCGCACACATTTTCAGCACATTTCGCTCCGAAGCAATTATCGTCCGCGTGTTTTCGTCAACACCGTAGAATATAGAATACTTATTAGTGTAATCAGTATAATGCAGATATTATGTGCCATTGTTGTTCCACAAATATGATTAATGATTACTAGGATTTATTTGCTCCGCGGGACCGCACCCGCACCTTCTCCAAAGATGGGTGATTGGTATTTTAGCTCATGACGGTTTACCTGACAGATTTTTTGTCCGCAGTTTAGGCGACGCTGAGACGCTCGCGTGCACAACCGTGCCCATTGGCGAAACGCTGAGCGGTTTCGTCGCCCCCAAGTCAGCGCTGAGATGCCCGTCCTCGATAACAAGGGTTACGGCCGTTTCGACAGAAACGGCTTTTGTTTTTTTCTCAAAGCCGAGCGAGTGACGTAGCAGCATCGCTGCGGCCTCGCCGGCCAGGATGTCGCCAAACATGCCCTCGACCACGACGACGTCGAACTGCTTAGCGTGTGTAATGAGAAGAAGTCGCCATGGAATGCCATGGAATCAACAAGTTGGCGCTCGAGTTTCACATCGGGAAACTTCTTTTTCCACCTTGATTGTAATCTTGCGCCAAAAGCGCGATGACTCGAGTACGTTGTGGCCTTGTAGATGTAGATGGAGGTAACGAGCTTTCGACTGGTTGTGCGCAACCTTAAACGCAAGCCTCACAATGCAGCAGATTTTCTTCTCCGTGTAGACCAGCGGGTCGACTGCACGCTTGCCTTGTAGCGTCTGCGCACATCCCCTTGGACTTACCGAGATAAAGACCACAGATTAGCTTGCAAATAGAAAACGAGGTCCACGTTCGCCGCACACTCGGGCTTGAGCGACGACAGGACAGTCAGCGGCAGCATTGCTGTGCACGGAGCACAAGCTGGTACAGAAACCGAGCCCCCTGGCAGATCGCCAGCAAGCTTTGCTCTGAACGGACATTCGCCTGCAAGTCGCCCAACTTCGAGATATAGACGACACCGGGGTCGGGGTCGCTGTGCCAATTTTTCGTCGAACAACCATCTTAATTGTTCTATGTATTCAAATTTGTAGCCATGTTTGAGCGCGACAGCGTCAAGGACCAATCACGCTTCGTTAATAACTTCGGGACCAATGCCGCTATCCAGAAGCAGAAAATTTTGGCACTCATTGAGAAAAAAGGAGATTGAAAGAAAATCAGACGATAGCCTCAATCTTCGGCGCGACAAGAAAAGCCGGTGTTAGGGCAAATTCATAGCCATCGGTCAGCGCAAGCCGAGTAGCATCGAGGATGTTTGTGCCATCGCCTACCGTGTTCCAGCACCGCTCGCCATCACGCTAGTCAATTAGCAGGCTTAGCACACGCATGACGGCAGCAGCACTGGAGTCACTGTTCAGAATGCGCACTTTGCGGTATGCTAGCTAGATCTTGGCAGCTTACGAAGAAAGCGGAAAGAGCACTTTGTGCAAGGCCTTGTCGAAAGCGCTCACAAACCATTATCCTAGAAGCAAGTGTCCATCTGATAGACATCAGATATCGAATTTGCTGGTCCAATCCACCGCCTATCGGTTCCCGCAGTGGGTCACCATATCCCGTAATAAAACAGCTTGAAGAGCGGCTGATAATTTTTCGCTAGCCGGCGAGAGATGAGCCCTACGCTCGTCTCGGCCGCTTCCCAAAACCTCTCATATTCGAGCGTCTTGATGGCTTCGAGCACCTTCGGGCCCCTCCGTATCTAAGTTGTACAAGCCAAACTCGCTCGCCTTTGGAGAAAATATGCTGGTAGGCATCCAGGCGCTGCATTGCTGGAACCAGCGCAGACCGCCTGGTCATTCAACTTGAAGCTCACCACCTTCTTTCTTAATGCAGCAAGGCAAGGTGCCCGGTTGGAAGCGCCCACACTTTTAGGATCAATTCGAAATTAGGCATGATTGATCCAGAGGTTTGTGTTTCCACAGCGTTCGTCGTAGCTATTGATCGTGCACTCAGCCTGGCGCCACGCTAGCTGATCGAATTAGCGACCACGTGGCCAAAGGTCGAGCAGTGCACAGAAGATCTAATCCTCCGCGCTAGGCGTTTTTGTGATGATACCGGCAATGAGCGCACCATATTCGTCCGGAAGCGTGTAACCAACGGTGTCGGAAATGTTCAGCATCGTCGCACCAGCCTTGGTAGCAGCTTCGGAAACTCCGGATCGCTCCGACCGACGTCCTCGTCGGGGAAAACTCATGTCGTCGAAAAGCGACTTGGTAAAGGAGACCGTCTCCGCTGCGCGTACCAGACAGAGCTTGTGCTTCAGGTGAACAATCGCTTTATTGAAGGAAGGTATGAATGTACAGGTAGCTTCAGCTTCACGCCGCTCAATGCAGTTACAATGCTATCGAGTAGCACGGTTGGGAAACAGGCCTCAATTACGTTCACCCCCAGTTGCGCCAGCTGTCGCGGGCTTGTCTATCAGCCGCAGTAATCCGAAGCGCCAGGGGGGCTTGCTCGCCGCCGCATAAGCTAATGCCAGATATATCGACGTAGCTCGAACTTATTTTAGAGAGAAATTGGTCTGGTAACTGGCGCAGCCCGGTAAAGCCAAAGATTATTTGCTAAATAATAAGATTCAGGAATGACATCATGCCATAGAGTTTTGGCGCAGACAACTTCGGGTTCCTAATCGTGTTCCCCATAGCGGAACTTGGTCATGTTTTCTTGGGACCATGGCTTATTATTCTTTTCGGTGAAGCGCTTGGAAAACTTGCCGGCCAAGACGTCATTCAAGACCGCCCCTGCCCCATCTTGGGCCTGTTTGGTGATAATGCGCGGACCGGACACGTAGCCGCCTCACGTCGCAGTATCGGAGATCAAGTAGCGCATGTAGTTTATGCCGCCACAATACATTAGATCGACGATGAGCTTAGTTCGTGCAGGCACTTAGGATAAGAGATTTCTGGCTGATAAGCAACATTAAACAGCGCCTTGACCCAGCTTTAACCAGCTCGGCGGTTCCACCAGACAATACGACTTACTCGCCTAAAAGATCGTTCACTGTCTCTTCCTTGAAAGTCGTTTCGAAGGCGCCGACGCAAATGCAATCAATTCCACGGCCGTAGGAAAACGCGAGCATCTTTGGCAGTGTCCATCGTATCCTGATAAACCGCGACCAAAACCAAAAACGCGGCTGCCTTCCTGGAAATCTTCTCGCACGCGATTGCCAGGAGCTTTCGAGACGATCATCGTAACATCAACATTCTTGGACAATACGATGCCACCGAAGCGGATGTTGAAGCCGTAAGCGAACATCAACATCTTGCCCTGGTGAGGCCCGGAGCGATCTCCTAACAATAGAGCTTTGCCTGGGCCTGATCCAGGACGAGGGTAAATGATGACGCCGGCCAAAAGCCGGAATCTCGGCGGTAGTGCCAACGTTGAGACCAGACTTCTTCGCCTTTGGCGGCGGATTTCCTCTTGGGTTAAAGACCTGCATCCTTGTCGTAATAAGCTCTAGCCATTAAGTGAAAGATTCTTGGAGGTTGTGGTTGGAAAATAAGCTAAACAGACTTCGCAAGTCCCCGACGAACCAGCGCGTTTTCCCTGACCGTCGTCGTTCCCACACGCACGAGCGGCGAGGTCGAGAAAACTTCGCTGTGACCGCGCACGCCATTGCAACAGTACTTGTGCACACCATCTCGAGGGTACCGCAGGAACGGAAGACGAGCTCGAGCTTTACGGTCTTTTCCAACGTGCCGGTGGCTTCGATCGCTAACAAGGCTTCATCAACGTCGGCCACGCAGGCACGGGACGCGTTAACGAACTGCAAACTGCAATACCTCAATACTTACGAGTGTCTCTTCCGCATGACTTTTACTTTCACGATGTCGAACTCGCAGGCCAACGCAGGCTTGTTCGTAAGGCCATCCACCCGAAAGACGTTGACGAACTTATAGAGATTGGCCTTGACGAGACAAACGCCGCTTTCGTTAGAGCGTCGACGACGTCCGTAAGACGAAGAATACCCGTCTGCTCGGTTTCCGCCCGCTATGAGCGACTCGATGTTGAAATTGCAGCGGCGAAAGAGCGACGCAACGCGATTAAGCATGCAGAACTCATCCTCGACGTAAGCAATGAAAGTACGTTTAGCTATGGAAGGAAGGGAATTAGCAGCGGGCATATTCCACTCTTTGCCGGCACCTGTTTCGGTGACAAAATCCTGTTTCGGGCGACGGATCATTTTGTCGAGACTCGCCCCAGCCAGCACTATCGGAGAAACGAACGGTGCCTTCCTTTTCGATCAAAAAGTCGACGATCATGGCTTCTTGTCCGCAAGCGTTTTCTTCACAGTGCCGTTTACGCCGGCGGTATTTGTCGCAACACAAGCCGGTTAGCCGATAGGCTTTTGGCGAGTTTTGACGAAGCCCAGACTTGTTCATCGGCGTGGCAGAATAGCGCTTGTCGTAAAAAAGCTCCTGCCACTGGAGCACCATGCAGAAAAAGGCGCTATTGATGATAGCAACGTTAACTTTGACTTCTTTCTGTTCGGCCGTGGCCAATTCACACGAGGTCATCTATGAAACCGTCCGCGCCGATAACGCCCCACACGCCCTTTCCCCTGGCAGATAAGTTTCGGGCCGATGGCAGCGAGGAACGCAAAGTCTATCGTGCCCAGGCTACCGCTGGTAATGAGCGAATGCGGCTTGCTATAACGGAAATGCTGGACCTCCCAAATCTGGTGCTGGCCGACGTCAGTAACGGCTATTGTCTCCCGATCTTGCGTGGCGCGGCAGATATCGTTGACCGCATCCTCAGCGTAAAGATGCCCATTGTTAGAAAAGCTCTTTATCTCGCCCACAGCAGAGTCGCCCTTTATCTTGGCTGTCTTGCTCCACCATTGGAATAGTTGGACACTTTTACATCTGGTAGCAATTTGCCAAGCACTTCGCTGAGTCGCTGAGGCCGCCGATGAGGGCAATATGCACGTTCTTACTCAAATCGTAGGATCGATCTCAATGTAGATTTTTTCGTATTGAGGGCGTAGGTTTTGAAGTTGTCCGTAACGCGGCCATCAAAACGCATCCTAAGTACAAGCACAATAAGTAGGTCGGCCTGCTGGACTGCTTGGTTGTCTCCCTACTAATTTTCTAACCGTGCATTCCCATCATGCCAAGGTTTATTGCCACAAGGCAAGCGCAGCACCGATGCCAAGCAGCGTCCCAGCGATTGGAATCCGCAAAGTCTTGGCGAGCAGCATAAACCTATTCGGTTGATCCGGACTTGAGGATGCCCTAGCCAGCGAGAATCGCCGAGTGTTTTGCACCGTTTATGAAGTCAAAGCACGCAGTTTTTATTTCTCGAAAGGTGTGCGCAGAGATTCAGGAGAGATAGCCGGGCTTAGTGGTGAAGTAATTGCGCTTCGTGACTGGGCAATGTAACATTGGTAAAGTCGTTCTTTAAAAGGCGATCCGTTCTGATCGACTTCGACTCGGTTTAGCCGGTATGCATACCGATGGGCAAGGACTCCATCATGGGCGTAGCAATGCCGGCGACCGTGTTGGTCCCCCCTCAGACCAGACGTCGTAACGGCGACACCAATCTTACCGCTGGCTCGAGCGTAGCCATCGGGCATGTTTTTGGCCAAACGAGCACTAGTAATATTTGAATATTTTGTCATGGCATCGTAAGTAGACAAAATAGCGTTGCTTCGTATAACGAGGATCTCATCCAAGCCTTCGCGGATATGGCAATGGCATTCCAAAATGATTTTAGCACCGGCTATTTGCACGGAGAAACAAGTTTGATTGAAACTTAGCTGGCCACAACGTCGTAGCATCCGGAAGGTACAGCATTGACATATTTGGCCATAACTCAGCGCTGGTAGGCCTGAGACGAAGGCTTTGGGGAGGGATTTTGGACTTCGATTTTGCGGGCTTCCACGCCGATCATGATCGGATCGTTTTTCTCGACAAAAGCCATCATACTACCGATGAACGCCTCGAACGCAACGTGGCCAACGGGAAAGACGCGCGGGTAGCATTGGAGAAGCGGCCATTGGCCAAACAATGCGAAGGGCCTCAGCGAGGTCATGCCCCCGCCGCCAACGCAGCCGTAACTCCGAGGATCTCGCGAATGCCCGACCCTGCCCTTCGGGTCTTTATAATAGATGGTAACGACATCGCCAGCTTTGATTTTTTCGCAGTAAACGGCGGCAATTCCGTCCTCCTCGCAATAATGATACTTAGGCCAAGCCAGTAATGCTTTTAGATTCGAGTCTGCGGTCTTGAACACGTCACCTCCCTGGGTAAGGTTGGCTTTAAGGATGACAAGACTGCTGGTCGGCTTGAGCGGCTCGCTCGTCGAGCCGAGTCGCTTGTTGCCCGGTTGTCTTGGCTCCATAAAACATGCCATTTCCGAGCAAGTAGACCGAACGTAGTCAAATAACCCGCCCTCCAAGAGGGCCAGCGGCAGCAACAGAGAAATTTCGCCCGCCCTGTCCACCTCGACCGCGGTGTAGAGGCCGTCCGGCTTGAGCGTGGCGGTCGTGGGCATCTTCGCACAAATCCCTAAAACTCACCGATTGTCAGCAACACGCCGGATTCATGCGCGAAGGGCAAACGAGGCACAGTACCTTGCTTGCTAGTCCGCCAGAAACAGAAACGACAAGCGTTTTCGAAAGCCGCGATATGCTCGAAGCAATAAAAGCAAGAACCACAATGAGGGAAGTGGCCAGAACATTCACAAACTCCAGAGGGAAGAAAAAGTCATATGTAACATTCTATCTCTATTCTTCAATTTTTTAGCTTTCAATTTTATGATAAGTCAAGAGATATTGATTTCGCGCAACAATCGTCCCAACTGCACAATGGTTGACACTCTTCGTTTACATTGCATAAAGATATACCTCTTAGATTGCTAGATTCCTGAGAGCTTAATTGCAAAAACCTGCCGATCAGCGCAACGATTCGTACCTGTTTTCCGTGCACCGAGTCACCCCGCCAGCTATAACATCGCACCTTTGCCGACCTGTGCCGAGTGTTTCGGCACCAGCAACATCTTTTCCCGTAAAAACGCTGCGGTAATTTCCACCCACATCACCGCACAACATCTTACCGGAAAACGAGTTAAAATGTCTGCTACTACTTCCATCCGCCACAGTGGGTGGAAGGTTGTTTCTGCTCCGATTCGGAAAAAGACTAGAACCTAGTTTCACTTTCCTTTCCCCAACCCCGGCGAGTTTATTGGTACAGTCCGTGAAAAGACGGCCAACGGCAGCGCCCGGATCGCTTTCACCACCAAGCAGCCTGCCGATAAGATTTTTGCTATCGCCAATCGTATTGGCGCGATCACGCTGCCGCCCTATATTCGCCAGCACGACACCGCAGCCTAGGAGCTCGACCGCGAACGCTATCAAACCGTCTACGCCGAACGCGCTCACCAAGTCGCCGCCGCCGCGCTACATTTCACCCCTGTCCCGCTTGATACCGCAGGGGTGGCTTTCGCCAGCCTGACTCTACACATCGGCCTCAACACTTATAACTTTCCATCCATATCACCACCGGCTACGTCAACCGACACGAGACCTACAGCGAAACCTATGAAATCTCCGTTACGTACCCAGTACGCGTTGTTAACAAATCTTTCCGCAAAGAGCCGATCGCGTCGCGATCGGAACCGACTTATCCGTACGGTCGAGGACTTTCTCTCTCCACACAAGCCCGCCCCGTTTGCCGCCAACTTTGTTGGAGAAAGTAGGATAGTTCAATATTCATCTCACCCTCCGAGTCTCTTTCGCAGCGTGGATACCCTGGTAATCAATTTTCATCAACCTCGCTCGACTTTGCTGTACCTCGCCTCCGCCTTCTTCAGCCACGGCTCGATAAGCGGGACCAGCTGGTTAAAGGAAATCTATGCAAAAGCCATTGCCCAGGAATATCGCTTCTTCAGCTACAGGGATGCCATGTTAATCCTCTGAATCCGCGTCCTTAAATTTAGCTACATAAACAATAAATTTATAAATTCTGTCTTTCATCACCTTATGGGAAAACTCGTTTTTACCGTTTTCCTCACCTTGAGGCTCGATGCCAAAGCAGTAGCCTAAGGTTATGTTATCCAACCACCCGCTTGTGGGTAGAATGTAAAATCCGCCACATGCTCTCGAAGTTCGAGAGCAGCACCAAAAAACTTAAACGGCAAGACCGCCATCGATCGCGATAACCTCGAAAACAGCCACAGCCAGGCCACCGTCGACGCTGCCAAGTTCCCGAGCGCCAGTTTCAAGATCACATCCTAGAGAAAGATATTTTTTTATTTTTAAATATATCAAAATCAATTATTTAAATAATAAAATCATCGCCAAAGCCCAGCTGCTCGGCTTTAGCCTAGATATAGATCCCCGGCAAATTTCTTTCCGACAGGAGAAGCACCATCACGACAAAGAAATTCGACTTCAACATGGCCGCCCCCCTCGATACTCGGCAATGAGGTCGCGCTGACCACCAATATCGAAGTCAGCTAGTTTCCCTTGTTTTTCGGTCGGCCCGACATGTCGGTTTCTTTCTTTTTTTTCCACCGTCTGCCACGTTCCCTTTCCCGCGACAGCCAGCGAAATCTAAAATCTAATCGACAACGCCACTTTCGACTACGCAATGGACAATACCGGCTCCGCCCTCGCTAAGTTTGCCAGCGTCCTCGCACCAAACACCTTCGCCGCTTGGCACACCGTCTCGCCGACATCAATTTCAGTCTCCACTGTTTCGACGAAACACTCGATGCAGCCGAGCAGGCGTATCGGCTTCAACCACAGGGTCTCTTTCACCAATACAATCCCTTTTCCGCATCCGCATAGAAAGAAAAAGGCAACAAGAAGGGCAACAAGGCCAAGCACTTTGGCACCCAATCGAGAATCCAAGGCTTTTAAAACCAGCAAAAAAATCCAGAAGCTCAGCAATCAGGTCTCTCACTTTGCCTTGCTCTGCCACTTCCGCGCAAACCGTCAGGGACGGAAACAGATCACGGAACTGCTGCTGCCCCTGAAACAGACCTTTCCCCGCGCTTCGTCGTAGCTTTGGGACATGTCTCGCCTACAAAATAATTCGTTCCGTTCAGCAACGAGCGAGGCACCTGTTCGCATCGCAATTCTTCCATCCTCACAATTCGTGCCCAGCACAGAAACGCCCGTGAAAACATCAAAACTCCCGGCGACTTCAAAATCATGTACTGATCGACAAGCACGAAAAACATCGGTTTCGTGGATGCTGCAGTGTGCCCTTGCTCGCTTGAACTGCAGACTTTTCGGCACTAAACTTTCGCGCACACACAGAGGGATCGTCGGAGCATCGCGACGACGGAATCGCAAGCAACCTTGTGTTTCGTATGATCATTTCGTTCGTCTTCCTGAACGCTGTCAGCAGAGAGGCCGAAAACAGAACCTCCTTAAACGGCACTTTTGGCTTCGACAGTGTAAGCTAGCGGGATACCGCCTTGCAGTCCTGGTAACAGCCAATTCCGCAAGCGGCCACGAAAAGGGGAAACAAAGTTGAAACCCTATGTCCAAACCCCCATGCCCATTAACTTCATATCTAATTTGGAATATAGAAAGTTTCCACAATTCACTATGATCTTCCGTTTTGATGCATCCAGCCAACTGGGGTTTTCCGGTTCACTTATCTTCATTATCCAGCAATAAGGAAATGTCGAATCCGGGTTCGGCATCGGTAAGCGACTCGCCATAAGATTGATGGCAAGGCTTTCATGGGAAAAGCAAGGGAGGTTGGGTGGATGACGCAGTACTTCCTCCGGCTACTAGCGAATTGAACCACGCTCACCAAACATCTCTTACACCATTGTAACAATTCATTTTCTCTCGTCCGACCCCAACGTACCTAACGATCCAAGAAGCGTTTTAATCGGCGAATCCAGAAATTTTACCCTCAAAATTCCAGCAGCAACGGCTCCCATTCGCTCTTCTCCGACCGATCAACCGAAAACCCGTTGACAGAGAGCCCCACAATAGTTTATTATTAAAAATTTCCTATTTCTGCCGCTATGCAGCAACACGCTTATATTCTCGAGTTCGAAAAACCGCTCCGCGAACTCGGGAAACAGCTCGAATTGTGGCACCAGCAATCGCTCGAAAACAATATCGAAATGTCCACCGAGCTCGCAGCCATCGAGCAGAAACTAGCGAAGGCCGAGCGCGAAATCTATTCGAACCTAACACCCTGGCAACGCGTTCTCGTCGCCCGCCATCCGAAGCGCCCGTATGCGCTCGATTACGTATCTGCGCTTTGTACCGATTTTCAGGAGCTCCACGGAGACCGCCAATTCAAGGACGACCAGGCCCTAATCGGCGGCACCGCCTTTTTCGACGGCCGCGCTGTCATTATCATCGCACAGCAAAAAGGCCGCAACACGAAGGAAAACATCCTCCGCAACTTCGGCATGCCACAACCCGAGGGTTACCGCAAGGCGCTCCGGCTAATGAAGCTCGCCGAAAAGTTTAATCTACCAATCCTCAGCTTCATCGACACGCCCGGCGCCTATCCCGGCGTCGAGTCCGAGGCCCGCCACATCTCCGAAGCTATCGCCGTTAATCTCCGCGAAATGGCCATGCTCAGCGTGCCCTCGATCGCCGTGGTCGTTGGTGAAGGTGGCTCCGGTGGCGCGCTCGGAATCGGCGTCGCCAACCGCGTGCTCATTTTTGAAAATGCCTACTATTCTGTTATCACCCCGGAAGCCTGCTCCACCATCCTCTGGCGCAGTCGCGCCAACGCGCCCAAAGCGGCCGAGGCCCTGAAGTTCAACGCCTCCAGCCTAGCCGACTTCGGTGTAGTCGACGAAGTGATTCCCGAGCCGCTCGGTGGCGCCCACAACGATCCAGTTGCTGCCGCCGAGGCCTTAAAAAAAGCTTTTCGTCGCCATCTCGACGAACTGACAGAACTATCGACTGACGAACTGCTCGGTACGCGCTACGAGCGTTATCGTGCCCTCGGTAAATTTCTGGAAGCCAGCGCAAAGTAATGAGTAATAAGTACCCCGTGTACCTTTCAAAAACTTTTAGTTTCTCCCGTGTGTTTCCTACATGTGATCCTATCGATTCGACAGGCGGATCGGGTGGCGGGTGATATCTGACTCCGGATTTCATGGTCATTTTTATTTCGCTCCGCGAGTTCGCGGCCAGTGACACCGTTTCGTCAACCGTACCGCAAGCATCAATAATAATGGGAATCTTAGCGCGCGCCATCGTTTCCACCAGGGGTCGAGCGAGTTAAACTTCGCCGACATAGCCTGCTCCACCGTTATTACATAGCTATCGAAGCACTCATGCCAAATCTAATGATTTAGCCTGAGGCCGAATCATTAGATTTAGTACGGGAGGAGCAATACAACACAATTATTTTCTCCGGGTACACCGCCGTCTAGTTGAAGGCATACAGCATGCCCCAGCCCAGCCCGACCAACTCCGTCCTCGGCGCGCCATACATTTCTTACACGTTCATATAGGCCACGTATCAGCCACACGCGAACAGCACAAAATCGGTCTGTAGCTCATGACCGAAAAGCTCCATCCACCACCACAGCCACGGCTTTCCGGTGCCGCTACCTTCGGCAAAGCCAGCATACATAGCCGCCCCGCTGCCACAAAATCCAGCGAGATCAGCGACGATCCGACAACATTCTTTACCGCTTTTCCCTCCGCCAACGTCAGCCCAATCGCCTTAGCCATGACTAAGTTTAGACGAAAAGAGCATGTCTCATGTGCCAACACAATCGCAAGTTTCTCGGATGCGCCTGGTGCTCCGGAACTCGTATTGTTCACTTTTTAAGCACTCCCCCTTGCGCCAAATGTTTTCTAGTCTTCCCACTACCTTAGCCTGTCTGGCCTTGCTTTCCCCGCCACCCAGCATCGAACTCAGTATACCATATAAGACTATTAAAGTCGATCAGCCAAGATTTGGTCAATATTTTTTAAAGACATCAGCTACGCCACAGGGGCGGCGGGCTCTACGCCAAGCTGGTCCAAAACCACTCCTTCGAATACCAAGCAACAGAACATCCGACTTGGAACAATCTTATCTTGCCGCTTTGCAACTCATCGTTGCCGAGGGAGGCAGCCTTAGCTCGTTGAAATCCAGTTCCGCCTTCCCGCTCAACGCCAATAGTTCCCACTATGTCGACACTCGCTAACGACTCTCCAACCGCTACCGTAATCCTAACCAATGCCAGCTTCGACTGCATCCCAATGTGCGCCAGCCAGAATTATTTCGTCAGCTTCTTTGCCCGTAAAAATCACTTCGACCGCCGGGCGGGAAGATGTCAGCAAACAAGAGCCGCTCGCGTTGCCCGGACCTACTAGGTGCCAACTCCCTTGATCGCACTGAACACTTCCCTGAGCGTGGGATCGTAAACGGTGCCAAGCAGTGTCGCGATCGGGCTTCGTGAGCCAGGTACTCACACAGGAATACGGCAGCTTTGCGACAAAATTAGCGGTGCGATCGATCGGATCCACGAGCCATTAGTAAAGCGCCTTCGCTGCAGGCGTACCTTGGCCGAAAACTTCCTCGCCCACAATATGGCAATCTGGAAATTTATTGAGCAGCTCGGCCACGATTAAAGGCTTCAGACTCCTTGTCTGCCTCGGTAAAGTATCAATGCGGCTCGTTTTGGTGGTCGCCGGAATAAGTGTGTCAAAGTGTCAAAGTAACATATAACGATCTCGCCCGCACCTCCAGCAATAATAACGACCTCAGACAGCTAGCGTCGCTCGCTGAGTCTAAGTCCTGCCGCTAACGATACTAGTTAATCTTCCATCCGACTCCAAGGAAAACAGAAAAGTCATGACCGATTTCGAAATATTCACGCGGATTCTCGAGAAAAGCGTTGGAAACAAGCGCAAAGATTGTTTTTAGAGACGCCGCCGTTTAAACTAAACTGCTACGACTTCTCCCATTAAAACTGCCTTCATTTTCGGCACAGCGACAGTGGCGTGGCCAACTTGGCGGCACAAACCAATTTCCTTCCCGAGCACTCTCGAACTTAAGTCAGAAATACCTGTTGTTAGAAATGGGAAAGTGGAGATCTCGTTCAAACGAGCTGACATCACCAAAATCTCCAACCCCTCCGGGAAATACCAGCCACCATTCCCCTTCACGGCTAAGCTGCTATCAACCCCGACTACTACCTCGTTTGTATTCAGCGCCTCGTCCCGCACGGCAATCTTGTGATTTTCCTGCACTATCAGAAAAATTTGCTGCACCTCACCAGCAGACTTCGTACTTAACGGACTCCACGGTGGTACTCCAATCCATAGACGGGAAACAGCATAACCAAGCCTGTTCCTGTCGTGTTAAAAACCACGGAGGTCACCGGACACCGGCGTCGGAATTGCGACCGATTTCCTAAAAAACCCAACAGCCCAGCAGACATTTGCGCCAAGATAACCGACAACCTTCCCAAAACCATACTATTTAACACCATCTATCAACCAGGCAAAGAAATCGCCATATAAAAATACAACAAGCCACGGTATACACCAGAATCGCTCTGTTTGCGAATCCCAGCGATTGCAGAAAATCCGCCTTCTTTACCCGCCCCAAGAAAAAGAACTGCATGCCCCCACGGCAACCCCGGAACGAACCCATGCGACAACAAAAACCGGTGCTAAGAAAGTATGTCAGCCAATATCATTATTTAGTCCGTTGATAGTCAACAGTGTCCTCAAGTTTGCCCAAATGATAATATATTTAAGATAAAGACAGGTTTTAAAAAAGATTTTAGTGAAGTCTTCCTATCTAGGGGGGATATTATCATAGTTAGGTTCATAATCTTTACTCCCCGGCGAGGAAACTAAACAAAAACACCTACCGTTTTTGGAAGTGTTTAATGGATCGTCACGATTTTATCAGTTTCGATCGCCGGAGACTTCATCACCCGGTTTACTAACCGACGGATGGTAAATCTCTGACAAACGGTCAGAAAACACTACCAACACATATGTAATCGCAAAGATCGCCTACCGCCGGGAAGCAGAGCGCAGCGCCTACAGCCTCGGAGCTCGCTCCAGGTCATCACCAACGCGGTTCTCGACATAAAAATGGCCAGAGCCGCAGCAAGAACTTCAGGTAAGGAGGGTAAAAGGAAAGGAGTTATGAATTTTCCCGATGTCTGGTCCGCAGCTTATCTTGGATTTTTCCGTGGAGTGATTCGCTGTTTCTAACGGCACTCCTATGTTATAAAAAAAGTCGTTAGGTTCACCCACACCGTAGCGCCTCTCGTGGGAAGTACGAGGTACGGCTCTTCAGATAAACCTTCAGAAAACTCTTGCCATGCCAAGCTGGACTCTCGTTTTTCTAATCATCGTGCCCGTTACGAGCGATTCTGGCTTTCATAAGAATCGTCGGTATAGCCGCTGGACTCACAAAGACTATGTTCTTCGTTTTTCTCATGATAATCTTTAGCTTGCTGTTGACAAATACCCTTCGCACCCAAGCTACCGGCTGTCTGAGCAAAACTATTCTCTTCCATCAAACAACCTCTCTTTCCCCATGAGCTCTCCCTTCCGTCATAGTCTGCTCTTTGTTGCCGCCGGTTCCCTCATCGCCTTCACCGCGTGTCCCAAGGAAAAGTACGCTAAGATGCGCGAGTACGCCTCCGATGCGATGCACTCTACTGTCAATGCCATTTCCGATAAATGGAATCACATAAAAAACTGCAGTTTCTGTATCCACGACACCCTTCCAAAGGGTAGCGGTAGCAATGTCTTGAACAAGGAGTTCGAAGCAAAAGCAAGCCAGCTGCGGGCCGACTACTCCAAAGCAAAAGCTTCCGCCAGCCGCCGCATCGCGATAAACGAGCTAAAAAATGGAAAAGTCAGCTTCTACGACAAGATGGCCGCGCTCAGTACCGCCAGTGCGGACACGTGGAGCGAAGCAAAAAACAACGTAGTTGCCACATGGGACAAGCTTCAAGCCTTTTACGCGGAAGCTTGCGCAAATGATAAATAATTTGGATCATAAAATGTCGTGCCCTGAAGCACAATGAAAAACGCAAAGCAAAAATTTTTAGTTTTTGCAAAGCAAAAGCCGATTTTTACGTCTTACTTTTCGACACCAATGGCTCCAGAAAAAACGTCCTCCACGCCCGCCTACTCCGTCCCGCCAAACCACATCATCTGCACCGACAACATAAAAAGAACTGGACGACCTCATGACGGCAACTTTCACCCAGTAAAACTACTTCCTACAATACTGTACCTAACGCATGCTGAATCCTCGCCAACTGCCTCCAGTCGGCCCGACGTTTTCAATCTCCTCATGACCGTTCATGAAAGGCATGGAGTTATTGTGTCATCCCTAAAGCTCCATCTACTCCGGAGAATTTTATCTTCAGCTCGAAACTAAGCGATGAAGTCGATTCTGGATGCCATTCTATCGGCATTGCCCGCATTTTTGATAAACTGGTTTCTCCCCGTGCGACTCCGGCCCATGGTTGCAGCTTTGACTAGAACCAGCGATTTCGCAACCTCACTAACTAACAAGCGGCTTTCGAAGCCGGCTTAATACGATGAGCGCAGGAACCTGCCCTTGCCAGTCTAGCGGGCAAGAACCATAGGACCATAGATATACTTACGAAAACTTATGTGTTTGCTTCTATGGTTCCTCCCGGTCCAGCTTCTGTTTTCGCTCGTTCTCCCACTAGCCGTCCCCTCCATAACTGACAATCCACCGCTACACGACAGCACACGATCACACTATCTATCATCTAAACCCGCGTTTCGACCTCGTCAAGGAACAGCCGTTTCCTTGTTTCCTTCTATCCTTTGCCGCCAGCATAAAAGAGGACCGCGCAGAAATCGCCGCGCCATCGCAGAAATCGCCGCGCCATCGCCGAAATCCCAGCTACCTCTACCTAAAAAACACTGACCGGAGCACCCGAACACGCCGAGTCAGTTGCCTAGCCGGATCTCCATAAATATCATTATATTAATTATATACAACCAGCCAGACAACAATTCCAACCCCGAGATGCAGAAAATCCAAAAACAAATCGCGCCACAGCTCTTCGCACGCCTCAACATGGCCTACGAAAACTGCGCCGGCGCCGAAGCCCTCGAAGGTCAGCAAAGAGAAGCTCAATTTGCTCAACGCCGAAACCACAACCTTGGCAACCTTTGCCCCAAAATCTCCTGAAAAACGCAACATCTCCGGCGTTACGATCGCTTTTCGCACCGACCTTGCCAAGTCTGCCGAAAAACTAATCCGAAATTGCAGCCGCCGCCGGCAAGGAAGATATCTATCTTGCCGCGTTGCAAAACACGATCGGCCAACCTGGTCTTACCTCGCTGCAAACCCGCGCTATATGCGATGAAATCATGGCCAACTTCTCTGGCGCATGCAGCCACGGCAGCAAATTTAAAAATCGCCCGGCAATCGCGAAAAAATGCACCAAACGTGCCCTCTATCTATCTACTCGGCTACCCCACAAACGCAAGCCTATCAACTCGAGGAATAAACCGCTCACGCTGTCGCCCACCATCAACGACTTTCTCATCAAGTTTGCGTTGCTGGCTATCGCCACCGGGGAAGGCAGCTTCCAAGTAACTGCCAACGACTGGGATTTTTACTCCGGGAAAGTATGTAAAGCACGCTACTCGACGAGCACGGACTTAAGCTCTGCCTCGAGCTCGACCACGTGCTTATGGACAACGTCTTCTACACCGCAAGTCAGCTCTACGGACTAACGTTCAAGGAACCCCACGATCTACCCATCTATGAACCGTCGGTGCGTGTATTCGACGTCTTCGATGCCGACAGCCATCAGTTCGCCCGTTTCATCAGCGACTACTACGCCCGTCTGCGCAAGGATAGCAGCGCGTAGTAAAATTTCTACGCTTCCCAAGCCTCGCTGTTCGGAATCCAGCCCGTCGTCGCGAACAATCTCAACATCGAGCAACCACCCGTCGGTCAGCCGATATTGCTAACCTTTGGCCAAGTCACGACCCTTTTTCACGAGTTTAGCCACGCGTTGCATGGCATAGTCTCACACATAAAATACCCACGTTTTGCGGACACCACAGTTTCGCCGCGACTTCGTCGAATACCAGCCGCAGATCAGCAAAATGTGGGCCACGTGGCCAGAAGTGTTGAAGCACTATGCCAAACACTATCAAATCAGCTAACCGAAACCGCCCGCGTCCCTTGAGGGATGTACTCGCCATACGGAAATTCAGCACAGGTTACGCCACCACCCTGTTAGACCAGGCGTGGCACTATTTGGCCCCGCGCAGGTGTACCGCGGGCACGCCGATGACATGCTCGCCTCCGAAACCGAATACCCTGCACAAGACAGACGTCGACTTCGCTCCTGTGCCGCCATGCTATACACCACATATTTACCCATATGTTTCCCTGTAGTTGCTCCGCAGGCTATTGTTCCTACATCTAGACGGAGGTGTTCAATGTCGACAGTATCGATAGGTCCAGATAGGTTCAAGCACAGCGGTCCCTTGCAGAAAACAGGTGATCATTTCCGATCAACGCTTCTCTCGCGGACGGAAGCTTGAATCCAAGAAACTCTTTTTCCAGCCTTCACCAACTGCGATCTGTCGACAAAGCCACTATTAAAAAACTTCATGGACTGACCGGTGCAGCCTGCAGCAAACTAGAGTCATCGCATTCTCGGAAATGTATCTCCAGATCAGAAGGCACGCCATTTTATGCAGTTTCACCTGCACCGTGCCGCCAAGGCGCTGGAAAAGACCAATCGGGTCGCGAACGTTTGCGGTGCCAGAGCAGACCTGATATGTTCCACACCTTGAATTTTTTAGTGCAGCACCTGCGACCAACCTTGGAAAACGCGCCGTTCATGGCCTAGGGTCCGCAGGCAATTTTAATCCAACCAATGTGCGGCATATTCATGCGCGCTTCGTAGATGAACCACTTACCGCCAAGATAGGCCCGCAACGCGTAAAAATCCATCGGCGTTCCTGAACCTTCAAAACCGATACCAGCAGGTCCCCGACGACATAGCGTGCCGGCATTTTAATTTTAGGGAAACAACAGAGCGCAGTGTAACACACTTTATAGTCATGCGTGTAAAGATTCGGGCAGCCAGAGTCAAAACGATACTCTGTGGCTGTGGTATTGTGATGCAGCCAGCCTGGGTTGAAAAACAAGAGTAGTACAGGAGTACGTTCAACAGAAAAACCAGTTCTTACTACGCTAATTTGGCGCGATTTCAACTCAAGCATTTTCTCGTCAAGCTACATCTAAATCTACTATCTGCAAACGATCAGAACATCGGCACAATTTCCAGGGCGTAAAATTTGGAAGCAAGAACAAGCCATTTGGCTGGCTTCAGATTGACGCTTCAAGGCTCTTTCGCCCGACGGGATCTAGGATCTATATACCGACCGACGGCAGCTATTTATTGCTACAACGAGAGCACGGGGGGGTGGTACCGATTACTCCGGTCTGCTTTATATCTCGGGTCTCCGTGTAGAGGCAGTGATCCGCAGTTCTTTCTAATTCTAAGTGGCTAGTAGACTGGCTTTCTGCCCTACCAAAATCCTGTCGATCAAAAGTGCAGGAACGGTAGTATGATTGATCTAACTACGACTCTAGTTCGCGCGCAACTTATAATCTCTTTCAATAAAGCTAATCAATACATAATCAATACAAACTGTGATGGGTTTCATCTTGTACCGTCTACAACCTGCACGTAAGCTATAAAGTTATAAGTTATCATGCCATTGTGAATGGTGTAAGCACTTCAGTCTTCTTCCAAGCTTTCAACGTCTTCGATAAGATATTATGTTTCTTTATGTTTCTTATCGCAACGGACATCAGCTCCTATGAAGCGATCAGCACCACACAATACAATACGCTGAAATCTTCCTCAGTACACCGTTAACCCGTGGATACGGGTTAACGCTTCAAGCTCTAAGCGAGCCGCACTTTCCCGTTATTCCACGGACACCTTCATGAGAGCGGGCCGCTTTCCCCCGTAAGGGGAAGCTGCCTTCCTCCTCCCCCGATTGGGGCTATCGCGGAAATAGCTAAAATTTAACGATCAGTTTTTATTTTAGAATTTTTCGTTTCGTTCCACTGTCTTTCATTTTCTTTGAATTAGCCGCCGCCTACGGATCAGATTTCGTCCTGACGGGGAGCGGGGAGCGATTTTATCACTCACCTTTGCCCATAAAAAAGATAGGAGAAAATTGACTTAGCTTTTTTAATATCAATTACTTGTGGCGAGGTCTCTTAGAAGCCACATCCTGTGGTAGTAAACAATGTATGAAGAAGTTGCAGCAAACGTTACTTTTGCTATCACCTTTTGTCATCGGAAGATCACGGAAAATTAGTGCACATATCCAAAAATTTCGACCTTTGTCTCGTCATGCAAAAATTTTTCTCTATCGGCTCGAAGATCTTCACCCTAGATGAAGCCAAGGCGGAAGCCGCATTCGCAGCCAAGCAGGTCATCAACGGCCGGCAAGTCCCCTATTTCAACATTCTCCCCCTCAAATATCAATGGGCCTACGACCTCTACAAAAAAATGAAAGCCAACCACTGGGAGCCTGAGGATATCCCGATGGGAAAGGACATCGAGCAGTGGCGCTGCCCCAGGCCGGTAACCGACCAGGAACGCTGGATCATCCGCATGGGCATCGGCTATTTCTCTGCCGCTGAGGGCATAGTCGGCGATAACATTCAGCACGTTGTCCGCGAGGTCGTCACCGCCCCGGAGCTGAAGCTCGTCCTCGGGCGCCATGCCCACGAGGAAAACATCCACGCTGACTCGCTGCTCTACATGATCTCTTCACTCGGCATCAACCCGCACGAATGTGAGGCGATGTTCGAGGGCATCAAGTCCATCGAGAAAAAAAACGAGTTCGTTAATCGAGCCTCTCGCGCCCTTCGCCACGAGCTCGACATGACCATCCTCGCGAACAAACAGCTCCTTGCAAAAAACATCTTCATTTTCGGCCAATGCATGGAAGGCACCCATTTTTACGGCCTCTTCGGGATGGTGCTTTCCCTCTACCGTCAGAACAAGTTTCCAGGTATCGGCCAGATGTTCCGCTACACCCTGCGCGACGAGTCCAACCATATCGAACTTTTCCGCAACCTCCTTATGGACCTCGTGGAGGAGAACCACGAAATCTGGACCTCCAAATTCAAGGAGGAGCTCCGCCAGACCATGGCGGAAGCCATCAATCTCGAGAAGGAATTCATCCGCGACTGCCTGCCGGTGAACGCCGTCGGCCTTGCGATCGACGAATTTTTTACCTACATTGACTACATCGCCGATCGCCGCCTCGCGGATTGCGGAATCGCCCTGCTCAGCCCGGGCGTAAAAAATCCCCTCCCTTGGCTTGCCGAGATGATGGATATAAAGAAGGAACAGAATTTCTTCGAAGGCCGCGTCACAGAATACCAAAAATCTTCGGCCTTGAACGTCGTAAGCGACGACGAGCTCTAACCCAGATCGTCTTAGTCGCCTCCTCTTCCAGCTGACTCGCCAGCTATTTTCTCCCTTTCTTTCCTTTTTCCCTACATTCCGGTTAACCACTAATCTACACATCCACACGAACATGAGTTATTCCGTCCAGCAAGATCTCGCCCTCAAAAAACTCTCCGCCACGCCCCAAGATCAGAAGCCTAACTACAATTGGCGCAACACCCTGAAAGAAGATATAGCCGTTCCCGAAACCGAGGTCCTCTGCCCCCACGGACCCGAACGCTTCGCTATGGCCGAAGTCGCCGACACCGTCGGCAAGTCCCTAACCAACCTCATGCTCGCAAAAGGCGAAAAGGATATCTTCACAGAAAAGAACCAGCGCTTCGTTGGGGACGTCACGCGGAAAGTCGCCGCCAACCTCACCCAAATCATACTAGAGCGCGGCCCAATCCGGATCTCTCCTCACGATCTCTACGTGCTAATCGAAAAGACACTCGTCGACAATAACGCGCACGACGTTGCCAAAAGCCTTCTTCTGAAGCGCGCTCAGAAGCTCCACGCGTGCCAGCAAGCCGCCGTCACCGCCCGGGTCATCCGCCGCAATAGCCAAGTCGTCCCCTGGAACTCCGAAAAAGTCGAAATCGCCATTCGCAAGGCCTTTCTCTCCCTCAAAAAGACTCCCTCGCCTGCCACCCCTATCACCCGTGCTGTCACCAAGCGCGCCTCCGCGATGAAGCCCGCCTTTTTCCACATCGAGGAAATACACGATATGGTACAGGAGGAAATCATGAAGGCCGGCCACTACAAAGTCGCTGCAAGCTACATCCTCTACCGAGCAGCCCGCCAATTCGTCCGCACCCAGGAAATTGCCGGCACTTCCACCCCATTCGCCGATAATGCCACCGAGCAGCTCCCGACGCCACAAGGCCAGAACTCCATGATCGTCGTCCAGCGCGCCAACGGCTCCACATACCTCTGGAACGGCATCGACCTCAAGAAGCGCATCGAGTTCGCCTCCACCGGCCTGAAGCTCTGTCTCCTCCCAAACGAGATTGAAGCTGAGCTCCGCAGCTCCACCTTCGACAACATCGCACAGAGCGACCTCAACAATACGATCGTCCTGAACGCTAAAACCCTCATCGAAAAGGACGCCGACTTCGCTAAGTTTGCCGGCCGCATCCAGCTCAGCTACATCTACGAGGAAGCCCTCGGCTGGGATATCGTAAATGACGGCATCGGCGCCCTCAGGCTTGCCCACCAACAAGCCTTCATTGCATACATCGAGCGAGGCATCGCCATCAAGCGCCTCACCCCGCGTCTCAAGGAATATGACCTCGTCCGCATCGCCTCCGCCATCGACCCATCAGCCGACCTCGAGTTCGACTTTCTCGGCGTCCAAACGCTCTACGATCGCTACTTTGTCATCGACAAGACCGATAAACACGCCCGTCGCCTCGAGACGCCTCAGTTCTTCTGGATGCGCGTTTCCCTCGGGCTCTTCCTCGATGAAAAATCCGATCGCGAAAGTTGGGCCATCAAACTCTACGAACTCTACAAGAGCCACCGTTTTTGCTCCTCTACGCCTACACTCTTCAACTCCGGAACGCCTCATTCGCAGCTGAGCTCCTGCTATCTTTACTACGTCGACGACTCGATCGAGGGCATCTTTCAGCGCGGTATCGCCGACAATGCCTATCTCTCCAAGTGGGCCGGCGGTCTCGGTGGCTCGTGGACCTCCGTCCGCGGCACTGGCGCCTACATCGCCGGAACCAACGGCGAGTCTCAAGGCGTCATCCCCTTCCTCAAACTCCACAACGACCAGCTTGTCGCGGTCAACCAGGGCGGTAAACGCCGCGGCTCCGGCTGCGCTTACCTCGAGCCGTGGCATAACGACATCTTCGAATTTTTCGAACTCCGCCGCAACACCGGCGACGACCGTCGCCGCACCCACGACATGAACACGGCCAACTGGATTCCCGATCTATTCATGAAGCGCATGGAGGCCCGCCAGCACTGGACCCTCTTCCGCTCAAACGAGACGCCCGACCTTCATAGCCTCTATGGCAAGAAATTCGAGGAGCGTTACACTCACTACGAAAAGCTCGCCGAAGCCGAAAAACTCACCTTCCACAAGGTCGAAGCCCTCGAACTCTGGAAAAAAATGCTCCAGATGCTCTTCGAGACCGGCCACCCTTGGATCACCTTCAAGGACCCTTGCAACCTCCGCTCTCCACAGGATCACGTCGGCGTCATCCACAGTTCCAATCTCTGCACCGAGATCACGCTAAACACCTCCAAAGATGAGACCGCCGCCTGCAACCTCGGTTCGGTTATCCTCGATTTCCACCTAAAACCCGATGGGTCCATCGACCACGAGAAGCTACGCGACACCATCAGCGTCGCTCTCCGTGCCCTCGATAACGTCATTGACATCAACTTCTACCCGACGCCTGCCGCGAAACTTTCCAACCTGCGCCACCGTCCCATCGGTCTAGGCGTCATGGGCCTCGCCAACGCCCTTTACCTGAAGGGTATCGCCTTCGCGTCCAATGAAGCCGTCGAATTCAACGACGAGTTTATGGAAGCCATCGCCTACTACGTGTACGAAACATCCTCCGACCTTGCCGCCGAGCGCGGCACCTACTCTAGCTATAAAGGCTCAAAGTGGGACCGCGGTATCCTCCCCCAAGACACACTCAACATTCTCGAGCAGGAACGTGGCATCGCCATCGACATTCCCCGTAGCGGCAAGATGAACTGGGAGCCCCTCCGCACCAAGATCGCAAAGCAAGGCATGCGCAATTCCAATTGCCTCGCCATCGCCCCCACGGCGACAATCTCGAACATCACAAACACGTCGCCCTGCATCGAGCCCTACTACAAGAACCTCTACGTCAAGTCCAACCTCTCGGGTGAATCCGTCGTCATCAACACCTTCCTCGTTAAGGACCTGAAGGTCCGCGGCCTCTGGAGCCAGGAGATGATCGACAGCCTGAAATACTTCGACGGCGACCTGAAGGACATCGAATCCATCCCCGCTGACCTGAAAGAAAAATATCTAACAGCCTTCGATATCGACCACAAATGGATCATCGACGCCGCTGCGCGCCGCCAGAAGTGGATCGACCAATCGCAGTCGGTGAACCTGTGGCTCAAGACTCCAGACTTAAAAACTCTAAGTCACATGTATCGCCACGCCTGGAAAGTCGGCCTCAAGACCACCTACTATCTCCGAACCCTCGGCGCTTCAGCCATCGAAAAAGCCACCGTCGCAGTGAAAAAAGAAGTCCGCGGCATCGCCGGAAAACACACCGAATCGGAAAAAGTCTCCTGTTCCATCGACGAAATCTGCGAAGCGTGCCAATAAATAGTTTCATCAGCAAGACAAAGCCACGCCAGCCGCCTCCAGCCCGGCTATTTTGTTTTTCGAATTCCGACTAGAAATCCAGGCCAAAAAATTAATTTTCAAACCTTTCTATGTCTGGCTACCTCATGATCAGCGCATGGCTCCCAAAGTTCCTCCGAGATCCACTCTCCCCCCTCACACCAATCGCGCACTCAACAGAAAGCATCAGGTCTTGATAGGATGATAGCTTAAATGAACGAAAGCGACAGCAGCTGCCACGGCTACTTTTTAGTGTGAGAATAAGGTGGACTAGGTTGATTGACCGGAACCTGGAGGCAGCTGCAATTTTCGGCAGGTGTTGCAAGGAGCGTTGCGCGCCTGCTTAAGCAGCCGGCCGCAATCACCACCGTTCGGTTGATGCGCTTCAAACAGCTGTGGCTTGCCAGAGCTCGAAATGTCAGCCTATAAACACGGACGGACAGCCGCCATGCTTATCCAGTTTTATCCAATTTCGAAATCAAAAGCACTTGTCAGAAAATAAGATAAAATTTTATCATTGATGTCGCGTCTGTGATCAGACTCCTAAAACTAGATCTTTTATCTGGCCGCAGTTTTTGACTTACACTCCAGGCCGCTTGATCGGTCCAGGGCGAGCGGGGACGCATCTCCAATACCGCTGATTACGCCGCCTTGCGCGCATAGCGCTAAAGCAGCACTGGTTTTTGGGGTCGCTCGTCGTCCATTTCGACTAAAGTGGGGAGTTTTTCTTCCGCGCTTACAGAAAGACCATGGCTGCGCGCGCCCTCATTGCCTCGATGAGCCCCCCGGGGCTTTTACGACAATGTCTTCATGGAGCCTTTCTCAAGCAGTTTTAAACATGAAGCCGTCTTGGGGAGAGCACTTCGCCTGACAAAACGAAGCTCGCAGCGCAATTTCTAGGTGCATCGAAGGCTTATACAACCGCCTCCAGCTGCTCCACTCCAGCCAAGGCCCCATCACTTTAAACCCAATCTAAAATAAACCTACCACGATTCTGCATCTAAAGAATCCCATGCCAAAAATGTGCCTATCAATAGCACAGGGAGGAATACTAAAGACATCAAGCTCCGCTTCGCCTCTAGAAAGCCCAAGAACTACATTCTCTCACAGTTCTAACTAACCACCACTTCGATGCTGCCCTTACCCGCACGAGTGCCGAGAAAAACCAGTGGCACAGCGATCGCATAAAGCATCAAGACAGAAAGCCAGATGGCTCCAGGCCACGAATTCCGGACGACGAAATAGAAAGTCGAGAAAACGAGCGGTCCGACCACGGACGCCAGGCTCAATGTAGAGGTTAGCACACCCTGGAGCTGGCCCTGCCGGTCCTGACCCACCTGCCGCGTAGCCGAATCCTGAAATGCCGGAGTGCCAATGCCCGCCAGGGCAAAGAGCGGCATGACGGCAAATACCACCCAACCTTGCCGCGCCAAGGCAAGGGCCACCAAAGCGGAACAAGCGCAGCCAATCCCAACAAGGACCGCCCAGCGCTCTCCAAAACGTCTGACCATCGGGCCCGGAAGAAAAACCTGCGCCAGAGTCTGGAACACGCCAAAGGTACCCAGCGAAAGGCCGACCCAAAACCCGTTCCACCGAAACGCATCGATTCCCCACAACGCCCAGCAGGTTCCGTAAGCCTCTCCGATAGCGCTGAGAATGAAAAACACGGAGACGGTCGGCAGAAGCCCCTTGAGTGAAAACGTCCAGCATAAGGACCGGAATGGGTTTAGTGTGGCGAAATCGATCCTCCCGGGCACTGGCATCCGCGACTCCGGCAGGAAAAACCAGGTCAGCAGGAGGTTTCCGGCGTTCAGGACCGCCGCAGCGATGAATGGCAACCGGACCCAATAATCGCCGAGAAACCCGCCAAGCACCGGACCGATAATGAAACCTATACCGAACATCGCGTTGGAAAAACCGAATCGGCGCGTGCGCTTTTCTCCTGGTGAAATGTCCGTAAGATAAGCCGTGGACACAGAAACGTTAGCGCTAGTCAGGCCGGCCACGGCGCGCCCGAGCAACAACATCCAAAGCTGCGTCGCGCAGGCCATGAAGACATAGTCGACCGCGGCACCCGCGAGAGAAACCAACAGCACAGGACACCGGCCGAAGATATCACTCAAGGCGCCCAGCACCGGTGCGAAGAGAAATTGCACCGCCGCGTAAAGCGCCGTCATCACGCCAACAGTCAAAACGATGTTCGGATAGTGCGTCACCTCTCCCAATAAGCGCGGGAGAATCGGAAAAACCAGGCCGATGCCTACCGCATCGAGAGCAATGGTAGAAAAAACGATAAACAGAGACCGGTTCGGATGGAGGCTTTTCATCGTTCCGGGGTTCTTTTGGTGCGGCCGATAGTTGCCGGTTGCACGCGTTCGCAAGCTTCGTACCTAAATCTAATACTAATAGTCCGCATTATTTTTATGCGGTTTGTCTTCCAGTCGTCCGCCCATTTCTGGTTCCACAATCCAGAGTCCAGATATAGATGTGTAGTGATGCTCCCTTATCCACACAGACACCAGCTCCAGCAAGTGGCCTACTCTTAGAAAGATCAAACACAAACATGGACCCCCATGTCGATATTTTTTCAAGTTGGAAGTCAAATAGCATCTGGTCGCCATTCCCGAAAGCGCCTCGCCAACTCGGTAGGTATCTCCAACGCCGCAACGCTCGTCTTTATCTTTTATCGAGCGAAGGCTTCGACGAATTGACTAAGTACTGGCCGCCGATGTCGGACGCACAACGGTATTCACCCACTTTTCCAACCAAGGGGGATATGTTCTTCATATCCGTGAAGAGGAAAGCCGCGAACCCCTGAGGAAACCCTTATGGCCGCGCGACTCAGGACGGGATTCCACCGCTCGGAGCGCTCCGCCTCCTGCTTCGGCCCACTGGTCCGGAGCCAGGGCTTCGTCAAGACGGTCTCAAGACAGTCTGAAAGAGCGAAACCCTCAAGGTCCGCGCACGCCATCTACGATTAGTTCGCGCAAGTTGTGTCGGCCGGGCTCGCGGAAACTGTCGGACTACCCCCTCCGATCCTGATGCCAAACTTGCAACCGAGATGCTGTTGGCGACCTTGTCTATCGCATTCCTCCAAACCAACGATAGCTCTGAACAAAGCCGAAACACACAAAAAGCAAGCACCGGCTTTCTTGCGACTGTCGAGATGAGAGAATCCTCAGACTAAAGGCGCGCCCTACATCTGAACCAAAAGCGGGGGCAATGACGCGCCTCACTTCTGCCACTTCATAATCACGTCAATCCAGATCCATGGTAAATGGCAATGTGCAACTCTTGGAGACGGGTAATCGCTATAGATGCTTAACTTTTCTCCAATTGGACAGCGCATTTTTCAAAGTTTCTGGTAGTTGATGCCAATTTTCGCGATGGTGGAATTAGTCGTCCACTGCACCTTAAGCGGAAGAAGCTTCATTTCCTTTTCGGTCTAGCCAAGAAACGTCTACAAATTCTAGGCCCTTCGGCTCGTCGTCGGTGCGGATCGCCCGTAGATGGCACCAGCGGCCCAGACGTTTTTTATCGTTCATCCAACCACTCCTATGCCACGTGCTGTTCGATCGTAACTGCTAAGCCAGTCATGCTACCGACGCCCGCGTGGGGCGATGCGCACAAAAAAGCAACTAAGCTTCTTTGCGGAATTTTTCAGATCGAAGATGAAGCGCGGCAAAGTACTACAAATCAACGTTGTCAGCTTCCCATAGCACAGCACGAAGCCAAACGCGTGGCCGGTTTGGATATTTTTCCAGCACCCAGATGTCACCGCATTTCGAACCGAAGCCGTTTTTGGGTGCACCACGCTTGATATTCTGCGTGCAAATTTTAGTATGAACGAGCCGGGCGTATGGGCGTGGGAACTTGAGCAGCCCCAGAGCTCTTAACGTCCCTACCCCTAAGTCCAAGCGGGACACATCCTGCAGGCCACGTAGGGGAAAGCCTGCGAAACCAGTTCTGAGGAAAATTTTCCCAAAAACGAGCCGCACGGGGTTCGTTCAGCATTATCCCTCCTAGGTGATGCTCGATTCATGGCGGGGAAAGCCTTTTCTTCGTGGCCGCCTTGGAAATGGACTCTGTCGGCTAATTCGTCATAGACCCAGCCGTTTTGTAGATCGGTCGGGATCTCCCGATCCGTAAAGCAGCAACTTCAAACTCTTTTTATGAACCAGGCGCCTGGGCCAGCGGGGCAGAGAAATTGATCCCTACTATGGTCAGTACGGTAACCCGCCGGTAAGCGCGGCAGTACGAAATGTTGTTGGGGAAAACGGCCGTCCCCCCGTCTCGGGTTTGCCGCACTAGTTTATCTTCACGATGATAAAGGGACACAGCATCCAATGATTGATATAGCTATCAAGCGTCTGGCGCTCGTTGCATTCCTTGAAAAGATCGGACAGCTTGCCAGTCTTCGATCAACTCGGTCTTGCGCTTCGCCATTTGGCAGGGTCCTTCCACGTCGCCATGTGCGTCTCCTTGTCCATGAAGCGGACAACAACGACGGTGGCATCGTGGCACAGAAAGTTATGCTGCATGTTGTAGCAGTCCGCGACGAAGCTATACACAGCGGTGAAAGGCCGTACGCTTTCTTATCGTCGCTAGTAGCCGACCTTCGCGAGCTCGGCGAAGACTTTGTCGGGCGTTTACAGGGTCAGCCACAGCTCTGGCAAGACCGGAAGAATAGTAATTTTACGTTGTTCGCCACAAGTTTGGTGGTTGTCTTTAGGCAGCCACGGCGGTCGGGCTCGATGGAGCGAACCTTTTTGTGTAATAACACTAGGTGGTCCAAATCGGCATCGACGAAATCGATCGTCGAACACACCGATCCGATAATCAAGCTTTTCGTCAAAGAATCCGGCAGAAGCAGCCAAGATTTCCAACGATACACTGCTGATGTGGCGCCATCGAGGGCAGCCTGTCAGCTCTTCGAGCGACCGACGACCATCCGCTTGAAACCACAGAGTGATTCAATCGATAACCATCGATAGAGCTTTCCACGCAAAGCAACGGATTTTCTCATCAACGGTGTTGGTCCTCACCGATAAAATGGGGTTTGGCACGTAGCTAAGCTGGTTGGTGGCGCGGTTCAAGATGGCCGTTCCGTATTGCGGCTTCACCTTTTCATCGAAAGCGTAAATAACCTTTAGGTTGATGATGCTTGTGCAGTCGACGCAGCTTATGAAATCAGCGTAATTTAGCAATTTGCCCGCGACGGGTGTGTTGGGGCGCATCAGCAATGCAACCACCTGGAGCATGGTAGCACGCTCGTGCTCGGCATCGGTTTAGAGTTTATCCAACACGAACGGCACCGCCAGCTTTACATGATAAACGCCGTACTTTAATAGTACGAGACCGGAGTTTTCGTTGCGCACGCTGCAACCAAGCGAGCTCTGTTCCACGTAACCCTCTCGCAGCTGTTAGGAAAAACAGCCAACGCGCGTCGGCCTTGTTCCGTATAAAAAACCTCGCTGTCGCCACCGACGAAGTCCACACGGCCGTTCAGTAGCCCGTTGGTGACGGAAAACGACCAGATCACTGTTTATTTCGCAGCTGATGGTCTGAGGACAACAACGAGCTAATTCGACAGGCCTTTGTCCTCGGCCGAAAGTTTTATCGAGCTCGTCGAGACGATCGGCACGGGGCTGCTGAAAGCAGCAGAGGTAGCAAAGGTCGGCAAGGCCCGCCAGCAAAATCAGCAAATACACGCAGCCACGCAGGGGAATCAGTTAGTTAGGAAGTTCATCGTAGTGAAAACAATACGCCCTTAATCTACCCCAGCCGCAATTAATTTCCGCCAAGCTTGGCTATCGCGACGATCAAAACCGAAGCTAGGAAACAAAAACCACAACTGCTAGCGAAGCATCCCCTGGTTCGCAAGCCAGTCCGCTCGCCCTCATAACTTCCACCCATCGGAGGCAGCATGAATCAACTTCATCCCTCAAAAAAAACCGCGCGACATGGCCGGATAGTCGCGAGTCGAACACATCCTTTTTCACGCCAGCAAGTGCCAGTAATTTTGCGACTCAACACTAATGCCAACCGGTCGTTCCCATCATAAAAAACAGCACCATGATAGTTATTCTAACTACTCAGCTTTGGGCGCCACCAGCTATGCTCTGGAAAGCGAGTCCCGCTCGCGTCACCCTCGTCCATCCAGCCCGAATCGCAACGTCGTCGATCAGGACCAATTTGTGAAACTCGTAATCGATGGACTCAATCGTTTCGCACAACAGCGCGACAGCAAAAAGAAGCAGTTCGTCAGTTACGTAAATGCCTTGCTAAAAACGAAGGGCACCAGCATCTCGAGGGTTACACCTCGCAAAAGCACTAAATACGGCAACGGCGTTCGTGCACTTGATCTCTTGTGCAAAGCGACAGCGAAGGACATTAGTGCATTCGAACCCGCCGCCGAGCATTATTTATAGACGGCTACACGTCGATGCAAACTGGAAACCAGCACGCTTTACGTGATCTTTTCCGCCTAGCGGGTCACAAGTGCACGACTTCGGATCAGGGAACAAGCCGATTTCCTGCTTTCAGAAATTGGATCAAGAAACGGCTACCAAGGCCCGACTCCGGATCGAAGATGACGTTGCTATCCACGGGCTCCACCGCATTGCGTACAATAGCGAGATCGATACCCGTACTCTCAAATTGTTCGGCCGGATGGATGTGATCGAAAATGCGGGGAAGCACGCGCCCAGTCCTTCTCCGGAATGCCGGTACCATTTTTTTTCAATCCAGAGCAGTACGATGCCGGCCGGAAACAGTTCCGCACGGATCTTGACGACCGGTTCCACGCCAGGCGGGGAAAACTTAACGGCGTTTTGGAGGAGGTTCGAGAGGTATCTGGCAACAAAAGCTTTCTGCGCCAGCACAGCCGTCAGCGTTTCGATCGCTGTGGTTTCACACCCAGCTGGAGTAAAAATCCGGATAGATCGCCAGGATGTCGCCGAGTAATTTATTGAGATTGACCAGACGCAGAACCACGTCGTCCCAGAGCACCCTGGCATTGCGTTAATCCAGCAAATTGCAAGTCAAGGAATCGAGCCAGCGATAGGGCCGGAGGTTGTCTCGGCCAGCCATCGTCGAATTTTCTCGCATACTCTTTCTCTTTGAAGAGAACCTTGGCCGAAGCTTTTTCTGCCCTGTAGTAGCGCTAACATGTCGTGCGCAATGCTCCCTCCAGCTCCTGCACGATTTTCCGCAAGCGGGCGCGGGCCCGTGTGTCCCGCGACAACCTTTTGGAGATTAGCGGCGTGGTCGGAGGGGGCTTCTGCTGTGCGAGCTCCAAGCTTTCGCGCTGTTTATCAAGGTCGAAAAACACGCTGATCTTGCTCTAGAGGATGCGCGGCTCAACTGGCTTGAAGGGGAAGTCGATCGCTCCGAACTCGCAGCCGCGAAAGCGGCGCTTAAGGTCGATCACGCCGGTAGTGAAAAATAATTAGCAGCCACAAGGTCCGCCCTTTATGCTATGCATCAGTTCCGCGAGCTCAGCCCACCATCTACAACATCAAAGATCGCCAGCGCGGGTTCGTGCACAAGCAGCAACTCCAACGCGTCTGTCTACGACTGCACATATGCAACAGCTACAAGCCGTTACGCTGCAACAGCAGCAGACAGCGCGAGTAAGTTGGGGTCGAGGTCATCGATCAGCAAAAACTTGAGGGGAGAGCTGCTTGAAAAACTGCTCATTGCTTAGCTGCCATAAGGTATGGATGGCGAGCTCGGAAATATCGAGAACGCAAGCGGCCGAGCTGGTATTGAAAGCACTTTGCGGCATTAGCAAAGCTCCGGCAGCGTCGAGCCACTGCACCCAGCCGTGTCCGTCCGTCCAATGCACGGCAAGCAGACCGCCGGAAGTATTCAAACCGGTGGACACCACCACCCGCAGACCAGAGCTATAAACATCAGCAGCCAACTCGGAAAAGATGTGGATAGCCAGGAGAAGCAAGGTAAAGCGGCTCGTTGCTCGGCAGCGCTAGCGCGAGATTAGTATCCCTCCACGACCAAATAATAATCGTACTGTGAAAAGCAGATGATTCCGCCGCGAATAGCTTTCTTGTCCTGGTCTCCTTAACCAACAGCTGGCAGCATTAGCTAAAAATCTTAGGCAGCAAACTGAGCTCCGCCAATCGCTACACACTAGGCCGGCGCAAAGCGCCAAGCAGGGTCGCTTAGTCACCCGCGTTTATCAACCGCCCCTTCGTTGGTAAATTCGCTGCTCATGTACGAACAGCGTGAACAGATTGGATTGCCCATAAAAATACAGGCTTGCCTTTAGGCCGAAGCCGAAAGGGCCATACCGCACGACCATGAAACTAGCAACTGAAATAGATCAGCACGTTGCATCGGGAGACCAGTTAAACCGCGGCAAAGACGGAATCGGACTCCAGGCTGTGGTCCGAAAAGGCAGTACGATCGCCCAGGCTTTTTCCGAAGCATGTGCTGCTATAAGCTGCAGCGTTAGCAGTTGTGTAAAGAAAATTTTTCCTCCGATCTTGCGGTAATTTTCGGTAAAGATCGGAATGCGCTAGAGATTGTAGATCCCCACCCTAACTTTTTCAGCGCATCCGTATTCACACCCGTAGCGTAAAAATCGTGAGGTTTTCTAAACCTTCCTCGCGAAAAAAGGTCCAAAGCGAACACAGTTTCTCGCCCGCACTGCAACCGGCCACCAAAACATTCAACAACGGATAGATCTTCAGATCTGTAACCACCTGCTCGCACAGCGCCTGACAATATGACGGGGCGCTCAACATCTTTCTAACCCTGAACCGCAAGGTAGGCCACGAACTGCGAAAAGAACGCTGAATCGCGCAGCAGCTGCGGAAATATTCCGACAATCGGGAAAGCGTGAGCACCTTAGAAATCCAGCGTTTCAACGATGCCATCAAATGACCGAAAAATTTGTAGTGATATTGCTGATAGAACACCTTCAACAGCAACTTCAGTTCGGCCTCCTCGATCTTGACCGCGTAGTTCCTAACCTCAGCATGCAGAGACAAACGAGCAAAAAGAGCTTTCCCATATCGCATATCGATCGGTTTCGCATCACTTTAGCCGCAATGGCGATATCGAAAATCTTTCCAGTCGAGCCGTTTGCCGATTTTTTCGTGACGATCATGCCATACATCTCCAACATCATTAGGCCAGTGTGAATAAGATCAATGCGACTGCAGCTCTTCTCAAATTTACTCGACCCTGTTTCGCGACGATTGCGCGTGATGGGAATCTTGACGCCGTGAGACTCGGGAATCCTGGCTAAGGCGAAAACGCTCCGGACGCCATCCTCGACCAGTAAGATATGGCGGCTATCTAACACCTCGTTGCGCTCACGCGCTTTCGCCAGCAGGTCCTGTTGTTCGTCATAGAGTTCAGAGACAAACTAGTGCAGAAACAGCGTGACTTTGTAGAACAAACGTTCAGGCAACTTGAGCACCCTTGTGATGATGACCGATTTTGAATATCTGCCAAGGCACTGTTCTTTGTCCAGCTCAGCTCGCGCGCCGTGTAGACCAATCACGAGCTAGAACGAGTAGTCTTCGTTGATCGAAAGCTTTTCGAGCACCGAAAAGCCAGAAACATCGAGAGAGTAAGGTCGAATACAATGCAATCGAATATAGTACTTTTTAGCTGATCGAGACACTCGGCGATTGTTCTGGCACCGGCCGTTGATGCCGAGCAGGCGCTGCAAGGCTGTCCCAGCTGCACCTCGTTGTCCTCAACGATGAGAACGCGTTGCAGCTTTGGGGGTAAGCTGCGTGTTTCGAGTTTTTGAAAAGCCTGGACGAGTTGCTCGCGCTTGACCGGATCAAGTATGTAACCAACTGCACCCATAAACATCCCCTTGTTGGTGTAATCGCTCACGGATATGACATGCACGTGTGCGTTCTGCTTCAAGCGTTCGAAAACAAGGGATCCAGCATTGCCAGACACCCCGATGTCGAGCACGGATAGCACCTTGGTAGGTATTGCTGGACCAACGTTTCATCCGGAGCGGTCGCAACCAGCACTTGAAAGTACACTTCGTGGACCAGATCGGTTACCATGTGCACAAGTAGATCTTCGTCCTCGAAAATCAAGATGACACACGAGTCACCCGCCATCAGTTCGCGATCGTCGGGAGTTGCAGCGAACAGACAGCCGCTCCGGGAACATCGGAGCAAGCGACAGCCGGTGCGAACGCCAAGAACCAGCTCCATCGACGAAGCTACCGGTCCGCCATAGAATTTACGGAAGCAGAAAGGGGAATGGGTTACTCTTTCCAAACTTCGCTCATGAGTTAGATTCCGCCGCAAAGGAAGCGCACCAGTTCCCATGAGATGGAGAGCCCCAGGCAAGTGCCGCTGTATTTGCGGCTGCTGGTCGTACCGCCCCCTGACGAAAAGGTTCAACGATGATCTCCTGCTACGCGGCGATGCCGATGTCCGCATCTATCTATTACAAAAAAGCAAGACAGCCATCACACTGCCGGGAAGATAGCTAAGGTAATTTAGGCCACACCCCGTAAACTTGAGCGCCACTATACAATAGATTTCTCAGCATCCCTTCGAGTGGTTGCGGATAGGCAACGAGACTCGTTAACATGCATTGAGCGATATCGATGAGAAAATCAACGCGTTTCAGTGTGAGTGCGGCGGCCGGTTCGAAAAGGGCGAGCAACGTGTTGGGGAGTCTCGGGGAGCCACACAAGCAACACCAGTTCTGCCACGACCTTGGAAACAAGAATCAACAAAATAATTGAGCAGCGTGCGCAACTCGTACGACATGTTCTCCAGAAACTCAGACTTATAACAGCTCGCCTATGCGACAGCCAACGCCTATTTTTCCAACAAAAGGAGCTTTTTTGGAAAATCATCCTTTTGATAGGAAATAAGTTGCGTCTTCTTTCAAGCTAAATCGTTGGTTCTCTCCAAAGGTGGACTGTTTTTCTTCAATTGAGGGCTGGGACTCCTTTAGGGCGCGCGTCTGCTCCTCGCTCGCTCGAAACACGCATTTCCTCGGTCTGAGCCTGTAACTTTTACACCTGCGCCTTAGTTTCCTCTAGAACTCGCTGCACCCACTCGCAACAGCAGGCCGAGCACACAGCAGCGCCGAACATTTCGCCAACGCGGCCCCAGAAGCTCGGCCGCCTCAGCGAAGGTCGGATTGAAGAAGCCAAATTCCAATACAACGTTCACCACGCCATCTACCGTCGCTAGGAAGATCAAAAGTGGCGAGGCCGGTGCCCTAGCCAACGCCAAGCCAACCGCGAGATAGCCCTAGGGCATACCATACACCATACATGATGTGCGGGCTTTCTGTCCTTTGCAACCTTGACTGGCCAGGCCTTCGCCAAGTCCGAGACGCTCCGGAACCGCCTCTATCGCCAGCAAGGGGGTAGGTCGATACCCGGAACAGCACCCGATTATCCTCCAGATACACCGCCGCCGCCTTAGCAGCGAGATAATCGCTGAGAAATTGCAGCATTGCTTCCCACAAGTTCGGCCGAATTTCTGCTCCTCACCGAACGTTCAGCAAGATTGAGCTAGCCAGTTTGCGTCCACTACTGTCGCTGCTTGGCAACTTTCACCCGTCCGTCGCAGCAGCACCGTTATAACGATAGTAAGCACAACTTCCACCAAACCGACAGAGGCCGTGCTCAATACCGAATTTAAAAAGACAAATGCAGCCTCCGCGAAGCAGCGATTACGGATAACTTCTTCGGTAACAACCATACTTTCGACTGCCCGGCGCAACGCTGCCATAGCCTTCAGTCCGCAGTCGAAAAGTACAGTTTTGAGTGCAAGTTGAAGACCTTCCCTACACTGGATATCGATGGGTTCGGCCAAACTCAGTTTGTTTTACCTCTAAGCTACGTTTGAGCGCCGGGAGCGCGTTACTTACTCGGAGTTGTCCGAAACGAGCCGCTCCAGGGCCGAGAAATGGTGGTCGATCTAGTCCAACGCCAAAGCGTAGGGCCCGAGATAGGTCTCCTTAGTCTGTGAGTAGGTATCCTGCGCTGGCCGGTTCTCATTATCAGTCCAGCGAACCCAATAGACACTCAAAACACCCTCAACTTCTGCGGATGCACGAAGGGAGCAGTCGCCTTTTATGGCCAGACCATTCACGCAAAAGTTCTCTTCCTGTTGCAGCTTCGTTCCTGTCCCAGCCCTGTCCAATCGAAGCAAAAGCTGGAAGAGAAAGTACCTTCTATGTTTTTTGCTCGCCCTTCGCGTAAAAACCACCAGGAGGCCGCAGAGCGGTAGCTCTGCTACCCTCAGCGCCAGCGGCGCAAGCATCACCTTACCTTCCCCTTCTGAAAACATTTTTGCAAAGCGATACGGAACCATGGCCAACTGCTTCAGTACCTCCTAAAAGGGGATAGTCGAGACAAAGTGAAAGCAGCCAACTAAGCTCCAAGCTACCGCCGGCCGACAAAAATCATGAGTGAAGCCTTTTGTCTGCCCGGACCCGAAATAGCTGGGCTGTGACTCTCACACGTTTTTGGGAAATGCTCGTCAAAAGAGCTATGGCGAGTAGTCTCACAATAGCCCACGCTTAACGCTTATGAAAGAGTTTTGACTATTTTCCTCTGCTTTTCCCCCTAAGTTTTTTCAGCGCAGAATTCTCCGCTTCCTCTCAAGAGCCTGGACGTATTTTGTCTTGGGAATAACCATCCCACCAAACCATCCGAAACCAATTCGGATGGAAAAATTTAACTATCTAGCTCATCTTTACCAAAAAAGTAAAGGATACTATAAAGTTTAGCTGCGTAATTTATACAAACGGCAACCTTCCAAACATTTATAGATAATCTCTTTGCTGAATATAAGACTTTCCAGAGCAGTATGCCTTAACGACACTGGAAATTTGAGCCTAAAAAAAAGGCCGGGAAGGCCATTTAACCAAAAAATAAGAATAGTTAGTTTATTTAATTTCAGACTTGAGATAACCGATAGGAAAAGCAGGCCATTTTTTTAGTTTTTCAAAACGTTATAGTTAAGCTCCCTCAACTTCCCTAAATTGGAGTTTGGTGTTGGACAGAATGACCGAGGCAGTATCAATTTCTTCCAGTACTATAAATAAGTCCACAGCTAACGCTTTTTATGGTGCCCAGAGAGGGGATCGAACCCACACGCCTTTAAAGGGCGACGGATTTTGAGTCCGTTGCGTCTGCCAATTCCGCCATCCGGGCGAACCAAGAAGGTCTAACAAACCCACACTGCTGCCGTTGTAAACGACGATTTTGCATTCCGATCAAACATCCAAGCGGTTGGATACCTACTTTTTCGACACCAGAAATCGCAGCTTACTCAGCTTCTTCGTTTCTTAGTTTATTATACTTCCACCATAAATGGAATCATGCTCGGAGCGGAGGGGAGCTATCTCTTGGTTGCTGTAAACCGTTGCAGAAAGGCAATCCCGATGGTCGTATTCGACGGCCAAGACCGGAAGTTGTTTTGCGAGCGCGTCCTCGCGTATAAAACCGCCGCGGTGTTCCACGCGCGCGAGCTACGGCAAGCCTGCTTCCCCTACCCTATTCGTTTACGCTCGGGCAATTGCTGCCCAAAGGCGCGACGATGGATAAACATTATCTGCCAAGCGACTGAACTCGGCACTACAACCATCCTGCCCATCGTCAGCAAGCGCACGCAAGTGTACTTCGAAGCGGGCAGCACCGACAAGAAAATCGACAAATGGAGCACCTTTTTCGATCGAGGCAGCCAAACAGTGTGTCAACCCATGGTCGCCAGAGGTCGCGCCAGCGCAATCGTTCGACAGTTTTCTCACGGAAGCGGCGTGCGCCGATCTAAAAATGGTGGCCAGACTCCATTCCGGAGCGAAATCGCTGAAGACGATCGTCGCCAACTACCGCGATACCGCCCACAGTGTTTCCGTTGCACTACATCACGTGGCTTGTCAGGGTGGAGAGCGACTTTTCGCCATCAGAAAATGGCAGCATGTTTGGCACTCCGGCTTCCAACCGGTAACGTTCGGTCCGCTCGTGTTGCGCTATGACACGGCAGCCGTTTCCATGCTCAGCCTGCTCGCCTACGAGATCGCAAATTTCTGACCGGACCGTTCGGGAAAAAACGTAAACTGCGGTGTGTGAATCCCATATGTCTGATTCCCGCACTCACATTGCCGCTTTTAAATCGCCAACCAAAAGCCATCAATTGATGGCATGTCGCCGAGATGCGGACGGCCCCCCCACCCAAATCCCGCTCGGCCCTTCATGACAAAAACTAAGTGGCTAGTCTGGATTTACTGCACCAATTTTTCACCATCGTTGCCTTAAGTCACTTACCAAGGTAGGTTGACCGGTAAACTAGGCTTGTTCACCATCTATCAAGCCAACGATATTATTTATCTCATCTCCAACCCAGCCGTCGGACCAGCAGTTTGGATATCACACTGCTAGCCATGTAAGCTACTAAAAATAAGTCAGCATACCTTACGAGGTCGATATTTTCCACCGGTATCTTTTCCAAAATCAATTTTTTTAATGGCGACACCTGCCCCAAGCCATTATTCAGCGAACAGGCCGATGATCATCGGCTTTTAGCATGCTTCCAGCAAGCAACTGGTGGCCGAATTAACAGCCTGTTTCCCAAAAAACGCTATCGTGGCACTTAAGACCAGCCTTCTAGCTGCTACTGGCATTCCTGGATTGCATTTGCGGCTTCCCTGCTCACTGCGAAGGCCCCCCCAGCAGGGTTTCCAACCGATTAACGATCTTCTCCTGGCCGAACATGCTGCCATGATCGCTGGCATTTTCCACGGCCGCCACGATGAGAACACGATGTATTTCACTTTCCCCGGATGGTATTTGGCATCCACCATAAAGGAGGTGCGCCCGCCATCTGGCCATCGGTCCGTCGAGTTGGTTCCACGCCTATTTTCGCAGCATCGCACAGATTTGTGCTGAGCTGAACTGAGATCTATGGCATCGCGGGCGATTACTACCTCTTTACCCCCAGCAGCAATCTGATGCTCGTGGTTATCTCCTAAAACTTGACGGTTGAGTTAGACCTCAAAGAAATTTATAAAGAAACGATAGGCCGATTTTCCGAATAGACGGCTAGCAGAAGGTCCATTCCCGAGGATGCATTCTCCGCTCAGATCATTTGGGAATACAGCGAGTTTATTGCAGCTGGCCATGGGTCGAATTCCCATTCGGTAAAAAACTGCGCAGGTTTTGGAAGACCAACTATTTTTTGATCAACATTTCCAGGGAAAACGAGCCTAAGCTCTTCCTCAGCCCTTAATATACCACCAAAGACAATTCAGCCTCCGCCATTCGCCTGGCCAATCGCTTAGGATATGGTATCGCCTATAGCCTATATCAGAAGTCTATGCCTCTGCACACGCGGGTTCCGGATCTCTTTTCACCGTACCAACATTCGCCCGGTGCAACCATTAGGCGCTAGAAGCTGGATACCAGGAGTGCAGCATTGCCAAAGCGCCACCCGAAATTACGCCTCTGCCCGCTCGCGATGGTATTGGAGTTCGACTAAGTTATGTTCTCCTTAATCGCGTCATTGTCTTAGCTCTACGACCTTTCAGGCAGTCGACCGCTCTTCGCAATACGCCTGCTAACTGGCACTTCCGCACAGCGCGTGGCAGTGCCAGTCGCGGTAAGCCATTTCAGCCGCGTGTTGCCCCTAATAGGGGCCGAGCCTCTTCATTTGCAGTTCCTTTTTGACTGCTGAGCATATATTGCAAAAATCCTTTTTATCTTAGCCTTCCTCTTGTTGAGGCGTCGGTTTGCTGGTTCTCCAGCCTATTCTCTTTCTCGCCAGCGTGTGGTAGCATCCAAGCAGAACGCCGAGCGGAATTATCCGCCGTCAGCGCCAACAAAGCCAGCCAAGCCAGCCAGATCAATGCTACCGAGCTGTTCGAGATCATCCCGGTCGCCCCCAAAGCCCGACGCTGCCGAGCTCCGGTTAACGGAACTGGTACACCGAGCCCGCGCGCGAAGACCGGAACACCTCCATCGCAAGCGCTCAGCATTCGATGGGCGGAAACACTCTGTACACCGGCGAGATCACGTCCATCAAATACCTCGCCCTCAGTGGAGGGAATCGACTAACTCGCCGTCGGAGCCTGCACGTCATAGCATGAGATCATTCCGTTTTTCGACGAACGCAGCTAAGCCGTCTCGATCATGCAAACGAAAAACGATTTTTTCAGTCGGTAGTTGCCTCTCACCAATTGCCATGGCTAGCAAAGCTGCACCACGCCGATAGCCAACACTGCCGAACCTTTCTGTCTAGACACGCCCAATGGGGAAATTGTTCGGTGCAGTCGTGCGGGAAAACCGTGAACTATTTCCCCTCGCGCTTGGCGGCTATGGGTTTTCCGGCATCATCCTTTAAGCCAAGCCGAACGTAGCACCCAAACTACTACTTACTACTACTATAAGCTGCCGGTGTCGCTCCAAAAGATTGCGTCGACGCCTACCATGCCCTGACTCGCAACCAAGCCGACGTGGGCATGCCTACGGGCACTCAGTGTGGCGCCCTTCCTCGTTTTTCACGAAAGGCCGAGTGACGCTTCTCCGGCAACACAGAACCGACCGCTCGCAATGTCATATCCAATAAGAACACCTCTTTGCGTTACGCTCCCAAAGAAGTGTTTGGACTTATACTTATTTTTACCAAAATTTAAAAAATACTTCCGAGGTTGCAATAAAAATCATGTTCCGGAAACTCATAAACGCCTCCTTTGGCCTGTAGCGGCAACTACTACCTGTCCTACCGTCCCCACGCGACTCCGGAGCAATTTCTTTGTACCCACTCCCACTCGCAAGCACCACTACGATCCGGAGGGCATCTTCGAAAACGAATTCTACATAAACTACAGCCAGCATCTCGCCAGGCAGCAATAAACCGTAGAATCAATCCCCTTGCGTTGCTTTCCACACGGCGAGACAGCTTGCAATCAGCGCAGGCAGTTCGGAAGCGGGAATCTGGTTCTGTCCGTCGGAGATGGCCTGTTCTGGATTCGGATAGGTCTCGATAAATAGTCCATCCGCTCCGGCAGCAAGTGCAGCGCGCGCCAGTGGCGGGAAAAACTCGCGCCGGCCGCCCGTTTTTCCGCCCACAGCACCGGGTTGTTGCACGCTGTGGGTAGCATCGAAAATCGCGGGCGCGCCGAGTACCTTCCTGAGCAAACGAACACATGTCGACCACGAGGTTCTGATAGCCGAAAGTCGTACCGCGCTCCGTCTGCCAAAATTCCTTCGCACCACTCTGCCGCAGCTTGTTGACGACGAATTCCATTTCTTGCGGCGAGAGGAACTGGCCTTTTTTCACGTTCACCACACGTCCGGTCGCTGCGGCCGCAAGCAGCAGATCGGTCTGCCGGCAGAGGAACGCCGGAATCTGCAACACATCGCAAACTTCCGCCACCACAGCGGCTGCTGGCGCTCGTGAAAATCGGTAACAACGGGGAACCCGTAGTCCTTTTTGATGACTGCGAGCAGCCCGAGGCCTTCTTCGAGGCGGGGACCGCGATCGCCGGCAAGTGAGGTGCGGTTGGCTTTGTCGAACGACCCCTTAAACACGATCTTCAGCTCCGGGTGCGTCCGTCGGAGTTTTTGCAACGTGTCCGCAATAGCGCGGCAAACCCGCTCATTTTCCAGGGAACAAGGACCGGCAAGTAGAAGGAGGTGGTTCGGGTCAAAAAGCATAAGGGAAAGTCTGAAACGCAGGAAATCAGAAGAATAGAGTTGCCGATCGTTTATACTATTCCGGCTAAGCCGAAGGGAAGGGCCAACGTGCGTTACTTTTTCTTGTGTTTCATCGCAGCGTTTATAAAAATAATAAAAAGTGGGTGGGGTTGGTTGGGCTTGGACTGGAACTCAGGGTGATACTGCACGCCAAAGAAGCACGGGTGGCCCTTCAACTCGGCAACCTCTACAAGGCCGCACTTGGGATTCCAGCCGGAGATGATCATGCCTGCTTTCTCGAGACGTGCTACATAGCCATTGTTCACCTCATAGCGATGGCGGTGGCGCTCGGAGACGACTTCAGAGCCATAGGCTTTGCGGGCCAGCGAGCCATGTTTGAGTTTGCAGGTGTAGGCGCCGAGACGCATCGTGCCTCCTTTTTGTACAACGTTGCGCTGCTCGTCTATGAGGGCGATAATAGGATCGGGCGACTTTTCGTCGAATTCCATCGAGTTGGCCTTTTCCAAGCCGAGGACGTTACGAGCGAACTCGATCACTGCGATCTGCAAACCAAGGCAGAGGCCGAAATACGGAACCTTGTGCTCTCGAGCGAATTTAGCTGCCGCGATTTTCCCTTCGGTGCCGCGGTCGCCAAACCCGCCGGGTACAAGGATGCCATCGAGCTTTTTTAAGGTTGTGAGGCCGGCTTTGTTCTCGAGACCCTCGGCATCGACGCGGATGACGTTCACGCGGCAGTAGTTGGCGATACCTGCGTGCGCGAGCGACTCGTAGACGGATTTATAGGCATCCTGCAGCTCAATGTACTTTCCTACGACTCCGATGTTGACCTCGCACTTCGGCGACTTGATACGATGAACTATGTCGGCCCAAATGTTCTTCGCTGGAGTCTTGGCTTTGATGCCAAAAAGACCGCACACGTATTGATCCATGCCCTGTTGTTGGAGCATAAGCGGCAGCTCGTATATGGACGACTTGACATCCTCGGCAGCGAACACGGCCTTCACCGGGACATTGCAAAACATCGAGAGCTTTTCACGCATTTCGGCCGTCAGCGGCTTTTCGCAGCGACAGACGAGCAAATGCGGCTGAATACCGATTTCGCGAAGCTTGGCCACGCTCTGTTGGGTCGGTTTGGTCTTCAGTTCTCCGGCAGCGGCGACGTAGGGGACGAGTGTAATGTGGATAAAAAGACATTCCTTTGGACCCGCCTCGAGTGCAAACTGCCGCATCGCCTCAAGGAACGGCAGACCCTCGATGTCACCCGTTGTGCCACCAATTTCGGTAATGAGCACGTCGACCCTCTTTCCGCCATTGTAGATGCGCTCCTTGATCTCGTTCGTTACGTGCGGGATCACCTGCACCGTTTTTCCAAGGTAATCGCCTCGTCGCTCGCGGGCAATAACTGCTTCATAAATCTGCCCGGAAGAAAGGCTGTTTGCACGCGAAAGTTTGCTGGAAGTGAAGCGCTCGTAGTGGCCAAGGTCGAGATCGGTCTCGGCTCCGTCGTCGAGTACGTAGACTTCACCATGCTGATAAGGGCTCATAGTGCCCGGATCGACGTTGAGGTAAGGGTCGAATTTCTGGATGCGTACTGTGAGACCGCGTAATTCGAGCAGCGCGCCAAGCACACCAGCGGTCAGGCCCTTACCCAAAGAAGAAACCACGCCTCCAGTGATGAAAATATAGCACATAAGCTAGGGCAAAATACTAAGATTTGGGAGACACAAGAAAAAGCCTTTTCGCTGTTTCAGGGTACCAGGCATTTTCGCCGTCTCTGAATTCGAAACTACAGCTCCTTGCCTAATTCACCCGCACAACGGCGTCGCATACCGCAGCCCAGTCACCGGGAAACACACCATTCTCGCTGTCTTTTCTAGCATCAAAGCTCAGACCGCCCCGATTGTTCACCCACACATCCTGTAACTCCTCGCCCTCACTGCGCTACAGCCGAGGAAACACCTTTTCTGTATCCATATGGGTCTCGATCTATGAGCACCGTAAGAGTTTATCAATCTAGAACTTGGATCTTCCAGTCTGTTTCAGCGTATCGATATAATCAACAAGTTCCACAACTTGCACTTCTATTTCTATCAAACCGGCGACTACTCGACCATTGTCGAGGTAGACGACGCCCACTGCTGGTAACTTAGCATTTAGCATCACCTTATACCTTTATACATACCTTGCGACTGGTAACAGCCAGTAACTGGTTTACTGGCTTTCGACTTGAGCAACACGCTGTTAGAATATAAAGGAGCTGAGTTGGCGCATCCAGATGCGCTGCCAGCCATAGCCTCGCCATGCAGGCCTTTCTACCTCTAACATCACCAGAACGAATCCAAGACGGCTGTGCTGTGCTTCGCGGGTTTAACCCGCTTGGCCCATATAAAACCGAGGCAAATTTTATCTAGGCGTTTTTCTTCCCCTCCAGCCGGAACTCGGCGAAAAAGATTCTTCTTTCACTATGGATGACGAGCTCGGCTGTGCGCCAACGTTTTTCCAGGATTTTGAAAACGACTGCGCTGCTTCACCGACATAAAGCCCAAACTGGGGAAATTACGGTATGCACAAACATACCTTCCATAATGTTCTGTGGACTTGTGCCCAAAGGGTATCGCAGATACCGGAGCTAGCCGAGCCCATCTATAAGCTTGTCACCTCAACCGATATCGGCTTTTGCAAGCCAGCAATATCGCAAGCGATATTGGTCCTGGCCGAAACGTTCGGCTGCGACCTGCAATTGCTAGCTTAATCAGTAATGAGCCCAAGGCCATCGCGGTTGTACACGCCATTGGATGTATTGGGCACCGAATTGTTCCGCCTGCCCTTGGCCAGGAGCAGGAAATAAGTTTTCTTCCCGCGCTTCTAACCATCTAACCTCATATTTATCATACTCTTTATGGCCGCAGCTTCCTCCTTTAAATTTGACCTCCTTGGTATCGGCAACCCCATCATGGACCTGCTTGCGCACGTCCCCGAAAGCTTCCTACCCGAAGCCGGCGGCTCCAAGGGAGGGTCAATGCTTGTCAACGAAGCGGACATTGCCAGGCTTATTCAAAAGCTGGGCGACCGCGTAGCGATCGCCAGCGGTGGCTCGGCCGCAAACATTGTCCTCAGTGCCAACCGACTCGGTTTGCGCACCACTTACGTGGGAAAAATTGGCGGAGATTTGGCCGCCAAGTTCTATCATTTCAACTTCGTTTCCCAAGGCGCGGATGGCTCCCGCTTCAAGCGTACCAACCTGCCCAACGGCCGCTGTCTTACCCTCATCACGCCAGACGGCGAACGCACCATGAGAGTCAACCTCGGCGCCGCCATGGCACTCTCTCCTGAGGAAATCACGGCATCCGACTTCGCTGAAGTGCGCCATATTCACATCGAGGGCTATCTTGTTTTCAACCTCGCCCTGGCCGAAAAAATCGCCGCCACCGCTCGCGCCGCCGGCTGTACCATCAGCATTGATCTAGCCTCTTTTGAGGCGGTAGACATGGCCCGCGACTGGCTTTTTGAACAACTCAAAAAAGGTGTGCACATCGTTTTCGCCAACGAAGACGAAGTGAAGACGCTATTTCAAAAAGAGATCGCTTATGACGTTTCCGCAAGCGAGCTGGCAACCTACGGTGGTATTGCCGCCGTAAAAGTTGGCAAAAACGGCGCGTGGATCGCCCAGGGATCCAATCTCCAGAAGATTCAACCAGTGCACGTCGATCGGGTTGTGGACACAACAGGCGCCGGCGATGCTTGGGCTGCGGGTTTTCTCCATGGTCACCTTCGCGGGATGTCGCACAAAACCGCCGGAGTGATTGGCTCGGTGCTCGGAGCCGAATGTGTCCAACACCTCGGTGCTGGGATCCCGGAAGCCCGTTGGCCCAGCTTGTTGAAGCAAATCGCCGGTCTCAACCTCGGCTGAGCTGACAGCCACTATTCCAGAAAAGTAAAATTCTTCCGCAAGCGTCAGATCAGCAGATTTTTGTTTGATTGCAAACGAGTCCGACGCTATTTTATTGTTTTTCCCATGAAAGCGCCTTGCGTTACACTTCTAGTTTGATTAACTGTGTTTTCTTCGGTTCCGATCATAAAAAGTAAAATTATAGCTAAAAACCTGCGTCAGAATCAATGCCGACTTAGTCTCGTTCGAGACATCCCAGGCTATAACGGAAATGCCACTGCAGCTTCAGCCGGAGTTGGTCCATTCACTAGCTGATAAGCCGATTTTGATCGGCTCTACCTTCAGCATGAAAGAAGATACTTTGCAGCGTGCTGGGAAGGACGTCTTACTCACACTCAAGAACTGTGCGAAAAAAACGCTGCGAGTCTACCGAAATTCGATAATGCCGTTCGAGTAGGCTCTTAACTGTTTCTACATCCCACTCGTTACGCCCTCCCCCCAAGCTGGAGCTGAAGTCCAAGCGCGAAGCCAAACACCTCCCCTGCCTAGCCCATCCCAATTCGCTGATTGTGTCAAATCGCTCCAAGACATCGATCCCGCCGCAGCGGCAGCCTCTCAGGCTGATCTAAATCTTAGATCTCAATCGCCACCTGGTCTCCACACATCAGGATCGACCGCCACTTGCCAGCCAGACAAAACGGATGCAAAGTTCCGCCCGTGTCCTTAGGCGAAGTCACTCTCATATGCATTTTTTCAATCGCGGCTGCGATTGCATATCAGACCGGTCAAAAGCGCGAGAGAGATAGATTGTCTGTTGAATCCGCGCACAGTCCCGGCTGACCAGCACCCCGGCCAAACCTTACCCCATGTTGATCCAAGCCTGTCTCATACATCAGCCCCGCCCTCTCCGGGTCATTTGCCTCGACCAGATCGACAGTACAAACAGAGAGGCTGAGCGCCTCCTCACCGCCGGCCAACCTGCACCGTTCGTCATCATCGCCCGAGAACAAACTCGTGGCCACGGACGCCGCAAGCGCCCGTGGCACAGCGCCGCCAACGGCAATCTCTATATTACCTTTGTTTTTCGCCCCGAGCTCAGACCGGTAGAACTCCAGGATTTCACACTCTGGATGGGGCTGAATGTGTGCGAGTTCGTCGCCAATTTCTGCAAAATCTCTCCTGGCCTCAAATGGCCGAATGACCTCTACATCGCCGGACGGAAAGCCGGTGGGATGCTCACCGAGGCGCGCGTTAACGCGAACCAAGTGCGCAACCTCGTTTTCGGCCTCGGCTTGAATATCAACGGCCGCATCGACGACTTTCCGCCAGGGCTCCAACATACGGCTATTTCTATCACCGATGTCACAGGCAGCTTGCTCGATCTGAACTGTTTCGCCGCCGCCCTCATCGACCGCATCAATCTCGCCTATCACCAGTTCATCGCGAGCGAGCACCGCGAACACTTCTTAGACTGGTGGGCCCGCTACGATATCCTTGCCAACCAGCCAGTTCTCGTCACTCAAGGTACTCACAAGGTTCACGGGGTCGCCACAGGCATCGACGCCAATGGATCGCTCCTAGTGCACCTTGACTCCGGCATCACGGAACACTTCCGCGCTGGTGAGGTCACTTTGAGCAAAAATGCCTCCTGGCACGAAGTTTTCCCATCGGCCGCCTTCTTTGCGTAAGCTGTTAGCATGTATACGCCTGATACCAACAGCATCACGATCGAAGTCGATCGGTTCAAGAAATCCTACAGCTCCTTCGCAACGGTGTAGGCTTTCCCGTTTGCCGTTAAACGCGTCGAGATTATCGGCCTGCTTGGGCCCAACAGCGCCGGAAAAAGCACCGCAATGCGCATTCTAATCAGCTATCTTCCCTCTAGGTCGGGCTTAGTGAAAACCTGCGGTCTTCTGGTCGCCGGCTAACTAAATGCAGTTTTCAGTGTGTCACATAAGTTGGAGCTGCTGGAGCACGAAACCAGCTTCGCCATCAACAGTTTTCCTAAAAGTGGCCAATCGTTCGCCGGCTTCGGCTCGGCCACCCAAGCGATGACTTTCCCCTTAACTTCCAACAGGGGAGATTATGAACTCAAAGTCGTGGACAAAGCCGAGGTCGGCAGCACTCGTATCCAGCATCCATATCCATATTGTCAAAAGCAACCTCGCCAACGTTCTCGGCATGCCGCTCTATGACCTTCATTTGCCCGCCACCGTCGCCATAAAGCTGCCGAAGTTCGAAGCCTTTGTGCATGCATTCCCGTGCTGTGTCTGCATTTACTGCCCCATTTCAACAGCGGCCTGCATATCGAAACGGCCCTAACCTCCGATCACGTCGACGGTCCATTGGGCCAACCGATTCCAGCAACCCGCTCATTACAACTTCCGCTTTTACTTTACATAACAGGCTAAACAAGGTGTCTCCGCAGCAGCTTTTCGGCCCTAGCACTCTGGTAACGCAACGAGCTGGAGGTAGATCAGTTCCTCGGAAATGTAACGTTCACGCCAACACCGCTACTTCAGCAGGTTGGGAAATGTTTCCGGGAAAATTACCACCCATGATGTGATTTCTTTCGAAGAAACAATGTATGTCCCTCTCATGCAGGCTAGCTACGATTTCACCCCCATAAGCCTACAGGGGCGACACTTCCCCCCTGGCGATAAATTTTCTTCACCTTTCAAGGCTCCGTCTTTTTACAAGACCATCGCGGTACCGCGAACTTCCAAAGAGGAATCGCCCACCCTTTCGTTACTCACTAGGACAACTCCATGCACTCGAACTCTACCTTGTTTCAGCAATTCCATCCACCTCATTGGTACAGTTAGTTTCGATCAAGAATTGAAATTAACCAAACTACACACTCGGATGCGGATAGGATGTTTGGGTTCCTATGGCGTGCAGATCACGTCAGCGGCGCTGGACTAATCGACGTGAACGCACAAGAATGATTCTCTGGATCGTATCACCAGAGGAAACTTCGCGCAAAATTTTTGCGGCATGAATTTAAACAACACAGGTTATCGCCGGCTGATCGCCAGCCAATTTGCGACCGCCCCACATCGGCAGCTAGCTTTATGGCCATTGGTGCAGGATTTTGGAACAAAACTTCCTTCCCTATCGCTCCGCAGCAGTGGGGCCTAAATGTACAGAACAATTGGAAGAGCATCTCGCGCACGTTCTACCTTGGCAGCACCGATGCCAAGGAGCCCATTGTGTTCTATGGGGTTCTTCGAGCAATTTGATCCCCATATATTTATACATTTTCAGTTTGCCCATGTGATGCTCGATGCCACACAGACAGGGCGTTGCAAAGACGGCTCAAGGCTGGTTCAAAACGGTTCCGCAATTTCGATACGCACGAGATGAAACAGTTCGACTACGATCTGACGGGGAATTTTTCGCCCAGCGTCTACGAATAAATAGCAAGTCCGGTGAGTCGTCCGATCCTTGGACCGTGGAACTTTTCGACACTGCTCTGCGCCCATATCTTCGGCTATGCCGAATTTGCTGACAGAAAAGTTGAACCATCGGAAATTCATCAAGCGTATACCGTCGGCAGCCGCGTGACGGTTAACTTCAACCGAGTGAGCACACTTGCCAGCTTCCATGGAAATGTGCAGCTGAGCAACGCCGATCTCGGCAAAATTTATTTGTTCTGATTGCTCTCCCAGGAACTCAGCGCTATATTAATGAAACTCAATTCGCTGAAGCGACAACAATACCGCCACGCCACCTTTCAACTGCAAAAGAATCGGTTCCAGCTTCCTAATATTCAGATCACCAGTCTCAGCACAACGATCGATGGATCGTGACAAGGTCTAACTACATAAAAAAACGCTCTATTGTAGCGTCCGCTTGCAGCCCTACAAAAAAATACACAAACTTTCTCACAGCGTCGCTGATGGGCGTCGTCGTAAATCCATCCAGCCAGCATTTTTTAAATCCAGCTCACCGGCCTGTTAGCGAAACAGGCCTAGTCTGAAAAATTAAGCTCCTTCGCCGGGGGGAAAACCGGAAGAGTCGATTCTGGAAATGCTCATACCGATCGAAAACCCAGTTGCGAGTCCAGACCGTTTTAGTTAGCCTAATTGCAACAATCTTTTCTGATGCAGAAAAATCACTCTTCTATCCTGTAAAAATACCTAATTAAAGTTGCTACTTCTATCTAAAGAGCAGAACAGTATTTGTGAGTCTCCTAGCAGATGCTTTCTCTTTCCCGCCAACAAGCTGTCGGTAATGGGTAAGAATATCATCATTCTTTTCCGGCTTTCGTTGCGCAATCGCGAAATCAACTAAGTCAACAGCATCACAAAACTGACAATCGGAGCCACCGTCAGGTTCTTAAACAGCGAAACCGAAATCCAAATTAACAATCTCATCCGCATGGCGAAGCGTTGAATAACGCCAGCGACATCCCGCAGTCCGCGTAAGAAAAGGACTCGAAGGCTAAATTTTCTTATCCTTAACCCTTAAAGCTATCGTTGGACCAGCTAGGTCAGCGTTAGCTGTCAAACCCGCTAGATTCAGTCTTCTGAAGGCAACAAAGAGGCGATGGCGGTGGGTCATCGCACATCGCAAGGTTCACTCCCTGTGCAATTCATTCAAATCGCCCGCGAATCGTCGTCCTGCTCTCCTTGCCATCCAAAGAATTTCCGTCGTTCGTCGTTTAAATGGTAGCTGTACGAAATGACCACTTTGATGGCTACATCGCAGGCGAATTCAGCTGTCAGGACATGCTCGATCTTCTCGAACACCGCCTCGAGGCGTCCGATCGCTACATTTTCTCGGTCGAGATCGATCCGGCAGAAAAGCACGGGCTGTTGGCAAAGTAAGCACGTCCGAAATCTATCGCTCGCTTAGCCCCACTTTCACCAACTACTACTACTTACTACTAGATCCTGCCGGATGGACTGAAAGAGGACAAAGATGAAACCGCCGCCAACCGCGTACCGTGCAGCCATGGATCATTGAACAAAATCTTCTTTTGGAACCTTCCCTCGTATCCCCTCTCGGCGGTACAGTCGTATTTGAATGCGCTTCGCCAACGAATTGTGTTTTATGGCCAGGCGGGCGCCAAAGTGCCACTTGTCAAAAAAGCCGTCTCATAACCTAACCACGACCCCGTAAAGCTAATCGTGGACTACCGTGCGAGCTTTGGCAGGTAACAATCCCAATAGGCCGCCTAACGCTGTTTTTCTGGCAAAGCTTGCCCGTCAAGAGCGCCATTTGCGCTTGCTGGCCAAGCGGATACAGGAGTGGCCTCCTGGGTAAAATTCACTGCTTCGCTGGTCAGCCCGTCTAGCCACGGCGATGCGGGTATTCGCATCGCCAGCATAGCCTGCAGCTTGCACACGCCATTACGTCGTTACAACCAAGAAAGCAAGTGTTCAGCTGAGCCACTAATATCCGATCCTGCCATGCAGCGCGCAGCAGGCAAATCCTCTGCACGCCGATCCATGACCTTTGTCCGTTTTTTTGTGTTCAACCCTCCGCAGGGCATCTTCCGTAGTCATGCAAATTCGGGTTATCACCACAGGTGGCACCATCGACAAAGTCTATTTCGAAACCGCCAGCGTCTACAAAGTCGGTAAGCCGCAAGCCGGCCTCGTCTTCCGCGAATCTAATATTACATTCGATTTCACGGTAGAACCCGTCATGCAGAAGGACAGCTTAGAGCTGACTAACGCAGATCGCGCGCTAATCAGCGAACGGGTGAAAGCGGCACCGGGAAGCCTAACCATTATCACGCACGGAACCGACACGATGGCGCTCACCGCGGAACGGATCGCCGATATTTCGGATAAAACCACTGTCTTTACCGGCTCTATGAAACCAACCCGTTCCCGTTACAGTGATGCAGCCTTCAACCCCTTGGCCGCGGCTATTGGTGCGCTACAGGCCCTGGCCGCTAGGCGTCTACACTGCTATGAACGGACAAGTTTTCCCCGCCGGCAGTGTGAAGAAAAACCGCGCGGCCAATCGATTGGGCCCCAAGCGCTGAGCATTACTGAAGATTGTAAGAAAACCGTTGGATACGAGCGCCAAGCAACTGAAAAACTGGCTCTGTTCTCTTCTTCTGTTCGTCAGCACTGATGGGTTTCAGAGGCGAAAAATTGCGCAAGCAACCCGGCATAGTTGTTGTTCGCCATGATTCCGATCAGCTCCCGATCTTTCGCAAACAAAAGACCGCCGTACTTCGGTGAAATCTTGCTGAAGATACGCGTACCCAGCTTCGGATCAGATAGCCGAAATGAACTGATCAATGCGGACCCTGCCCGCACCATATTTTCCGTTGTCGGCGCAAATAAAAACAGTTCTGGAATTCTTAAGAGGGATCAGCCGAAGGCTTGTAGATTTTGCTCCAACCGTCGCGGCCAGCACCTCGTCAGCCAGAGCAACGACAACACGTAAGATCTGCGGAAAGGAATCGAAGCTCACTCACCAGCGCCGTAAACTTGCCCTAAGCTATGTATCTCCGATGCGCTCGTAGTCGGTCCCGGAATCAAGTATCAGGCTAAACGGCGTTCTGCTAACGTAGATAAGCGCGTATGTCTGCGGCCCGTCGGTTACGAGCACAGTCGGCGTCGACTTAGAACGCTCGCCGGGAACTAAAAAACACCTCGCGCTTCGTCGTAGCACACGATTGGCAATGAATTCGGTTTTTACCGAATTCGGATTACCGGAGCGGTTATCGCAGACTTCCTAGGTGAGCTAGACTAGCTTCCCCACAAGGTTCCCAATGTTTTTACCAAGCACCGCGGGTTGCTCATCCACCTTGGCATGTTCGGCGCGCCCTATCTGGGCCTGTTGCTTCGCCTCTTCAAGATTTTCACTGAACATCTTTTATCCCCGCTTGGCAGCACCGAATTCGAAATTGAAGTTTTAGATCCGCTTGGTGGACTCGGTGTTCTGCTGTTGAAGCGCGGTAAATTACTTTTCCTGCTAATCGGCGCGATGCTCTTTCAATTCGCGTTCCAGCTTGGCCTGTTGCTCCTTGGCAAAGAAAGCCTCGTTAGAGGCATTGGAGTATTTCTGTTCCAGTTCTTTCACATTCGTATCGTTCGCCGTGAGATTATCTTCGAGCTATTCGCACTGTTGTTGGGTTTGAGAAAGTACCTTTCCCCATTCTTCGAATGGCTGCCCTGGGTCGCCTTCAACTGGGAGGCAAGTCTTTCGTGCTCTTACTTTCATCCACCAGCAATACACGCATAAGCTCGACAAATTCCGCATTGACGCCAGGATCGCTCCGCGTCGATCGCAGCGACGGAAGCTTTTTTAAGACTTGCTCCGCTGGCTCGATATTTTCCCAACATGTAACCGCAAGCAAGTTTAGTAAGAGGAAGTCGCAGATACTAAGCAGGAAAGTTTTGTTTGCAACACAGGTGTTTGGCAAGCAAGCGCCAGCGGGTCGGACACAACCATATCAGGCAGCTGCCGTAGTTGGCTGGGATTAGAGAATAAACTTGCGCTTGTAAGGACCCACACAGCGGATCTTTACGAACATCGACACAGAAGACACCGAGAGATTCGACAAGTAGGCTGAAAACAAGTTGGTCTCGATAAGTCCACATGTCTGCATCATAAGAGCTGTCGCCGGTGCCCGCAATGTCCGCATAAGGGCCACCGCCGAAGAGTTTTTTCTCGTTTTCCATAAATTTGAGTTTTATCATGTCGATTTGTCGATGTCGGCAATGAGGCAGCAGGCAGATGTATACATCTTGACCTGGAACGGGGCGAACACTGCGATAGAGGCAGCGGTGGTACTGTCGTTATAGCGGTAGTTAAAAGTTTGGGCGGGCCAAGCACGGCGGGCGCCTTATCGAGGACGAGAGTGGCTAGTTTGAAATGGTAGTCTGAGAAAGCAGCATCGACCTTGAGAAGGAACGGTTCGGAAAACACGAAAAATATAAGCGTTAAAGTCAGCGCGAGCAGGCTCGCTGCTCGTCCAAGGATACGTGCCACGCAATACTTGTTTCTTCCGAAGGGGAAAACTCGCATCGACGGCGTGCAACAGGGAGAAAATCTCCAGCAGAAACGCAGTATGAGAATTACCGCCGCCTGTGGATAGCGCACGCGCCGATCTCAAAATCGGTCGCGTAGCCCCGATCAACTACCGGTGCTTGCCATTGCACTAAACTAAATATTCGACCGCTCCCTGGCCGTAAGCCATCGTCTGTCGGAGGTTTTTCGCTCTCGGTTTGTCCAAAGTGGTCAAGTAACGAATAATGCTGTCGGCGGAGCACGTTATGGGCGCGGCGGTTTAAATTAACTGGCAGTTGCTCGGGGGAAAAAGTGCGTCAGGTGAGCAAAACCAGCCACCGTTGAAGTGCTGTTGGTCGTCCGCAGCAATCCGGAAAGCTGACCCAATTCAGTTGGCGCTCTATGGAAAGTAAGTCCAAATAAAAATCTTCCGGTTCCATATTGTCCCGGTGACTACCGCCGTCTCAGCTAGGTGGCGCACTTCCCGCTGCAGCGAGTCCGAGAGGTATCTCGCTTGTCAGGGGGCAAGCGGTAAAAAGAATAACCGCGTCCAGCGGCTGGCCGCCCGGCCTCTTTGCGGGGATGAAGGTAGTGGGGGGGCTTGACCACATACGCGGTCTTCAAAACCGTTTGCATGGCCGGAAGGCGGGAAAAAGGGGAAGCGGAAAGGTATTTGCGCAAGCTGTCCTCCCGCCTTGTGCGGGACCATGAACGTCAACACAGGAACAGAATCGTGCGGAGAACACGGCGTTTATATCAGTCATAACGGATTCGAACGCCTCATGTCACCCGCCCCGCGGCATCACATAGCAATAGTTTTCAACATACTACATACTGTTTCAAGCTGGCATCGAGGTCCGTCAACGCGAGGATCGTTGACGGCTTGAGCAGCCTCGAACGCGAGTTAAACCGGTCCCGGGTTGTCCAAATCGAGCAGTCGTTTGCCGAAGACGGAAACCGTTGGTGTGCCGCTGCCTGTCTCGTGCAAAAATGTTAGATTTAGTGTCCGAACGTTGATCGAAAAACCCAGGCGACCAATAATACCCCAATACCCACTAAAAAGCCGATGGGTTCAGACAGCTGAGCGCCCATGGCTGGCTTATGGTTGAGGTTGGCTTGAAGAGGTTTCTTTAGCGGACATACAGTCCTAAAAACTCTTAAGGACGTGGAGAAACTTTTATTTGCAGTTTGGGGAAATAATATGAAGATAATTCGTTTATTTGAAGATTATTCATTTTAATGACCCTATTCTTCGAAAAAAAGGAATGCGTGTCACCGTTTTTAATTCTTCGCTTCAGGCTTTTTCAGAAAAAATTATCGATACTATGCACAACGCCGCCGGCATCGGCATCGCTGCGCAACAAGTCGGCGAAGCCGTGCAACTCTGCGTAGTCGACCTGCGCAAAATGCGCGAATCATTCGATTGGGAATTCGACGGAGCCCATCTCCCACTTAACCTTTTTATGCCACTCGTCGTAGTTAATCCAAAGATCCAAGCCGCCGCTCAGCCAACTTCGTTTTACGAAGAAGGCTGCCTTTCTTTTCCGGGCATTCGCGGCGACGTCGAGAGGGCGGGCGAGATCACGATAAAATTCCAGGATCTACACAGCGTGCCGCATGTCCTTCGTTGCAACGGCCTCCTCGCGCGCTGCATCCAACACGAAGTTGATCATCTGAATGGCGTGCTCTTTATCGATCGCATGGGGAAGTCCACGCTGGCCAGAATCGGTGAAGCCTTGAAAGCGCTAAAGAAACAGACACGCGACGCTAGAAAACGCTGATATGGCAGAACTCCCGCGCGTCGGTTCGAAACGCTCCATAGCGACCCGCACCGGAGACGACGGTACAACCGGGCTTCTCTACGGGCAACGGCTTGCTAAAAGCCACCCGCAGATCGAAGCGGTAGGAACTGTTGACGAGCTCAATGCCGTCCTCGGTCTCGCCAAGGCGCAGACCGAGGTCACCTCGAAGCGAGACACCCTTGAATCTATTCAACAAGAGCTCGTAGCGCTGATGGGTGAACTCGCCTGCACGGATGAAGATGCATCCCGTTACCTTTCGTCCACCCTGGCCAGCATCACCGACCAATCGCTAGCGCATCTCGCTACCGTAGTCGCCACCATCGAGGCACACCACCAGTCGTTTTCCGGCTGGGCCACGCCGGGCAACACACCACTCGCCGCAACGCTTGATTTTGCCCGGACAGTAACAAGGCGCGCGGAACGTCGCGTTTCCGCCCTGCCTGAGCATGGCCGCCATCCCAGGCCGTTGGTATTGCACTATCTGAACCGGCTTTCCGATCTCCTATGGTTGATGGCCCGGGAAGCCGAAGCTCCCGTGCTTCCTCCTGCCTGACAAAAAGCTTGTCAGGCCCCCAACTACCGCACATAGAATCAAACTATGTTTGTCGCCATCCTGCTCATCCTCCTGGTCCTCACCTGCAGCATAGCAGCAACGCTTGATTATAATCTAGTCAATTTTTCCCCAGTGATGGCGATCGCATTCTGTAGCGCCATTTATTTTCGAAAGCGAATGATGTGGCTGATTCCTTTTGTGGCTCTCCTGGTGTCCGATTTTTACGTAAACAAATACTACGTAAGTAAATACGATATATCATGGCCGTGTTTCGGCTTCATCGCGAGAAACACTTGTATTGTCTTTGCCCTAGCCACCGGGGCCTGGGTCTCGCTCCATAAATCGTGGCTCTGGATTTTCAATGGCAGCCTGCTCACCACCCTTTTGTTTTACCTCATCACCAACACGCAAGCATGGGCTTCAGACGCTTTTTACCCAAAATCAACTTCCGGCTGGTGGCAAGCCCTAACTATCGGACATCCCGAGTATCTACCGACGATCTACTTTTTCCGCAATACCCTCTTTGGAAACCTGATATTCACCGGACTTTTTTCTGGAATCATGGAATGGCTGGCTCACCATAGCGGCAAACTGAGCCTACTAGACTACAACAATGAATCGGAAGACGAAGCCATCCCGGGATTAGCCCAAAGCGACAGGTGAAAAAGACACTGCCTCTGTTACCGCTTGCTCGCACCAAGCAAGCAGCCTCAGAATAGACCGCCCGGGACCTTAGCAAAGGCGGGGACGTTCTCCTTCCGGGAGGGAGAACTTGGGTATACAGCGAAGCGGTTGCCCTCATCTCATCATATGGTTGTGACAGTAAACTAAGCTTTTGCCGCTGCCACTTCGTGCAGCGTAAGTTGGTATACCTCGTCCAAAGTGAAAAAAAGGAACGTAATCGAATGGTCGCAAATAAAAGCCAGAGTCTCGGTTTCCACGAGACCGCTCTTGATCAGCTGCTCACGTATCGAACGTCAATTCTGCAAGAGCTCCTGAAAAACCCAGGGCACGCAACGCGGGCTACGTCCCGCTCGGTGGATTGCTCGCTTTTGATGGCATCAAAGCTTCTCGTGCACTTCGACAGAGAATCGCAAGATAGCATTCGTGTCGAAAACGCAAGTCTTCGTTCTAGTAATTATTCTGGCTGCGAAGTATTTAAAATATTATCTTTATTAAGATCTTTATTGTTAATAATTATATAATTTTTATAATCATTTAACTAATAATTTTCTTCTTTAAAAAGTAATATAATCACCAAATTTCGGGCCAGATATTATATCAGATTGAGCAGGCTTAGCCATCGGGCGTCTGCATTTTCTCGCTTCGTTCAACCAAATTAAATTAGTTCCGCAGTTCTATCTCCAGTTACTGAAATGTTACCAACTTCATTTTGCTCTTCTAGCGTTTCAGCTCCTTTTAGGTACGGCTGTATCGCAATCAAAATAAACTCTTATTTAGATCACGAGCTTGTGGTTTCATATTAACAGCCGATGGGGAAACGATAATTGCTTTAAATATTCAGCCACTTCTGTCTGAGCCACTCGGCCACCTACTCTAGGTCTAGCCTACTACTAACACCTCTTGCCATGTGGCAAAAATTTAAAGAACAATTTCTTACCATTGTTTTCACCGAGCTCTCCTCATCGCTTCCGGATCCTGATTTTATAAAAAAATAGCAACTGACCTCACGCTCAGGTAGCAAGCCGAAATGACCTGTTTCCGCGAGCAGACCAACGCCGAGCTCAGAGCTTCCGCCAAGGAAACACAGCGCCACGTTTAGTCGGTAAACCAGCTCATCAAGGAAGCCATATCCGAACGTCAGGCCAATATCTTTAAGAATAAGAACGACACCAAATTAGAGAAGATCAGTCAGGGCCAAACGAACCAGCTCACCGCAGCCATCGAGAAAAAATATCGCTCTACGGCTGCATGTCCGAGAGGCTCGCGAAAGCGGAAAAATTCCAGAAAATCACGTCGATAAAGTTCTAAACCTTATAGAGGAAAAATTTTAAAAATCTTCTCTGAAATGTCGGAAAATAAGCACCTCAACCGCAAATCCATCGATCAATACCACCAGCGCACTTTCCAGCAGATCAGGAGCACGCTCACGCAGGAAATGAACCGAAATTAGAAGCTAAACAGCCAGCTCATGGATGTCGAGAGAATCGCCCAAGATTCACTCAATCTTTCGCAAAAAAATCACGTTGCTCTACCTTAACAGTCTAAAGGATCAGAGTTTTATCGTGAAGCTCCTCACCCTTCCGGCCAACACCGTCCACAATGCCAACGGCACCAACAGCTGAAACAAAAAGAAGACACAAGAACACCTTGCTAATGAAGTGAATATGCTGCAAATGCGACTCGACAAACTCAGAACCGGCTCCGGGAAGAAGTAAGCACCGCCTTTTCGGATTTCCAGGATCGCGCATTGAATGCATGGCCTTTTTACTTTTTTACTTCTAAAGACACCCCTGCCAATACTGCACTTTGCTGCTCGATGCGGCTGTAGGCGATGATAGCACCGTCCTTCGACTGCACGGCTACGTGCAGTCGATCATTATAAATGTCGCCAGACACATGCACGGTCTCATCTTTCGCAACCGCGTCGCGGGCTGTCGCGAAAGACAAACCTGATGGGTCTTCTCCAGGGCAACCCGGAAGCGCCGTCAGCCGCCCAAAAGCGGATCGCTTTTGAATCTCCATTTCGCCCACCAACTGTTGCCTTTGCTGCCAAAAGCCTAGCCTTAGGCCCTTTATTGACGCTGAAATGCTCTCGCGTAGACCCAAGCTATCCCGCGCGTAGTCCGGCAATCTAACGCCAAGATTCTCGACGAAACCGTCGCTAACGGGCAAATGTCTTGCGAAGACTTTACCGATTATGGCCGCAACCAACTTTACCAAGACGCTCATTATGCTGGAAGCACCAGCTGCTGGCGTTCCGAGCTGTTCGTCTTATTTTCGGAAAAGTTTTCTTTCCTTTGGTCAGCTGCAGCGCATATAGTAACTGTTGCGAGGCACGCAAAGCCTGCGGTGGCATACTTGTCGCCAAGAAATTTCCTCTCTATCTCTATCGGATCACACAAGCTAGTCGCTTCATTGTCAGCTTCAATCATGTGACCAACACCCTGTTCGGCGCCAAGAACGAAAGGGTTCTCCACTGGGACACGACGAGTTCACGACCTATGACATAAGGATTCAGTGTTTCCCGTCATGGATAGAAGGCCGTCTGGCACAAATTGATGCGTCTCGGTTACGTTTAGCGCTCCAAAAAGCGAGTACGCCACACTCGATTCACACCCAAAGGACAGCAGGTGCTCATCGTGTACGCACCGATTACATCCACCAAGCCGATGGACTTTCCGAAGGGGAAAGCATCACCCCATTGCAAAGGCAGTGTCGCGTGCGATAAGATCCTTGTTTGCCCGGCTGTGCGAGAATAGTGTACAAACATCTCTTCCATCCAGCATCTTCAATGCTGGAAAGCATCACACAGAAATCGGCGAAAAGAAACGCGCCGAATTCGGAAAATCATTCACGAGGGTCATACGAAACTATTTCGCAACCAAATTTCGGATAGAATTCGACTAAACCAGCTCACTCCGGTACCGACCAGATTCAAGGGCTGCCGGCGCCGCTATCGCACACGACTATCAGCGCCAACAAAGCCACCACGAGCACGATTGCGGCCATGGCGGAACGCCCCTCCGCCCACAAAAAAATGAAACCAGACGTCAGTTCGACAAGCCTGGATCCAACCATGGTCACAAACTCGACTGCATCTTCCCCGTCTACGGGTGTCCAAATGGGAAAGCGGGATCAGCTAGCTCCATGCGAAAGCCAGCCAACTGGCGAAGCAAACGTCTGCGCGCCCGGACTGAACTCCCAGGGCGTCGTGAAGCGACCTATGGAGGAAGCAGCATTGCAGGAGCGACGACTCATGGATTTAATTTACGTTTTCACCAGTCACAAATTGCATCCACTCCATCGGACAATCATTGTGGGGGGGTAGTGCAATGCCTCACGCGCTATCGGCAGATAATTATACGATACGCAAGCCAAGAGAACCGCCCTCCACGAAACCGACGCCGATAACGGAATCTTCCGTGAAAGCAAACGGCCAGGTACAAGTCGGTCCGAAATGAGCACCGTGATAAAAAGTCCGTTGGGCCGCTCGCAGTAGCCAGCCCAGGAAACCATGTCCTAACAATTCCCTCCAGAACCGGAATCTGCGCTGACAACAGCATGCCAAACGTTCCCCTGTGGCAGAGCAACGAAATCACCGCACAGAGGGCAAAAATCGCCAAGGTCCACCCACCAGTAATAAATTAATGGCATCACGACCGCTGGTACAAGCTCGGGCGTGCAGCCGGCCATAGGCGGCCAACCCGCGTCCCAGCGGCGCCGGCTCATATCACGGGAAAAGGCAAGTTTCCATCCGCACATATCATCGCTAAAACAACGCTTTCACTCGTACCGCGAATGGAAGATCAGCGATATTTTTACCGTTTCATAAATACCTTTACCGTTTCATAAATACCACTTGCGCACCATTCGGCATGGATTCTAAACTATGAGTGGATTAATTCACCAATAGCCTCAGCCCTCCCATTGGCACGACTCCGTGCTAGCATGAGCATGACAAACAACAGATAAGCCAAGAATCCAGCGCCCTCCGCATAGAGAGCACAGCACCACAACCCAATATGCACAATGGATAGATCGATGCCAAAGTAGATAGACCGCTAGATCGTTACATCTTGGAGATCATCCCGCCACCAATAGATGCGCCACCATAGATACAATAAAACCGTTTGGACCGGATCCTGCGCGAAAATTGATTGGACCTCAGGATTGCAATTTCGGCATATCGCCGAATTCTGATATATAAATATCTAAAAAATGGCCGAACTTTTTCGTCCTTCCGAAGCCGAACTAACGCTGCGCCACACGCTCATGGAACGCATAGTCATCATAGACGGCGCCATGGGCACGACCATCCGCAGCTATGGTATCACTGAGGATCAGGTCCGCGGCAACCTTTTTAAGACCGCGCTGAAGGATCTCAAGAACAACGGAGATATCTACTCACTCACCTGCGCGCCGACCATTGGCGATATTCACCGCCGTTTCCTCGAAGCTGGTGCCGATATCATCGAAACAAACACGTTTTCCGCAACCGCAATCGGCCAGAGCGAATTCTTTACCGAGGATCCACGAGAGCGTGGCGGACGCAAAAATCCGGAATTTTACCAAAGCGTCATAGAGAACCCTTTTCTCGTCGAAGTCGCCCACGACATCAACTTCCACTCCGCACACCAGTGCCGCAAATGGGCTGACCGCATCGCCAACGCCACGGGCCGCCGCCGCTACGTCGCAGGTGCAATCGGACCACTGACAGTTTCGCTCTCGATCTCGCCCGACGCTGATGATGCCGGTTTTCGTATTGTCACATTCGACCAGGTCAAGACCGACTACCGACACCAGATTCGCACACTCATCAAAGGCGGCGTCGATCTGCTACTCATCGAAACCGTCTTCGATTCTCTCAACGCCAAGGCTGCACTCGTCGCCATCGAGGAAATCTTTGTCGAGGACAATGTGCGTCTACCGATCATGGTTTCCGCGGCAGTCGGCCGTGGGGGCGAGACGATGATCTCCGCGCAAACAGTCGAGGCGTTTTGGAACACCGTACGCCACGTGAAACCGATTTCCGTCGGCCTCAACTGTTCCATCGGCCCCGGCCCAATGCGGCCGTTTCTCGCCGAGCTTTCGCAAAAATCCGATATTTTCATCTCGTGTTACCCGAACGCTGGTCTGCCAAATCCCCTCACGCCGACCGGTTTCGAGCTCGGGCCTCAGGACATGGCAAACTTCATGGACGAATTCGCCGACGCCGGCTTGTTCAATATCGCCGGCGGCTGCTGCGGCAACACACCGGAGCACATCGCTGCCATCGCAAAGGCCCTTGCGCCGAAGCCGGCGCGCTCGCTCACCATGCTTGCGCCAAAGCTCGCACTTTCCGGTTCGCTCCCCTTCACCTATCAGTCCGGAACCTACCTCAACATCGGCGAACGCACTAATATCGCCGGTTCCCCCAAATTCGCGAAGCTCATCAAAGAAAACAAGTACGAAGAAGCTGTCTCCATCGCACGCCAGCAGGTGGAAAATGGCGCCAATATCATCGACGTGTGCATGGACGACGGCCTGATCGACGGCGTCGCTGCAATGACGAAATTTCTCAACCTCCTTGCGGCCGAGCCCGAGGTCGCGCAAGCGCCCGTGATGATCGATTCCTCAAAATGGGAAGTCATCGAGGCCGGTCTGAAATGCCTTCAGGGCAAAGGTATCGTAAATTCCATTTCCCTCAAGGAGGGCGAGGAAAAATTCCTCGCAAAGGCACGCACGATTCTCCGTTACGGTGCCGCTATCGTCGTTATGGCTTTTGACGAGCAAGGCCAAGCAGCGACCTACACCGACAAAATCCGCATCGCCGAGCGCGCCTATCACCTGCTTGTTGACATCGTCAGCTTTCCACCTGAAGATATCATTTTTGACCCAAACATCCTCACCGTCGGCACCGGCATCGAGGAACACAGCAACTACGCGGTCGATTTCATCAACGCCACACGCTGGATTAAACAGAACCTTCCTCACGCCAAAGTAAGCGGCGGTGTCTCCAATGTTTCATTTGCTTTCCGCGGCAACAATCTCGTTCGCGAGGCAATGCACTCGGCGTTCCTCTACCACGCAATCGCCGCCGGTATGGACATGGGCATCATCAATCCAGCAATGCTCGAAGTCTACGAAGAAGTCCCGAAAGACTTGCTTGGCCTCGTAGAGGACGTGCTCCTCAACCGCCGCCCCGACGCAACCGAACGCCTCGTAGAGTTCGGCGAAAAACTTAAAGCCGCCAGCATCGTCAAAGATCAGAAAGCCAACATCGAGGTCCTCGAAGCCTGGCGCCAGGGCACCATCGAAAAACGCCTTTCGCATGCGCTTGTCCGCGGCATCGACGTGTGGATCGAGACTGACACCGAGGAAGCGCGCCAGAAATATAGCTGCGCGATCAACGTAATCGAAGGTCCACTTATGGACGGCATGAAGGTCGTCGGTGACCTCTTCGGCGCAGGCAAAATGTTTCTTCCACAGGTAGTGAAAACAGCCCGCGTGATGAAAAAAGCCGTTGCCTACCTTCGCCCTTACATGGAAAAGGAAAAGGCCGAGGCCATCGCTTCCGGCAGCTCTGCCCGCGCGCAGGGTCGCATCGTTATAGCCACGGTCAAGGGCGACGTACACGACATAGGAAAGAATATCGTCGGTGTCGTCCTCGCCTGTAACAATTACGAGGTAATCGACCTCGGCGTGATGGTGCCGTGCCAAAAGATCCTCGCCACCGCCATGGAAAAGGGTGCCGACGTAATCGGCCTGTCCGGTCTCATCACACCCTCGCTCGATGAGATGGTAGATGTCGCGAAGGAGATGGAACGGAAAAACTACAAGCTCCCACTTCTCATCGGCGGCGCCACCACGTCTTTCGTTCACACTGCAGTGAAAATTGCTCCGAATTATTCCGAGCCCATCGTCCACGTGCTCGACGCCTCGCGCGTCATCGGTGTCGTCTCGAAACTCCTCAATCCGGATAACAAGCCAGGCTACGTCGCCCAGCTCCGCGAAAAACAGGAGAAACAGCGGATCGAATTCAGTAACCGCGTCGGCGAGCGAAAGCTCCTTTCGCTCGCCGACGCCTGCGCTAACGCGCAGCCGACCGACTGGAACCAAGTCGACATCCCGAAACCTGAGTTTATCGGCACACGCATCTTCACCAGCGACCGACAAGCCGCCCTTCTCGGCCGCGCCAGCAACTCGGTGCAGCTGCTCTCGCTCGACGAAATCGCTACTTATATCGACTGGAGACCGTTCTTTTCCACATGGGAACTTCACGGCCGTTTCCCCGACATCCTCACCGAGGCTGTAGTCGGCGCCGAAGCCACCAAACTCTATAACGATGCGCAAAAGGTGCTCGCGCACATTCTCGCAGAAAAACGCTACACTGCCCGTGCTGTCATCGGCTTCTGGCCAGCGAATTCCGTCGGCGACAGTATCGAAGTCTACGCCGACGAATCCCGCTCGTACAGCCTCCAGACGTTTCACTTCCTCCGTCAGCAGAACATCAAACCCAATAGCCAGTTCAACCACTGCCTTGCCGATTACATCTCGCCGAAGGGCAACGGTCGCATCGACTATCTCGGTGGCTTCGCCGCCACCGCCGGCCACGGCGTCGAAGAGTTCGCGAAGGAATTCGAGGCAAAGCACGACGATTACAGCGCTATCATGGCCAAAGCTCTCGGCGACCGTCTGGCCGAAGCGCTCGCCGAGCTAATGCACAAAAAAGCCCGCGACTACTCCGGTTACGGCAAGACCGAAAATCTGAAGATCAAGGATATGATCCGCGAAAAATACCGCGGTATCCGTCCCGCTCCGGGTTATCCTGCTTGTCCGGACCATACCGAAAAATTTAATCTCTTCGAACTGCTCAACGCCACCGAATCCACCGAAATCACGCTCACCGAACACTACGCCATGCGCCCGCCTAGCAGTGTCAGCGGCCACTACTTCAATCACCCGGAATCGAAATACTTCGCCGTCGGCAAACTAGCGAAAGATCAAGTCGAGGACTATTCGGCTCGGAAAAAACAATCCGTTACTGAGTCGGAGAAGTGGTTGGCACCTTATCTGGCCTACTGATTCTCTAGCAATGCCTCTCGCCAGGTGGCCAGCCTTTTAGAACCGCCGCACCCTCCGGCTTCGCTTCTTTATCGCGGGAAGTTACCCGAGCCATCGATCGCCGACTTGTTCCTCTGCTAAAATCCGCTAGCGCCACCGTTGGCGGCACCACCCACTCACCAGCCAAGGCTGATACCTTGCGAATCGCGGGCATAGAGCAGGTTATCCTCGACGTTTTCGATTCCAACGCAGTTCATCACGCAGTACGGGAAGCGCAACCGGGTTTCCTCATCGACCAACTCACAGAGTTTTCCATCATGTTCTACCCGTGCCAAAGATGGGCACGAAGTGCCAGCAGCGCAACGCACTATCGCCACACGGACCATGGTGGAATACCCTGGCCGCCGATGTCCGTCGCCAAAAACATTTCTTTTTCGCTCAAACCATCGAGGTGCTTGCCTTATCACGAAATCGATCCAGTGACCGCATCTTACATCGTAGAGCCTAAGGCCGCTACACTCGGAACGGTCGGTGCGAAAGGCGTAGCACTTCGCTATGGCCGGTTGTAGAGTCCGGGCACTTGAGCCATCGGATCCCCCACCGATCTTGCGTTTCAACTCCATATCGATTCCACCCATTATGCCGTGCTGCTCGTTCTTACACGCAGCGAGCCCGACACCTGCAACACCATCGAAGAAAGCAACAGAACCGTCGACGTCTCAAAAGCCTGCCGCAGTCCCGGCTTCGATCCATAGTTCCGTTTACTAGCCGACCAACTACAATAAGCCCTTTAAGAGAAAGCATGTCCAAATAAAAGCTTCCCCATTTTTTTTGGTTAAGACACGCTCCTTAACACCCTTCTCGGCAGCGTTGAGCACCTCCAGCCGGTTGCCCACATACAAAAGCCCTCGGGTTCCTCACGCTGACTAACGCGGCCAGGGAAACATCGAAGCAGCCAAACACCGCATACAATTTGTCCACGTAACAGGCACGTTGGGGGCTAGCAAACGTGACCGAAGTCTTTTCCTGGGCAGTAACCGCTGGAGAGTTGCGATGGAGTAGTTCGTGCGACTCCGATTGACGCAATTCACGTATTTCGTAACCGTAACTGCAACACCAGAGACGGACGATAGCAACGTCTTCGTTCCAATTGCCGCTTAAGGTAATAATGGCGCTTGTGTTGTTCGTAAACTTTGTTACGAATGAACTGAAGTTGTCTTTGTCACGGGGTTGGTGTGGGAATGGATGATGTAATTTTAGTGTTGGAGAGTTTTTGGACGTAAGGGACTTCTATCCCAAATAAGAATGGGAATGCGCTGATTTCAGCAGCGCGTTCCCGAGAGATAATTAGCTTACGATGGGACTGTTTTCTCTTTGTCAGACTGTGAGGCGCCGCGGTCGGAGCCCAATCCATACGGATGCAATACGGGGGCCATACTCAACTCCGCTCGTCCTTGGCACGATATGCAAATCGAGCAAATAGATCATCTTCATGATGCCATCCACCTACTGACCGGTTTTAAAAAGACCTTCAAAGACGTACGGCAAAGGTCCGATCCCCCGAAGCCTCTTCGAACACAATCGGGCTTCGGTCTCCTTGGTGGAGACCGGCAAGAAGGCTTTTATCTGTTTTGAAGAGCGTTCCTTACTGGAACAGCAGCAAAATGAGAGACAACAAGCACATAGTGCCGCGGATCGATTTGCACGCACACCCCCTTTCGATCAATCAATACCTCATCAGGGAGATCTTTTTTGGGCTACTCAACCGGATTTTGGCGACCGGGAAAATGGTTCAACATAGCGACACATTGCTGGGCCAGCATAGCTTTGAGCCGATACAGCAGCTAGGTTATTATACCATGCAATCCATAGCAGCCAGCGAATCACGCCTAAATGGCTCGGGAATAATCAGTTGTTTTTTGGCACTCATTTTTTCGAATCAACTCAAGCATGAGAGGAGACCAGGAAGCGTGGACCGCAATGCGGTCCACGCGTTTAAATTTTGTCCCGCTAGGGATTTATTTTTTACAGGATTGGGCTTTGGCTTGCGAATCCGGATCCGGGAGGGCATATTGGGATTGGGATATGCCATAGGAACGCGTTACTTTTCTATATTTTTCTTCTGCAACACCAAGCTTTATCTGAGCAACGGTGATTGTATAAATGATCTCCGACAGCACTTCCAACGAAATCTGGCGGCCTCAGACTACATAGGAGCTATATTTGCGCTGGCATTCGTCTCTTGCGGATCTTCTCGAGCTTGTGGCTGACGCTGCATCGAGCGTGTCCCGTTAAAGGTCCCCCAGCCGAAGCTGACAGCGAATCCGCTCTCTCCAGAGGTGAAAAACGTGTCTTCCTCGGGCTGATGATCCTCCAATTCAAAACTGAATATCGACACTATCGACAGCAAAGTTGGGCAACATGATCACCACTATGAGCAGAACGCGAATAGTACGGCGTTACACGCCATCTGTATCGAGAGTCGTTTCTTCGTAGCTAAATTGAGCGGCTTACTCGCAGGCCGTCGCGAATACAAATAGCCACAAACAAATAAACCAATATCTTTAGCAAGGATATCTGGGCATATATAATTTCCTATATAACCATTTTTATCTATAAAAATGGCGTTGACCACGCCTCCGACCAAGCCTGAATCAATAGCTATGGTAGTTCATAGGCTGATGATTTGGTTTCTTATTTTGAGTGACCGAAAAGCAGAAAAGCCAAAAAATTCTGGGTGGCATCTTGGCGGCAATCGCACAGGTCCAGGTATTTGAAACCGCCATTCCCAAGGCTCGATTTGGGCAACGTTTGTTACCCCTCTGGAGACTGCCCAACACAAGCTTCATCTGCGGTCTCGCTAAGAAAAAAATCGGTAACGTCGGGTGAGCTATTGGGCTAGGAAGAAGAAACGAACACGTTTTGCACCGGACGGCAGTAACCCGGCCAATATAGGAGTTCCGGCTAATCTCTCGACGGCGAGTTGCATAAGTTCTGCAACAATCTGCACCGCACCGCCTACTCCCTCTGGAAAAATATGGACTAGGGCTGTCTCCATGTCTCTATATCCTTATTGTTCAGAGTGCTCCACACGAGCCGATGCCCTCCATAAAATTTATCTCGTCAGCAAAATCTGAAGCTTTGCGCGGGAACAAGTCGCTTCGCGAAAACAGAAGCCACAATGCCAGCTAGGCGTATCGATGCAGCCATTTCCTGACACGCAACGGCGCAACACCTTTAGCCTCATTTCTTCCGGCACATATAGCTGCTTCCACCGCGTACTCCTTGCGCCAGAAAAATCATCCGGGAAGCAGAGGTGCGAAGCAGCCGATCGGCCCATCCATCCAACTTGTCCACGTCAGTCAAATCGCCTTGGTACTTGCTTGCGCGAAGTCCTGATACCCCATGGCTTCTTAGCCATTAAACGCAACTCATTACTAAATCTCGCCAGCATCTTCCACGCTTAGCGACGCGAAGCCGCATCGGTCTCGGCTCATTTTCTCCATAGTTTGTTCCAGCCGCTCAATGTGCCGCGACAGTGTTAACCGAAGCTTCGAGATCGCCTCACACAAATACAAAGCCAGACGTTTCCTGAATGCTCTTCGATAAAGCCCTGCATGCTGCCTATCGATTTTCCTTACTCCACCTAGCCACGGTCGCCAGGCACGACTCTCCGCGGTAAAACCTGACCTCAAACCACCATAACTCACTTATCGGTACTCCATGCGCTCATTCCGCTAGGGGAAGCTCCTTTATGGCCCATTTCGTGCGGACACCTTGTAACTTCTCGTCCGTCGTCTATTCACCAGACTATTAAACTAATATTACCATTAACTCTTCCTTTCAGTCAAGCTAATCGACGCACAAGAAACCTCTTCCGGTAAGCCGAGTGCTTCGACAGTCGATTGAATGACTCCACTCACACCTTCCCGGGCCTCGCCGTGCGAGTAAAATATCGCTCTGCACAATCCCCGGCCCTAGGCCCTAAAAACCCTGTCTTAGGACATGCCTCAAATTGCCGAGACGAAAAAAATCGCCTCGGCAATTTTCGAGAGAGCGTAGATCGATCATTAATGACAGAATAATAGCTAATTTTAGCGCCGCGAGAGCGACAGCCTCGTCGAATTCGCGGAGTACATCGCAGAGTGTCACCATTTTCTTAGCGCCCATTTACGAAGCTGCTTGTGCTACTTTTTTTTCAACTACTTGCTCAGCATCAGTACGGTATCAACCACCAAGCGATCATTCGCTGTGAATTGCACGAGCACTAAACGCCGGTCCTTGAGATGATTGACCAGCCGCGAGATTTCCAACACGATGTTGTAGACAATGGAGTTGTGCGCTGACCAAATCTCAAGAAAGTTCCAAGCTAGCTTCTTATAGAGTCGAGTCCACAATAACGCAACAGCCGTACCTACTTGATCGAGAACAAAAGAAAGTAAATTGGATATTTTCACAACTAGATGATAGTTAGAAAATCTGATGATATAACTAAGCACACTGAACACTCTTCTTTCCGCCATCTTCTGCCGCAGCGAAACCCACACCCTACCTGTTTTCAGCGTCGACGTTCAGGTTCTTGCCAGCACCGCCAAAGCCAATAGCGCTTGCCGCCTATCTCGCCACCTACCCGTCCTGGCGCTAGGACGAGGTCTTTTCCCTCTTCGATGGCAAGTTAGGCCTCCTGTTCGGCGAGAACGTGCGTTGACTCAAAGTTGGTAACTATAACCACGCAGTTTGCTGCACACACTCATGGGCGTGGAGTCAAGCAACTCGTGACTGGCAGTCTTAAGTGCGTCGGCTGGGCACGAGGCGTTTTGCAAGGACTACGCCGCATCGATCGAAGCCAGCACGTTTTATCCGGAAGTCGGCCGTGAGACCTGGGAACGTAACGGCATCGAACTCTTCTTATCTGCTAGCTAATGCAAGGTTCTCGCGATAGTGTTGAGACCAAGCAAAAGCTCGACTTTTCGTTTTCCGATGGCCGTTCTAACTGCTAAAAATGCGCCTTTTCTCTATAGTTGGCTAAAAATTTAGCATGATCGCCGGTGTGTCGGCGGAGCTAAACAAGCAACATGTCGCCAAAACGGATGCTAGCGATTCTTCGGCGTATTAAGTGCGTGCGTTTAGCTTGGTAGCGTTACGGGAGGGATGTCGTTCGCCACGGTAATGCGGATCAAGCTCTCCGGAATACCGATCTAGACACGATCGTCTTCCCCTTCCCCCATCAGGGCGATCAAACCACCCGACGCCGCTTCGGGTAAAGCGTGTCCAAGGCTCACGCCCAAACGTGGAGCCAGAGAACCGCCTTTCGATCAGTAGCGCTCACTCTTTGCAAAGACCACGTCATTTCAGGTAAGTGGCCGAGTAAAGCATCCCCTGCATGTCGGAGCCGTATTTCGGTTCTTCGCAGCGAATCACGACGACATCGCCTGCCTACGACTACGACCTTATCCGCAAGTATTGCATTCGCCGTTGTGTCCTGTCTATCGAAGACACAGCACTCAGCAGGCAAGTTTCCAAATCGATTCGTCGACGCCCTCTCCGCTTCACAATACAACTCTTCTCCGCGATGTTGCCGCAAAGGACCGTAAGATCAATGCCCTTTGTAAACGTGTTTTCCTTCGCCCGGACCATACCCTTCGCACGATAGCGATTGTGCTCCAGCCAACACCGTTCCTGGCTTGAAGGCCACGTTCGCGCGCACGCCACCCAGCGCCGCTTTATAGAAAGTTTCTGTATCGGTATCTTTCGTCTTGATAATGTAGCATTTTGCTATCGTTTCGCCGATGTGTGTAGCAGGCAGCCACGCACAAGCTTGATAAAAACGCCCATAAGCCAAGCCGCCAGTGCGATTCACGTTCTCGATGTGCACGGTCTACACCTCCGATGTAACCTTACACACGCACAGCACCCTGGTCGAAATGCGATAGATATCAGCCAGTATGAAATTTACGCCGCCTTCCTGTGCAGCGACAAGAATGTGTAACACAGTGTTCGGTCAAGCTGCCCATCGCGACGTCGAACATCATGGCGCCTGAAAGCTCCCTTTGTCGCGATCGAACGCAGCAGAACGCTAGCTGCCGTTATGCTCATAATTAGCGTCTCGTGATTTCAATAATAAGGTATTCGGCGCGCTTGCGAGTCTATTCTTGTGCATCACAACGAAGGTTCCGCTCCCCGGCAGCGAAAGGCACAGTGCATCGATTAGGCAGTTCATAGAATTCGGGATAAAAATGCCAGAGCGCGATGCTTTGCACGTGGCGAATAAAGCTTCCGCCCTCCTCGCTTATTATGAAAGAAGAAGACTTTGTTTTCCCAGCGCTACCTACCGTCCCTCATCAGAGGAGATGAAAGACAGTCCAATGCGCCAGCGCTCGTGGAGCCGCTTTATGGAGCCAACCTCCCCTACATCCAAGGAACTTTCTCCGTAATTCCGCAGATTTTCGAACGCCAGATTTCCCTGCCCGCTAGCCTGCAAGACATCGTAGCAACCTATACCTGCGGGAGATCGTCGACGGCAAAGTCTGAAGCTTTTAGTACATGTTGCTAATGTCTCTAACTCTTTGCGAACGCGAGGTCGCTCCCGCCAAGACGGTCTGCGAAGCCATTATCGCGCTCGAGAAAGCAAAAGGCAGCTTTTGCTCCAGGGGACTGAAATTCGCCGCCAGTGGCTGGGCCAAGCGTTGGAGCGTCTGCATCCTTCCTAAGTCGCCAGACAATCCGCACCTGAAAGGCTGGCTGGAAATCGTTTTGCGTTCCTCGGCAGCCTCGCATAGAAATCAGTATTGCCAGCCATTGTCCTCTTCCGCACTTATGCTTGCTCCCATTTTTTTCGTCGATGAATGAAGCCGAGCTACGGGTGTAGCTCGGCACGCATTGGCTTTAACATTTAGGAGAAAACGCCCCCCCCTCTTCTTTCATAACCCAGGGAGCCGAAGCCTATTTGAAGGATAAGCAGTATAGGGACATCCACCTGCAGGGCAATCAAAACGTTCCCTCCTCCGATTCGGCTCTTCCGCTCCTTCTGGTGACAGGAAATTCCGAACTAGAATCAGCCGTCCAAGCCGCCAATCTGCCGATCGCCGGTTATTCTGATCAAGCCTCTCGACTTAGCTAATCTGGCCAAACTGATCTTGCAGCTGATTACCAATCACCGCCAGTGCAAGCGCCCACTACGGGGGGCTTCTGGGGAATCTGACTGGTCTGGAAAATTCGCTTTGCTAAAAAGCGGAAGTCGAAGATAAAAATATTTTCCTCCACACTGTCCTCCCTTAACAGCAACGATCGAGCCTTAAAACCATCCAGGCCCCCTCCCTGGTAATCCTGGTAATCGAGGAACCCCATACACAGTCATAGAAGAGACGAAGCATAGCTTTCGTTCCACAAAGCTAGGACAGCTACGAAACCGTTTCTCAGGATTTTTGACCAAGGCCACTGCTAGTTTATAATATATAAGAAAACCGCGACCGCCCAAATCTGTTTAAGTCTTTCGAAAGACAGCAGATCAACCATCGGCACGCTATTAGTGCGCCGCACTTTTACGGAGTGAGGTCACCTAATCCGGGCCGGCATCTGGCTGGTAAGAACGAGTAGCAAAAGGAACCTGGAACCTGATTCCCATCGAACTTCTACTCTCATGAACACTGAATCCCTCTCATCTTTCCCCCGCTTCCGTTTCGCTAGGTCCATGCTGACAATGGCACCTGCCTGCCCGAAACAAAACCGAGCCCCATTCGCACGCCACTAACAGTCCAACCGACTTTCGATAAAAAACAGGGCCATTACCTAACGCACCACAGTTTTTGCAACGCTACTGCTTTCCGCCTCCTTTCCCCAATTCTCTCCGTTTTAGACGCCTACGCGTAAAAGAAAGTTTTCGTGATCGTCTCGAAAACAACGCCATCCTTGGACTCAGTTATAGTTCCGAAGTTGTCCAGTTAGCCTTGCGCACGCAAATCGGCGCGTAAATTTTTGTACAAACTCTCGTCTTGAGTCCGAACGAGAAAGCCACGCATGGTTATTTCAACCGTTTGGGCGAAAATGTCGCGGCTTACGAAAAAAGCGGCTAGTCAATACGAGCTCTATAATTTGGACACCAATAAATTACGAAACTTTTCCGACCTATCCCCCAAAGAGCATCCTCAATCAGATGCAGCAGAGCTAAACACATCTGCTGCAAGCCAGCCGGAAGCAGGACGCGGCCAATTCCATTGGTGAAGGAATTCGAGCTCGCTTTCTCCAGTTATCGGACATCGCTCTCCAAAATCCTTACGTTGGATCAAAACATCGACTCAACAGCTGCAAAAGACAACCACTCTTGGCCGACTAGATTTTCCTTCAGGAGCCAGGAGCTGGCTTCAGGCTCAGGCTCACTCGAAAAGGCCGCCAGCCTCGAATAGCTCGCCTCGATGACCAAGCGCAATGCCGAGAACGCCCACTCAACAAAAGGCCTCTCGAGCGACACTCGCCAGAACGCAGAAATTGGAAACAGCAACGCGCAAAGCCATGGGAGCAACCCGCAGTTCCTCGCAGAACATCGGCAGGATTATCAAGACGGCAAGACGGTCAACCAGATCGTCTTACAAACCAACCCCATCGCTCTCAAACGCCACATTAAAAGCCATCCGTACTAGACCAGAAGCCACGCCGTGGCCGCTAATAAAGTCCACAATAATCGCTCAACGTTCAGCCACAATCGCAAAGGAACCCGGAGCCAATATCGCCGAAGCTATCTCACGCGCCGAACACAGCTCGACAACTTCCGACAAAATCGCCACATCGTTAAAAATACTGTCGGCAAAGCCCGACATGTCAACGAACTCGTCACCGATATTTTCACCGCCTCTCGGGGAAAAAGCAAAAGCATCAACCAAATCAAAACCGACATCTCGCAGATAAAAAGTCACCCAAAGCAACACGAGCGCCTCAAAAGAGGCCGCCGCTACCGCGGAGGAATTCAGTTTGCAAGCCACAGTATTGCACGAGGATGTCGTGCGACACCGTAGCCTCGTCGGCGGGAAAAAGAGCGTTGTTCGTGCCTCCACCTCGACCAAAAGATACGCGCCCCTCGCTCACTACCACAGACAAGAAAAAACCTCATTTCCGCCGCCGTAACTTCGGTCAACGCCGGCGATTTCCCCAGAATTAATGTGTCTGCCAATGTGCCTGCTTGAAGGGCTGCTCTCCTGGACTTTTTTTGCGGCCACGGAAGCCGCTCCGGTTTCGGGAAAATCGCTCTTGCCAGAACTTTTCTTCCGTCTCTGTTTCTCCGCTCAAACCTATGGCGTCCAACTACACCGAAGCCAGCATCAAGACCCTCAATTCGCTGGAGCACATCCGTCTCCGCCCCGGCATGTACATTGGTCGCCTCGGCAACGGCGCCCATGTCGAAGATGGCATCTACGTACTCATAAAAGAAATTATTGACAATTCCATCGACGAGTTTACAATGGGGTTTGGCCGAAGAATTGAGGTCGAGCTCAATGCCGAAGCGCATAGCATCCGTGTCCGCGACTATGGTCGTGGCATTCCCCTCGGAAAGCTCGTCGACTGCGTCTCGATCATCAACACAGGAGCAAAATACGATTCGGGAACCTTCCAAAAAGCCGTCGGTCTGAACGGCATCGGCCAGAAAGCCGTAAACGCCCTTTCCCTCACCTACCGCGCCCAGGCTTGTCGCGACGGCAAAACAAAGACCGTCGAATTCGAGAAAGGGAAACTGAAAGAGGAGTCGAAAGTCGCCAAGACCGCCGAGAGAAACGGAACGATCATCGAGTTCACGCCTGATGCAGCGCTTTTCGGCGCCGATTTCAAATTTCGCACAAAATTCATCGAAGACATGCTGTGGAACTATGCCTTCCTCAATCGTGGCCTTGGCTTCAGCTTCAACAGCAAAATCTTCAAGTCTGAAAACGGTTTGAAAGATTTCATCGCAAATCAACTCAGCAGCAAACCACTTTACCCAATCATTCATCTCGAAGCCGAGGACATTGAGGTCGCATTCACCCATGGCAACCACTACGGAGAGGAATATTGGTCGTTCGTAAACGGCCAGCACACCACAATGGGCGGAACCCATCTCACTGCGTTTCGCGAGGCACTCGTCGAAACAATCCGCAACCATTTCAAAAAGGACTTCGACGCTGCCGATACCCGTCAGTCGATCGACGCCACCATTGCGGTGCGCGTACAGGAGCCGATTTTCGAATCACAGACCAAGACCAGGCTCGGCTCGACCAAAACCGGACCGGAAGGACCAACGCTGAAGGAATTTGTCGGCAAGTTCATGCAGCAGTCGCTCGACGTTTATCTGCACAAAAACCGCGAGATCGCGGAAACCATCAAGCGAAAGATAGAAGAAAACGAGCACGAGCGGAAAGAACTCGCCGGCATCCGCAACATCGCCCGCGAACGAACGAAAAAAGCCTCGCTGCACAACCGCAAGCTGCGCGACTGCCGATTCCACCTCGGCGATCGCAATAAGTGTGCCGAGCAGAGCACGCTTTTCATCGTCGAGGGCGACTCCGCCGCCGGCTCGCTCACTGCCACACGCAATGTGCAGACGCAAGCGGTGTTCGCATTGAAGGGCAAGCCGCTCAACACCTACGGCCTTTCAAAAAAAGCTATCTACGAAGACGAGGAATTTTACCTCCTCCAATCCGCGCTCAACATAGAGGAAAGCATGGACGGCCTACGATACGCGCGGATCGTCATCGCCACCGACGCCGACGTTGATGGCATGCACATCCGCTTATTACTGATTTCGTTTTTCCTCAAGTTTTTCCCCGACCTCATTCGCAACAGCCATCTTTTTATCCTCGAAACGCCGCTCTTTCGCGTGCGCAACAAAAAGAAAACGATCTATTGTTATTCCGAGGAGGAGAAACAGGCGGCAATGCAAGAGCTCGGCGCTAGCCACGAAACCACACGCTTCAAAGGTCTCGGTGAAATTTCGGCCGGCGAGTTCAAAAATTTCATCGGCAAAGACATAAGCCTCGAGCTAGTGACGATGAACCATCTTTATAGCCCGGACGAGCTGCTCGCCTTTTTCATGGGTAAAAACACACCCGAGCGGCAGGACTTCATTATCGGAAATCTCCGCGTCGAAAAAGACCTTGTTGAAGCCTAGGCCAAAAACCGGGGTTCGGAACCAGAACAGCCTTGTCTCGCCAATCTTCGTCAAAGATCGGAGAAACTTTTGATGCCAACGGAATAAGATCAGGCTGCAAAAAGGAAACTCATTCCAGACGATAGACTCATCTTGGCTAGAATTTTTCTCAAGACACCTGTTTGGAGCTAACACTCGGCTAGTAAGGATCTAGAAGCATGTTGTCCCGCCTTGCCCCGGCAGGGACGATGATTCGTTTTATATCCTCCTTTCACCGAATTTTCCTAACTTATCACCTATAAAAAAACCAACACCCTCGTTCAAAGGCAGCTTCTCTTTCTTTCCCGCCTCCTTACAGTTTCCGACTCCGTCTGCACGCTACACGCTAGCCTCGTAAACTCTTATTTGATATGATATCCCATTATCAAGATTCATCAATAAAAATTAACTATACCAAGACTATAAATACTTCGGCAACACCAAAAAACGGAAAATTTTAATTTCCGCGAATACGCGCTGGAACGCTTCTAACACTCACGGCACCTGGTTCGTGGACACCTAGAGCTTTGGCCCAAAGCTCTGGCTGGTACCACGACGGCAAGATCAAGCCCCAACTTGGGCCATCGCCGGCTACCAACCAAGCCAGTAGTTCGGCGTTTGTACCAGCCGCGTTAAGATGTCGCACTGAATCTACAACGAGGCGTTCGACTAGGACTCCGTGTAGGTTCCTTCACTGATCCCGCAAAGCGTTTACGACACCCACCTACGCGACTTAAACGCTGTGTTTAAAGGCAACATAATCTACTGCAACGGCTTGGACACCGGGAAGACCAGCTCGCTCGATTACAAGGCGCTTTACGGGTCCATCGACTCGGAAACCAGCGGCTACTTCAATAATTATGCCGCATTCCCGCATCTCAAAATCGGCATAGATTTAATCGGCATAGACTTCGCCTGGGCGGTACGCTCTTTTGGGAACACGCCCGTGAACGGTCTGTTGGTCCGCTGCTCTTACAACGCGTTTCATAATTTCAGTCCCGACCGTTTTGCCTATATGCCCAGCCTCGTCGCCGTTCTCTACTCTACAAGACCGCTACCACCACCTAATCATCTTTTCTGCCTAGAATGGAATGCAGCAGCAGTAGCTTGGTTTTCTCCACGAAAGCCCGTTTTAGAAAGACGACCTATGAAATTGCTTCGCGGGCAACGCGCCAACCAAATGGGCCTATTCCAAAAACACCTACGGCTACGCCTCCAGTCGCATCAACTCGCGACTCGAACTTGGCACATGCATGAACTGCTCCCGCGATATCGAAACAGCTTGCCCCTCGTACGCAGTCGACGCCCCGGCTCCTAATCAGAAAAATTACGCAATTAGCAGCTGCTTTGATATTTACCGAACACTTAATCTTCAAACTCGAAGTTAACTATGTGGACTAATCGGAAAATCTCTTCGACACGCCCTTAAGTTTCCAGCCTGTGGCCAACCGCGATAATTACTGAACGATCTCCGCCGCCAAAGGCCACGGCTTCCTTTTAGGGTCCGCCATCCCACCACCAAGTCATTTCTACGCCATAAAACTCCGTTTTCTTTTCGCAGTTCTGTTGAACATCGACCTTGCCCCTCGCCACCTTGGGCCTTGGGCCACGCCAATATCGTGATCACCGGGTATAGCGGCTTCAAGGGCATCAGACCATCTGATTCCGAAGATGTTAAAGCCACGCTCCTTCGGCAAGCCCATTGCCGTCGGTTGTGTCAGCACCGTCATCATGATAACCAAAGCCAGCGCTGCACAGGATGTCTTTCTCTTGTAGCACATCGGCATGAACGCCGGCCAGTTTCAAAACCACTGGAGCCATCCCTTCATGGCCAGCGGCGGCTCAGTGCTGAAGGGCTGAAGGGCTGAAGGGCATCGAGAGCGAAAACGAAGCCGCCAAACTCACCTCATCCACGCCCAGCGCTATCGTCCTCGCCGACTCTGGCAAGGTAGCCGACCTCACTTTTCTTGCCTCCAACGAACTCTTTTCTTCTCCTCTTTTTCCGTAATGAAGCTTTTGGCCCTTACCTCGATTTTTCCGCACGATGCTAGTAAGCGCAAGTTAGTTCGTCGTCTTAAGCTTCATATACGTCATTAACTAACTGAAAGAAATATATTTACACATCCTAAAAACAATCCGATTCAAAACCACCACGAATTACTATCTGCCCGGCCTCGTTTCCATTGCCCAGTTTCAGGAAACGATGTTCCCGCTAAACATTGCTAGCCTTCATTTAAGCCTCGAAAAGGATGGAAACACTATAAAAGAAAAAAGATACATTTCCCCCAAACGCTCAAAACTGTCCATGCTGGAATTTCCGATCTGAAGAAAGCGCTTTCCGATGAAAACAGCCGCGCTTCTCCAAGCCCCCACCCAACCGTGAGTAACCTCGACTAAGCTATGGACAAGTTTTAGGCCATGCGCGCCAACAGCGATTTTTGGGAAGCCATATGGCCATGCTCGACCAGGACGTAGCCTTCAACTGGACTACCATCAAGACCTGGCTTTCTACGCACTCAGCAAGTACTGCATGCAACAGTGCCCAGCACGCCTGCCACAATGCGACCAGTCTGACCAACGCGACTCCGTCTGGCCTCGGCGGAACCGAGGCCATCGAGCAAATCTCCTTTATCGTACTCACCGCCTGCACCGCTCTTTTTAGTGCGCGCCAAATCACGCATCGCCTCGATTAAGCCCGCAGCTCCCTATATAGCTTCACCAGCATCGTGATATAGGAAGTCTCACGCTCGCCGATTCTAGATTCTAGCCAATGGCATCACCGATAGCGCCAGCCAGGTGCAGCAAATCACGGCCAACATGCAGGCGATAAAAAACGCCAGCGAAAAAATTACGAAAACTCCGAAGACGACTGACTAGATCGCCTCTCAAACCTATTTTCCCCCTCGTGGTAACCGCCAACATGGGCGACATCGATACTTACTTTAATTTATTGTCGCTACCAAGAAAGTTCGCGCTCTTGTCCAGGCTCCGCCGACGTCCGGGAAACCACAGCCAAGATCGGCAACAGCGCGAAAAAGAGCCAGCACGACTGCCACCTCTTTAGCAAGTAAATAAGACACTGTTCCCCCTCCATTCAACAGCAGGTCCAAGAGGTTCGATCCGCTCGTAGTCAAAATCGCCACCACTTCCCAAAAACAGAGCCTGGGCCTTCGCCGAAACCGAAAGCCAGCGTCATCAGAATGGACAATGTAACCCAAGTCAGTGCCCCAACCGATCAGAAACCCACTGCTGCCGCTGCCAAACTCGAACCTGAGCCGGCTGCAATGTTCAACAATATCAAAAATGCTCCATCAATTGGTCGGTACACCCAGCAACCTCGCTGCCGACCCCCAGGCTACCACTTACATTGCGTCGTCGTCTTTGGCTCCCTTATATACCTAAGCTAAGAATTGTTTTTGTTCAACTCTCCCCGGGCGCGGCGCCTCGCGCTCCGGATTTTTTGGCTAGGAGACACAGCCACAGGTCGTAACCTCGAATTAATGTTAGCGTAACAAAACTGGCCTCATTATCATCGCCCGCCACCTATCGTCGACTTTTTTCGTAGAGTATAGCTTTCCCCGTCATGCCGCGCTTCTCCTAGCAGCCTTGCTGGACCTTTCATTTGGCGCGCGTTTTCAGTTTCACTGTTGGAAGCAACACTACCAACATCACGGAGCAAACTCTCACGGGAGGCCAGGCCGGTAGCGTAGATAAGGGCTTAGCAAGCTCTCCGCGAGTAGGAAGCGCCGTAGAGACGTCACCGTCACGAGCAACACCAGCGTCACCGACTTTGGCGCCATTGAAGAGACTGATACCAGCCGCGACATCGATCTCGATGTAATTGAGCTCCACCCTCACGACCACCGACAACGCCGGAACCACAATTCCCACCGCTGACGCCGATACGATCGGAACCAAGTCCCTCCGCCGACGATGTGCAAGCCATCGACTTCAACGCAATCTCCTCCGGAACCAATGCGATCTACAACTACGCCAGCACCCTTATCTAGGCTCCCAGCCAATACGATCGCCCCCGCCAATGACGCTATCTGCAACGAAAGCACGATCACAAACTCCGGCCTGGTCCGTATAGAGACTCCAACACCAGGATTGGTTTCACTTCGGCACTGAGCAGCAGCTACAACCACATGATAAATAACCAGGCCGGTAACTCCATCGAGACCAACAGTCACTCGTGAGCCGCCGTCGTCACAGCCACCGAGACCGTCTGTTTATAGATAGCTATGGCAAGATCAAAGGCAGCAGCAGCGGTCTCGCGATCAAGGGCGGTTCCGACAATCTCACCGCCAACGTTTGGCGGTGGCTCGGTCTCCATTCTCGGCGACATCGCCAGCAGCTCGGGCAATTCCGTCCCCCCTACTCGGAAATAACCTCCAATTTTTCTCCGCCTCCGTGCTCTCGATCCGCACGAAGCTCAGTGATAACAACATCTACATTAGAACGACCGCCGTCGGGGAAAAGTTCTACCGCTGCCACGCTGGTCATCGGGGCCCGCTCCGGGCCGAGGCCAGCTCGATCGTGGGCGCGAAGCCAATATCAGCGGCATCGATCGCCCCCAGGGACCAGCCATCGGCACCTATAACCGTCAACGGGAATGTAATGTAGGCCAGCAACGCTTAGCAATCGAGCTCGGCTCGGTTGGAACCTCCGACCAGACCAACTCGTCATCGGCAGCGATTTCGTAAGCGACATAAACTTGAGCCACTATTTCAATTCACTAAGAACATAATTTGAAAGAGCTTAATATCTAGCAAAACCTAACCGGAGCTATCGACTTGGCCGGCACCATCGATTTTTCAACCTTGGGCTTCGCCTACAGCAACCTCGCCAAGCGGTCTTACAGGAACGCTTCCAATCGCCGACTCGACGCTCGAATTTACCATTTCCCCACAGCCGTTCCTAGACCGAACACTTATGCAACCATCGCCAGCGCCGTCGCCCACCTCCTGAGGCTGATTTTCTGTAAAGTGGCGTTTTCGCAAAGCGAGAAAAACACCTCGTCAGCGCCCAGAAGACGGCTATTGCTTAGGAGCTTAGATCTGAGAGATGGCCAAGAATAAACCAACCAAGAACTCTAAACTCGACCAGCCCGATCTTTTCTTCCACGCATCGGCTCCAAAACTCACGCCGGGTAGGGCAAGTCCTGACTTCTCCGCGGGCTCCCCCACTCCCAAGGTGCCGCCCAAGCGCCCCGAAGGCCAAAAGGTGCAGGATGAAGCCACCCCTCTCGCTCAGCATTATCGAAACTGGTTTCTCGACTACGCCTCCTACGTCATCCTCGACCGCGCCGTCCCCCACCTCGATGATGGCTTGAAACCCGTCCAGCGCCGCGTGCTCCACACGCTATGGGACATCGATGACGGCCGTTTCCACAAGGCCGCAAACATCGTCGGCGCCACGATGAAGCTACACCCGCACGGCGACGCCTCAATTGGCGCCGCACTCGTTGGTATCGCACAACGCGGCTGGCTGGTCGAGCCGCAGGGCAACTTCGGCAACCTCCTTACCGGCGACAAAGCCGCAGCGCCCCGCTACATCGAAGCGCGTCTCACGCCTTTCGCCCGCGAAGTCCTTTTCAATCCCAAGACCACTATGTGGCAGGCCTCCTACGACGGTCGCACTAAGGAGCCCGTCACGCTTCCCGCCAAATTTCCTATTACACTGCTCGAAGGCGCAGATGGCATCGCTGTCGGCCTCGCAACCAAGATCCTCCCGCACAACTTCAACGATCTCTGCCGCGCCGCGATCAAACACCTGCAAAAAAAAACTTTTAGCATCTATCCCGATTTTCTCACTGGTAGCATCGCCGACTTATCCGAATACAGTGATGGCAAGCGCGGTGGCAAAGTGAAGGTGCGCGCAAAAATCGAGCAGCGCTCCAAATGCCTCCTCGTCATCACCGAGCTGCCCTACGGCACCACAACGGAATCGCTTATTGAGTCGATCCTTTCGGCTAACGCAAAAGGAAAAATCAAGATCAAACACGTCGACGACAACACGGCCGACAAGGTCGAAATCTTCGTCCACCTACCCGCCAACGCCGAGCCTGAGAAAGCCATCCAGCAGCTCTATGCTTTCACGAACTGCCAGATGCAGGTCTTTCCAGCCGCGTGCGTCATCGTACGCAACGAAAAAAACGGCGAGGACAAACCGCAGTTCCTCGGCGTTCGAGAAATCCTCCGGCGCTCTGTCGAAGCCACGCGCGAGCTCCTGAATCGCGAGCTCGAAATCAAGCTCGGCGAACTCGAACAGCAATGGCACTGGGATTCGCTTGAACGCATTTTCATCGAAGAGCGTATCTACCGGAACATCGAGAAATCCGAAACGTGGGAGTCCATGCTCGAGGAAATCCGCACCAGCCTAAAGCTTTTCACAAAACAACTGCGCCGCGAAGTGACTGATGAGGACATCGTCCGCCTCGCCGAAATCCGCATCAAACGTATTTCCGCCTACAGTCGCTTCCAAACCAACGAAGTCATGAAGAAAGTCGAAAAAGGAATCAAGGAGACAAAGGCCAACCTCAAGAACATTACCGGCTACACCATTGTCTGGTTCGAGATGTTACAGGAAAAATACGGCAAGAGCGTGAAACGAAAAACCAGCTACGACGAGTTCGAGCAAATCGATGCTCCCACCGTAATCTCCGCCAGCCAGCGCCTGTACGTCAACCGCGGTGACGGATTCACCGGCCTCAACTGGCGGCAGCACGAATTCGTGCAAGAGTGCACCATCTTCGACAGCGTGCTCACGGTCATGCGCAACGGCTCGCTCAAGGTCTCGAAGGTAGCGGACAAGGTTTTCATGGGCCGCGACATCATCCACATCTCGATCTGGCCGAAAAAAGGCGACCAGAATTTTTATACGATGATCTATCAGGATGGCAAAACCGGGAAAGCCTTCGCCAAGAAATTCCAAATCGGAGGCCTCTCCCGCAACAAACTCTACACTCTTGTGAAAAACGAAAACTCCAAAATCGTCTATCTCGATGTTGCCAAGAGCGAAAAAGAGATGCCGAAGAGCCTGCACCTTTCACTCAATAACAATAGTGGCGCTCGTGCCCGCAAACTCAACTTTGACATGACCGCCGTCCCCGTCTCCGCACGCACAGCCAAAGGTCTCACCGTGACCAAGTGGGCCGTAAAAGAAGTGAAGCCGAACGTTTTGGAACTAAAGTAGGATTATTAAACCTCCCTGTTCCCCATCAACTGATTTTTTAAGGCTTTTTTTATGATCGATGTCTAGCCATTCAATAATATTTTATTTTACTTAATTTAAGCTTACTTGTTAAGTCTATTACATTATAAAAGTATTTTTTCAATAAAAAAAACTCGAACCTATTTTACCACCTCTTGACCAAGGTGTCGAATTGGGGGGGGTTTGCAAGGATTTCGGAATTGAGGTAGGCACCCTTTAGATAATTTCGCTTTTCTGAGTTATTCACGTTTTTCCACCTAGCATTACGGAAGCCGTGGAAGCGCCATCTTGACTTTTTGAGACGAAAGTCCTTGCTCAGGTTATAGGTTATGATTGCCCAATTCAATTCAATCTCCAATCTCTGCACCTAAAACCCCGTCGCCGTATCTTAAAGATAACAACGGGACCTCGTATTGTCTTTGCCATCCAGAAGCCAATACACAGTGTCTATTTTTGCTCAGGCATCCATCGTATTGAGCTTGAGCTGTTTCGCTTTCAAAGAAGTGAACAACCCGTACCCCTACCACACGCCTTCTATCGAACCCATCGTTTCAGAAACGCCAAGTTCCGCACCACTGCAATTTGATACTTTCCCAGTTTGCAAAACATTTCTTTGGAAAACTTTCGTTCACAATAGAAAAGAGCCTTTACAAAAGCCGAGATATACTCAGCCCGAAAAATAGCATGGAAGCTTACAAAGACAAATTATAATCGAGACAAGCTCCTCGTGCTTCCCCCTCAGCTCCAATTGCTTTCTCGGCAGACAGCCAGGCGAGACGAAGTACACATATCTCAGTGCGTAAACGGTGATTTCGCTGCTTCCTGCTTCCAGCCATGTCCCCCGACACCTGACTCGCTGTGATTAATATCCTAGCAGCACCTACAAGACATAAGAACTACAATCCAGCTTTTGGGCTGTTCACATACCGAATCACGAATTCTGGAATAGAATCTTTAAAACCAGTGAGCCCTTCTTCTACTTCATGAAATCAGCCGCCACCTTCTGGTTCGAGGTTCGTTGAGCTTCGTCGAAGATCACGATGTGGCCTTCTGTGAGATTAAACGAACCTTTTGTCGTCTCGCCCCAAAAGCAATGAACGTTCTGAATAAATTGCTTTACCAGATTTTCCGGCTTCTGGACTTAACTACTTCAATCGTGGCTTTTCGTCTCGTCGCAATGTTACCAGCATCACAGCAACGAGCAGACTATTGCGAGACAACAACACCGCATGAGTCGCGGCTTTTGGCCCTGGCATGCCTCTGAGCATCCCAGATTAATCCTAACGGTTCTCCTGTTCTAAGCAGGCTCCTAAAGGGAAAAGATGATCATTTTCTGCCCTCTTCCCGCGCCTGGTCAATCAGTTGCTCTATGCGCGGTTAGGTTTCCCCTAGGTTTTTCTTCCGAGCCTCGAAAGCCTCCTTCGCCATAGCGCGTAAAGCGCTCGCGCTGCTTCTACAATAGTCGGGGTCCGCCTGTAAGCTCCCTTCGCCCATTGTTCCTGATCGAGTGCATTTCTAGCGATCCCCCAATTGCGGGTTCAGTTACTTTTCGAGATCCGACTAGATTAGCCCAAGTTGGGAGACAAACTCCGCCGACACCCAGTTAATCAACTGGGCTGGTTAGCACTCTGCCTCTTCCGTAGAGGAAAAAATAGGTACTAGCGAAAACTTGGCTGCTATCTTCGTAAAAGTCTTTAGATCTAGCGCATAGTCCCACACTCGATCCACTACTGCTTGATCAAAGATCGCCTGGCCAACTTTGAACTCAATAACGAACACCACCGAACCCACTAAAAGAACCGCATCCACATCTCTTCACATATGAGGAACATTGAATTCACAAAAAGTGTGCCGCTTAGTCCTCCGAGTTTTTCAGAAACCAAACCTTCTCTATCAACGCTTCTTTCTACGCCGTCACTAGTTCGAATTCTACATTTCTCGACAAAATTCCAAACATCGCTATCTAGATCAGTTATCCTAAATCCAGCAATTACCTCCTAATATTAAGCCAGCGAAGTACTGTGGGATAAAGTGCAATGCTCCACTCCCTAAATAACTGTCCGGCGATATCGCTCCTGGCAAGACCCTGACGAAAATCTATCTTTTTTGTAGCACAGCAGCAGCAACCTGCATCACGGAATCCAGTCCAAGAGCAATGCCGCGCTCGACAAGCAAGCGAATCTCGGACTCCGATCCCCCGCCCGATTCAGGCGCCTAGGTTTCGCTCTGTCAGCTTCCCATTAAGAGCAACATGAATTGTTGCCGATACAGTTTTTGTCTTCCGGTTCTTTCAAGAATTCTTAGCAGGCATTCTATTCTGATAAGTGACGCTGCGACCAGACCACAGTAGTCTCAGCGTCTCCGCCGGGAGCGCAAAACCAAGATGAGTGCTGACCGCTAGAGTTTAGCCACTAAATTGGCCAACCATCCTGAAAGAACCAGGAGACATTTTGCTTTACCGCCGATCCGTCGCGTTGCCACCTATACTGTCCAACGGTGGGACGGTAAAACCACTATCGTCAAAGCGGAGATCCAGCTGTCAGACACACATCTTTCCACGTTTTTTCCGGCCGCCGATCCACGGGGGGCAGCCGATCAGCGAAACTAGGCTGAAGGCCGGCTCGACCGAAGAAGAAAATGACCTCCGCCTAAAAAAGCTTTACTCCACCTTTTTAACCAGACCGCCGGGAAACATCCCCGGCCTCTCTATCCCGGTTTCTAACCTTATACTTCTTTCCGCTACGGCCATAGAAATCAAAGCCCATGACCTGCTCTCCATCGGCTGACAGGGAAACCGCTGCCTCGGAGCCACCCTACGCTGTGCCCGCAAGCTAGAATTCCTCCAGCCAGTCGCATCCATAGATTTTCAAGCAACTAGAATAGAAAAGTTTTCCCGAACAGCCGCCGGTAATCGAGCCGCGCTCTGTGCCAACGCCGCTCGTCGAGACGATTGAAGTCGGAACCGAGCAAGATGACACAAAAATCGCCGACTTGTGTGCTAAGATATATAAGTTGCTCCATGTGCCCGTAGCAGAACGCGGCGTCGGTATATGTAACGGCTCCGATCAGCGGAGCCATACACCGCAGCACATGCGATTATCCCCAGTGCGCATTCCGCGACATCTGCTGTTCGGCGTTTGTCTTGTTCTTTCCTGCCAATCATCCGAACAGCGGGATGGTAGGGGGATTGATAAACCATCACCCATTTCGAGGCCACAAGACGGCTATACAGCCAGCAATAAAACTCGCCCGTACTCGACAAGTTGGTATGGGACGGGACCCGTTTCTGAACGGCCTGCAAAACCGTGTCCAAGAATTGCTTGGGCCCCCCTGCAGGGCGACCAACAGTCACTTCGCTTATGTGAAGGAATATCCAGTTCAACGAGGCGCAAGGCCGCACCCCCAAGACGGTGAGCTACACAGAACTGTCAAATTGGATCGTCCGCCGAGACGGTCGGTTCAGCGTACTCGCCACACACCGCGGCTCGCGCAGCCTCGGCACCGATATCTATAAGCTAAGCGTAGCCATGTAGCCAACTCGTCGCGGCCAAGTGGTGCGGAAAAACGCGCGCGATATCTCCGAGGCAGTCTGCTAATTAAGCCAACCTATTTAACGGATGGCCACGCGTACTTAAAAGGGTTGCAATACATAAGCCGATAAACACGCACTGTTTCACAAAGCCGCCTCGGCCACATCCGCTTGTACAGATCGGCAACGAGGATAGTTTTTCTGGAAAGAATGGCAGCGTTTTCCTCCACGGTAAGGGAGCGACACCGGAATGGCGCAACAATAAAAAACGTCCATTTCTTAACCTCGCCTTATTAAACATGCCTAAGGAAACTTTCCTCGTGTACGGCGCTGGCAATCACGATGTTCATTCGTTCTACCCGAACGGGGCCAGTCGCGTTCGGCGATATTGAGGCCGTTTCACAACAAAGAGGGCTGCATCGGCAGCCTCGCGTATCCTGCAGGTTTTGGGCGAAGTTACAAGAAAACTGGATGTCCGTTGATTTTTCGGTACACGTGATCTTTCCTAGTCGCCACTCGGCTTACAAAGGCACAGCGCGAATAAAAACACAAATAGCCCGCTACGGCTTCACCCAACTCGTCCGGCAAGGTACAATCGCTCGGTTGCGTCGCGTCATAGCCGGGGAAAACGCCAGAACCAGTCTGAATGTACGTACACCGCAAAGGGGAAACCATCCACAAAGAGACCAGGCACCGAAAGCCGCGCCGAAATCGAATAAACTTGAAGCGGCAGCTGCGATAGCGCACGAGATCCATCTTTACGTCCACCTAACATACTTTTCGCATGCGCCATGAAGCCGATTTACCTATTCTCACACCGTTGTTCGATTCTTGGGACCAGAACAAACCTATTCTTTTCAACCTGCTGCGTGCAATTCCCAAGGCTGGTTGGCAACGAAAGGAGCACGAAACCTGTTGGACCCTGGCACAGCAGGTTGTCTATATCCGCAGGACGCGACCTTTCCCCTTTCGGGGGATACACCGAAATTCATGACTCCCAATCCTAGCAGGGATTGGCACTAGGGAAGGGACTCTGCTGCGTTGGAAAGCTAGCTCGAGCCATACGCAGATTTAGTGCAAAAACAGATCGAAGCCAGCTGGCCGGTGCTCGTCCGTTACGACCATCCCATGCTGTTCCTCCAACACCAAATCTAGCATGGAACTTGTTTTCGCCACGGACAAACCAAACTCGCGCCAAAACCCGCAAGTCTATCGATCATGAATAAATCATTTTGGGCGTGTGGATGAAGAAATCGGACAAACAAAACCCGGTTTATCCGCGAAACCTCCGAGAGCGGCGACGCCTGGATTCCACTCATCTTCTTTGTCCAACCTGGCCTCGCTTCGAACCATCCCACTTTTGCAGCGAGCGACTCCGCTCCGCTTGCTAGTTGCCCGCATCCGTCCGTGTTTTGTCGAAACTACCGCAGCTCCGCTCAATGAAGCTCGGGATAGAATCTACAGCTCGCCCGCCATCGCCGAAACCAAATCCCTTTCCGGTCTAATCAGTATTCACATCGCAAAAACAAACGGAGCTATTGGGTGGCTCCGGCTTCAACTGCATCTGGTCTCGGTGCCCGGCGGCAGCAAGGCCATCGGCGGATACCTACAAACTCTAAATCGAAGCCTGGCCAATTTTTCTCTCTGTTGTTATCTGTTCATCGGGATTGCCGAGCGCACTCCCAGCAATCTATGGCGGTTTGCAAATTTTCATCGAGCAACGGTTGTAAGCTTTTTATGTAACCGGCACGATGGCCTTTGGTCGCCAGAGCGTCTTATCTTGCTGCATAACTCGGGAAAACTTGTCGGACACCAGACTATCCCAACTCCACGGAATCGGTAAGCGCACACTAGAGCCGTTGCACAATTTCGCGATAGATAGAAAAATAAATCACGCCTGGTCCCAGATCAAGCGCAATGGGATCCGAAAAGCAAATTCTGGCACTGGAGCATAATAGGCTGGACAACCTCTGAAAAAGCGGCGCTGAGCAATTCATCGAAGTCCACTTCAGTCAAGTGATAGCTACTTGGAGCCGATCCGATCGATAATTTCGCCGACAAAACAACGAACGACGTGAGGATCGAATTCTTTTCATTCAGCTTCAGCGATAAAAAAAGGCCCGGTTAAACTTTCGAAAAACCGGGCCCATATCCCTGGCAACAACCTACTCTCGCGGGACCTAACGTCCTACTACTATTGGCTGCTCGGGGCTTAACGGCCGTGTTCGGGATGGGAACGGGTGGATCCCCCGGCATCTGGTCACCAGAGAAGGAAAACTCAAGCAATAGCTAGAGTAATCAATCAAAAAGCTTAGACAAACTAACAAAGTGTAAGGAGGTAAAATAAACGCCCAGAAACCGGGTCTACATAAACCGGCAAGGCCATTAGTAGCAGTAAGCTGCGTATTACTACGTTTGCACATCTGCCCTATCAACCGGGTCGTCTACCCGGACCTTGCACCGTCTTGCAACGGATTGAGATATTATCTTGAGATGGGCTTGGCGCTTAGATGCTTTCAGCGCTTATCCCTACCGCACATAGCTACCCGGCGCTGCCACTGACGTGACAACCGGAACACCAGAGGTGCGTCATTCTCGGTCCTCTCGTACTAAAGAATGAACCCCTCAAATCTCAAACGCCCACAGCGGATAGAGGACCGAACTGTCTCACGACGTTCTGAACCCAGCTCGCGTACCACTTTAACCGGCGAACAGCCGGACCCTTGGGACCTTCTCCAGCCCCAGGATGTGATGAGCCGACATCGAGGTGCCAAACCGCGCCGTCGCTGTGAACGCTTGGGCGCGATCAGCCTGTTATCCCTAGCGTACCTTTTGTCCTATGAGCGATGGCGATTCCACATTCAACCACCGGATCACTTGAACCTGCTTTCGCAACTGCTCGACTTGTTGGTCTCACAGTAAAGCTCCCTTATACTCATGCGCTCTATGGCCCGATTACCGACCGGGCTGAGGGAACCTTCGTAATCCTCCGTTACTCTTTGGGAGGATTCCGCCCCAGAAAAACTGACCTGCTATCACTGTCCCACGCCCAGCTGATGGGTCGAGGTTAGGCGCTTAACAATCAAAAACTGGTATTTCATATTGCGACTTAGTCCTCCCCTGGAGGAGGACTTCATAATCTCCCAGTTATACTACGTATTAAAAGTCAAACGACAATAACAGCTTACAGTAAAGGTGCATAGGGTCTTTCCGTCCTGCTGCGGGTAGGCGGCATCTTCACCGCCACTACAATTTCACTGGGCATCTCTCTGAGACAGTTATCAACTCGTTACACGATTCGTGCGGGTCGGAACTTACCCGACAAGGAATTTTGCTACCTTAGGACCGTTATAGTTACGGCCGACATTCACGGGGGCTTAGACGCAGGGCTTGCACCCTACGCTTTCACCTTTCCGCATTGGTCACGTGTCACTCCCTATACGTCGTCTTGCGACTTAGCAGAGAGCTGTGTTTTTGCTAAACAGTCGTTTGATACTCTTATCTGCGGCCCCTCGCGGGGCACCCCTTATAGCTAACATACGGGGTCAATTTGCCGAGTTCCTTAGAGAGATTTAACCCACGCGCCTTAGAATACTCATCTATTCCACCTGTGTCGGTTTACGGTACGGGCTACCTGCTGAATAACTACGAAGCTTTTCCTGGAAGCCGAGCATCACACGAATTGCTTTGGCCGTAACCGCAGCTTTTTGTCGCCCCTCAGATAAATTCGATGTTTTAACCTCGAATAACCTAAAGGCTTGAATGGGAATCAACACCCCACTCGTGTTAGCTTTCTCCGTCACTCCTTAGTGTCAAACTCCAGCAAGTAGGTGCCGGAATATTAAACCGGCTATGCATCGACTACTCCTTACGGCCTCGTCTTAGCCCCCGACTAACCCTGGGAGGACGAGCCTTCCCCAGGAAACCTTGGAATTGAGGCGAACCGGATTTAAACCGGCTTAATCGTTACTTATGTCTGCATTCTCACTTCCAGTTGCTCCATGGTCGGTTACCCCTTCCACTTCGCTGCAACTGGAACGCTTTCCTACCACTCACTTTACAGTGAATCCATAGCTTCGGTACACGGCTTAAGTCCCGATCATTTTCGGCGCAATTTCGCTCGATGGGTCAGCTGTTACGCACTGTTTAAATGATGGCTGCCTCTAAGCCAACATCCCCATTGTCTAAGCAAAACCACATCCTTCTACACTGAGCCATGTTTTGGGACCTTAACTGATGGTTTGGATTATTCTCCTCTCGACTATGAAGGTTATCCCCCACAGTCTGACTGCCGAGCTTCACTTTTTGGTATTCGGAGTTTAATTAAGTTCAGTACCCCGGTAGGGGCCCCAGCTTATTTAGTGCTCTACCCCCAAAAATCAGCGCTCGACGCTATACCCAAATATATTTCGGAAAGAACCAGCTATCAGGGGGTTTGATTAGTCTTTCGCTCCTAACCACAACTCATCCGACACTTTCTCAAGAGTGACCGGTTCGGACCTCCGCTTCTTTTTACAGAAGTTTCATCCTGGTCATGGTTAGATCACCTCCCCTTCGGGTCTATTTCCAGCAACTAAACGCCCTATTCGGACTTGCTTTCGCTACGCCTGCGCCGCTGAGCGGCTTAGGCTTGCTACTGAAAATAACTCGCAGACTCATTATACAAAAGGCAGGCCGTCACTGCACTAGGCAGCTCCGACTGACTTGTTAGCAGATGATTTCAGTTACTATTTCACTCCCCTAATAGGGGTACTTTTCACCTTTCCCTCACGGTACTAGTTCACTATCGGTCATCGTCGAGTATTTAGCCTTATGCCGTGGTCGGCACAGATTCACACGAAGTTTCGCGTGCATCGTGTTACTCAGGTTGTCACTAGGTTGGCGCAGGTTTTCGGTTACGGGGCTATTACCCTCTTTGGCCAGACTTTCCAGACTGTTATCCTAACCGTTGCTCTTCCATATTGTGGACCTACTACCCCGCCAGGATACATCCCGACGGTTTGGGCTTCCCCGCTTTCGCTCGCCACTACTAACGGGATCGATTCTCTTTCTTTTCCTGTGGATACTGAGATGTTTCACTTCTCCACGTATTGCTCTACCGAAACTATAGATTCATCTCGGAGTAACATCGAATTACCGATGTTGGGTTTTCCCATTCGGATACCTCCGGATCAAAGCGTGTGTGCCGCTCCCCGAAGATTTTCGCAGCTTACTGCGTCCTTCATCGCCTGACGATGCCAAGGCATCCATCATCTGCTGTAACTGGTTTATGCAAACGCGCGGTATTCTAGGCGTTTATTTTACCCACTTACACTATTCTCTAAAATTACATATCATGCTGTCTGTCTAAACTTTCAAAGAACAAAATATTGCTAAATAGGCTCGTCTGGTGTCGCTATACATCGAATCGTGTTGCTCGAGCTTCACTTAAACTAAAATGGTGGGCCCAGATGGACTTGAACCATCGACCCCGCGCTTATCAAGCGCGTGCTCTAACCAACTGAGCTATGAGCCCATAGATTCGAGAAGTAGCAGCGCTATTTTTCGTCAGCCAGCTTGGTGGAGCCGGCGAGATTCGAACTCGCGACCCTCTGCTTGCAAAGCAGATGCTCTGCCAACTAAGCTACGACCCCCCAAGAAAATCTGGTCAATTTTATTAAAGAACTCTCAGTTCTTGATATTTACTTTGTGCGATCAATTGGAATCCGGAAACTTAATATTTCCTTCGACCATCGAAGCATCAGCCTAAGCCAATAGCTCCGTCTCCTTAGAAAGGAGGTGATCCAACCGCAGGTTCCCCTACGGTTACCTTGTTACGACTTCGTCCCAATCACCAGCCTCACCTTAGGGCGTCGCCTCCATAACTGGTTGGCAAAACACACTTCGGGAAAAACCGGCTTTCATGACGTGACGGGCGGTGTGTACAAGGCCCGGGAACGTATTCACGGCGCCGTAGCTGATGCGCCATTACTAGCGATTCCGACTTCATGTAGTCGAATTGCAGACTACAATCTGAACTGGGCCCGATTTTAAGGATTTGCTCCACCTCAAGGTATTGCACCCCATTGTATCGGGCATTGTAGCACGTGTGCAGCCCAGGCCATAAAGGCCATCCTGACTTGACGTCATCCCCACCTTCCCACCCTAAAAGGGTTTGTCTCCTTAGAGTGCTCGGCTTTATCCGGTAGCAACTAAGGACAGGGGTTGCGCTCGTTACACGACTTAACGCAACATCTTACGACACGAGCTGACGACAGCCATGCAGCACCTGTGCACCAGCTCCAAGGAGAAAACCCCTTTCAGGGTCGATCTAGTGCATGTCAAGGCCTGGTAAGGTTCTTCGCGTTGCATCGAATTAAGCCACATGCTCCACCGCTTGTGCGGGCCCCCGTCAATTCCTTTGAGTTTTAGCCTTGCGGCCGTACTCCCCAGGCGGCACACTTAACGCGTTAGCTTGGACCCTGGTGGGGTCGAATCCACCAAGATCTAGTGTGCACCGTTTAGGGCGTGGACTACAGGGGTATCTAATCTCTTTCGCTCCCCACGCTTTCGTGCCTGAGCGTCAGTAATTGTCCAGGTAGTCGCCTTCGCCTCTGGTGTTCTTCACAATATCTACGCATTTCACTGCTACATTGTGAATTCCACTACCCTCTCCAATACTCTAGCCATGTAGTTTAAGGCGCAGTTCCGGAGTTAAGCTCCGGGATTTCACACCTTACACACACAACCGCCTGCGCACCCTTTACGCCCAGTGAATCCGAATAACGCTTGCAGTCTCTGTATTACCGCGGCTGCTGGCACAGAGTTAGCCACTGCTTCCTTTCTGTGTTAAATCAGGTTCTGGGCTGTTAACCCAAAACGTTTTTTCCTCAGTGACAGAGGTTTACAATCCAAGGACCTTCATCCCTCACGCGGCGTCGCACCATCAGGCTTTCGCCCATTGTGAATAATTCGAAACTGCTGCCACCCGCAGGTGTCTGGACCGTGTCTCAGTTCCAGTGTGGCTGACCATCCTCTCAGACCAGCTACCCGTCTTAGCCTTGGTGGGCCATTACCTCACCAACTAGCTGATAGGCCGCGAACTTCTCAAATAGCGTCAGGCCTTGCGGTCCCTGACTTTAGTATGCTTCCCATGCGAAAAGCAACCACATGCGGTATTGATTCGCCTTTCGGCGAATTATTCCACACTAAATGGTAAATTGTTCACGTGTTACGCACCCGTCTGCCACTATCCTTTAAATATATTGCTACATTTAAAAAATCGTTCGACTTGCATGTCTTAACCACGCCGCTAGCGTTCATTCTGAGCCAGGATCAAACTCTCCGAAAATAGAGAGCTATGAACCCTAGTGATTCATGAACTACCTAACTTGTTTATAGATACAATTGTTGCGAGCTAAAAAAACTCACAGCAATTTTTTAATTTTTGGGGTTCCAATCAATCGCACAAAATAAATTTCAAAGAACTATCTTTTTTGAATAAAAATCTTAGTAATTCTCTAGTCAATATTTTTTTAAAAAATTCCTGCTAGAAAGCTAAGTTTTTACATTTTCTTAAAACTCCATCAAAGAACTTCCACTTAGTTCGCTTCATAGAAACACAGAATCCAAAGTTTGGGATTTTTAGATTTTAATCCAACTTTTAAATGAAAAATCGATAAGTAAAATTAATAAATATTTGCATAAAATATATTTATGAAATATTTTTACATCATACATTGAGATACAGTTTGTGAGCGCCTCACATTTATTTCCTCTCTCTTGCTCTCTTCCAACCCCACCCAGACTTTCAGCGAGCTTCATACTTCGCTGTTCGCTGTTGTTACAATTTGAGTCCCCCTCCAGCCTCCCCTCCCAATAGCCCTCTCACCCTCTCAGTTGGATTGGAAGCAATGCCGCTTACGAGCTGACAAACATACACAGCCGCTAGCCATAACAGGAATATGCCCACGACCTGATTCGGAGTCTTTTATCCTGCGTGATTGACCTTAGAAGCACTCTAGCCGCCAAGCCAGATATTCCGACTGATTTATTAATTAAAATAATATATATAATTAATATAATATATATTTCACTTTACCCGCTTTTGGGGTGCACACTGGAAAGCTCAAGCGGCCTGCACACTTTCGTTTTCCGGCCTAACGGCCAAGAACGTACATAGCCCTCTTCTTCTTCTGTATGGTACATTACGGTTATTACGGTTACGGAAAAGATTCGAGTATACAGCAGATAACGCTATCAAGTTAGACAGATGCTTGGAGCTCATTAAGTTTACAAGTTTAACAAGTTTATTATCCAAAGCCGGCAGGGGCTGCTGAAGCCCCCCTATTTTTTGGAACATCGATTATTGTCCCTTAGCCTCTTAAATAAAGGTCACTTTACCACAAAGATCGCAGACCTCTTTTTTCATCCCAAACAAACGCCCGCATCCAACTCGACGCCAAGAGCAAGCATGCTTAATTATTTTACAAAATACGGTCTCTTCCCTGGAGGAGAAACTGATCTCTTGTCTTTTGTTGCATAGCTTTCAAAAAATAAAAGAGATTTGAATCTAAATGATCAACTTTTTAGATTTCACCCAACCAGAGTAAAAATTATAAATTTTAAATTAAAAAATTAATTTATTATTTTTTGATTAATATTAATATAGAAACATATAGAGGTTAAATTAGGATGGATAATTGTTTTTCACAAAAAATTAAACTGCTATAGGCGCTGTTACTTTAACTCTTGGATTGCGGCGAATGGGATAACTTATTTTGATTCTTCGTATTAAGGCTCTCCCCCAACAGATCAAACTCAAACAAGGAAAAACTTGGACCTTAAGCAAATAAAGATAGTCATCAATCTCATAAAGTGTTCAGACCTCGCAGAATTTGAGGTCGAAGAAAAAGGCTTCAAACTAAAGATCAAGCGAGGAGCAGAGACTGCCCGAAGCCTATCAACATATCCTGTTGAACCTTCTGGGGGCCTGGCCACCAGGCCCGATACGCCGCGAACACTGGCCAGCCCGCTGTCACCGATTACGCTCGCTGAATCCAACAGTAACAGTGGGGAAGCCGGTTTCGCTTACGTAAAATCACCTATGGTCGGCACATTCTACCGCAGTCCATCTCCCGAAAGCCCGTCCTTTGTAGACGTAAACTCAAAAGTAGATGACAAAGTAGTCGTTTGCATAATCGAGGCCATGAAGATCATGAATGAGATCCAGGCCGAGACTAAAGGCACCGTTGTCGAAGTATTGGTCGAAAATGGCCAGCCAGTCGAATACGGCCAACGGCTATTTAAGGTTAAAACCGCCTAATTTTTTTAACCCACCTGGCCAGCATCCTGCTGTCAGGCTTCTTTTTTCACCATGATCCAAAAGGTTCTCATCGCCAATCGCGGTGAAATTGCTCTTCGGGTAATTCGCGCCTGTCGTGAACTCGGCATAAAAACGCTGGCCGTTTATTCCGAAGCAGACGTTCAATCCCTACACGTGCAGCTAGCTGACGAGGCTATTTGCATCGGCAGCAACAAAAGCTCAGAAAGCTACCTCAGACCAGATCGAATTATCAGCGCAGCGGAGGTAGCCGATGTCGATGCGATCCATCCCGGATACGGGTTTCTCTCTGAAAACGCCAAATTCGTCGAGCAATGCGAGTCCTGTAACATAAAATTCATCGGCCCCAAGGCAAAAGCCATCCGTATCATGGGCGATAAGGCTATCGCGAAAGAAACGGTCAAGAAAGCCGGCGTACCCACGGTTCCAGGCTCGGACGGCCCGGTCGAGTCTGAAACGGAGGCAGTCAAAATCGCCCGAAAGATCCCCTATCCTGTCATCATTAAAGCAGTCGCTGGCGGTGGTGGCCGCGGAATGCGTATCGTGCACAACGATGTTTCGTTCGCCAAGGAATACCACGTCGCCCGCATAGAGTCTGAGAAAGCCTTTGGTAATGGCGCGGTCTATATCGAAAAATACATCCAAAATCCCCGCCACATTGAGTTCCAGATTTTGGCTGACTCGCACGGTAAGGTTGTTCACTTGGGCGAACGCGACTGTTCGGTCCAACGGCGTCACCAGAAGCTGATCGAAGAATCGCCCTGCCAATTCCTGACCGCAGATCTTCGAGAAAAAATGGGGAAATTTGCCATAAAAGCTTCTGAATCTGCTGAATATGAAAATGCAGGTACAATCGAATTCCTCGTCGATCCCAAGGGTAACTTTTACTTCATCGAGATGAACACACGCATTCAAGTCGAGCACCCCGTCACCGAAGAGGTAACCGGAATCGATTTGATCAAGCAGCAGATTTACGTGGCCAACGGCGCCAAACTGGAGTTCGATCAGAGCAACATCAAATGGGACAAGCATGCCATCGAGTGTCGCATCAACGCCGAAGACCCCGCCCGTAATTTTGCTCCTTCCCCAGGCGCCATATCACTCTACTACGCGCCCGGAGGCCACGGCGTCCGTATCGATTCCCATGTTTACAGCGGCTACACGATTCCGCCCTATTACGATAGCATGGTCGGAAAGCTGATCTGTTATGGCTCCACCAGAAAAGTCGCTCTCCAACGCTCCTACCGTGCTCTGAGCGAGTATCTAGTTCGCGGGATTAAAACCACCATTCCGCTGCACAAAGCGATCATAAGCGACCCCTTGTTTATTGCCGGGAAAGCCACCACGGCTTACATGGAAGACTTCTTGGCACGCACGCCGGCGGAGCTATTCTGATTCAACACGAGTTCCGTCTCCGACCAAAGCCGCGTTAATCTAGGCGCAGTTTTTTAAAACACTTTGCAGTCCGAACAACCCGTCAGGATGCGTTGTTCGGCAGCAGAAACAAGGAGATAAAAAATCGCCGTATCCAACCCCATTTCATTGCACTGATCGCTCAATCTTTTTGAGCTATGATTTCAATATTGCCAGCTCAACAATCGGCTACGCTGCAGGGAATATTCCAGTTTCTTCTCCTGGTTTGCCGCCACGTTCATCTACCTTCGACATTCTCAGGACATTAAAATTCGACCGCGCAGCGCAATAGGCTTTTCATCGCTTCTTCATTTCGGCGCGCCATGGATTGAACGACGACCACCAACGCTCCGCCATATTATCACTATAGTCCAAGCTCACTAGGATAAGGATAAGAATAGCTGCGATGGGCAATTCTACGCAAAGCTCGCCGTCAGCCCAGCCCTGTACGATACTAGCCTCACCCCCCCAGCCTATCGTGTCCACCATATGTCTTGTCTCCGCGGTAGCCGAACTTGGCGACTCCTGGCGCACGCTCCACACCTTTACCCGCCTCAAAATCGTTTCCTAGCTCGCAGCCTCTTAGCCGCTCTGGGCCGAGATCGCGAACCAATCACCAAACTAATCACTCTATACGGACTCGCTGGGTTCGTGTGTTTTCCCCTGCGGCGTGCTCAACTGTGTCCACCCATTGTTTTTCGATCTCACTGCGTTGTTGTTGCTGCTAACCGCTGTGCGCGCCGAACACTCCACGCCCCCGAAGACCACCCTCGCTGTGCTGACCAAGAGAGCTTCGCGCCTCAGTTCCTCTGCTATCCTTAACGGCATTCCATCCGTCGAGTTGCTGCAGCCTACGGGTTAGGTAGCCTCCCCGCTCGGTCTCTGGGGGATCCATGGGTCCACTGCCTCCGCAGAGCTCGCCTTACGGCAAGCGGCAGTAGCTTGACTTGCCCCTGCCTCGGCGCAGCCAACGAACTGGGCCACAGCCGTTCATTATCTTATCCTCGAGAATTTCTATTTGCGCCATATTTTCGGCATCCTCGGATTCGTCCTTCAAGACAACGATCCTTTGGTTCCGCCGCGACCCAGCCTGATGCTTAGCGGCAGATCGGCACCGTTTACAGCGCATTATCCATCTTTCTCGGCACCTCGGATTTGGTCTGGCTACTGGTCGACTCTCCTAGCAGCCCTATCACTCACAATTGCCTTCAGTCTGCACCTGCTTACTAGCCACGCGTTCTGATCGCTCTGGATTTTTGGTAACCTAACCTGCCCGATTCTACCTGGCAGCTTCTCTAGCCTCTCGTGCTCAAATCAATCCTATTTTCTTTCTAGCCATTTGCACCAGTTTCGCTACCGCCGACTCATTTTTTAATCTTGATCAATCCAGCGCCGATCAAAACTACCGTCCGGTCGCCGCCGCACCTCGCGCGGATTTAGCCTTAAAACACCGACGACAGTTTGGCTCTAAACCCAAAAATTACTAATCGATTTCCGGGCGAGTCGTTCCAAAATCTGATTTACCAATTGCGCAGCCGCAACGACGGAACCATCGAGCTTTACTTCTTCGATACGCCGTACACAACTGCGCTGACCGGCACGTGGTGCGACATTGCCGACTTCCTTTTCAAAACTTTCTCAGGATAACCTCACCAAGCTCGACGGCTGCAGAATCATTCTGCGCCGACACGCTAGAAAACATCTTCGCCCGGAAAACCAAAGAACCGGTTGTCCGAGCAAATTACCCGATGTTTCCTGTGCCATAACTGGAGCTAACGATCGGGCTAAACGAGCTGGCCATCTTAGATGCACGGCTCCTCCGAAAACGGTCGTCAGGTTTGCGGCAACATCAGCAGCCGCCACCGTCTCACGCGGGTCGAATCAGCACCAGATCGCTCCACTCGCCGATAACTCGCAAATCGACCGTCCGATTCGGGCGTTCGGCGAGAAAAACTTCGCATACCTACGGCAATTCCCGCTTCAGAATTCCGTTCAACACCAGCCAGCCGGCCCAGCGCCACGGCGCCGCAAGGATGATCTGCAAATCGCATCAGCACGTCCTCCTAGATGTTCGCCAACACGAACTAGGCACCGTGCCCGGCGATTCCGGAAGCCAAGTCAGCCTCGGAAAGGTCAGTCGCTCTGCGACTGACCATTGAACACCGCGTTTTCTACACCTACCCATGCTGTTTCGGTATTGTTTTCGGAGGCAGAAATGTCACAAAAACCCAGTTTTCCCACCAATAACGCCAAAATCCCAGAACCACATCCGACGTCGACCACACGCGACGCGCCAACAGCGGTTTCCGCTTCACCAGTAGCAAGCTGAGCCAGCCCGCTCGAAGCACACGGCGCTTCGTCTCGTGGTTACCAATGCCAAACGCCATGTCTGGAGCTAGCCAGAACACTTCGTCGTCCGATAACAGCTAGAACGCCTTTCGCTCCCAAACCAGCATCCCCAATACAGCCGGCCAAATTACCACGCTTTGTAAATGCGCTTTGCAGCTCTCCTTCCAATACGCGTCAGGGAACACCCAGATCTCCGATCTCCACCACGAGCCACTCCAAATCGAACACCGCTCCCAGCTCGCGCCAAGCCTCCCGAACCTCCGTCTCACTTTCGAAATAACCAGTCAACCACACTCAACCCGACGGATTGTCCTCCAGTGTACCAACCGTTGTTCTTCACACTCGGCCAGCATTTCCTCGATCGCGGCCACAGCGCCAAACATCACTTCCAGCTTAAATACAATCACGGCCATATCACCTCACCTTACTGAGCCGCACGATCACCGCCTGCAGCAACCGATGCTCTGCGGCTTGCACTTTCCCGGCGAGAGACTCAGCCGTCTCGCCGGCCGCAACCGGCACTTTTTCCTCTGCGATCATTATGCCACCATCGATATCCTCCGTCACATAATGTACAGTACAACCGGTTTCGCTCACCCCAGCGCGCAAAGCCTGGCCGATGCCATCCAATCCAGGGAAAAGCGGTAGTAAGCTCGGGTGAAGATTGATGACCTTCCCCTTGAAAGCCCGCAGGAAACCCGGTTTCACCACGCGCATGAAGCCAGCCAGCACAACCAAATCCGGAGCGCAAGCCTGCACGGCGGCGACGAAGCGCTGTTCGCCCTCGCCTTCAAGCTTGGTTTTGAATGGTGCAGGATCCACGAAGCTCGCCGCCACCCCAAATACCTTTCCCAACTTCAGAATTCGCGCGTCCGCCCGGTCGGAAAAAATCGCCACAACACGCGCGCCCGCCAGCTGGCCCTCGCGTTCTGCGCGCAAAATGGCTTCCGCGTTGCTTCCCCGGCCTGATCCCAATATCACAACTCGCATTCTTTCCGTCATACAGACAGCAAATGCCGCCGCTTGCACGACGATAATTGTGCTACCGTGTGTATTTGTACAGCCTCCCATTCCTCACCATCTTTATGCGGCTTTGTCATCGGTGATCGGTGCTGTCGCCTTTCCAACGGGGAATCCTCCGTGGTCGAAAACAAAACCACCACCAAACTCGTTCACTCCAAGGGGAAGGAAGATCTAGTCAGCAATTTCAGGCTCACGAACGCGTCTAGGTTAGTCGCAAGATTCGAAAAGTCTCCAACAGCATTCGGAAGAATCGGCGATAGTTTCAACCCCTTCCTGTACCAAACCTGCAACCCGGTCGACGAAACCGTTAAGATAAACGGGAAACCTGTAGCCGCATACGTGCAAATGTGGGCCCCACAACGGCCTTGGGCACGCCTTTTTGTCAACTGCCAAACCAGCCGAGCACATGCACCTAAGAATGATTACTAAACGAACCGTTTTCGTCACTCTAGAAACAAAAGTTCATCGGGGCACGGCCGCAACACCTCACACGACGCCTTGATTCTTGCAATCAAATTGGTCGTGCTGAAACCTTCCAAAAACGGCAAAAATCGGATCTGCGCGCGCACTTGTTCCAACGCAACGTGCTCCTCTGGATTCAGCTTTTCCAAGGTGTAGTCGCCGGCTTTAACATAAACACTCGGCTTCAACGCCAGAATCTCCGTGGTCAGCTGTTTTCCTCTAAAAATCACCACCCCATTCACAGAAGCTAGTGCTGCCAGTGCGTAAGCTCGCTGCAACTCGTCCTGCACCGGCCGGAGCGGACCCTTGAGTTGCTTTACGCTCGTATCAGCGTTCAGGGCAACAAACAACGCATGGCCGAGCATCCGCGCCTGTTGCAGATAAAACAAATGGCCCGTGTGCAACAGGTCGAAGACGCCGTTGGTGAGCACAAGTTTCTTACTGGCGGCGCACAGGGCCGCGCGCTGCATGACAGCTTGCTCGAGCGAAAAAAGTTTTGGATTTTCCAGAGTCATCCTCATCAGGGCTTCGACAACGACTCAGAAAAACCTCTTAGCCTTTCCGAAAAACTTCTTCGAGGTCGGCTGCTCTTCGTCGCCGCACGCCGCGGCAAATTCCTCGAGTCTCTTTTTTTGTTCACTCGAAAGCGAGGTCGGCACTTCCACGAGCACCCGAACTAGTTGTTCACCGCACGCCCCGCCGCGAAGGCGCGGCATACCATGGCCCTTGATCCGAAACGTCGTGCCCGATTGCGTGCCAGCGGGAATTTTCAATGAAGCTTTCCCCTGCAGCGTCGGCACCTGAATCGTCCCGCCCAAGGTCGCGAGGGTAAACTTGACCAACATCTCCATGAGGAGGTTGTCACCCTGCCGCTCGAAAAATTCGTGCTCCTTCACATGCACGACAATGTAGAGATCGCCAGCCGGACCGCCAGAAACGCCAGCCTCGCCTTTTCCGGACGAGCGGAGCTTCGAGCCCGTATCCACACCCGCCGGAATGCGGACATTGATCTTGGTCGACTCCTCCAAACGGCCCTCGCCGTGGCACTTCACGCACGAATTCTCGAAGGAAACGCCAGAACCATGGCAAGTCGGACACGTCTGCCGTACATGGAAAAATCCGCGAGACGCCGTCACCTGGCCAGAGCCCCGGCAGGTTGAACAGTTTTTTTTCTTTGACCCCGGCTCTGCACCTGAGCTGAAGCAACGACTGCAATCGACCAGACAACGGAACGAAACCTCTTTTTCCATTCCGCTCGCGGCTTCCTCGAGGGAAATCTCGATATCATAGCGCAAGTCCGAGCCACGCGCGGCGCCGCCGCCGACACCACCAGCGAATAAATTTTCAAAAATCCCGCCGCTACTTTGGCTGAAAACTTCGCGAAAAATATCGAACGGGTCGTGAAACCCGCCCGCACCTCCGGCATCGAATCCACCCGCACCGTGCGGCCCGGACGCCGTTCCCTGAAATGCCGCATGTCCGTAGCGGTCGTAAGCCGCCCGCTTCTCCGGATCTTTCAGCACCTCGTAGGCCTCGGAGACTTTCTTGAATATTTCCTCTGCCTCCTTGTTGCCTGGGTTTTTATCCGGATGATATTGCACAGCCTTCTTGCGATAGGATTTTTTGAGCTCCTCCTCCGTAGCTGTTTTGCTAACATCGAGGAGTTCGTAGTAATCTTCCTTGGCAGCCATGGGTCAGCTTTTCGTTTCCTCCGGGCCACTCGATAAGATAACCGAGGCGGGCCGCAGCAGACGCCCATTTAAGATGAAGCCAAGACGTACCACTTGACTCACCTTTTCCGCGGGTACCTCAGCGCTTGGTTGGTGGCCAATGCTCTCATGAAAGTTCGGGTCAAAAACGCCATCGGCCGGATTTACTTCCTTCAGACCATGATGTCCGAGAACCGTTTTAAATTGTTCGAGGACCATCGCAATACCTTCGACGATGTTTTTGCTGTTGCCGGACTGGGACTGTTGCTTCGCAGCAGCAAGCCCTAGGTTAAGGTTGTCCAAAACAGGCAATAAGTTCTCCATCAAGCTTGTCGTGGCAAGCTGGCGCAGCTCATCTTTCTCGCGAATCGTGCGTTTTCGGAAATTATCAAAATCGGCCACCGCACGTAAATACCGCTCTTGCGCAGTTACCGTTTCCTTTTGGGCCGCAACTAGTTTCTCTTTCTCCTCCAAGGTCACAGTTTGGGGCTCCGCCGCAGACTGTTCTGGAACAGCCACCGGGGCCGCCGGAGTAGCATTCTCGTTTGGTTTGTTGAGTCTATTATCAGTCATCAATAATAGAAAAGCTAACTCTCGCAGCCAGCATTTCAAGCCAACTGGGTAAAATTGTCTGTAATTAGCGCTCCCGCCGTATTCACGGCCGTCGCTGCAAACTCGCCAGCGTGCGGCAGCACGATATTTGTCCCGATTCCAAGTTCTGTGCCATCCAGCAGCAAGGTTCCCTCAACCACGGACAAAATCTTTGGTTGCTCGCGTGCGGGGAATATCAACGTCTGTCCCACCGCCAAGCGGCGTAACCGAATCCGAAACTCCGCGCAATCCGCCAGAACGCGTTCGCGGTCAGTTGCTGTATCCAGCAGCACTGGTGTGGGTTCCGTATTCGCGGCGACACTCGTCAACGACTGTTCGCCATGCAACGGGCGCGGCTTTCCGTCCAACCCCATACGCCCCCAATCATAGACGCGGTAAGTCGTATCGGAATTTTGCTGAATCTCGAGGATCACATTTCCAGCATCGATCGCGTGTATGACACCACTGGGAATCAGCAGGGAGTTACCAGCGCGTGTAGGGAGACGATCGACAAGTTTTTCGGCCGTGTTGTCTTCTAAAGCGGCGCAAAACTGTTCCACGTCCACACCAGTCTTCAATCCGGCAAGCACAGCGGCGCCGGACTCGGTTTTAAGAAAATACCAGTTTTCCGTCTTTGGTTCGCCGCCAAGCTTGGCGGCGATGCTCGCCGGCGGGTGCACTTGCAGGCTCAACCGCTCGCGGCAATCGAGTAACTTCACCAAAATTGGGAAGAGCTTATCTGCCGGCCACGCCGGCCCCATAATCTGGGCCGCGTGCGCCGCAATCACGTCGCGCAACATCCGCCCGTCCCAAAAGCCACCTTGGACCACCGATTGAATCTCGGGCCGATCCACGATTTCCCAGCTTTCCCCAATGAACCGGGCCTCGGTTAGCGACCGACCGAACAGGGTTTCGAGCGCGCGACCGCCCCAAACACGTTCCTGATAAAGAGATTTTAGCTGAAGAAATGGAACCATTTTGCCAGAAAGATCTTTGCGAATCCAAATGAGAATTTAAATTGACGCTCACTGTCGATAGACTCGCAATGTAATAAAATCACGCCTCGCAGCGATGCCGCACGCCGAAAAACCAACGACTAAAGAAAATCTAGTCTCGTTCGAGAGTCGACGCTACCAGGCCAATTGGCCTGGATCAATAGCATGCCTGGTCTTCGCCCTTCTTATCACGGTAGCGGTAGGAGATTACCGGTCGACCCAGAGCTACCACGTAACCACGCACCCGACAGATACGAATTTGGTCGGCATCGTCGGTGCGGAATATGCATTCGATAGCTACTGGCTGCTCGGCACGGCGACGTGGCTCGTACCAGCTTACCTTTTCTGGATGTCGTTCATTTACGCTCGCAGCGCCCGCCATCTCACCGGCACGCGATTTCTGGCAATGGCCCTCAGCATTATCGCCCTGGCGAGTCTATTGGGGATGCAGGATTGGTTTTTCATGGACCATTCCTTTTTCGCGAGCGGGCCAGGCGGGAAGCTCGGCAATTTCATCTACGGCAGCGTGCTGAAGGATAGTATCGGCGTCTTCGGCTCGGGGCTAATTCTCAGTACCGTTTATGTCGTTGGACTACTTTTTGTCTTCACACGCGACATCGGCAAAAAACTCGAACAGCTTGCTTTCAACATCTCTGAATGGCGCAAGAAACGCGCCGCCTTCGCCAAAGAAGAGCGCACACAGCGCAAAGAACAAGCCAAACAGAAAACGGTGGCAGCCGCGCTGACCTCAAACACCACCGCCACTAAATCCGACTCGCTGCAGGCATTCGTTACCCCCAAAAATATCATCACCCACAAGGGAGCCAACCCGTTCGCCGAGCCTGCCCTCGCGAAGTGGATCGCAGCTCCAACTCAAAAACCTGCTCCTGCCGCACCAGAGCCCACGCCCGCCCCAGTCTTTCCTGAAACAACAGGAACAGGAACAAAACTTCTCGTAGCTAATGCAGCCAGAAAATTCGAAATCAACATCGTCAAGGCCGAGGAGACAAAAAAGGCAAAAGTCGCTCTCCAAAAAAGCGACGACAAGACCTACGAATTTCCCCCGCTCAACCTCTTGAAGGAGCAGGTGCACGTCTCCGCCACCGATAGCGAGGAAGAACATCGCCAGAACGCCGAAAATCTCCTACGCATCCTCAGTGATTTCGGTGTTGAGGTATCACTAGGCGAAATCCACGTCGGCCCTGTCATTACGCGCTACGAAGTTGTTCCCGCGCCGGGTGTCCGGGTCGAAAAAATTTCCGGCCTCGATAAAAACATCGCGCTCGGAATGCGCGCCCAATCGGTCCGCATTCTAGCACCAATCCCCGGCAAGGCCGCCGTCGGTGTCGAGGTGCCGAACCAAAACCCTACTCCGGTTGGCATGCGCGAGATCCTGGAAAGCGAAGATTGGGCCAGCAACAAGGCCGAGCTGCCTATCGCGCTCGGCAAAGACGTTTCCGGGAAACCGCTCGTCTCCGACCTCACGAAAATGCCGCACTTGCTCATCGCTGGCGCCACCGGATCGGGAAAATCGGTCTGCATCAATTCCATCGTCGCCTCGATTCTTTACTCGAAAAGCCCGACAGATGTCCGGCTGATCATGGTCGACCCAAAAGTGGTTGAGCTAAAAACTTTCAACAGCCTGCCGCACATGCTCATCCCGGTCGTAACTGAGCCGAAAAAGGTACCCGCCGCGCTCAAATGGCTCCTCGGCGAAATGGAGAAACGCTACCAGATTTTTGCCAAGGTCAACGTCCGCAATATACTAGGCTTCAAGGATAAGCAGACGCTACCGCCACCCAAGCTACAGCCGCAGCTAGCCAGGGCCGGATTCGACGACATCGATGTTCCCAATAACCTGCCCTACATCGTCGCCATCATCGACGAGCTCGCCGACCTCATGATGGTTGCTCCAGCCGAGATCGAAACCAGCATCGCCCGCCTTGCCCAGCTCGCCCGTGCCGCCGGCATCCACCTTATCATCGCCACACAACGTCCATCAGTGAACGTCATCACCGGCGTCATTAAAGCCAACCTACCCTCACGCATCGCCTTCCAAGTCGCTTCACAAGTGGACTCGCGCACGATTCTCGACACCAAGGGAGCTGACACCCTCATCGGCCGCGGTGACATGCTTTTCTCGCCTCCCGGCTCGTCGCGCCTCGTACGTGCCCAAGGCGCCTTCGTCGCCGACGAAGAAGTACACTCCATAGTTAATTCCCTCAAACGCAATGGTCCGCCCCAATACGCGCAATCCGTCCAACAGCAAATTGACCGTACTGCCCGCGAAAACGAGGATGATAACGGCGGCAGAGCAGAATGTGACCTCGGCAACAACGAGGAACTTTTTATGCAGGCGTTCGACGTTCTGAAATCAACCCGTCGCGCTTCGACCTCGATGATGCAGCGCCGACTCCGCATTGGCTACAACCGTGCCGCCCGCATTATGGAGCTCATGGAAGACAAAGGCATTGTCGGTCCCGAGAATGGCTCCAACCCACGCGACATCCTTGTCGACCTCGATACCTACCAATTGTAAGCTGGTCAATCAGCCCGCAGGATTTCACTCCGAAAAGGTTTTCTCCGTTGATTAGCGAAAAAGCTAAGTTGCGTCTTTACCTGCCAATACAAATTTTACTAATTTAAAAGCATATGCAAAGTCCTGGAGAGCGATTAGAGGAAGCGCGCAAACACAAAGGGCTTTCCATTCGTGAGGTTGCGGAAGCCACCAAGATTCGCAGCGACTACCTGCAAAAGTTCGAGAGCAACTCGTTTAGTGTCGACCTTCCTTCCCTCTACGTCCGCAGTTTTTTGTGCACCTACGCTCGTTTTCTCGAGCTCGATCCCGACCGTTTTATCGCCGAATACGATTCCGCTCAAGGAGACAACAAGTCACGCCCGGCCCACAGCGAATCACGCGAGGCTTATGACCGCGGCCAGCTTGGTGAAAGCAGCGAGAAACCCGCCGCTGGGCGCCCACTCATCGATCAAGCCACGTTGATAAAATGGAGCCTGATCGGAAGCGTAGCAGTCATCACCAGCACTTTAATTGTCGCCCTGGTCAATATGCTGATGTCGCACAAGGCCAAAGAACCTGCTGCTACCCTGACTCCAGACTCCTCAATCACACAGCAAGCTGCGCACAGCAATACCGTTAAAGTCGTCACTTTTACCGCCATCGATCGCACTCGCGTCAAGGTCGTGCAAGAATCCGATGGCGCGGTATTGCTCGATAATATCACGCTCGTTCCCGGCGAAAGCCGATCGATTTGGAAGACAAGCACGCTACTAATCACCATCGAGGATCGCACTAAGCTGCGCATGAAAGTGAACGAAAGTTTAATCAAAATTCCAACCTTCCAAGACAGTGGCAATTACGGCCGTTTCCGCCTCGATTGATCCGCATGTTGGAAGCTCGCTTACATCTTCCAACACGCCTCGCTTTCCCAAAGTCTTTCATCGCTGATCAGTGCAGAACAACCGGTTTTCCCAACACTTCGCGCAAAACAATCGCTCGGCACAATGTTTTCCGGTCGCCCAAATCTTGAATGACACCAGTGCGAGCCGATCGGGCCGACGCAATCCGCTGATCCCCCAAAGTCAGTTCAAAAGCCGTTCGGTGCAGCGCTGCCTCGTGCATAAACTTCACTTCCTCCAACTCCTGGCTGAGGGCCGCCTGCCGCTCGCGTATTTCCGCCTCGCGCCGAGCTTTGTCATGCTGTTTTTGCTTCTCACGCTCCGCTACCGTCGTAAGCTGCTGCAATAAATTGCCCATTTCGCCTCGCTCACGGCCGGCCGGCATGTTCGCTTCGCGAGAGCATTCGCGCAGCTGAATCACCGGAGGTGTTTCCGACATCGGCGATGATGCTGGCGAAGACTGCGCGTATTGTCCACGCCGCGCCTCGATCTTGCGGTGGATGTCTTCGCGAACCTTCCGCGTATGCTCCGTCAGCTCCGGATCACCAAACTCGACTTTTTTTTCTTCGGCGGGAGATGATTTTCCTACCCCTGCGCGTTTGCAAGCAGATTGTAACCATTTCGCCAGAACGCCGGCGATGGCGACCAAAATTAAAATATGCTCCAAAGTCCAACTCATGGTGTGAGCGCCGCGCTATTTTTGGGCTTCGGGATTCGCGATCGAGCCGCGCATCGAGGTGTCAGCCTGCACGTTTTCCATTTTGTAATAATCCATGACGCCGAGCCGGCCCGAGCGAAAGGCTTCCGCCGTTGCAAGCGGCACCTGCGCCTGCGCATCGACAACCTTCGCCTGCATTTCCTGCACACGCGCCTTCATTTCCTGCTCGACCGCAACCGCCGCAGCGCGACGGATTTCCGCCTGCGCTTGAGCCATATTCTTATTCGCCTCCGCCTGCGCCTCCTGGAGCTTCGCGCCGACGTTTTCGCCAACGTCGACATCGGCGATATCGATCGAAAGGATTTCAAAGGCAGACCCCACATCAAGACCGCGTGCGAGTACGGTTTTTGAAATCGCGTCCGGCGATTCGAGTACGATTTTGTAGGTCTCCGCCGAACCGATCGTGGAAACAATGCCTTCGCCGACGCGTGCGATGATGGTTTCCTCCTTTGCGCCGCCAACGAAGCGATCGAGGTGTGTCCGCACCGTCACCCGTGCTTTCACTTTCACCTGGATTCCGTCCTTGGCCACGCCGTCGATCGTTGTGCGACCCTGCGAGGGATTCGGGCAATCAATTACCTTGGGATCAACCGACGTGCGCACGGCCTCGATGACGCTCTTGCCGGAGCCTTTGGTCGCGAGATCGATCGCGCAAGCACGATCCCAGTTCAGTTTGATGCCGGCCTTTTGCGCAGCAACGATCGCCTGCACTGTTGGAACAACGTTTCCGCCCGCAAGATAGTGGGCAGCAACCTTATCGGTAGTGAGCTCGATGCCCGCCTTCACCGCCGTAATGCGCGCCTCAACCACAAGGTTGTAAGGCACGCCGCCGAGCCGGAGGCCGAGGAGATTGAGAATGCCTACCGGAGCCCCGTTGAGTTGAGCCTTTAACCACGTATTGAAGAACGACAGGAAAACAGAAATGACGACCAGGGAGGGAATGCCTATAGCCACCACGAGAATCAGGGAAGGGGAATTCATAGAACGATTTGGAGTTGGTTACGATGAAACGAAAATTATCGAGTCCGGCCACCTGCAGTGCCTCCGCCCTTGCTCGCGTGCCAAGATCAACAGAATCCTTCGCAACACTTGCCTTCTACGGCCACACAGCCACTTGGCGCCAGCCTCGTAAGCGTCTTTAGCGGCCCTACCCAGCGCCGCTTCTAACGCAACGATCAGCGATTGGTTTTGTGTATCGCTTTCAGATTGGACAACCAGACTCTTGCCAAAACGCAAGCACAACAGCCACAAGAGTTTTATTTTTATGTTTATGTAAGGCGTAAAGCCGAGCAACTCCACCGCGGCCGCGAATATGATGAAGCCTCCGAGTGCCCCAGGCTGATTAAACACGGCAACACATCCGCCCAGAAACGCCCAACCGCAGATCATCCCAAGAACTCTACATGGCGCAAGCAATTCGCCGCCAATCAGTTGTAATCCGGCTAGAAAAAACAGCGAAATCGCATTCATGCTTCCGCCTCCACGATCAGACAAAAATCCGTCCGAGCCACTACCCTGACCGGCGTCCCCAGCGCCACGGTACCGAGAGACACGCGAGCTTCGTAGTGCCCGCCCGCGATTTCCACCTGGCCGCCTGGTCGCAATGCCGTCGCCGCCACCCCACGTTGCCCGACCAGCGATGAAACGTCGGAATCGGAGACAATTTGGGTAGTGCTCGCCACGGTCGCATCGATCACCATCCGGTCCAAAACCCAGCTTTTTGGAAAAAACCGCAGCGCCACAAAACCACCGACGACTGCGATTGCCAACCCCACAAAAAAATCACCCAGCACCTGGAAAAGAGGCCAGCCGGACTTCGGCAACAGCACATCCGGCCGCAGATCAGCCATCGCCCAGAGTAGCGAGCCCAGAAGCAGCGCTCCTCCCGAGCCCGCCACCACGAGCACGCCCGGGAAAAAGAAAAGTTCCACCGCAACGAAAGCCGCCCCGAGCAAAAAAAGCACCATAAGCACCATAGGTTCCTGTCCAGAAGATTCAGCAACGTAGTAGCGGAAGAAAAACGGGGCCAGCAGACCAGGACCAACCGCTCCGATCGAACCATGTCCCGGCACTTTGAGCTCGATAAAAAAGGCCAGTAAACCAAGCCCAAGCAACACCGGTGCAGCAGCGTTCCAATACTGAGCGAGGCCCTCAAACCAAGTCACTTTGGACTGCACAGCTTCATAGCGACCCCCGCGAAATTTCCCATAGAGCAACGCCACGATACTCGGATCAAAGCCAGCTCCTAGCAAACGGGGGGGGAGGGAACCGTAAGTCTTGCAAGTCTTTTCCGTTTCCTTTGCGGTCAGCGATAGCAGTTTCCCCTTCGGCTTGATCGCTTGGTCCCAGCTTTTCAATTCGTAGCCAGTATCGATCATCGCCGCCAGCACTTCGGCCCGGCAGCTCTTATCCTCAATCACACCCCGCATTCGCGCCTCCAGATAGCTTACGGTCTTTTGCTTAATCGCAGGATCCATATCGGCACCTGCAGCGGCAACAGGTTCCGGAGCGCCCATGGTCGATTCCGGAGAAAAACAGATTTCCCCTGTGTTTGCTGCAATGAAGGCCCCAGTCGACATCGACTCCTTGTCGACACAAAAAAGAGTATGACCGGGAAATTTCCCAAGCGTCTCCATGAGGCCAAAGGTGGTACCTAGTGTACCACCTGGCGTGGACGTGTCGAGAACGATAGCGCCAGCGTATTGTGCAATAGCCTTCTTCATTCCCCGCTGGATCACGTAGAGCTCTGGTTTGAAAATCTCGTGTTGCACTGGGAGGGCATAGGCTACCGTCCACTGCGACACTTGGGGCATACGAGTTACCACAGTCGCCGCGGAACCGGCGACCTGCAAAATCGCGTCGACGGTCAGAAAAAACGCGAAAAAAAGTTTCTGCATCGTTGTCGCAAAGATAGAACCGCTCCCCGCATACGCAAGCATCACCGGAATACATTCGCAAAAGCCTTTCAGTCCCAGCAAGCTACCTGCAATGTTTTTCCCAGAACGAATTGAAATTGGGGATCCCGGCTGCGACCCTGTTTATGATACATATAAATACATTAAGAAATCCCGTATCTCAAGCAAGCCGATTTTTCCATCGAAAAATCGGCACCTCTACTTTTCTCACACTGACCAAAAAGGGCGAGCGCTTTCGGCCAGGGGGGAACCAACCATTGGCGCACGAAAGACGGTAGCCGCCTGCCGATGTCCAGGAACACAGGACAACTCCCGTGTCACGCAGCGCGACAAGCACAGGTTATCGACTCTTTTCCTGCACAACGACGAGAAAAAAGCCGGCGTACCAGTTCGGCTACGAATTTGTCGTTAGTTGCCGCTTCAAAGCAGCCAGGCTCTACGGTAGAGCTGGAACTCAGTAATCTCTGCAACAAGTTCCTCCCTTGGTCCGCCGAGCCCCATTCCACCTAGCTATTTCTTCTGACCGTGGGTCTTGCTCATAAACACTTAAACACTAACACTATACGCTCGATATTCCGGCCGCCAAAACCGTCACCCAAAATGAGACAAGCTGCTTAAGTCGACGGCTCAAAATTCGGTCCACATAAAAACTCTCAACAAAAAAGACACCTGACGGCATCATTTAGTTTCGGTTTGCTTAGCCTAAAAGGCTAAGCAGTGCAACGCCTGCACTTTAGTCACCGGCTTCGCCAACACGGCCGCAGATGACGCCGCAATCGTCACTTGGACTCAGGCTGATGATTCGCCCTTTTATTTTATTATGTGGAACCGTGGATTGGCCCGCCCAAAAGCCCCGGAAGCAAAACCGGGCTACACCAGGTCGCCCCCCGGCCAGATGCAGAAGTTCGTCGTCGAAGTTCATCTTTCTTGCTTTTAAATTCTCACGATCAGCCAATTGCGGGCTTTCGCTAAAATTTTTGTTACTTTCCTAACGGCCGACCGTATAGTTAAAGATATGCATCACCTGAGCTTTATCGAAGGAATCGGCGGTTCTGAGTTAATGATGGTTTTCTTTGTCATCCTCCTGCTTTTCGGCGCGAACAAGCTGCCGGAGTTTGCAAAGGGATTAGGAAAGTTCGTGCGCAAATTCAAAAAAGCTACCAGCGTAATTGAAGAGGAATTCCGCCGCGCCATTGATACCCCAGATGACCTAGATGAAGTGCCCAAGAAAAAACCTACGCCTTCCACCGCATCGGCGGCGAACACCGTTGCCCATGTCAGCAACACCTCGCCGACTGCTTCGGTCGACAAGGTCTGACCCACGCGAAAATCCAGCCACGCTCGAGACGTCAGAGAAACACATCGATGATCGGACTAAGCACACTGAGCATCAGCAGCGAAATAAACTAACAACACTTTCGTCCATAGCTCGTAAATTAAGTCCATCAATCGACCAGCAAACCAGCGTAATTTTTCTGGGTTGCTGTATGAACGGCAGCATGAGACTAATGGGAAACGGGAAACAAAGCGCCCTTGATCGCACTCATCGACAAGATCAAAATCGTCACCTGGCCGCTGGCCGCCTCCGGACTCGAAACGAACAACGCGAGTAGGATATTAAGTATTTGCTATAAATAAATTTAAACCCAAAAATATCTCCGCTTCTGACCTTCGCCAAGGCGCTGAGCGCAAAGAAAAGAAACTGCATCACTCTAGCCACCTGTGTGCGTATAGCTGCCGGGCTTTTCACACCCTGCCTCGCGATCTGCTATCGCTCGACCATGCAGGATCTGGGAAAATACATCCAATACCCACCTTCTGCGTCTCCTTCGCTTTGCTACCAAACGATGTTTTCATCAGCTTGTCGAAGCCTAAGCTACCGTTCCACAGCCTTGCGTCGATCTCAGATCTCAGATGTATCTTCACCAAAGGCCCGCGCGGCTGTTTGCACGATACCGATATTGAAACGATCTCAGTATTCTAGCACCGAGTCTGCACCTGCCCACCGCTTGTATAAACTATTTAAACAACTGCCACGCGATCTGAAAAATCGTCTTTTTCGCAATGCCGTTCGCCATCTTTTTCTTAATATCATTGTCTGGGGCGTAAAACACCTCGAGGTGCAGCCCGGTTTCTTTTTCTCCGGATGAGATCCGGAGAAATTACGATCTCGAAAAAAACTGCACCTGCGCGCAGCAATTGGCACCAAAATCGTCTTAAACGAGCGGCCCACGCAACTTGTGCTGAGACTGATAAATCATGTGACAACACAAAGCGTCTTTTCGATTTTGAGCGTATCTACAGCGTATTCGCCGCAGGTTTATTGCCCTGATTAACGGCCGCAAGGGGGGCTTTCGTTCTGGCCGCCATCATCGGAAACGGCCGATCTCAAAAACCTGTCCGAACAAATCGACCAAGGCGAATGGCACGACAAGTGTAAGCAACACCACAGTCTTGTCGCAAAAGAACAGGAAAAATCTTTTGGAAGGAGGGTAAGAACAGCTTGCATGGGAAAAATTATTTACGGAGGTTGCGGCTCGTGGGTGGAGAAGCAGCGTCTCGAACAAAGATCGTTGCGTCGTGAAGACGATACAGCGGTATCGTCATTACGTTTCCGCCGGCGCGCAGAAAAAGAGCTAAGTGTCTTATCGGCATTGAGAAGCAATAATTCGTCTTGCGTATTGCCTAGTTGGCTGCGCTAAGCAAACCCAGCCTTAAACAGCAACTGCACCAGCAGCTCATCAAGCGTACCGAGAGCGAAAACTTTCTCGCAATCGATCACGCCCGATACTCGAACAGAGGAGCGTGGCCATCTCCATGTAGACCATGGCCAGTCCTTCGAGATTCAACTGAAAAAGGCAGTCTAATACCACGCTACGCGGCTGGGGATCGACTCCACCCGTCAGTTCGTCGCAGAGAAGAAGTTTCGGATAGTGCAAAAATCGCCACCACAAAATTCAAATGCCGCTGCATACTGCCAGAAAAAGTTTTCACCCAATCGCGCTACGAAGCCACAGTCTTGCGTTTATGCGCACCTACTCAAGCGCTTTATGAAACGCGTTTTTCATATTCGGGGAAACGCTTCTTATCGACACGAGTTGCCCCATCGCGTTCCAACCAATCGTAGGCTACAATACCGATTTTGTCGGTAGGATCAAATCAGAGCCATTTGGTAGCGAAGGGCTCGTTTTTCGCACGTCTACGCGGCCCCGGCCAGATCCGGATGATCGACGGCAATAACAACTGAGCGGCGTCATTCATCCCGTCGCGCTACTATCGTGGTTCTTTAGTTTGGCATTTGCGCAGTGCGCGAGACAAGGCTGATGATCTACTGAACGCGATAGGCATGAACACGTTAATTGCGCCCTACAGCAGTGTGCTCGCTCGGTACGAGCTAACCCTAGATCCATTTCAAGCTTATCAACACCACCTTCTTTCAGCTATTTCCCAGAATTCCAGTGTCAGAAACTCGCAACCAAAGGGTCTTTCAAATGAACAAATCGATCGGGCGATTACGATAATCGAAAAAAGTTCTCCGGGCAAGTTCGCCGCTTCATTTTTTATTTTCTTTTTCGGCATTGTAGCTTTTCCTAGCCATCCTAATAACGTTCCAGTAATCGGCTTTAAAGGGCTGCTTCAGCCTGCGCCACCACCTGCCACAAACACCGCAGCCGGGAACCAGGTTATAGCTCGAGTAACTTGATCGCGATCACCATGGCAAGGCCAAATCTCCAGCGCACTTTCTTCTTCGATATGGACGTGGCGCAGATCATAGTCAGCCAGGTAATTCGCACAGCTCCCTTCTCCCGCGCCTTCGCAATCAGGCAGGAAGCTTTCGGCTAGGAAACACGAGCTGCACGACCTCCCGCTGTCCAAAGCCATTGAGGTAGTATAAGGTGCAGACGGTCTTTGGAAAAATTCCCCATACTTTGATTGCTTGGTACGTCGGCAGAGCGGGCGATTTCGCGGTGCTTGCATAAAAATGCAAACGTAGGCACGGGGGAGCGGGAGTTGTCCGCAATAACCTGGCCTTAACTTTCCTGCCAAACGTAGGTCTGGCGTTTCCCGGAGGCGACCGATGATTTGAAACGGCAACAATGAATTTAAAATGTCCTCAACACAAGGGCACACAAATTCATGCGCAAAAAAAATTTAAGAACCGAATCCACGTCACTTCTAACTATAACGAAGTTCGGGCGGCACCTTCCGGATAGCTCCCCAACCGTGCTCACTGGTGAACGACCGTCGCCGTTAGTTCCTCCGCGGCCCGTAGGCTGTTGTAGGAAGCCCTCTCTGTTGTCGCAGTCGTCGCCGACCAGTCGGTGACGCAGGACTCCAACCTAGTTGAAGCCACCTCCTATTCCAACGGTAAAAACAAGGTGCTCCAGCTGGGGAAACATGAAGCAGCCGGCGCCAGCAGCGGCCAGGCCAAGACAATCATATAGCACCGCACCTCCACCCATGCAAAGAAAGTTTCCGTCCTCAACGGAATAGGACAAACTGGCTATAGGCGACACCGGGAAATTATGAATTCGACGTCCAGCTTTTCGCTAGATTACGTGGGAATCAACACGAAAGCGGTGCACATAAACAGCTTCGATCGGGAATACTCCACGTTCACTACCGACAGCACCCGCATGGCCACGGCCACTTCGCACAACAATACGGGCCGCCAGGATTCCTTCGAGCAGATGTCTATCACAGCCATCGAGTAGACCGAGTTTTCCCCCCTCGGCTAGCGGGAATTGAATACCGAATTCCCCGGAAGTAACACCAATTTCCAAAACAAATACGCCTTCCAACGCACCGGCCACTCAATCGTCCTTCAGCTCTACGCAGTTGGAACCTCCGACACCTCGCTCAGGCGCGAATGTTTCCCCGACGACCAGAAACACTCGCGTGTTTTCCCCTCCGGACAGTTCGGCTATGCCGACATTTCCTGAACGGCCGCCTCGGGGTACATAACTTGAAACGCCAATTCCGTCGCAAAAACCGCAACCAGGCCCGCTACGACTACACCTCCTCTGACACTACAGTCGGCCAGCCCCAAGATAAACAACATCATGTTGCATCTTGATCATTAAGGTAACGCGCCGTGAGACGACCAACTTCAACCTAGGCTGTAAGCTTTCTGAGAATCTCACCGCCTCCTTTCTCAGAGTGTACTCATTCTGTGATGTCGCAGTATGTAATACCAATACGCCTATCTTTAGGCGCAAACCGCGAGCCAGACTTCGGGCAGCTCCGGTTATCCACGCCATTGTGACGCCGACCAGCAGCATCACCGGCAGTAGTCCGCGCCTCGCCACCGCATATTAGCACCGCTATACAGCAACGCCCGTCTGGTTGCTCGCCCCCTCATCCAAGACCAAATGCAAAGACAGCGCCTGGCAGGCCACGCGTCAGCGGCAGATACTCCTCCCACGCCGAATATAACTTCAAAAACACCCTCCGAAGTCTTTTCAGAACGCACCGACGACTGATATCCAGCTTTGGATTTATCGCCGATCGCCCGTAAGCCGATCCCCCGCCTGGTTCCTTAAACAGATTGCCATCCTTTCCTATGGCGAATTCCAATCAGCTGGAATTCGCGACGAGGATATCGGCAACAACGTCTGCACCACTGGTTCCTCCAAAAACGAGCAATACACCGGGAACTTCGATCTCAAAAAAGAGCTCACGATCCGAGATCTCCAGGCAATAGTTCTGAGCAGCCTGAGCTCAAACGCCAATGTCTGGAAGGCCAACTAAGGTCCCTATCAACACTATCAACAATAACGAATACACCGGAACCACTTTGCGACTTTAACCCAAAGGCTTCTGAAGCGGTCGCCCCACAGGCACAGCACTACAAGTCCAATATCAACCCCAACGGCAGGGCAGCAACATTACTTAGGAAAACTGGCTCGCCGACAACAACTACATCCTTTACGAAATTTTCAGTCTGCACCCCGGCTAATTCGCAGCCGACACGACGGGTAATCTCACCCGCTAGCTCCAGAACAGCCCTAAAATCTCTGAGAAAACCAACGCCGTCTACCTCGAAAAGCCAGACCTGTCTCGGCAAAGCACTCTTCGATCTCGGCCTATGCTGCGAAAAGGCGGAAACCTCCAGCCTTGGTCGTTAACGTTCGCCCCCAATAGCGAGGTCACCGCAGCCGGCTACTTCATCAGCACGGCTGAAAGTATACTCTACAAATTATCACAACGGCCAGCAAAATACTCACCACGGCAGCTACGGAAACTGGAGGGCCTAGGGAGGCGATGTAAAATACGACTTTACGAAGAAACTTGTCGAGCAATTCACTTGCAGCAATTCTCATGTTGTATTTTGATTATCCCAACTTTGGAGCTGAGCTGCAACCAGCGACACTTTTTAGATTATCACATACCGTGTCGAATTCCCAGCTTAAGCCTGAAAGTTCCAGGAAGCATTTCTCCGTCTTCCAATGTTTCGTCGATTCTTTCGGTTTCGGTCGGTATTTCCTGCCACAAACTCTAAGTAAAAAACCTCCAGAAAACCGGCATCACGGTCGACCAGGAGAACGTCGGCGACACAGCTCCACCGATTATCCCGAATACTCCTACATCAGCGCAACGAACTCCCTTGACACCTCGACAACCGACGGCTTCACCTTCGAATACAGACAGCAGCTCGCTTTCCTGCACGGCGGGCCTGAAGGGCTTGAATATCTACAGCTCGTTGACCCGCGCCATCGCCGACGGGATACACCAAACAAGACCATCAACTGGAACGGAACACCTGCGATACCGCTACAGCCACTTCAGCATCCAGCTCAACGGCAACTGGGAATCAACCTCCAGTCAAAGCTCGTTCAGTGATACCAAAGCGACGAAGCACCAGTATCCGCTTGCTCACCGCTAGGAAACTATGGGGCATCAGCGCCGGTTACAAACTCATGAAACACCTCGAGCCTCATGTTTTCCGAACGCAACGCCTTCAAAGAATCCTAGACCCAATACTCCAACGTTCCCAGACGTACCTGCCTTTACGATATTTACGGCTCTCTCTAGAGCGTTGACAATAAAAAGCACGTTCTAAAAAATGATTTAGCTAGCTTTTGCTCACTATAGTTCTTTCGCTATTCCATCAAGCTGGCGGCGGTCGTGCCCTTCCTCCTCGCGAGCTCGGCTTCGTTTGCAACCGCGCCGCTCTCAAATCGCGTGGTTAGCGCAATTCGCACTTTCCCGAAGCTCGTCGTATGTCCTTTTACCCTTGGCGTCGCCTCGGATAATCCAGACCCCAGAAGCAGCATGCTGTAACCACGTCTCGCACCGGATCGATAAAAGCATGAACGTGGAGCCTTTCGAAGTCAGTCCGCTTATCCGCATCCGCACATTGCCGCCGCGCGGGCTAAAGCCACCTAAGATTTCACATTCGCCTCCTGCCAACACTTACAGTGAGGGCTGTTAAACCGCTTTCGAAGACATGGTCCGCGAGAACCTCGACCTCATCGTACCTAGAACCCCGTGAGCAAAATCAACGCGTAAAAATCTTTACACTCAACGACTACAGTCGCCCGCAGTGCCCTCTACAAAAATCCAATACGGGCTACAGACCGCCCACGTGTGGCCCGGGAGGCCGTGGATCGTAACTGGGAGAGATAACGAAGTGAGCAGCAACTACGCGAACGACATCAACAAACATCCCGAGTAACAAGTCCGCCGAGCGAGGCTCTAAAGGATCGCGGCACCGTCCATCAGGCTTATTTCGAGCACATGCTGCTTCGCCACAGATCGCTTCTTATCCGAGATTTCCGCAACGGCCGGCACGGAACCCGCTTTATGTATTACCAACGATGTCCACAGCAACTAGGGCAACAAACTTAACCCATTAACCCAGTTTTTGATTTACCCAACCCCGTCTAACTTACCGGGATATCCGTCTTCGTCAAACGGCGATAAGCATCCGAGCTTCGCCGCCGTCGCGATGACCGAAACCCAGAGACTGAAACTCTATAATTAATAGCGAACGCAGCTACATGAGATACTAAAATCCGAAGAATGCACACTTGACACACAATATGGCAGCTCTACATCAAACCACCCAGACGCGCTGCTAATCACGCAAGCAAAATTTGTAATGGAGTCGGACGAGCACCGTCTCAACCCAAAATAAGCCAAAGCCAATACCTTCGTTATCTTACGTCTGCCGCTATCAATAGTAATGGCATCTTCGACGCTAACAATAAAAATTCACAGCAGAGAAGCTACCGACCAACCAGACCACTGATATCTATGGTTTTGTTTTACATCTCGTTCGTAGAAAAACATATTAAGGTATAAAAACCTCACCTATGATGCTCTAGGTATGGTATGTTTGCTCACCAGAACTCATCTAGTTTCAATCCAGAGGTCATAGATGCATCTCGTTAACAAAGTACATCTATGACGCCTATTATAGAAATTAGTGATTTGTAATTTGAGAAAGATAACTAAAAAAACCTACAGCAGAACCCTTACGGATAAAAATCATTTATTCTTCGATTCCTGAATTTTGCGAAAAGCACCTAACACTTCATCTCGACTGGATTCGAACTTTCCCTTGTTCGAGTCAAAGTTCTCTTGGTTCGATTTTTTGAGAGCTGTGAGTAGATTTTTGCAGTTTTCTAACTTTCTTTGTAAATCTTTCATACTCTCAAAATTCTTTTCAGATTTGTCCCTCTCCTGCGCCTTTAGCGCAAAGGCGCCTATATGCATCTTTATCGTAGATAACTCGGATTCGGCTTTATGAACATAAGCAGAAATGCCCCCCCCCTGAACCTTGATATTGTGTTCTGGTGTCGCCAGCAAAGCAGTTCCGGAAAACAAAAAAACACTCAATGGGATAGTTAGTAATAAGTTTATTTTCATAGCATCAAAAAAATAGTCGATCAATTTTTTAATAATTAGACCATATAACAGCTGGGGAGTTCCATCCTAGCTTAAAAAGCGACAAAAAAACGTTACCGAGGAGCAGAGCCCCGAGACTCAGTGCTGCTGTCTCCGCCCGCCCTCGAACTCCTAGCGCCAGCCAGCGATTAGGAGTGCACGTGCCGCGAAGGGGAATGGCACCGATTCCAGCTACTTCAGCCTCAAGCAGATCAATGCCCACATTCGAACGCGCAATTCCATCTTCTAAATTTTTCATAAATCCATGAACTTCATGCATCTGTGCACCTAATTTACTTTCAAAGCTCTCGCCTCGTTTTGGTTAAAAAAGTCTCGTCCGTTGAGGAATATTTACGCAGCATAATCCCTCAGTGGCGTCGGTGCTGCCGTCGTACAGAACGCCGGCAGCCGTCGGATCTGGCCCACAATTTTTCATTCACACCTGCACACAAAATAACGCAACAAACACTACCGACGTAGGCTTCGCTCACGGGAATTGTCGCCACTCGCAACACAAAAAAACACCGATGCTGCTTCGCTTCCTTTTGAGATCTTCGTTCACAGAGCCCTTTGGCTCGCCTATTCCGGCCAGTGTCAACCAGCGAACCGTTCGGCAGTTGCTCCGCTGACCATGGGGGCAAATGTGCTCAGGCTTGCCGCATGCCTTACGAGCTAACCGGCCTGATAGCGTCAAAGCCAATCCCCGTGATCACCGCTATCTGACCAGTCCACAGCTCACAGAACCTCTTTCCGGCTTTGGTGTACTGCAAATGTCGCTCGCTCCGGAGTCGCCCCCGCTGAAAAATTGAAGACTAGCTAAAAAGCATCGAGGATACGTCGCCAACGCCACCAGCATCTATCGACAGGAGCTCTACACCATCGCTCTTCGCGAAACAGACCGGACCTCAAAGAGAAAAAGTTCGATACCCCCACCGCACCCTGCGGTCTTGAAATGGGAACTTGGCACGGCCTCTAACACCGGCTGGCTCTCTGAGATCAGTAGCCAGAGTCTCGCTCACGGATGGCCGGCCATCTCTATGAAAAGAAGCCGGTAGCTGGGCCCTGCAGCTGCTCAGCCGCAGGGCCGCACTTCACGTACTACGGTTCGATAATAGCGACTTCAGTTTTAGCCGTATCCGCATCAGCAGCTGCGTCTGAAAAATTAACGGTCCCGAGCTCGACGACCATGAGCTTCGCCAAAAGTTCGCCAGCAATCAAGGCTGTTTTCGCCAACCGATCAAACCTGCAACCCGAACCCCATGCTAGCGCACCGCTCACGGCGATCACCCACTATACTAATCACCCACTTACTATTATGGTAGAGGCCACGTTGTGCGTGGGCCGGTTCTCCGATACCGCTTGCACCAGCAGAAAATCAACCGCTCTCGACAAAAAAACTGGGCGGAGCAGCTCGATCGCCTTTAGCGGCACACCCTGTAAACTAGGAGAACTCGAGAACCAACTCAAAGGCGCCGGAGCCCTGCTGTCCACTCGACCTAGTTTCCTGGAACATGAACGTTACTACCCATAAGAAATGATACCATCATGCCTGGTGCAAATTACCGACGGCAGCAAATCCACCAACCCCTGATCAAATACCTAAAAATCAAAGACATTCAAACCAATCCCCGATACACTTTGGGCCTGGGCCGGCCTTGAAGAGGATATTGGTTAGGAGAACCTGTATTTTACCAAAGAGCTCATTTTCCCGGGAGGCACTCCCGACGCAGGGGAAGACACCAACACAAATTTTATTTCCAAAAAACTCGGCCTTAATCCGCTCGCCAAACATCATGAGCGCACTCTGCTCTGCTCATACGCTAAAGGATAAAATCGACCAAGGACGCTGGGCACATGATCGACAACCGTGAGGTCTTTTTCGCCTTTCTCCGCGAGCCGCTTAAACCGGAATATCTCGGCAGTTCTCCACCATACAAAGGTGCAGACCGAATGTCTGAAGATGCTCTATAACAAAATGGTCCAGCCCGGGCTCAGCTTCTGCGGCACCCCGTTTCAGATCTATCTTCGCCAGCTAATCATTCACAAGGTGGTACCTTACTTGTATGTGAAAACAAAAAAATTGCTCGCCAAATCAATCGCAGCCGCAAGATTTACGCTCACAACGAAGAAATGCGCAACTTACCGGCAAAAGCGAGTTACTCGAAGAGTGCGTCACTGGCTTCAACAAAAAGCTCGCCATCCCGCCCCTGTCGCATTTTTAAGGGGGAAACGTAGGGTGCGCTCCTGTCGCTAAGAGGCTTTTTAACAACCACATCATCAACGTCCCAGGATAAGGTTTGTAGAAGTCGAAGCCAACACCATCTAAAAGCTCGAATATCAAAGCTCACCCGAGCTCGAGTCGTACGCATTAGTATCAGCTCCGCACACTGCCTGTTGCCAACAAAACCATGCTACATATGCATCAGGAGCCGTACGGCGGCTGGATGACTGCGCCGCCAGCTCACCGGACCTCTTTTCAAAAGTGATCTAATTAATCTGGGAAAGATGATGCTGATCATCAAATGCATGCGATCTCCGACCACTCGCATGCCAACACCAAAAACTTGCGTTTCGAGGACTAGCGACAGCCATCAACATTCTTTCGTAGCGCAGCTTTCACGCGATAGTAGACATTAGACAATAGAGCATTATCCGGCTAGACATTCCCGATCAAATCGACTTACAGAGCGGCAAGGACCAGCACTGGCAGAAGAGATTCCATGTTATCTTTCAATTTTGCAGCTCGAAGTTGCGGCGCGGCGAAAAACTAATCCATGATCCTCAGACTGCGCGCCATCATCTCCCCGGAGTCCGATTTCGGCCGCGCAAAAATTTGGTATACAAGCGCCTTCGGCCAGGCCCCCGTGTTTCGGCGATTTTTTATATGTCGGCTTTCCCATCGGAAGCTTCGAGCTTGGTCTCGCATCCGAAGCCAAAACCATCGCCAGAAAGGTCCAAAGCGTTCTGGGACGTTATTGAAATCGAGGCCAAACTCGCCCGTCTTCGTAATCTCGACATCCAGACGGTGGGAGAAGCCCAGGGCGTCTACGGTAGTATCAAGGTTAAAAGGTTAGCCGGAATCGCCGACCTTTTTGGCAATACGGTAGGGCTGGTCGAAAACCAGCGCTTCCCCACCGTTACGCTTGACAGGTCAGACAACGGCGTTCGCCATGATCACACCTTACCCGACCCGCTTACTCAAACCGCAGTGCCTCGATCGGGTCGAGCGAAGCTGCCTTCCACGCCGGATAAAACCCGAAGCTAACGCCGATCCCGGCACAAACAATAAGCCCGATGAGTGCCCAATTCCACGGGAACACCACGGGGACATGCAAGATGATCGCGACACCGTTACCACCAGCCACACCCAATACGGTACCCAGGAGCCCGCCCGCGAGCGAAATGGTCACGGCTTCGACCAGAAACTGCGCGAGGATGCTTTTCTTGCGCGCGCCAATCGACTTGCAAATGCCGATCTCTTTGGTTCGCTCTATCACGCTCACAAGCGTGATGTTCATGACGCCGACGCCAGCCACGAGTAACGCGATGCCAGAAATCATAAATGAACCAACTGCAATCGTGTCGGCCATCTGATTAAAAGCCGATATCATCGAGTCATTGGAATAGACTTCGAAATCGTTTTCCTGCTCGGGACGCAGACCGCGCACGATGCGCATCATCGTGATGGCCTTATCCATGGTCTCGTCGTAAACGAGCTGGTTTTCTGCCTGCGTCGCGATGTCGATCGACACGTTTTGGGATCCAAAATCCGAGAAATAACGCGTAATGGGAATAAGCACGATATCGTCCTGGCTCTGGCCGAACTGACTCCCCTTCATCTCAAACGTGCCGATCACTGTGTAGGTGTATCCGTTCACCTTGATGCGTTTTCCAAGCGGAGCTTCTGAAGGGAAAAGTTTTTCCCGTACAAGCTGGCCAATGACGCAAACCCGCTGTCCGAGGTCGACATCTCCACCGGTTAAATTACGCCCGCTTTCTATCGAGTATTGATTCGTCGAGAGGAAGTTTTGGTTGCTGCCGCCGAAGATGAGAGCGAACGTGGTCTGGCGCCCGCTGTAGACCGCTTGGGCACCACCCTGGTTCAAAAATTTTAAGCAAACGACACTCGATACGTCCTCCATCAACTTCTGATAACGGCGGGCCTGATCGAGCGTGATGTTACGCCGCAGATAACACTTCTTCCACCCGATATCGCCCGCGGGATACTTCGCAAACTGAAAGACATTCGCTCCCAAAAAACTGATTCCAGTTTCGATTGACGACCGGAGCGCCAAGATTGCAGTCATCACGCTGACCACGGAAAACACGCCGACCGTGATACCGAACATCGTCAAGAACGAGCGCAGCTTGTTCACGCAAAGCAAACTCATTGATATCGAAATCACTTCAGAGAAACGCATGGCAAATTACTCGTAACGCAAGGCCACCACCGGATCGAGGCGCGAAGCGCCGTAAGCTGGAAGAAAACCCGAAACGACGCCGGTAATCGCTGAAACCATCATGCTTGTCGCTACGAGACCCGGCGAGAACTCGACAGGGAGACTTGGCACCGTTTGTTTTATCCCGAGGAAGAGCATGAAGGAAATCACCATACCAACCACACCTCCGATAAAACAAATCGAGACAGCTTCAACCAAGAATTGCAACAGAATTGTACAGCGGCGTGCGCCCAGCGCCTTACGTGTGCCGATCTCTTTAGTGCGCTCCTTCACACTCACGAACATGACGTTCGCAATGCCAATTCCTCCAACGAACAACGAAAAGCCCGTGATGAACAATCCCACGAATGCAATGTGTCCCTTGACCGAATTGAGTCTCCTTTTGAACGCCTGTTGATCGTTGATCGAAAAATTGTCGTGTTCGCCAGGCAGCTGCCCACGCACGCGGCGCATCGCGCCGACCAGCTCCTCCTTTGCATTCGGAATGCGGTTTTTGTCGACGACCTTGACTTCGATTTTTAGATCGTACCTCATGCCAAAACACTTGGCGAACGCTCTCAAGGGCACGACCACCTGATTGTCGAAGCTAAAAAAATTGATAATCTCTCCATGCTTGGCATAAACACCAATAACTGTAAACGGCTGCCCCTCAATTAGGACCCGCTTATAGAGGGGTGAACACCCCGGGAAAAGCGCATCCGCGACGTTGCAACCTAGGATACAGACTTCGCAACCAACCGCCTCCGTGTAAGTAAAGAATCGACCTTCGCGGTAGCTCCTATGCGAAAGGCGCGCATAATCTGCCGTAGAACCGATCATAACCACTCGATTCCCCCGCGAGCCACCCACCCTCACCGTAGCAAAACCGGTTGAAACCGGAACCGCAAAATCCAGCAGGCTTTCTTCTGTATCTTGGATAATGTGATTGAGTTCCATAACTTGGGCAACAGTCGGCAGAGGCCGGTTGGCATAACTCCACCAATCATTGTCCCATCTCCATGGCCATTTTTCCACGTAAAGCACATCGTCACCGAGGAATGAGAGACTGTTTTGGAAACCAGTGTTGATGCCACAAATGGCCGCGCCCATGAGCGTAACGGCCACAATACCAATAATCACGCCAAGAGCCGTGAGGGTCGACCTCATTTTGTTCGCCAAAATCTCTGCCCATGCAATGCGAAGCGATTCGATACACTCGTAATACAGTCTTCTCATGTTGGACTTATGATCATGCCAGCATCGCACTTCGCAGGATCGTCCCAGCTCATGTCCTGCGTTTGTCGCTCTCGATCAAGCCGTCACGCAGACGAACGATGCGGCGGGCATACTGGGCAATATCTTCCTCATGCGTAACAACGATGATTGTGTTTCCCTGCTCGTAGAGCTTTTCGAACAGCTGCATGATCTCCTCGCCCGTACGGGAGTCGAGGTTGCCGGTAGGCTCGTCTGCGAGGATAACAGAGGGACGGTTTACAAGCGCACGTGCAATAGCAACACGCTGCCGCTGGCCGCCAGAAAGTTCGTTAGGTTTGTGGCCCATGCGTTCTCCAAGGCCGACGCTTTCGAGAGCGTGTATCGCACGTTCTCTACGCTCGTCGGGCGAGACACCAGCATAAATCAACGGGAGTTCCACGTTGGCCATCGAACTGACACGCGGGAGGAGATTGAACGTCTGAAAAACAAATCCGATCTCGCGATTGCGGATCTCCGCCAGCTCGTCGCCATCCATAGTAGAAACGTTTTTGCTTGAGAAGTGGTATTCCCCCGAAGTTGGGGTATCGAGGCAACCGAGCATGTTCATCAGGGTCGACTTGCCGGAGCCCGATGGTCCCATGATGGCTAGGCATTCGTTGCGGTGAACGGCCAGCGAAACACCGCGCAAGGCGTGTACGGTTTTCTCACCCATGCGGTAGGCCTTGGTGACACCTTCGATTTCGATAACAGCAGCCCCGGGCGAACGATAAAAGCGTAGCGTATTGGGGGTCAAAAAATCCATGGAGTCAAGTCTTCCTGAGCCTATTTGTCGCTCTTTTTCTTATTCCTCTGGACGAGAACCTTGCTACCGTCCTTGAGTCTCTGGCTAATGGCGGCATAGCTGCCCGAGACGATTTCGTCGCCGACATTTATGCCTTTCTGGATTTCGATGTAAGCGTTATCGGCTATGCCGGTTTCAACCTTGCGGACATTCACATGATTGCCCGTACAGATGAAGACAACACGATCGAATTTTTCAAAATCGCAGCTGGCATTCTGGCGCTTGACTTGCGCTTTAAGCTTATTGCCAGAATGTTCCTCCTTCTTCTCCTCCTTGGTCTTTTGCTGCTGCGGTTCAACAGCCGTTTTTCTGTCGGCAGCGCTCACCGTCACGCTCTGAATCGGGACAGAAACGACATTATTTGCTGTTTGAGTTACGATGTCGGCAGTCGCGCTCATACCGGGACGCAGATCGTTTTCGCGACCAGAGAGGCTGATTTTTACGAGAAAATTGGTGGCTCCGTTCGACGCTGAAGCCACGGGAGCCGCATTGCCGGAGCCGGCGTTGCCGGCTGTAAGCGCCGAGCTGCTGATTTCGTAGACAGTACCGTCGAATTTGCGACCAGGAAGCGCATCGATGCTAACGTTGGCATGGTCACCGGGCTTGACACTAACGATGTCGCTTTCGTTGACTTTTACGCGTGCCTCCATTGTATCCAGATCTGCGATGCGCATGATTTCGGTACCTTTGAACTGGCCAGTGCTAGCCACGCGTTCCCCAACCTCCACTCCCAGAGCGCTAATCGTGCCAGACATCGGCGCATAAATCATGGTCTTATTGAGCTTGTCGCGATACTGGGTCAACGCACCTTTAGTGCGGCGGATCTGCGCGAGATCGGCCTCGTGCTTAGCCCGACCAACGTCCAGGTTCGTCTTGGCAGCGGTAAAGCCCTCGTCAGAAATGAATTTTTTTTTGTAAAGCTCATTCTTCTGACGAAAACCCTGCTCCGCTTTGGCGAGTTGCGCCTGGCTGAGGGCAGCGGAGGATTTAGCGGCAACGAGCACAGCTTCCTGCTGTTCGATTTGCGCCTGGTAGCTATCTGGGTTCACCCGAGCAACCAGTTCGCCCTTCTTAACAAGCGCACCTTCCTTGAACGGCAAAGCGATTAATTCGCCGGCAGCTTCGGAAGAGACCTTTACCTCGGTCTCCGGCTGAACTTTGCCCGCCGCGGTGACAAAATGGACGATATTACGGATCGCCACCCTTTCGGTCGTAACCTGAGTGGGGTTCTGCCACTTGCCACGTTTGACAAGCACGAAAATGATAAGGATAAGGAGCGTCAGGAGGCCGATGGTTAGCGCGAAACGCGATTTTTTTCTCCGGACAGGCGCAGCGGCAATAGTGGTCATAGTTTGCTAAAATTAAGGTAATTAATAAAGATAGAAACTTTTTCTATCGGAGCCTACAGAATCCCGTCCAATAAAATGCAAAGGAAGCTTTAATCTACCTCTACACACCAACACAAATAACTATATAAAAATTAGTGGCAGCGGTGAAAACAACAAGTAAGGATGCAATTAAGATTAAGAATAATCGGCTTGTGATCAATCACAGAAAATGTGATCGCAGTAGAATGTGGATTGGAAGGAACAGGAACTAGCTCGAATACACGGCCAGAATGTTCGAAGCAGCAGTGGACTTTAGGACAAGCTTTCACAGACGGGGATATACAGCGGCAAAGTTCCAGGACAAGACGATCAATTTTCACAGCGAGCCTTTGGCAGGCTGCGGAACAACAGTACAGGCGGTCTTGGGGATGGGATGGATCAAAACCGACCGCAGCTCCCCAGCGAAGACCCCGGCACCATGGCTTACAACACGCCTTTCAGCACTTTCTGCAATCGATCGTAAATAGCTACGAGTGAATTGGAGCTTCGTTCCATCCTGCAAGACCACAGCGTATTCGCCGTAAAACGACGGAGCAAACTTCTCAACACGATCGAAATTCACGATCGTTGACCGATGAATTCGAACGAACGGACGTCTTCTTGAGCTTCTGTTCGAGGTGTCCCATCGTTTCGCGAATCAGGTGGGCTCGCCCGCTCGCATCAAACTTTACATAATTCCCCTCTGCTTCCACCCAGTCAATCTTATCTATTTTTAGGAAAAACCCCCCTAACTTGAACAGTAGGCGACCACCGGGTCGTCATCGCTAGCATAGATCTCTTTTCCCCCTCATTTTCGACAAGAGCGCGCATTTCTTTCTGCATAAACCGTAATAACTCGTCGAGTTTGCGCGCTGGAGTTGCTTGGTTTCGCAGTGCCAGAAATAGTTTTTTACACGAGACACCGCCAAGTGGAAGCGATCGTTATCGGAGGGGTTTCGACAGGTAATCGATGGCGTTTGACCTCGAAAGCGAACAGGGCAAATTCATTATAAGCCGTCATGAAAACGATCACGGGCCTAGAATCGACCCTCACGGTATCAAGTACTTGGAATCCGTTCAACTCCGGCATTTGCACGTCGATAAAAACCAAATTGGGTCTAAACGTCTCGATCTTGCGCACGGCATCCCGGCCAGACGCCGTTCCCCCGAGGACTTCGATGTCAGTGTCCGCTTTCAACAACAGCCGTACTCCGCGACACGCGGCCGGCTAATCATCGATAATCAGCTCTTAAATTTTTTCTTATTCATTATTCATAAGGGAGTTGCTCCAATCGGTCTTGGCCGAAAGGGAATTGCAAAACTCACTGTCATTCCATTTCCCCATTTGCTCTTTAAAACAAGCTGGTAACCGGTAACCTTTACCATAGCGGTGGGTTAGTCGATCGGGCGTGTTAGAAAGCCAGATGCCCTTCCGGCATCCCACTGGCCCCCCCCGGACAAGTCCCGGACCGTCATCCCGCACCTCCACTTCGAGACGCTTCTCGCGCAACAATTTCGGTTCTCCCAGTAGAGGCTCTTCCTGGGCAACGCCATGTAAAATCGCATTTTCGACGGCCGGCTGCAAAATGAGACTAGGCACCACAACCGACAAGGCTCCCGGTTCGACATCGAAGGAAAACTGGAGCCGATCGCCAAGCCGCGCCTTTTGAATTTCAAGACAACGAGTAAGGAAATCCAATTCCTCCCGAAGCTTCAAGGTAAGAACGTGGGCGTTTTCGAAAAGACGTGCGCAACAAACTACTCAGCTGAGCGATCAGCTGAACAGCGTCACCCTTGCGATTATCGCGGACGAGGACGGAGATATTATTCATCGTATTAAACAGTAAATGCGGATTCAGTTGATGCTTAAGCGCCTTCAGTTCCGTCTCGATCAGCCGCGTTTCCAGCTGAACCACCCACAGCGACTCGTGTTGGTATTTCCCTGATCTGCAACGCGTAACTAGCCGCAATAACCGCCCAATAGTTAAACAATATCGATAAAGCTGCTTTCATAGAAATCGTGTCGAATTTCTCCGACAAAATCGACCATCAAACCGAAACGAACGAACGAGGGGCACCAAACGCGAAAACTGTAATAAGCGGCCATCACCCAAAAGCTCGCTGCCGGGGTGCAAGGAAACGCTGCTAATCCATCGTCCGGCGGCCAGCAGCACAAGGTAGCGCAGCCAGAGCACCACCGGGGCAAACAAAGTCCAAAAAATCACCGGCGAAATTGCGACGCTGCCACCTCGGCAAACGTCACAGCCGGCTGACAGCCATGCACCGTAAGATAGACTTCCGTGCTCAAAAGCAAATCGATAGCCCCCAAACAGTATACACAGCTCAAACCAACGCAGGACCTTATGCCTGTTTATGGCTTCACAAATTAGCCTGCCGCCGCAAAGGAAACAAACGGATGATTTTTCTGAAGCGCTCACGGCCTGCAATAAGATGCCGCGCCGAGGAAATCCCAGAAGCCGTTCAATCTGCAAGAGCCGATCCAATGATACCGGCATCGTTGTGCAGTTTCGCCGGTACGACTTCTGCATCGGCCTTCAGATAGCGCAGCCACTTATCACTCTTCTTGCTCACCCCTCCACCTACGATAATGAGATCGGGTGAGAGCAATCGCTCCATAATTTTCAGATAAATGTTAACTCGCACAGCCCATTGTTTCCACGTGAGATTTTTATCGGTCTTAACAACCGCCGCCGCAAAGCGTTCAATTGCCTTTCCTTCCCAGGAAATGTGTCCGAATTCTGCCCGCGGATACTGAACTCCGCCAAAAAACAAAGATGAGCCAATGCCCGTGCCAAACGTCAGCATTAACACGGCATCTTTCCGGCCGCGCCCCGCGCCGAAAGCCATCTCCGCCCGCCCGGCTGCCGCCGCATCGTTAATCAGCCGAACTTTGCAGCCAGTTGCTTCCGAAAAAAGTGCCTGCCCGTTCTGTCCCACCCAGTGATCGCCAAGATTGCCAACGGCACCGATATGGCCCTTACGAATCACTCCAGGAAACCCGATTCCAATGGGCCCCTTCCACTTGAAGTGTTTGGCGATATAATGCACTGCAGCTGCGCCGTCCTTCAATTGGCAGAACGGCTGAGTTTCGATCCGCAAACGCTCGTTGAGCAGCTTGCCGACTTCTGTGTCGACCGGAGCGCCTTTAAAGGCGGATCCGCCGATGTCAATGCCAAGGACTTTCATGTGAAGTCGACGTTGGAAAAGCGTTTTTGGGGATCAATTCATTTTTGGGCGGAGTCGCGTCACCCATGATTGCAATCTCCTTCGGAGTCGCCATGCGAGCTGCAACAAGCTCGACCTCAAAAAACAAAAATTCCCCAACCAACGGATGATTGGCATCGAGCAACACCGACTCGCCCTCGATCGCAACGATCGTAACCACCGGCGCATGGCGATCGGGGCCGGTCTGGAATTTATCACCCACCTTGAAATCATCCACTGGCAGCTGCCGCCGCGGCACTCGCTGCACCAGCGTAGGATCGCGGTGACCATAACCCAACTCGGGAGGCACGGAAATTTTCTGCTTCTGTCCAGGCGTCATCCCGCGCAAAGCCCATTCTATACCCTCAATTACCTGCCCAGCACTTTCAAGGCAAATCACTGGCATGGCACCGCGCGAGGTATCGACAACGCGTCCCTGTGCATCGTGTAACGTGTAGTGAAATTCAAAAATTAGCGGCATCGGCATTTATGGCTTTCAATCGGGAAATCAATCGGGAAGCTTCCAACGGTGGCGCGGTCGCCCGCATCAAGATTCGATTGGCAATCAATCTTTTTACGATAACCAGCGGCACCACAGCAAGCACGCTGTCCGTGAAAGCGTGCCAGCAATCCAAGCACCGCCATATTCCCCCCAAAAAACCTGCCGCAGCTATTCCCGCTGCGCGTCAAGCGTCCGTAGCAACACAAGCCCGCACACTCGTTGAGGCCTGCCAATCAGTGTGGAATTCGTGAGCACCGCGATTCCGGTAACAACCGTGAAACTGGCAAGGAACGAAATCGTTCAAACAATTTTGCCGAAAACTCCATCTAGCAGCCATAGCACGAAACCTAGGTCTTAGCCGCAATGCTCGGCAGCTCCTTGGCCACGGCCCGTTGCAACCAAGCCGATTATTCAGGAAAACGCGTGTAGGCCGAAGCCGCTAAGGTCGCCGGCGTACCGCCGAGCGGTCCGTCTGGAAACACAAACCAGAAGTTTGTTTGTATCCGGCGCTACTGGACCTCGAGCACACTTTTCGACCGCCGCCTTCTCTACAATTAGCACATCCGGCTCTGGAAGCCGCGTAAGGCGTCTTTCCGACTTGGCCGCAGCTTGAAATTCACACTCGGCTGCACTCAATTGCACGAGCCAGGGCTGGCCGCCCAAGGGCGCCATAGTGCTGGTGCTAGCGCTGCGCGAAAAGACAGCGCTGGCGCTTTTTAAAAACTGCAGTGCATGCTCAGAAAATCTGAGACGGGTCAACACTTCGACATCGGCACCGAGAATGGCCTTCAACTGTGCATCGACAGCATTGTAGAGATTGAAATCGATTGAGCTAATCCTGAAAATGCCCCCACGCCAAGCAAAATCAACAGCAAAAACAGCAGGTGACGCTGGCTCGCGCGGGCATCTTCGCTATGCCATTTTCAGGATGAAGCTCATTCCAAGCCAAATGACGCGTTGGATGCGCCAAACCAGTTCAACACCTTCGGCCTACGAAGCTCGATCGGCAGGGGAACGCCCAGCATCGTGAACATGGAGGTGCGCTAGAGATTCTGAAAAGACAAAGCTAACGGCTTGATTACGCGCTTGAGCGCGTTTATTTCTCGATTAACATTGCGTTTTTTCGCCTTTCGCAACTTTCCAGTAGTTGCACAGTGCCAGAGGTAGGTTGATCCAGCCAAAAACAAAGCTCCAAAGTGGTTTTGTCATTGCCCGAAGGACCGACTGACCGGATTGTGCAGGTCACCTCTCGCCTTGATATAAAAGAAGACTTCGTCAAGAATGGTTAAAGAGAAGATCGCGGCCGCTGTACGGCAGGCTTTAATAAGACGCTCGACTTTAAATGCTTTGATTATTCATTTTCTTTTAAACCAACATAAGAGATGGCAGGAAGGTGAGTCAGCCATTTAGTTCATCGGTCCACAAAACGGGGGAATACTCATCTCTCACTTTGGCCAGTAGCTGGCCATGCTGAGTAGGCGCCGCTTAGGCGAAAACTATTGTCTTTCAGGTAAGAGTCTGACGGCCAGCTTGGTAGAAAACCCAATGATGGCTATTTGAGCCGCTCATCTAACAAAAATCGATGCCAAACACAAAGACTGAAAAGGCATGAACGCCGGTCTGGCCTGAGCAGAGACACCACTTTTGGCGAGTTCCAGCGGCTGAGGTAGGTGGCGATGGCAAAAGCAACTGATCCTGATGCCTTTGTTCTGGAAACTTGGCAGCAACGACAGTTTTCAGGGCGTGCTATTGAACGTAATACAGGGAAACCTTGAAGCGGTCATCCAGCCCATGCACGCTAACCGCACGTGCAAGCCACCCTCGTTGGTATGCAGTTTCCGCCGGATCTCGATCCAGAATACACAACTGCATTTCCCAAAACCCTTTTCCACCTTGCTGAGAAATACCACCTCCCGCTGTTGCCGTTTCTTCTCTAAAGCCTGGAGGAGTTGCACGGCTAAACCAGGGCTACAGCAATGTATCCCCAAACCTCGGAGGGCTATGAAACTCTGCCCTTGAAGGCGGCCGCAACCCCTATTGCGCAGCTCCGTCCGCATCAATTAGTCAACCACCCCATTCTGGGGTCAGCGCTTCCTGCAGCTTCTCCCTAAGAATTTCGGGAATCAACTCGGCTTTCATACCGGCAGATTCGCCGGCGGTAACAAAAGCCGTCGTCACCTCGCCTTGTGCCACGAGTTCTCCCTGCGATTTCCGAAACTGGAAAACGTAAGTGATGGAGCGCACACCAATCTTTTTTACCAGGAGACGAACCGTCACCACATCGCCAAAACGCAGTGGTGCGCGATAGTTGCAAGTGACCGCGACCCGCGGCCAGCCGACTGCCTGTCCCGGAACGAAGTGAATAATCGGCACCCCCACGGCACGATAAAACGCAGTCTCGCACGCTTCCATCCAACGAAAGTAATTCGAAAAGTGCATGATCCCGGCCATATCAGTCTCGAAAAACTCGACCGTCCTCATGATCGTAAATTCGGCAGGCATCCCGGTAGGTTCCTCGGCGCTAGCATCGGAAGCAAATCCGTTTCGGTGGTCGCTTCTTAAGCCAGCTGGAGAAAATTCTACGGTCAGCGGCACATAAAGTTTATTCCCCCGATTTCTCGACCTGATGGCCCCCGCTCTGAGGTCTGCAGTATCCGCCGCCAACCACTTTTACCGGGAAAGCAGCCTACGCGCGAGTGGCCCGCGCAGCACACCAACAAGCATGACCTCCGAGTCAGAGGCAACCTGATCAGCATGTCTGTCAATGGATAATCCGTCGATATGATCATGAGCTGGAGCAAACAGGGGATGCAAATCCTAATGCGCGACAAAAATACATGGAGAAAATGGAAAACCAAGGGAAGAAGACCGATACGGAGGGTACGGTACCAATAAAACCGAAGCGACCCTAGATCATATCTACAAAATTTTGACCATCAATAACAAGCGAACGCGACCACCGGCACCTGGCTCGCAGGCAATTTGGGCACGTTTAACACCTGGATGCTAGCGCGCGAGAACAAGGTGGCGATAGGAGGCTCAGCCGGGGGAAGGCCGCTCTACTCAGCGATTCGAAGTAAGAGGACGCCCTAGGAGGGGAAACGAATTCCATTGCTGGTCATTTCTCAACAACGCCAAGAGTCGAAAAGTTTTTAAGTTTGAGGCGACCGAGGTAGGGATGGATGCCGATTTCACTATGCCAGCCTATTATAAGAAATTTCAAATGCCAGGCTTCGGGTGGCTAGCCGACCTACCAGACAACGTTGGGGGGGAAACAACCTACCGCAGCAAAAAGCCGGGTTTTTTGTTAGGTTTTTACGACTAAAAGCGAGTCGCACCTACGGGTTGTGGTTACGGGTTGCCGATTTTCTCGAGCTCGTCGACCGTCCAAGGCTTAGTCCGGCCAGCGGTTTCAGTGCGGACTTTGGCCACGGTAGCCGAATCGACTGGCGGAGCCTTGTTACCCCACTCCTGGCGAACGTAGGTGAGCGCATTCGCAATTTGATCGTCCTTCAGCGCCGCGCCGAACGGGGCCATGGTGTTGTTGAACTCCTTGCCATCAACTTTGATGTGGCCGGTGAGGCCGTGAAGGACGATACTGATAATCCGCTCCTCGCTTCCTTGGGCCCACTCCGAATGGGCGAGAGGGGGATAAATACCCGGGACCCCCTGACCCATCGCTTGGTGGCAGATAATGCAGACTTGGCTGAAAGTGCGTTTACCGAGTTGAACCGGAGTGACGGTAGCAGCGGCCACCGGACCCGTTGCGGGTTCCTGGTGCTCGTTATAGATAGATGGATCGAAATGGCCCGAGTAATGGGCCAGATAAATCGAACCGAAAAAGATCGCACAGCACATAATCCCGAGCAAAAGAAGCGGGAACGGGTCGTAGCCGACGTTTTTTTCCAGCTTCTTCTTCTGGAGCTGGTTGTGAGCTTCCAGGACACTTTTATCCGAAGCGCCCAATTGGTCGACTTTTTTTTGGGGGGGGTCGGAGCTCATCTTAGTGGGCATCCTTTTTTTTAGCGTCTTCTGACTTTTCGTCAAAAGGCTTGGCTTCGGGATACTCGTAGGTATCGTTTAAGCTACGCAAGTATGCGACAAGACGTTGGGCCCGGATGCTGGGCACAACTTCGCAGCCCGCAGGCGGAGCGTTTTTCCCGGTCAAATGAAGCGCGCTCGGCGAAGCTTGACCGACAGTGATTGGGCGCACCTCGAAGAGGAAGCGATAGGCCGGCATAGCCGCATGAGAGGCAACGCTTTCCGGAGCATACAGCAAGTTAAAGAGATATTCATCGGTCGCGTAACTCCGATCGGCAAGATTACGTAAGTCAGGACCGACCCGAATGGATCCCAGTTGGGCTGTGGTTTCACGAATGTAATCGCGAGCAACGCTCTGCCGCGTGCCCCAACCCCGCTCGATGTCGCCACCGATGCCAGCTCGGCGAACTTGCTGCGTGTGGCAGGAAGCGCAACCAAGATCCTTGTAAACCATTGCACCTTGGGCTGCGATACCGCTGAGCGGAAGCGGATAGAGCGCTTCTTCCGCCGGATCCTTGAATTGAGTCAGGGCCCCATATTGACGCTGGGCCATGAGAACCACGCCACTCCAAGAAATAACCGCAACGCCAAGAGCACCTAGAAAAATGAGCAAACCGCTTTTCATGCGCGATCTCCTGCAGAAGTTTCGAGAATAGAAGGATTCTCGACAGCGGCAGCCGTGGTGCCGCGGGAGTTAACCGGACAAACTAGCCAGGAAAAATTAATGAAGAAAGCGATGTGGCCGACGATCAAAGCCACGCGCGCAATCGTCTGAATTAAGAACCAAGGCGACATCTGTTGAGATATCTCCGTAAACGATTGGCTGGGCGCGTTGAGCAGGCCACCTTGGATCCAGCCACCGTAGAAGCCGGAAAACGCCATCAAAATAAAGCCGGCAATAACTGCATAATAATGGATCTTAATCAACGTCACCGATCGCCACGAAAGCCCTGTAAGGCGTGGGAGGAAGAAGTAGGCTGCAGCAAACATCGCTGTGGAGAAGCAGCCATACATCGTTAGCCAGTCGCGAAATTCGGGCAGTATGGTAAACTGCACGATGGAAGCAAAATCGCGAAGCGAGAGAAGAAAGTTAAGAATAGCGACGCCCAAAAAGCCAGCGACGCTAAGGTAAATGAACTTCATCGTGGTACTTCCTTTGGCCTTACTGCGATCGCCCGCAAGCGTGCCAAAAATGTTCACGCTGATGATGATAATGGCGGGAATGATCGTGAAGTTTGCCGCCGTACCGAGCGTAGAGACCCACACTGGGACAGGGCCACCAAGCAGACGGGTGCCGCCGGAAAAAGCCGAACAAATCGCGAACCACCAGAAACCGATCGGAGCCATGTGGTAATAGTAGATCGCCTTACCAAGGATCTTCGGCAAGAAGTAATAGATCGCAGCAAGCGCAAGCTGGACAAAAAAAAGGCTATAGATACCATTCAAATACCAGGAATTGACCACGGCTTGAACAGTGCCTTGAACCGGCTGCTCGACCAACATGAGGGCTGCTGCGAGAAAGAGCCATGGAAACCAAAACGCCGCGCCAAGCAAATACCATTGCGAGGCAAATACGTTTTCTGTATTGCGCACGCTAAACGTCGTGACGCACCACACAGCGAGCAATAGGTAGGAGCTGAAAAGCAATAACACCACAAATCGTGGCATTTCGAAAAGGCCAAAGGACGTACTAGCTCCATTCAGGATGCCGATCAATCCAAGAGTAAGTCCGAAATTCCAGAAAAACGTGGCCACATAAGGCCAGCCGCCATGCCGCAACGTGGTAGCGGAAAGACGAGCCATCAACCAGAAGGAGAAGGCACAGGCGACATTCATGCCCCAGCCGTAAACGAAAGCATCGCGTCCAACCGGAGCGAGGCGACCATGGGTAGTCCACTCCCAACCAGCCAGAAAAGACGGGGTGTGCAGCTGGATCGAGCTAAACAGCTGGGCGATGTCACCAAGGATCAGCCAAGCGAGGGCTGAACCAAGAAGTAGCAAGGTCGGTCCGAAAAGCGAACGGTCAATCTTTTGCTGTTCCGCACGCAGGTTTGTTGCCGTGGCGTTCATTATTTTTTTTGAGCAAAAGATCATGCGCGGTCAATTCGATAGCCCGGTCAATGGGAATATGAACAACACCGGCTGGCTGGTCTACCCAACTGTAAGTGGTAGCCTCGACTTCTTCTTTCTGTTGCATTTCAGTGAGGTGCTGTGCTCGACCTTCGGCCGTTAGTTTCCAGCGTTGGTCCTCAGAGAAATCGGCCGGATCGGCAGTCACGGTAGCAAAGCCCTTTGGAGTCGGGTGGTAGGACTTATTGACCAGCCAGCCGAAGAATAGTACACTAAGGATCACGATCACTGTCGTAAAGACCGGCGTACGTTGCGGATTCATGATTCATGAGTTCGTGGCAGCTGGGTGGAAAGAGAGCGACTCTTTAATACGTGGATCGCGAATCGGGATAAGTTTCGCAGCACCGGAAGCGTAGCTGCAAAGAAATGCCCAGAAAAAAATGCCGCCGGTACCTACCAAGGACGAGGTAACCCACAGGAGATTCAGCGAGAAGAAAGGCAGTGGGTCACCATGAGCATCTTTGATGGTGGGAAGCACGTTATAACAAAGATCAATAAGGGTGGTGAGACCAATGCTGATGCAGATGGGGAGCAAGCCGGTCCACGTGCTCTTCAATCGGTAACTGAGGAGATAGAGAAAAGGAAAGAAAAAATGTCCGAAGAGGATCACGAACCCCACCCACTTCCATTGATTGGGTTCTCCATTGCTGTTGTTAATTTCGCGCAGGTTATACCAGAAGGTTTCTTCAGGAACGTTAGCGTTCCAGATCAGGAAGTATTGTGAAAAAGTAACGTAGGCCCAGAAAATCGAGAAAGCATGAGTAAGCGTGCCGATACAATGCCAATGGTTGGTGTTGAGCGCACCCCTCAGGTCGCCACGGTGCCAAGACCATATAAGAATGAACATCAGTACGCAAAGCGCACCACGCATACAATTGGCAAAGAACCAAACGCCATACATCGTGGAAAACCAGTGATACTCGAGGCTCTTCATCCAGAAAATCGCCCCGCCCGTGAGAGAAAGAGCAGTAAGCGGGATGCCAGCAGCAGCGATCTTGCGGCAGCGGATGGTCCACTTGAAAGAGCCGTCCTTGTCCTGTGCGAAAGAGGCGGAGCGAAGCAAGTAGGAAAGGAAAATCCAGATGCCGTAGAAAACCACGGTCAGGCCGACGAACATACGGACATTGAGGAAACTAGACTTTTTCACGTAGAGTATGTCGTTGCCAACGGTCAGACTTTCGTGAAGCTTGTGCGCTGGATTCATCCACGGCCAGATCAAGCCCGGCTTCACAAAAACCGAAACCAGCAATGGAACAAAAAGGACAAAAAGCCATTTAAAAGCAGTAAGTCCATGTTCTAATTGGCGGCGCGGAACCACAGACCAGCCGGCGTCAAAAATATGATGAATCATCACCAGCATCAGCATGCCGATCGCAGTGGCCGTCCAGTAGATGACACCCACAAGGTAGGACAAAGCGACGTTTTTCGCGGGCATAAAAAGGAAACCAAACGCCGTCAAGACGAGGCCGAAGAAGCCGATCGCAAGAGCTTTGCCTGCGGAATTGCTGGCGGTTGGAGCCGAGGTGCCAGAAGTGGTACTCATTTTACTTCAAATTCCCTCCCCGGTGCTCTCGCGGCACATCGTCGATACTGGCGTGTTGAGCGCGCTGCAAAGCGCGCACGTAAGCGATAACAGCCCAGCGGTCTTCCGGCGACAATTTATCGGCATAAGGCATCATTGTATTCTTGCCATGGGTAATAGTGTTGAAAATCTCGCCCTCTGCCATCCGTCGCAGGCGATCGTCGTGGTAGCTCGGCGTTGCAACCATGCCATAGGATTTGGTGATGCCCATGCCGTCACCTAGTGCACCGTGGCACGGGCGGCAGTAGATGTTGAAGCGATTCTGCCCTCGGAAAATCATCTCTTTTGTCACCGAGACTGGAAAGCCACGGGAAAAGGAGCCGTCGGGTTCCTTACCCTGATAAATACGATCGTCGGTACGGAGAAAATCTGGATCGTTGACTTCGGTTGAACGGCCGAATGGAATGGTACCAGGCACGGGCATGCGGTCGGCGCAGCCATCTGCAAAGAATTTCGACTCCATCTGCGGTTTGTATTTGGACTGGAAGTCCATGTCCGGGAAAACAATGATTGGCGGTTTATCGCTGAGGAGGCCACGGAATCCCATGACCGAAATCACGAGCAAACAGAAGAACGCAAGCGTGTAGTAGGCATAGCGCATTTTATTGCTCTAGTTCGACAATATCCTTGCCATTTATTTTCGCAAAGAAATCGCGGACCTCGTGGGCATTGAATTTTGGGTCAGTCGCTTCGATCACGATATGAAAACGATCATCCAACAGTCGCATAAACTGCGGGGCTTTTTGCACCGGGTGGTAGTGCATGGGAAGACGGTTGAGCACGAACATTCCAATAATGCTCGCGAAGGCCGTGAAGAGAATCGTAAGCTCATAGCTCACTGGGAAGGCAAAGAGCGGCGAAAAGAACGGCTTACCACCGACCATAAGCTTGTAGTCAAACGCACCGGTAAACCAAATCAGCGAGATACCAGTGCAAAAACCGGTGATCCCTCCGCACAAAGATGCCCGGGGAAGCTTCGAACGCGGCATGCCCATCGCGACATCGAGGCCATGGACGGGGAATGGCGTGATCGCATCCCATTTTTTGAAGCCAGCATCGCGCACGTGCTCGCACGCATGGTAGAGCGCGGGCGTAGTATCGAAGGTGGCCAGAAGTCCGTAAGTCGTTTTCATCTTTTTATGTATGTATGGTATGTATGCCCTCCGTATCATGAAGGTTGTTGGCGCGCTTTGGGTCCTCACTGTGCGGGTCTGCAGCTGGGATAATACATTTGACCTCCGACATCGGCATGATCGGTATAAAGCGGATGAAGAGCAGAAAGAGGGTCGAGAAGACACCGAACGTGCCGAAGAAAGTGAAGATATCGACGATCGAGGGGCTGAAGTAACCCCAGCTCGACGGGAGAAAGTCGCGGGTCAGAGACGTACAGATGATCACGAATCGCTCAAACCACATGCCGACGTTTACGAAGATCGACAGAACCCAGACAAGCGAGGTGTTTTTCCGCACAGCCTTAAACCAGAAGAACTGCGGCGTAATCACGTTGCAGCTGATCATCCACCAATAAGCCCAGTAGTATGGGCCGAAAGCGCGGTTGATAAAAGTGAAACCTTCAAACGGATTGGCGCCATACCACGCAATAAAGAACTCCATTCCATAGGCATAACCGACCATAGTACCTGTCGCCAATGTGATTTTGCACATACAGTCGATGTGATATTGCGTGATCAGATCTTCCAGACGGAAGATCGCACGCAGCGGAAGCATGAGAGTAAGTACCATGCCAAAGCCTGAGAAAATGGCTCCCGCAACAAAATAAGGCGGGAAGATCGTCGTATGCCAGCCGGGGACCAGCGAAACAGCAAAGTCGAACGAAACGATCGTGTGCACAGAGAGCACAAGCGGAGTGGCTACACCGGCCAAAATCAGGTAGGCCATTTCATAGTTTCTCCAATGGCGGTTGGAACCGCGCCAGCCCATCGCAAAGAAGCCATAAATGCGGGCCTTCACCATGTTGCCCACTTGCGTAAAGCGATCGCGTAAGGTACCGAGGTCAGGGATCAAACCGACATACCAAAATAGCACGGAAACGGTACCATAGGTCGAAACCGCAAACACGTCCCATTCGAGCGGCGAACGAAAATTCTGCCAGATATAGTTCGCGTTCGGCAGGGGGAAAAGAAACCAAGCGAACCAGATGCGGCCGACATGAAAAACCGGGAAGATACTAGCGCACACGACAGCAAAGATCGTCATGGCCTCGGCCGCGCGATTGATTGACGTGCGCCATTTTTGGCGCAACAAACACAAGATCGCGGAGATCAAGGTTCCAGCGTGTCCAATACCGATCCAGAAGACGAAGTTGACGATCGGCCAGCCCCAGCTGACCGGGCTCGCGTGACCCCAGACACCAACACCAGTGGCAACAAGATAAACGAGACCCGCAACGGTAAAGCAAGCGATAAAGGTCGCCAGACAGAAACACCACCACCACCAAGCGGGGGTCTTCCCTTCGACGATGCCACAGATTTTGTCAGTGATCCACTTGAAGTCGCGATTGTTTTCGACGAGTTCAGCGCGCGGGGAAACTGCCGGTTTGACCTCTGAGAGAACCGCTGGAGTTGGATGATCAGAAGCTTGCGCGCTCATTAGGGTTTTTCTGCGCGAGCAGTTTCATGTTTTTCCGCTTTGGCTTCGTAGTCTTCAGCGGCTCCGTCGCTGTGCGTCGGATGGTTCTTCTTGTTTTGTTCGACGCGGCTAAGCGGGAGCTTTTTGTAGTCAGGCATCTTCGGGTTGGGATTTCGGAGTTTACCGAGGTAAGTTGTGCGGGGACGAACATTCAAGTAACCCAGCACCGCGTAACCGCGCGGCTGAGCCTTGAGCTTCGCCACTTGGCTGTCCGGATCCTTGATGTTACCGAAAACAATGGATTCAGTCGGACAAGACTGGGCACAGGCAGTCGTAAAGGTGCCGTCCGGAACTTCGACGTTACCCGAGGGTCCGGCTTTGCGGAGTTGGGCGATCTTCGCTTGCTGGATGCGCTGCACGCAGTAGGTACACTTTTCCATAACGCCGCGCATGCGCACGGTCACGTCCGGGTTCTTCACCATCTTGATTAGCTCGGGCATTTCCTTTTGGTGACCAAGCGGGCCCATGTAAAGATCATCGGTAGCACGTTTGTTCCAATCGAAATAGTTAAACCGTCGAACCTTATAGGGGCAGTTATTGGCACAGTAACGGGTACCGATGCAACGGTTGTAAGCCATCACATTCAGGCCTTCGTCATCGTGGACGGTCGCGTTGACCGGACAAACAGTTTCGCAGGGTGCGAGTTCGCAATGCTGGCATGTCATCGGCTGGACGACCGCCTGAGGATCCTCCGGAATCTCGCGATTGCCCTCGGCACCAAAAGCCTCGGAATCGATCCGACCATCCGAGTAATAACGATCGAGACGAATCCAATGCATCTCGCGACCACGCTTCACTTGCTCGCGACCGACGATCGGAATGTTGTTTTCCGCCTGGCAGGCAATCACACAGGTGTTGCAGCCGATGCAGGTGTTGAGATCAATCGACATGCCCCATTGATGGATGCCGTCGAAGTTCGGCGTTTCGTAAAGCGAGTTGCCACGCGGCGGGAACTTTTGCGTGAGACTCGGATTTCCCCCATGGATGCGCGCCAGATAGGTCGCTTCAGTTTCGTCAGGCCGCTTAGCGCTTTCCGGGCCCAAGATCGGGGGCGTTTCCGCCTCTATACCGATTTCTTTTACGAAGTTCGGATTCTCGTCGAATTCCTCGAGGTTAGCTTCGCGAACGATACCGCGGCCTTCCATCGACCAGTGTTCCTGAGTAGTTGCGATGCTTTTGCGCTCACCACTCACCGTGATTTTGGCACCGGTGACGAACCCCATCGCCCCTGTCGTGCGCAGCGGATAAGCGCTAAAACCAATATCGGTGCCTACATGACCGGCACACTTACGGCCGTAGCCGAGTGGAACGATCACGGTATAATTGGCGAGACCCGGCTGGATGTGGATCGGACCAGAAATTTTGCGATCGCCAACAGTAATTTCGGCGATATAGGCAATTTCTTTGTAATTAAAATTCTCGGAAAGATCTTTTCTGGCAACCTGGAGCTTGACGCTATCGGGCACGACGCCTAGTCTTTTGGCAAGACGCGGACTTACAAGAATTGCGTTGTCCCAAGCCAGTTTGGTGATCGATTCTGGCAATTCCTGCAGCCAGCCGTTAGAAGCAAAGCGACCATCGTCAATCTTCAAATCGGGCGCGAAACGCACCTCGACCTGTTCTTCCGTCACAGTAACGGAAGATTTCGTCGATCCGATCACGCTGCTGCCTGCATTGGGGTTGAACGAAACCGAAACCAGCTTGTATTCCGAGCCGGCGAGCACTCCGTCGTGGAGAAACTTATTAAAAGATTTCTGGCCGCCGCCAGTGATGGAGCCGATCGTGGCAAAAACCTGTTCGTAGGCACCAGTCTTCGCTTCGCCTGCAAGACGGGCCAACAGCTCAACTTCCATCAGACCATCAAAGAGCGGAAGGATCATTGGCTGGATCGCAACGATCGTACCGTCGACCGTGCGGGCATCGCCCCACGATTCGAGATAGTGCGTCGCAGCGAGCTGCACGCCAGCCAACTCGGAGGTTTCGTCGATGTGATAGCCATAGCGGATCACGGACGGTATCTTTTTCAGAAGAGCGGGGAAATTTAGATCGGCCGGTGCATTGTAGGCCGGGTTGCCGTTAATGACGATTAGCGTGTCAACTGCTCCGGCGTTGATGACACCAGCAAGATCCGAAATCGAGGCCGGAGTCGCTTCCTCGGGGAGCGCCACATAATCGACCGTCTTGCCAAGGTTGCCGAGCTTAGCGTTGATCGCATTGACGATCACGTGGACCGCCGGCGTCTGATGAGCACCCGCGAGCACAAGCGATTTGCCCGCATGTGCCGCGAGATCCTTAGCACATTCGTCGATCCAAGCCAAAGTGTCATCCTCAAGACCAGCCGCGAGCGAAGCAAATTCGCTTGAACAAAGGATCTTTCCGGCAAGTGCGGCAGCGAAAGCCTGAACGTGACTGCTAGAAACACGCAGGCGATGATCCGCCATGCTGCCCGTGATCGTGAAACCGCTCTCGGCAACGTAGAGGCGGTTCATCTCATCGCCGGGTTTTTCCGCGCGGCGACCTTTCGAGAAATCGCGAGCGTAGATGGGGGCGCCAGCCTCAGCTTGGAGGAAATCGGAATCGAGCGAGATTATGCACTTCGCTTTCGAAAAACGGTAGAGAGGTTTTACCGGGCGGCCAAAGGAGGCGGAGATCGCCTCAGCAGGAACTTCGTCTTGGATGGGCTCGTATTCAGCCCAGATCGCCTGAGGAAACTGTTTGCGAATGCTCGCCACCAACCGAGAGCGGGTTGGCGAAGCGGAAGTATCGGCGAGAAACGCAAGGCTTCGTCCGCCATTGGCACTGTGTTGTTGGCGAATTTTTGGGAGCAGATCGTTAACGGCAGTACTGTCCAGCACCTGGCTACCCTTTGTGTGCTCACGAGCGCGCTCCGGATCATAGAGGTCGAGAACAGAGGCTTGGGCGAAAACAGACGTGGCGCCACCAAGCGGAGTGTAGGTTGGGTTACCTTCAATCTTGGTCGGGCGACCTTGGTGCGTCTCCGCCAACAGCGGGATGGCTGATTTGCGCAATGACATCGCTGTAGCGTAATAGAGCGGAAGGCCGGGAATGATGTATTCGACGGACTTACCGTAAGGCAGAATCTTCGTCTCCGGACGACGGCAACCAGCAAGGCCAAGGCCGCCGAGTGCGAAAGACGCGGCCATAATCTTGAGAAAAATCCGGCGATCAACACCTTCGGTCAAAGATGAACCTTCAGGGAATTCCCGGGCGAGCTGTTCACGGAAGGCAGGCGTTTCCGCGAGTTCGTCAAGACTGCGCCAATAACGGGGGCCGGTGAGCTCACGTTGGGAGGGGGCGGGATGTTTGAATTTGCGTTTCATTAACGATGACAACCAGAGCAGCTTTGCGGGGGCTTAACTTTCCAGTCCGCGATGAATTTGCTGGCCTCGGCGAGCTTGCCTTGGTCGAGAAGCGTCTGGCGATTGAGATTAAAGACGTCCTTTGGATAACGAAAGTGAGACACCGGATCCCGATGGCAATCAAGACAGAAGCCCATCGAAAGCGATTTCGCATGATAGACGACCGGCATCTCGTTCACTTTGCCGTGGCACTCAACACAGCCAACGCCGCGATTCACATGTGCAGAGTGGTTGAAATACACATAATCTGGCAACTGGTGGATCTTTACCCACGGCACAGGCTGGCCGGTCTTATAGCTCTTAACGATCGGCTCAAACAGCGGACTCGTTGCTTTTATAGTGTTGTGGCAATTCATACAGGTCTGCGAGCTCGGGATGCTCGAAGTTGCAGACTTTTCAACGCTGGCGTGACAATAGCGGCAATCGATGCCGAGCTGGCCAGCGTGCAGGTCGTGAGGGAACGGGACCGGCTGTACGGGCTGGAAGCCAACGCGCAAATATTTCGGAGTCGCATAATAGGTCACTCCCGCGGTCACCACGCCGCCAAGTACTGCAACAAAGATAACGATCTGCAACGGAAGCGCGTTTGCGGACTTGGGAAAAATTTTCGACATGGGCCGTAAATTCGCGATTTAGTAGATGTCTTTTGTAGATGTCTCGTTGGCGAGATACAGCGTGCGCCTTGGACTTCAGAGGGGACGACAGAATACTCAGGAGCAGCAGCACCGTTGGTCTCTTTTTGGGCAAAAGCTTTGGGAGCTCTAACCACACGGCGGCAACCATTCCGTCGGTTTTAGCTAAAAAAAAATTTGCGCGAATAATTTAAGCTCACGTACATGCGTTATTTCAAGCTATAACCAAAATAAGCCGCAGAATACATGTAAAATAAAATTTTCAACCCCTCACCTATTACCTAACCTATTTTTACCTATTCTCTACGATTATTGGGATTTTTGGTTCAGCAACTTGCTCGAACTAGCCAAGAAACTAGCAATCGCTCCGCAGTAAATTTTTCCTCCAAGTTCCAGCAGCAGCGGACTATTTATAAATTTTCTGTCGCACATCAGGCGAGTCTCACAACAGCGATTTGCAATATCGCGAGTTGAGTCAAAAGGCCGAAAACAGGAGCAGTTTTTTGTGGTCGAGATTGACCGTCAGCGTCAGCTCGTCGGCCAAAATAATTACCATTGCTCGGTGAGCACCCGGACGACCGCCATACATTGCCATTGCTGTTCAGCGCCAGAAAGCTACGGACCGAAACGGTGCGTTTTTCTCCCAAGCCAAAGTTCTTGAGAAGCGAGCGCACACGCTCAGCCACCTGCTTCTCCGTACACCAGTCGAGCTTGTGCATGTGCATCATCACGTTTCCCAACGTGGTGAACTCAAGCATCGGAAAGTGAAATTGAAAAACAAAACCAATATGCTCGCTGCAAGCGGCCGTACGCTTCAGATCACTCGCGTTGAATTGAATATGAGGCCACCGACGACCCAGGTCGAACCGCCGTCTGGTTTGTCGAACAGTACGAGCAGATAAAAACAAAGTGACCTTGCCACAGCCAGAAGTGCCGACGACCGCGCAAACATCGCCGCGTTTGGTCTCGAGAAAAACGCCTTTTAGCACATACACCCTCCTCCCCACCTACTCAAGGAACCGACCCAAGTTGGAAGTTAGTGCAGCAAAGGACAATGGAACCGTAGAATAGCTGGAATTATAAGTGATCATTATATACTAATACCGTAAATAACACCACCCGATTCAAGGCGTACCGTTCCGGAACTAGAGACGCCGCAAAACCATGATCACTGCAGTCACCACTACCGCAGCGTAGGCTGGGTTGACCAAGCAACAATAAAGTGATAATTAGCGAAAATACCGTGGACACGAATAGGCATGCGCTGATACAATAAGTCACTAACACATTCTAGCATTCTACCGTTCGGTCCACAATTCCTACTCCAGCTATCACGAAAGCCTCGCTTATTAGGGTGAGGTGTAACTGAGTTTCCTGCTTTCGTGCTCGGCTCGTTCAGCGAGTTGTTATTTCGCCTGTTTTTCGAAAAACAAGTCATCGCACCTGCCTTTCCTCAAATAAGACTTCTGCTACTGGCCAGCGAGTTGCTGCTTGTGGCCAAAATTCGCTGCCCTTTCCGCCACAGTCACAGGATGGGCATCACTATCACTGTTTGGACACTGTTTCCGGTCTTGGTGGTCTTTCCCATGGTACCGGTGACCGATCCATAGATCGAACCAGCTCCCATTTATAATATTCATCATATCAACGGTTCCTTAGGCCTCGCCTTGATTTACTTTTTCACACGGTCGCAGCGGGACTCGGTTTTTCCGCCGTTCCCGAACGACTCCGCAATACGCGCGATAACAAAAATGGCCGATACGTACTTGTTGCCAGCGTCATCCTACTATCGTATGATAATAAGATGCGAATCAGCCCAGCGCCTTTCGCCTTTGCCAAATACGGACTCAACTCCGCGCCATGCGCCGACTTCACTGCCCAATCGAAGTTCTTGTTTTTTGCGAATCACGCTCCTTTGCCGAAGAGGAAAAGCTCGCATCTTACTCGATTCCAATAACATAGAATTTAACCTTGGCCCAGGCCCAATTTTCGGCCATCTGCAAGCCGCTCGGAGAATCAACGCTCGGTCTTTTTTCGCACCTCAGCGGTCATCGATCAGCCAGCCGCTGAATTTCTTCGTACAAGGTGCTGCGTTCCAGCAACGTTTTTTACCCATAGCAACCGGCAACCGCCGAAAGCTGTTAAGATCGAGCAGTTATAATAGTCGATAGTCGAAATCCCATGCCCCACACCGTGTAGTAATAAAATAATAAAACCAAGTAACAAAAGAGAAGGTATTCACCCATCCACACTTGACTCAAGGAAGGAAATACTGCTAATAAGGGCGCGACCGCTTGTGCTTTACAAGTTGCATTCCTTTCTTTATTATTAAGCATAAGACTATACTCACCAATGGTTTTTCTGGCATCATCGGCCTATGAAGCTTGCGTGTATTTTCCCGATCTCGGCTACCTAGGGTCCACGGGGGTGGACAACAGCCACACGCGCTGTCTTCGGCGTCAAGTCGACACTCATTTAAGCCAAGAACGTATATCTGTACCAGCGAATTACAGCATCAAAAGCTGGGCACCTGTAACTGTAACCGCGCCAGCGTGCTCCAGCTCCTCCATCCCCCGCCATAGTCCAGACCGCCGCGCTCCCCTCTCGCAAATGGGGCTACTGCTCACTGCTCATTCGTTTCGGCTATTTCGACACTAACGCCGTACGCCATCAGCACGCTTAATCCCCTAAAAGCTGTGCGTCAAGTCTGCGCGAAATTTCCTTTCGTGCATATGAGCACGAACAAGGCCTGCGGTGATACGTCGAAGATCATCAAACCGCCAGAGTTGGAAACGCGCTTGGATTATGCCGATCCCCGCTTACGCTCACGGAATCGCCAAAACGTTTACTATTGATGAGCCAAGTCGCTATCTTAGCGGAGCTTCCAAGGCCGCCGCCAACGCCATGGTGCAGGAATAAAGCCGCATATTCCAACATGTCCACCTGCTAGCCATTGTGCGGTGGCTGGTGGCTTTCTCATCTACCTTGTTAAATGTTAAATACAATTTCGAGGGCCGAGATAAACATTTCACCCTACACGCATTCCCACTCCGTGGCCATCTTCGCCGTAGCCCCATGCACCAATGAAACCTACAACATTGGTGCCAGCAAAGCCAACTTTTTTCGATTCTCGAAGCCTTCGTGATTGTTGGAGAGTTTTTGGCAAAAACAGATTTATATCTAAACGATCAGAGCCGCATTGGCAACCAAGTCTTTTGCTATTTCAATCTGAGAAAAACGCATGCGGATTGCCCGTCGTAGAATTTCAGTCACCCTCGAAGAAACTATCGACACCAAGTCGTCGAGGTCTCGCAAAAGCGCACCGCCAGAACCTGAATCTACGTTAATCAGCCTTCGCCTCCACATACACATCCTAATTTACAACATCTAATCTATATACGACTTCGTCAACAGCACGTTTTCCAGCAGCTGCTTGTCGGCAGCCACTAAGTCAATGGCTTCGATAATTTCATCCGCACCGGCAGGGGAACCAACCAGCCGCGAGACGCTCGCAGCCTTTGGTGCAAAAACCATCACCGCCGACCTGCGTTTCCTGCAGCAGATCGACGACCTACCGGGAAGCGACTTCAAAATCAATGGAGCAGCCAATACGAGCGTGCTCGCCGGTATTTAGAACCGCACGAGTTTCAGCGAACTCGCCGCTCATAATCCTGCCGGAACAATTAACCTCCGCAAATACTTCCGAGCAACAAAAACCGGTTTCATTCTCCTCTCGACAAGCCGCGTCTACACCATCTAGCTATTCTGCCATTTGGGTGTCACTATCGAACGCGATGCCTTCCTTTCCATCCGCCAGTTTTCTCCGGGCGTCGGCTCTGATGGTACGGCAGAGGTTTTTAAACTCTGGTCTCGCTTTCTCAGTACAGAGCGATAAGGCTTGCCTTCGAAGCGCTTACGCTTGAACACATCACCGCGTTTGACTTTCGCGGATTCATCGCTCGCTGCAGCCGTACAGCCAGCCCCGGGCCAGCTTTTCCGCGCGGATCAGAGTATCTTCCTCTTTTGGACCAGCAGCTAGGCTACACCGCCGCCTACCAAAGTATCTCAGTTTTCACAGTTCCGGTTGCCAGGCACGCACTTACCTGCACCCGCGCGATTGAGATGCCGGTGTTGGAAAGCAATTAGCCATACCAGCGCTCGCCCCGGCCCGGCCGAACGCATCGCCAACTTCTCTGGCAGCATCGCATCGGCCGTGTCGCCCAACCAGCTCAGCACCCTAGCGCCGAGCCGCTTCGACATCTTACAGATCGTGCTGGATCACGCCGGGGGCCCACACGCCTGCACGCCTGTAGAGCTAGAGCGCCTCGCCACACCAAAAGCGCGCCCCGAGCTGGTTTGGCAACTCCAGCATACAGCTAGTTTAGCGTTGCCGTTCTGTCTCGGTCTCGATGTCCGGCCCGCTTCAACTCTATTACCGCCATCATTCCCGCTGGCAATGATGGCAAATCTCTTCCCAAACTATCGCCAAGGTCTACGAGATGTTAATGACCACAAAAATATTTCACAAAGTCGTCGCCCTCGAAGGCGGTAGCAAGGATAATACATGGGGAACCCCTTCAAAAGTTTCGCACGCAAATCCCCACACTGGCTCCAGTGAAAAACTCCGCTCCGCATAGATTTAGGAACACATCGTAAGCTACGGCCTGGGCCACTTCTGCAGCAACTCCGTCGCGGTCATGATGGCCTACGTCTCCATTCCTCCCGTCGATCTAGTCAAATGCTGGCGCTTGTTCAACTACGGATCGGAATACGCTTTAGGAAGCGATTTATGATTTATCAAGGGTGGTGAAACAGTCCAATTACTTCAGCCTTAATATTACTTGCCAACCGCCTTGCCAATTTCCTCGTCCCGCTCACTTTTAACGCCTCGCTGAGTAACACTACAAACGCTTTAAAAACCTGCCGACACACCGTGTGTGAAAGGCTGTCGTTTTTTCTCCGCGTATCATTTATAATTTAGCAATCGTAGCTTCGACCTTTCAAAGCTACAGTATATCGCTATCTATGGACTTTCGTTCCTGCTTCCTAGAACAACTACAAATGCTGCAAAATCAAGAATCAAGGAGATGGACAGCTGCTACTTTCTAAGCAGCGTCTAAGTTTGGCTTAAAAGATATTTCAGCCAGCAGCGGTTCTCGCTGTAAATAGTCACCAGCGGTTGACCTTTTGGCCGACCTGTTCCATAAGATATAATCATGATTTATCTACTCGGAGGTTCCGGTTATGTCGGTTCTGCTTACCAAGTGATGTTGCAAAAGAAGGGCATTCCCTTTCGCAACCTGTGCCGTACCGAGGTCGATTACAGCAATGAATCCAAGCTAACTGCGCTCCTCCGCCAAACCAGCCCCGAGTTTCTTATCAATGCCGCTGGTTACACCGGGAAACCCAACGTCGACACCTGCGAGCTACACAAGACCCAATGTCTTTTGGGAAATGCCACGTTCCCCGGCATCATTGCCAATGCCTGCAACGCCGCCGGCGTCCCGTGGGGCCACGTTTCCTCCGGCTGCATCTACAGTGGAACGCGGGCCGATGGGTCAGGTTTCACAGAGGATGACACACCCAATTTCACTTTTCGCACGAACCACTGCAGCTTCTATTCGGGAACAAAAGCGCTCGGCGAGGAAGTGCTCGCCGGCCAGCCCAACGTCTTCATCTGGCGTCTCCGCATTCCTTTCAATGAGATCGACAACCCGCGAAATTACCTAACCAAGCTTCTGCGTTACGAGACGCTCCTCGAAGCTACCAATTCCATTTCGCAGCTCGAGGATTTCGTCACCGCTACCTTCACGTGCTGGGAAAAGCGTGTGCCCTTCGGCACATATAACGTCACAAACCCCGGCCAGGTGACAACTCACGAGGTAGTCTACTCCATCAAAAAGAGTGGTGTATCCGACAAGAACTTCCACTTCTTTCGCGACGAATCCGACTTTATGAAAAAAGCTGCTAAGACTCCCCGATCGAACTGCGTGATGAGCTCCGCCAAACTCGCCGCCGTCGGCATCCAAATTGCCGAGGTGCACGAAGCCATCGACCGTGACCTACGTCGTTGGGTAAAAGCTGCCTGAAACAGATTCTGCTCCTCATGAACCTCCTTGTCACCGGCGGCTGCGGCTTCATCGGTTCCAATTTCATTCGCCAGCGTCTGACCGAAAAAAACTCGCCTCTGCGCAAACTCGTTAACCTCGATGCGCTCACCTATGCAGCCAACCTGGCCAACCTCGCCGATCTCGCGACTGATCCCCGCTATATCTTTGCGCACGGCGACATCGGCAAAGCAGCTTTTGTCGCGCAGTTGCTCGCCAGACATGAGATCGACGCCATCGTCAATTTCGCTGCCGAATCACACGTTGACCGTTCCATCGATTCGCCAGAGCCCTTTATCCAGACCAATGTCGTCGGCACGCTGCGCCTCCTCAACTGCGCCAAGCAATATTGGGCCAAGTTGTCCGAAGCAAAAAAAAGGGCCTTCCGCTTCCTGCATGTTTCCACCGATGAAGTTTACGGCTCGCTGCTGCCAAGTGCCGCCGCATTCACGGAAGGCCACAATTTCGAGCCCAATTCGCCATACGCCGCCTCCAAAGCATCAAGCGATCATTTGGTGCGCGCTTACCAGTACACCTATGGCCTGCCAACTCTCACCACCAACTGTTCAAACAACTACGGACCGTTTCATTTCCCCGAGAAACTGATCCCTCTTATGATCCTCAACGCGCTCGAGGGGAAAGCGCTACCAGTCTACGGCGACGGTGTGCAGATCCGTGACTGGCTCTACGTCGAGGACCACGCCACCGCCATTTGGATCGTTTTGCGAAAAGGTCGCATTGGCGAGACCTACAACATCGGCGGCTGGAACGAGAAGCAAAATATCGAAATCGTGAAAACCATCTGCGCGCTCCTCGACGCCAAGTCTCCGCGGACCGACAGCCAGGCCTATGCCTCGCAGATCACGCACGTCACTGACCGACCTGGTCATGATCGACGCTACGCGATCGACGCGACAAAAATCCACCGAGAACTCGGTTGGAAGCCCACCGAGACTTTCGACACAGGAATCGAAAAAACCGTCGGCTGGTATCTAACCAATCGCTCTTGGGCCGCCGACATCACAGCAAAAAAATATTCGCGCGAGCGCCTCGGCACGAGGGTCTAAAACTTTCCGCTCCATGAATCGCAAAGGCATCGTCCTCGCCGGCGGCTCCGGAACCCGTCTCTACCCGCTCACCATCGCAGTCTCGAAACAGCTCATGCCGGTTTACGACAAACCGCTGATCTACTACCCGATCTCGGTCCTTATGCTAGCCGGGATCCGAAACATCCTCGTCATCTCCTCGCCGCAGGACTTGCCTCTTTTCAAGAGACTCCTCGGCAACGGAGAAAATCTCGGCCTCCGCTTTTCCTTCGCCGAACAGGCCAGTCCTGACGGTCTCGCTCAAGCGTTTCATATAGCCGCCAACGTCGGTTTTCTTACCGGCCAGGAGCCATCAGCCCTCGTGCTGGGCGACAATATTTTTTACGGCGTTGATTTCATTCAAGCCTTGGGCGACGCACATTGCAGGGAAACAGGCGCGACCATTTTCGGCTATCATGTCGCCAATCCGACGGCTTACGGAGTGGTGGAATTTGCATCCAACGGCCGGGTCCTCTCCCTCGAGGAAAAACCAGCCCAGCCAAAATCAAACTACGCAGTCCCAGGTCTCTATTTTTATGATAAGAAAGCTGTCTCGCTCGCCCGCAGCCTGACCCCCTCGGCCCGTGGCGAACTGGAAATCACCGACCTCAATCGTCTTTACCTTGAGTGCGATTCGCTCCGCGCCGAGCTGTTCGGCCGTGGTATAGCCTGGCTTGACACCGGCACGCACGATTCACTCATGCAAGCCGCTCATTTCGTTGAGGTTATCGAAAGCCGTACCGGCCTGAAGATCGCATGCTTAGAAGAAATCGCCTACAAACATGGCTGGATCGACCGCGCTAACCTCGAAGTCAACATAAAAAAGCTCAGGAAGTCTTCCTACGGAGATTATCTCCGCCGCCTGCTGTACTAAGCAGGCTCGGCTCCGATATTCGACACCGGCCAAGCTGGATCGGTGTCAGTAAGATCGGAAGAGCGCACGCATGTTCAGCGTACGGCGCCGCTTCAGCGCTTACTAAATGTTTTCTATCGCATGCAAATTTCGTTTATCATTCCGTTCTTAAAAAAGCTATCCTTCAAGTGGGAATACTTGCACACGCTTCAGGCAAGGCTCCCCGGCCGGGTTCGACGAATAAAGATTCTTTTTGTTGACAAAGGCATGCGTGACAACTCCCTTAAAATGTTTCTGCGCCATGTTGTTTCTCTCTGCGAAAAGCAGAGTCTCTGTTTCGCCGAAACCTGTGCTCGTTGTCGTACATAGCGAGTTGCTTTTCCCTCAACAAGGATCTCATTCCAGCACCCTGGCTGGTCCGAGCCGATAGCGAAAATCTTTAACGCCGATCCCCGCGCCAGCCTTGTTGGCAACGTCCGGGACAATACCCTCACCAGCGCATTGGATCACAGTGCCATTCGATCAAAAAACCGTGCTGGTTCCGCTCAACGATACGTCCGAAGCTTGCCCGCCCCGCTTGAATCGGCCCCGTCGCCACGCTCACCGGTGTCTGTTTCGCCATCCAGCGGGAAACATAACAACGCCTCGGCAGCTTCGATTTCCGGTTTCGCAACGGCGGCAAGGGGGAGGAGCGGTATATCTTGCCCTTCTGCCCTCCGCGCCCAAACCACAGGCCTTAAAGACCTAGTATAGCTAAAAAAATGTCTGCTTCGCTACGTCGCTAGCTAGTTGAGCCGGTGCAAGCCGTCGTAACGACGAGAATTTCTGCTATCGCTCCAGCTTTCCGAACCCACTTGGTACAGGCCATTATCTCGACGCAAAATAGCATCGCCAGTAGGATCTACAAACTGGAGACCGCTTGAAACTGTTTTGTCCCACTGCATTGCTCCAAAAGAGTTGGCCTTTGCGGTCGCGCCGGATGCATGTATCTCGATAGACTAGTCATTGCCACCAATTGGGCTACTATCGATGAATTTTCCACCCCCGGACAACGGGCTCTCCCCGGGCGCTGCTAACCGGTTACGTTCGATCGAAAGAAACGAAAAGTAGACGCTATGTCGACAAAACAGCGATAGTCGGTCAATTCCAAATCCACCCGTTCTTCCAGCAATCGCCCGGCCGGCCGCCGGGCCGCGTTTGATCCCTTGTGCAGTGCGTAGCATGCCCAGATCTGACTGCCCAATGCAGTATGGCGGATTTTTTACGACCAATAATTTACGCTCAGTACGACCAGCGTGCGAACACCCGGAAACACCTTCCCCACTTGGGTCTGTTTCCCCGCACTGCAAGCCATATCTAGTCCATGTCGGCATACGCGCCTCGCTCATAGGTGCTGCAAAATCCATTTGGCCGCTTCGCAGCGATAGACACGCAACACATGCAGCGTAATCTCCAGCAGCGGTCGGTAGTCTGTCAAAATCATTGTGCCCGCCCGGGAGTAAGCCTCCTCGCGCCGCCGATAGAGTTCACGAATGCGCTTCTCGCGCCCGTCACCGCTTTGCATCAATGGCCGATGAACTCCGCGCGCCGTACGATCGATGATCGTTTCCAACGAAGCATGGAAGCAGAGCACGACGCCTTTGGACCGTAGTTTTTCCAGCATGCCGTCCATAATCGCCAATCCCCCACCGCACGCGACCACAGAACCATGCACCGGATGCTCGCGGTCGATATAGCGCCGTTCCCAGTCACGAAAAACCAGCTCGCCATCTTGGGTGAATATATCGGCCACGCTTTTCCCAAGCAGGCGCTCGATCTCGTGGTCGCTGTCGAAAAATTCGAAATTTAGTTGTTTTGCCACCTGCCGGCCAACGGTGCTTTTCCCAGTCCCGGGGAAGCCAACCAAATAGAGATTTACCCCCACTGAGTTCATGCCGGTACAAATTAAATATAGCCACTACGGCCAGAGCAATCGTTCATCAGGTGTATCGCCGCTTCAGCCTCAAGCGACGGCAGCCCGCACCTATCCGGCTGGGACTGAGAACTTGGACACGATTTCCCGTCAAACAAAACAACCTCGACAAAAGTAGTCGCTGAAATTCTCTGAATTCCGAATTTGTTATTATGATAGAGCTGGCCAGCGAGAATTTCGGCTACCAGCATGCCGGTCGTTTGGTAACTCTGTTACCTACGGTGCAACCAAACGCATCCTCCAAAAACACTTCCACGAAGGCCACATCCCCCGATACTTTCAGTTTTATCTCAAAAAACGACTGCATAAACAAAAGGCTTGCCGATCACGACTTCCATACGGTGTTTTTCGAACCACACAGCAAACTCGTCCGTAGGCTCGGCGACCTCGGACTTGTTCTCGCTCATCCAAGCATCGACCTAATGCAGACCGGAGAAAGGAAGCCGGAATGTAGTCACGCAGAGCAAGATTCACCCGTTCTCAGAAAAATTCTGTCGGGGAAAAGTGATAGTGATCGATACTACAGTCCTACTTTTAGTTTATCACAAAGCCAACCGGACTGCAACCGCTGGCGATCAGCTACGGCATCGCCAGCCTCACGATGTCACATTGGTTGTTCTTGACGTTGTGCAACTTCGGTTCGCAGGGGAAGTAGTTGATCTTTACTGCACTAAACTTCGACCAGTCGAATGTAAAAGTCACGTCCACCTCGCACATGTGGAATGAAATGATGGGCATGAGATTATGTAGGATCTCGGCTAAGCCGGTCGTGACTAATGCCGAGTTTCCACATTCAAAAACGCTCTAGATTAGCCCCAGGGTTTCCCATGTTTTAGTTTAGACACTGGAGGAAAACTGCGGGTGTGCCGTCGCTTTTTCTATCCCCAGCGCGTGTTCCAGTTTGTCACATAGGCAAGCGCCGGTAGACTATAGTGTTCCACCATTTTTCCTCGATAGGCAGGCAACGAGCGCCTGCAAAAGCGAGTCGGTTCGGTAACCGAGCTTGTCCGCCATCGCCCGCATTTGTTTCTGCGTCTCTTTCGGAAGCCGCGGGCAATTGCGCAGCGCCAAGGAAACGGTCGTTGCATCGACTTTAGTTTCGCAGACCAAACTGGCCAAAGTCGCGTCTTTCTTGTTCATCGGGAAGCCATTCGACCGCTGATCCGTACTCAAGCCTAACAGTTAGGATTGGCCAATCACTGAAAACCTTTCCAACCTAATTTCAGTCGAAAGCTCGGCTTGAGACGTCAATCGTCTCTGTGTTGTTCTACTCAACATGAAAGCCTCAGTCTCACCTTCCCAGAATCGCCAAGGTCGCCTACGAAGGTCCGTGCGTCACTACCCCCATCACTCCGCCATTACGACCTGAATAGGATGGTCGACAGCAAAACGCTGACGGGCCACCTACGCTTCTAAATTACCTACTAGCACTCCTTTCGCAGAGCCGAAAGCGATTCCGTTTGGCGGCCGGTTGTACCGGCCACCCGTGGGAAACCGACAAGGATACCATCAGTGTCAGCAAGGGCCAAATGGGGCCACCTTCAAGTTCTTCCCCAAAGCCGAGGAATCCTTCTGGTGCTTCAATTATTCGCAACATGCTGCACGCTCGCAGAGTCCAACAAGAATCCCAATTCAATGACCGCCCACGTTAAACAGCTGCCAAAAGTGACCAGCGTGAAGCTGCTCTGGGACACCCGCCAGCCTTTTCTCCAACCCACGCTTCATGGCCAGCGCCGCTCCGCTACCAGTCCCGATATGCACGTCTTCGCCTATGCTGCCGCACAAGTGTAGAAAGCTCTCCAAGTCACTCGGGAGCTCGGCGACAAGAAGAACTCTACGTGTTCCGGGGCAATAGCGAAGGCCACCAGACGCTTTAACAACACCAATTTGAAACACGAGCAAGAATCACCTTGCGTGCTTCATACAAATGGCGAAAGATTCGCGCCAACATTGATCAGCATCAATGGCCAGTCTCATCGAGCCGAACGACCCCACGAATCAACAATACAGCTTCGACATCGCCAGGGGAATTGTCTTCCTACACATCTACAGTCTCAACAAGATTTTTAGGTTCAACATCCAAACCAATCACGCCACGCTTACCGGCCACACCTTCAATTAATAAGATTCCAGTCGGCAGCGAGATACTCGGTTCGATCGACGACGGATTCCTCAGTTTGGATACAAGTAAGCTCTTCACCAATGTTCGTCAACTCACATTAGTGATTATCGCCGTCCTGAAGGACGGCAGCCTCGGCACAAGTAGTTTCAACTTCGACGCCAAATTCTACCGTCTCTCGATCAACCTCAAAGCCTTTTGATCTTCTACATCAGCCGAATGGATACCTGTGACCTGTGCGCTAGCCTTCAAGATCGCGCGCCGCATCCTCGCCAGCAGCAAATTCTAGCAACTCGCCACCGAGCATTATTTGTAACTAGACAGCAGCTACAGCAAGGATACCAAAATGAGCGAAGCCACGTTCAAGTCTCTCGGAAAGCTTGCGCCCACGAAACTCGGCAAGCTAACGCTTTGCTCCCGCAAGCAGAAGTACCTCAAAAAACTGCTGACCCAGTGTCTGCACGGCTAAATTCCAGAGCCACCAGTCGCCCCACCCGTAGTTTGGCCGTTCTTTTGGTTTTTTTGTTCCCACAGCCGAAAGAGCGATTTTTCGCGTTTCCTTGTCTACTCTCTGCTATCAAGAAAATCGGTTACAGCCTCAGCAAAATCGAGACTAATTTCTTTTCCAATTCGATTATCCTCCCGCCAGACCCGTTTCTATGCAGGTACTGTGAAGCTTTCTGAGACAGTCGTCAGCACGATATTCCTGGTCCTGCTCCTTGGCCGATGCCGCCTTCGATTTTGTCATCGGCGCACTTTCCGATCGCATAGAATCCTATTCAGGCGAATTCCGGCCCTGGATTCTGTGGACCACAGTTCCTTCTGGTTTAGCCTTCTGACTCGTTTACCTCCGCGCCAGATTTCGGTCCGACCGAAAAACTGGTTTACGCCTAGCGCCTAAGTTACCTAAACGGCGGTCATATCCCTCTACTCGTCCGAAGCAAGATGCCTTGCTTCGCCTTAATGAGAGTAATGACGCCGTCGGCAGCAAGTATCACGCACAACATCTTCACCAGCAGATCCCCGAAGCTACGGTCTACAATATCGAAAACCGCATTGTCTTCATCCAGACGCATTCCGCCGCTATTGCCGCAATCTCGAATCGCCGAGGCGCGAAGGTTGGAATTTAAACACGATTACCTAGGACGCTGCATCGAAAAGACCGTCTACGGTGGTTTCAATAGCTACAATCGTCACTGATTTGAAGCTCGTCTACGGCGGACAAAGCCTAATCGGGAAATACAGCGCAGCAGCAAGTTTCAGTTTTTGCTGCGGCCCTTACAGCTGGGGCCTTGATCCATTAGCCGCATACTTAAAATATTGCATTTTTTTAATAACTGCTATCAGGATAGTAGAAAAAACTTTCTGTTGTTCCATAAGTATAAATGCAATAATCGTTTTTATTGGTTATTGTCGAGGAAAATACATACATAATAATAACAGACGTTAGACAGAAAGTTCCTTTCATCATACCAACGAAAACGTTCGATTGAGCCAGCCTAGAAGGCTGGCTCATTAATTAACAAGCAGACCAAGAGCCAGTCTTTCTAACAGTAACTGGGTAATTGCTGTTAATTAAAGTTGGGGCTCTAAAAGAAAACTTGGAGCAATAAAAAGTTGCCCGTACACTTGCACTTGAACCTATCAGGATAAACACAACCAAGCGGGCGGCATCGATGCATCTTTCAGGAAATATTCTACCCCATTGTGCAACAATGGGGTAGAACAAGCAGGACAGATAACATTTTGGCCGGGTGCGGATCGGGAGCATTGATAGTGCATTCCCCGTGGCGATAGGTTAGTATCCTTTCTGGCTATGCCCTAGAGCAAAGCGACCAGCCCGATAAAACAAAAGCAGAGTCCTCTCAGGCTCTATCCAATTTAAAGTCCTCTAGCATGTACGTAAATTTTCACGCCAGCCGCAAGGCTGGGCTAAGACAAAAACGTCTGATTTTGACGTTTGACAGACTTGACAAGACTGTCACTTTTTTCTATTTTTTACTAACTACATCTCCAACGTTACCCACTATCTAGTGGGTAAGGATAATAGCCTAAATCCGTTTTTATGAGAAAAAGATATTGCAGGGGCGTTTGAGCAAGCGCTGGTAGATAGTAGTCATAAATTTCAACCAATTGCATGCAGATCTACAGCTTACCTATACCTATATGTAATAGTAGAAGTAGAGCAATCATTATCATATCGCAATGGAACTAACAGAACTCGAACCTGAGCGAGGACATCGAAGGCATAAAATATGCTCCAGAGCACGTGGGTTCAGCGTTACAAGGCCTTTTTGGGGGAGGTTATAAGCACGCGCTCGTCCAAAGCCTGCCAATAGTTTTTCGGCTGTCCCAATCCCTACTGACTCGAGCCAGGGGGCCAGAAAAGTTATCGGTGCTAGCTGCACTTTGGGGAAGAGGACGAGCCGTCGCAAGAGTCGTTGGTAGTTGGTAGCGAAGTAGCTCAGTCAGGGCTAGTGCCTTGGAAACGGAGAATCCAAAATCCTGATGAAAAAGAGCATTTGTAGCGCGTGAACGAACTGGAGCATTTTCGCCGGCCTAGAGCCAAAGACCGCCCCCGGGGGATGCAAAGCAGTATAGTAGAGAGCCTGACGGCGCTGGCCAAAGTAAGTCTCAGCCACCTACCCGTGCCAAAAATTGCATTTCGACAAGGTCCGGTTGGAAGCGGCGCTTAAGCAAAACACATTGGGTTCGAATAGATAGGTGGCGCTGCGGCTCAGCGTATGGGCCCCAGCCTGCCCCGGAGGGTCAATTTGCCCAGCGTCATCTGTTGCATACCGAAGCCCAGAAGGCATGGTGGAAAAACCGCAGTGCTTCCTGCCAAAAGCCAGGACCTAGGACCTGAGGCCCCGCCCTGGCTTGACAAACAACGCTTAGCTAATAAACAAGCCGAAGAAGCAAACAATTAGCCTTGAATGGATGCTGTTCATTATTGTCCGCAAGGATGGTAATCTCGGAGGGAACTTCTGGAGCTATCTGTCTTGATTAACTTCCGTAGAGAAATGAGATCATTGCTAGATCGCGTGGAATGACACTAGTGGCATCATGGCTAATCTCGATCCCATCAAAACGACTCTAGCTCTCAACAATTTTCCATATCCTGCCCTCAGGCGCGTTCTGCGTTCTACCGCCTCACTCCAAAGAGGTGGTCACACAAAGCGCGCTTAAGCAAACGCAGCAGCACGTTGGTTTTAGTTCGAGTGGTCTTTTCTCCAGGTCTTGCCAGAGGCGCTGGAACAGCCAATCGGCCAACAGTTCGCCCCCGCAGTTTCCCCACTCGCAACCTTCGAACTTATTGAGTCGATTATCATCGACTCCCAGCATACGTACTGATCGCCAAGCGAAATTAGGCGCGCCTTCTATCGCACCAAATTTGATCACCAACTGCGCCGCCGCAGAATCATGACTATAATGCTCGGCTGGGTTCCCGACATCTGGCACGGCAACTATGCCGTCGTGCTCGCCGAAGATTTCTGGAAAAGCGCCGACAAAACCTCTCATTGCACCTCAGTTGCCCATATCATTCCTCACATAAGCCGGGTATCCTCAACTAAAGAGACTGTCCGCGCACTCAGAAAACTGGCCAGCTGGCGATAATCACAGCTGTTTTCAGCGCAGCCTTAATAAGCGCTTCGAAACCAGCAGCACCATACAAGCCATTTTCGAATGTGCAGGGGTGAAAGAGATTTTCATCCGAGAAACCCGCGCCCATGTGTTCGTGGTGCAGGAAGCACCAACTACACTCAAGCTACAGCGGCGCGCGACCAAACATTCCGGCACTCTCGACATGTCCACGGCATCAGCGTCCCCCCTGGCGCCATGCGAATATTTCGCTGGAGTTTCGAAGGACGGTTCCGCGAAAGGATAAATAAACACATTGGGGCAGCGTGATGCCATCTTCCGCAGCGGCGGCTTTGACACGCCGGCAAAGTTCTACGTTCCAAGCATTAGTCATCGGAGGAAAGCCCGGGCCAAACTATTCGGTTACTCAAACCGGTCAGTGGATTCAAAGTCAAGGAAGTTGATGTGGCCAGGAATAAACATCAGCTTGCTCCCCTTGATCGACGTTCACAGGCTGCCCGCAGCGTTGGAGAGAAACAAAATTTCAGCCTATGCTACTTTGACGACTCGTACAATCGTTTTCAGCGGATAAAGATTGTTCGTTTCGAAAAAGTGGTTGCGACGGGACCACTGAGCACAATCGCCGGCGTACCTGCGATTGTGCCGATCAACAACCGCCCACTGTGGAAAATCGCGGACAGACCGCGAATAGTCGATCGCCACACCCCCTCCCCAAGCTGCGCAGCAAGGCCACCGAGCCCCGACCCAATGACAATCGCGATCAGGCAATCAGGGGGGCGAAATGATCCGGCTGCCACGACAATTTTTTCACCTCCCGCTGCACATTTCCCGCATGGGTTCGCTGCTCGTTCATTAGGGGTACACCACTGAAACGGCCGACCGTGCAAAGGCCAGCATTTTGCCGCTTATCTCGATTATTCAGGTGGATTAATTATCAGCACGTCGAGCCTCTTTCTCCAGAAGCCTGATAAAACTATCCGCATACACGTTCTGACGCGCCACAGCAGTGCCGGGGTAGAATGTCCGCACCTCAAGCAAGCACGGCAAGAGATTGGCGATTCTCTCAGTGAAGATCGCTGCCCGACGCCTGACATTGAAGAGAAGAGATGCAAAAAGTACATTCGTGCCACCTTCGATGGATGTTTCGAAATCCGGCGTCACGCTCAAGGTCCGGAGCAAGGTGCGCAACCGCGACACATAATACAGTAAAATTTTCCATCCCAAGGCATGCAACAATATATTCTGCAAACGCACCAGCAGCACCAGTTTTAATTTAGCCAGCTGATGGTCTGGAAACAGCACCAGCAACAGGGAAACGTAGCGTAGTTCGCCTTATTAGGATTCCGGCAATTTGGCCTCCAATCCCGCCGATGTGATGTCGTCGTCGAGTTACCCGGCAGTTTTTCCCTACCATCTCCAGTTGGGAGAAGTCCTACTGTTCGATCTGCACCTTCGTGTGGCAGGAGTCGAGCTGTTCGAGCCTTTGCTAGCAGGATGCCGGTCGTAAACGCTAGCCCGCTGCCGGAGCAAAACGTCCTTCCCTCCTCAATGCGGACACGCTGCATAACCTGGTCAACCAGGGCTAAAAGAGCTCTTCCTTCGTCGGTAAAATAGCCCACCAGCCTCGGTCAGAGCAACAGCGCGTTAACTCGTTTCTCTGAGAGCATACAACCATGTCGACACCCGACTAGCACCGCCCCATACGACCCATCCCAACGTCGCGTGCCGATGGCCAGCCTGGCTGGCACGACGATCGATTTTTTCCGACTTCTATATCTACACAACGGGAACGGTGCTCGTGCTTCCAAAATTGTTTTCCCTATTTCGATTAGGCCTCGGCCACGTTACAACTGCTGCCAACGTTTGCACTCGCTTTTTTGCAACACCCGATCGGCTCCGCGTTCTTAAGCCATCTTGGCGGCCGTTATCGGACGCAAAGCCGTGCTATCTACGGGGCCACGCCCACAGTGAGCACCTCGACCGTAGTGATCGGCCGGCTTCCCACTTACGAGAGCATCGGATTCGGTAGCGAGTGTAGCGGTTGCCGTACTTCTGGCCACCGAAAACACGCGTAGCGTGGCATATTTTCCAAACTCGGTGCCCCGCTCGGCTCTTTGGCATCGGATTGAGTTTTCTCCTGCATTTCCGAGATGCTCGGCGAATAAACAACTTACCGAGATCAGTCTGTTGGTTCTTGTCTGGCTGTAGATACAACTAAAAAATCACCAAAATACCCGCTCCCAGCGCGCCGTAGAGAAGTAGGAGCGAATCGCTGCCCCGTTGCTGTCCGTGCTCTGCTCAAAGAACACACGGTTGCGCTTGCTCTCGGCATCCCCATCGCCATTGCTGCCCTCTTCACTGACCAACAAGGTTGCCGGCTCTAACGCGTGTCACCGCGGCGATCCTTCTTTTCGAACTCTTTTTCGCCCCCATTTTCAGTATTGGCCTCGCCAGCGCCATCATTGCCATGATCGTCGTTTTCACGCTAATCGAGCTAGCCTATGCCCGCTCGGCACACTGTTTTCTGAGCCATTTTTCACCTCGGCCCGCTACACCAACGAGTCAACGGCATTAACCTTCGCCATTTTTTTTGGCGTATCGCTCAAGTCCTATGCCGGCATCTATCACGGCCTTACCGCCGTAGGCTAATACTTCAGAACAATCGCAATCCTCACGCTGATCAGCCATTCTTTTAAACAAGGAAACGCAATCGGCAACGATTGCCACACCGCCAGCTAGGGTTTGCATTTGGCGCGCGGATGATGGCGCGCATGTTCCGAGATAAGACGGGAATTTTCCACCGCCGTGTAGATTTGTGTCGTGCCAATGTTTGCATGACCGAGCATTTCCTGAATGGCGCGCAAATCCGCCCCGCCGCTGAGCAGGTGCGTTGCAAACGAGTGCCGCAACAGATGTGGCTTCACTGTTTTTTTCAGACCGGAGCGCACCGTGTACTTTTTTACAATCACCCAAAGGGTCTTTCGCGAAATCGCCCGCCCGCGCCCGCTAAGGAAAAGTTCACTGCCGGTGCGAGGTTTAACCAGCCGCGACCGGGCATCCGCCAGGTAGGCTTGCACAGCCTTAGCCGCTTTTTTGCCAAGCGGCACGACGCGTTCCTTCGATCCCTTACCGAAGACACGCACAAAGCCGTGCTCGAAGTCGATCTGCTGGAGAAGCAGACTGCACAGCTCGGAAATGCGCAGACCGCTCGAATAAAACAATTCTAGCATAGCGCGATCCCGCACCGCGTAGGCATCACCGCAAGAGGGAGCCGCGAGCAGTTTCGCTATCTCCGCGGTTGAAAGCATCTGAGGCAGTTTGCGGCGAAATTTTGGCCCGTCCAAGAGCTCGGTGGGATCGTCAGCCCGGTGATTCTCACAGGCCAAGTAGCGGCACAGCATGCGCACTGCCGTAAGTTTCCGTGCTTGGCTCGATTCGGAAAAAGCTTCGTCGCTTAATGCGTGCAACCACGCGGTGAGCTGATAATGAGTGACGCAACGCCAGTCCTTTGCTCCGAGCTTGGCAAGAAAGCCTCCGGCATGCCGGAGGTCGCTCTCGTACGACTTTACCGTATTACGCGACAGTCCTTTTTCCAGCTCGATGTAGCCGAGAAACTGATCAAGATCGTCAGCGAAAGCGCTCTCCGTCTTCGAAACATCGCTTCTTTTGGTAGCCGGCTGGCGCAGCGACTTCATCCCCCAGAGATCCGATCAGCGACGCGACGGACCGCGACGGGCGTAGATGGAAGTCGGTGGAACGTTCGTTCCACGCAGACGAAAGGTGATGCGTGCCTTCCCCAAATCATAAGCACTCATTTCCATTTTCACACGATCACCTGTAGCGATCTTGATAAAATGTTTCCTCAACCTTCCCGATATATGCGCCAGCACGGTATGGCCGTTATCGAGTTGCACCCGAAACATTGTCCCGGGAAGAACAGTAACAATTTTACCTTCGACTTCTACCGCTTTACTGTCAGGCATGAAAGGGAAATCATAAGTTTTTGTAAACGTTGAAGAAATATTATAAAATTCAAGAAGATGAACTAAGTCAAGGTCTTCATTCGCGCTATTGTTCTTTGCCGCATGGACTTTCCTCCCAGCCCAAGCCCGACTGCCCATTCGAAAAATGCTTCCCCTCGCAGTTCCAACGCGACGACACCTTTTTCATGAGTCTTGCCTATAACCAAGCAATCGACGCTTGGCACAACGGCGAAGTCCCCATTGGCGCGGTCATCGCACTGGGTAGCGAGGTAATCGCCGCCACCCACAACCATCGGGAGAGCACCCGCGACCCCACTGCGCACGCAGAGATCCTCGCGCTCGGCCAGGCGGCCAAGTCGATTGGTGATTGGCGGCTAAACGGAGCGACCCTCTATGTCATCAAAGAGCCCTGCCCCATGTGCTCCGGAGCCACACTGATGGCGCGTCTTAAGAGGATCGTTTACGCCATCTCGGATCCTAAGATGGGATGCCTGGGCGGTGCCACTGATCTGAACACCTTGCCGCAAGTAAACCACCATCTTGAAATCACATCAGGAATCCTCAATGCACCCTGTCTCGCTTTGCTTCGCGCTTATTTTCAACTAAAACGTTGCAAAGCCAAGGGGAGAAGTTGATAAAAATAAAGCTTTTGGCGCACCGATATCTAATGTGTTAATCTCAACCTAAAAAACATTATGGCATACGAACTTCCGACACTTCCCTACGTCTATAACGCACTCGAGCCGTATACCGATGCGCGGACAATGGAGGTTCACCACACGAAGCATCACCAATCTTACATTACCAACGTCAACAATGCCCTTAAGGACCAGCCTGAGCTCGCCGCCAAGAGCATCGAGGACCTAATAGCCGGTCTCGACAAGGTTCCGGATGTAATCCGCACCACAGTCCGTAACAACGGAGGCGGTCACGCCAATCACTCCTTCTTCTGGAAAATCCTCAGCCCGGGCAAGGGCGGCGCTCCCAAAGGCGCGCTAGCGGAAGCCATCACGACAACCTTTGGGTCATTCGATAAGCTGAAAGAAGAATTTACGAAAGCTGCCAGCGCCAGATTTGGCTCCGGTTGGGCGTGGCTCTATTCCGATGGCAGCAAGCTCGCGGTAGGCTCCACCGCAAATCAAGACAGCCCGCTGATGGGCAAAGCCACCACCGGAATTTCCGGAAAGCCAATAATCGGGTTGGATGTGTGGGAGCACGCCTATTATCTTCACTATCAAAACAAGCGTCCTGACTACATTGCAGCGTTCTGGAACGTCGTTGACTGGGATGCTGCAGACAAGGTTTTCGCCGCCACAAAATAACGTTTTCACTCGCTCTCAGCCGGCGCTTTCAACCTCCGCTTTTTTGTGCCAATAATCCTTTCTAGCGCGGCACAAAATCGAATTTGAGCCGAAATTTTACTCCAACCGAACGGACTTCTTCAGCTCTCGACAATCTGCAGCTGCCTGCCCTGGGTTATTTTATGAGAAAACCTCAACACCGTTTTTTCACGCTGGTTTTTCACAACTCTCTTTGGCCAGCATCCGAGCTGTATCCGGCATCCGCATGTCCCATCCTCAAAGACCTTCAAAAAACACACTAAATTACTGTCCAGAAAAAACTTTACCATTACTAGCAATATCGCATTTGATGGCAACGTCACCGTAAAGAAAGGCCAGATGGTGAGCCTTTTCGATTTTAGTGGCGCCCAAATCGCAGCCAACGCCGGCAATAGCTTCGTCTTAATCTTCCGGTCGCGTGAACTTACCTCGCTGCCAAGGACAACAAAGTCTGTAGAAGTCTTACTCTCGCCTACTGCAAAACCAACCGCGCGCCTTTACTAAAAGGCCAATCGTTCTGCCCATCTGCACGCCACGTGTTCCCTCGGCTTCATGTTCAACAACAGAACGACCCTAACCGCGGGAGAAGAAAGAATACGAGATGCAGACCTAACTTAGCTTAGAGCAAACATGGCCCCCCAGGAAACATAATACGACAGTAAGCAGCTCACATCGGATCTGAAGGAAACCGACATCACTGCCCCGGCCCGCAAATTTTCACTCGCTCCTGTAGAAAAACGTCCATCCGAATCGTCGCCGCGATTCAAGGCCACCTGGTCGATGCCGAAAAAAGATGGCCCGGACATACCCTTCAGGGAACACAAAAGTTTGCTCCCAGTATGGAACAATCTGGTATAGTCTTTATCCCAAATTTTCTCTAACCCTCGTAAAATATACCAACGAAGTCGGCCCGAAAAACATCACTTAATAAGCGTGCTTATGAGAAACAAAAAAATGCGGACATACTTGGGGCGACATGCGACTTTGGGGCGCGATTCCTCTCTCCGAACTGAGCACACAAATGCCCTTTTTACCTAATGTGAAGGACGGCATTCCATAGCTCACAATTGACCGATGGATCCGACAAAGTGCTTGTCGACTCTTACAATAGCTCTATCTACACGGGACCACAAGCGGCGCTGGAAAATCTGGATCGCATCCTCAACACGGGATCGTCCAGTCCAATAGGCGGGGCTGCCAGCCCCATTTTTTAATTAGACAAACACCGTTTCACTCGGGCGGCTGACAAGTTCTCCCAGCAACCTTCGCAGTGCGCGATCATGGTCAAGGAAGAATTCCTCTTTACATCTTAGGTTATACCAGGCTGGCGGGGCTCCAGCTACGCGCAAAACGCGTCTCCGTCTCTTCCAATCGATTACTCAGAATAACGTTCAATTTTCTCGGCGTAGACCGGGAGGTGTTCGACCGTTCGCACGGTAAAATTTTCTTTCAAGCCGATGACTTCGTGGATCACGAACAGACTTGCACCACGGTTTTGTCGAGGTAACGAAACACCGACCGGTCCCCGCATTTTTTTCAGGCCTGCTTGGTAATGTCCGTCACCATGGTATGAACGCCATAAGCTTTGGCCGCAGATTCCATCCGCGCGGCCAGGTTCACATTATTGCCTATCATCGTATAATTAAATCGCGTATGACTTTCTATGTTGCTAATGACGATCGCACCCGTGTTAAATTTCACGCGAATCTGCAACTGGTATACAACCCTCCGGACAGGGCCTTCTGTCCTACCGTCATTTGATCCCAGAGGCTCGCCGCTTTTGTAGAGTCAGCTAAGCTGCTGACCACCTCGCGATGGGTATGATCGAGAAGCACTGCCAAAAAACCAATGTATTTGGCCAAGGTACAGCCTTATTTCTGAAAAAGGCCGATACACGCAGTTAGATATTAATTTATCAACTCAACAAACTTTAACGGCATAAGTTGTTAGGAGAAAACCGAGAACGACTGAATGTCTGAAAAATAAGCAGTAGCTTATTCCTCAATGGCCGCCCATTTTCAGATCCTAGTAGGCCGCCACCAAACACTCCAAGGTCTAAGACAATACATAAGTTTTAAGTATGGATTTGGTCTACTCCATTTTTGGCGCTTCCCCCACCAGCAGTTGAAAAAGAATCGCGATAAATCCGATGGCAAACGCTGCGCTCAACGAGCGCCCTAACTGGCAGCACTCAATTCGAGCGCAAAAACACGAAAAATACGCCGACCCTGTAGCCAGGGGGCAAGCAAGCAACGTCTCCGATTTAGTGAGAACGCTCCACGTCTCACCAAGAACGGTCAAAACAGTGACCGCCAGAGTCAGGCCCCAGACTTACCAAAAAAAGTACCGCACAGGGTAGACCGACGGGGAAGTCCCCCGCTCACAATTGTATTCACCAAATTTCCGTGCGCACTGACTTTGGACACTAGCGTCGCATCGAACAAAATCGACGCCATGTCCTGCAACAGCTGATCGGTCGGACCGATTAACATCACCAATAATAGCAAAACGTTGAAAATATTCCGCGATGTTCGCTTTCTTTTTCCAACATGATCATTTTTCGTAATTAGTACGTCAACTAGACTCGTATCCAGGATTCCAATCGAAGCTACACCAGCAAGAAAACTAATTCACTTCGACCAGTTGTCCCGAGGTCAATGGAATTCACAGCAGCACTTCGCTCTGTGCATCCATCACTTCGATCGAATCACAGCTGCTGTAGCGGGTGGAGTCCGCCGACATTCCGAATGTCTGGGCTAAAAGTAGTGCCAAACGCAACGTAGCATCGCCACCAAAACCGTAATCGGAATCGGCCATTCCAGTTGTCGCCGAGGAAGCTGGATTCACGATCGTATATTCAGGAAGTTCCGGAAACGTCATTGTTCGCCAGCACACCGAGTACGGATCGCAACAGCGAAAACTGCCGCACGCCCTGCATCACCATTCGTATATTGGGCAGAAAGAACAATCTGCGGATAGGTCTCGTGCCGCACAAAAACTAGGGCGAAATTATCTTCACGAATCTGCGTTTTATCGACAAGCGCCGAATGTCCTGCCGCGTAAAAAAAGGGTCAGTCCCCCCACGAATTTCGCCTGGCCCTGTTCTACCAGAAGCCGAGCCGCTTCGGAAAAATCGGCATGATTTCACGGTTGTTCTCCGATCGACTGCAGGGTGCGAATGGCAGCATCCAAATAGTCGATTTCGACTGGCGGCTTCCGTTCGTCGCCCCGGAACTTGAAACATCAGTCGCAAAACAAAGTTTTCCTGTTCTAGAGCGGATACCGGGGAAACGCCCATGAAATGTAAAATAAGGGGGAAAGCCACGAACGGCGGCCAGACCTTCCCCATACTTTCCAACGTGCAAAAGATTATAGCACAGCTGAGCTTTAATGGAAGAAGAAAAAATCCAACAGCCACAAACAATAAAAAATTCAGCGTTCCTCGTTAGCTGGCAGGACTGACAGATCTTTGACAACGCCCGGAGAGCCGGCCGATGGAAAGTCGACCTTCCCCGTCCGCGATATCTCCTTGGCCACCGTCTTTTAATCCGCTGACAGTCGCCACGGTTTAAGCCACTACAAGCTGGATCGCGTTGAAAATAGCGCCGATGATTTATTGTTTCGCTTCTTCAAAAAGAGGATCTAGCAAGTCCATGTGAGTCGATTTGATCTAGTTAGTCGCCAAGTTGAATTCAATCGCCGCTTCGATCTTTTAGTTGGCGGGAACGCCGACCTCGGCGGTTCCGTCCCACCTAGCTGAAACCAACTTCGCCCTCAAGCGTGTTGAATTCGGACACATACGTCCTCCCACATCAGGTCGGGCGGAAGACGACTCGAAATTCCGTGTCACGGATGCCGGCCACACCTCCAGAGCTTCGACACGTAGGTCGATCTGCGACCTTTGTTAAGATAGATTTCAAAGTCCCGAATGATTTCGGCTCTGCGAGATCCGCAAGCGGATGTGCAAAACGCTGGGCTCCGCCTAAAGCTCACCAAAGTAGATATCCCTACTCCACCAGATCGACTTTGTATTCCGCAATCGGAAACTTGGTGTCACGGCCCCCCCCCCGCACCAAAGCTTCGTTGGGAAAGGAAAATACGAGGCCGATTCCAACCGTTACGGAATCGGTCTCGATTCAATCCATCGTTTCCATGCATCTGGCTCGTTTTTCGATCACTGTAGCTAGCTTGACCAAACGATCACGCCAAAAGCTACCACAAAAACAGACCAAAATGCAAATATAGTTATAGGTTATATAATGGGCTGCACCGGAGCAAGCTGATTATCCCAATCGCGTACGCAAACTAGTTAATAGCTTCCGTTTCTTGGAAGCCAATAGCTAAACAAGCAGCCAAACTGAGCTTGACAACGACACGCCATTTCGGAACAGAAGCCTAAAACGGCAACCGTAGAAATAATGAAAGTCCGGATATGTCAAAGTAAACCTCACCGCGCGCGCCCAAAACTCCGCCATTTTGGGAAAAGTGAGATTACCAGCCTTGCCACCTCTTCCGCCCGATATCTGATGGCGGCGGTGGTTGGCCGCGGTTTAGGTTTACATCGTATTCCGTAGCGTAAGCAAAACTGGACCACGTTTCGCCATCGCTAGGGAAAATGAGGACCGCTCGTTCAAGGCTGATGAGCGCCATCGGCACCAACGCGTGCAACTGGACCGCCACTGATGCCGTCTTGCCCAATTCCTATCGCCAGCGATAGCGCAAAGCTTTTACGCGATAAAACGGATCGGCCAACGCCGCCGTGGCGGCTGCCCTCGCGTCAAGCAGACCAAGCCCAAGTCGAATAATCGGTTGGCATCATGTCGCCGAACCAATATCTTTTTAAAGAAACAGCTCCGACCTAGTCGCAGCGGCAAAGGCCAACTCCGGGAGCTTGGTATGAGAGCCCACCAACAAGTGAATCGCAAACGCAGCCATCCCCAGCGACAGGCCCCGGAGCAGCTTCCGCTCCGCCCTGCTATTCCGCCCCCCCTACTCCACGGATAAACGCCGTAAGAAAGCCGATCGCTCCGTAGTCACTCAACGTATTCAGGCAGTTATCATAATGCCCTCTCTGGCTCATTTAATTTAGAAATCCAGGGTGGACAGAAATAATCAACAGAAAGTTGTAGGATGCTGCCCCCTCCAATATCGAAAAATGGGAACGTGCGCCAAAGTTTCCACACAACCTTCCAGACAAGCGGATGCAACCGCTCGATTCAGCTGTGAAAAAATCTGCATGCAGCTTCTCGCCAGTTCACTAAAATTATAAAGTGCTACCAATACTAACGCACAAACTGAAAAAAGTAAAACGGCACCAGCCACCGTCACAGCCATGTCGAGCTTCCCCTCCGGCCAAATCCCCTACAAAAGACGAGCCAATCAATAAGGTTCCAGCTGCCGCGAGTACTCGCCATCGACTGGATATGGCAAGGGGGAAACCGTCACCAATCCAAGCGAGATTAATAGCTCTAGCAGATCCAAAAAGCTGTTCAAATTACAAACATTCCTGGAGAGTGACCGAAAAACCACTTTGCTTTCTGTAGGATAAGCGTCAGCCAGCCAGGGCCAAAGAGTCAGTGGTAAATGGCCATGCCAACATCTCCCATGGCAACGGCCACAAAAAACCAAAATACTAGCCAAGGAAAACGCCTCGTTGCCACATGCTGAAAAGGGCAGGAGGAAAAGCAATGCGGTCTCAAACCACAATAACGATCCCCGCCAGCTACAACCGCCAGACGGATGTAGTCCATAGATTACTAATTAAAAGTGTAGACAAAAAATAGCCAAGGCCGCAACCGTTTTTGAAACGGCTATCCGTTAAAAACACACCCCCCCACGAACTCAGGATCACCGTCTCGAAGCTAGCCATCCAGGGGAAGCACCACCAAATCCAATTTAACACCGATTTCCACTGCGCCCCAGCCAATCACCACCAGCGGTAAACACTGAGGCAATGCAGGAAGGCGAAACAGAGCGGAGATCTACAAGCGATAAACAAGCCATCGGCAGCAAATCCCCCGGAACAAGAATCACCCCCAAAAAACGCCCGACTGGGTTAAAGACCGGTGTATATTTCTCTTTATGAGCATTCTGCCCAAATTAGCGAATGAAAAGCATCTCTTCATAGGTCGGCATCGGCCAGCTGTCGTCTGGGCAAATGGCTTCCAGTGCATCCACGGTCTTGCGGATAGCGAGAAGTTGGGGCAGGATCTCGTGGCACATGTGAGAAGCTTCCTCTTCGAGGCCCGAAGGGGAGTTGCCGCGTATCTCGGCTAGTTTTTCCAAGCCAGAATTCAACTCGTTAATCAAATTAGTTACCTTCGTTAGAAGCGCGAAGTTAGCTTCGATTCCGGCGGACTTGAGCGCAGCAACGTTGGCCGCAAGCTCTGTTTGATAACGGACTGCAGCAGAAATGAACTTTGTCGCCACAAGTTCAAGAACGAGATTGGCCTCAACGTTAACCTCTTTGACATACTTCTCCAAAGCGATGTCGCGACGGGCCTCGAGTTCGCGTTTCGTGAGCACGCTGTACTTCTCGTAGGCAGCCACGGTAATTTTCGCAGCGATAGCCGGAACGGCATCGACCGTAGTTTTGAAGTTGGGTAGGCCGCGCTTGGCCGCTTCCTTGTGCCACTCATCAGAGTAACCGTTCCCGTTAAAAATGACTGCGCTGTTTTCCTTGGCGATCTCAGTGAGCACAGAGGCGACAGCGTTGTTGAGTTTGTCTTTCGAAGCTTTTTCGAGTTTCGTCGCAATGTAATCAAGCGACTCGGCCATAATCGTATTCAGCGCAGCCAAAGGAGCAGCAATGGACTGACTCGAAGCGACAGCGCGGTATTCGAATTTATTACCCGTGAAGGCAAAGGGAGAAGTGCGGTTACGATCGCCGGCGTCCTTCATCAGGATAGGCAGCGTGTCGACACCGAGGTGCAGCGTGCTCGCACTTTGGGACGACTTCGCCTTGCCCTTCTTGAGCTGTTCGAAGACATCGGTAAGTTGCGAGCCTAGAAAGATGGAAATGATCGCCGGGGGCGCCTCGCTCGTACCGAGACGGTGATCATTAGAAGCGGAAGCTACCATCGCACGGAGGAGAGCTCCATGCCTGTGGACAGCGCGAACAACAGCAGCGCAGAACACGAGAAACTGCATGTTCTCGTGCGGCGTGCTCCCTGGCTCGAGCAGGTTACCCTGTGTTGAGTTGCCGAGCGACCAGTTCAGGTGCTTGCCCGAACCGTTGACGCCGGAGAACGGCTTTTCGTGGATCAGTGCCTCGAGGCCACACTTGCGCGCAATCCTCTTAAGCGTAATCATGATCAACTGCTGATGATCGGCGGCGATACTGGCGTTTTCGTAAAACGGCGCGATTTCGTATTGGGATGGAGCCACTTCGTTGTGGCGCGTCTTAACCGGGACGCCAAGCTTGTAGAGTTCCATTTCGGACTCGTGCATAAACGCGAGCACGCGCTCGTGGATCACGCCGAAGTATTGATCTTCAAACTCCTGGCCCTTCGGCGGTTTGGCACCGAACAGCGTGCGGCCGGAAGAGACCAAGTCTGGACGCGAGAGATAGAAATTGCGATCGATCAGAAAGTATTCCTGTTCCGGACCGGCAGTCGCGGCCACCATCGAAATGTTGGAGTGACCCAAAAGCTTCAAAACCCGACGGGCCTGGACATCCAAGGCCGCCATCGAACGCAACACCGGGGTCTTCAAATCGAGCACCTCGCCCGTCCAAGAAACAAACGCGGTCGGGATACAAAGCGTAACGTCGTTGGCGCTTTCGATCAGATAGCAAGGGCTAGTGACATCCCAAACTGTGTAACCACGGGCCTCGAACGTCGCACGAATACCACCCGAAGGGAAAGAAGAAGCGTCAGGCTCACCTTGTGCAAGCTGTTTTCCGGAAAATTCAACGATCGCGCCACCGCAACCATCGGGCTCGAGAAAGCTATCGTGCCTTTCGGCGGTGATTCCGGTAAGCGGCTGGAAAACGTGCGCATAGTGTGTAGCACAGCGCTCGAGCGCCCAATCTTTGAGCGCCGTGGCAACAATATCGAGCACGGAGACATCAAGAGGTGCTCCGGTTTCGATCGTCTTCTTGATTGATTTGTAGCAGGCCTTCGGCAGACGCTGCTGCATAACTTTGTCATGAAAGACATTCTGGCCAAAGTAGGCGGCGAAATGGGGCTCCTTGAAAGCTCGCGTGGAAGGTGTACAAAGCGAGTTCGCTGACAAAATTGCTGTAAGGTGTGAAGGTCTAACGCTCATGTTTCTTTGCGGGAGGGAATTATTAGAGACAAACCTTAGTCTAGATTCCAAAACCCATCCCAAACAAAGTTTTTTTCGTACAAAGAGCCTCAAAGCGGATATTCTTTTGCACAAAAGTTTACTGTTTTGAGGTAGGGAGGGAGGACTTCGGCACCCGCCGAACGCCCACGAAACGAGCCCGAAACAATTCATCGATCAGTTGCCGCGTCTCAGCCGGAACTCGTTTTACCAAGTCTTCGAGTGACGGTAGCGACAGCAGTGCCTCCTCTTCCGGTGCCACATCAATTGACTTCTCGGCTCCGAACTGACTGGGCAACGTGTCTTCTTCCGCAGTACCTGTACTAAAACTTTTCGCAGCCGGCGCGATACCGTTTTTATTGCAACCGCTCATTTTTTTTTTAAGCTGTCATCCGGCAGGCTTTCAGCAAGCGTCGCGATTTCTTTGATAAGAGAATCGATCGCCCGCGCCCGACTAGCCTCTACAGCTTTCAGCAACGCTACTTCAAAGTTTATCTTCTCGGAGAGGCCGTGTTTCACATTGTTCTCTCCTTCCCGCAGACCACAGAGCAAGCGTGTCAGTTGCTCGGTCGTCATGGGCGTATCGAGCGCAGTGGTAGAACCGCCCTTGGCGATGGAGTCGAGTAGCGCGGTGTGCAGATGCGACTGCACGTCCACCAACAACCGATAGAGATCGCGGCCGTTCTCGTCACATTCGTCGACAAGGCCGATTATCTTCTTGTGGTCGCCAGCCGCGAGTGCTCGCGAAAATGCCGCAATAGTTTCCGCGGAAACAAGCCCGTAGACGTTCAGCACGTCGGCTTCGCCGATTTCGTTTCCGCAAAACGAAATCATCTGATCGAAGATAGATTGGGCATCGCGCATACCGCCATCCGTCATGCGGGCGATGCTAGCGAGCGCAACGTCGGTCGCCTTGATTTTTTCAGCCGCTGCGATCTTTTTCAACCGATGCACGATCAAATCCGTCGGAATCGGCTTCAAGTCGAAGCGCTGACAGCGTGAAATGATCGTAGGTAGCACCTTCTGAATATTCGTTGTCGCAAAGATAAATTTAACATGTGCCGGCGGCTCTTCGAGTGTTTTGAGCAGCGCATTGAAGGCCGCCGGTGACAGCATGTGCACCTCGTCGATTATGTAGACTTTGTATTTGCCATACGCCGGAGCGTATCGAACGGTCTCGCGCAACTCGCGAATCTGCTCTACGCCGTTGTTAGAGGCACCATCGATCTCGACTACATCGAGACACGAACCTTCGGCAATGGACTTTGCTATGGGATCTTCCGGATCGAAATCGGCTTTCGGGCCGTTCGTCACGTTAAGAGCCTTGGCAAAAATTCGGGCGGTGCTCGTCTTGCCCGTGCCACGCGAACCAACAAAAAGGTAAGCGTGAGCGATACGGTTGCGCGCGATAGCGTTTTTTAGCGTCCGCACGACATGATCCTGCCCGACAATGTCGCCAAACGACTGGGGGCGCCATTTACGAGCGATAACTTGGTAGGAACCGGAAATCAAAATACCAATTGAATAGACAAGGGACCAGCTGCGCAAGCACTCGTTTAAAAAATGCCTCGTTCGCGCAAGACCGGATCGAAAAAGAAAAGTGGCCAGGCAGTCCACGGCACTGAGAGAACGTCGTTGCCGTTGCTACCTTCCGGTCCTGGCGGAGTTCACGCGCCATGCTCATGCATGGCACCTGGCCAAGGCAAAACATAGGTTCAAGGTTTCGCTCTGCAACAAAAATCAATTCGAAGGGAGCTCGAACAAAGCGCGCTAAGGACGCCAGCCTGCCCTGCTTAGACAAAAACTCTGCACCCTTATCATCCGAAGGTAGCAGGCGGTCGTACTTTTATTTTTACAACCGTTTATTCTATAAATATTTATACAGATCCTTGAACTTCTTTTTCAATGCGTCGCATTTCTCCTTATGCGTCGGTATATGGATCGCAGTGATATCCTTCTCCATCCGGCGAAAAATGCGCCCGGGTATCCAAGGCCGAAGTATTGCAGATGCGAGCCAGGTCATCGGCATCGCTCCAGATAATGAGACGAAGGCGTTCTACTTAATCAGAAACGAGATCGATCCACTCCGTCAAAACTTTCAGCCAGGCGGGGTTCTACTGCTCCGGAGCTAGCTGGCAGAGGCCATGTTATGTTTGACCTGTATCCCGACGAAAGCTTCAGCCACACCGCCAGAGATAAAAAATGCCCACGAGCAGAAGAATGGTTTCCCAAAGGTTTATCTAATTTAGGCGGCAGCGAGATTTCAGCACTTCACCCATAACATCCCTAGCAAAGCCTTTCTCTTCCGCCCAGCCACGGAATCCGAAGGCGACGATACACAATGGTTCAGATGCAAGCTTCCAGCAAAGCATACACAGCTAGCTTCTCAAAATAAAGGGGGGTGGAAGTGCGTGGAAGGGGTAATCCGCTAAGACCGCGACGCGGGCGCTGGAATCATAAGGAGCAATCGTTTCAGACTCGCCGAACGCGAAACGCGCTTCGTCGGCAAGACGCAGCCAAGCTCGTTAAATAGAGATTTATCCTTACTTTTCAGTTCTTAAAAAAGCTTTTTCAGTCTTCGGCTGGCTAGAAAGACTAAGCCTTGATCATCGACTGTTCCCAGCAGGCAAGTTGGCTAATTTCTGCAATATTTTTCTGTTCCAAGTCGATCAGTTGGATCAGCGCACGATCCTCTTAGTTGAACTGATCGAGTAGTTTGGTTTTACGAGTTCTAGCGCATAATCGGACACCTCCGCGCTCTGATCTGTCAACACGTTACCGAACGTCTGGGTCTCAGTTTTCTACCAATCCGAATAAGGCAGCTCCGGCCACCGTTTCTAGATGCAGAACTGATCGATACAAATGGACACCGCAATGTTGGAAGCCAAGTAGGTAAACGACATATTGCCTTGGTACTGGGCGTGGTAACTGGCCATTTTCAGGAAGATGCTTTGGATAAGATCCTTTTCGGAAAACCACCGATGCAGATGAACCATTAATAAAGTAGTACACTAGTACACGAGATCGAGGGTTCGAGGGCTCAGCAACTAGGGAGAGCAAAAAATGGAATGGACACACCGTTTATAACGGCTCTCCCGATTTTATAGTTACTGGCCACAAGAAAAACATGGAAACGTAGTTAAAACCACCTGATGCCATTAACCAAGGCGATTCTTGCCGGCACGCAACCTTTCACAAGTTTGAAGGCCGTTGCCGTCATCCGCAATCTGCTTTTCAGACCGCTCCTCCTGGGAAAATATTCAGCTTTCACGTACCGTTCGCGACGCCGTCCATTTGCCAATTCCGTTTTCGCTTAGCGAAGCCCGCATCCTTGCATGCAGACCTATAGCGGCCATTCTTTCTGTGCTTCGTTCTTTACGGATTGTGATTCGGGTTCTCCCCCACTCGCAACCCCGATTCAGCCCGTTATCTCGAGATTCTCCGGAAAGTGCTGGCTAAGTCGGACTTCGCCTCCCCGGGGCTAGATCGAATTAAACACTTCAAAAAGCCACAACTGGATTGCTGGCTGGCAGCCAAAATTTTGTGTCTTTTCGACCGCAACGAAATAGCAGTCCGCCTCGTTCCCTCTTTTTTACCGCGCTTGATGTTCTCCTCGCTTATGCAGCCCCGGGTACATGCTAGTGCGGCTAGTGCGGCTAGTGCGCCGCAGCCCCAGTTGGCAGGCAGCGATCGTGCAGACCACCAGCCTGCTCAGCCTGCTTCTACTTTACTCATTCCTGCGCTTTGCTGACCGATATGATTATCTCGGTGTTAATCACAGGTACATCTTATTGTTTTATTTTAGTAGTTCAACTTACCACGGCAGATCGGAAGCGCTGGTGATTTTTTACGGGCTCTACATCTACACCATCTACGGAGCCGGGGCCACGCTCACGTTCGCCAAAGGGTTAATCGGCTTCCTGCTGCCAGGCGCCGTGGTGTTTTTTCTGCTGCTGTTTTTCGACCAGCAGCAGAAAGCTGATGCCCTTCTATTTTCCTACCTAGCTTCTAAACTTCGCTGCCATTGGTTGTCCCCTAACATGTGCTGATTGCCTAACGCAACCCGGAATGGGCGCACTTCTACTTCATCCAGGAACGCTGGGAACGCTTCACCACTACGGAGCATGGCTGCTACAGATTTTTGTGGTGTTCCCTTCCCCTTCCAGCCGTGCTCTTCGGCTTTTCTTGTGGGTCGGGTTTTTGTCGCAGCTGTAAGGAGAAACTGATCTTGCAGCTGGAAAAGCGATCCTACTCAGGCTGCCCCCGTATTCTTTTTCGTTTAGACCATTTTTATCCTTCTCCTTTTCAGCGCATCGCAGTCGGAACTAGTTCCTTACATGCCACTAATCTTCCCGTCGCTTGCGTTCCTGATCGGAGGTTCCTTGGACAGACAGCCAACGAAACAAAAAGAGTAACTGAACGTTGGCCTCAGCATTTTCGCAGTGATAGCGGCCCTGCTAAGCTTCCGCGCTTGTCACCGGCTATATTCGAAATGTCGAGCATCTTGACCATTTTGTACACTTTCACGCTGCCCGTAAGTATCCTTTTTCTGGCGCAGCGGCATAGGGCGTGTTTGTCCTAACTTGGTGCAGCCATCTCCGCATGGCATTCTGCTCCTATATTAACAATGGCCGCCTTCGCGGTCGTGCTCATGATTGCATTGCCCGCCATCACCCATTCGGAAATGGGTGAGATTGCACGCGCCCACGGCCCACAAGATCGAGTCCAGAGGCATCGTACTTCACGTACCATAAGTTTTTTCACGACTTCGTCTACTTTTATTCTATTCGGCCATGCGTTCGGAACCGCCGGGTATTAAAGCGTATTTGGTTTCTTCTTCGATTCCAACACCGTCCGTGCCGGCCATTTCATCATCGAAACAGAATTTCCAGCAATTTGGGTTGGCCAAGCACAATTTTACTCGCTGCTCGTCGGGCTGATTTGAAAAAGCTCCCGCCGACATCCTATCTTTTATATACGAGCGTGATCGCCAAATCGTACAAGCATCTTTTGGTCGTCAACCACCTATGAATAATGTTTCTGTTTCCTGTCGTCCCTTTCCCCGATTTTCCAATCCAGGATTGACAAAGAAGCCATCGGCATAGTATAGTACTATGTTTTTATGCTAGGTTAATTTGGACCCAAATGTTAAAAGGGACTCGAAGCGAATCTTTCGCGACTTTTCCGTAGCATTCCATGCGTGCCTTAAATTCCAGCACCGCCACGCTCGAGGATTGCTATCCATCTCGTCGTATCAGACCGGCCTACGAAGTCACCACCACACCGCTTTCGTGGGTCGCCACAAACAACACAATTTTCACCGCCGGCTTCAGGTCGGTCCTCATCGATTCGGCCTGGTCACTCGCATCGAAGCTGCCATCAGCGCCCCCCATGCATGCGATTATTCCCGTGGACCTTACCGGCCTGACCGTCGATGGCCGCGCTCCCTGCGTGTCCGCCGCGAAACACCGCTTTGTACGTAAGCGAAGGCTCTGGGAAATCCATTGGCGCAAGCAGCGATCTTGTTTCGTTTAGTCTCCATCCCAACAAAACGTCACCATAACCGAAGGCGACTGTCTCGTGATAAAGACGACAGAAAACACGCCTCGCCGATCAATATCGGACCTATCGTATCCTGCACTCCGGTATGGAAGCCAAAGTGCCCGGTCTTAATCTTAAGCTAACCGGAGTTGCCGCAGGTGTCGGTCTAGTCCCGCTCCGCCATCTCGACAAATTCACGCCCAAGAACCACATGCTCGCCAGCGCTTACTCCGCCGCTTTCGACGTCCCTGCCACATGGGAGATCGGTCTGCAATCGCCTGCCGCCAACTTCGTCCAGAAAAATTGGTGCACGTTTCATGTATGCTGTTGCCTCTAGACAAACTCACACTCACTCGCATCGAAAGCATGTTGCTCTTCCACGCCAACTATTCCATTCTTATAAATCCGAATGCGTGAATACGCCAAAAAGCCGCAGCCTTTTCTACTGATCTGGTCCTGTCGGTTTATTGCCAGCACATGACCGGCCCCAAAGTTTTCGCGCAGCCCCGCCTCGGCGTTTGGGATATGCACAGTTCGCTGGTCATCAAGTATCGGGCCGCGCGACCATCATTTGGGCTGTCTCCCATGGCGAGCCACGACTCAGTATTACGATCTTATCGCATAGCCAAAAGCGCGCATCTCAAAAGCATCATCGATCAGAAAGGTATCGGTGATCGATCAGCGCGGTACAAGTAAACAGGCATTTCGTAAAATCTTTTCCCGACACCTGCCGCATGCTCGAACGTCAGGTCAACGCGCTGCTCGCCAACGCCGCGCTATACTACAGGAGGATTCCCAGGCGATGCACTTCGGCTGCTGCAAGCTCGAGAACCGACATATCGATTCGAAACAAACGTCAACACAAATCTTCAATCCCAGCTGCGATGCCATTAGCCCATATCCCGATTTTTCACGAATTTTTAATGGTGCGCGCGCAACTCATGGCCTGGTGGGTAGCAGTCGGATTCGCCGGCCGCCCATAGCTATCGCGGACAGCCGGGCGAGATTCTTTCCTTAACTCCCTTGGTCGTTGCCACCAGCGACAGCGCGCTCGAACTTAACCGATCCGAGTGACGTCTCAAACGTCCTCGCTAAGGATCGGCCAAGTTTCTAACCTTTCAATGAGAAAGAAAGTCCTCATTTTCAGCGTCATCGATTTCATTGGCAGCTCGCTTACTGAAGCAATCTTCCGCCAAATCGATTCGGAAATTTACGGCCTTGACCTCATGTCAAATAAAATGTTTTATTATTTATTTTATACAATAAAATTTCAAATATCGTATAATTATCTCGCGTTACTCGACCGAACCACACACAAGGAATGTGACGCAGTTCTTCCTTTGGCCGCAATCGCCAATGCAATACATGAATACTGCCTTGAGCGTCTTCGAATTTCATTTTGAAGCCAACCTCTCTGTCGTTGCACCAGCGCAAAGCACAAAAAACGCATCATCTTCCACTCGACTTCGAAAGTCTACGGCATACCGTCGGACAAAGCAGCTCGACTAAGCCATAAGTTTGTTCGTTTACGAACCCATCGAGTACCGGCGCTAGGCTTACACCTGTTCGAAGTAGTTCCTCGACAACGTCATGGACGACGGTTCAGATTACACGTTGTTTCATCCATTTCAACTGGACCGATACAAAAAATCGATGATTTTTTCGAACCCAAGGAAGGCAGCTTACAGCTGCTTTACACAATTCGTTTTCAATGTCACTTTTAACCCATCAGCGGGAGAAGGCAAGCCTATTCCTTCACCTTAATTGATAAACGGATCAATTGCGCTGCTGCGGATTACTGAACTGAAAACAAGGATTGCTGCGCGCCCTGCCTAGATCTTCAATCTCGGCAACAACAAGAGCGAAGTCAGTGTGGCTCACGCTTACAGAGCTCATCATCTGGACATTTAAGACCACTCGACTATGCCAATCATGTAAAAGCAGTTAAAACGTCTACTGTTCCCTCCGGTTAATACTTTATTTCGGGAAAGTAATAGTACTGTCTATGGTATTCAAAAACGGGTTTCGGCGGCGCCCGTTTCAACCTGCTCGCCGTGTCAGATCCACCTTCGCATTGCCGCTTGGTCAGCGATTCGCACGATAAAACAGCCACACCCCCCCAGCGCTTGGAAACAGAGGGTTGGGGCCCACATCAACAAATCTGGTCGGAATGTCGGTTTTTCATCAAACCAGCCAACAGCGACCGTGAAAAATAGTAGACGAGCGCCAACACAAGCGCGACACCAAGATTGGCGGAGGTTTCCTTGCACGAGACCTTGATCCCAAGCGGAATCGCCAGTACCGCGAACGAAAAAACCGAAAAGGCCATAGCCGCTTTTTCCTGAATAACCGACTGCACGCAAATCTGTTCCAAAGCGCGGGCCTTTGCCGTCATTTTTGACTTGGGGCCGGCGCAACCTAGTGCCCTCCACTCAGCAAGCAGTTGGGAGAGCATACGCCATTTCCGCTTGATGTACACACCCTGCGTTCCTGAAATCCGATCGAGTGGCAAATCGAAAGTCGCCTTATCTGATCCGCCACTGTGCACCTTGGAAGTGTCTTCGGGATCACTGCGATCATGCACCTCAGCCCGTATGTAGTTCAGTGTAAGGATAAGCGTGTTTTCCCTTTCGTCCAGGGAAATGTCGCCCGAGATGGCGCGCGCAAAATGCACGACCCGATTTTGTTTATCTAGTTTCCACATCCAGATGTCCTTCAACGTAGGCCCCTCTTTGTCGCCGACGTAGACGAGCAGGCTGGAAATTCTCGTGTAAAGGTCTTCAACTTGATAAAGCCCAGCGGATTCGACTGCAATGCCTCCGCCAATTCGCGGCGATACGTTATACGCGCCAACGGCATAAGATAAAAATTAACTGTCGCATTCAGTCCAACGCCCAACACAGCAAAAAATAAGATCGGCGCAGAGATGCTTGCCACACTGATACCAGCGGCCCGCAACGCGATGATTTCACGGTACGACGACATCCGTCCAAGCACCAAAAGTACGCCGGCCAAAATGCCCACCGGCAGCGCATAAGATGCGACAAACGGAACAAGTAGGGCAATCAACCGCAACAACGTGCCAACCGAGATTTGTCCCGCAAACACATAGCCCAAAAGATCTTTTAGAGCATTCGCCAACATCAGTACGAAAGCAAACAACCCGATTAAAATCAGGGACATCGTAGCGACGTTTATGAAAATATACCTTTGGAGGAGCTTCATGCTTTCTTGTAAAGCTGGCGTTCATCGGATTTCTACACAAAGGATTTTCATGGGATTTGTGCCTGTCTCTCCCCACTACAGTCCCCCCTCGACTCGCTAACCACTCGCTTACAAACCGAAGGTCAGTCGGCGTTTTGTAAGCGCCAAGTTCTCAAGCTGCCCTACAAAAAACGAGTCGCGACCTGGAACTAAATAACATTTTTTCTCGAATTGCTCCGTCAACGCCTCGACGTCAACTCCGACCTAGCACCGAGCACGTTTCTCGTGTGGTCGCTAGGTCGCACGAAAAAACAGACAAGCTGCTTCTCGAATTGCGCAACCACTCATTGGTCATTTGATCCAAACTGTCACCATCCGCGCGCCTGTAATCGTCATTGACATCAAAAAGTTGCAAAATATGATCTGGATTTTCTATCCAAAGTCGTCCAATATGATAGGCTGCAAGTTTTTTCAGCAGTTAGGCTTTCGCTTACCCCAAGCACAGTCTAAGCGTCGGCAAGATAAAATATTGCACCAGCTAATCCAGATTCTCCGGCTCGAGGATGTTCACGCGTCCGTCCTGAGCTAACTTCGTTAGACAACGCCATCGTTATAGGCATGGGTGAATCGATCCACAACTAAAATGCGATCACCCATGGGCCAACCATCGCCAATACCCAATTAGGCCTCGCCTTCGGTACTCGTCGCAGCACGATTTCCACCTCCGGATTAGTACCAGAATTCTGGAGCTCGCCAACGAGCATCTTGGCCTCTAGCTCGCCATTCTCTGCGCGACACACGCCAGCGAAGTGTGAGACCAGGTCATTGTCGATCTGCAAGCGCTACCAGCTTTCAGAGCTGCTCCCGGCAGTTAGAATCTTATCCTGAGAATACAGACGGATGGTCACGCCGAAATTTATTCTACTCGAAGAAGTCAATGATTCCCTTGGGCCAGCGAGAAGGGAAAAGGCTACACGATATTCCAGCGTGACCTTCATTTCCACGTCAACTTGATCCCTCACAACACTACGGAAGGCTTCCCTGGAAACCGACCAGGCACACTCGCCAAGAACGCTCCGCCGATACCCTGAGCCGCCTCCCGCCTGCCCGTGGCGCTGCGCCGGGGAAAGGGACACGACGTCGCAACACCCCGTGTATAACTCTGCTTGCAGGCTGAAAAGACCAAAAAACCTGGTAAAGGGCTACGGTCTAAAATGGGCTCAACGGCGCAGGAAAGTCGACGATGATGAAGCTGATTACCAGCCCGCTGCAACGAGACACAAGCAGGACCTGCCGTCGATAGACGGGGTGATGTACGTGTTCGATCACATCCGCTTGAAGAGCCAGTTTGGTTACTTCGACGAGAGTGCGCCAGTTTAGTTTATGTGGAGATGATGGTAAGCAAATTCCTGTTTTTTACTGCCGAAGTACGCGGCATCACGAGAGGGTCGGGGAGCTCGCCTGCATACAACGGGTCGTTTTTCTCTGTCATCTTGGAGATAGCTAGGGCTACAAACAGCACAGAAGTTTTAGTTTTACTCAGGTACTACTCCAGGATCCCCATCTGTTTTTATTTTTGGGGGAGCGTCCAAACGGATTCTATCTTAAATCCAAAAGGGAGGTGATCACGATGCTCACGATCACTAAACAGATATCGGAGAAAAAGGGTATAATTCCTTCACTCTACACCTTCGAATAGACCGATACCATTTGCAACCGTCTCTTTCTCATTTCTTACGGATGGTTGGCCGTCGACGAGATTCCGGAGATGTTTCACGCCCGCAAGACGCGGCACACGGCTCGACGGAGTTTTTAATGAACTCACAAAAAGAAGATCTTTAAAGCCCGCTGGCTCGCGCCATGAAACAAGTTGTTCCACTCTTTTTTAAGCGCGAATCTCTCGGCTATTTTCGCTCTTCCATCGCTTGCATTCTCTTTATTGTGTTTCCGATGGTTGCTGCCGGTCTGGCATCTTTCGTTGGCAAGTTGTATCGTAGGAACTTCGCCACCCTGGGAAGCTACTTCGCCTTTCATCCCTGGTTGTTCCTCTTCCCGATTCCCGCCGCCAACATCCAGTTGTGGTCAGAGGGAAAAGGGGGAAACGGGCCAACATATGCTGCCGAAAGCAGTGTCTGGCGGCTTTGGCTTGTCTCGCTCTGGCCATTTTACTGAGCTTCCCGATGGCTCTCATCGGTCGCTTACTTCGGAGCACCGAACTGGAGCATCACTCTTACAAGCTATCTTGGCAACATTCTGGTCGCTGGTAGCGGATGCGTATTATCGGTATCTACCCACCCACCTTGTCCTTAACAAAAAATTAGGTCATCAACTTCGTCATCAGCGTGTTCGCATACCTCGTCTGCTCTTCTTGGGCGGAACGTCTTTTCGAATCTGCTTAATGCCATCCTCCATCTTTTGGTGTGTTGATCGATCTGCTCGCGAGCTTCAATTGTACGACCGTTTCGACACCACTACTCAAAAAATCTGCGCGCTTTCATTCAACACAAAAGCGATCCCCGACAAGGTCGAAGAGCCGACCAAGCTGGAGCTTTTTCCTGCAGCATCGTCGTCGCCTTCCAATCTCCTAAAAAACTACGCCAAGTGTGTGAAAGAATGTTAAGAAATACGTGCGCGCCGCGCACGGAAAACTCGATCTCACGATCGTCGATTCCGGGCCCGACATGCCGGGAACAAACCACCGCCGCCGACTCATCGGCCAGCCGATTAGCAATCGGCTGGAATCCTACTTCAGCCTCGTGGCCGTAGAGGCCAATCAACAAAAGAATATCACGTTTTTCAGTCCCAACCGGGAGTAACTTTCTAGAATACACACCTACCACAGATAACCTACAAGTACGTAACTAGTAACTATTCTACAAGCGTAAACTCAGCCTGATAACCTCGCTGCTACTCCGCTGTCCAGTTGGACATGTAAGCTCTCCAAGACGGCAACGCGCCGTAGGACCAGCCTAATTCTAAACGAATGGTAACAATTCCCTCGACATCGTCAACACGGAGAACAGTGCGACAATCTTTGTCTCCAAATCTCGACGCACTCGCGATCGTGCATCAGAAAAACGTCTCGCCTCAGCTTCAGCTTGCAATCGATAAATTCCTTCTCTCGAAGCAACTCCGTCTTCCTAACGGTTGGTCCATCGCTTCCGCCGCCAAAACAGCTAAATAGCCATGATGGGCGCACAGCGAGAAGGAGAAGGGCTCCCAGCAACCTACCAACTTTGATCAACGGCTGGGGCATTACCTACAATCCAAAACGTACATCGCAGATCTCAGACAATGCATTGCAGGTGCAAACAAAAACCATTACCAATCACATGTTGCGAGGTTTTTTAGCTTGACTGATAGACAATTCGCTCAATAAAATTCTTAAACCAGATTGAGCTCGAATCGAGCTGCAGAGTAGCAGTAGCTGTGCTAAAACCTGACACACACCTCTATTTCACACCGTTTATAAAACCCTCGCCGCAAAATCAGCGTGGCCACGGATCAAATGTTTTAGTTCAAGATAGCTGGACGAGCTGGTCCGAAAAATCGTGCTCTCAGACGTTGCAACGGCGCGCAGCGCTCATCAACAAAAAGCTCAATTTAACCGGATTCAAAGGAAAGTGCGCCGGAAGCAATCTTATTGTTTGAATGTCCGAGATGCGGAAGGTAATCGAAGATTAAAAAAAGCAAGAGGCGGAAATCTGTGGGAGGCAGCGCCGTGCTGCCCAAGGGCATTGAGTCGCTGGACCGTTGTCTACTCCTCATCAACCTGCTCGCCACCCGGCTGCTTGTCAGTGTTTTCGTCCTTTGGTTCCACCGTCACCACAGCGCGAATAATTTTATCCTTGCTATGAGGCTCCCCCCACTCGTACTCTCCGTCGCCTGTGTTTTTGTCATCATCAGCCATCTATGGATGGCTCGTGCAGCAACCGCCCACATCGGCAGCTCAGGCCCCCCCTCGCGTTCACCAACCTGCGTTGGCCCCTGACATCACCACACAAGCAGCTACCGCGAAAACCACAGGGGAAAATCCATTGAACTGATTTCAGCAAGTTGCTTTCGCAATTTAACCAACACAAAACCACCTGACTAGCCATAACACGCCCCAAAACGGCTAGAGCAATTGGAGTTCAAGGACGCTAAACTATAACTTAATAACTTACTAACAGAAGCGGAAAGACACTTTACTTGAAAAAATCGCGGAATTTCGGCGGTCGCTATTTGCGTTATAACAAGGCCCCCCAAGCTATATCGCCGGGTCTCTCCACCTACCTCGACGTTGAAGAAAAGAATTGGGCTGACTCTGCTCTTGTGGCTTTGAAATCGAAAGACATCGCCAAAACCGAAATCAGACTTTTCATCTGGCGGAGCGTTCATCGGATCGCGTAAAAAAAGACCCAACACACCCTCTCCCCCAACATATCCGCTGGGAAAAAATCAATTCCAGAAAGCTCGAAATGTTGCTAAATAGTCTAGGATCGCTTCGTTTTGTAACCGCGAACGCCTTGAACGACTCCTAAGTGGAAGCCATCCGCGAACACGAACATATAATTTTAATAATTGCACCCACGGCCTTCGATCACCAAACTTACACCTTCAAAATCGGTCGCAAACCTGAGGGGAAGAGACTGAAACCAGCCCCGGAGAAAGCAGATAAGCAGATACTGGAAAAACGTGTTGGCAGAGAATCTCAAGGGACCCAGCTACGAAGCGATTCCATTCGGGCGGGTCTTCGCAAAAACCACCAGTTTCCAGGCCGCCGCCAAAGTGAGCACCAGGATAAAAAAACAAGGTTTCGAAACGAGTAGCTGATTTTTTCCAAACCTCCAGAAAGGACTCATTTTTTTGGAAAATCAAAGCTGCTGGATAAAACCCACGTAGCAAGCGAAGCCTTCAGCAGCGGGAGCCAGCCCTTGGGGGCCTTAAAAAACCGTTGGGTTGGCTAAAGATTTATTGATTTTGAATTTAAAGATTTCACTAACGAGTCGATTAATTTATCAACTTTACATATCATCAAATCTTGATGTTTTGATTATTAATTGATCCCCGACCGCCAAATCTCCCTTTTTTTTGCGGCCCATCGTTCATTGCGTTCGTTTGAGTTTTTCCCTCCAAAGGATGAGATACAGCTCGCCGCGCTACAAAGCTCCGCAGCATCGCTGAAAAAGATTCAGCCGGATTTCGTTTCCGTTACTTACGGCGCAGGTGGCACCACCCGTGAGCGCACAGCACAAGCGAGCACGATTCTTAGAAACGATTTTGGATTCACAGTCATGCCTCACCTGACCTGCGTTGGGCATTCCAAAACCGAACTCAATGAGGTTGCCGACCGGATTCACTCAAGCGGGTTCCGAAACATCATGACCCTGCGCGGCGATCCACCCAAAGGTGCATCCACGTTTCAAGCCGCCCCCGACGGCCTGTGCTACGCCAGCGAATTGGTGTCACTGCTCAAAGGCCGTCATCCCGACTTCTGTCTGGGCGTTGCTGGTTATCCGGAACGTCACCCGGAAGCACCGTCGCTGGAAAACGATTTGGAAAACTTGAAACGCAAAGTAGATCTTGGCGCCGCTTTCGTAACGACTCAGCTCTTCTTCAATAACGATGTCTACTATCGCTATGTCGACAAATGCCGAGCGCTTGGTGTCACCGTTCCGATCCTTCCGGGCATCATGCCGGTGCTATCGCTGAAGCAGATTCAACGCCTTACCGCCATGTGCGGTGCCTCGCTCCCGAAAAAGCTCATAACTCAACTGGAAATCACGGCTAAAAACACTGATGCAATGGAAATGATCGGAATCGATTGGGCATTTTCGCAAATTCGTGAGCTCCTCGCCAACGGTGCTCCCGGCTATCATCTTTATATTATGAACCGTGCAAAAAGCGCGCTGACCCTCGCCGCCTGAAAGAAGTCTTCTAGCCGTCGGCAAACACCGGACGGAACCCGGCCTCGACCAGGATTTGCGCGATCTTTTTTCGCTGCTCACCCTGGATTTGGATATCCCCGTTCTTGACTGTGCCGCCGCAGCCGCACACAGCTCGCATCTTTTTCGCCAGTAATCTTTTTTCCGGAAAACCAATTCCGACAAAGCCTGTCACTAAGGTCACCGTCTTGTTACTCCGCCCAGCCGCCGTATGCTTAATGTCCACGCGCGCGCGATTCTTTGCCGGTGTCTTGGATTCAGACGCTTTCAAAACCGCTTCTACCAACCCGTCTCCGCTGAGTGCCGCGAATGGATTTTGACACAGCGGTTGTCCGCCTTTTGTCGAGACCTTTTCTCGTTTCATGCATACGATTAGTTAACGCCGACAGCCACCTGTCGGAGTTTGCGCTCGTCCGAATTCCGTATTTCTCTCGAACCACGCCAGCGCCTTGGAATAACTTCGCTTTTCTAGAAAGTGCTCCAATCGGGGATCGATCCGACCGCGTCTTTCTTTAAGCAGCGAATCGGCTTCAGCAAGGCTGGCAGAGATTGCAGCGCCACCATGGCCCTTTATGCCATCCATTAACCGGACTAGAGTGTCTTTGATCTGTTCTTCAACGGTCATGCGGAGATAGACTTAAGCTTCGTTTATCAAACAGAGGCAAGTAACGAATAATAGCGAGTTAAATTCCACATCCTGAGCTAGACTTGTGTCAAAAACCCGTTAGTGTTCGCATTATTTTTTCCGTTTCACGTGCTCGTGACGTCGGCCGTTTCGAGGACGCTAGCTTCTATTCCCCTTTCTCTTATGGATCCCGTCAATGTCTCCGAAAGTCCCAATACCTCGCTTTTCGAGGAATATTACCAGCGTTGGCTTGACCACCCCGAGTCCGTTGATCCCTCCTGGCGTGCTTTCTTCCAAGGTTTCACTCTTGGCAGCAACAGCAAAGGTGCAATCGGTATATCTACCTCCGGCTTGGTGGGCAACAGCTTGAAGCAGGCCTCGATTGATTACCTCATAAACGCTTACCGTTCATTTGGCCACCTCCAAGCGCACCTCAACCCTCTCGACCCCGACCCGCCAGTGGCTTCCCCAAAACTGCTACTTCCACAATTCAACCTGAATAATGTGGATTTGGACACTGTCTTCAACGTCGGAACCTTCCTAGGTAGCGGACAGATGAAATTGCGTAACATCGTCGCCGCCCTTCAGGAAATCTACTGCGGAACCGTCGGCGTCGAATACGCGCATGTGCAGGATCAGAATGCCCGTCACTGGCTGCAAGAATGTGTGGAAAACAGCCGTCTCAATCCCGCGTTTTCCAAGGAGAAAAAAGGCCGCATCCTCCGACATCTACACAAGGCCGAACTCTTCGAAAAATTTCTTCATACAAAATATATCGGTCAAAAACGTTTCTCGCTCGAAGGCGGAGAAACAATAATCACCGCCATCGACTCCCTCGTCGAACACTGCCCGAAAGTGGGCGTCGACGAGGTCGTCATGGGCATGGCCCACCGCGGACGCCTCAACGTCATGTGCAATATCCTCCGTAAGTCTTTCGATGAGCTTTTCGAACAATTTTCGGAAAACTACATTTCCGACACCATTGCCGGTGATGGTGACGTAAAGTATCACCTCGGCTACGAGTCGTCGCTCAAGACGACCTCCGGCCAACAAGTGGAAGTGAGGCTCTCGGCGAATCCCTCCCACCTCGAAATGGTTAATCCCGTGGTCGAAGGAAAAGCACGCGCACGCCAGCGCATCCGCGGAGACACTGTCGAACGCCGCAAAGTCCTCCCGCTGCTCATCCACGGCGATGCAGCCGTCGCCGGTCAGGGTGTCGTAGCCGAAACGCTCAATTTTTCACAGCTCCCCGGCTACCGCACCGGTGGAACGCTTCACTTCGTGATCAACAACCAGATCGGATTCACGACCGATCCGATCGACGCACGTTCAACCCGTTATTGCACTGACATTGCAAAGATGATCGAAGCCCCAGTTTTCCACGTCAACGGGGACGACCCGGAAGCCGTTTGCATGGTTACACAATTTGCACTCGACTTCCGCGTTCAGTTCAAGCGTGATATTTTCGTCGACATGTATTGCTATCGCCGTCACGGCCACAACGAGACCGACGAGCCATCGTTCACGCAGCCACTGATGTATAAAAAAATTGCCGCGCACCCGCTCATATCGGCCACCTATACCAAACGGCTCACCGGAGAAGGCTCCCTCAACAATACCGAAGCCGAAGCGATCAAAGCAGAATACTCACAGGCTCTCGACGAGAACCTCACGAAAGCGAAAACGCGCGAGGCCGCCAAGGCGGGAAAACGGAGACCAGCCATCAATACAACCGTCGTTTTTTCCGACTCCAACGCCCAATTTCAGCCAAAATACCCCCACAAATCTGTGGCCACAGCCATCAGCAAAAAAGTCGTCGAGCAAGTCTTCCGCGGTCTGACCACAGTTCCGGCCAATTTCAAAATCCACCCAAAGGTCCAACGTTTCGTGGATGCACGGACGAGCGCTTTCAAAAGCGGCGGTCCGTTCGACTGGGGCATGGGTGAGGCTCTCGCCTTCGGTTCGCTGCTGATCGAGGGTACCCCCGTTCGCCTCAGCGGCCAGGATTGCGAACGCGGCACCTTCACGCACCGCCACGCCGTTTTCCACGACATAGAATCAAACGCCACTCACACGGCACTAACCGCGCTTACCGAGAAACAGGCGAAATTCTGCGTCTACAACTCCCTGCTCTCCGAATCTGCCGTGCTCGGCTTCGACTACGGCTATACGCTTGACTACCCCGAAATGCTCTGCCTCTGGGAGGCCCAGTTCGGCGATTTCGCCAACGGCGCCCAGGTCGTCATCGACCAGTTTCTCACCGCCGGCGAATCCAAGTGGCAACACACTAGCAGCATTGTCCTGCTGCTCCCGCACGGTTACGAAGGCCAGGGACCGGAGCACTCTTCCGCTCGTCTCGAGCGTTTTCTCCAACTCTGCGCTCAGGACAACATCCAAGTCGCCAACTTCACGACGCCAGCCCAGTTGTTCCATGCCCTTCGCCGCCAAATGAAGCAAAATTTTCGCAAGCCCCTAATTGTCATGTTGCCGAAATCACTTCTGCGTCATCCGGCCGCTGTTTCGAGACTCGAAGACTTCACACAAGGAACATTCGAAGAAATCATCGATGACGCCAACGCAACGGGAAAAGCCGAGCGTCTGATTTTTTGTTCGGGCAAGGTTTACTACGATCTCATCGACTATCGCGAAAAAAACAAAATCGACAACGTCGCAATCGTGCGTGCTGAACAGCTCTACCCGCTACACAAAAATCGCCTCGAGGAAGTTTCAAAAAAATACGCCAACGCCAAGCTTGTCTGGTGCCAGGAAGAGCCCGAGAATATGGGCGCTGCTCGCTGGATCACTCCGCATCTATCCGAAATCTTCGGGCACCAGCCACTCTATGCCGGGCGCGATGCCGCAGCTTCTCCGGCCGTCGGCCTTCTAGCCATCCACCGCGCGCAACTCGAAAAACTTCTAAGAACCGCCTTTACAGTCCAACCTTCTCCGAGCTTCTCCTGCCTTCCCAACAAACACGTAAGAAAGCAGAGAATCGCTCGTTAATTATTGTAATCATGGCTATCGAAGTTAAAATTCCCTCGATGGGTGAATCGATTACCTCCGGAGTGCTTGCAAAATGGCATGTCAAGGGCAGCGACATCGTCAAAAAAGATCAACTGCTCTTCGAGCTAGAGACTGACAAAATCACCTCCGAAAGCACCGCGGAATCCGCCGGAAAGATTTTTCTAAAGGTGGAGCCAGGCACCGAAGTAAAAATCGGTCAGGTTGTCGCGATCATCGATGAGACGACCATCGCCTCCGCGGGTGATCCCGACCACACAACCGAAGTCAAAGGCGAAGCAAAAGCCACACAAAAGAGCAACGCCCAGTCGCCAGCGGTGCGGCGCCTGGCCGCCGAAAGCAGCATTGACCCTGCCTCCATCGAAGGCTCCGGGAAAGGTGGCCGCGTAACTAAGGGCGACATACTCGCAGCCGCCGAAAAAGCGCCAGCCACGCCCCTGGCAGACTCTATGCCAGATCTTATGCCAGATCTAGCTGCCGCGTCGAAACATGCGGCTCCGGTTGCCACGGGCGATCGCCATATAGTCACAAAGATGACCAAGCTCCGCCAAACGATCGCCGACCGCCTAGTCGCTACACAGCACGAAGCAGCAATGCTTACTACCTTCAACGAGTGCGACATGTCCGCCGTTATAGAGCTGCGGAAAAAACACCAGGCCGATTTCACCCAAAAGAACGGCGTGAAGCTCGGCTTCATGTCTTTTTTCACGAAAGCTGTCGTTTACGCGCTTAAGGAAGTGCCCAGAATCAATGCTCGCATCGATAACGACGCGATTGTTCAGAATCGCTATTACGACATCAGTATAGCGGTCTCAGTGGACAAGGGGCTCATGGTTCCCGTCATTCGAGATTGCGATTCGTTGAGCATGGCCAGTATTGAAAAAGCGATCGGCGATGCCGCGAAGAAAGCCTGCGACGGAAAGATCACTCTCGCTGACCTAGAAAGCGGAGTATTCACGATCACCAACGGTGGCATTTTTGGCTCGATGCTCTCAACACCCATTATAAACGCACCGCAAAGCGCAATTCTCGGTTTACACGCTATTAGCGAGCGTCCCGTCGCAGTAAACGGACAGGTCGTCATCCGACCGATGATGTATCTCGCTCTGAGCTACGATCACCGTCTCATCGACGGCAAGGAAGCGGTGACGTTCCTCATAAAGGTCAAGCAAGCCATCGAAGATCCCTACTATCTTTTCATCTTAGCTTGACCATGGCTGACACTCCTTCTTTCGACGTCGTCGTCATCGGCGCAGGTCCCGGCGGCTATGTCTGTGCTTTTCGCGCCGCGCAGCTCGGTCTGAAAGTCGCCTTAATCGAAAAGCGCTCCACTCTCGGTGGAACCTGCCTGAACGTCGGCTGCATTCCAAGCAAGACGCTGCTTCATTCCTCGGAACATTTCGCTTTTGCAAAATTCCGTGCCGCCGCGCACGGGATCAAGCTGGGTTCCGTCAACATCGATATCGCCCAGATGCTCAAGCGTAAGGACGAAGTTGTCGCGAAAAGCACCGGTGGTCTCAAGCTGCTCGCCAAGGCACGCAAAGTCACCGTCCTAACCGGCGAAGCCACCTTCAAATCCGCCACAACCATCTCGGTTAAAAGCAGCAAAGAGGGCACCAGAAAAATCTGCGCAAAGAACGTCGTTATCGCCACAGGTTCCGCACCGGTCGAATTGCCGTTCATGAAGTTCGATGGCGAATCGGTCGTCTCATCCGATCAGGCAATCGCGTTCAGTGAAGTGCCGAAAAACTTGGTCGTGGTTGGCGGCGGCGTCATCGGCATCGAGCTCGGCTCTGTTTGGTCGCGTCTCGGCGCAGATGTAACGATAGTTGAATTTCTGCCGAAGATCATTTCGGCCTATGACGACGACATCGTCCGCAATTTCACCCGCCTGATGCAAAATCAGGGCCTAAAAATCGAAGTCGGTGCCAGAGCCACAAGCTACACCAACGGAACTCTCACCGTCGAACGCAACGGCCAGAGGTTGGAGTTCCACACAAATAAGGTGCTCGTCGCCGTCGGCCGACGGCCTTACACCGACAGCCTCGGCCTCGACAAAGCCGGTGTTAAACTCAACGAGAAAAAATACGTCGAAGTTGACAACCACCTTCGGACGACCGCTAAAAACATCTGGGCAATTGGAGATGTTGTCGCTAGCCCGATGCTCGCGCACAAGGCCGAGGAAGATGGCATGGCCGTCGCCGAGTGGATCGCCGGCAAGCACGGTCATATCAATTGGAATCTTGTTGCCAGCATCGTCTATACGCATCCCGAAGTCGCTTCCGTCGGGCTCGGCGAAGACGCCGCCAAGGCCCAAGGCCTCGCAATCAATGTTGGTAAATTCCAATTTTCCGCCAACAGCCGCGCCATCGCCGCTGACGCCATGGACGGCTACGTGAAGATCATCGCGGATGCCAAGACCGACAAAATTCTCGGTGCGCAAATCCTCGGGGTAAACGCTAGCGAACTTATCTCCGAAATTGTTACCCACATGGAATACGGTGGTAGCGCCGAAGACCTCGGCCGCACCATCCACGCCCATCCGACCATGAGTGAAGCGACCAAGGAAGCGGGACTCGCGGTCAGGAAGAGTGCTATTCATGCGATTTAGCCGTCTCTTCTTTCAAAATTAGACCTATCCCTCGGTGATAGGGATGCGCATTTTTTTAAATTTTGGCAAGGGGGTATTCAGGCCTCTGGTCGAATCGTGCTATCTCCAAAGCAGGCTTAGCGAACCTCCAGTTCAGTATTGCTCACATGGTCGTCTTTAAATGTAATGTGCAAACGGGAATAAGCATCATAATCTTCATCCCCATCACTCCATCCAAGATTCTACGGTCCCGGGACAAAATCAATACTAATAGTACTAAGTAACCCAGAGTCCAATAAGCAGGACAGTGCGTCAAATCGACACCGAGATAGATCCACACCCCGGTCGATCCTTGCTCATCCACACTTTGCTTGGCTCGCACCCAATCAGAGCCACCCAGCGCGAGGCGAACAGTTTTCTTCGTAAAGATCAAAGCGACGCAGCCAACCTATACCTAGATGCTGATCTTCAGACGGAAGCTGATTGAAAGGCCGCGGGATTTTTTGGGTGCGCGGCTGCTCCGTATCGCACACCCGGAGAAAAACAACCCCCAGTCTCGCTGGCTCCGGCCAAAGCCATTCAAGTAAACGTTTTCGTAGTGAATGATTGGCCATTTTCCTACCAAACGCAAAAAGCACCAGTTCGCAAAAATATTGTCTTTGGCTCTGGAAAATTTTCCACCTCCACGTAAAAAAGCCCATCCTTTTAGGCATCCGACAGAACCCTCGCCGCCGCACGGCGTTGGCGCGTGCGAGCCATGGGAAAAACCTTTACTTAAGGCTTTCGACCGAGCCGGAAATTTCAGTCGTATCGACTGGGCTGGCCGAATCAACACATGGGCCACGAGCGAGGTATCCCGCCCGACAAACGACAGCGGGCTGCCGCCAACTCCGCAAAACTGCCACAATTATCTGGAAACCTGCCTTTAACAGTTTCCTTCTAGAGAGTTTAAAAAACGGACCGAAAGACCAGGTTCTTTCTGTAGCCTTTGAACTGCTAGGAACGAGCCACCATGGCAACGCCGTCGCCAAAATTTTTGGCTGACCAACAATCTCAAACGAAGCACGAAGCTAAAACTTACACACTAGAAAGGTAGAAAGGCTGGCATTGTTTTGCAATTCGGCGCTTTCCACGGCGGACAGCTCCCTGTCGGAACGATCTCGGACCATATATCCTGCATTGTGTGCCAAGGATTTGCACGCTATCAATTTTACCCAAAATTCTACCTTCACTATCAACGACACCCCCAAGCGCAACATCGAATTAGGAAAGACCATCGGTGCCAGCGCAATCATAGTTCGCCACCAAACCGTTGTTCGCATTCCAAACTGAAGGACCACTAACCAACCTCAATCTTTCTCAATTTTTCCGTCAGGAAGTCTTTCCTGCGGTTGTTGACAACTAAAGGGGAATTTCCCATATGATAAAAGCGCTGCGATAAAGCTTCAATGCCCAGCATAATCGAGTTTCATTACCGTATTTTATTAAAACTCTGACGACATCCATTTGTCGATTTTTTTGGTTTCATAGTTGTCATTTGACAAAAAATATCAACCAAAGCTGCCGGAGCCAAAGCTCACACGTGGTTTTCTGTTTTCGTAAATTTAAAAATTGGTGCACACTTTCGCCATTTCTTGGGTAAAGCGATGATCCGACTTGCCCAGCGCCAGCAAGACAATCTGATCAAAAAATCCGACTTCGACTTTTCTATTACGAATCTTTCGCTTGATACGTTTTCCTAGCACGCTCGAGAACGCCGACAGAGGCAAAGTCGACACGAGACAGGTTGCAGAGGAAGTCTTCGTCGCCAAAGGAGTAAGGGTTTCATAACCACGCTATAGCTGAAGCAGTTCGGTGATATTCCCATCGTTTTTTATATCGCAGCAAATTTCTTTTCCGCCATCATTGATGGCCTTGATGAAAAAGTTCACGATCGCCATCGGTTCGGACCACGCCGGGTTCGCCTACAAGGAGAAGATCAAGTTCATGCTTTTGGAGGAAGGGCACACCGTAAAGGACTTCGGCACGGCCTCGAACGCTCCGTGCGATTACCCGGATTTTATTCGCCCCGTGGCTGAAGCTGCTGCGCGCGGCAACTACGAGCGTGGCATCGTGCTAGGTGGCTCCGGAAGTGGTGAAGCTATCGTTGCCAACAGAGTGCGCGGAGTCCGTTGTGGCCTTTGCTGGACCGAACAAACCGCAATCTGGAATCGCTCGCACAACGATGGAAACGTGCTTTCGCTCGGACAAAGAACAATCGACGAGGAAACGGCATTGAAAATTGTAAAAACTTGGCTCGCCGCCGAATTCGAGGGCGGTCGCCATTTGGCACGGATCAATAAGATCGACTCCTAAATAGCTAACATAAAACAAAGTAAAATACCTACGAGTTCTATCTATTTTTTATTTTCACATTAAAACTGCTGCCCATCAGAACAAGACGTCAAAGTACCAACATCGAGTTCAATAAACTAAATCCTTTTATCAAGCTACAACGTACAGGAAACTCGCTCTCGTACAAGGGGCATTCAATTCTTCCCGGGAAATTTACTGTCAGCTAGTTTGTAGTTTTGGAAGTACTCCATAATCTCGGTTCTCTTTTCCAGGGTGGACTAGCAGAGAACAGCGACAACCTTACACGCTTGGCACAGGTAAGATAGCCTTGAAGAAGACGGGCTACATAAGCCGCAAGTGCGATCCAGCTGATCATTGCTTACTTGTCGTGAAGACGCCCACCCAAGGCGAGAAATCTATTAATTTACGTACCTTCCACCAATGTAGTCATCAAGATCGTTCGCAAGTTAAGCACGCTTTTCGCCACCGAAGCTCTGGGTCTGAGCTGTTTCTGCAAGAAAGTCGGACATAATCTCCAATCTGAAATATCAAACTATATATTATAACAGCAACCCATTACTCTCTGCAATATCAACCGCTACTACGAGCGATACTCGCCCCAACTTTCGTTCCTATACAGAGGTTCTCGGGCTCCGATTCGTGAAAAACCACGTCGATTAGGTTGATGTCAGTACGCACCACCTCCATTACAGCGGTTACGCGGACGCAGGTCTCCCGGGAATGATCCTGGCCTTTCTCATTTCTCCCTGAGCAGACTTTCGGTTTGGCTGGCTTATTGTATATATATCCTGCGCTACTGTTTTCTCCGTCCCTACCAGCTCTCTTGCCTTTTGGCAGAAGCTCTTCAAAAAATCCAGAGCAAAACTAAGCTACTACAGAAGTGGCGCTTCGACAACAGCGTTTTCCCGTTTTCGACCATGATGGACTCCGCCTCAAACTTGTCGCATGGAAACGATCCGCATGAACCGGTTCCCGGCGCCGACGTTTCAACGGCCAACGCAATTCGGAGTTTTCACGGCACCGTCGTCCTAGTCCTAGCCTCTCGTTGACTCCACCGCTGCCTGCCCTACCCTGACGGAGACGATGGGCTAAAAACCAGATCCAACAAGCCAGCTACGCCTCCCGGAACGCCCACGCTTACTTCCTTAAAGTCCGCGCCCAGACAAAACACCGT
>NJAL01000002.1 GCA_002591725.1 Candidatus Didemnitutus mandela | reverse complement strand
AAAAAATTGCTGACTTGGCAGCGCGAAACGAAGCCGCAACACGTCCGCAATAGCGATGGCCTCTACGGTCAACAGCATATTAAAAGCAAAAGAATCCCCAAAGGCCGCTACGGCGTAAATAATGGGCCCGACACGATACACGCTTCCCCATTCTGGTCGACGAGTTTCGTTATGTTATCGTTTGGTTTTGGGTGTTCGCTTTTTTCATTCATCGGCTCGGCCAGCCCAGCCCCAAGGCATCGTGCCACTGATCGTTTCGGTCTTGGGCTATGCAGCCCGCACCACCAACCACTATGATCGATCCTAAAGCGATCCTAAAATGGACTCTCGTCCTTTTCACCTTCGAAAGCTCGATTCGCACCGGCATGCCCATTTTCCGCTTTAGGAACGGTGGTCCGCCACCTGATACACTGACGAATTTCAGAACACAGAACAAGCAGCCACCCGGAAAAATTCGCGCGTCCGGGGCTTGATTCAAGTTCGCGACTCGTTTGGGGAAAGTCCACAATCTCAGTGTACAAAAAATTCCTGTACCGCCGCGGAACAGTTTCAAATGCTTCAAATAATGACTGGCCTACAAATTAATTAGGCAAGAACACGCGCTTAGTTTAGCCCGCTGCCAACCTTGCCTGCGCCTCGGTCAATCTGAGCGAAGTTGGAAAATTTCGGCTTACGGGCCTGCAAACAGGGAAAACTACTGCTAGTCTCAAGAGTTTAATTCTTGAGAAATCGACATCGCTTCCTGAAAACATGTTCCGAAATCATGAATTCCGAGCCCAGGCTCCCCAAACTACCCTTCATTATTGGAGACATTGTACTAGTCGCAACTGCACTGATCGTCGGGAAACTGACGGACCATTTTATAAGCAGCGAGATCGTAGTCATCGTCGCCTGCTGCGTCGCCGCCGGCGCGGCATTGCTTGTTGCACCTTTCATCGCAGACTACACCGCACAAATCCGCGAAAGTGTCCGCCACGCTCGCGAGAAACTAGAGCAACAGGCTAAACATACCAACACCGTCACCGAAAATCTCGGCCGCACCGTCGCGCAGATCAAAGCTATCGAGGAAGCCGTCCACAAGTCTGCCCGCGATGCCGAAACCCTGCCTTATCGGATTAAGGAAAAGCTTTCGGAATTTAACGAAGCTCTGGTCGAAAAGGAAGAGGCTGAGCGTGAATCGCTCGAAGACGAACTAAACAAACTGCGCGCTACCAACGCAGCACAACTTCAGGCCACAGCAGACAAAGTCCAAAAACTAACCGCCGACTGGGCAACCCTAGAAAGAGCCTCACGTAATCAACTCGCCGCCGCCCAGGATGCCGCCAGCCATTTCGGTCGCCAAGCCCACGAAATGGCTTCGCAACTCGAAGCCCAATTTGCTGAACTCGATCGTCTGTGGCGTACCCTCACGGCAGCCGGCGCCGCTTTACCCACGCCAGCGCAAGCAGAACCCGCCATTGCCACACCCGCCCCGAAGCTCGCGGCCATGGAGCTACCCACATCGGATGTTGGCCCAGAAACGAAGCTCCCTCTTTCCGACATAACTAATCTAACCGAACCCCTAGAGCAACAAAAGCTGTGCGCATCGAGAAAACCAAGTTCGGAAGAACCACCAGCCTCGGAGAATAAGAAGATCGCACTCGATCCAGAACCGTCGTCGCAGCCCACAACTCCAAAAGCAGAAGTCGCGGTTTCACTCTCAGCCCCCACTCCAGAGCTCACAACGGCACCCCCATCCGCCGCTCCGGACAAAGCACTCGCCGACCCCAAGTCGGTCGGAAGCAAAGCGGTCTCTTCTTCGGATGGCACCACACGACTGCTAGTTACCGCCTATATTGGCATCGGCAACAAGCTTTTTATTCGCGGCGACGGCCTCGGATTAAGTTGGAACAAAGGCGCGCCCATGCAATTCGTTTCGATCGGAAAGTGGGGCTGGGCCACCCACGAGGCCAATGGTCCCTTCCGTGTACGTCTCTATAAAAACGACAAGCTCGCTTCCCTCGGCGGCGAGATCATACTCGTTCCTGGACACCAGACTGCAGTTACTGCGCTTTTCTAAGCGCATTGTACCCTCGTAACCGCCGCCTGTCCTTAGAATAGAAATGCAGCTTACATTCTCCGGCCGAGTTGTCAATTTCTCCGGTACCGATAGTAAACCACCCGAGGAGTACCATCGCTACCTTTCCCAAGAACGCCCACTTTCTTGTCCAATTTCAGCATCGCTTTGCGCTAGCGCTAACACATGCTTCTGCAAATGCAGGCAGCATTCTTCGAGGCAGCTCGGGTATTCGGACAGAATGCCATCACCGCAATACCGCAGCTCGCGGAACCACACGAAAGCTCTACCGTTCCCGAAGCTATACTTATACTCCAACTTCTGCTTCCCTATTGATTGCATTCGTAGTCGGTCTGCATCCCCTTGCACCAATCTCCAAAAAGATCGGCCGCGCACTAACAATACTGTTGTGCTTGTTTCGATTGATGGCTTCCAGTGGGAGTGAAACCGTTTGTAAAAAATTTCTTACTGGCGACCTGTAGTCGCTCGGCTCGAGAGCAATAGCATACAAGCCCGATATATTCATTTCGCCTTACCCACCCCAAATACTGCCCAATCACTACACCACCTTCACCAAACTGTGTCCGGAAAACCATGTTATAAATAACGAATGCTACAACTCCGGTTTCGAATCCTTTTTCGTCACGTATAAACACGTATAAAAAGGCCGAAACCAAAGTTCGTGCTAGTGGGATAGCGCGCTCGCCCCCTTTCGCCCCCCTTTTATTTCTAGCCGGACAACGAGGCTACGCACAATGGCATCCTTCCAAGCCTGAGTCCGCTCTTTGATAGCAAAGGTACAAGCAATGGTCGTATCGGTGTCCTGTTACTCTAGTTTTCACTATCCGAATCCCAGCGGCCGTTTTCGTTTACACACCCTGCCTGGAGCTCATCGATCACCCTAGACACGAGTTCGTGTCCCGACGCTCCACCAATGGGCAATATGATTGCCGCAGTTGAGAACCCCATTCACCGGCCTAAAGAAGTCGGCCTCTACGACTTCGGCCGACTGGGTCGGTTATTCGATCATTTCCTATCATTTGTCCTTTATTTAAGATCTCGCAAATTTCGACGGCATGCAAGTCAAGTTCAAAGGGACTCTAGCTCTATTTTTGCGACAAAACCTCCGCCATGTCAATAGCCTATCTGCACGGCGAACTGTCCGATCACCTGTACTTCCGCAACCAATACCCGCACTCCTTCTTTTTCCGTATTGTCCGATTCCCGCTAGGCCGAGCTCGTTTCCTCCCGACCTCGAGGAAGATGCCCACATCTACGATACGACGTATACGACGTTCCGATGACACGGAATGCTATCTTAATCGTCAACGGACCAGATTTCAAGCGAAGGACGCAAGGTCCACCATGTGGAAAACATCCATATCTACATCCTGCTTTGCGCAGACCTTACTGGCCATAGCGCCTGCAAAAACGATGGCGACAACCGCTTCATCTGCTGAGTCATGGCGCCCTAGCTACATCATCGCAGTCAGAAAGGCGATCCAGGCGGATCGCCCGTTGCCGTATACCCCTAATTTTCGCAGATGGAAAAGAGTGATACGGTCTTCAGCAACCACAAATCAATCGGCAGGGTTAATTCGAACTTCTTTGTTTAGCTAGTAAACACCAAGGGTGCGCGGAGTCGCATCGCTAGCTTGTGCCGGTGTCGGTCCACCAGCTTGTGCAGAGTCCCCTCCCGCCTTCAATCGCCACCACTTGATTGAGTCAGCAAGTCCTCCGGCGTCGTCGCCATGATAAGTTAGATGCGATCGCCTTTCGTCGCACGTCCCCGCCGACAGGGTTTCAAGCCGTCGAACCCAGCATGAGCCAGTTGGTCCAAAATGATGTAAAACTATTCTTCGCTAAACAACTTCCACGCCTGCTCTCCATCTCGTGCGCCCACGAACTCATGCCCAAACTCCGACACCTCCGCTTCCACCACAGCCAGAGCCACTCGATCTTTGCCGTATACAAGAATTTTTGTCGTTCGCTCATTGTCTAGTGTAAAGTCACATAGCAACCGACCTCACTACCGGTCAAGGTCGGCTTTTTTCTCCGAAGTCTTTTCCGAGTAACACCTACATCACGTTTCGAAAGCCTTTACCCAACCGAGGCCCCACACCACCGCGCTGTCGGCTGCCATCGAAAGATACAGTTCGAATCCAAAAGCAGAGTCCAGATCCGCAACCCTGCTAGACCCGATGGTTCCACCCATGAAGCCGATAAAGCTTGGGAAAAATAGCGAGTCCAAAACCGGGTGCAAAGCAACGCCGGCCGAGTGCTGGTTCTGTCAGCCTGGCTGAAAGATTGAAACAACTTCGACTATTTTCCGAAAAGAATACCGATGCTAGTATCGTTCACCTTCACGCAAACCATCGACAAATCGGAAATCTCGCCTGTTTCGATAAACTTTCTCCGCATTACAGATCAGACTGGTGATCACCTATTGGATGCACCAACATCGTTCTGGACGTCTTAAGCTAGTCCATTTTCCCATAAAAAAGACAATTTGCACCTACTTTTCCTGTGCCGGTGCCCAAAATGACAGTAGGAGCACGACCTTCTCCAACAGCTGAAGCGAGTTCATAACCGCTGTCTTGGTTCGAAATTTCCCGGCTTCGATTTCCAGAAATCGAGAATGTTGTTGATCACCGCCAGGAGGCTTTCTGCGCTGTTGCACAAAGTTTCGCCCATCTAGCGCTGCTCTTTCCACTAAGCCAGTGTTGAGCAGGAGTGACATCATGCCAGTGATGCCGTTTATTGGGGTACAGATTTCGTGGCTCATATTAGCCAGAAATTTCGTTTTTCAGGCGCGAAGCGGCAAAGAGTCTAACTGCGCTGCCTAATCGCGCTTTTGTTGGAGTTGCCGGCGTTCCATAGCATCAACGAGGTTCTCAATGAAACTGTTTGGCCAGCCCGCGGCAGCTTGTGCTGGCTATCCAGCACAAGCTAAATCCCCTACGCGCAACGAAACACAAGGAGTGATAACAACGACACCAAGCGCGATGTGTCCGAGACCAAGCCAAAAGCCGAGCCGGGTATTATCGAGCAAGAGCACCACGCTCGCCAAGACAGTAAGCGAGCGAGTTCCAAAAAGCCGTACGATACTTTTTCCAAAATATATCCGACAAAATCCCCACAAACATCTGAGACAAATAATTCTAATTCCACGAACCAGTGATAACACTAGTTGGTTTGGTTCTCGCTCATCGGACCATCCGTTTCACTCCGGATTGCCAGCTATTGTGTTATAAAAACAGCGAAGGTCGCTGGCATCCCATAGACATTAAAACATTCGACAGCCTCGTTGCCGACAATGTAAAATAATTTTTTTGTTATTGTTATCATCTTTTGTGGAACGATGATATATTATCTTTCAGATATAGATCAGAATCGCCAGCAAAGCAAAGACAATCACAGCCCCACGTAAGAAAACCTTAGACCGTAGCCTCGCTCGGCGAGCTCATTCGTAAACGCGTTGTCCGAAAGTCCGAGGCCATCGTAGCGGGTCTCTGTCTCTGTCTCTGTCTCTGTCTCTGTCTCTGTCTCTGTCTCTGTCTCTGTCTCTGTCTCGTTCCGCATCGAGTGGTCACCTGAGCCCCGCCCTTCCAAAGCAAGAGCGGGCTACGCACAGCACAACCGCACCGAAGACAGAGTATGACAGGGCACTTGCAAAATACCAAACGAATTCACGCAGCTTACACAAGCTGGCAGCAGTCAAACAACCCCTCGCGGGGAAAACCGCTCTCTTTGTAGCCACCAAAAGGCAACACGGAATCGAGCCTATTATAAATAGTGTTCGCCCATACGACGCCGACCTTAAGTTCAGTCGACATCTTTAGGATCCGCGAGCCTTTTTCGGTCCAGACACCGATGCTAAAACCGCAAATGGTGTTGTCCACCTTTTCGACTGCTTCGTCGAGTATGCATAAATCGGGGATGTTTGGCACCAGCCAGAAAGTTTCCTCCTGCGCCACGAGATGACTAATCGTCACGCCCGGGAAGTAGAGTAGGACCGAAACAAAGGCTCTTTTCAGGTAGGCAGTAAGCTGGCTCGAAGAGTTCCGTACCATCCTTCATCCGGAGCCAGCGAATGTGCGAATTTTCTCGAGCTGTTCGCTGGAGTTGGTCCGCACCGATATCGGTGTTCTTGTCCAACGGATCGCCGGACGCACAGTACCTTAATCCATGCTTTTAATTTTGCGAGCACCTCGGCTGCCACAAGCTCGTGCACGAGCAGGCTCGAACCAGCGTAGCAAACATGTCCCTGGTTGAAGAGAATTTCGTTGACAACAACGGCCATAAAAAATGGTATTAGAAGCAATAAAAATAAATTCTATTGTTATATTTTTCTCAGCGCCAGCAAGTAAACGCATGATGATTTTCCCACTTTGGCCAAGCCGTTGAACGCAACCTTCACGGGCGTTTGGTAGTTCATCATAGCAGAATCAGTATCGAAGAAATCAGCCACGATTCCAGGCCACGCCTGGCGGCAGACCGAGCGTATTTAGGTTGGCTCGGCAAACTTAAGCGCGGTAGTTGAAGTAGACTCAGCTGACTTGGCCACAACCGCGTTGTGGCCAACGCTAGCGATCGCGCGATCGCTTACAAGCAAGAATCGGCAATGGGAAGTTCCACGGAACCACCTGTCCGACGCCACAAAACAGCGCCCCCCCGGCGGCCCGGCGCTATGTAATCGAATTTATCACCCCAGCCAGCGTGATAAAAAAGAAGTGGACAGTAGCAATAGACACGTCGAAACTGCGCACCACTTTAATCGGCTTACCGCTACCCAACGTCTCGGCAACAGCGAATTCGCGCGCCCGATCCTGTAGAAGGTGGGCGAAGCGATAGAAGTATTTTACACGTTCCGGACCGGGTAATTTGCTCCAGGCAGAGCCGAAAGCCTTTTTAGCGGCAGCGTAGACAATACCGATGTCATCGGCATCAGAGTACGCGATCTCGGTAAGTTTGGCTTCGTTGGCTGGATGTGATCGTCTGGAAATACTTTGGGGACACCGGCGGAACAAATTTGCCGCCGATAAAAGATCGTAGCGTGGCTTGGCTTGAGCCTCAGATCGGAACTCTCCGGCCCATAAATTGTATCCCCACAAAACACCAAAGACGAATCCCGGCCACGAAAGGCCGTTTCGAACGGTTCGCAGAGCGCGTCAGTTTTTTCTCAGTGAGCTCGGGCATGGCAAAAAAGATCAGCAGCTTTCGGCGGGCTCGATGGCTTTCCCCTCTCAGCCTAGCGGATAAGACCATTGAGTAGTGCCGAAACGATAGCGAGTGTTGTTCATCCACTCGTCGCCGAGTGTTTCCTTAATCGCGATGAGAAAAGTGAGCGCCTGGTTGGCGGTGTGTATGCCTCCGGCGGATTTTATCGCGATGGGAGTACCAGTCGCGAGGTAGAAATTAAAAAACCGTTTCGATCGTCACTTGTTGTTGCCGATTAAGCATTAAGCGAAGTCTTGTCGGTGTTCATCTTTATGAAATTGCCCGGGCGCAACACGCACATAGCAAAGAAGGATGCCGAGCAGATCTTGTCGTAGGTTTCGAGCTCGCTAACATCAAGAATAACTTTTAACATAGTTTCGTCGCACGCTTGGACGACAATCGTAGCTTTATTTTGCTACCTTCTGAAATTTTCCTGCAAGAAAGTCTCTACGACTAATACACCATATCGATCACGTCAGGGCCGTCAGCGACCGACGCCTTCACCTCCGTGAAACGCATGCGCAGCGACGCCTGTCCCGGGAAAAATACGGTAATGACCGAAGCGACCTTAATCGCGGTACCAGAGAAATGGCGCGCAGCATATTTCACCATTACCGGATAGACGCACACCGTTGTAACTTGAGGCGAATCGGGATCGTCATTAAGAAGCATCGTTTTCTGGGAAAGAGACTAAACTTTCTTGGTGTGTCCTTGCTCTCGAACGTCGTGAGGCCCACCATCAAAACCGTCGCCTTAAGCCCCACAGAGATTCCCGTTTTTCTTAAATGCTGCGGGTCCCATATTTCGCCACACATTTCTCGATTTCTACCTGATTCACAGCACCGATTTCGTTAGACAATCGGCAAAGCGCTGCCTGCTGGCAGATTCGCCATGATTGAGTGGCTATTCGACAAATTTCTTTAAAAAACAACATCAAAGCTGGGAGAAGGCCGATCTCTTGATCATTATGGTTGGTGGATACGTCCCCCCTCGGCCGGCCGCTGAGCGGGGCCCGGTAAACCATCAGTGCTGATAGCGGAGCCACAGAACCGCAAGGCCAGAGCGACATGCCCGTGCATTTTTCCTCGATACTACAACGCAACTTGGAAGACGTTTCCTCCTTCAAACTCGGTGACAAGACCTGGCTCATAGCCGCCGCACTGGCGGCAATTTCAAGAGTGCCCCAAATGTGCTCTACTTGGCGAAAGAACCAAAGCCTCTCACACCCGAGCCGAAAAATGAAGGCGTTGCCCAAACTGCCTATGCGGTTAACTTCGTCTACTAAGACCTTACGCACGGCTTCGAGGCGGTGGCCGTCGACACTCACGATCGCTGCGTCTACCTTCTTTCAGAGCCCCATATGCTCGCTAAACTCTATCAGTTCCCGCGGAGCAGCCGACCGGAGCAGTGATACTTGCCATCCATGAAGTAAGCTGCACTATTGGGCGATGATCAACGCCATATTACTGTCATAGACTTCGCCTTAGATGGCTCTACCACCCTCGTGCTTAGTTTCAGCGGCTGGTATCTGGTTTCCACGCACGGACGAGAAAACCTGGGGCAAACCATCGAAGGATTGCCTCAAGCCATCGCAGCTTTCCTGTTGCCACAAGCCGAGAGCGCTTGTTTTCCTCGGATAGAGCATATTTTGTCTCTGTTCGTAAAAATTCGTTACAACTCCTCCACTACAAAGGAATCACGAAGTAAAAACACGAACCCACGCTTGCCGGTGCGTGTCACTCCGGCTATCGTTCGTCTGCATCAACCAGGATCGTGCGGGGCAGGCCAGTAGCCGTTTCCGCCATCGCCAGACTGTCTTTCCGCTTTCATGGAAAACTCTAAAAAGACTCCGACCGAACCGCACGGCGAACTTGTGATCCGCACGGTTGCGATGCCCGCCGACACCAATTCCAACGGCAACGTGTTTGGCGGCTGGCTTCTTTCGCAGATGGACCTCGGCGGCGCAATCTATGCGCGCAATTTCTCGCATTCGCAGGTCACAACGGTCGCAATCGACGCGATGTCGTTCCTTAATCCCGTCTACGTAGGAGATATCGTGAGCTGCCATGCCTCGTTGCTGCGCGTGGGGTGCACCTCCATTCGCGTTTCGATAGAAGCGTGGACACAACGGACGAAAGGCAGCGAGCTCATGCAAGTCACTAAAGGCGTATTCACTTACGTCGCGACCGACGATCACGGTCGTCCGCAGCCGGTGGATGGCAACGTCATTTGTTGATACACTGGCGCGCTGAAGCTGTGGCCGTCTCGGACGGCCACAGCTGTACCAGCACTTCACCGCAAGCTAGTTAACAAATATGAATATCCTCTAAATTACCGCGCACTAAGAAGTGCGCAATCACCGATTTCGTCTCCAACGACCACCGCAAGGGCGCTTACCGCGGCGCTGAGCTTTTAAAATTTATGGCATCGTGCTTCTTTATTGGAAATCAATGGAGAGGGTATCGGTTTTCGAATTGATCCTGTATCGCATCTTCCTTACCATGTTGATGACGCTTTTATTGATCTTAATGCAACGGGAAGCGTGCCAGTAAACGTGGTGTTAAAAAACGGACGCATCGCCAGCATAAGTGCCACCAGCTTTTTTCACTACCCAGCAATTGGATAGTCTATGTCTGGACTCGTAAGTCACGAGCATATGGTCGTGACGAATCTCGGGTATGTTCTTGCACCGTTCGGTAGCTTGGAGCTGGGTGTAACCTTATCAATTGGAGAAGGTTACACCCAGCGCAGTGGCTAGCGGCCGCCTTAGTATCCAGTAGGCGTATTGTTTTATTTGGCTGGTATCTGGCATATAGCATAGATCGTCCTCGGAACCGTCGGCACGTAATCCTTTATGGCGTGAGTAAAGGACAGTCATCGCTGCCCGCAACCACAGAGCCCACAGCAGAAAAAGCATAGCTACCCCCCCGTTTTCCGCGGTCGCCCTAACCTCGCGGGCGTGCAGCAGTGTCAGCGCTTTCGGCCATAGCAAGCTGCACCTGCGCCCGTTGGTTAACACATTGGGCATTGGCCACCGCCACACCGTTGGTGCTCTTCGGCTGAATGGGAAAGCAGCTGCATTGCATGCAGCTGCTCCGATGGTACAGTTTCTCTTCAGACTGTTGGTTTATCATGAAGCTTTTGATAAAAAGCGCATGCTCCGCTACGCGGCTTATCTGGTGCGAGCTGGCGGATCTACCCCGCCAGCAGCTTTTGGTCGAAGAAGCGTAAATTCTAACAGCAGCGACATTTTTCCCAAACGCAGTCTGCTGGCGTCTGTTCTCGATAACTCGACCGCCGAGAAATGGGACCGTGCATCCCATTTTTTGGATCATAACTGGGGCAGTTACAAGCCCGCCAATCTCGACACCGGCGGAGACTAGATACGGTATGTTGTCCTACGTATCGAAAAAACGAACTCGACGGCATCTACCCGAAGCTCGTCGTGCTCATGCTCGGGTACGAAGGGCACCAACAGAAACGAGGCCGGAAAAATATTCACAAAGGGGGAAATCGTCAGCCTGATTCAGGACAAAATCCCGGAGGCCAAGGTGCCCGTTCTGGCAATCTTCCCGTGCCATCCGCAAAAACTGTGATGGCACACCGGAGGGCTGGGAAAAACGGATGAAAATTATCAAGATAGTAAACGAGGATCTCGCAATCCTTCCTACAACGGCAGTTCCGTGCGCTATCCCAACGTCAACTGCTGTTCCCTCGCTGAGAACGGAACACAGCCCAGCACATCATCATGCCCGACCAATTTCATGCCAACGAGGCCAGCTACGAGCTGGTTCAGCAAAGCTAAAAAAGATGGTCCACTAGGTGATAAAATAAAAGCTCGAAACTCGTTTTTAAAAAAGCGCTTCTGCGGAAGCGAAAATATTCCTGCCCAGAGATCGCTCTAGAAATCTAGCAGACTGATCTCAAAAAAGTCCCCCTTTGCGGAATTTCCATCAGTCCCTGTCACGAACGCCGTAACCGAGTTCGTAGGGAACGATCAGAAGCCACTTTATGCCCTTGTGCAATATGTTGAAGAACCTCCTCCCAGGCCGGAATGAAACTGCCGGAGCCAAAGCGTATCTTCAGCGCATAGCCTTGGGAAGGGTGGCAGAAAATTTCTCCACTGAGCAAAGATCCCTCAAAGTAAGCTTAGATCATCATGCCAGGTTTTGGTATACAGCTGTTCTTGTCGCCTTCGTTGAAAACAATGTAGCGCAAGCGGGTGGAAGTGCGTTTTGCATCAGGCCAAGCGTTTTTCGATAATTACCCAATCCTCTATCGCCACCTCTCGCTGTGCGTGAAGCACGGGAGAAACCAGCAGGAGCAAGATAAGAAGGGCGCGCAGAGAGAACGCATGCAGCTTAGTTTATCTATTTATTGAGAAGGGGAATGGGGTAATTGACACATGTCAGCCTGGCACGGGATTCCTGCGACGTCGAAGATTAATCATTGGTTACATTGCTCACCGTTTCTGTTTTCTCGGCGGGAACCGGCGCTGATTCTGTTTGCTACGATCGCTGGTTCCAGCGCGCTCGCCGTGCAAGCCGTTCCGCAAGCTAGCTTTCGAGGTCGCAGCGAGGTGAAGAGAATCTCCGCTCGATAAAATCAATCAGAGAGAGTTTACGCGCCTTGCCCGTATTGACGGAGTGATTTGGGGAAAAGGTCGTCAGTAATAACGACGACCACGCGTTGGCCGTTGTACTCAACAGTTGCATTCAGGCAATAGATTACGTTCGTCATCAAACCAGTTTAAAGCCACCACAACCAGCGGTTTTCTAGATCATTTTATGTGGTTCGTTATCTATACTGGTTCTTTGGCAAAGTTTTCTCAAGAAAAGAAGTCGCTTTACTGAAATTTTTAAAGATATCCGCCTTTTCAGGAAGTAGACAGCAAAATTTGAAAAAGTCTCGCGGAATCGCGAAATCGCTATCTGCTGTCCTGCTAGCTAGCAGGACAGCCTTCCCATAGGGAAGGCGAAAGGTAGCGCACGTCATGCTGAGCTCTCGCACATTGCTATTCATCAGTTTGACAAAAGTTTATTCAGGAGCACGGACGAAGACGTGCGCCACGCGGTTAGTAGATTAGATTGCACCGTCATTACATTACGTAGATTAACTCCTCGACATGGAAAGTCCCGGGCAAGTTCAGACGGACCTGCATACCGCCTAGGATCGAGCCACTCGGCTTGATCGGAACAGAAACCTAGAACGCGACCGCACTACTTGTGTGCTTGTAGTGCAGCACGGCGAAGGTCACCAGTTTCACCATGCTTACTGGAGAGTGTCACCACAACAGCATCATCTAAAAAAGATCGTATCGAAAACGGAAGGCTATCCAGCAAAGTCTCCCCCGAGTCACCGGAGGTTGCAAGGGGAAAAGCCGTCATCGGAGAAAGCATAACCGGCTTGGACGGACTCGCTGGTTGGCCGTGGTTTTGTATTTGACGTTCGTTACGCCAGAGACCAACGAGACAAACTGGTTGACGAAGGATTTTGGGATATCCTTCTTTGTCTAGCCTCAAAACGTTATCACACCGTCCTTCGTCGTAACGCTCGTACAGATCTCGCTCTTTTCGTCCTTGCTTGCAATTTGGTGCTCCATTTTCCCGTAATGGGAAAATCATCCATTTTGCAGTCCATCGTACGCTGCGTATAATCGAATGATCTGGCAGTCGCCTCACCCTTGTCAGGAAGGAAAGCGACCGCGAAGTTGCTCTTCACGCCCGTAACGCCCAGCATGTTTTTTGCGGTTTCCCCGGAAAGTTCCTTGAAGCTGTCTCTAGACAGCTTTCTCTTAATCGTGCCTACGTCATCCTTAACATCGTTGTTAAATACAAATAAAGATAGATTGATGATGGAAATTCTTGACCGTTTTCTCGGCTTTATGCCCCATATAGCTCGCCCAAGAAAACACGGGAGTGCCGCGACAACGCACAGCAAAATAAGGCGACTGACTTTCATAAACTTCCAGCAGACTGAGGAGTAGATCCGGCAAAAGCAGTGGTGGCTGGATTCATGTTGTTACGAACCTTCATATATCAGTTGCTCGGGAGAGTTTTGACGCGCAGCCAGCTTGTCGGTCGCTTTTGCGAAGCGCCGAACAGGTGCGGTAACGAAATGCAATCAAACGCATAGCGGCGGTAGGGGGACAAAAAACTGTTTTTTGATGGCATCCTGCAGCAGCGCAAGGAGCAGAAACTGGTCGGTGGCGAGCTTGCCGGAAGACAGTACAAGCTGCAATTGTAGCAACAACCGCTTTCACCACAAACCATTAGGATCTCTGGCTCGGTCTCGCGGTGCATCGACACCAGATCGCTGCCAAGGCATCAGATGTTTTCTCCAAAAACACCAGCATATGTCGCGAAAATCAAGTCTGTCTGCGCACCTTTACTCTTCGCTCCAGCTGAGCACTTCGTAAAACCATTCTAAAAGGATCTTGCGTTCCGTTCATAGAAAGGACTATCATTATTAGATCTTTTTGTCCCTTGAGGACCGCCCCGAAAGAACGACAACACGGACAACGATATGCGATGATTACATTTGCCCCCAACAAGCTCGAGCGCGTGCAAAATAACGCCAAATAGTAATGTTGTCCACCGGCAGATTTTGGACATCGGCCAAAGCAGTAAATGCCACCATGGGCCGGCGCTTCAGTCCGCCGTTTCTTAGCGCCAGCGGGATCGGTTGCGCTAACGCCGTTGGCCTGGGCCACCCCCGCGTAACTGATGCTGACGTAAGCCAGACTTCCGGGACGGCTTCGACAATCGTGGTGCAAGCGGCTGGTATTCGAAACCATCAAGGCGCAATTCAGGAATTTTCTTTCCGATAAAGCGCTGTATGTTTCGGATGTTCCCGGAGTTTTCCGGAGTCACGAGCGTAAAAGCGTCACCCATCGCTTGCGCGCGACCGGTGCGACCGGTGCGGTGAACGTAATCCTCGGAATTTTCTGGCACATCATAGTTGATCACATGCGTGACACCAGCAACATCAATACCGCGCGCCGCGATGTCGGTTGCGACCATCACTTTATATTTTCCGGACTTGAAGCCGGCGAGTGCTTCGATGCGCTGGTTTTGCGAGCGATTGGCGTGAAGGACGGCAACGGTGTGATTCGCATTCTTGAGTTTGTGGGCGATTTTGTCGCTTCCGTGTTTCGTGCGGCAAAAAACCAACACGCTATCGAAATCGGTCGTGGCAAGAAGCGCGACGAGAAGGTCGGACTTTTGCGAAAACGCCACCGGATAAATCGCGTGGTTGATCGATTGGTTGACGTAGCGATTCACTTCAATTTCCACTCGTGTCGGCTGACGCAAGGCAAACGAGGCAATCGACTGAATCTCAGGCGGAACCGTAGCGGAAAAAAAGAGGGTCTGTCTTTCCCGCGAGCATCGAACTATGATTTCCTTTACTATCGGCAGGAATCCCATATCGAGCATGCGATCGACTTCGTCGAGTACAAGAACCTGGATATCACGAAGGTTGATCATGCCATCCTTGATGTAGTCCATAAGGCGGCCCGGTGTTGCAGTAATGACATCGACACCGCGCCGCAGCTCCGCGCGTTGGCGGCCATAGCCGACGCCACCAAAGACCGCGACAGTGCGTAAGTCGGTGTAGCGTGCGAAATCGCGAAAGGCTGTATCGACCTGTGCCGCGAGTTCGCGTGTCGGTTCGAGCACGAGGACGCGTGGCTGCAACTGATGCCTTCCTAGTTTGGATAAAATCGGCAGGGCAAACGCTGCGGTTTTTCCAGTACCCGTCTGGGCGGAACCGATGAGATCGCCGCCGGCCAGCACAACCGGAATGGCGCGAAGCTGAATGGGCGTAGGATCAGTGTAGCCGGCAGATTGGATGCCGCGCAGGATAGGTTCGAAAAGTTGGAGGTTTTTAAAGGGCATAGCAAAATGGCACGTCTTAAGTACAAATAACGGAAATTAGAAAAGGCGTTCTGCCATCCGGCAGAACGCCTTGAAGAATCAAGTCCCGCAAAAAAGCAGAAACGATCTAGATTAATAGCGATCGCGGTGGCTGCGATCGCCGCCACCCAGGCGGTATTCCTTCGGACGGGCTTCGTTAACCTGGAGAGGACGGCCCGAGAAATCCACGCCATTGGTCTTCTCAGCAACAACTTTGGCCTCTTCGGACGACCCCATGGTAACAAACGCGAAACCGCGCGGGCGACCAGTGAATTTGTCTATAGCGATGAACACATCGGCCACGGTACCAAATTGTTCGAAATACACACGAAGGTCGTTTTCACTGGTCTGGAACGGCATATTGCCAACGTAGAGCTTGGAATTACTCATTTGATGATGTTCGTAGAGCTATCATCTCTCTGCCAGCCCGTTCCCAACTTGGGTTTCGAAATCATCACTTAAGCCATCGCTCAGCCAACGACTCACCAGATTCTGTCATCTAAACGCTATCTCTAACGAGGCCATAAAAGTTCGCCTAAACGCCCTGACAACGCAAGGGGATATTGCTGCAGGGTTAATATTGAGTTAAAATATTAAGTTAACATTTGCTGTTTCCACACGTCAGCCAGGTTCTCACCGGAAGCGACGGTTGCAGCGACGTTAACATCTAGTCGAATCTGCACGCTCGTCGTGGTAAAAGCATCAACCTATCGTGCGCGACCACCAAATCGGTCGCCCATCGTGAATGTCCGACGGAAGCTGACCTGCGTCACTGCATGAAACAGCCGTAGCCAAAGCGATAGAGCGCTACCATGGGCCGTTGCGGCAACAACGGCCTATTGGGTCGAAGCGCGCCGCGATCGCGTAATGTAATTCGAGATAGCGGCTGTTGTGAACATACTAGTTAATAGTTAATCGAGTTAGTAGAGGTCGATTCCGTCGATCCGGGCCTGAAGCTCGGTCTCAAAACGCAAAAAAGTAGCGGCGCTTTCCTTTCCAGAGGGCAAGCGGTATTCTTCACACTCACTTGGAGCAACGCCTAAGCCATGGCTGCATCGAACAAAAATCGGCTCGGGATAAAACAGCCAGGTAACCGAGCCAGTGAACGAGAAGCACTGGTTATTTTTTTCACCGAAATCGGAACGAGGCCAATCGGAGAGCACCTAGCGTCTTTATGCATAGTGTTTCTTCTTTAACGCTAGCGATGGAAATGCTCGCCTGCAAGGCAAGATCGTTTAGACTGCGATCATTTTTCTTTGATGTTATCTACGTTCACACCGTAGCAAACGGAGTTTGAACCTTATGCAGGTGTTCTTCATAACAACGGGTGCTGTCGGTCCGCTGAGTCGAGCCATAGCCGTATAGTCGCCGGCAAGGCTTAAATCTTCGAATGTCACTTCCAGCTTTTCCACAGTTTTTGTTCGGGAGGAAGCGATTTAACCAAGTTTTAACCAAACGATTGAAGTGGCAAGTGAAGACGCTTCCCAGATATTTCAGGGTCTGGATCTTTAGGTATTATATTGAATTATATTAGGAATCAGTAAACTTCATAGAGATGACCGTAGTTGACCGGCTGAGTTTTCAGACTTGTCCGCTGCATATGGCAGCTGTTAGCCAAAAGATCTGCTGCCAAAGATGATAAAGGCAGTTTTTTATAAACAAAGCGGAAATCAGGTGTTAATACATACAGATCTTCTAGCTGTAGGAGTCCCCAATCGCTCCAACACACCAATGGTGGAAGCGATCCGTTTCTTCCGATTTTTGCAAAATCTTTTGCGTGCTTCGAATCTTTTCTTGTCTAAGGCAGCAACCAAATGTCCCAAACAACGCAAACAAATGCCAGACTGCCGGTTTTTGGCAAAAAACTACAAAGATAACGATTTTTTCAGTTCAACCTTGGAATGTTTTGAATCACAATATTAATCTTTTTTAATAATTACAATTACATGTTCTGATGGACATCCACAACCATAATTTTCAATAAAATTAAAAAATTTATGATATCATACATCGCTATGCATTAATTTTTCTGCAATGAACGTAGCGCCTCCTTTTATTAAGATAAAAGATGCGGTAGCTTGCTGAAATACGAGTCGTAGTTTTTGTACCAATCTGGATAGGTAAGTGTAGTGTAAGTATAAAGTATAATTTTTTCGGTGATTCATGTTTGCGGTGGACTCCAAATAAGCCCAAAATTATTTAAACTTTATATTATAATTTATACTAAATTATAACTATTTTTAGATTTTCGTAACTAGCGAGCTTGAGTATTGGTTCTGGTTAGGGGGTTTTTCAATTTAAGCTCGCTCAAAATGATCAGCTGTTTATTTTCCCAAAAGCTGCGGATATCCTTGTACATATGTACATATAATGCAGATATAAGTAAACAAGCCAGATTAGTTTCCCCGAGACAAAAAACTCGGCTTGCACTGACGGTCCCAAGAGCCTTGATTGTTCGCCCTCATGTCACCTCACACCTCACGCCTCCACCATCTTTTGGGTTCACTGGTTCAGTGGATCGATTCCGACTACACCACCGAGCCACCCGAAGTGATCCGCACGCAGCGCGACGGCGTCGATTTGATCCGAACGATTCCCTTCATTATCCTTCATCTTGGCTGCTTCGGTGTGATCTGGGTTGGTGGCAGCTGGTTCATGGTAACCGTTGCTTTGGCTCTTTACTTCATACGGATGTTCGCAGTCACTGGGATCTATCACCGTTATTTCTCCCATAAATCCTATAGCACTACCCGGTTCCGTCAGTTCCTCCTCGCTCTGTGGGGAGCGACAACCGTCCAGCGTGGCGGGCTCTGGTGGGCCTATCACCATCGACATCATCACAAACACTCCGAAGATGAGGAAGATTCTCACTCTCCTCACGTTCACGGTTTCTGGTGGTCGCATGTGGGTTGGATCACCAGCCGGCGCAATTTTCCTACCGATTATTCCAAGATAAAGGACTTGGCGAAATACCCTGAACTCGTTTTTCTGAATCGCTTTGACGTGCTCGTTCCCTTGCTTTTCGCCACCAGCCTTTTTTTCATCGGACGGATCCTGCAGTATGTCACACCCAGCCTGCATACGTCAGGGCCACAAATGCTCGTCTGGGGTTTTTTCATCAGCACTACTCTGCTTTTCCACGGCACCTCATGTATCAACTCCCTCGCCCATCTGATTGGGCGCCGCCGGTTCAACACCACCGATGACTCCCGCAACAGCTTGATTCTCGCCATCATTACTTTAGGAGAAGGCTGGCACAACAATCACCACCGGTACCAATCGTCCACTCGAAACGGTTTCTATTGGTGGGAGCTTGATCTGACTTACTACGGCCTAAAATTCCTCGCTTGGACCGGATTCATTTGGGGCCTAAAAGGAGTTCCGCAGTCAATTTACGAGGAGGCCGAGCAAATTGCTCAATCGCAAAACCGATCACACCGTCTCCGTTTCGTCCGTGCACATCGAAATCAGCACCGTTAAGCGAATAATGTCCACGGCCCCGCAGAGCTCGCAATGGAAACGGTCAGCCTCACCGCGCCCCCCCAACGCCATCTTAAATTAAATTGATCTCGGAAGTGAAGAATTATGCCAAGCCCTCGCCGAGCAACCGGATGTTTCATTAAACCATGTTTTCCCAGCATCAGCCTCCCAAGCCTAAGCTAGGCTTTGTAGTTTTCACGCTTTTCTTCCAGAGCAACGTGTTTCGCTACCTATAAAGTATTACTTTGCTTCTGTTGTCCGGTCGCACTCTTAGATAAAATATATAATTCGCCGCGATCCTGTGTAATTTTTTCGTATCCATCCGAATTTTTTTCCCCTTGTCAGGGGGAAAGAAGATATCCCTCCATGATAGGAGTACGGCTGGAATTTCTAGCAGCTGCACATCTACTCTCTTTTGGACCGATCATAAAGCTCGCTCGTTGCTGCTTTCCTTTCCAACTCTTTATCCGTCTCTGCCATGTCGTTGTTTTCCGAAAAGCACGCACTCACTGCTTCCGGGGGAAGTGAAACTCCTCCGGTTCCGGATTGAGCAACGCGGCAGCTCTGTGCTGCGAATACGGCGATTCAACCTTAAAGCGCCACAAAAAATCGCGCCTGAGATTTTGGATGCCATGGCGATCCGCCTGTACCGCACGACTTTTTTAAAAAATGTCTTTCCCCCAGAGACATTGGTTTCGCAGACTCATTTATCGATAGCGACTAGTAAACTCACGCCCTCGCCGCGAGTCTTAGTTGGCTTTTGCTGAATCTCGAAAATGCCTCGACGTTCTTCGGTTGCCCGCTAATCGGGCAATCCCACCATCAACTTTCTGTGTTTGGCCAACCGTCTCGGCAATCTTCTCTGCGGCAGGACCCTATCAACAGCCCATCGCAACATTCACAAGGATTATGATCTTTCATAACGATTTTCCAGTTTCTAGCTCGACTCGACGATGGCGTATTCCAGAGCCCCATTTGGCCGGAGGTCCAGAAACATCGCGCCACAGCGCACAGATATTAAAAAACGAAGAGCTCTCCCGTAAACTCATCTATAGCTTACCGATCATGTTCTCGAGGTCGAACGTCGGCTGAGGCGGCTATTCGCTTTATACGGCACAGCGCTACGGTTGCAAGGTTACCACGCCTAAGGTTTAAGATGATCAGGGAAAACTACTTCCATTAGCGAATCGCCTCAACTGGCCTTTCCAGCCGGAAAGGAAATCCGACTTAAAAGACTATCGCGACGCGCGAAGCAGCTTCAATAAGGCCGTCAACCATCGAGCTCTTGCCGGCTATGCCGCGGCCTGTGCTCGGCTGCTCAAGGGCAACGGTCTCCTCGCATTGCAGCTCAACACCTTACCCCAACACTCACTACAAACGACTCCGAGAAAGCGTCAATTCCATCCAAAAACATATTTCCCCAGATCTCTGCTCCTTGCCATGAACCAGATCAGCCAAGCCATCTCTCGCCCGCCATGGCGTCTTCCTTCTCCTCTCGATAACCTGAAAGGCAATTGGGCACGGCTACGCACACAACATTGGATTCTATCGCAGCAGCTTTCAGAAGAAGCTTGAACAGATCAGCGCGTTCGCGCTTCGACGAGTATTCCATGCGTAAATTGAGCTAATACCTCAGCAACTGCGAGACCGGATTTCTCGCCTACACAAGATCTCGGCCACAGCAGCCGTCCTTCCCCTTCGCGCAATCGTCACCACCATCGAGCATTTCCTCGTCTAATTATTCTCTATGGCGTGTTCTGCTCGAGCGGAATTAGCCCTACCAGGGAAAACACAACGCTGGGGGAATAATTATGGCGCCATCGGATTCTGGACCCGTTTGTCAATCAGCTCACCTATGGAATCACGGCAAGAAAACTTGCACATTTGCTTGTGCGATTGGCAGCACCTGCGTGTTCTTCCGATCATCGGAACTACAATGCTGGCTTTTTCTGATCGCTAGTACTGCACTCCGGCTGGACCAACCCTCCCACAGCTGAATTAATCAGAAACTCTAGCCCGTATATGCCTGACGAGCTACCTCTGCGCGTAGCTTGGCGAACGCATTTACCAGGTGTCCAGGTGATACGTATCTCTTTCTTTTCTTCTGAATAAATCGTTTTTTTCTAAGGTTCTCCAATCCTAAATTTCCACAGATTAAGACTTACAAAACTTTGTGTTATAACCACATCGTCCTTTCTCGCGCCTATTTCACATCGACATCCTCCGCGGCATGCTCTTTACTAGCGTTCCAGCTCGCCAAACAACTACGGAATCAGGCAGCCGCTTCGCTCAAGGAAAGCAGCGCCAGCCCTCGAAGAAAATTCAGACATGATGTGCCAGGCGATAGTGAAATAAACGCTGCCAATCTCAGAATCATGAGCTCCGTCGAAAACAGCAACTAGGAAAGGCACGGCCTCATGGCCTAATCGCAGCCATAGCAGACATCAAAAGGTGGAGCGATTATCGCTCCGCATGCTCAAGACCATCGACGAAATCGCCTTTTCAAACAAGGCGCCTCCGTTCAACGCGGCTACCGCAGCAGCTCGCGGGGGGAAGGCAGCGTCAGATTTTCCGTCATCGACAAGGAAGTGCGCGCAATCGCTCATCAGTTTGGTCCAAGCAACCCACAAAACCGCTGAACGCATCAAAAGCTCGATGCAAACCAGTCAGCGCAGTCTCGGAGCAAGCAACTTACATCAATCGTAAGCTTGCCAAAGTCGCAAGTCAAATATCGAAGACCGATGAAATAGTAACCGATATCTCCATTGCCCTTCAGTAAGCAGGCACAGGCTTTTTGGCCAAATCAAAATCGCATTGCAAGCGATAAAAAATTCTACCCAAAGCATTTCCCGTCTCCGCTTCCGCTTAACCCAGCTCGCAAGTCAAGAAATTGCACAACTCCGTGGACAGCTCTTCCAGTCGGTCTGGCAGCGCCGCTTTGAAGTTAAGCCTCGCACAACGGAGACATTTCTTAGCGCAAACCTATGCCGAGCTAGTAATTACACCAAGATTGACCGATAAATCTGCCTAAAACACCAGGGGGAGACGCAGCGTTTTTCGCATGCCAGAAAACCGCTCTCGTTTCGAGGTGGCAACTCGCACCGCGTATTCCCCGACAACAGCCTTGGCTATTGCGTGCTCAACGACGTTTACGTCGCCATCCGCGGATTTCATCAGGCCCGCTCAGCAGATCGCGTTTTCGTCATCGGCACCAGTGCCTATCAGGTCAAGTCAACGGAACCAATGGTGTTTTTTTCAGCTAAAACTGAGTCCTAACTTACTCGATTCATAGTGGACGAAATTATCCTGCGGGAAGGGCCTCGAGATTACTTGACATAGGTCTTCGACGCTTTGCGTGGGCAAAACTTATCTAGATCAGCGCTTCCAGTAGCGTTTCCCCGTTTTCTCCCCGGTCTCGTTTTCTCGGTCAACGGGGTTGATCCGCATACCCAATGCCGCTTCTGGAAAATGCTGCTCGACGATGACGACATGGAGTCTTGTAGAGAACTAATTTTATCGCACGTAAGCTCCGGTTGGGTTACAGTTCGTGGCGATTTATGGCGGTGGACACAACCCAATCGCGTGCACACCGAACAGCTTCATACCAAAACCATCAAACGTTCCGGCCCATTTCCGGTAAGCGGACCAGGTGAACCTGGGACAGGGCAGTCCAAAAACCGAACTAAGAGCACCTTTTCCACCAGCTTCTCGTAACCATCGTGCAACAAAACATCTTGAAACCACGACCGACCAGAAACGTTGTCGGAATTGCTTCAGGACTGCCAAACGCCTGCAGCACAACATCGTCAGCAATCACGGTTTGATAGGTCATTTTATGCTTCTTGGCGAAATTCTTCACGGAGCTCGATTTTTTGTGCCAACCGATATCCCAGCGGCATTCAGACGTCCTTGCCGTATTTACTCTATGATGCATATACTGAGGTTTTTTACACAAACTTGTTATACTAAGCTGCCCAAAAATAAACAACAACTTCCTCCCCTTTGAAGGGGAGGAAAAACTAACGGGATTGCGAACAAGGTCTACCAAACACCCAGTTCGGGTCCGGTTGGATAACAAACGAGCTTTTTCATCCCAACCTCAGCCATTTAGGCCAAGCTGTCTTCCGCTTCAACCCGATGTTAAACCAAGACGGTTCCGACCGCGCCTAGGGTTCGCCACCGGAAGAAAAGCGAGAAAATTTTTTATTATAAACGTGAGAATCTCCTGTTCTTATTCCAGGAAGCGGAAAAGACGGACAAATATCTTTCACAATCCCCTAACAGAGAACGATTAAATGAACGAGGCCGCGGCGTTGTCTTCTGGGACCGTTTCCTGCAACACCTCGATAAGTTTTTTCATAGCTGGCGTAAACACACGGCCTTTGTAATGCAGAATCGCAAGCGGGCGGGTAAACTCTTTGCCTTTTAACGGCACAGCCACGAGCGTGCCCTGCTTAATTTCCTGCTGCACGGAGGCGTACGGTACGATCGCGATTCCGTGACCGACCTCCACCGCGCGCTTCACCGTCTCGATGTTGTCGAACTCCATCACCGGAGATACATTTAGATTGTTGTCGCGAAAAATTTGATCGACCGCCTTGCGTGTGGGAATATCCGGATCGAAGCCTATAAATTTATGGCCACCCAGCATCCTTAGGTCGGCTTCTAGCGCTTTAGCCAGTGGGTGATTTGGGTGCGTGATGAGCAAGAGGCGGTCTTTTCGGAACGGAAGTATCTCGATCTGCCGAGCTTTTTGTGGGAAAGCCACTAACCCAAAATCGACCAAGTTGTGCAAAATGTCCTCGTGGACAAGATTCGAGCGACGGTATTCGATCCGCAGATTCACAGAAGGATAATCGCGGAGAAAGCATTTGATGTAGGGCGGCAGTTCGTGCAGACCGATTGAATAGATCGTCGAGATGCGAATCGTTCCGCTAATCACTTTATTCATCTCCAATAGCTCGCTGCTCAACTTTTCGTAAACGTGCAAAATCTCCTTCGCCGCCTCATAGATTCGCTGGCCTTCCCGCGTGAGGCTAAACTGCTTTTGGCTGCGATCAATCATCAACGTTTTAAAATTCCGCTCCATCGAACGTGCTTGCTGGCTAACCGCAGACTGCGTAATATTATTCAACTTTGCAGCTTTTGAAAAGCTCTTGGTTTCCACCAAGTCGACAAAGATTTTAAGGTTTTCGATTTGCATGACAGCTGCTTCTTCCAGCCAATATAAAATATAAAAACTCTTACCAGATTTCCATAATAAAAGTTCATGGTTTTGGATTACACAATCTTTCGCCAGCGCGCCGAAGCTCTTCTTGGACGGTTACGAGCTTCCGCCCAGGCGGCCGGACGCGAGCCCGCGGAAGTCAGGCTGCTTCCGGTCACAAAAAATCATCCGGCCTCTGCAGCCGATTTTGCGGTGTATCACGGATTCGTGTCGGTCGGTGAAAATCGCGTCCAGGAGGCCATCGAAAAACAAGCCAAAGTTGCCCCCAAAACCGCCGCGCTGAAATGGGAACTCATCGGTCATCTCCAGTCTAACAAAGCAAAGCTTGCCGTCGCTAATTTTTACCGCGTACAAACCGTCGATAGCGAGAGATTGCTCCAGAAACTCGACCTCGCCGCCATCGAGCAAGGTCGGCGACTAGCCATTCTGCTGCAAATAAACGCTGGCCACGATCTGGCCAAATTCGGTGCCGACCCGATCGATGCACCACGCCTTTTTGAGGCAGCGCTTGACAAAGCCAATCTCGATGTCGATGGCCTGATGACAATCGCACCGCCTGGCCCGACACCGTTTGAAACCGCCGAGCTCGCCCGCCGAACCTTTTCTAATCTTCGGTCCATTCGCGATCAACTCCAGATCCGATTCGGAGCGCCTCTCACCGAGCTGTCAATGGGAATGAGCGGTGATTTCGAGATCGCCATAGCGGAGGGCAGCACGCTCGTCCGGATCGGCACCGCCCTTTTTGGCGAACGCTGAACCTACTGTCGAAAAATTTTACCGTCCGGAAAACAAAAGCGGGTTTCCACCGCTCTCGAAAACACTTCTGCTTTTCGCATAGAAATCGGTCGTCTTACTTTCCCGCAGGGAAGCTGTGCTGACCGGAAGCCCGTCTCCCACTTTTTTCAGTCTTTTTCTACAGCAGTTTGAAAAGCTCGCCGCCAAGGGCGACAATTTTTTTCGGGATATCGCACACACCACGAACCGCCTCGCTGCCACCGCAAACTAAAGCTTGCCGATCCCGCCGCGAAATTTTATAGTTTTATCCGCTACCTAAAACAATGACTAGACACCGGTATTTTCCTGCTGAACCGAGCCCTCGACCCTGTCGAAATCGGCGCCAAGTTCGATGCTTCGTTGACCAGCTTTCGAAAGCTGGTCGCAGATAAAGCTAGCCACCCTGAGAGCCCAGTGTCTTACGCTTGAACTGCGTGCTCTTCGAAGCACTCGTGTTGTGCAGCAACACGCCAAGGCTACACCGCCCCCCAAGATCAATCCGCTCGAGCGCGTCCTCACCCCGGAAAGCCGAGCTACCGATCACACTCTCCATCGCCTACTCTGCTGGTCGCACAGGCGTGTCGCTAGTTCAAGGTCAATCCCGTCGGCAAGACAAAGCACTTCTTCGTTGGCGGCTGTAAACACGAAAACCTGTTTTTCATCGACTCGTTCAATAGCGCCGTCTTCCCTTTACCAAGCAAAGTGTTTGTTTAAAGCAACGCACAGCAACACACGATCCAACCTGCCAGTCTCCCCCAAACCCGTGCGCGAAGCCACTTTAAGCCCCTTTCCTAGTCTGCCGCAATCTCCCCAGCCACTGTCTTTTCAACAGTCGCCCCCGACTGAGCCAAACTTGCAGTAAGTTTTTTCTCCGAATTCGATGTAACGCTACAAAGGTCACGCCCGTTTCTGATCTGGCTAGGCGGCGCCGATGACTACCAGTGGTCCCGTTCACTTTCTCGACGAACTACGCACGTCCGATTTTCCCGGAACAAACCTAACTGTGATCGGCCATCCGGTCGCACACTCGTTCAGCCCCGCCATGAACAACGCCGCGCTAGCTGATCTTGCAGCTGCTGACACAAAATTTCACAGCTGGCACTACACAAAGTTCGACATCGAGGCGCCGGACGTCGGCGAGGCGCTGCGATTGCTGCACGCACGCGGGTTTTATGGCGTTAACGTAACAGCCCCGCACAAGGAAATCGCACTCGCCGCGGCAGAAAGTGCCGATGAATTTGCCTGCGCCGCTGGCGCCGCCAACACCCTAATCCGAACCGCCACTGGCTGGCGCGCCTATAACACAGATGGTGGTGGTTTCGCAGATGCTCTCGGCACGAGTTTGCAAACGAAACTCGCCGGCGCCCCTGTCATTCTCCTTGGGGCCGGCGGAGCTGCGCGCGCCATCGCCCTGCAATGCGTGCACGAAGGCGTGGCCTCGCTCTGGATCGGTAATCGTAGCACTGATCGGCTGCTTGCGCTGCTGGCCCAAGTGCGTCCTTTCGCTAGCGGACTTTCTGTCGAAGGCTTTCCCCTGAATAAAATTCCCTCTGCCCTTTCTTCGGGCGCGATCGTGGTCAACACCACGACACTCGGCCTTAAAGCGGACGACCCTGCCGCCATCGATTTACAAAAGCTACCTCATCCGGCTGCCGTCTACGACACAACTTACAATCCGCTGTCCAACTTTTTACTTACGCAAGCCGCCGCGCTCGGGATACCACATGCCAACGGCTTTTCAATGCTGGTTCACCAAGGAGCACGTTCCCTTGCGCTGTGGACAGGGAAGCCAGCCCCAATTGCCGTGATGAGCAACGCCGTCCAGACTGTACCTGGGCACTCACCCGTCTGATGTTGTTTCCCGCTGAAACCCAATCCACTCTTCCGTGGTTTTCCCCGGTCGTAAGCTTTCGTGTTTGGCCCGCACTTCGACAGTTTTCTAAAAGTTTGCATTTATCACCTCGAAAAGGTGAATTGATCATAGCGTTTCGCTCGCACTGCGTCATAGGCGCAACGGTGAAGTGGCACGATAATATTGCGGTATTAAGTTCGCTCCTCCTTAGTAGAAAAATAGCCCTGCTGCAGCCGGCCTTTACACGGTAGAACCAGCCGATTTTGATCATCCTCCTCTATGCACGCTGTGTTGGACGAGCCTCTCCGCATATTTACCAGCTCTTCCCTCGTACTCTGGATCTCGCCACTTACTGAAGCAATTTTGAGGAAAAAGGCGATGGTGTTCAGTGACGTCATTTTCTTGGGTACATCCAGTGTATTCATCGCTCTGGAATGGAGTTTCTTTTTTTGAGGAGAAATTCTGTCTGGATTGCGCGTAGCTTTTCTTTCTAACGCTGAGGAAATATTTTTAGGAAACATTTCACTTCCGCCACGAAAGGAGAATCCGCCGCCATTGCACCTAAACATACGTTTAGGTTTAGGAACAATGCTCGGAACCGTGGAACTGATCTATTTCTTTTTCGCGCATTACTGTATGGAAGCCTGACTTGTCAACGCGAAAAAGCTTTTAGGCGGTGCTTACCATCTGAATAGTCGTGACGCCACCGACTTCATTGTTCATAGGAAGATATGGGTCGAACCTTGCCAGCATAGGCATGGCCTATATTGACAAAATCCTCACACTATCACGAATTTAAATGGATTTCGTCGATCTTTTCCCGTTTTTGTAGAGTAAAGTACCCAACTTCAAACGCGGCCCCGAACCGCGAACCGCGCACAAGGTCTAAACAGCGGCGCGATCGGCCCCCCGTCGTCCAGGAGCAATATCATTTTCCCCCACATAAAACCCATTCTAATAAAAAGAGGCCAAAATCCCCTAGCTCTGCCCTGGGGGAAATCTTCCGGACCAATATCTTCAGAAACCGCTGAGAGACCGACAAGAATGTACATAGCTGCAGCATGTTCTGCTGCCAGCTTCCTATCATTCCACGGCGCTTAGCTCCGCAATGGAGCTAAAACACATACTTAGAGAATCAAAAAACTAAGATTTTGGTCGAGAAAGCTGGATCGAATGTGCGCAAAAAACGGCTCAAGAACCTCTCCTAAAAACACTTCTAATAGCTGATTAATTTTAGCACAAATAAATAAACTAAAGCAAGTTTTGGAGTTTAAAATATAATTTTCAACATCGTCGGCGACGATGAAGCTTTTCAACCGTCCGCAAAATTTGCCCATCAGCTTTGGGACAAAAACGAGTAACTCGCTATTCTCCAACGTTAAAAGAGCCTATCCGCCTGTGGCCCCCCCTTCGTTTTCAACCACAATCCATAGCCGGCCAAGCCTTTCTTCTGTTAGGGTATTGGCTTAGTTGTCCAAAGGTGAACATATGGTCGCTATATGATCGCAGACTTTTAAAATAAAAATTTATATTTTTATAAAAAATTAAACAACAACCCGTAGCAAATTTCCAACAAAAGACATGAATTTTGATACATCCTTTCACCTAAAAAACCTGTGGGTGTCAGTTACGTATCAATTTTTTTAAAATTTCCGGATTAGAGCGAGAGGCTTTTGTAACACAAGTAATTAAAAATAAGTAACATAAGAAACTAGTGGCAGACCGCCTAGAGTTAGGAGTCCTGTTTTTTGTTGCTCTGAAAACGCTGCCAATTACTCCAATGGCAACTGAAGAGTTGCTTGTTCCAAAGCCTTCCGGACTGCAATTTAAACCTTGAACCTTTTTTGTACACAAGGTCTCCGGCATTAACGCAGCCGAAGCCAGAGCCTTGTCTTTCTCCGACAGGGGGGACTCCTTAACCGAATTGTCAAAAAACGAAAGCCAAAGCCGACTTCGCCACCAGTGCTTGCGAAGAAATTAACCGAACCATCTTGACTGATGATCAATCGATCACCCCCTTATTTTTATTATTTTATCGTCGATCCCTACTCGATCTACGATATGGACACCAGACGCAACTATTCCAGAAAATTGCTACTTTCTCCAGCGAAGCCTCAGGTCGGGTGATTGACCGTAATGCGTTTCTATGATAGACTATATATTAATGTTCGACGGCTAACACGACATTGCCTCCGGTTTGCGGCTGCGCGAACCCTCCTCCAGAATTTTCCTCCATAATGCATTCAACCTTGGCTTACCGACTGCCTCCGAACTGCTTCATCCCATCACTTCACTTCGCAGTAGGAGTGCGTCGACGATTTCATCTATTGGTCGGCCAATTGGCACGCACACCACGAAATCGCAACCCCATTGTCAGATGGACCCCGACCTCTTCATTCCGATCGTATTTAATTTAAATAAAAACGAGATCGATTGCTCAGTCCGCACCGTGATCAAATCCGCTTCGCAACTGCAGGCCTTTTTCGGCATCAACATCGACAGCTCGGCATCAGCCATTGTCGCGCGCGGCAATCCCAATTACCCCGCCTTCCATATCGCCGGAACCGATCAAATTGTTGCCAAAATCCAGTCTTACTCCTGACATATTCGTCGAATGCTCGCACAATAGCTCTGCCCAAACAACCCGAACATCAGCCCGAAGTTATGCGAGATCTTCTGCAACAGATCGGCTCCAGTAACAGTAACAAATCGATCATCAGCGCAATGATCGAAAGCAACCTCGGCATCAGCAACCATCCATTCCTGCAACTGAAGATGAAACTAAGTTACAACGCATCTGTCACGGATAGCTTCATCAGCGCATTAATGAAATTAAAAAAGTCAAGATCTTATAATAGCCCCTGCGTTGCGCTTTAAAAGCGCCTCTCTAGGCTTATTCTGCGCCCTTCGCAGGATATTATCTATCTTATCTCTATGAAAGCTCCCATCCGCGTCGCTGTCACCGGAGCAACCGGTCATATTGGATACTCACTCCTGTTCCGTATCGCCTCTGGCGCGATGTTTGGCCCAGAACAGCCAGTCATTCTCCAACTCATAGAAGCCCCGATCGAAAAAGCAATTAAAGCTCTCAAAGGCACCGTCATGGAATTGGACGACTGCGCCTTCCCGCTACTCAAAGACATTGTAAAAACTTCCGACGCCGCGGTCGGCTTCAAAAATGCCAACTGGTGCCTTCTCGTCGGCGCCAAGCCACGCGGCCCCGATATGGAACGCGCCGATCTTCTCAAAGACAATGCCAAGATCTTTATCGCCCAAGGCAAGCTCATCGACGCTGTCGCCGCTGACGACGTCAGTGTCGTCGTCGTCGGAAATCCAGCTAACACGAACTGCATGATTGCCGCTTCGCAAGCGAAGCGCCTTCCATACGACCGCTTCACCGCCATGGTGCGGCTCGACCAAAATCGCGCCCAAACCCAGCTAGCAAAAAAAGCGGGTGTCGACTTCACCGCCATCGAAAATATCTTCACCTACGGCAATCACAGTCCGACGATATTCCCCGCTTTTGCCCACGCCACCATCGCCGGGAAGCCGGCTGAACAGGTCATCAACAACGATGCTTGGCTCCAGGGTCCATTCTACGAGGCCGTCGGTAAACGCGGTGCGGACATCATCGCCGTCCGCGGAACTTCCTCGGCCGCCTCGGCCGCCAACGCGCTTGTCGATCACGTTCGCTCTCTCGCCACACCCGGCTCCATGCACTCGATCGCCGTAAAGTCCAATGGCGTTTATGGTTTCGACAAGGACGTCTGGGCCGGTGTGCCAGTGCGCACCACCTCGCCTGGCCGCTACGAGGTTATCACAGGCTACTCGATGGACGACTTTGCGAAATTCAAACTCGCCGCAACGAACAAAGAGCTTATCGAAGAGCGCGCTGTCGTCAATATGCTGTAATCCCGTCTGCTTCAGAACTCATTTTACGGCAGGACTCCGCTTTAGTTAGATGAACCTAGCAACCGCTCTCTTTTTCAAAAGTGCAAAGGCCAAGGTAACAAGCGCGCACAAATTCCAAACAAAGCTTGTTCCTATTACAGATCACCTCAGTCGCAGCACCTTTCACTGACAACGTGCACTAGCGACAGCCCGATAGATAGCCCACCTACAGATCCGGACCCGCCACCGATCTCCTCCACCAGATCAGCCTGGGTATCTTTTTCAGCGAAAAAATTCCAGAAAACGCCCGGGGAACAACGCATTGAATTCCACCACCTAAATCAATTCGCCTCGTACGAGATCATGTAGCGAACACGTCACAGTAAACTGCGTCGGACCAATTCGCCTAAACTATTTCGTAAACGAAATCCTTTGTCATAAGCACCGTGTGCGGATTCGCAGAATCGAGAGAAGCCTTCTTAAACCGATAACTCAGGGCAGTACATACCCACTGAAAAAAATCCTCTCCCCCCGCCACCAAATCCTCCGCGCACAGTCGCGTAAAAAAAGACCTGCTTAGCGGCTATTCACCATACCTAGCACAATGCAGACCAGCCAATTATTAATTGGCCTGAAAGGGTTTTCACCGTTCCGCCAGCTCGATCTACCAGACGCACCTTCCTGATAAAATTGTTCTGGTCGTCTATCGTCTTCGCCATGCCGCCGACAAGTCAGCGCGCTATCTAGCGGTCGTGATGCGTTGAACCCCTAAGATCTGGCTGCCGTCGATTGGCCCGTGGTCGCCGCAACAAGTTAGCCGCTGTCATTCGGAACCATCATCCGCAAGAGATTAGCGACCAGCCACGAAAGCGAAACAAGCAAGCCTTGTTTAGTGTTTCGTCAAAACAAGCAGCTCCCCATGAGCGCTCCGATCACCACACCTGCAAGCTTATAAAATTTCATCGAATTCGGACCTTCGAAAAAAATTTTGAACGGAAAAGCCAGTCTGTCACGTTTAGCATCTATATCTACTTATGCCATGAGCCAAGGGCTCTGGCTTTTCGCAACTCCTCTTCCGTCTGCGCAATTCGCATAGCTAGGAGAGTTGGACCGAGTTTTATCATCTCTACCATAACTTCGTCTATAGTTGTACCATCCGCACCAGACTCTCTCGCAACAACTCTCCAAAGGTGGTCTAAGGCGTCTTCAGCCCCGTGGTTCATACCATTCACAAATTTGAAGCCGATCCTCAAAAGCGGTTTGTTGCGCGGCTACTCTTCACCTTTACCCGCTGGCGCACCACGAACAAATTCCGCGCCAAAGAAGCACATGGGCGCAACGGAGTCCCCGAACACAAAATCCCTGGAGAATCCGGAACCGGCCTCATCGAACACCTACCAAATAAGGCCGATCCAAAAAAATCCGGGAGAAGAAATGGCAGGCACTACCTCGTAGATACCGCTTTCTCCCCCGGCTCGCGCGGCGCGTCCCGGTGAAGGGTTTTCAGATTCTAGACCTTTTGGCTCGTAAAAAGTGGCCGGCGCTCCGTCTGTCCGAAGCTTTTCAACACACTCGATCGGCTAGGTCCGAAACTTGTCTACCAGCGTTTTTCTAGCCAAAAACGATAGAGACCGACTGGTCGTTTTTTCTTCGTGCTCGTCCGGCTTGGTGCCGTCTTATCGCTGGCAATTCAAGTGCAGGCTGCAATCGCACAATCGGTTGTCCACAGATTGCAAGCTGCCTCCACGATCTTTACAAGCAACCTGGCATCGACGCGGGAGTTAACTTCAACTGTATCAAGCGCGATTACTGTTTCGCTCACGCCGACATCAATCCTAGCTGCATCATCCCACTCAGCCCGATCTTCGATCTCGACAGTGCGCCGGAGCATGCGTAATTGGGACATGGCTGCATGCGATTCTAAAAACGCACCTGTACGGATGCGGAGCTTTATTCAATTCCCTACAGCCTGCATAAGCCTTTCCCTCGCTCACATTCTCCAATCTTTTCCGAAACCGTTCGTCCAAACCTCGAAACCAGCGCATGAAAAAGGTCATCCTCGCCCGCTGGGTGCTAATTGCAGTGACACACATCGCGACAGCCTGGCAGTGCACCGCTATCAGATTCCGGTCAGATAGCCTGTAGGCCAATTCTCACACCTGGTGTACCGACTTAGCGGCTATACTTTCATTGTTTCTGTATTATTACTACCGTAATTGAGACGACGCGCTCCGCGATCGTACCTGTTCCCATCTGGGTTTCTCCTGGATTTTTGGATTTTTGCGTTATGTAATTTTTTTAAAAAATCTGAAAAAACCACCACAAAGCCGGCCGGGTCGTCTGTTTCGGCCACATAGTCGACAAGACTATGCCTCAACGCCACAAGAAAACTTTTCAACCAACTACCAAAGCAAGCGCGAAAAAAATTCGGCTAGCACTGCTGCACGTTTTGCGGACAGGTAGGGAGCTTAGGCTAGCCTTAAAGCCCGCACGGTTCGCAAGCGGTACCGGTCAATGGACCCTTATCTGGTTTATCTGGTACGAAGCGTATGGCGGCCGCAGCAGCAATGGCAAACGTTTGTGGTTGAATAGATTACTAACGAAACAATACTAGCGCGACGAAGCCACGAAAAATCCTGAAGCAGTACATCGCAGGATTCGGTCTCGAAGGAAAACCGATCGAAATGATGTTCGACTTGAGCTAATTTGATGAAAGCCAGCGACTGGCCGCTGGCGAATTCTGGGTAAAATTGCTGTAAGGAACTGCTTCCTCATACATGCGTTGCAGGCCCGCGTCTCTCGCTGCTGATTTCTTTGGTGAGCTTCTTTATTTGTGTTCATCGTCGTCGCCGGATTCTGGACTTGGTTGACCCTGCTTGGCAGCCTTTCCGGCCTCAGCACTCCCACGAAAATCGAGCACGATGAACTCCGCATCTTCACAGTGGCCAGCGCGACGCACATCAACGGCGCCAGCATACTTATCACCGCAGAAGGCCAACACTGTTTTTTCAGAGCGACTTTCTGCAGCGCAGCTCTGCCAGCTTCCTGTAGAGCGCTCTGATTCTATCGAACGCCTATGGAGTGATCTTGAAAAAGATAGCTTTTAGCACAATAGACAAATCGAAAATTTCGCTCGCGACAAAGACTGGAAAATTAAGCATTGGCGACGGCGTTTTTTTGTCCTGACTCCACTTCATGCAAATCGACCGTCCAGGACTCATTGTCGCTGACCGCTGGCAGGACTACCAGCTGCTCGATTGCGGCGATGGCATGAAGGAGGAAAAATGGAGCGCCTATACACTCGTTCGCCCCGATCCGCAGATCATCTGGCCGCGGCGCACGAGTAGCCCGTGGCGCGACTGGGATGGTTTTTATCACCGCAACGAAAGCGGCGGCGGTAAATGGGAGTTTCGGGGAAAATTGCCCGAGCAATGGACGATTACTTACGGAGCGCTGAAGTTCCGGATCCATCCGACGAGCTTTAAACACACCGGCCTTTTCCCCGAGCAAGCTGTCAACTGGGATTGGTTTTCGCAGAAAATAAAATCAGCGCGTGCCGCGGACCGCGAGGTAAGCGTGCTAAATCTCTTCGGTTACACCGGAGCCGCCACCGTGGCCGCAGCCCATGCTGGAGCCAGCGTCTGTCACGTCGACGCCGCCAAGGGTATGGTAAAATGGTGTCGCGAAAACGCCGCTCTCTCCGGCCTCGGCGCTGCGTCGATCCGCTACATTGTGGACGACTGCCTGAAATTTGTGCGACGTGAAATCAAGCGCGGCCGCCGCTACGACGCTGTCATCATGGACCCGCCGACTTACGGCCACGGTACTGGAGAAACATGGAAGCTCGAGGATCACCTCTGGAAGCTGCTGCGCGAAACGAAAGAGGTGCTTAGCGACCGCTTGCTGTTTTTCCTCATCAACGTCTATACCGCCCGCCTTTCGGCCTCGGTCGTCCTCAATCTTCTCGACAGCCTGTTGCACGAATCCGGCGGTCGCATCCGCGGCGGCGAGCTTGGACTTCCGATCCGGAACGATGGCAAAATCCTGCCTTGCGGAATCTACGGACGGTGGGAACCCGTTTAAAAACAGCTTCGTTTTGTTCTCATTTTCCGCTCCACTCCCACTCATGACAATCATCACATCCCCCAAGGCTCCTGCAGCCATCGGCCCCTATTCCCAGGCAGTCCACGTCGGTCCGTTTGTCTTCTGTTCCGGCCAGATTCCGGTCGATCCGACCACGGACAAACTATGTTCCGAGGATTTCGAAGCGCAAACGAAACAGGTCCTCGCCAACGTCGCCGCCGTGCTAAGCGCAGCTGGCCTCACGATGAAGGATGTCGTCAAGTCTACAGTCTTCTTGAAAGACATGGCCGATTTCCCAAAGCTCAATCCAATTTACGAAGCCGCTTTCGCCCCGAACAAGCCCGCCCGAAGCACTATTCAGGTTGCAAAGCTTCCACTCGATTCCCGCATTGAGACCGAGGTGATCGCCTTCAAGCCCTGACTTGCACCATCCGCTCCTCGCTTTAGCAACGCCAGGCCGACTTCACGCGTTCGCTCAGCAAAAATCTAAAAAAACGTGTCCCCCCAGATTCTGCTCTCCTCGAGCGTTATTACAACAGTTTCGAGAAAAACAAGCGCTTCCCCAGTACTAACAATCCCTAGAGGAACTGCTTTAAATTTTTCTTCGGATAAACAAGCCTCAACGAACCCGCCTATGTTCGAGCAAAAATTTTCGAAATCTTGCCCACAATCCGCGGTTTCACAGCCCGCGAACAAGCTTAAAAGCTAGGTATCTCGGTCAGCCAGAACTTTCTGCCATCCGATGCTCGCACCTACTCACCTATACACCGTTTACCAGCGGCCGGCTCTACACTGGCTGGTTCTCTACGGCTCGCTCGCGTTCAACGTTCCAAAGCGACACTAACTGCCTGCTTAGCGTAGTCGAGGTCACTGTTGGCATTGTTGGCACCTCCGCCCTTGGGGAAAAGGTATTTAACAGTTTTCACCATCTCATCGGTACCAACCGTGCCCGCGGTTGAGAGCAGCCAGATACACAACGAAACGAGCATGGTTCTCACTTGTGGACGCTGTTACCGTCTGCCCAAAGTCACCAATCTGCCAAGCCTCGGACTTCCAACCCAGCCTCGTCGTTCGCGGAGGCGTTCAACCTCAGCAGTTCTGATCTGACTCCATGGGCAGTGCGGCAATGCAGTTCGGCTGTCACCTGTCAGCCGATTTCGGTAGCGATCTCAGCCAAACTCGGCAGTCTGAAAACCCGAGCCACACTCTCATACGATCTCTAACAGATCCGTCATGGCCACGCCACCAGCACAACGCATCTTTACATGGCCAGATCGCCCACCACCTGAGGCGAGATCGGCAGCTCGTTCAACGGATTCGTGCATGCAGTAACAGGTAACGACTCGCTGTCCGTGTCTGAGCTAGCTACCCGCGGCCGCCCCAGTATCGTGGTTCATATCGATACAAACTCCCTTATCATCGTTTTCTGGCTCGATAGAAAAATGTACTGAATGTACTGTTAGTAGCTTGGGTTGAAAAATCGCGGCGATCCCGCCAAAAACGTCGAACTTGGATTAGGTGGCATCACGCGTGGCTTCCTAGAGCTGTTTGCCAAAGCCATACAAAGGCCACTTCGGCCTCACAGAGGCCGTTGTGATCGTGTGCATTCTATACTCCTCCGAGTTGTTATACGGTTCGGTTTGGCGACTAGCGTCTCGGGGTTGCGCTATTTTCGTATGTTACAACTCGGTCTAACTCCTCTATTAAGCGCCATCGAAAAACTGAGTCTCGCTCTGAAGATCCTACTTGCCGTGGTTTTTTTCTTAAATTTTTTACCTGAAAAATAGGCATATAGTTGCTAGTTACAGCTTAATTTTAGCAAGGACCGCGGTTATTGTTTTGCACGCAATTGCCTGCTGTGAGAGGTAATCGTATTATATAAACCAAAGTAGATCGAGCTCTGGCGGTGGGCACAAGGAGCGCGTGACGTCGTAGACAAAACCACATTTTGCACCGCACAGTCGTGCGAAAAAAGAATCCAGTGGAGGACTTTTTATTCGGTTACTATCGCTTTCTGTCTACAGCCCTAAGAGTCTGGCACCCCGTAACCAGACGTGACCCTCGCGATAAGACCGCACTCAAATTTTTCTGCAGACCGAACATATGCAGATACGAAGAAAAGCACCACCGTGCTGGCTGCGGGGGTTGATTCCAACCGCCGAGCGACACTTGTCTGGCTGCGTGTTTTTCTCCGCGCCACGCAGAAACGCCTATTTCAATTCAGCTATTTAGGCCTGCACGGAGGAGCCATGGCTTATCAGTAGACAGCAGAAAAACTGCACTGCTCCTGCCGGAGGAACGAAATCTAGAGCCTAGTCAAAACGCAGCCAGCACATTGTTCACACTTCGATGGGTTCCGTTTTTTATTCCAGAAGCACGACCGCCAAATCGTTTTCAGCCGACACCGGAAAGTACGATCGAACTGGATCAAAGCGGTAGCCTATTCATGCATAGTCTATGCGACTTACGCTTGTCGCGCACTCCTGGAGTGTCGCTTTTTATCTAGACAGCGGCAGTGAGAAAGCTGTATTGACTCAACATGGCGTTTGCGTGGTCGGAGCCGATTAATCTCTAGATAAACAAACATAGCCAGAAACAATCTGCACCATGCTCTCGAAGCATGGTGCAGATCTTTTAGCCCTTCTTGATTTTTCTGCTCGTGGGAGGTAGTTTTGTGGGGATTGCCTACTGCAGCCATCCTTTTCAAGCCCTGCTGTCGGCAGGAAGGGCCGATCGGGCATCAAATTCAATCGATTCAATTTTCGGTTTTAATGCTCACCGAGGTGTCATATGGTCTAAACTGATTTCTGGTTGTTGGATCCTATCGGCGGTGATATCGTCGATCAACTTGGCGCTGATGGAGCGGAGACTCGATTAAGAATTCTTTCTGCGCTTCAGCAAGGGTTTTTGGCCGTGGATCAAGTAGATCAGCACGGCACATCTATAGCTTTTATAGCTACCAAGGCAGTTTTTAGGAAAAAAAAGGGATGAATCGAGTCCTACTCGGCGGCTAAAAATAAAAAACGGCGCACGCAAATCGCTTCTAAAAGAAACGAACCGACCTGGCGGCCTGCGCCTGAATACGAGCGTGCCCACCGTTGGAACAACCGACGTTCGTCTGCATATCGACCATAACGTTAGTGGGCTTCACGAGTTCGTTTTTCAATAGGTAGCTTTCCACTTCCTCACCAGAGACATCAGCAAGGATAAAGCCGTCAATTTCAACGCAGGGCGAGAGCGACTGGCCGGATTTGCGCACCATTTCCTCGTAGTTGGAGCGGTGGTTAATGATATCGATATCTTCGTAAGGAAGCCCGTATTTACGCAAGATAGTGCGCACGCCGTTGGACCACCCACAGTGAGGCTTAAGATACGCTTTTATATTCATATTGAAAACAACACAAATATTTTACTAATTTTGCAACTTAAGTGTAAAGTTTTATTATTCAACTAAAAGTTTAGTTTCGTATGCTGTGCCTTGCACCCTCTTCGCAAACCTCCTAACCTATTCAATAGTCTTAATAGTCAAAAATTTTGCGGACGTGAAGCTGGCAAAAGTCGAACTGGGATACCTGCGTTTGCGCCAAGCATCAATTGGACAACCGAGGCGACGTGCTAGTGCCGCCCAAGCTACACCCTGTTTTTGGGAAACTACGACTAGCATTCGTCCGACGATCAGCACTGGAATACTAGTGCGCATCGCCAAGCTGGTTTCCATCTACCCGAAGCAAGGGAACTTGCCCCCTACTGCAGGACCACCTGAATACTAAGGAAATGCTACAGAAAGCCAAACACTTTTCGCACCCGCTGCAGCCGTCTTTGAGCGCTCTTACGCCTAGGCATTCTTACTCAAGATCGGACAGGAGCTTGCGCGGCTATGACAAACAGGATAGCTCGCCAAAAGCCTAGCTCCGTTCTCCGCCATAACTAGCGACCGTTTCGTCGGCTATTTTAAGCCCGATCGTGTTCCCAACCAGCCAAAGAAAGTTCACAGTTCACCCCAACACGACCGTGAGCTGCTCTTTCGGCCTGAACTAGGGGCAGGGGCGCGCTCGGCCGATGATCGCAATCCAATCTAAAGAAGATTCTCTGCAAGTTGCCGCTTGGTTCGGTCACAACCATGAATACCCGGCGCATTGTGAGCCGAGCAACGAGGGCTTCTTTTTTCTGACTTTGGAAGAAGCCAGCTCTCATGGAAGATATTTTCCCGCAAGTGGCATTCCACCGGACGGCTTGTCCGGGACGAAACAAAAACTCTCTCTCTATATCTCGCCGCCGTAAGCCGACCGACCTGGTCCGAAAATCGGTCATCCCATCGGTCTGTATTTAAAACCACGCGTAGATCTCCCGCAGTCTCGCAGTCGTGCTTCCCGAAGTACGATACACACGAGCCACGTGCTTTGGCGACAGACGAAAGTCAACTATGTCGCAGCGGCTGCTACCGCTGCGCATCGACGATTTCTACCTAAATGGACTGAATTACCTCCTCTTTCCGTTCACACACGAACAGAATGCGTCATCTTTTTTAGTGGTGCTCCAGCGCTGGTCGCACCACTTTTTTCTAGCCGCTAAGCGCCAAGCGAACATGGTGAACACCCATGCGCACAATTCTGTTTCTTGGCGGCACAAACATTCTATTCTATGGTGTTCGCTAGGCATAGGCATTTGAAACATCTGCACCGGAAGCTAATCTGAATGGCAATCACCTTCCATTGGCGCATCCCGTATTTTGAATATTGTCTCACTGATGCCAGCGTACCACGCAAGCTATGGCAAATCATCGGCTCTGAACTCATAGATCGTCCGAAAGTTGATCGCGCTCAAAACTTTCGTTAGTTTCGCCTAGTTCGCGCCCAGCGATAAGATGAAATGGTAGTATATTATTATTTTATTTATATATTATTATTTATATCGTAAATTTTGTTTTTCTCGCGCTCGCGTCTTCTTCTTTGTTCCGAACCGGCAACGCGGACAAACTACCATCCAACTAGTCGTTCGTTGTAAAAACGTCTTATTTCTTATTGAGTACACTGAGCTGAATTCAGGCCCATTTTGTACCACTCTCCGCTTGCGATCCAACAGGCGCTGACACAGCCTCGCCTACCTAACTAAATTTTCCAGCTCGATACGCCAGCCATGCCAAGCAAAGTAGCCGACAACCCCACAAAAGCAGACGCAAAGAATCCCTGTCTAGCCACTCACGACGTTGGCGCCCGCGCCCGTAAAAACCTCGACCTCGCCATCTCTTCAATAACAAAGCAATTCGGCGAAGGGTCCATCATGCGCCTCGGTAGCGCCACCAAAATGCAGGTAAAAGCATTATCAACCGGCTCGCTGGCTATCGACCTCGCGCTTGGTGTCGGCGGTTTGCCGAAGGGCCGAATTATCGAGATATACGGTCCAGAATCGTCGGGAAAAACGACCTTATGTTTGAGCGTTATCGCCGAAGCGCAGCGCAGCGGCGGACTGGCAGCCTTCATTGACGTCGAACACGCACTCGATCCCAAATACGCCCGTATAGTGGGTGTAAACTTGGACGATCTTCTCGTTTCTCAGCCCGATTCCGGAGAAGACGCGCTCAATATTATGGAGACGCTAATCCGCTCCAACAGCATCGAAGTGGTTGTGCTCGATTCTGTTGCCGCTTTGACCACCAAGGCTGAGCTGGATGGACAGATGGGTGACGCAATTATAGGCGCCCAAGCACGCCTGATGAGCCAAGCCATGCGCCGCCTTGCCGCGGTTGTCAACAAAACAAACTGCGTCTGCATTTTTACCAATCAAATCCGTGAAAAAATTGGCGTAATGTTCGGTAATCCGGAAACAACGTCCGGCGGTCGCGCCCTTAAATTTTTCGCATCAATCCGCATCGACATTCGCCGCAAGGATCAGCTTAAGACTCCTGATGGAAAGGTTATCGGTAACCGAGCTAAAATCAAAGTTGTGAAAAACAAGGTGGCTCCTCCGTTCACCGAGTGCGAGTTCGAAATGATGTATGACGAAGGCATTTCCCAAGCTAATTCGCTGATCGAATTAGGATTGGACCACGAGATCTTGGAAAAAAAAGGCGCATGGATCGCCTTTAACGGCGAACTCGTCGGGCAGGGACGTCAAGCCGCTAAGGAAGCTTTAAAAACCAAGCCCGACCTGAACGCCATGGTAAAGGCAGCTATTCTCGAGCGAGTACGCACCGTAAAAAGTAGCGGTTCGAAAGCTAGCGACGCAGAGGATTAAAACTTTTTATCTATTTTAATATTATCTCTTCCAGATAGTTTGGGCTGGATAACACAAATTCTTTAATTATTAATCAATTAAGATCATTTTAATTAGTTAGTCTGTAAACGACTGTGTGGTAGCGAAAAAACATATATTAACCCAACCTAGTACTTCTATTAAACTCATTCTTCTTAGTCTTTCAGCGACTCTTGCGTTTTCTGATTCGTATTGCTTCGTATACTCACAGTTAAACGACACTGTGAGTCGGACAAACAAATTCTATTGCGGCTGCAAGCCCCAGCGGTAATCATTAAAATGATCAACAATCTCACAGTGGTTTGCCGAAACTGAAGCCACTAGACTCTCCGTTAGCATAACGCCGAACAACTTGCCCCATTCGGCAGCTATTTAACTCGCCAACTCGATTGTCTCCTCTCGTGCCCAGCCGGGTCCGCCGCCCCCCACGACCAGTTAGCTGCATAATTAGCCCTGGGCGCCAGGATGGTTTATTCTAACAACATCCCGTCGCTAGCACAGCCCCATTGGCTGCCGCCTAAGTTAGGCACACCTATGCATTCCACCGCTTAGTCGGTTGTTTAGGCTTCCACAATAGCAGCGCAATTATTAGCCAAAATTTCCATCCCCAACCGGACGGCTCGACGGCTGTAGTCAGCACTCCGGCAGATGAAAAAACTGTCGCGGCATTGTGGCACACAGGCCACATCCAATATTAGCTCGATTACCAGCACCCAAACTGCCCATTCAGCGCCACCGGCAGTTACAACATAGGTGACGGCCGACGGACCAGTTCGCTGATCGCAACATGAGAAGCATTCGTCGCCACCGGCGACGAATGAAATTTAATCCCTTCTCGATCTACAGCAAATTTTGTTAAGGCCCGCACTTAAACCTGCCTTTTTGTTGCACGAATTGATTCCTCTGCTTGTGAAATTCCACTTCCGTGCTTAATGTTAGAGAAGAAGCAGATTTTTCGCACCACTCATGTCTGTATCCCCCGATACGATTGTCGCTCCTGCCACGCCGGCTGGTACTTCCGCCCTCGCAGTGCTCAGAGCGAGCGGACCAACCGTAACGGCAATTGCCCAAGAAGTCTTGGGACGCGATCTAGTTCCCCGCACTGTTCATTTGGCGAAGTATTGCGCGAAAGCTGGAGAGTTTGTCGACGAAGTCCTCGTAACCCTTTTCCCTACACCACGGTCTTATACGGGAGAAGATGTCTTGGAGATATCCTGTCACGGGAATCCGTTTATTGTCCGAAAATTGCTTGAGGATCTGATGGACCGCGGTTGCCGAGCGGCAGATCCAGGGGAATTTACCCGCCGCGCCTTTCTAAATGGGAAAATGGATTTGAGCCAGGCAGAGGCAGTGATCGACCTTATCCACGCAAAGAGCGAACGCGCTCTTGTCTCCGCTCACCAACAGCTACGTGGTGTCCTGGGACGCCGGCTTCGGGAGTTGTGTGATTGGCTGGTCATGTTGCTAGCAAGAATCGAGGCGTATATCGATTTTCCCGAAGAAGATCTTCCTATGGAAGATCGCACCCTGGCCGAGACGCAACTCAACCACATCCTTGGTGAATTGAACCGATTGATGGCAACAAACCGCTATGGCGCATTGCTACGCGAGGGGTTACGCGTTATCATCATAGGCGAACCAAACGTTGGTAAGAGTACCCTTCTAAATCGGCTAGCGGCCCGTGATCGGGCGTTGGTAAGCCCAATCCCGGGAACTACACGCGACTATCTGGAAGAAACCATTTCGATCGGCCCTCACCGGATTCGGCTGGTCGACACAGCCGGGCTAAGCACACAAACAAACGAAATCGAAAAGTGTGGCATTGAAAAAACTTACGAACAGAGCAGCATAGCAGATCTTTTTCTCTGGGTACAGGATGCCAGCAGAGGGTTTGTGCCCCTGCCCGAGCGGATCGCACGTCTTGTAACAGCTGAGAACACCTTGTTTGTTTTCAACAAATCAGATAAGCATAGCGCCCCAGTAGACCTGCCGGTTAGTTTTTCCGCTTTCCCAGTCTTGTATATATCCGCTCTGGCCGGCCAAGGAATCGAATTATTGATAAACGCGATTGTTTCTTTTGCAGACAATTTCTCCGATCAGACAGGCGAAGAATTGATCGCTATCAATAGTCGCCACACCAAGGCCCTTTCGAGGGCAGAAGAAAGTTTAAAATCAGCTAAAGTTCAATTAGAAAACAATTTATTTCCAGAATTGATCACCCATGATTTGAAAGTGGCACTTGCTGCGCTTGGAGAAATTAATGGAAAAATCGACAACGAAGCCATCCTTGACTCGTTGTTCGCCAGTTTTTGTATTGGTAAATAATTTTTACATCAAAAAAATGAAAAGATACGATGTATTAGTTTGCGGAGCTGGCCATGCCGGAGTGGAAGCCGCTTTAGCGGCTGCGCGGATGGGCTCTGATACGCTCTTGCTGACAGGCAACATCGATACAATAGGGAAAATGAGCTGTAACCCAGCAATCGGTGGCCAGGCTAAGGGACAAATGGTTCGCGAAATCGATGCCTTGGGCGGTGAGATGGCAATCAATGCAGACTTCACTGGCATTCAATTCCGACTTTTGAATGAATCCAAAGGACCGGCCGTGCAGTCACCACGAGTTCAATGTGATAAAAAAGCCTATCAATTTCGATTAAAAAACACAGTCGAGTTGCAACTTCATCTCGATCTATTCCAGGCCACTGTGACCGGACTTATCTTCAATAAAGGGAAAATTGTCGGCTGCCGCACAAACCTGGATTTGGATTTTTTCGGGCAGTGTGTCGTTGTAACCACCGGAACTTTTTTGCAAGGCTTGATACATGTCGGCCAAAACAAAAGCGAGGGCGGTCGACTCGGCGATTTCAGTGCCAAAGCGCTATCCGCTAGTTTTTTGGAAGCTGGCATCGAATTACAGCGTTTCAAGACCGGAACTCCACCTCGAATCTCGGGTCGGTCAATTGATTTTAACAAGATGAAAGAACAAAAAGGAGACGCGCCCCCAACCTTCCTGTCTTTCCATGATACCCGAAAAGACGCCGAATTGTTCCACGTAGAACACCTTTTTTCAAATTCAGGTTGGCGACCCGGTTCCAATCAAATTTCGTGTTGGATTACCTACACAACACCAAAAAGTGCAGAAATAGTTCTACAAAATCTGCACAAATCTGCGATGTACTCTGGAAAAATCACAGGAACTGGCCCCCGTTATTGTCCCAGCATTGAAGATAAATTTGTGCGATTTTCCAACAAAACCCGACACATAATCTATCTTGAACCAGAAGGTCGCCATACCGACGAATACTACGTAAGTGGACTTTCTACGAGCCTTCCCTTCGACGTCCAACTAGATTTAGTGCACAGCATTTCCGGGCTGGAAAAAGCGCATCTCCTCCGACCGGCCTACGCCATAGAATACGATTTTGCACCCCCCATACAGCTTTTACCAACACTTGAATCAAAAAAGATAGAAAATCTGTTTTTTGCAGGGCAGATAAACGGAACTTCCGGTTATGAAGAAGCCGCAGGACAGGGTATTATTGCTGGCATCAATGCTGCAGCCAAAACCCAAAACACCTCTCCACTCGTGTTGCAGCGACACGACGCCTATATTGGGGTTATGATTGACGATTTGGTCACCAAAGGAACAACCGAACCCTACCGGATGTTCACAAGTCGGGCTGAATATCGCCTCCTATTTAACCACGGAAGCGCTGAACTGCGCCTTTTTGACTTTGCAAAGCGATACAATCTACTACCCCAAAATCGATTAAAAGCTATCGGAGAAAAAAAAGCTTCCATAGAGTCGGAAATCCAAAAACTAGAGACATCGCGCTCAAATGGAACCCTTTGGGCTGACAAAATCCGTAGGGGCCTCGCCCCAAAGGATCTCCCAGAAGACTTCCATTTTCTCTCCAAACCCGTCCAAGATCAAATTCTTTATCGAATAAAGTACAAAGGATACTTGGAGCAGGAACTTCGATTGGTCGGCCGTCTTTGCCACCTAGATGCAGTAAAAATCCCCCCTTCTCTTGATTTTCTATCCATTCGAGGGCTGCGAAAAGAAAGCGCCTTAAAACTTCATCAAAAGCGTCCATTTTCCCTCGGGCAAGCAAGCCGGATTAGTGGAGTAAATCCTGCTGACATCAGCATTCTCATGGTCTTCATAGCCGCTCAAAACCGCGCAAAGTCTCTCTCCTCCTCGCTTGACAAAAACCAACAAAATGGCAACTAAATAATTAAAAAAACTGATCAAAAACAAAGACTATCAGATGCTCATAAGCTTATGACAAAAGACCCTAATAAAAATCAATTTATTCCATATTATTAATTATATAAAATATGGAAATTTCAATATTGAAATTTCCATAACTCAGTTCGACTTTGCTCAATTTTCTACTCAATCTTTCTAAAATCTGTTTTGACAATTATAATTAATCCGCAAAGAATCCTACCACTTGTTAATTACTGATAGCCATATTTTTACGATCAGTATGCACGGATAAAAAGTGCATACTCGTAGTTAACGACGAACCGGAGGAGACGGACCTACATCACCTGCACAACAAGGGATCCATCAACAATGCCGCCGCTACTATCAAAAGATCTGCACCGTACAATCCGGATCTTTTGATATTGGATATAATGATATCCACATTTTCCCGGATTAACAAATCAGCAAAGCCCCCCCCAGACCGTGTTGTAGGGACTAAAAATTGGAGACGACGACTATCTCGCCAAACCTTTTTTATCCCGAAAGAGCTTGTTCTTCGCGTCGAATCCATCCTATGCCGGCTGCCGACCTTCAGACCTACGCTAACCCGTTTTCAAATAGGCAATATTTTCCTCGACAGCGAAACCCCACCAAATCATGGTTCGCAGCCTCCCGATCGGTCTTGGCCCCAACAGAATTCAAGCTTCTGCAGTTGCTCATAGAACCTCAGAGCAGGGTTCAAACGCGAGAGCATCTTACCACCGTCTGGAGCTGTGTAACCGAAATTAAAATCCGGACCGTGCAACACACACGTAGGCCAACCTCCGCGAAAAACTTGGCGATAAAGCGGATTGGATTAGGATTAGGATTAGGATTAGGATTAGGATTAGGATTAGGATTAGGATTAGGATTAGAACTGTCCGGAGACATCGGCTACCGCATGGCAAAAAAAAGACCGTGGCATCATTCTTTTTGCTTTCAGCGCACTCGATGTTGCCCTCCTCTACACCACACGTCTGCTCTGGAAACAAAATAGCACCCTTACAAAATTGCACGATTCGATCAAGAATCGCCAAACTCTATTGCAGCCCGAAGCTTCTTCCCCTATCTCCCGGTGTGGGCCCGCCTGCGCGAAAACACCAACACGCTGATCCAGGAATAAATCGCTCTTCGCCAGCAGCGATCCGATCAACTCGCGCAACTCAAAACCACTCTTGGGATTAGGGCTTCCGCGAGGCCATCCTTGTTGTTTGTTGTTGATGAAGGTAACTGCATTCACCTAGCCAATCGGGTCATTGGGGGGGATTTTTCCCAGCACCAGCCAGCATGCAGCTCGAGCTCATCATTCGCACCGCCGCCTTCCTTGAGTAAGTGCAAAAATACGGGCCGGCCAGGTGATTCTTTGGCAGGGTTTCGAACTCAACGGAAGACAGGGAACAACCTTCATCGAAGCCTCTCGCGCCTCAACCCCGTAGCCCGACGAAAAGTCTCGCTGGGCCTTTTTCGTTATCCACGATGTCACTCAACAACGGCACCTTGAACGGATTCGCCATGATTTCGTCGCAAACGCCTCCCACGAACTTCGCACGCCGCTGAGCATGATTAAAGTCTACATCGAGACTTTTATTGAAAGCCATCACGGCATACCGACCCCGACCCAAGACCGTGACCGTTTCCTGAGAACCATCCAGCGCCACAACGAACGGCTTGGCACTATCATCACCGATCTTCTCACGCTTTCGCGGTTCGAGTCCTGCAACCCAGGCATGCACATCGAAGGCATCTACTTTCTTTCCTTTTTGAACTCTCTCTTGTTGAGGACATGCAACAGCAGCCTATAGCTGAAAAACACATAATCACCTCTTAAGTAAATCCCGCGATCAACAGCATGCAAGCGAACGCCAAGAAGTTCGCCCAACTATTGACCAACCTCCTCGACAACGCCCTCAAACACTCGCCGCCCGGCCTGGATCGAGTGTCAAAATTTCAGCACAACTCTTCGAGACTGATCAGCTAGAATTCGCTGTGGCTGACAACGGCCCCGGTGCGCCCTACCCCCGCAGACCTTGCCACACACTTTCGAAAGCTTTTATCTGGTCACCAAAGGTCGTTCAGGTGAAGGCGGTGGGACCAGACTGGGCCTCAGTATCAGTATCAGTATCACAGTATCGTGAAACACATCGTGCAACTCCGCAGCGGACGCGTGTGGGCGGGAAAAGCAAGCTGAGGAAGGGAACATCGGTCCGTTTTCGCCTTTATCGCACTCAAACCGGTCAGCTCCGAACCACAACTGAAGCTGTTCTGACCGCCGCGCGTTTCAGTTTCAGATTGCTCCTAACAAGACGGCCTCAGACTAAATCGCCCGCGCTACATATACCGACCACCAAGCACCGATCGCCGTCCTCCGCGAGGAATCCGAAAATTTTTCCCCACCTCGCAGCAGATCGCCATGGAAATTGGCAGCGAACACGGCCATTTTCTCATCAAATATGCTTCCCCACTACCCTGGGAATTGTTGCGTCGACACCTAATTGGACCAATATAGCCCAGAGATGCCGTAATCGTACAATAATAAATATAAATATAAATATAAATAAACAACCTCCACAACTGCCAATTCCTCCGCCCGGAAACCCATGAAATCTTTGCCGTACTACCAGCCCTAGATCTAGGTGCCTTCCCCTATATCTGCTATCTCTGGCCCCCAAAAACCTACCCCCACACTGGCCGCTCCCGAACCCCGAACCCAATACCTTTTCCGCACTGACCGCACGGAACACTTTGAGACAGTCGGTTTTGGGTCGTTGCCGAGATTTCTACATAGATCCTCATAGAAATTCAACGACAGTTGCGGCCTTAGATGCTCGATCACGATACCGTGTTTTAGACGCGTTTACCCGCCCTTCGATTCCTCATCTCCGTCAGAACGTGTCATAGCACTAACTATATAGATTTAAATTAGATGCACCGCCCCCACCAGCCCCCCTACGGTAGCGGTAGCCTGGGTAAAAGAAAAAGAAGCTCGCCCTTTATTTTGATTATAACAACTAAATTAGCAACTGGGTTTCTCGGCTCTTGCAAGTAATTTCACACATTACACTAGCCGTGCCCCGTTCCCATATTGTGATTGTTGGCCAATGGTATAGTCTGACAAGCCCAATCGCCTTTTGGCCCCAGAGGCAAGCATTTCCAGCAAGATTGACAATGTTACTACACTATTTAATTTGCTGCCTCTGCCCTTTTTCTAATGTCAAGAGTTGACGAATATCCCTAGGAAAGCCTATCAAATCAAATCACCCGCTTTTTCAGCAATCACACGCTTTCCCATTTTAATTTTATAATGTTCCGAACCTCCAAGCTTCCCCTCCTTCTTGCTAGCTTGGCGCTAACAAACATTTCGCACGCTGCTGAAGGCGTAAGTCTCCCCCCCTCGGCGGTAAAGTTGGTCGATTTTGGAAAAGGTTGGGCAATAACGAATAGCATGTTAACCGGCTGGTTTGTGTCATTGTCTATTCTCACCGTCATTTTTATTTTCGTCGGGCGTCCACAAATTCTCCCAAATAAAGGGCAGGCAGTCTTCGAATCAATTATTGAATCGCTACGCGATTTGTTGGAGCCTATTGTTGGGAGAAAGGCTTTCCCAGCATCGTTCCCTCTTCTCGTCACACTCTTCATTTTTATTCTTGCGCAAAACTGGATGGGACTTTTCCCCGGCGTCGGCACAATCGGTTGGGGTCACGAATCGGGGGGGCATTTCAAGCTTACACATCCCTTCATCTGGCCGTTCACCGCCGATTTCAACAACACAATTGCTCTTGCGCTCGTTTCCTTCGGCGCCTGGCTGATAATTATCTTCCAATGCGCCGGCCCCAGAATGATCCTTTGGGGCCTTTTCGGCAATAAAACCGAAAAAAAGGAAACCCCTCGCTGGCTGTACCCAGCTCTCTCTCTGGTATTCCTGATAGTTGGCTTCGTTGAAGTCTTCTCAATCTTGATACGTCCCTTTACACTTTCGGTGCGTCTCTTCGGCAACGTCTTCGGCGGTGAAAACCTCCTCCATGGCACCGGATTCTTCTTTATCTTCTACTTCATCGAGCTCCTCGTCGGCCTGGTTCAGGCCCTCGTTTTCACGCTCCTCACGGCAGTCTACATCGGCCTGATTTGCAACCACGAAAACGACAGCGATCACGATTATAGCGCAGTCGCTAACACCCACGCCCTAACGCCCTACTGACCGCCAATACGCACCACTAAACATCACTAAACTTTTTTCGTTCCGAGAGCGTGCCAACCGATGCCCTAGTAACCCTAGTAACGGAACCAAAACCAACTAATTAATAAACAAGACATGAACATCATTTTCGCTGAAATAACTGGCAACCTCTCCAGCGCATTCGGTCTTCTCGGCGCTGCCCTTGGCGTTGGCCTCATTGGAACCAAAGCAGCCGAGTCCGTCGGCCGTAATCCAGGCGCTTCCGGTAAGATTCTTGTCCAAGCTATTATCGGCATGGCGCTAGCCGAAGGTCTCGGAATTCTCGCTCTCTTTCTCGCAAAATAACTAATCTCTTAGTTGGCAGAGCAGTTTACCCACCTATTTCTCTCTGTCATGGTCAACTTTTTCCTCGCTGCTACTGAAACAGTAAAACACATCGTCGACGAAGCCAGTCTGGTCCAAAAATTCGGCATCGAACCGAGGTTCGTTATCATGCAGGTCGTTAGCTTCCTGATTCTATTCGGTACCCTCTACTGGTTCGGCATCAAACCCACCATCGCCATGATAGAGGTGCGCAACAAAAAAATAGCCGCCGGCCTCCGGGATGCCGAGGAAATGCAGGCCAAGCTTGCCGCCACGCAGAAAGAGAGCGCTGCTATCATTCGTAGCGCCCAACTCGAAGCAGACAAGCTCATCGCAGAAGCCAACAAAACCGCTAAAAAATTTGGCGACAAACAACGGGCCGAGGCGACTGCTAGCGCCGTCGACAAGATCGCCAAGGCCCAGCAGACGATCGAACTCAAACACAAGAAAATGATCGAGGAAGTCCGCGGGGAAATCGCCCACCTAGTCATCGCCACCACCGAGCGCGTACTAGCCAAGAAACTCTCCGACGCCGACCGCGCCGCCTATAACGACACCGTCGCGAAAGAGCTCGCGAGCGTCTGAGCGCGCTCTACCCCATCGCTTTCGTTGTCACTTTGAAATTGAAATGGTCGTTGATAAAAAAACAAAAGCCTTCGCCAAACAACTTTTTAAACTTAGCCTCGTCGACTGTAATATATCAATCGAGCATGTCAGCCAAGCTCTTAGCTGGATTGAGAAATATCAGCCGCGCCAATCCCTCGCTCTGCTTAAGCTTTATCGTTACTACGTTGCTGCCGAGCTCGTAAAGTCGTGCGTCGTTGTTGAACAAGCCGGCAGGGTCTCCGATTCGGTCCTGAACCAGATTGCTACGGTGATGGGCAAAAGATATGGTCGCAAACTTACCGTCGTCACCCAGCCAAATCCCGCCCTTCTCGCTGGCTTCCGTGTCCGCGTCGGATTTGACGTCTACGAATTATCCGTAGCCTCTCAGATAGCCAGCCTCTCTGTTTAACCTTTTCCGTTCAGTCCAGCGCAACGTGCCATATGAGCAATGTCATCGAACAAATTGAACAACAGATTGCCAAACTCTCCTCTAAGGCGATCAAAAAGAACACCGGGATCATCCGCTCGGCCGCCGACGGCGTGGCTAAAATCGAAGGCCTATCTGAGGTGATGTATAATGAAATGGTACAACTTCCCGGCGGAACCGTTGGCATCGCATTAAATTTGGAAGAAGACAGTATCGGGTGCGTCGTTCTCGGCGACGTTTCCGCAGTAAAGGAAGGGGACAAAGTCACCACCACCGGAAAGCTCCTTTCGGTCCCCGTCGGCAAAGCTCTGCTGGACCGCGTCGTCGACTCCATTGGCCGCCCCATCGACGGCAAGGGTCCGATAGAAGCCACCGAAGCCTATCCCGTTGAAAAAGTTGCGCCCGGCATCATGGCGCGTAAATCTGTAAACCAGCCGCTTTTTACCGGAATCATGGCCATCGACTCCATGGTCCCAATTGGTCGCGGCCAGCGCGAGCTCATCATTGGCAATAGCGGCACCGGAAAAACCACGATCTGCATCGACACGATCATCAATCAGGCCCGCATCAACAAGACTGGTCTCGCCTCTGGCAATAAGGACTTCCGTCCTGTCTATTCGATCTACGTCGCCATCGGCCAGAAGCAATCGAACATCGTCCGTACCATCGCCGCCCTTGAAGCCGCTAGCGCCCTCGAATTTACGATCATCGTCGCCGCGCCTGCCGCAGACAACCCTGCCAACCAATACCTCGCCCCTTACTCCGGAGCCGCAATGGGTGAATGGTTCATGGAAAACGGCATGGATGCGCTCATCGTTTACGATGACCTCTCCAAGCATGCAGTCGCCTACCGTCAGATCTCGCTCATTCTGAAGCGTCCGTCCGGCCGTGAAGCGTATCCCGGCGATGTGTTCTACCTTCACAGCCGCCTTCTCGAACGTGCCGCGCGCCTCGACGGAAAAGGATCTCTTACCGCGCTCCCCGTCATCGAAACACTCGCCGGCGACGTATCCGCTTACATCCCAACGAACGTCATATCGATCACCGACGGACAGATCTTCCTTGAAACTGATCTCTTCAATCAAGGGATCCGCCCTGCGGTCTCGGTCGGTCTCTCAGTCTCGCGCGTCGGTTCCTCAGCGCAGATCAAGGCCACGAAACAGGTCAGCGGAAAACTGAAGAGTGAGCTCGCCCAGTTCCGCGAACTCGCCGCCTTTGCCCAGTTTGGATCCGACCTCGATGCGAAAGCCCAAGCCACACTCGAACGTGGTGCCCGCATCGTCGAACTTTTCAAGCAACCACAACTGAACCCGATACCAATCGAAGTTCAGGTGTCTATCCTTTGGGCTCCGCAAAGAAATTTATTCGACTCCATCGAGGTAAAAAACATCGCCGCTGCAGCAACCTCCTTACGCAATTTTCTCACCACGCGCAAGGATTCTCTGCTTACCGAAATCCGCACGAAAGCCGCCCTCTCGTCCGAAATAGAAGCCGATCTCAAAACGGCAATCGACGAGTGGAAAGTTACCTTTCCAGCGAGATAAAGTAGCCAGCGCCTATCCTAGCTGCACCGATATTCAGTTATGACCTCACTTCGCAACATCCGTCGGCGCATAAAGTCGGTTAAAAATGCTCACCAAATCACCAGGGCGATGGAGCTCGTTGCCGCTTCGAAAATGAAGAAGGCACAACAATCGGCTCTCGCCGGACGCCCTTACGCCAACCTCATGGCTGACATGCTGGCGGCCCTATCCGGTCGTGTGGAAAACATCTTTGAGAATCCCTTGACAGCAAAACGGGATATAAAGACACGCGGCATTCTCTTGATTACATCCAACAAGGGCTTATGCGGCTCGTTCAACGCCAACATCTTCAAGCTTATCTCCGAAATCAAGACGCCTGTAAAATATGTCGCCATCGGTCGCAAGGGGTCTCAGTTTCTCGCCCGCACTGGCCGGAACCTCCTCGCCGAGTTTAGCATCTCGGACCGTCCGTCTTTTGCCGAAATGAAAGCGACCGCCAAGTTCATGGCAAATATGTATATTGAAGGTACCATTGATAGCATCGAAGTCACATACCAGCGTTTTAAGAATACGCTGGTGCAGGAACCGACCATCCGCCCGCTGCTTCCGGTCACCAACGTCCGCGAATTCATCACCCAGCACCAAACCAACGGTAACAGAAAAAAATTCACCGACGACCGAGTAATGCTTTTCGAACCAAATATTCAGGCGGTGCTCGAGGCCCTGTTGTCATTCTACATCAACCGCTGGTTCTATCAAGTGGTCCTGAGCGCCAAAGCATCGGAGCACTCAGCGCGCATGGTCGCGATGAGAGCCGCGAAGGACAGCGCCATCAAACTCATAGGCGATCTCACACTCGAATACAACAAAGCCCGCCAAGCCAGTATCACGCAGGAGACTCTCGAAGTCGCTGCTGCTTCGTTTGCCAGCACTTAAAAATTTTCAGTTAACCCGCCCTGTCTCTTTCATGAGCAACAAAGGAAAGATTATCCAAGTCATCGGCGCCGTCGTCGACGTGCAGTTTTCTGAAAGCTCCATTCCTCCGATTTATCAGGCGCTCACCATCGACTACACCGTCGCTGGGAAAAAGGAGACGCTAACCATCGAAGTGCAGCAGCACCTCGGCGAAGGGATCGTGCGCGCCATCGCGATGTCCTCGACCGAAGGCCTCGTGCGCGGCATGCCGGCCATCGACACCGGAGCCCAAATTTCTGTGCCAGTCGGCGAGGGAATTCTCGGCCGCATCTTCAACGTCATCGGCACGCCGGTCGACGGCAAGGGCCCGGCTATCTACACCAAAAAATATCAAATTCATCGTCAGCCGCCCGAGCTAGCCGATCAGGAAACCAAAGCAACCATCCTCGAAACCGGGATCAAGGTCCTCGACCTGATTTGCCCTTTCATCAAAGGCGGTAAGGCCGGAGCGTTCGGTGGTGCCGGCGTCGGCAAGACTGTCGTAATCCTAGAGCTTATCAACAACATCGCCAAGGCTTACGGTGGCTACTCCGTGTTCGCCGGTATCGGTGAACGTTCCCGCGAAGGTAACGAACTCTATCGCGAAATGTCCGATGCTGGCGTCATCAACCAGAAGGACCTCAGTAAGTCGAAAGTAGCATTGGTTTACGGCCAGATGAACGAACCACCGGGCGCCCGTATGCGGGTAGCGCTGTCGGCCCTCGCCATGACAGAATACTTCCGCGACGAGAAGAATCAGGATGTGCTCCTTTTCATCGACAATATTTTTCGTTTCTCTCAAGCTGGCTCCGAAGTGTCCGCGCTGCTTGGTCGCTTGCCCTCTGCTGTCGGTTATCAACCAACGCTCTCAAGCGAGATGGGCATTCTCCAAGAACGCATCACCTCGACCAAGAAAGGTTCGATCACCTCCGTACAGGCCGTCTACGTGCCTGCCGACGACTTGACCGACCCCGCGACCGCCAACATCTTCACCCACCTCGATTCGAAGGTCGTGTTGGAGCGCTCCATTGCCGAGCTCGGCATTTATCCCGCAGTCGATCCGCTGGCCTCCGAGTCCAAAGCCCTCCAGCCCGACATCGTTGGCGACCTGCACTACCATGTTGCCCGGGAGGTCCAGCGTGTCCTCCAACGTTATAAGGACCTTCAAGATATTATCGCTATTCTCGGTCTCGATGAACTTTCCCCCGAAGATAAACTCACCGTTTGCCGCGCCCGTAAACTTCAACGTTTTCTCTCCCAGCCGTTTGCTGTCGCCGAAGTATTTACCAGCATACCCGGAAAATACGTTTCGGTCAAGGAAACCGTCCGAGGCTTCAAGATGATCCTCGAAGGCAAGCTCGATGACGTTGCCGAAACCGACTTTTACATGAAGGGTGACATCGAAGAAGTTCTTGTCGCCGGTAGGAAATAACAAAAACCGCGTACCAGCGCCATGCCTCTCACTATCGAAATCGTCACTCCGGAAGCAAAAGTGTATTCCGAGACCATCGAATCCGTCGTCATTCCGACCGTCAGAGGCGAGATAGAAATCCTTCCTGGCCATGTTCCACTACTAGCGCAAGTCGAGCCCGGCGATCTCCGCATCACTAAAGGAGTAACTACCGAGTGGCTCGCCGTCGGCGATGGCTTCGCCCAAATCGACGGTGACGTCGTGCGTGTGCTCGCTGAAAACGCGATCACCGAAACAAAGATCGACGAGACTACTGTAAAAGCTGCGTTGGAACGGGCCAAGAAAGAAATCCAATTCCAAAAGGGAGTGGACCCCCAGCAGATGGAGCACCTGCAAGGCCTCGTCCGCTACGCTGGTGTCCAGCTCGCCATCAAACGCCGTCGCTGCTGAAGCCTGGTTCTGGCAAGCCCCGTAAAGCCGGGAGTTCGCGGTACTGTTTGGTAAAAAACCTTTTTTCTAAGCATTAAAGATCGGGCTGTTTTTTATTTGAAAAACCCCATTTTTCTACTGTCTGGAAAGGCTCCAGGAGCAAATGGGTCTTAGACCCACTTCATGTTCGTAGTTCGAAAAGCGTAATCTGTTTAATCCAATCCGCAATACAAGTTGTTGCATGTGTTCCACTTAAAAATTCCGGTCAAGCAAAGTTGGATTCAGATAATACGCTAATTTGATCTTGCTAGTTTTCGAAATAGACGGAGCAAGCTGAAGAACTCTCCCGGACATGTCGTAAAAGACGATTACGATTCAGCCGCCATAGCTTCCACCGGTTCACACCAGAAAATAACTCAGCTTCCTAGGATCCGACTTCTCGAAGTCTGCTCCGGATATACTCGAAAAATAAGTCGTCAAAGCCGACCGACAGTCGGTATCTGGAAGCTTCGCGCTTCCATTTGAATACGCTATTTCGACCCAATTCAGTGAAAGTTCTACCTTTTAGATACCGCCGAATCTTCGGAAGAGGCGCACCTCCGGATTTATTTAAAAGTTATCGCAGCTCTCGTAGCCGCTGCTCCAGCTTAACAGCCAAATAGGCAGCCTCACCTTTAGCACGCGGAGCGACCTAATCGCCTTTTCCCCAATAGTAGCCGCATGTTTTTTTGTCATTTGGAATTTCAAATCATCGACCTTTAACACAAATAGACATAGGCATTCCTATCAGAATAAAGAATCGAGCTTACTCCCAATGTCTACACTTTCCTGCTTACGGTGTCATGCAGTAGCAAGGCATCGCATATCCGGCTAAATATAGTAGCCATCCTTAATGACACACCCCATCCTAAAGTTTCATCGCTAAGTTTTTCTAACGTAGATTCGCTAACTTTGTTTTTAACGCCTTCAAAGCGAACGATAACATTGGCGTTCTACTTTTTTCGCCAAGCATAAATCTGACCTATTACTCCCGCAACAAGCATACCGAAGTTCACCTACCACTTGAGCTACCAGAGTTAGCTTTTGGAAATTCAAACTGCTTTATCATCGCTACTGTTGGTAGCAAAATCACCAGGAAAATCAATAAATCTCTATTTTCATGATCATTGGTCAAAAACGTTGTGGTGAAGTGGACCCAAAAGTCTTGTTGGAAGATAAAGTCATTTAAAACGCGCCGCTACTGGACCAATAAAGGAATCAAGTCTCCTTTTTAGGATCGCGTAGTCAGCGTGCCTGATCAGCAGGGATGTAGCAGAAAAATCAAAGCTCCATTCTTCGAATACATAAATCAGGTGGAGATTCAAGGGCCAAAGTTAATTCCAAGGATGCCTTCAGCAAGCAACTACAGCCACAAAATCGTCTCTAAAGAAGAACGATAACAGAACTTTAATAAAAAAACGAATCAGAATCGAATAGACAAAAGATATACAATCGCCTTTATAGGCTTCGTTGAAACTCAGATACCTTTAGCCAGCCGTTGAAGCTGTCGTCCCAAAGCCTTAGCGAGCTCCTATCTACATGCCATCGCGAACGGCCAAATATGCCGCTCACGAGTACGTAAAGAAAGGCAATCGTGTCATGATGTAGACCGTTGTAAGCTGTGATATAATGCGTGTTTTCGGATCAAATATCGCCAAGTCAGCCCAATCGATTTCCCCAGCCTGGTTGCCTCGTCCTACCCGGTGAAACGAAACAATTGCGTCTGAGACCCCGTACCCGTAATCTCCAGCACTGCCCATTAAGGTGTCAGTATGTGGAGCTTGCGCACGCAACTTTGCGAGTAGCCGCGCGGGTGGGTGGAAAGACAGCTTAGCAAAATCACAAGTGCTACTGTCCAAGGCAAACACTGTCCGCAAATCGCGCATGAAGCGTTCCATGCCCTCTCGCTAGTGCCGTGAAAAACGCTCTGCGCGCAGTGCAGCGATTGGCTGCATATAGGGGCAATTTAAATAATTAATCGGTTAGGGGTTCTTTTTTCTAATATAAGCTCTTCTGATCGATTCCTCACTGACTGCCTAAAAGACCATCCCCCATGGGCGGTTCAAGATGGAATCTAGCTTTTATTGTTTACATGCGCCAAGCCAAGTCGGTCTTGAACAGCCGCGGGGCGACCTTGATTATCGGAAAAGATGCACCAACAGAAGCTTTCAGATTTTAATATTCAAACCGGTCGAACTGAACCGGTTTTTCTGGCAGTTTCCGCACATTCCTTTGCTAGGCAGCGTCGTATCCGGCACACAGAGCTATTTTCTCTTTTTCTGAATAGGTAAGTGAACCGTAAATCGCCCGCTAAAATCGTATTCCCTAGTTTTTTTCTGTTTTTCTCAAGCGTATTTGTCAGCGTTCGGAAACGCCCCGCTATGTTTCTCCTTCGCTGATTTCCCGAAACCTTGAAGACGTCCCCAAAACAGCGTTTTCACACTCCAAAACATCCCATCTCATCAGAAGAAAAGAATATTAAACGTAAATTTTTGACATGAAAAAATTAATTTTTATTGAATTTAAATTTAAAATATATTATTAAAAATGAAGAAATATTTTATTAAATAATATTATATATTTTATATTCTCTATATATTCTACTTCCGAAAATTCAGAAGAAGCCAGCTTTAAGAGCACCCATCGGTTCCGTCTATTGGAACATCCCCAAATTATTATCTGTAAGCAGCAGTCACACTGGAAGACTGCAGCCAACACATGCCACATAAAAGCCACAACAGCGAACCAGCGTCCGCATGTCCGGCTGTTGAGCCATTGAAACGAGTCTGCCTATTTTCCTCCTTGGCAAGCTTGCCCTTTTCTCCTCCGCCACAGAAACCGACCGTATTACCGGTTCGATCACAATTAGGACCACCGGCAACGCTATCAATGGGGCCAAGGCTAACCTCTTCTGTTCTGGTCGCTCCGTACTAGCCGATAGCACCGGTCACTTCTCTGTCACCGATTTCCCGGTTAACAAATTTGAAATCTCCTCCAGCTAATCGAGTTTCAAAGGACAAACTCTATCTATTTGGTTGTCGTCGACAGATTCCACCCGTCAACTTCCAACTCGATCCACGGGCATCATGCAGCTCGGAAAATTGGTCATGGAAAGCAAAAAGGAAGGTCAGGTCAGGTTCTTGCGGCAATCGAACAACGCAACGCGAAGAACATAAAAAGTGTCGTAACAAACATTCCCATACCCGGCATGGATCCGAGTCTTGCTCTCCTTAATATCGAAGCCCTCTCAGCAATCTCTAGAAACACCGCACCGCCAAACACTCGTGTCACCGAAGCTACATATATGAAAAATGGTCGAGGAAAACGAAAGTCTCACACCAAATATGAGCTAGGAGCTAGGGCTCAATGGGTAGCCAGTTCAACCTCACCACGCGCTCGCCCCTCAAAATGAGGAGAAGATGCTGCGTAAATCATAGCGGTCGGATTCCGCCTTTTTTATCGAACGCCAGAACGATCCGAGGCCGATCTGTATCGACCGCTTTAACCTCAGTTACCGCTTAGTTCTTCGACATTTTCGGCAGCCACCGAAACCTCGCCATAGTCGTCAACAGCAGTTTGACCTATTCAAGCGCCGTCGCTCTCCCCCTGTCTACATGGCTCGGCTACAGCATAACAGCCGGGCTCAGCAGCCGCCACTGCTTCAGCGCCAGGGAGACTGGCTAACAACCCCAAGCATAACGCCGCAAACAGCGCCTCCTTGGCTTCAAATCTTTCCGTCTGCAGAACGATCTTCTTTAAACCTTCGCAATCTCGGAGGGAACGCCGCCCACATCGTTTGAATAGTGGATAGATGCTAAACTTTTCGCAATTTTATCAACCGGATTTTCCACCGCAATATCCGAACAACTCTCCTCCGACGTTCCAAGCAATAATTTTCCTTTCGTCAAAGCTATCAGATTCGAACTCAGAAACATCGCGCGACTCCATTTTTCGGTTACTACAATACCATCTACGGCGCCGACGACGCTTTCCAGACTTTCCGCTGGCTCAGTACCAACACGATCAACTCAACAAGCCCCTGGGCCCCGAAATGAAAGGCAGCATCTTCGCCATTCTCGCCGTCGCAAAAACCTCCGCAATCCTTGTCAACACCGGCATTCTAGGGCGACAGAACGGCCACCACCATCGCACAAGATTTCGCCAGTACCGAATATCCACCAACGCTTCAAAGCGCCTGAAAAAGCTCATCAACGAAATCGCACGCCACGCAGCCACGCATCAACTCAACCAGTTTGTCCAGTCGCCCACCAAAAAAAATCACCCTACCTAGGAGAATATCTTTCTTGAATTTCAAAACGACTTAACCGATGTCAGTCCGAATCCTTTCACATTGGCTCGTGGCGGCAGCGTGCCAGATGGCAATTCCACCGGCAAAGGCCGGTCTTGCAGATTTTAATAACACCGACCATGGAAGAGATCACCTCTACAGCACCCGAAAGTGCTGTAGAGTCGCCGCCAGTAAATCTCTTCGACTTCCGTCCAACTGGGATCGACTCAGAACACCGTCGACCTGCTCTTCGCAGTCAACACCACTAGCGTAGCTTGTACACCGACCGGAGCAAAACCGTCGACTCGTGCCGCAAACGACGCCGAAGAAAAATATTCAAGCCACGTGTTCTTTCGGCGTCGATATAGAATAGGAGCAAATAGGAGCCATCCAGAAGCCAGGCCAGCAACTCCTCTTGCATCCGTCCGGGACACAGTGGAATCGTCATCCCGATCCATAGGCTAGCGCCGTTTCTTCTGTACCTATGCATTCAGAAAAATGCTTCCCTTCCCGGGTGCCGAAGTCGCACACCAGAGCCCCCGAGTCGGCGAACAGCATCGTGATATTCGCAATTCAGTCGATGTTCACCACTGCACGCACCTCGCCCAGCGTGCGAAAAATCGCCGCGTAAAACGCTGGCACCAGCGTGCGCGAATCTGCTCCGAATAACCCAGCATATGGATCGCCACAAGTCCCGAACTTCCGCCAAGCAACACCAGCTCGGCATCGATTGTGTCGACGCTCGCCTACGAAACCACCGCGACAAAATAGCCGTCTTCGTTCGCTACGCTCACGCCAATTATAATGAGCTATTGAATCTACCACTGCAATGTAGGAGTCTGCTTCATCGTGTCTAACACCGAAAAAGCCACCCCAAGCCCCCTAAGTTTGACCTTTGTCCCAAGGGGGAATTGTCGCCGTGTTTACCGAATATCAAGTGCTAGTGCTGGCCGCCAAAGCGGTATACGCCCTCGCGCTTACAATCGATGTCGACGCATTACGCATCGCTGCCGACGCCGGCACATTAAGTCACTTCTGGTTTTTCGACAGCCTAGAACTTTGGCCCATGTTTTCCTGGCCAAAGGGCCCTGCTCGCCGGTAGACAAAACTCTCTCTTCGTTTTCGTCGAAAGCGCCGAAATCGACCATGCGCAAGGCAGCAACGGCCTCCTCGCGCTATCGCATCCTCACCAAATGGCGTCGTAATCAGTATCGAGGCCCGTCAAGTAGCACCCTTTATGTGCTCGGCACACTCAAGATCGAAATTGCCAATAATCGCAGCTCAGCTATCGTCGTCAAAGCCGAGCAGAGCGTTACGCTCTACAAGTACAGTGAAGCCATTGCCAGTAGAGCACACGCCTCAAGACAAGCACCGCCCAGAAGATCGCACTTAACACATTTTCCAATGCGCTCATGGTCCGCCTGCACAAAGTCGGTATTATTCCAACTATCGCCAAGCTCTTTTTCCACACCATTGCCTTCACCGCGCTTGCCGTGGGTGCCAGCAAATCCGCCACCAAGACTGCACTCGAGCAATGTCATTACCGGGTGAAAACCGCCACTATCAAGCCACTATTAACTATCATGTTCCGGATCAGACTCAGCCTCATGCCCGAAAAAGCGGGCCTCTCCGTCCCGTTTTCCGCGCTTGTAGCCGGATTTCTTTTGTTGGCCAGCTGTCGTACACTCGCAAAAAGCTCGGCTGTATCCACTTCCATTCATTCCATCCCTCACGGGACGTGCTCCGCTACCTGTGGCCAACCGCCGCCGGCACCACGCGAGTTTCGCGCTATGTGGATCGCAACGGTAAAAAACATCGACTGGCCGAGCTCCCCAGGACTCTCCGCCCAGCAACAGCGAGCCGAAATGAACACTTTGCTCGACCTCGCCGTCACGTTGCGGCTCAATGCGATCATTTTACAAGTACGTCCTTCAGCCGACACACTTTATCGCTCCAAAATCGAACCGTGGTCAGAGTTTCTTACCGGCACCCAAGGTCGGAATCCGGGCTACGATCCGCTAGCAGAGTGGGTAAGCAGCGCGCACTGTCGCAACCTCGAACTGCACGCGTGGTTTAATCCTTATCGCGCTCGTCACGCTGAAGCGAAATCGCCGCTCGCAGCTAACCATCTTGGCCGCACGCATCCAGCATCGGTAAAAAGTTATGGCGGCTATCTCTGGATGGATCCCGGAAACCCCATTGCTCGCAAACAAATGCTTGCCGCTGTGCGCGACGTCGTTGAGCGATACGACATCGATGGCGTACACATCGATGACTATTTTTATCCTTACCCCGTTACCGTGCCGACAACGCATCAAGCCAAGGCTAAGTCCGCCGAGCTCGATTTTCCCGACAACGCCTCATGGAAACGCTACCTCGCCAGCGGTGGACGTCTTTCCCGAGCGGATTGGCGGCGCAAAAACGTAAACGATTTAGTCGCCGATCTCTATCGTACCGTACATCAGGCAAAGCCGTGGGCAAAAGTTGGAATCAGTCCGTTCGGCATTGGGCGGCCCGACCGCCGGCCGCCAGGTATCATCGGCTTCAGCCAATACGATAAGCTTTACGCCGATGTCGAGTTGTGGCTCGCACGCGGCTGGCTCGATTATTTGGTTCCGCAGCTCTACTGGAGTTGCGTGAAAACCGCCCAAAGTTTTCCCACGCTGCTGGATTACTGGCTCAAACAAAACCCACACAGACGTTGCATCTGGCCAGGACTCAACGTAAACGCAATCAACAACACGAACCAGAGCCGGAGTGTCGAAGAAATACTCCGCCAAGTCAAACTCGTTCGTTCCCGACCGGCGGCAACCGGCGAGGTGTTTTACAGCGCAACCGCTCTATTGCAAAACCGCAAAGGAATCGCAACCCGTTTACAAAATGAAGTTTATGTGGAACCCGCTCTCGTTCCAGCTATGCCCTGGCTGTCCGGCTGCACGCCGGAATCGCCGCGTTTACGCTTACGCGCAAACGGGCTCGATCTCATACTGCCAGGAGACCATTCTGTAACGAAGATCGCTGTTTGGCGGCGGCGCGACGGACATTGGAGTTTTAGCACACAGCCGGCCACATGGCCTCGCATCACGCTGACCGCGGATCCGCAGTTTGGCTCGGTTGACGCGGTCGTAGTCAGTGTCGTAAACCGCACCGGCCGCGAGAGCAAACGCGTGTTCTGGTGGCAAGACGCGTCCGCAGCAGCAAAAAATGATCCTCCCGATTTCCATTCCGAAGCCGCTCCAGTTTTTAATAAGCCAACCGTAGCGACGGAACCTAGTTCCGTCGCTCTATTGCGCCTAAAGTATTCCTTATGTCGTGGTGATGACACTGTACTGTACTGTACTTGGTGATGTATAAAATACCTGCAGATCTAAATCCTTCTACACGCGCTGGCTCTGTTTACCATAGGTGATTAAACCGCTCTCATATCGCATGTTGTAACTGTTTAGTATTTAGCATAAAGCGCTTTGTGGATCGTCACGCAGCTATTCACCGGCACGTTCTCGTGCTAATAGCTCTCACGGTACCAGCGCCGGTGTTCTGGCTGATATCCTTCAGCTAATCAGGACACAACATCGCGACCGGAAACTTTTATTTTCTCGCGCATTCCGATGCATCATTAGTCTGCATTTTTCAGCGTGCGCAGCACATCCTACCGGCCGGCGATGATCGTTGAACAAGAGCAACGACCTGGTCTATCTCGCTGAAGTGCTGCAGATCGGAACCAGAAACGTGGGATATGCGTAGGCGACCATCTTCTTCGCACTCGCTGCACTTTTCGTAACTGTCGGAACCCACCACTGTTTTTACCTGCCGCAGCCGCAGGTGCTTCGCAGCTTTTCTTACAAACCCAACATCTGCAGCACGATTGTGTCTCTGCTCCTGCAAGGCGCAACTTCTGAAACCCGTGCTTCTGTCCATGCTATATCGCAGCAAGTTCGGTAGGCTCGGTTTGACGGTCAGGGATTTGGGCGTTACCTATGGCACGGTCAGCGTGATGGCGCTCACGGTCGTCAGGCTCATCTAAAGTTGGCTCTTTTTTTCTGGACGGCTTCCCAAAATGGCTGTGTCCGATGATCTTTTACGATCCGCATTCCAAATCCTTTTTGTCGCACTTGCACAGCGGGCGAGCGTCAGCATGGTAAGCACTTTGTTCACCATAAATCAATTCGCCTATGGTTTTTGGTTCACCAGCCTAGATGCTCTACGTCTACGTTCCCCATATAGCCGAAAGAGTAAACAAAAACGCCCGCTACACGCTCTGCACCAGCTTCACAGTACTGGGCAGATGCTACTCGGCATGGGCGCCGGATGTGCATAATACGAGGCTATCTGCCCAAAAAATTTCTCTAATACATATTCTGCACGCTACCCTCGCTCTTCGTCGCTGCTGTGGTTGCGCAGCAGATCGGCCAGAAGTTCTGGCCAGAAAAAAACAGCCTGGGCCCAGCAACCCTGGGAAGGAGGCAGCCGCTAGCGAGCAAAGCCGCCGATGAAGCGCCGGACTCCGTTGAGCACCCTCCCAGATCGAAAGCCGGTCCGAAACCTATCATATTTATCTACATATGATAGTACAAGAGCACGCACGTCAAGGTAGGAGAGGAGGTCAGGTCGGAATCGAGCAGTTTGTACCGGACGGAGTTTGGCCGTCCTGATCGCACAGTAAATCGCAAGTAAGCGCCGGAAAAATTGTGAAGAGTGTCGCTTTTGAGTTTGATAAGCGCCGCACTGCTACAACATAAAATCGTATTACATAAGTTTCTGGTCCTGGATGATTGCCGCGCACCGGTTTAATAACATGCCAGATGCCCGCCCCGCCCCCCAGCAAATGGAATATCGTGGTTCCCAGATTCACAGGCAGGATGATGGACGGCTGGCGGTCGGCGAGATAAGTGCCGATGTTGGCGAATCTCGATATCGATTGGGAAACCGTTTTGCAGTCCCAGGGCATGGAACGCCTGTTCTTTCATATCGAGCGTTTTGTAAATCGTTCCCTCTAGATCCAAAACAAAGTGCACGTCCAGCACGCTCAAGTCGCGATGGCCCCGCAAGATCTTGAAACATTTTTTCAATTCCGGCTACGTCGTTATGGATCACAGATTTTTTGATAAAACGTTGCAAAATATACAGATAAAAACCTCCTGAAAAAGCTACCTGCAGAGAACGCCGTAGCACTCGGGCAATTTGCAACTCACCTTTCCAGGCTACTTTCTCCCGACAGCGCTAAACGCCGTTCCACGGGACAAATATCATAACACGCCGGATCAATCCATGTCATAAGACGCACGACGGTAGTGAAAAGATTCCTGGGAAACACGATCTAGTCACACCGCGTCAAAACCGGTGCACATAATTTGAGAGAAAAAAGCCTGTAAACTCACCTCAATTGCCGCGATCGTACGCGGGCCCACAAAGCAGATGATAAACAATTTTTCATGAAAGGTAGAAAGCGGCCCGTGCATTGCGCTTAAGCGCAATGCACGGGCCGAAGCGCAGCGCACAGCTTTTTCTGGATCGGCGGCGAAGCGACGGCGTTTTCCTCTAATGATCGGATTGCCGGAATGCGCATCGAAAACCACCAACTGAAGAAGGTTAAAGTTTGTGCCGAGCTCCGCCAGAGGCGTGGTGGTGCGTTTCCTTCTCTCCGTAAAAAGCACCGAGTTCCTCGTGCGAAATCGTGGCCTGGAAACCATAGGCCGGTTTCAGTCGGTTGATGCAGCCGCCTTCCTGGTCGATTGCCACGAGCAACGGTACCGTCGTCCGATCCTGCAAGAAAACCACTAGCTCCACGCACCTGCGTCGAGCGACTGATGTTGCGCCACCAAAAGCCAGAATCGACTGTACCGCCTGCCGTTTTCTAGCCGAGTAGAATACTCCTGCGAAGATAATGCATCTGGAAGTAAGCAGAGATCGCCGAGCAATAATCGGAAAGCACCAACAGAAACCAACGAACAGCAGCTGGCCTATTTTTTCACAAAGCGCGCTGGGAAGCTGAAAGTTGCGGATCGATATGAAGCAACTAATGAAAGGGCACGTTCTCAGAAATTATCCAGAAGACCTTGGGCATGCAACTAAGCACCACCTCCAATCTGAACACGTGCTAGCACGATCATTTGATTGACCATCACAGCAAGTCGATGGACTCCACAATCTTGTTGTTAATGCCATCAGAAACGCCCTTCAAGCAGAGCGAAACCAGCCAAGCGCTGGAAACTCTCGTCATCGATCAGTGTAAGCGTGCTTTGTCCACAAAACTACGGAGTATCATCGAGCGTAGCTTGGGATAGCTGTTGTTTTATGAAGACTATGTCAATTGCGGCCAGCCGTTTGCTCATTCGCACCGACTTCTCGCGATCGGTCAATCCCTGGTTGGCGTGCACTGTGATCAGTGTATTGATCACTTCGAGAACCGCAGTGATGGGCTGACAATTACAGATCAGCGCCGCGCACAAACTTCACTTTCAGTGACATGGTAGTCAGCCGATTCTCGCATATTTTCCAGAAAAAACTCGAGCGAATCGATACCGATGGTAAATGACACCACATGCGTGCACCACAAATCGAAGGGCCAAATCTGGTATCAGGGTGCTCCAATATTTTTCCGATCCAATCTATGCAAAGCGATATCATCAACTGTAATTACTAGATATCAGAGTGTCGACCGTAAGCATAATCTTTTATCGGGCAAAAGGGCTCCGAAATGGATCAGCACAAAAAAAGCGTACTCGTTTTTTGAGTCTCGCCTCATTAGGGAGGCACGATGTTTAGTCGAATCATACAATTCGTCATGCTCCAGTTATATAAACATCGCTAACGTGAAAGTACAGGTATTAAAGGCGATGCAAAACGCATGTCGCAAGGCCAGCGCGTGGAAATAATAAAGAATAAATAAACTTAATAGTTTTTAATTTAATAAATTCTATGTATTATAAAATAATCTCATAATATTTAAATAAAATTTTCTAATTTATTTATATAAATATTAAAAATAAACCCAAGTAAAAGTAAATTTTTATTTAAAAAATTCATGATCTAGACAAACTCTAGTAAAAACAAAAAGCCAATTCTTGAAACTAAGTCTCAATTTCGCTTTCTACCAATTCGCTTTTTCCATACCCTCCCAAAATTTATTCCCGCTTCGCCATCTTTCCACCGGAACTGGAACTACTGGACGCGTTTGTGAGTTGGAAGGTGATAAGGTGATGACTTTTTCTGTCAGCGCATGCGCGAAATGGGCTTTGGTGAATCTTCTCGTGTGACGAAAATTCCAGATTCGGTCGCCAGCATTTGGCTCGTCAACTGAGCCAGCATCGCCCTAAGCCACAGTACAGCGATGAGCATTCTTGTCGAATCGCCTGCCAGGTACCTCGCAATGATCTGACATAGCGAATCTTTCCGCACCTCGCACCTTTTCACAGCCCCGACTCACTTTGAAACTCCTGCCAAAAATTGCCTTCGCCACGCCGAACAAGGGGCCCGGTTCGGCAGCGGACCAGTCTCTGACCTACGCAATCGTAGGAAACCCGAACTGCGGAAAGACCACGCTCTTCAACGCCCTGACCGGTCTCCTCCAGAAAGTGGGCAATTACCCCGGTCTCACCGTTGAAAAGAAAACCGGAACCACTTTTCCCAGCACGGCAGATCGATTCAAATCATCGATCTGCCCGGCTCCTATTCGCTTGGCTGCCAGCTCATCCGACGAACCCATACTGCGCGATGTACTCCTCGGCCGCCGGACCGACGCCCCCCAATCGCATCATCTGCGTCCTCGACGCCTCCAATCTCGAACGAAACTTTTACCTATTTCATCAAACTCTCGATCTCTTCTGGCCCGTCGTTGTTGCGCTTAATATGATGGACACAGCGAAAGCTTCCGGCATCAATATCAACACCAGTGTGCTCGAGCGCTCGCTTAGCGTTCCAGCGACTGCCTGGAAAGCGGTCCAAGACCGTGGCTTGGTCGAACTGCGCTTCGCGCTCAGCCGCACCGAACTGCCGATAGCCCGCTACCATTGGGATGTTCCAGCTCCGATCGTACCTGCCATCGTCCAGCTTCAAGCCTCACTCCAAGACAAGGACAACCGCTTGCACGTTATCCTGACGAAAGACAGCAGAGATTTTTGGAAAAACTGATCTGTGTTTTCATATCCTTCTTAGAATAGCCGTAGTAGTTGTCGGCGATGATGGTGACGATCATGCCAGCCGCATCGCGCGCACAGACTTTGAAATTCGGTCTACCATTGTAACACTCGTCCGTTTTCGCGCCAGCACACGTTATCGTGTTGTTTGCGCAGCGAAGCTTCATGCTTCATAATAACGAGAAAGAAGCGATCTCACGCTTCGTCACGGTCGTGAGATGCGGCGCCAGAGTCACGCAGCCTTTGTGGGCTGCGTCCAACCGGCTGGAGCAGGCGCAGTATCATTCTCGAGCCCAAACAGGTCGCCCGCATGTAGGAAAATGTTTTCCACAAAATCCAAGATCAACACCAACAAGCCCGACGCGAATAATTAGATCCATATTCTGTTTCTTGCCGATGAACCACGGGGACGCGGGCACCATTGTGCGACCCCAAAAACGCCGGTTCGCGACTTCGGCCTCGAGGAAATCGCTAACATACTCGATAGCAAATATATCGCCCCGCACAACACATACCGCGGCGAGAACATTCTCGCCGCCCTGCACATCGTCAAGGAATTCGGCTACCACGTTGTGCGCCACCAAACAACGGAGGTTGAAAGGTTATCGACAAAATCCCCGCCGCCGGAACAGCACGCAAGGGAGCTCTCGAAACAATCTAGTGATCAAATAACGCAAAAACCTTCATTCTCTACTCCCATATCTGTTCGCTCGAAAAGGGCAAGGATGTCGGCTTCGTCATCCTTTCCGGCGATTCGCAACTAGCCTATATCGGCTTCGCCCATTCAAAGGACCTCAATGAAAAACGTATTTCGCCCCCTCGGGCTTTTATTCGCCCTCGGTACCACTAAGCCGTCTAACACGTCTTAGTCATTTCTGGAGCGAACAAAAAATTTCCGAGGCCAGAATGCAGCAAAAAGAATAGCTACGTCGGTGGAACCTGCAACCATTAAACTATCAACGAACGCTGAAAGCGACGATGCAATCTTTATAGGGCCGGCCGTCGGATCGGAAAAGCAAAACATCCCAAAATGCTTCGCGACGCTCGACACATGTATCGCCGCAGCCGTAGTGCTTGGCTCCGACTTTATTTATAGTACGAACACATTTTCTCGAAACCAACGTCCAGCTTTGCATCGGCGGCGCGCGACCTGGGCCTTGTTCACTGCAATTAACGGCCGGAACAGCTGAGCTCGCATGTAGGTGCCCACACGCAAAGCAAGGCCAATCGCCTGTATGAAGCACCTCAAGACAGACCGGATAATCGCGAAATCGCCACTTTACCACGAGACTTACCAGAAACTCTGTCCCCACGCTTTCCGTATAGACACAGCATGATTCCATTGCGAAACCGCACCACTGGTCTTCCTCATGTTCTGGCCGGTACAATGTCCTTCGGGGGGCTCGCTTCCGCTTTGCAGCAGATCCAATGAAAAATGTGCACCGAGAAAGCCTAAGCGACGTCGTCACGCGCTCACGATCTCGGTCTGCACATGCACGAAGGAAATTTCGATATAGTTATAATTTGGAGCCATAGCCGAAACTAAAAACGGTCGACACGTGGTAATTCTTAACGACCGAAATATTTCAGCCACGCATCCCAGGCCTCCAGAGCACAACGCGACGATTTACATGGCAGAGCCTAACCTTTGATTTTCTGGCCAGTCCAAGAAAAAACCGTCATATGACTCCTCTAATCTTCGCGCACCGCGGAGCCTTCGTCCGAGTATCCAGAAAACACGCTTTCTGCCTTTCCCAGCGCCGTCGAACTCCGCGCTAATAGTGTCAAACTCGACGTGCAGACGACGTGTGATAGACACGACGTAGCTTTCCACGACAAAAAATTCTGCCAGCTTACCCGCACATGCGACCATGCGACTTCCTCTCAAAAAAACCTCACCAAAACTAGCCGCGCTCGTCCGTGAGATTGGCGCCAACGGACTTTCTTTCGATCACAACCGCGTACGAAATCGGGAGTGGGTAGGTTTCTTCCAAAACCAAGGCCTCTCCCTCTGATTATGGACGGTGAAACAGCCCCAGCCGAGCCCTCTAGCTCGCCACCTTTGGCGTCGACGCGATCATCAGCGACGATCCCAGCTTGCTCCAACGAACGCTTTATCCTAAAATGGCTGCATAATCCCCTTATACGACAAAGCCGAATAGGATACGGTATCTTCGATATGTACGGAGCAGCCGTACCCGTGTGTGTACGGACCACCCCGATTAGGAGTAGCGCGAATTGGGAATCGTTTCCTAGAGCGGCATCTTCACCGCACATACGCCCGCAGCACTATCGACTTGGATCACAAGGAGCCCGTCTCGTCCTCGACAGAAAAAATCCTTCTTGCTCATACGGCCGGCCAGCAGACCAACATTGGCACGCACTCGCAGGCCATTTGGTTTTGCTGCCTAAAAAAGATCGCCATCGCCACCCTAAATGCTGGCGTGCGCACCGTTACCTGAGGTTTCGATGCGACAGCATGAAAATACCCGCGGAGAAAATCCTTCCGCAGCCGTCCCAACACGCTCTTAGTTTTCGTGAACCAATTTACCGTCTATGCGAACTTCAGCACCGGATCCGCCAGAATTTCCGTCGCGCCCCAGCACACGCCACGCGATCACCACCTCGATAGGCGGCTCGCTGGTAGAAGCTCGTGACTGCCTCCAAATCCAAACTCGTGTTCATATCGGCCGACTTCTACGCCTACACCATCAAAGTCCAATCACCGCCAAAAACCTCGAGCCCGACAATTTTCTCGACCTTGGCCTTTGGCCAGCCCAAAGCGGATTCAAAGTAGCGCCAATCCTAGAATTCGGCTATAGTAGCCACTTTAGATAGATTATTTACGTTTTCCTTTCAAAGTAGAACCAATAGCCCGACTTCGTTTTGAGCACCGTTCCCACGTATCAACTCATTTCAGCGCCTGAACAGCTCGAACAGCTTTATGCAGCCCTAGATCGCGTCGATGAAATCGCCTTGGATATGGAAGCGGATAGTCTTTACCACTACCGAACCCGCGTATGTCTGCTCCAGATCTACACGAATTCACAGATCTTTCTCGTCGATACCGTCGCCAACCTCCCGCTCGACGGCCTTTGGCCGCGCCTCGCCGCCAAACACCTCATCATGCACGGCAGCGACTACGACCTTCGCCTTATTCGAAAGCTATTCAACTTACTGCCGAAAAGCCTGTTCGATACGATGTTCGCCGCACAGCTCCTGAACATTCCCCACTTCGGGCTGGCTGCGCTTCTGGATCAACTTTTCAACATCAAACTCGATAAGAATCACCAAAAAGCAAACTGGTCTAAGCGCCCACTTACCAAGGATCTCCTTGATTACGCTGCGCTCGACGTCTTCCACCTTTACGATCTGCGCGACTGCCTCATGGCCGAACTTACGAATCTTGGCCGCCTCGGTTGGCTCGAGCAAAAATGCCTCTGGCAAATAAACGCCGCCAGAAACGGCCTTTCTTCCACTAAAAACGAAAACGCCTGGCGCATAAGCGGATCAGGGGGGCTGAAGCAACAAGGTCTCACCGTTCTCCACGCCATCTGGCATTGGCGCGAAATATGGGCCGAAAAGCTAAATAAGCCGCCCTTCAAGGTCATCGGTAATCATATCCTCATGAAAGTTGCCACCGCCGCCGAGGATAGCCTGCCACTGGAGGAAATTCTTCGCGTCAACCTCGGCCGACGCCACGGCCAACTTTTCTCGAGTCTCGGTAAAGCAGTTCACGCCGGCCTCGCCGGCGATCCGCGCCTGTTCTCCCACCGCCAACGCCATCGCGAATACACACCGCTCACCCCAAGCGAACTTTCCCTCCATGGTCACCTCAAGGCCAAGCGCGATAGCCTCGCGAAAAGTCTAAACATTAATCCGACGCTAGTCGCCACGCGCTCACAGCTTGTGCAAATCGCGCGCAACCACGATTCGATAAACGACGTTCTCCTCCCATGGCAAGCCCACTTGCTAAAAGTGCTCCCGCCTGGCAAACTTAAACGCTCGCGCAATACGCATCCTTTCCCCCCCCCTCCGCGTGCACTCCAGAACTCCTCCAACATCGCCCGCCACCTTCCCCTTCAGGCCGCTGCTAGCCCGCAGTTGCCCGCGATCAAAATCCCGCGCGGCCGCACAAACGAAGGCCGAATCGATTACCTCACACTCAGCTATGCTGAACTCGATGCCGAGACAAACGCCTGGGCCAGCCGGCTCCAAAAACGCGGTGTCCAACGCGGCGACCGCGTGCTCGTAATGGTCCGACAGGGCCTCCCGCTGATGGCGGCAACCTTCGCCCTTTTCAAAATTGGTGCGGTGCCAGTCATAATCGATCCCGGAATAGGCCACGAAAACTTCCTCGAATGTGTCGCACGCTCCCGCCCGCGCGTCCTACTCGGCACCCCTTTTTTCCAAATCGCAAGCCACCTTTACCACCGTACTTTCAAAACGGTTAAGATCCGTGTCTTGGCCTCCGGGAATACCACCGCGCGCCTCAAGGAGACAAAATCACTGATACCAGCCGCCAACAGCCATCCCAGCGAACTTGCTGCCATCCTCTTCACGTCCGGGTCCACCAGTTCGCCGAAGGGCGTATGCTACGAACACGGAACAATCGACGCCCAGGTACGCCTGATCCGCGAAGCCTATCAGATCAAGCCCGGTGAGATCGACCTGCCTATGCTGCCGATTTTCGCCCTCTTCAACCCAGCGCTGGGCATGACGACAATTGTGCCCGAGATCGATCCATCAAACCCCGCCAAAGTCGATCCTGCCAAGATCATCCAAGCCATCCAGCAAGAAAAGGTCACCAACTCCTTCGGCTCTCCAACGCTGTGGCACAAGATCGCTGGCCACTGCCAGCACCAAAGTCTCACGTTACCCTCGATACGCCGTGTCCTGGCGGCTGGTGCTCCCGTTTCGCCAGCGCTTTTTTTCGACATGAAAGCGATCCTTCCAAATGGGGAAGCACACAGTCCTTACGGAGCCACGGAGTCACTGCCCATCGCCAGCATCACCGCAACCGAGGTGCTCAACGAAACGGCCGCGGCGACCCTACTCGGTGCCGGAACGTGTGTTGGCCTACCCCTGCCAGAAACCGAAATCCGTGTTATCGTGCCTGTTGACGCCCCCATCGAACATCTCGCACAAACTGTCTCTCTGGCCACCGGAGAAATTGGCGAACTCATCGTGCGCGGCCCAGTCGTCACAAAAACCTACGATCAACTGCCGTGCGAAACTACCAGTGCGAAAATCGCTTCGCCAAACGGTGTCTGGCACCGCCTCGGTGACGTCGGTTATCTCGATGTCCAAGGTCGTCTCTGGTTTTGCGGACGCAAAGCCGAGCGCATTGAAACCCTACAAGGACCCCTTTACACTGAGCAGGTCGAGCCGATTTTTAGCGTCCACCCCGACGTTCTTCGCACTGCGCTCATCGGCCTCGGCAAGGTCGGCGATCAGCAGCCAGCCCTCGTCATCGAACCGCTTTCGGACTACAAGATCTCCACTCCGTCGCTCCGCCTTAAACTCATCCGCGAACTACGGGCCCTCGGTCAGAAACACGCCCACACCAGAAATGTGCGACTAATGTTTCTCCACCCACATTTCCCCGTAGACGTCCGCCACAACGCAAAAGTTCACCGCCTCGCGCTCGCACGCTGGGCCGCGATCCAGGAAGGCTACGAAAGCAACTGCCGCGAGGCGCCCACTTCAGAGTTGCAGCGTTAAGCGACCCGACGGAATATTTCGTTCAACCACTTTTCCCTTCGCTTATGCCGCCCGACGATTCCGATCCCGTTTTCATCACTGGCGCGAGTGGTTTTATAGCCAGTCAGATCGCGAGCCGCCTACTTGATCAGGGAAGGAAAATCCGTGTACTCTCGCGCCGTCCGGTCCCCCATTTGGAAAAGCGTGGGGGCGAAGCCATCATCGGCAGCCTCGATGCAACCGCCTCACTTGCCCGCGGCTGCGCGGGTGCAAGCGCTGTTTTCCATACAGCCGCCCGCGTCGGTGTTTGGGGGCCAGAAAAGGAATTTTTCCAAGTTAACGTCATGGGCACGCGTCAGGTGCTAGACGCCGCTCGCACCGCCGGTGTGCCACGTTTTATCTATACAAGTTCGCCCAGTGTCGTCTACACCGGCGGCAATCTTTCCGGTGTGAACGAGTCCGCGCCGCTCTGTACCACTGCGCCATCGCCGTATCCAACGACTAAGGCCATCGCCGAACGCGAGGTCCTCGCCGCCAACGCCCCTTGGTTTTCCACGATCGCGCTCCGCCCACACCTCGTCATCGGGCCAGGCGACCGGCATCTCATTCCGCGCGTGCTCAGCCAGGCCAGAAAAGGAAAGCTGAAAATCATCGGCACCGGTCGCAATCGTGTCGACATCACACACATCGATAATGTTGTAGACGCCCATCTGCTCGCCGAACAGTCGCTCTCCACATCCGCAAATCCTAAAACGGCCGATCGTGCTTACTTCATCACCAACGGCGAGCCTGTTGTTTTTTGGGATTGGGTGAACGAACTTCTTCGCGGTGTTTCACTACGAGAGGTAAAAAACCGGATTTCACTCGGGGCAGCGACGATTGTCGGCGGCTTTATGGAAAGTGTTTGGCGCACATTTCGCTTTTCTACCGAGCCACCTATAACGCGCTTTATCGCCAAAGAGCTTTCGACTGACCACTGGTTCGACATCTCTGCCGCGCGCCGCGACCTCGGTTACACGCCACGTGTATCGATGGCCGAAGCCACCGCACAGCTTATAGCAGAAAACCGCTAGCCTCTCGCGTCGCGAGGATCTTTTGCGCTATCTCTTTATCCGCGAAGCGAGTGGATTTAAACTAGAACCAATGGATAAATACCACACTAAACATACCGGTGGAGGTAGGTTCTCCACACACACCCGTCTCCCCCCATATCAACTCCGCTCCTTCAGAGCGGCTACCCTGTACAGAAATTTTTTAAAATTTTATTATACAGTTGTTTATACGTACCTTAATTTTCGTTCTCCGGTTCCTGCTGCCGAGGCAATATCACTGAGATTCACGGGCAGATCTTCCAACGCCACCTTGAACAATGCTTAAACGTTCCTTGCCGGAAGCGGTTTCGAAACAGCCACTGATAAAATCTAGTAGCTATAAACTCGCTAAGCTGCTAGCGGGATCCTTCACGGTGTTCACCCGCTATGTCAGCTTAAACGGCCTGGGTACAATCTTGGCGCTAGCCCAGAACGATTCCATACAAAAGAACTTTAAAACTTCCCTCATTTCGACCGATTGGAAAGGAGTCGTCCAGCTTCGAACAAGTCAAGGTCTTTGCTTAGACTGAAATATGGCGCCGCAAGCAATGCCGTCCTGAGCAGATTTCCATCGAAAATTACTGTGATCTATCTCAACGGCGTGCCCGCCGCCAATTCCAGCGGTGACCGTTTCCAATCGCCGCTCGATATCAAAATAGGCAACATCTCCCGCATCAGGTCGGCCAAGATTCTGACAACCCGATCTACCGGCGAGCGGCCTCGGCAGCTCCACCAACAGTGCCTTCGAAGAGCAACTTTAAATGTCAAAAAATCCGTCTTTCACTATTGTCTCTATTATATTTTCGACAACCGTAACTCCATTTCGCTTGACGGTGGTTCGCACAAACTCTCCGGTAATCTGATATCGAGCTATAGCCAGCTGTCTTGTCTCATCTACAATCTCCAAAATGAACAAAAAGATATCCTTCACTTTTTGTTCAGCACATAGCTAGGCAGTTAAAGAAACAGAGACGTAGAGAAACACAAACCACGTGGAACCTCGCCAACAGGCATCAAGGAATCAGAACCTTCTATATGTATGGCAGTTCTATATGTGCTATATGCCGGGTAGTGCTAGGTATCATCCTTCAGACTTATAGTTAAAAAACGGCAACTGAATGAAAAATAAGTCGCATCGATTCCTAAATGGCAAGTTTCTATTCTAGTATCGCTACGTTTCTAACTATATAATTCGTAACGTTTTTTCTGTCACCTGTCACCTATAGCCCTGGCACGGTGGAAAACGCGACCTACTCCCAAAACAGTTCGGCCAACTGCACGGTCACTCAAAGGCGCCGGGGGCAAACAGGAAACAGGCAGCGACACGCATAGTGGCACGCTCAACTACTTTCGCGACAGCAACTTCTATCCCATCGAAGCCGTCCTCGGCCTTTTCCAGGCATCCTCCTTCCTAGACAATAAGCAATTTCAACACCGCCATTGGCACCATTTCTGCCTTCAAGTTCAGCGGAAACAGCACAAGAAAAGACGACGCCCTTATTCCTGCCCAACGCCACCCCCGGGAAAGTGTTGTAAATATATTTCAAATATAAATATACGTAATATAAAATCCTATTCCCTAGCCAGAACAACATCCACACTAACCAAAGCTTCCTCAAACTCGACGCCAGCCGCGAGTCATACGTCGCCATCCCACTTTAACTGGAAACAAGCGTAGCCTTTCAACAGCTGTAACGCAGCTGCTACGTCTATGTCAATGTCAAAAGCATGGGCTTGCATACCCAACGGTCTAACCACCAAACAACGCACATACCCCGAATCTTCGGCCAGCGCATGCGCTAGATCAACAACAGCAAATTCAACCAACTTTATCAACAACACTCCGACTGGTTCGTCTTAAACTAGTCTCTATACTATCAAGATCTTGCAAACAGCTTCGATTTATCTATCAAAATCTACGATATTCCTACCATATAAAAAGAGACTTCGGCCCCATTAGAGTATTTCAGAAAAACATCTTCAATTTTTTGGTTACACCACCACATCCGCGACAGCAGAGCTCCTCACGAAATATAGCGCTCCCAACAATCTAGCTCAATTAAACTATGATATCGTTACGATGATAAGCGTATGGTCCACCAATATAACAGACTTCGGGCTTAACTAAACACAGTCGTTTTACTACCTGCCGCGCAAGGCCCGCAGCTTTCATTTTTTTTCAACGGCACCTGGCTTTACCTTGCCGCATGAAACACCGCACATTTTTCCGGTTACGCTCCGGAAAATATTTCTGCGGAATCCATCTCGTCCGTCCTCGTTTTTACACTAAGCTCAGCACCACCTATTAGGGGGAAACTTACAGTTACTTGATTTCTGCCAGATCCAGCAGTTCTACCAGCACCTATTCTTATCAATAATGATCCCTCAAAAGCCAAATTCAACATGAAAAAAATGTCTCGGCCTACGGCTCCATCTCCAACCTCAACAAATCTTACCCATGGAGTCATTAGCATCCGCTACACTTCCACCACGCCCAGCTACATGAAGAGCTGTCGCCGCCAGAATATTGGTAGCCACGATCATATCGTGGCATCAAAAGCCATTCTGAAGCTCGCACTCTTCGCATCGATCGTTCCGTTTTCGTTCAACCGCTGCGCTGGCGAACAGCTTCGAAGATCGTGATGATCGCCGCCATCGCAACATTTAGCGAATCTGCCTGGCCGGCCATCGGGATACGCACGAGCGCGTCGGCTCCTTTTATCCAAAAGTCGCTCAGCCCATACTGTTCGCTGCCCATCACAACTGCGAGCGGCCCGCGTAAATCGGTCTTCGTATAAAGATTGCCCGTGTGCGGCATCGTTGCCACCGCCCGGATGCCACGCTCGCGCAACCACGCCTGCACCGTCACCGAGTCCGAAACGACCACGGGAACAGAAAAGAGCGTCCCGGTCGATGCGCGCACAACGTTCGGGTTAAAAACATCCGTAACGGTATCGCATAGGATCATCGCAACGCATCCTGCCGCGTCCGCGCTGCGCAGGATCGTGCCAAGGTTGCCTGGCTTTTCTATCGACTCGCACACGATCAGAAAAGGCGATGGACCGAGTTCCAAGTCCCCAAGGGTCCGGAACCACTGAGGCGCCACCGCGAGCAAGCCGTCGGGCCGTTCCTGGTAAGCGACCCTGGCGAAAGCTGCCTTCGAGAGCTCAAACAGCTTCGCGCCAGCCGCGTGCGCCCGTTCAAGAAGCACTGGTTCGTTTCCCCCCAGAAACCAATCGGGCGAGAAATACAGCTCCCGAAACACCACGCCTTTTTCCAACGCGCGCCGTACCCCAAGGTAGCTTTCGACGAGAAATAGCCTGTATTCGTCGCGCTCCCGACGCTTACGAAGCCGGACGAGTTCCTTAACACGGGGGTTCTGGAGACTGGTGATTTTTTCAATTTGGACCACACAGACATAAAGAGCACGTAGAGTTCAGTCTTTGCAAATCCAGAAAACTATGCTTCCTATGTGGCTCTGTGGCTCGCAAGAAGTTTAACGAACACCCGTTCCCCCATCATACCGAGCTCGAATTGGAGATCTCCACGCTAACCAATCTCGGCATCGGCCTAAGCCGGACCGCGCTCCCGAACGATCCGACCGCGAATTGGGTCGTGATGGTTCCGTTTACGCTGCCAGGCGAGCGCGCTCTCGTTCGCATTTTTCGCAACCACAAAAACTATTCCGAGGCCGATCTCGTGGCGGTAATCATACCTTCGCCTCATCGTGTCGCGGCCCGCTGCCAGCTCTTCGGCCGCTGCGGCGGCTGCCAATACCAACACCTCACCTACACTGAACAGCTTGTTTGGAAGCGCCGCCAAGTCGAGGAACTGTTTCAGCACATCGCCGGAATCAAATTTCCTGTAGCCGACGTAATCGGCTCGCCCCGAAAGTTTCACTACCGATCAAAAATCACACCACACTTTCGTCTTCGCGGTACACCGGACGAACGTGAGCATCCAGAAACCGTTCCAATTGGTTTTCTCAAACAAAGCTCTCGCTTCAACCTAATCGACGTACCGGAGTGTCCGATTGCCACCGAGGGAATTAACGCCCGCCTAAGCGAGGTACGAACCGAGACCCGCCGCCGCATCGCCACCGGAAACTACACCCGAGGCGCCACGTTGCTTCTCCGCCACGCGCAAGAGGGCGTCACCACAGACCACGACGCCGTCATCCACGAAAAGATCGGAAAACTGCGGCTTTATTTCCTCACGCGCGATTTCTTCCAAAACAACCCATTCATCCTGCCCATCTTCGCCGCCTATGTCCGCGAACAGGCGACAGCCACCGGCGCACGCTTCCTCGTCGACGCCTACTGTGGCAGCGGACTCCTTTCCCTAGTTTGCGCCTCCGCCTTCGAGCGCGTCGCCGGTATCGAAATCAGCGAAACCTCGGTTCAATTCGCATCCAAAAATGCCTTCGCTAACGGCATTACTAATGCCCGCTTCCGCGCCGGAGATGCCGCCCTGGTTTTTTCCGATATCGACTTTCCGCCGCCCGAGACTTTAGTCGTAATCGATCCGCCACGCCATGGCTGCAATAAAGTGCTTTTGCAGCAACTTTTTTCATTTGGCCCGCGCGCGGTTGTCTATATATCCTGCGATCCCGCAACGCAAATACGTGATCTAAAGCACTTTATTACCGCCGGCTACGCCCTCCGACGCGCGCAACCTTTTGATTTTTTTCCACAAACTCGGCACTTGGAATGTGTAATGACGTTTATCAAAAATTTATAAAAAATCAAATCCTGCCATCAACTTGCCGTTTCAATTTCATAAACGGCGAAACTCCACGATCCAGGTTCTTTACCTTACCATAACCAGCCCTTCTTTATCGTTTCCACCCTCGGCAACGCCCCCGCACACCGCATTCACCTTTTTAACCTCGGAGCCAGAATCAACTATGTTTTTAGCCCAATCTTTTCATTGCCACTCGCACGTTTTTTTCTCTGCAACTGGCCAGGTTCCATGCACACGGTGCTTTTGGGGAACCTCACCGTAACGGTACTCCTGTTCATCATTTATTCCCCCAGACCTCAAACCCCAGCGATATCCAGCTTGGCTCTGAGCACCGCCATTGCACTCTATCTCGTCAAAAGCGTCGCCCAATTTTCCACCAAGCTGGCAGTCAGCCTGCCGAACGCCAGTGCTACCGGTATTCGAGCCACTTGGTTGATGAATAATGCTCGACCAATCCAGTGGCTTCATCGTCGTTGAATTCAGGCCATGGCGTTTCGACCCCCTCTTCCGCCAGCGCCACAACAAGGGCCGCAGCAAACCGCTTCTGAAGTACGTCCCAATCGATCGCACCAACGCTCGTCTTGTCGATTGATCCCTGAAAAAGCAAACCACGTTTGTTGCGCCTCTGTGCCGCCCCCGCGACCTTCGCTCCGGTATCGCGGTTAACGACGTCATACAACTCGGCCCGTCGAAAACAAACACCTAAACCTAGGCCAAGGGCGAACTTGTCTCCGGGCGGAGGTTCGCAATCCAGCTTCACTTCTGCCGGCTGACCGAGCTCCACAAGTGCCACCGCCAACGCTTCGTGCACGAGCCGATACGATTCGGTCGCACGCGATTCCTCAACCGGATGTCCGCGCGGAACCGCCAGCGCATAAGTCCAATCGTTACGATGGTCGACGATGCCTCCGCCCGTAGGCCGGCGGCACAACTCAACGCGTTCTTCCGCAGGCAGATTCGCACGCACAAATTCCACCCTCTGACTGTAGCCGAACGTAAAGGCCGTCGCAAACCAGTCATAATGGCGGAATCGAGCCGCATCGCATGTCGGATAGCTCTGCAATAATAAAAAATCTAACGCCATGTTCTCGGCTGCTCCGGCTGTGCGTGTCGGAAGCAAATGCAAGACCCCGCTCACGACGCACCTCCGTCCAGCAACATCGCCGCCACCCAAGCTGTCCGGACAAACCGCGCTACGCCCACACATCTCGAGCAGAGCTCTGGCACCCGCGCTAGCAGTACAAAATCAAACTGCTCGCTGCGTTCCAGCACTGCAAACACGGCGGCCGAGCTGGCCGCCGCTTCACTTTGGAGCATCGCATCGAACTCCTTGCGCTTCCAAGCGCCCCCCATATCGACTACGTTTTCTAGATTGAGCTCCAGCACATATGCCGTGCCAGAGAGCGGATATTTCCATCTACCGACCACTGTAATAACGCTGTAACCCGCGCCTACCAGTTCCCGCACTACAGCTGAACCAAGAAGACAAGAGGCTCTTGTAACGAAAATCTTTACTACACTTTGGCGTCCAACAGCCCGCACACTGCGCGCAAGAGTGTGATCATCGCAAAGCGTTTCGAAAGATAACCGACCAAGCATGTTGAAAAATCCAGCAGCACCATCGCCAGTTCGATGGACAGCAACAATACATTCAAGGCCGCGTTCGCCGCACAAAGACGTTTCGCTAGCTCCCACGCCACATCCTGCACATGCGGCAGAATTGGCAATATCGACTACAACCTGACCTCTGCCTCGAGTGTCTCGTCCGCCAACCATCTTGGGGAGCACAAGATGGTTTTCCATCAGCGAGAGCATCTGCGTTCTGCGGTTAGCTAGCAAGGCCTTGAGCGCCGCATTAAAAATCTGTTCCTTCTTCGGCCTTCCCGGACAGCATAATCTCGAATATCGCTCATTTCCAACTTCGCTTTCCACCGTGATCGCACCGTTCGTAAGCCGGGCAACTCCAAGCGCAATCAACAAACCAAGGCCGATGCCTCGGGTCTTTGTGGTAAAAAAAGGATCGAACATCTTCCGTATCGTCTCTGCATCGGTGCCAGTTCCAGTGTCTATAACACGCACAAATATATAAGGACCAAGCAACAAGGTTTGTGTTTTCTCCCGGTTTGCGAAATGCCGCCGATGCGTCGCGCGCACCACGGGCTTGCCACGCCTTTGTATCGCATCACGCACATTTAAACTGGTTTCAGCAACAACTGCTGGAACAGAGTGGATCGACCCGTGTGTTGCCCAGATCCTGGGCCGGCCAGAATTTGGAATTAATGACATCGGCCGCAACACGACGGACAATGTCGCCAGTCTCTCAGATGGGCGTGTTCATGTTCACTACGCACTTTTCTGTTTTCTAGCGGCAGCTGAATTTCAGAGTCTGCTGAGCTATCGTTGCCACCTTCAGCCGGCGATATAGGTTTCCCGCAAATCGTTTTGCATCGCCGGAGTTTATCGCGCAGCTCGCTACTCATGATCTCCCAATATCCATTGGTACTCGAAAGCGGGCTATTGAAATCATACGCCATGCCGCGAGCAAGCTGTCCGACGGTATCGAGTTTCTGCGAGTGCATCAGCGTCTTCTGCAATCGCTCCACTCCGGAACATCGTAACTGGTCGCGAGTAGCAATCCCTTCGCGGCGCTTTCTCTGGAGAAAGCGCCGCGCGAGTAAAAAACCAGCTGGCGTTTTTCCGATAAAGCCAAGTCTCTCCGCACGCCGCATGCGCAGCTTGAGATTTCCACTCCACCGCAAGCCCAGGCATCGCACACCAACTTTACAGTTTCTGAGAATGCCGCCAGAGCCCCCGCCGCCGACACCGATGAAGTCAGCATACACGTTGACGCAGAGTGGCAGATCTAAAAACCATCTTTCAATGCTTCAGGAAGCCAGCCGCTCGACCACCCACGCACTATCCTGAACGCGATAGCGCAAACGATCATGCAAACGGTTAGGACGTCCCTGCCAGAATTCGAGCACGTCTGGAATCAAGCGATAGCCACCCCAGAATTCAGGCAACGACACTTCACCGTCGCCAAATCTAGCATCAGCTGCCCGTAAATTTTCTTCCAACACTGGGCGGTCAGAAATGACCGAGCTTTGGCACGAAGCCCAAGCCGCCAACTGACTCGCTCGCGGGCGCTGGCGAAAATACGTTTCGGATTCCTCTCGCGCAACTTTTTCGACCTCCCCTTCGATGATGACCTGTCGTTCCAGCGCGAGCCACGGGAAAAGCGCCGTAGCGCGTGGGTTTTCGGCAAGTTCCCGAGCCTTGCGGCTGCCATAGTTTGTGTAGAAGACTAAGCCTCGCTCATCCATCCCCTTCAACAACACCGTACGTACACACGGCCGTAAGGTAGAATCGGCCGTCGCAAGCGACATGGCGTTCGGTTCGAGCACACCAAACACTTGCGCTTCCCGAAGCCAATGGTCAAACTGGACAAGCGGTTTAGCAGCCAGTTCGCCTTCGGCTAGACAGCTTTTCCGATAATCTTTGCGCATGTTTGCGAGGTCCATCATATCGTCATCATATTATTACAAACCAGCCTTTTCTGTGTCAGTGTCAACTGGCCGCAGACCAAGAACGATTCCTATTTTGTTTTCCGCATGCCGCCCTCGCGGCTGGCTGTCATGAGCCTTGCCTGCCAGCGCCGCCGGACCTCGGCACTAACAAGCTCAGATCCGTTTTTTGGCACAGCTTCGCCGACGTAGAACTACGCCAGCCGCGGCAACATCGATTTCTTCAAAGCGCTGTCTGCGATCGTCTTCACCGTCACCAGCATTCTGCTCAGCGTATTCCCCCCACGCTGGCTTTGCCCGGAATTTCTGGAAAAAACATTCTTTGGCTCTTCGCCAGCATATATATTATTATATTATTTTCCGTCCTCAGCCCTGACTACCAGGGCTACCGCTACCATCAACGCTATCGCACCACGCCGTTCTATCTCTTGTTCGGCATTGTTCCCTGGATCTTCAACGGTTGTTTTGGAATTCTGGCACCAACTCCTTCTGGACCATCGCGTTTATGATGCCACTCGGCCATAATTTCGTCAAGGCTTCCGGCATACACGAAGCCGATGAACCTAATTCCAACCTCACACACATCAGCTGACCTTAATTGCCATCCATTTCCAAACCTATCCTGCCGATTCCCGGGTTCGCCATCAGTACTAGCCGGATCCCGGGCACCCCGGCTAGGCGTGCATCATATCCCGATGACCAGCGCAACCCGCTTCTGGGGCCGCTCTCTCTCCTAATGACCGGCCTGATCGCCGCCAAGCTCGTCGCTAAACACTGTTTTTACATATGACCCCCACCAAGTATATAACCAGTCATGAAGCCGAGTTAGTCACTTTTCTTCAAAAGTTGATCCGTATCTGCACTGTCAACCCGCCGGGGAAAAACTATAGCGAGATAACATCTCTCCTTGCCGCCACGCTCTTCGACCTCGGCCTCGAGGTGCGTCGCATCGAAATCCCCCGATCCCTCCAGCGCAAAACCCAACCGCAGCAGCTCGACTACCCGCGCTACAACGTCATCGGCTTCCTCGAAGCCGGCGCGAAAAAAACGATCCACTTCAATGCCCATTACGACGTAGTGCCCGTCTCCGGTACATGGAAACACGGGAACGCCTTCAACCCAGCCGTCGATCGCAGCCACATCTACGGCCGCGGCACAGCCGACATGAAGGGCGCCATCGCCAGTATCGTGCAAGCGATCCGAGCTCTGCGCGCCACCGGAACCGAACCACTCTGTAACCTGGAGGTATCCTTTACTGCCGACGAAGAAACCGACAGCGTGCTCGGCACCGAGTGGGTCGTCCATCACGGAAAGCTCCGTGCCGACTACGCCATCGTCTGCGAGGGCGGCCAGGGCGATGCCATTTGCTGCGGCCACAACGGCGTCATCTGGCTCGACGTACTTCTACACGGAAAAGCTGCGCATGGTTCCACGCCCGAACGCGGCATCAATGCCCTCGAAAAAATGGCCGCGCTCGTGCTTGCCATGGACGACTACAAAAAAACGCTTGCCAGCCGTACCTTTCCCGCCCCCAAAGATAAGCTAATAGTTCCTACACTAAATGTCGGCGGCTTCTTTCGCGCTGGCGAGGGCAGCAAGATCAACACCGTCCCGGCCTTTGCAAGCTTCACAATCGACCGCCGCGTGCCGCCGGCCGAAGACATTATTACCGCGCAGAAGGATCTGTGCTATTTTCTCAAGAAAGCAGCCGCAAAGATTCCTGACTGCCGCATCAAGATCGAGAAGGTCTTGAATAATTCCTCTTGCTATTGTGCGCCGACCACATCGTTTTACCACGCTGTTGAACAGGGCGTCGCGCATGTTCGGCGTCGGCCTGCTTATCCAACCGTCTCGGCCGGATTCAACGACATGTTTTTTTTCGCCAACCACCTAAAAATTCCGACTGTCAGTTATGGACCAGGCGGCAGCGGCCATCACGCGCTAGACGAACGCGCGAAAATCAAAGATCTCGCCAACGCAGCAAAGATTTACACACATCTAGCCACGACCTTCATCGGTTAACCGCTCGCCAACGGCAGTCCCTTGACTACCCGTCTTTAACCCCAGCAAAACTCGCCAAAACACGGGCCGGAATGATAATACGGTTTTCAGCATATTCGCGGATTTTTGTGAAAAAAACCTCAACCATGCGTCCACCATACGACCAACCAATGATCGCGGCATTGCTCCGGATCTGACTCATCCAAGCAGTTTTCGACCACAGGCAAAAACAGGATAACAGGGCTGGTCCGCTAAACTAGGTAGCTGGTCGTTGGAACTATCCGTGGTTTCCTCCGGAGCCAGCATCGCAATCGAACTAGCTAGCATAACGCAACGAGCGTTTTGCGATTTCGTCGAGAACCCGAATCGTGCCTTTGGTTAAGGGGAAGATTTCGCGCCAGCCGGTACGCAGTCATATTCTTACGCTCGCGGCCATAACGATTTTCCTGTCCAAGTGTTTCGCAAAGGACTGGCCTACTCGTATCAGGCTCGCGCAAAAGAAAACCATCACAACTTCGCGCTGTGTGTGCCAGCGAGTCAAATCCAGCTTCGAAATTTCTTGGCTACTCGTCATACCGGCGACCGCACCGACAATATAGCTCGTAGCATCGTTGGAAAAATCCACGACTATGTCGTACATCTAACACGCTACGGTTCCAACGAATCGACCAGATTTCCTTCTTCGAGCTGCAATTCAGCATAGGCGAGACAGAAAAGATTAAACACGCTCGCCACGGTAGTCAGCTATTACCACTGGCGCGAACTAGCTGGATTTTGTAAATTATGGTCACGGCAACCTGACTGGTTTCCCAAGAAGAGCGCAGAACGATACGGCCCGCGTTTCCTCCACCAACTAGCGCACAAAGTGAGCCAGCAAATCGACCGTCTCGACTGCTGCCGCGCGACCCACGAAACCGAAAACGAGCAGGGGTGGCGCCGGCAGGTTTCATTCGCGAAACCCATGGCGGACCATCGCCACCGCAATGGCCGCGAGCAGCATAGAAACGATTTTTGAGATCGCACGCATGCCAGTTCCGCCGATCCGGCGACGGATCCAGTCGCTGTAGTGAAAGGCCAGCACCACCAGCCCCAGGTTGACGGCCAGCGCCACAAGTGTCGGTCCTAAACCAACAGAGCGAACGAGGATGAGCAGTGTGGTGATGGACGCCGGGCCAGCGATAAGCGGCATGCCCAGCGGAACCACGCCAAAATCATCGGGTAACTTTTCTGTCTCTACCGCCGATTGCACGATATCCTTAGTCGCGAGGATAAAAAGGATCAGACCGCCTGCAATTTGGAAATCGCCCACAGAAATTCCGAGTGCTCGGAAAATGCTCTGGCCTAGAAGGAGAAACCCCAGTGCCACAACACCTCCGGTGAGCACGGCTTGGTCGGCAATTTTTCGCTGACAGGAGGGAGTAATGTTCTGACCGAACCCAAGAAAAATCGCCGCCAACCCCACCGGGTCGGTGGCAACCAGCAACGGAATAAAAGCTTGAAGAAACTTGGAGGAAAACTCGGCCATATTATCTAATAATTGCAGAAACGAGCGGCCCGGTCCAGCCCGAGGTCATAACCAAGCTCGAAAAACCCGTTCCACAAAACCAGCTCTCTCGCTCGATAAATCGCTTCTTCTGCCACCTGGATCTGGCATCTAACCGCTGCTGGATTGTATCGTCACCTACGTCGCCTTCCAACTTAGCATAAAAACCGGACTCGCCCCCTGGGGAACCGCCGCTGCCACCGCTCTGGCCGTCGGAACATTGAACGGATTCACTTTATGGGTCGTACCAGCGCCATATCCGCAAACAGACGGTAAGGTCCGTACGTTTCCAACTCCGCGATATCGTGAAAAACCAGTTAGCGGCCATTCTCGCGATGGCCAAGCTGTGCGAGTAGCTACGCACGAGAGCAAAAACGTTTGTTCCAAGATCAACCAATCAGACGAAACGGTTTCCAGGGTACTCCGCAGAAGTTTTTAGGAATCTCTTCTCCAGCGGCAGAACCGCTATCCCGCCAGCATCATCACCATTGGCATCGTCTTCTCCCTGAAGCCGGAGTCGCCCAGGAGAAGCGCCGCTCAATCGCGAACTAGCAGGACAGCCAGCACATCGGCCATTGCGCAATGCGCAAATGCCAGCCGTAAATCTTACTTTCTAAACCGTTGTTGCACGAAAAACTGACCTCCAAGCACCAAGCTTGGAGCCGTTCGCATCAAAAACGGAGCAAGCACGCGAATGACAAATGTAGGCTCTGGCAGCGACAGCGGGAAACGGAAGGCCAGACCAAAGCTCCGCAAAAAGTCGGTACTTTTCACCAGTGCCAGCGCACAGGAATTGTAAGTTCCACGCATCAACAGCTGAGCAATATACGAAAGAAAATTCCAACAAGGCCATACTCGCGATCCAACGAAACACCCTACGTGCCATCGTCCGCCGTTCCGACTACAAAACAACGAGCCAATTTCGCCAGAATCGGGCTGCACACGAAATGGTTGAGCGTTGATTCCGCCTCAGCCATCGAAAAAAACTGGCGGAAGAGACCCTCCGGTCTGCTAAAGCTTCTTCCACGCATGGTAGATATTTTTCTCGGTGCGGGACGGTTTCCAATCATTCGATCCAAAGCGCGTAATTCGAGATGTACGCCGCCATCGGTTCGGAGAACGTGGACGTTTCCGGTTTTGCTGTTGGCACTGGAAGCAGTTTCACAACAACGAAAGGTGCTAGTGATGATATCAGACAAGGGCGTGACTATAATTGATGCATCGTAATTGACTACTTGGCCTCTTTGCCGTAGTCGAATTGATCCGCAAGACAGTCGGCGCAATCGAACACAATTCGGCGTTGGCTTGCAACGCGAAGAGGACAGCCCCCGGAGCCCCCGGTCTCGGGTTCTCAGTAGAGAAGTAAGCTCAGTTCGTTGCTTTCGAGTTCGGCTTGCAGTCGTTGCGAAAGCTCATCAAGTCTTTCTTCGCAGGGAGCCCACATAGTCATCTTTTATTTTATTGGGTGAATAACCGTAAAAGAGTTGTTTTTCTAATGAGAAAAACTGGTCGGACGGCGGGACAGCTCCTCAGTCGTGCTTGCTTCGAAAAATGGCATTCAGGAAGTCGCTGGTCAGGAGTTGGCGGACGAATTCCTTCAAATCCAGGTTGACATGCTAGGCTCACTTGAGCGCAGATGTACCAAAGTAGATGTCAGTAGTCAGGCCGGCCGATAATGATCGCGTCGAAGTTCGCCAATACCAAGCTGGAAATGAATCGATATCAACGACTTGATTGGGCAACCAGAACAAGTCGCTCACATCGCCAAGAACCCGCACACCTATAGTTTCGCCTCATCACATAGTCTAGACTAGGTTAAAAATAAGCTAAAAACCATCGGGTCATGGGGTTCCGGTTGTCCAAGCACCTTGGGCGCTTGTTTGCGCCATCACGGCAAACTAAGTGAAATCGATCTGTTCCTCACCTAGGTGCACCGAGTCTATTCGAGCGTCTCGCTATCAAATAGAGACGGCCAGCAGCAGGGCAGGTTTCTCCATTTTTAACTGGTTCGCTAAGCCAATAAACTGAACGGCGCTTTAATAGTTGGAGTTTTTGAATGCTGGTTTCAAATTACAACGAACACCGCCTCGGTCCCTGCAATCCCTTGGGAAGAAAAAATTCCACCATCAAAGTCAGCGAGATCAAATTGGAAACATCAACTTCATAGCGGTAAAAGAAGATTGATAAACGGAAACGGCCCATTACGAAACATTTTGAGCAATGCTTGCATCAATTATGATATATTCTGATACAAAAAAATAAGACGTTAAGATATTTTTTTTATAAATTTTAAAAATCTAAAAAAACCACACTATATTTATTAGATTTTATTTTATTTTAAATACTACCACTGTTCTTATGAAAATCTACCTTCATAACCTCTTCGCGCTGGCTTTTATCGCTGAGGATCAAAGCCGTTCTTTTTAAACGTGGCTATTGATTTATGGAAAGTATCAGCCTGGGTACCAACTGCCACTCGCCAAGAAATATTCTTGGTGAATTCATCAAAGCATCCTAGCTCGGCAACGCATCAACCTTTTTTAACCTTTTTCTCCCGCAACAAAGATCGCGGCGTGGGATCACGTCTCGTACCCCCAAGCCCGCCAAGCTGCCGCCGCTGACCTACATGCAAGCGCTGAAATTTCTCACCACCGGAGAAAACCCAGCACGCGGTACAAACCAGTGTTTTCCTATTCCAAAATTTCTTTTCAGCAAAGAAGATTCGCGTTCTGCCATCCCTAAAACAGCTATGATCCTAGCGTCCCGGGGAAAAAGCTTCCCTTTTGACCGGACTCCGGAAAAAGAATAGTTAAAGTTAATCAGCCTTTCTACGGATGAACCGCGTCTTTATAAAAACCTACGGGTGTCAAATGAACAAGCGCGACAGCGAGGCCGTGGCGGCCATGCTGCGCGCCCGCGGATATCGTATTGTGCAAGATGAGGAAGCCTGCGACATCATGTTGTTCAACACCTGCAGTGTACGCGACATGGCGGAACAGAAAGCTATCGGAAAAGCCGGCTATGCCGCCAAAAAGAAGAAGCGTAACCCGCGCTTTATCCTCGGAATCCTCGGCTGCATGGCGCAAAATCGCGGAGCTTCACTTCTCGACGCCCTGCCAGATATTGACCTGATCGTCGGAACGCAAAAATTTCACCAAGTTCCCGATCACCTCGATAACCTCCGTGCTGCGAAAGAGTCTGGCATGCTTATAGGAAACAGCATCTTCGACATCGCTGAAGAACCTGATTCGCAAAATGCCATCCGAGAACAAACTCTCGAAGAAAAACAGGTTACTGCCTTCGTTTCAATTCAGCAGGGCTGCAACATGCAGTGTACTTTCTGCATCGTACCAAAAACACGGGGCGATGAGCGCTCGCGTCCGATAGACGAAATTGTCCGCGAATGCGAAGAGCTTGCCGACCAGGGAATCAAAGAAATCACGTTGCTAGGCCAGATCGTTACTAGCTACGGCCGCCGCGACTACAAGCACACGGGCGGCGTGACACCGTTTGTGCAGCTGCTCGAACGCATCAATGCAATCCCCAGCCTTCAACGAATCCGCTTCACCTCGCCACACCCGCGCGGCTTTAAACAGGATCTCGTTGAGGCCTACGGCCGCCTCGAAAAACTCTGTGAACACGTCCACCTACCGCTTCAGTCTGGCAGTAACCGCATCCTAAAACTGATGAACCGGCCGTATTCCGCCGAGCGCTACCTCCAGATTGCGCGCGAGCTCCAGCGCGTGCAGCCCGACATGCATTTCTCGACCGACGTCATCGTAGGGTTCCCGGGCGAAACCGAAGAGGACTTTGCACGGACCAAGGAGCTCTTTGAGGAAATCGGTTACGACATGGCTTATGTTTTCAAATACTCCATCCGGTCTGGTACACCCAGCGCCGAGATGGACAACCAAGTTCCCGACGAGGTGAAGGAAGAGCGCAACGAACAGATTTTGAAAATCCTCCAGGCCAGCTCGAAGCGCCGCACCGCCGCACTGATCGGAACCACGCAAGAAGTCCTGGCCGAAGGTCCAGACAAAAAAGGCATCCGATTCATGGGTCGTAACCGCGGCAACCGAGTGGTTCACTTTGATGCCACCAAGCGCCAGATAGGCGAACTCGTGCCAGTTAAAATCACCCATGCAACGGCTACTGCCCTCTACGGGAAACTGACACTCAGTGGAATGGCAGGCGACAAGTAACTATTCTGTAATTAAACCCTCCGACGCCGTTTTTAGAAACTCGCCACACAACGCACGCCATTCGTTTCTTTTCTAATGTCTCTTTTCCTCGCCACACTCCTTACCGGACTTTTTCTCGCGCTTCTCGGCGCCCTGCTGGCTTGGAATGATCCGCGCGTCAGCTCCATAGCCAAAGCCCTGCCTCGGTCGCGCCGAGCCACCTATTTTTTTTTCGGAACAGGAACCGTTTGGTTTACCTGGCGCATATCAACGCTCTGCGAGGCCGACCTGATTTTTTTCAAAAAGCCAACGCTGCTTATAGCTGCCTTCGCGGTGCTGGCGGCCCTGTCTTTCATTTACGCACCGGACTTTCTCGCCGTACGCGGGCTCTCGATCCTGATGCTGCTCGCGGCCAAGCCGCTGCTCTATGTTGCCTACATGGAGTGGACGCATCCGCAACGCCTGCTAATGGTAACAGCGGTTTATATCGGCCTGGCCGCCGCTATCTACCTCGCAGCGGCGCCGTATCAGTTGCGCGATCTCTTCGATTGGCTTTTCCAAAAGCCAAGGCGATCATGCTGTCTCGGTTTGATTCTGCTCGCCTACGGTCTCGCCACAGCCTCCGTAGCATTTACTTACTAGCTCATGTCCTCACCTGTTCCGGAGCCGACGATTTTTCTTTTCCTTTCTGGTCCAGCTGGCGTTGGCAAAAGCACGCTCTGCGACCGGATGGTGCGCGAAGTGCCAAGTTTCGAACGCATCATCACGGCGACCACGCGCCCGCCCCGGACCAACGAGGTCGACGGCCGCGACTACCACTTCCTCACCGAAGCCCAGTTCGACGCTAGACTCGCCTCCGGCGATTTTCTTGAGTGGGCATTGGTCCACAAAAAGCACCTCTACGGAACGTTGAAATCCGCCGTGCTCGACCGGATCACGCACACCAACCTCATTTGCAATCTCGACGTTCAAGGCGTGCGCTCGATCCGTGCGGCCGCAAAGGATATCCCGGCGCTTCGCGAAAAAGTGGCGACCATTTTCGTCGCGCCCAACTCGCACGATACTCTCCGCAATCGTCTGCAGAGCCGCGGACCAGTAACCGCAGATGAGCTAGACCGTCGCCTAAAAAGCGCCAAACTTGAGATGCTCGAACGTTTCAACTACGACTACATCATCCACTCCGGAACCAAGGAGCAAGACTTCCACTCACTGCTCGGTTATTACGAGCAGGCCAAGGAATTCCGTTTTTAACGGCGCCCCATCCATAAAATATCGTGCAGATCAAGGAAGATTTTACGGATAGCTCAGCCCGACTTTAACGTCCGCAGGAAGAAAGCGGTCACCGAAAACACCAGATAGCTTCAAGACAGAATCGAAAATACGAATCTGGATGAGCAGTTGCAATTTATTCTCTAGCTGACTCAAATCGAGGCGGTAGTAAAAATCCGTACGGATTTAGGTTTTTCTAAAGAAACTCGCGACTTATGTACCAAATATGATAAGATCTAAAGACATGTTTGGAATCAAATAAAAAAACATGGCCAAACGCCCTATTGCCACACAAAATTTTGTTCAGCCATGAACCTGGCTGAGCCAGAAATCCAGCGGAAGCAGCAATGAATTAGTGCCATGTTTTTTATCCACAAAAAGAATAAAAACCGTGGCCGGCGCGGCCATCACATCACCGCCCACCCGTCGAGATCCTTGAAATCGCAAATGCCACTTTCGTAGTGAAAAATTAACATCTTCAGGTCGCATCGAATAAGCTTCCTGGCCATGGCTAGCGAAATCCCGAGGCTTAGGCTCGCCATCACGTTGTCGCTTCACCCGATTTCAAACTATACCCATCCCGATGCGACACGTTTTTCTAGAGTAGTGTTAGAGCCAAATTTCTCGATCACAATATCTAGCAAAGTCCCTGAATAGGTGACCTTTTACAAAGGTCAGACAAAAACCGCCATACTCTGGCACCACATACTAGCCGGTCTGCAAAATGACCTTTGTCCCGCACCACAGGATCGGTTTTCGTCGCGTGTTTCGCGCACTCGCCCAGCAACAGGAGGGAAATAAAAAAGAGGAAGAGAAGAGGACGCCATGCTCGGAAAACCCATCGATTCGTGCCAGTTGCGGGGCAAGTACCAGTGGAGCAGATTCAGCTGCTGACGATAAAAATTTCCCAAAATTGCCACGATTGGAGCGATCCGCAAAGTTTCACTTCCGAAAAAATTTGGAATCGCTACAAGAATCCGCAGATAGCGTAACTCCTGAGTGCGGGTGACATCGCACATCACGAAAAACGCTTAAAGACTCCGATCGACGGAAATGAATTTCATTGTCATGTTCGCTACCATTTAGAAAAATACGATCAAAAATATGATCATCACAATTTCTGGAAAGCCCCCTGGCCCAGCCACAACACGAGCACGGGCACAAAAGTCGTCACCCGTATCATTTCCAAAACAAGAATATACAGATAAGACAACGTCTTGGTCGGCAGCTAAAACTCCACGACAAACACGAGCAGTAATCCACGGTTACCGCCCACAATAGGCTCAGCACTGCACCACGCATTGCCGTGACTAGTGCCGATTGCTCGCGCTACGCTGCTCCTGCACAATCGTCCAGCGCCGAGAAAACATATATGGGCAACGTGGACAGACGGGTAAAAACTATACCATCCCCACCACAAAGTGCAACGTCAGTAAACAGCGTCCAGAACAAAAATTTCATGAACTGGAACCGTCACTGTTGGCGGTCCGCAGTGTTCGTTCTGTAGTCCGTCATGAAAGAAATAAAATCCGGTGTTTCGCGCCATCCCGCCCACACATATATGGGAATGGCAAATCAACTAGCCGCGCAGCTCACCCAGAGTATTTCTAGAGAACCACAATGCGCGTGGAAAGAAAAAGAAAAACCGCCTACATCACGAAAAAGGCGGTAAAAGGATAGTCCGCCCGGATGGGCAGAGGGTCCTCTTTTGGTTTTTCGCTCGTGTCGCTCTGCCCAGCCATCTAAACGGCTCGCCGGGCAAGTAGGATCTTCTTAGCGCACACACAATGGAGACGCACATATAAATTCCGTCCGAAACCTTCCAAGACAATTCCCCAACAGCCACTTATAAGCCGACAAGCACCAAGCTGTTCGCCATCTGTACTTTCCGCATTTCCGGTACATCGCCGCGAAAAAGCAGTGGTAGCTCAACATCCTCGCCAACTCGCCGCCAAATTAGGAGGTTCGTATCCTGAAAAACCGACTTTCGAGTCCAATCCGTTGGCAGTAATTCCTCTACTGTGGCCGCAGCAAACTATTGAGCAACTGGGAAGCGATATTCTTGCGCAACTCCGGTTCGGCAGCAGATATGATCGGGTAACCGTAAAGTCGGTAACCGAGTGATATTCTTAGATGTAATTAGTAAGCTTCTTGATGAAGACAGCGACAGCGAAGTGACGTTTCGGTCGAACGGCCAAGAAGTTTGGCGCCCACGATCTAAAATCGGTATTTCCGCTGCTGCCGATCCACGGACTCTGCGCGAGACTGGTAGAAATATCTTTGTAACTCCACCTAGGGAAGGAACGCAACATCGTACATGCGAAGACAAGCGAGCTGGCACGCGGGGCTCAGACAGGTAAAAAAGATCTTCGGTAGACCGAGAGTCGAAGTTGATGTTGGAAAAAGCTGCCAACACTGGTAGCCAGTGCCCACGGTAGTTAGGAAGGTGCCACTGCCACTAGGAAAATAACCGTCAAAAAATTAGTCGGTATAGATGTCCTACGCACCAACAGTGCCGATGAGCACCCAAAAGCTGATTTTGCTATCGAGATTGAACATGCCACAAACCTGAAAAACTCTTTCGCGGATCTGCTAGCGATTGGCTAAGATACCGCTATTAGATGTTTGGCATAAGGAACAATAAAAGTTAAAATTGACATGAAGATTATCATGCTAGTTTAAACTCGAAGGCAAGCATATAGAGGTTGCAAGCGAACACTCTATTTCGTAGGAAGGGTTTTTGTCACATGAATGACGAGACTGCCTGAATAATTGGTATCACAATTCCACGCTTCAAATTGCTGACCAACCCACCCGGTGCTCGGCCAAAATCCGTAATCAGTTGTCGAATCGTAGCTACGAAAAGATGCTGGGATGTTGTCAATAAAAAATCGCTAAACTCGAAAAACGAACGATCCGCCGACCAGCTAATACCAGCCAATCAGCACAGCGTACAGAACTCCGGAAACAATCTTATCATTTGCGCAAAAACTGCCATCGGATTACCTCATCCAGCACCGCAAAGCTAGAACGTGGCACCAAGTCGCAAAGCGATCCAGACGGAAGTCGTAGGACGACCAAGAATCAGCTCGCCAAGGACCGAAAAGGAAAAACAGCAAGATTGTTGCCAGCAATTCCAGCGCCAACGAAGCTATTATAAAAAAATAAAATTAAAACAAAGCTACATAAAAAAATCAACGCTAATATTTTGATCGCGAGCGCCGTACTGCGCAACGAACCAACGATATAAACAATGATAAATGAATTTAGTTTTCATGCGAAACTCCCTGTCCGGAAATCTGCGTGAAAACATGCTCGGTATCCGAGCTAATGGTATGCAGGCGATTCTGTTTTTAATCGCTTTAGTTTTCTGTCAGGAATTAAATCGTTCAATTCCACTGCTAGCAAAACAATGGTAAAAATATAAACGCGCGGCCAATCAAAGGCTATGAGCCACACGAGCAGGAATAGAAGTTGAGATTCTAAGGCTAGCGAAATGAAAGAAGGCGAATCGAAAAATACCAATCTTGCACTAGGAAAAAAATAAAAATTTTTCGGATATCGGTGGAAATAATTTTCCCATCTCGCCATCACTCAGACATCAAGTTGCGTGCGTATGGATTCAGTCCAATCGATATGGAAAAGCTTGCCGCGCTTTTTGTCAAGGCGTTCATAAGTGTGGGCTCCGAAATAATCACGCTGCGACTGGAGCAAATTGGCGGGCAGACGGGCCGAGCGATATCCGTCGTAATAGGCGAGAGCCGACGCGAATGTCGGGACTGGAACGCCATTTTCGGCAGCAAGGCTAACGATTTTGCGCCAGTTTGTCTGCACTTTCTGGATAGCATTGTTAAAATACGGGTCGAGAAGGAGATTCGCAAGCTTCGGGTTCTTCGTGTAAGCTTCGGCGATTTTTTGCAAGAAGGCCGCGCGGATAATACAGCCGCCCCTCCAGACTTGCGCGATCTGGCGAAAATTCAGCTTCCAGTTAAACTCAAACTGCGCCTGACGCATAAGCTGAAATCCCTGCGCATAGGAACAAATTTTTGAGCAATAGAGGGCATCGTGAATCGCTTGGATCAGCTCCTTCTTTGCACTCGGAGAAACTTTCTTGGTTTTCGGACCTTTGAGCAGCTTCGAAGCAGTAACACGCTCCTCCTTGATCACGGAGAGGTAGCGCGAAAAGACGGACTCGGCGATCGTCGGGACAGCGATACCCATATCGAGCGCATTGATGGAAGCCCATTTTCCCGTTCCTTTCTGACCGGCGGTATCGAGGACAACATCGACAAAAGGCTTCTTGGTGACCGGATCCTTTTGCTTAAGGATTTCGGCAGTGATCTCGATTAGAAAGCTGTCGAGAGAACCATTGTTCCAGTCAGAAAAAATATCACCCATTTCAGCTGGTTTCAGGAAGAGGAGGTTTTTCATCAAATCATAGGCTTCGCAGATCATCTGCATATCGCCATATTCAATGCCATTGTGGACCATCTTGACGTAGTGGCCAGCACCGTTCTCACCAATGTAGGTCGTGCAGAACACGCTACCTTTAACGGGCTTTCCGGGCGCAAAACCGAGCACTGGCTTTCCAGTGTTTTTGTCGACCTTGGCTGCCACAGCTTTCCAAATAGGTTCGAGTTCTTTGAAGGCAGTTTTGTCACCACCGGACATGAGCGATGGACCGGAACGGGCACCTTTTTCCCCGCCGGAAATGCCAGATCCGATAAAGCGGAGTCCTTTTTCCTTCAACGCCTTTTCTCGGCGGATCGTGTCTGTCCAAATGGCATTGCCACTATCGATGATAATGTCGCCCGGTTCGAAGACGGCGGCGAGGCCGTCAATAACCGCATCCGTGGCTTTTCCGGCCTGGACGAGTATGATGGCTTTGCGCGGCTTGGACAGGGTTTTGGAAAATTCTTCAAGCGTTTTGGTTCCGACTAGACCGCCAGGAGTGTTGGAATTGTCGGCGACAAACTTGTCAGTCTTTTCAGTGGTTCGGTTGTAAACCGAAGTCTGAAAACCGTGATCGGTGAAATTAAGAGCAAGATTCTGACCCATTACTGCGAGACCGATGAGTCCGATGTCAGAGTGCGATTTGACCATGGAGAGAGGGTTAATTAAGGCAAGTCGTAAACGGGAAAGAAAAACCCGTTTTTATCGGCGCGGCGTAAAATTCTAGAACAATTTCGTATCGCTACGCTGTTTGGTGTTTGTAGGAGCAGGAGCTCAGGAAAAACGGCAAGAAGCGATCAACCAACAAAGTGATAAACGCCTGATCATTACCATTAATTACCATTTTAAAACCAATAAAGAAATAGTCCCGTGAGCAAAATAATAAAAACAACCAAAACCAACTACTTTATTTATCCACAATTTTTTCGTATGTCAATAAAAAATGTCGCCACGACAATAGCAATTTTTAGCAAGATAGAAGGCGGGAATCTATGAATTGAACCGAGATCAGATTCAGCAAGAAGTGGCAACATAAAAAAATTAATACCAGAATAGTACAGCTGAGGTGATTAGGTTCTGGTCGGAAACAACATTTTTATTTTTTCGGAACACTGGTCCGTGTCGCTCAATGGCGGCCTATAACGCCCAGGTAATCGAGGAGCCAAGCTCACGCCAGGCTAAAAAATGTCCTTTCATGACGATCTTTCTGTGCTCTTCCATCTGGACATGGTACAGCTGGAAAATGAGCAATTGTTTTCAATTGCTCCAACGTGCGACTGGCTACTGATAACAATTAAAATTCTCGATTGGCTGGCCTTAAAAAAGCGATTCTGTTTCGCATCATGAGCCACGGCAAGGAGCGGAATAAAGGCGAACTACCAAAAAACCGTTTTCCAGATAAATAGATAAAAAAACCGAACGGTAGAAACAAATTTCTGTCACCTAGCAGCGTTCACTTGCGGCTTCTGGCTCCAAACTTATAGCAAACTGTAATCGCTTCGCTGTCCTGGCACAGGAAAGCTATCTGAAGACGAGTTGTCTATTCGAGATTCTCGATAAACCAAGAGGCTCTAAGCAGATACTGCAGTCAACCTTCGTTTTGAGCGTCTGAATCAAAATAAATCGCCATTTCCGAAAACTAGTTGCGCACCTTTTAACAGGCAGTTGTCAATCGGCCATTAGCTGCCACTGGCGCTCGAAACGAACTTCGGAAAGGTCGGCAGCAAGCTCATGCTGGTCGCCGATACCCCCAGACAGTTAAGCCATCGACTCGATGAGAAACAGAAAATCAAAGCCCCGCCCGCAAAAAAAAGAGGTAATTAACCCAATCGAAGCGGAATGGCCACACGGAGTTTTAAATAGAACCTGCCATAGCAAGATCGCAAGGTCGGTGCAGCTGACGCAAGGATCAGAAAAAGGTTATCCATTACTGGCTGGATAAAAAATTACCGACTATCCAGCTATGCCTTTAGCTCAGGCGTACCGGCATGATCACGCACACAAAGTTTTCTAAGGTTTTGAAGACACCAGGGCTTACTTCGTCTTTTACCTCAAAAAAAACATCGTCTTTTTTCAATGCCCGGAGCGGGTCCATTAGAAATTGTGGATTAAATGCCACCTGAAGGTCTGGTCCGCTATAGGGAATCGCCATTAATTCTTGCGATTCACCAAAGTCGGGAGATGAGGCTGTGATCTCCAAAAGGTTAACAGAGATCTTGATTTTTACAGAGTTAGACCGTTCCGAAGTGACCAAAGCCGCACGATGAACACATTGGAGGAAAAGCTCGCGTTCCAATTTGATCCGCTGATGAGTTTCCTTGGGAATAACCTGTTGATAGTTCGGATAAGTTCCCTCCACAACCTTGGAGAAAAGGTGGATACTATCGCTCAGACCGCTGTTATCCTTGTTCGTTTCGATCTTAAAGGATGCACGCTGTTCATTAAAAGTGGTCGTTAGTTTGTCGCCTTTTCCCAAAAGGCGGAGCAGCTCTCCAACGGTTTTTGCGGGAAGGATGATTGCACCAGTGCTAGCCGCTTTAATTTCCAAATCAGTTTTTGCCAATGACAAACGACGTCCGTCTGTCGCTACAAAAGTAAGTTTTCCATCTTTGAAGTTGAGATAGACGCCGTTGAGGACATAGCGCGTTTCGTCATTCGACTGGGCATAAGCGACATTACAGAGCATCGTCGCCAACTCGCTTTGCTCGATAGTGAAGCTCTTGTCTTCACTCGTGTCGGGCAGATTCGGAAACTCTTCCGCCCCGATACCCATGATTTTGAACTGGGAGCCGCCAGATGTGATTTTGGCCTGATAGCCCACTGAAGCATCAAAAGAGACATCGACGTTGGGAAGCTCGCGAACAATACCAGCCAAGCGTTTTACCGGTAAGGTAATACTACCGCTTTCATTGATGTTAGCTTTGATCTTACAGCGAATTCCTAGATCGAGGTTTGTAGTAGAAAGCGAAATTTCATTTTTTCCAGTATCAATGAGCACGTTGCTCAGGATTGGTATGGCGGCTTTAGAACCGACAACGTTTAGGACTTGGGTCAAACCGTTACTAAAATGATCTCGGTTGATCTTGAATTTCATTGGGGCGAAGAACGTGTATTTTGGCGTTGTTCATAGATGTTGTTCATAAGAGCAGGTAGATAAGAAGGATTTGATAAGGAAATATTCGTATTACTAAGCACTGCGAATTTCGCAACAACTAGCCTTTTCTGAAGAGAAATAACCAAAATTTTCTGGGAATAATTTTTGAATAAGTGCAAAAAAGGGCTGGTTTTTTGACAGGAGAAAGTTATTCAGAAGATGATTTACTGATTTTCACAACTTTTCTGTGCAATATTTTCATTTGCGCATATCGTACACCGAGGCGATAGTGAGAGAATAAACCATAAATGATATAACCGAAAAACAGAAAGAAAAACACTAGTTCCTGAAGCTGCCAGGCCATAACGCCGACCAAAATGGCGAGTATGGCCGTCCGCAGGCGCGTTTTTGTTTCCCAACTTATGTGTTTAAAACTAGGGTAGCGAATCGTGCTCACCATCAGGAAGGCCACCAGTACTAAGAGGAACGGCAGAGCAAGCGCCCAAAGGCGCAGTTCGCGAGAATTGTTCGCCAGATTCAGCAAAAGCAGTACAAGCGATGCTACGGTTCCTGCGGCTGCTGGAATCGGAAGCCCGACAAAGTCTTTATTGCAATCGGCCTCCTGGTAGTGAAACATTGATTTGGTGATCATGTTAAAACGGGCAAGCCGCACGGTGCTGCACAGTAGGTAAATGAAGGCGATAAACCAGCCAAGCTCACGAAACCATTGAAAATCTTCCCGTGGGGCCAAAACCAGAAAAAACACCACGAGCGCTGGTGCCATACCGAAAGACACCACGTCTGATAATGAATCGAACGCAGCACCAAACAACGAAGTTCGCCCACCAACCCTTGCCAGGCGGCCGTCCAGAAAATCAAAGATTGCCGCGGCAAAGATGAACCACATCGCTTGGGTATAAAGTTCTGTCCACGAAGCATTTGGATTTAACTGGGCATATTCACCGCAGTCTGTAATCAGGTGTGCCTGAATACATTTGATGATGGCTACAAAACCACAGAAGAGGTTTCCTGCTGTCATCAAGTTTGGCAGCAGATAAATGCGGCTTGCTCTGGTAACGTCGTATGGATTGTTGCGCTGTTGCAGGTCGTGGTTAGCCATAAAGAGCGCTGTGCCGGTTATTTGGTCAGACTTTCCAAGTACTTCCAAAACTTGCTATGTTGCTCAAACAGCTGTTCTTCTGACACCGGAAGCTTCATGCGAAAAAGCATGTCTTCCAGTGAATACCGGTGGAGGATGTAGTGTGTGTGAAACTTGTTTCCTTGCACTTCGAAATAAAAGCGAAACTCACCCGCGCGCAGCCGGTAAAAACTCTTCCCTGAGCGGTGAAACTTCCCTAGCGGCTTTCGCGGACGCTCTAGGTCGGCGAGTTTGATCTTACTGATCGGTTCCAACGCTTCTAACTGAGCGAGTTTGTCGAGCCGGTTAAGCTCCTGCATGCTTTGTCCGGAAAAAGTGATTTGATACATGGAGGTATTTCGGGCGGAGCTAGTAATCGGCAACCATCTCAAAACTTCTCCTATATTTTTCGATAGATAACAGCAAGTTCAATAGAGTGTATCATATGCAACTACGATTATAGCCAAACACTCAAGTATTTTAATATCTCCTGTCAGTAACTTCATTTTTCCAATTGATCATTATATACCTTTTACATTTTTTCGCACTCAGAATGCAATAATACAGATACCTCCAGGTCTGAACCAGAGGAATCTGCCGAAGCCTGCTAACCAATCGATAAGTTGTTTACAGGAAGTCATTAAAAAATAAAAAAACGGCGCCGGTGAACATGGCGCGATTGAAAGGGCCCGTGCGAGTCTCCGCGCCGAGCTTATTTGCTAGCTACCACAAAACCACGATGCTTTCCTCGACGAGATTAAGCGTTAGGTTCCGCAAAAAGTATACCGAAGCTATGTTCGACTCCCGAAAAGCACACATAGAACCCAGAAACACAAAGAAGAATAAAATCGACTGAGCTTGTTCAACAAGGTTGCACGGTTCCGCGGACGGATTTAAAAGCTGTTTTGACCATGTCTGTTACTATCTCTGAAATCCGCGCTGCGCGGCGCCGTATTGCCTCCGGTCTCATTGTATCACCCTGTCCGAAATCAATTCCGCTTTCGGAAATCACCGGCACTGAGATTTTCTGCAAGCTCGACAATTTCCAGCGCACCGGCTCGTTCAAGGAACGAGGCGCTCGCAACGCGCTCTTGCGGCTCAATCCGGTCCGAAAAAAACGCGGGGTCATTGCTGCTTCCGCCGGAAACCACGCGCTCGGTCTTGCTTACCACGGCCAGCTCCTAGGTGTCCCCGTTACCGTTGTGATGCCCGATTATACAGCACTCATCAAAGTTAGTACTTGCAAAAAAATGGGCGCCCGCGTGCTGATTCGGGGTTGCGATTTTGCCGAGGCTCGAGCGCATGCTGACCAGCTCGTTGCCGAGGAAGGGCTAACCTACATCCACGGCTTCGACGATCCCGACATTATCGCCGGCCAGGGCACGATGGCTTTGGAAATTCTCGAACAAGTTCCGGATGCCGATGCAATCGTATGCCCGATTGGGGGTGCCGGTTTGTTATCCGGAATTGCCATTGCTGCAGAGGCTTTGAAGCCAAGTGTAAAAATTATCGGGGTTGAATCGGCGGCCACGGCAAGTTTTACGGAAGCGCTGAAAGCTGGACATCCAGTCTCGATTCCTCGGCGATCTACACTTGCCGATGGTCTAGCCGTCCTTAAGGTTGGTTCCCGCTCATTTGAGCTTGCGCGATCCCGCGTGGATCAAGTCGTGCGCGTGACTGATGATTGGATCGCACTCGCGATTCTCCGAATGGTCGAACTGGAAAAAACTGTTGTGGAAGGTGCTGCAGCAGCGCCTCTGGCCGCTCTCATGGCAGGATTAATTCCGAGCCTAAAAGGAAAAAAAACGGTTTTGGTAGTATGCGGTGGAAATATAGATCCATCGGTTCTCAGCCGCGTCATTGAAAAAGGGCTTGTCCACGATAACCGTCTTAAGCGTTTTACCGCCGTGATCAGCGACCGACCGGGCGGACTTGCGGAGCTCGCGCGCGTGATCGCAACCTGTAATGCAAGTCTGAAGAATATCGAACATGATCGTACTTTCAGCGGCCCCGACGTGTCTTCCGTCAATGCAGTGTGCACGGTGGAAACGCGTGATGCGAACCATGATCGGGAAGTTCTGCGCGCGTTGCGGCGACAGGGTTTCAGGGTCTTTGCGGCCAGGCCAAACAGCGCTAGCGCTTTATCACGGGCGAAAATTACTGACTGTTGACAGAGGGGTAGAACAGCGGGGACGTCGAGGAAACATGCTGCTTCTGGAACTGAGGACGTTGAAAACGGAGTGATCAAAACTGATTAGTTCGACGGCGGTCAGGAGGGGTGGAGTTTGTATCTTTATTTTTCGGTTTCATATCGAAAAATAACGATTTGCGAACAGCCACCGGTTGCGAACGTACCCCGAGTGATGTGGAAAAAGGAAAAATTTGCACTGCGGCAGTGACTGCTATTGCACATCCAGCGTAGCCGTTCGCCTCAAATCAAAATTGGTGATATTGTACGATTTTCGCCGGTCGTTCCGGTATTTGCTATAGAAGAGAGCTCTAAAAATATGACGTATGTTTTGGCATCGGTAATCGGCCGATATTCTATGCTGCGTGGAACCGTCAGCATTTTACTAACGCGAAGCTGGACGATGTAGTCGCGAAACTCCATTAGGAGCCTTGCGCCATAGAAAACAGTTTATCTTGTTTTTTGTGTCTGTGCCACACAAACGGCTCTTGAAACTTCACCGAATTCAGCTTCTGGCCGTTCAAGGCGGCGATCACTTCGGGATTCCAGTGGGGGAGAGTTTTTTGAAGCTTTTCTTCGAGTTTTATTTTTCATGACAGGAAGTCCAACCGACTTCGAGCAGACTCACCTCGGTCCGGAGGTTGAACCGAAGACCGTAAAGATTCCAAACTCTGTGCATGATGTGAAGCCAATGGTTGCACCATGGGAGTAGTACGGCGACATAACGCTTGTCACGCACGGGTGCAGGCCGTGCCGAGTATTTTGTTGCGTGCCAGCACGATCTGGACATGGTGATAAGATAAATACAAGTTTATCTGAAAAGCTCCTGTGGGCATGGCGGATGTTTTACGCTAATATTAGCGTGTTAGTGCAGCGGTAGAAACGGACCTGGTTTTGGTTTTTTTCTGGATTTCATATGTTTTTTAGTATAACGATTTATATTTAAATGTACTTCATACCGGACCGCCGGAGTCGGGTAAACCGTATCGACCACAATCCGACCTTGGACCGAAGTTAGCTCACGCGAATTGTGGGTGAAATTGAAAAGGAAACTATTTGAACAAAAGGCGTACGACAAGCGCGGCTTGCTGCAAACCTACATTATTCGCAAAGGACTCGATCTCTTTTTCCGGATTGATGTGGCCGGTTTACCGTGAAGCCGTGGGCGCTGGATTTTGCTGCCTGGTTCGATGATCGTGAATCCGAAGCTATCGCGGTGGTGCTTGGAAAAGTGAAAAAGGGTTTCGCTGCGCCCTGTCAGTACGTGTTTTACCTGAGCGCAAGGCGGATTGGCTGAAATCTCGCCGCATCCACAGGACTGGCACCGTTGGAGTTTAGTGGCTATTGTCGGTCTGCAGTGTAGAGATGAACGTGTGTCGGCCTATCGGATATAAAATCCTGCGTGATGATGACAAAGACGGCGATTGTCCGGGCGGTGGGCGAGCAGTTGCTCCCTTTGGTGGCGGGGATAGGGTGAAGTGTTATCCGAGTTCCTTTTCCCGCTCCGCGAAGAGCACTTCGGCGACATTGTCGGTTATTGCAATGCAGTTGCGCATGCCCTGCGTACCGAATTCGTTGCTTTTTAGTTCGTGGTTGAACCGTTCTTAGGTGTGCTGGAGCCCGGTGAGGCGGTAATGTGGGCTGCGGCTAGAAAATTATCGAGAGCGCTGGCAAAATTGCTCTTTTGTCTTTTTCTTGGAATCTGGGGCGATCTGAATATTAATCGACTATGATCTGGCCGTTTCGGCACGCTAATTTTTCCATTGCGCCGCGGTAGACGGAAGAACAACGACCGATGGTAAAGGGAAAAGGATAAAAGAGAAAAGAGGGAAGCGCAAGATGGCAGGAAATCAGAAAGGAAAGCCAACGGAAAGTTGGAGCGTTTCTCAGGCGGATCGTTTAAACGCAGATTGATATTGTGATCGTATTCGAGCCGCAGCGGGTCGATGGTGATACTGTAGATAACGCCAAACCTGACAGGATAGAGCTTTTCCGAAAACGGATACTGGTCAAGCTATGTTGCTATGCCGAAGCCGTTGAAAAAGATGGCAGCGGACCATTTAACCGTGATCAATTGCTCGATCTCGGCGTTTAATTGCGTGTAGGTTTTAGCGCCGACAAACTGTTTGGCTCTCAGCGCTGGGGGCGCGGCTTTTCCACTTGCATAGCCGCGAATAGAGCTGTTTCCACCGCAAAAGAAGCGGACGTTAACGGGCAGCGCGAGGTCGTTGCTGGCGCCGAACGCGGTGACCACGCCGTGGGAGAATCCGAGATGAATACAGCGGATTCGGCCCCAGTGTGTATGATAAGATATATTGAGTTATATTGAGGGCGAAAAGCTGATAATCAATATTACCGTCCAGCCATTTGCTGGCTTCGACGAGATGGATGAAGGTCTTGTAGCCGCTGTGTGGTGTAAGCTTGTTGTCGCGACGACTATGTACGAAGCTCAGATCTAAACTGGAAACCTTGACGCAGGACTTATAGGACCTGGATTTATCTGTGGTGCTGGCTATTTTTTTCATATTGGGCACTGTTTTTGGTGTGAGCGCGCCACTTTATACCGACGTTGTATTCGTTAAATTCGTTGTATTATCGGATTAGCGACCCGCAGGGAGAAATCTGGTATTCGACCTCGTAGGCTTTCGCGACTGGCTTTGGAGTTTTCTCTTCCGGACACGATTTGCAGCCGGTTCTAGGTGTTGCCGATCCTGCTAAGTATGTTTTTTCCAAAATAGGCTCCGAGGAGCGTGAGCCGTTGCGCACTGCGATTGCCAATACCGACGTTTTCGGTATGAGAAACCCGAGTTAAACCACAGTTGTTACCATGAGTAAAATTTGAGCGGACTTTAGCGGGGGACTTGAGGAAATATTATCGTGGGTGCGTCGATCGTTTTCGGTGGCTTCGAGGCGAAAATAATAGTTTTGTCGGCTGCAGGTGGCGTTTAGTGTGAGTTGCGGCCGGTAAGGATCGGAGGGTTAGGTGTCGAATGACACACATTTGCACGGCGAAGGTGGCGAATGGAAAGAGAACCTGCGCCTTGTCCATATTGAGTTCGCCAATGGTACGGTTCGCCAATGGTACGGGATTCTGCTAGCGTTGCGGAAAACTGGAAGTTCGGTGTTGCCACACCGAAAAATATTGGTGTATAGATCCGCACGCCATTGTTTCCACATCACCTTTACAGCGAGCTTCCATTGGCTGAACCGATCAGTCTCAACCGAAAAATATGGCAACTTGCATTTTACGCCAGGTTGGCCGCTCGGCACAGTAGATTGGCAAGGTCGGAGAGTACGACACTGTCGTGCAGCGTGATGGATCCACTGAGCTGCATAGTTTTATCTACCGGGCTGACGTTGAGCGCAAGGATCGCTACGTATGAACAGGCCGGGTTGGCGGAAGATCGGAACATTTTTCCCTGTTAATGAGAGATTGAGGTGCGGCTTGCCTCCGGCTGGCAGCTCGATGCTGCGGCCTCTGACTACAATTTTAGTGTTGATTTCCCTGAACAAATCCGAAGGGCTGAAATGGACGAGGCGAGCCGTCGCGCAGCTTGAATTGCCCGGTGGATTTTTCGCCCGACATTTCGAGTTGGGCCAAAAGGCGGCCTTGGACGAAGGCGAATTTACGAAATCGCGTCTAGGTTGACGTCTGGGATGTCGAGTTGGCCTTCGAGCAAAACTCCTCCAGTCAAATTTCCATGGCTGATGCCAGATGTCGCGCCAGCTGGTGTCGTTCATGCTCATTGCAAGCCGTACCGAACCCCGCAAAGCTTGTCCACCGACCTTAGCCGAAACTGACTTTAGGCGAACGGCCTTGCGCTCGGCATGTATCTTTTAGCGCGATGTCGTCTAAGTCTGGGACGTGTTTTTTTGCTTTGTCGCCGAACGCGACAAGGCGTTGTACGTTCAACTCTAGTTCGCCCGTCGGGGTGGGTAGTATGCCTGTTCCGTGCAGGTTGGCATGCGTGGTAGGCTTGCTTGAGGGTCAAACCCGTTTTCGCGCTTAGCATCGACCAGAACGGCGACTCTGGCTGAATGTCGTCATCGAGCTCAATGGTAGCTTTTTTGTCGATTTTTCAGTTTGGTTTAGTAGCGATGCACCAAGCGATTGGAATGAGTCCGGCGACCTGCATGATTGGGCGGTTGTTCCGACTGACCGTGAAATCGAGAACGCGAAGCTTTCCGGCTTCCGTCGAGGCTATGAAATTGACCGGAAGGGATTGGTTTTCGAAGATCAGATGGCTGTCAAAGCTGGTCTTGATTTTGAGGTAATTTTAAACCACCGAGCCGTCTGTCTTCCGGCTCTGGATTACCAATCCTGGCCCTTCGATCACTAGCCAATATGTTAGAAAGCGCGATTCTAGTGAATCGATTTCCGCGTGAAATTTCTGTTCGGCCCCGGCTAAACTAAAAGCATGCGGCAGTTTCCGCCAAGCACCGTCAGCCCGGGCACGGCGAGGCTTGGCTTCCATTGGATTTGAGGTGTAGCGCCTCGGATCCGGTATGGAGCGAGAGATCGTTGAGCATAACGGCGGAGCCGTCGATCGAGCCGGAAACATGCAAGGCGGAGTTTCCGGCGTGGGCATCCGCGGTCAGCTGATCTAGATGAACGCTGGTGTCGTGAAAAATTGCATCGGTTTCGAACGGATGAAGCCCCGGCAGCTTTGTTTGGGCGATATGTGCTTTATCTTGATAGGTTGGCGTGCGCTACGGTCCAAACATCGAGCCATTGATGGTGGTTTTTTCTAATTGGGTGTTTTGGGGCAGCCATGAAGCTAGTATGGTGGACGAAAACTAGCCTTGGATACTGACATTGGCGAATGCGTGCTCGTACAGATCGAACGATCCATGTGCTTGTGAGTGATTAGTCGCATCGAGCTTCATAAAGAGTTTTTCGATGTAAGCCGTGTCCACTGGATCGAGTCTTTGGACCTCGGCTTTTTGTATGGCCATCGAATTATGATGTAGATCGGTCGCTGTTAGGTAAAAGGTGTCATTGTGTTGCCTTGCAGGGCGATCTGGCCCTCGATTTTTACCGCGGTATCCTTGCTCGGAAGTTTCGTTAGATCGGTTGTGATCAGAAAACACTGCTGTATCGCTGCGTACTTTGCTTTTGTAACTAAAACCGACTGGCTAGGAGAGTTCGGTGTGGGCGAAAGTGGTGTCGGCGTGGAGGTGGCTGGTCTTGAGGCCGTCGCGGTTGCCCTCGATGTCGGCGACGATTTTCAAGGGAGGCGCGGAAACGTTTTTTATTTGCATTGCCTTGGCGCCGAGGTGCATAGAAAATTGTGTTTTTGTGGGATATGAAGTTGAAGTGTGCGCTACCGTGAAGATGTTCGTAGAAATTTCCTAGCTGCATGTCATTTCCCTGGAGGACCCAGCCGACTTCGGGGAAGATTGCTAAGAAGTAAGCGAATTGCTCCTCAAAGCGGGTTGTTCCGGAGATCGCCGTATCGTTGCGCCAGACGAGTTTGGCTTGAGCGCCGGTTTACCTTCTCGGTCGCGGTAGCTTCGAGATTTCTTGGCGAGTTGCGAGTTACGCGGCCGTCGAGGGTGTTCCCGTAGAGGTTCAGGCCTTGGACGGTGAGCGTGCGGTTGTGGTTCAGCCGCTCTGCTTCGGCGATGCGCAGGTTATTTTTCCCCATTCAACGAAGGAATCGTACAAGGAAGCGCGCGGAAGCCAGAAATCGAGAATGGCGGCCGTACGCAGCAGTACCTGGTGCAGCGCAAGAATGCCGATAACGTGCGGTCAGTGGTTTTTTTGGTGCTTTCGAAACCGTAGCCCGACGGTTTCGTGATTGCACTCCAGTGCTCTAACGTGATCAGCGGTATGTTGTTGTGCGTACTGTGCCACCACCAAAGGAGCGGTATTTTCGCTTCAGCGATGGTAACGTTGCGGCGGTTAACGAGAATGTTGGTTAACAGGAAGCGAGAGTAAACCAGTCCGCTCGTAGTGGTCGAATTTAATATGGGCTAGCTTTGCAACCGGGCGATCTACGTGCCCCAGCCAATACGGCAACATCAACACGGCCGATGGCGATAGAAACAAGCTCTGTGAGAAGGAATTTAGCCCAGTTTTGTACCTTGTAAGCAGACTGACGGAGTTGCAAATTGTTGCGCGAAAAGCTATGAAAAAACGAAAGCTCTACATTGCTTCTATAAATTGGTGTTCAGAAATCCGAAATTGGAGAGGTAATTCAAAGCCTTGTTCTGTAAAAAGAGTTCTCGGATTGGTCAGGCTAGCCAGCTGCATGAAAATAAAATATGAAAGAAGCTAGCATTGAGCTGGTAAATCTATCTGGCGCGATAGCCGGGAGAAAAACCAACGGATTTGATAAGAAAAATCCGTCAGTAACCAGCTGGAGTCGGTAATTCGCTGTTCCCCGAAAGGTTTACGCTGTGGCCTCGAGCGGGCAGACGCGAAACAGTCCAGAAAAGAATTGGTTGCCACTACGACAAAACTCTGTATCGACAGCTGGCCATACTCCAGAGCGGCATGCTTCATTAGATCGAGAATTGGATCGACCATTATTGCCTGCTTTGCCGCTACAAAGGAGAAAAGAAATGAACGCCGAATGCTCGGCTCGTGTGAGCTTTCCCAGCCAGGGCTTCGCGTGACGCAACGGCTTTCCGTTGCGCACAGTAAGAATGGCGTTTGGTAACAAAGACGCTTTGCTCTTTCTGAACGCGAAAGATCCTACTGGAGAACATGGACAATATTTCTATGTTTTTTGGGACCAAGTTGTAGTGGTTTTTTATGGGCTGAGAATCTTTACTGTCTTTTTCTCCGAGGAAGGAGAGTTTATGTAAATTGCCCAGTGTAAGATGTAAGAACGAAGAATAAGGATGCTGGCCGATAATGACGACTCTCATGTCCTTGGGACGAGCGAGCCCTCAGTGTGTCTAAGACAAATTAGCCCGGATAGATGGGCTGTAATTAGTGGCGTAGTGTTGTTGTGCGGTTACCATGAGACGGTCGAAATTGATCTGGGAATAGAAGAACAAAAACATAAAATATCCCAGAAAAAGCTGGTATAAATGCAACGGAATCGTTAGCTGCTAATCTATCTATTTAAATATCCGTTCACCCGTTCACGAAAGGTGGCAACGCTTCTAGTGTAATAGCCAAGATTGGAAAACTAGGTTGGCGTTCCTTATTTTAAAACAGAGGCAAAGACCACAAGATGCTCCAGCAGTCCAAGAAAGAAACAAGCAAGTAGATATACGATGGTCAAAAAATTAGGGTAATCGATAACTGAACTGGGATAAAAAAACTGGCTAAAAGCCAGACAAATTTCCCAATAAGATTGAGCGAAGGAGATGGACTTCGTTCAAGATTAATGGAAGTTTATTAATGGACGTTTGTTTAGCTCATTCCTCACTTTAAACTTGCGAAAAAACAGCTCGTTGTTCAAGAGATCTATGCAAACAACTTAGATTTGTGGCGAACGTATCGAACTAAGTAGACTGTTTGTTTTCTAGCACGATCGAGAATAACTAATCTCCAGAAAAATCTGTGAATAAGAAATAGCAGTGGATGGGGGATGGGGAGGGAAATCGAAACATGAGAGTTAGCAGGCCGAAACCCAATACCTCTAGTTCTTTGACAAGTTTGTGAGAAAACCATTCAACACCTTCGATGCAACTACATTTAAATGTGAAGCAAACGAAGGCGCCAACTAGCGGAGCAAGAAAGAAAAAGAATTAAGCGCAGTAAATCCTTCTGTACTTTCCTTCGATAAATTAGATTTATTTTTCGAAGCGGCAACAAGCTGGAGTTTACTGAAACGGCGCTAACCAGTTAGGGTTGTTTCCAATTTTTTTAACCTCGAAAGATAGCTCGACCAGCCCGAGATTTAAAGACGGGATTGGCCATGTGGATTTTTGCTCAGTAAACCTGATCTTCCAGCAGCGCGAAGAGTTCGGCTTCGGTGATTCGCTTCTGACTCATCGAGTCTCGGTCACGCAGCGTGAAGGTTCCGTCTTTTTCAATTGTGTCGAAATCAATAGTCACGCACCATGGCGTCCCAGCTTCGTCCTGCCGGCGGTAGCGTTTTCCAATGGCGCCGCAGTCGTCGTATTGTACAGCGTAGCGTTTACTGAGCTTGGTGTAGAGTTCGCGGGCGCGAGTGGTGAGCGCTTCTTTATTTTTAAGAAGCGGGAGCACAACGACCTTTATTGGCGCGATGCGCGGCGAAAGGTGAAGCACGGTGCGTTGCTCGATGTTGCCCTTTTCGTCTTTCACATTTTCGACGGCGTAGGCATAGGCGAGGACGGCAAGGAAGATGCGATCGGTACCGACAGCGGGCTCGATAACATGGGGGATGATTTTTGACTTTGTTTCTTCGTCGAAGTAAACCTGTGGTACGCCGGAAAATTCCTGGTGCTGCTTCAGGTCGTAGTCGGAGCGCGCGGCGATGCCCCAAAGCTCCTGCACGCCGAACGGATATTTGAACATGATGTCGACTGTTCGGCGCGAATAGAACGCAAGTTTTTCCTTCGGGTGCTCGTGGAGCGAGAGGTGTGATTCGGGTAGGCCGATCGACTTAAGCCAGTCCTGACACCATTTGAGCCACCTTTCGTGACAGGCGAACCAGTCGGCGTTGGGATGGATGAAGTATTCTATTTCCATCTGCTCGAATTCCCGAGAGCGAAAGATGAAATTGCGAGGCGTGATTTCGTTGCGGAAGGACTTGCCGATTTGCGCGATGCCGAAGGGTAGTTTGACACGGGTTGTGTCGATTACGTTTCGGAAGTCGACGAACATGCCCTGTGCAGTCTCAGGGCGAAGGTAGGCAACCGACGAGGCATCGGCCATCGAACCGATGTTCGTTTGGAACATCATTTTGAATGCGCGCGGCGCGGTGAGACTGCCGGGCTTGCCGGTCGCGGGCGAGGGAATTAACTGGATTTCCTCGGCGGTTGCTTCGGTAAATTCGCGAATCTTCACTGGTTCGAGTGTGCCTTGGATCGCCTTTTTGTGCTTCATTGCTTCCGCGGCAGCCTGGAGTTCGCTTGCGGTGTTTTCGGATTCGAGCGCGGAGACGTAGCCGGCGATTTTGCTGTCAACGACTACCGCCGCGAAAAATAGCTGGTCGGCGCGGAAGCGTTGTTTCGACACCTTGCAGTCCACAAACAAGTCACTGAACCCGGCGACGTGGCCGGAGGCTTCCCAAACCTTCGGGTGCATGATGATCGAGGTCTCGATGCCGACGATGTCGTCGCGACGGTGCACCATGTCGCGCCACCAGCAGTCGCGGATGTTGCGCTTCAGCTCGACGCCGAGCGGACCGTAGTCGAAGAAGCCGTTGAGGCCGCCGTAGATTTCCGAGGACTGGCAAATAAACCCTCGACGCTTCGTGAGCGACACGAGGGCTTCAGTGAGATTAGTGGAGTCGGCGGAGTTAGACATGGCAAAAAAAGGGCCGGCGAATCAAGCAGCTCCACAGAAAGTGGTTAATTGTGGGTCTGAGTGGAAGCTTGCCGCGGGCTCCATGGGCTAGCTTAGTATTAAATTTAAATATTCAATCGGCGTGGAAATCCAACTGGCATTATCTTCCTCCAAATTTTTCACTTACAAACTTAAAAAATAGACAGTAGACAAAATCCGGTCGCTACAGCGCTCAGCAAGCAAGAAAATTTATGAATATGTTTCCTTCTCACCAACGACACTTTCTCCTCTTTACCTCTGTTTTCGCTACCGTGTGTCTTTTTAGCGGCTTTCCTCTCTGGGCGTCCGACAAAAAGAAAAATGATGTGCTCAAACCTCCTCCGCAACTTCGCGCCGACAACACCGTTATCGATCGCGGTCAATCCCTCTCGGGTAATTGTGTTTCAGTTGTAAAAAAATCCGCGCCGAGCGTGGTCTACGTCTATTCGAGCAAGAAGGTCCGCCGCAGCCAGATTCAGGAACAGCTCTTCGACGATCCAATATTCCGCCGCTTCTTCGGTATCCCGGATGATGAGGACCATGGAGACAGACGACGGTTTCGCGGATCCGTACAAGTACAACAAAGCCTCGGATCCGGTGTGATCGTAGCTTCAAATGGTTATATTCTGACCAATAACCATGTGGTTCACGGAGCCGACGACGTGAAGGTCGAAATCGGAGAAAATAGCTCCCAAAAATTCACTGCCAAAGTAATCGGAAGCGACGAGCAAACCGACATTGCGGTATTGAAAATCGAAGCAGACAATTTGTCGGCTATCACACTTGGCAACAGCGATAAACTTGAGGTTGGTGACACCGTTGTCGCTATCGGCAATCCGTTCGGCGTCGGGATGACCGCGACACATGGGATCGTGAGCGCCCTGCGCCGCGGTGGGCTCGGGATCGAGCAATACGAGGACTTTATACAAACCGATGCGCCAATCAACCCGGGTAACTCCGGAGGCGCGCTCCTCGATAGCGAAGGCCGGCTCATTGGCATCAACACTGCTATCCTGAGCCGCACCGGCGGGTCCAACGGCATTGGCTTTGCGATTCCTATCAATCTTGCCCGCTCGATCATGGAGCAACTCGTCGCACACGGCCATGTCGATCGCGGATTCCTTGGGGTTTCCTCGCAGGGACTCGATCCCTACCTCGCGAAACAATTCCATATCGACTACGGCGCGCTATTAACCGAAGTCGTCCAAGGCAGTGCCGCCGACAAGGCCGGCCTCAAGCGAGGTGACGTTATCACCAAAATCAACAATTCAAAAATCGACGACCCGCGCAATCTTGCGCTCACGGTCGCCCGACTCTCGCCCGACGCCGAAATCACGATCCATTATGTTCGCCACGGTAAAAATAAGGAGACAAAGGCGAAGCTCGGGTATCTTTTTATGCAAAAACTCGCCGGCCGCGGTGCTGATCACAATCACTACGGTTTGCTAAGCGGCATTGGTGTGGATAATATTACGCGCAACTACAGTTCCAATCTAAACGTGCCACAGAATTTCGAAGGTGCGGTTGTTACCCAGGTAGATCCGGACAGCGCGTCGGCGCGCGCCGGCCTGCAGAAAGGCGATATAATCCTGGAGATCGATGACAAGCGCGTCCACGATGCTTTCTCGGCGGTGAAGTTGAGTGAGAAGATCAAGGGACCAAAGGTGCTCGTGCTCATTTGGCATAAAGGGGTCTACCAATACCTCGTTGTTGACGAGTCGAAAAAATAACCGATGGAACACCGTTTTCTTTTGGAGCTACCGAGAGTTCGTTTGTGGTTTTCTGTTGTGCTAGACTTTCTGTTTTTAGGGCGATCCGGACCGGGATATGTTATTGAGCGTGTCAAAGAGGCTATGGGAAAATTCCTTATTTGTATTGAACCGGGTTTCGGTTGGCTGGTCTCGGAACTCTGATTCGAAGTCAAAAGCTAAATACATTAGCCAAGAAAAATGCATGTATCTTAAAGTTAAAGCAGCGGAACTGGAAGTGCTCGCTGAAGATGTGATAACTCGGCTTTGACAACAAGGTGGTGGTGGAGTTTATCATCGGATACCCCGTGGCAACGTGAAAATCTCGGTGGTGGTTTGCTCCAATAAATACCTGGCTCGAATGCTTGGTGCTCGACACTATTCTGCAAGTGGAGTGATTTCGCAGGGAGGAAGAAAGGTAGGAAAATGCTGAACGCCAGAGCCAAACAGGTTGTGACTTTTTATATGAACAATGGTGGCAAGTCCCATGGAAAGTAAAAACAGGAACAGGTATTTCCCCGTCGTCTTCCAGTGGGACCATCCGCCATAGCCGGTATGACAAATCTATCTTGTTTCCAATTTTCCATTCTGGAGAGAAAATGACGACGGGCAAAGACCTTTGTTTAGTTTGTTATCAACAATAGGACTATGGTGTTCCGAGGCAACCGGAACGCCGATTACTACGATCGGTTTCGGTCGTGGAACTAACTTGATATCTGAAGCGACAAAGATGTACCAGCTATTCGCAATAGCACTCGATATTTTTTTCGGTTGAAGAAGCCAAAGCAATGCTACAATGGTAGCGGTCTGCAAGATAGATATCAGGCTGAAACTGCTTTAATTGGAGCCGCCCATACATTTGCTTGTGTTGCAGGAGAAAGGCGAGAATAACGCGGCGGAAATCTAGCTATTTTTCGATGCGAATAATGACGTCGTTATTCGGGAAACAAAAAATGAAAAATGGAGAAAGCCGGTGATTACCAAAACCACCATGATCGCGATCTTCAAACCAGAAGCACTCGAACACCCCAAGGGAGAGACAAACAAACCCCTTTGGTTCAGATGTCCAAATGAGGGCAGGTAAGTGTCTTTTCATGGTCGCACTGTCGGCGTACTCAACTCTTTCCCAGCGGGCAAAGGACGATTGGGAAAAGTCTCTAAATGGCGCCCAGTTTTTTAGTAATTTTGTTGCTAATCGGTCTGCAGGCGCGGGCTTCAGATGTATGATACCGGCGCGCTGTAGTAGCTGCGGAAGGCGATTCAAGCCGACCGTTCCTTGAGTATCCTCTGGACATGCTCCAACGTGGCATTGGAGCGACCATGGCGGTGGGTGCAGTGATCGACACCAGCGGCCGGTAAATGTAATATTAGGTGTGTTGTCCTATAGTCGTAGTCGTGAATTTGAAATAGCTTCCCTGAAAGCGATTCAGCAGTGGCAACTTCCCCCTGGGAGAAGTTGGCTTTTGCTCGATAATAACTATCTATCAGCTATTCGTTCGATCAAGGAGCGACCGCCATTCCTCCACTGATGTCGCAACTACAGCGAATAAAGTCGAAAGAAAAAAGAGTCGCTTGAATTTCAGTGGAACTTGGAACCGAGCCCCGTCAATTTCTGCAGCCGGTTTTCCCGCCCGGCGAATTACAGACCTGGGAAAAGAGGGGGAGCTTCGTGGATCCACAAGATCAGATCGTCGAGACCAAGGCGGTCTATGCAACCTGTGTATTCTTTTAGTGGAACGATGCTGAATGTGTGGATGGTCAAGCTCGCCAAAAAGCCGATGCGATATCGATCTTCGCGCTCACCATGGGATATGTTTTCGAACCTGCGGACGGAGAAATGTGCTGGTGTCTACGAGCGTTCAAGATATCCAACAACGGCTCAAAAAGAAGCCAAAAATAGACTGTGCTTACATCAAAGCTCGAGACGCGGCCAAAACCTCTCTCGTTGGACTTCTCCCGTTTACCCGTTTGCGCTGCGAAGCAAAGGAATAGAGTGACAGGCCGAGGTAGAGTTTTTTATCGATTCCGACAGGAATGCCCAGTTGCGGCGAATACCATTGGTTATGAAGCGGAAATTTGGCTAGGCGGGCTGCACAGGGCGGTTTCCAACTGGCGGTTTGTTCCTTAGAAAACGTTGGGAAAGGGGTAACCACTCCAGTTTCTGTTCCATTAAAAATTAAACTATTGGACCGGTTTTGACGAGGGAAGCAGCCATAAATCTATAAAAGCGCTTGAGGAAGCAGACGGTGCAAGCGGCTAACTCGGGCGTCTGCTCTGCTAGGTTTTATCTTACGGGGAAGGCTGTTTCTTTATACATTATAATTTGTTTGATTCTAAATTCTTATAAAATATTTTCCTCCAAAAATCTGAGTGATATGCGTCTGATGCTGGCTGGTGTTTTTTGTTCTAGCGGTGTGCCGCGGCCGCGGCCCTTCCTGCGCTGCAAACCCGGCGGACTGGCTTGTCGCCGGGCCGCCGATCATGGGAGATTGGCGGCAGCCAGCCTTGTCAAAAAGGAAAAATGCGAAGGTATGGTCGATGTGACCGGGAGCGTCGTGCTGGCCGACCATGTTTATCTCTACGAGCCTTTATTGGCCGAAACATTATGGCGTGACGAAAGTGGCTTTTACGGTTAAATTATCTCGGAGCCTATTGGAGTGTGAAAATGGTGTCGGCCTTCGGCACCTGAGTTTTGTGCAGCATTGTGTTTCGCGGTGTAAAGTTCTAGTTTCAAGACGGCTTTCGAAGAGAGTGGCCATTCGGTTGTGGTGAAAGGCGGGAATGGCATTAGTTTCATCTGCTGGAGGTAATCTAACAAAAAGCGGTTGCTGCGTGTTGCCAGGTCAGCTGTAGAAGTTGGCGGAGCTGGTGAATTGTATCGGCGCCTGATGCTCTTGTGGCAGGGACTCGAGCTCTATCAAAAGTCGTTGGAATCGACGGCTGAAACGAGGCTGGAGGCTGGATTAAGAGGGGACTGTCATCGACAAGGGTGGGCGGGTATGGCTGCCGTGGAATGGTTTCGGAGACGCGTGGAAAATTTTACTGGGAGGCCCGGCCACGGCGGTGCGTTAATTGATACTTATTCGCCATATGCGGAGTGGCGGGCCAGGCCTAGTCTGGGTGCAAGTGGAGATCAATTTTACATTACCCAAGGAGCGACAAATCGGGGATGAAGCTAACTGCCATCTTAAAGCGTAAGCCTCAGACATACAATAAACCAACCCTCTGGAACCTTGTCGCTGAGCGAAAAGTTCTCCGGCTTCCGTTCGCTCTGATGGCACTGTTGGCCTCCGGCCATTTTTTAGATCTTTGCGTACTTTTATCCGCGTTTCAGGATATGGATATGGATGACCATGGTTACTACTCCAATAGATAGAGTTGGTCGCTGATTGTGGCTGGACATGGCTTAATCCGGAGTCAGTTACGTAGTATTGTAGCATGTTGGCATGCACTTGCCCCGGAACCCATGGACTGTGTTCTGAACAGCTGTTACCTGGCAGGCTTTTCGGCCTTGCTGGCTCTGGATTGGAAGATCCGGCTGGGGTCAGTGCGAACTCTTTTTGCAGCAGGACAGACAACTTTGGGAGACGCCCGGGGTCGGGGGCGCCGTCTTCCTACGAAAAATAGCTAAAAAGTTCGAGAGACATTATTAGAAGAAGTTTGATAAGAACGATCTCGCGAACGCTCACGTTCACATAGGATTTCACTGCGCACTTTGATGACTTCGAAGCGATGTTCACGGTCGAGGACGGTAAAATTAAGACTTAGATCTCCTCCTTCAAGCTTACCGATCTCAAAATCAGCGATAAGGAAATGGTTATCTGGCTCGGCCGCGGTACGCCCGATGGAAGATTCGACTTCAGCATCCTCGCCATTAAGCCCAATAGCCAAGGGCAGGCTTTCCGGTCGGCTGGCTTTCTACGGTACCACGCAGTGTATAAGAATTTCGCGTGCTGGTGAGCACAGACGGGAGACACCTATATCGTTATCGAAGAGACTACGATCGATTACCGGGAATTTTGGCCTAAAAAAGACTAAAAATTCTTAGTATCTTCACAATAAGTCTGTTGGGTAAAAATTACTTTCGGTTCCTGGCGCTTTTCGAGCACGGCGATGCCGTCGTTGGTTGGCAGGCTTGCGCACGCCGGAGCAGAACGACCAGGTAGTATATTATATATAGGAGATCGGGGCGCTTCTCCGCCGGAAAGCTCCAGACCCTTTGGCCGTTATGGCGTCCAGCTCGATTTCGAGGCCTCCCTCGCCGGATTTTTGGCGACACGGGTTATAGTCTTCCTTCACGAGGAGTATGGTGTAGCTGGGCTAATCGCCTGTCTTGGCGCGGTGATCTAGAAGCCTTCCAAGAATGCCAAGTAAACAGGGGTCGCTCAGATCGTGGACATCGTCGAATCAACTTGCGATTCTAGAGTGATAGGTCGGGCTGTATAGGTATGGGGAATGTGTCGTTGATGCAATCGGCCTTGAGCAAGGCGAGATGGAGATGCAAAAACTTCTTCGAAGTTTATCCATTGGTCTAGAGATGATTCTTCGAGCTAATGGAAAATGTGACTTTTGTTACCAGTGCCTTTTTTAAGACCCGGCGTTCATGTAGCCGATCATGAGTACCTTTGGGTGATGGCATCCTGGGTTATAGTCGGAGCAAGGCTGTCGTTTTTTTAGTCGATTTTGGAAACGAATACTTTTTTCATAGAACAACAGTGATCTTGGTAGATTCGAGGTAGGTTTTAAAATTGAGGAATCGGGATTGTCCCGCTCTGAAACGCTGGCGTCGCGAACGCGGCGTCGATACCCTCTTTAAGGAAAACATTCCGGGAAATGCTTGGGTGTGTCTGTTCTGCCCCAGACGACGAGCAGAGTTCTTGGCAGCTGGTGGAGCGTGGAAATCTTGGTGAGGTCGTAGCCTCGCCGTGCGCCGTGCTTATTATTCCAATTCAATACAATTTCGTCTGCGTTGTATTTCTGCCCTCGCCCTCGATTGCCTATAAAACGTGTACAACGCGGTTCTGGACATTTTTGAGGGATGGCCGGTGTATTGCTTCACAAAATAACTTCCTCCATTTTCGAATCTTCTGATGCCTACAACAACACACTGAGAACAAAACTAATCCGTGAGTTACCTGATAGGTTCGGGGCTTTCAAACGCTGGCGATTTGATGAAAACTTTGTCCGTGCAAGAGTGGAAAATCCGGTGTGCGTTGTCGAACAAGCGGATACTATCGGCGATACAAAATGGGGTATCGATCACTTTCGTGATTCTGGTGACATAATTGACGTAAACCGTGCGATCGTTGCTAATGGCTATGATGTCGTAGAAAGCTAGTTTATCGGGAGTACCTTCGTCGCGATAGCGCGCGTAGCGAGCTCTACGATATCGTCCATGTCAATGTGGTTGCAAAACTGGGCGTCTTTGACGGTATGGTCTTTATGTAAGTTGAGGTAGGGGATGATGCTAGCGGGCTAGTATGTGAGATCTTTCTGAAAATATTGATCTCCTTTCATAGAGCGCGCGGTGCGACGATTGCGTTGGCGTGTTTTCAGCGTGCGAAGGTTCTCGATTAACGAAACGCTAGCCCACATCTAAATTTGCAGCGTGGAAAAAATTCTTTGTGAATGCGGCGTAAAACGCCTCCAGTCGCGATTGATATCTGTACAGAGGATATTATGCACCCAGCCTAGTCGGTCGGTGAGGAAATTGTCGAGCGTGATGCCGGTTTCCTGCTAGCAGGTGGCGACAATCCGTGGCGATTCCGTCTCAGCATCGAGGTTGATATTTGGAGAAAGCAAGATGCAGTCGTTCGCGAACTTCGCCAGCTAGAATTTTACCAACAAGGAATTTCTTACTGCGACTTTGCCGACGATCACTCGCTTCGCTCCGGAGGCGATCAAACTGAGAATCTGCACCGAATCGCAGATTCTGTCGCCAATTGGAATGCGCAAGCCGCTTTTCGCGCGCGAGCGCTCCTATGAGTGCGAATTTGGCATTCGCTTGGTCTTTAGCTTTGTCGAGATCGGCTACGTGCAGCCACTTGGCACCATCGGCCTTTATGGCAAGCGGGTTTGTGCCGTAGGTTTTTTTTAGCCGAATTTCCAATTGGCTCAGAAGGCATGATGCTGCGCGGAGCGCAAGAAGATCAGTAGGACTGGCTTCCTAAATCGTTATCGTCCGAAGAAAATTGCTGATATCAAGAGCGGTACAGGGTCGCACTAGCTATAAATCGGGAGCACGTCGTTCGTACCGCCCGCGTAGTCGCTGAGAAATTCGGGCGTCCAGTGACCGACAAAGACGGAGCTGGCGGACATAATTTTTGAGGGCAACGCACAAGGTTGGGCGACTTGTGGAATAGAGTGAGGTTCTTTAGGTGCGTATTGGTTGGCGATCTTCTCCGCTGCGGCGGGTGACGAAGCGAGCAGCACGCGACTTTTTCCACTACGGTCGAAGCGATGGCTATGCGCGACAGGTTATCCGACCTGATTTTTAACTTTCTAGGCAATTTGTAAGGAAATGGCTTTCGAGAAGGTAACTGCCATCACTTGTGAGTCCGAACTGTATCCATCTTGCGATAATAGATCGGTGGCGCTGGCAGCATCGCGTTAAAGCTGCCGCTTTTTTTCAGTAACGAAGGCGTTGCCGGGGCCGAAGAGTTTGTCGCACTTCGGAGCCGATTTCGTTCCGTAGGCCAGAAAACCGATCACTTGCGTACCTCAGCTTTAAGAGATAGAGATATCGAAAAATCCCACGGAGCTCGGAGGCGAAGAAGATCATTGGGCTGGTCTTGCTTTACTTTCCGGGTGTCGTACAAAGCGTGCGAACGGGTTGAGATGGCGAGCTGCGATGGACACCCGACCAGAGCATAATCGCTGTGAATAAAAGCAGAGCGTTGCCGCTTTGGGGTGTAGAGGCCGATGCGCTCGATGAGACGGGTAAATGGTGTCGTGGATTCGCGCGCTGATAGTCCTCGGTTTCTGGAGTGGCGTGGAATTTCCGGAGGCTGCGAGGAGCGACACGTAGCGCAGATTATAGGCGGCGACAAATTTGGCGTAGGTTTTAATTTCATCGCTGTCGATTATCTCGAACTATACTACATTATGAGATTATGAGGTGTTGGGGCAATATCCGCGAGCCATACCCGCTACTGCTAGCTTTGATTAAAATCTCATTTACCGCGACTTTATTTATGGCTGATGTCTTGACTACATGTTGGCCGAAAGTGTGGCATGGAACCATGCGGTGGAGTCCCTGGATCGGCGCTGGCGCTCTCGCTGCCACGGACGCCCGGCCATTTCATGGCAAACATCCTCCAATGACGATCTATTTACGATGGTTTCCGTTTTGCGCTAGAAAGGGCTGCATTGATGCAGCCCCCCATCTATGGGAGGTTGGTTACTTCAAAACAAGAACCATTTCTTCGGACACAACGGTTATCGGGTGCTCAATCGTGCCAGTGTTTTGTCGAATGATATAATTTTCGGAAAAGCCTGGGGTTCATGTAACGAGTATCTCTTTCGCTGGACGTTGTGGGAGGCCGATCGCAACCGCTGTGAAGCGGGCAAGTTTTTCTATTACTTCCTCATTACGGCCTCGAGCTACCGATCTTTTACATATGTGGAAGGCTTGCATCGATTTTTCGCAAAAGGTTTCGTGGTGTGGGCCCGGAGCGGTCCAATATGCGGACTACACAATCGATGAACTCATTTGAGAGGCGGCTAAGAAACTCCGGTTCAAGAGCAATGGCACAGGGCAGAGCAGAGCCTTTTTGAGGGGCCCAATCGCTGCGCGTCCAGTGCTTTTAAAAATAAGAATTCCCATTCAAAAATGCAAATTCTATTCATCAATCTATTGCTCCCGGTGGTCAAGTTACGTCCGGTAATTCAAGATACTGACGGACTGGATTGGCTGCACACCGGTGCGCTGATTGTCCTGTTTAGTTAGAGTTATCCATCGCATGTCTTCTTCTGGTACGACATGCGGAAGGTTGATTCCGCAGAGGCGGCACGCGCTGGCGAGCAGCAGCTGGAGCGTCTCGATCAGGGCCGCTCCGTGGTGTTTTCGCTATAACAGCGGCGAGCACATCTACGATTGCGACTAACGCCAAACCGCCTGAAATATCAGGCTAGCCAGTAGGTCTTTGTCCGTTCCGTAGAAAATGGCTGGGCTAGACACGCGATATTTCCAAGCGCATGTGCCTCGCCGATAAACATAAACACATCCGACCAAAACAGGTCCAAGGAATTTATTTTAAGTCGTTTTTGTCTTTATCCCAAAACACCTAATTTTTTCACAGTAAGCACAAAGAAGCCAACTTAAAGTCTCAATAAGCTGAACCAGCTCTTAATAGTCTCTCATCATGAGGAAAAACTCACCCAGCAAAAGCTATCACTACGATGTTGGCTTTGAGCGTGAAAACCGTTTCTCCTCAGTACCTCACTTTACACCCCCGGGATCGACAAGGTCGTTTGTTCTTCCCAAGCTGCCTACACCTGAACAGCTGACCCTCAGTGGAGAAAGCAGTGCACGCTGATTTACAGCATCGATAGAATGGTTAGCCAGACCATCGTTGTTTGCATATGTTGGTGGAAAAATAAAATTTTCGACTACACACTACTACTCCATGCTAGTTCTACCACGGAAGCACTAGCTCCGTCTAATCCCTATGCTGCGCCTGCTCCGACGACTTCTGGTACCGGTCAAGCGCCCGGAAATGCGCCCGCGAAGAGCGCTCTGCTGGAGCAAAATACGTAGACCGTGATTTGTCAGCATCCGGTCTTTACTTTATGAGCCTTTATGAACCGGAGCCCGTTTAGTGCATCGTGAGCCTCATTACCCGCCGCGGCTCTGGGGGTGTTCCCCTCGCGGTCGGTTGGGTTGGTATGGCAAGTGGTGTCTATCACAGAAATCAGTTATGGGCATCACTAAGAAAGCGGACCGGCTATCCCATCACTTGGCGCTTCTGGCAATTTCTAATTGCTTTTCCCGTTCGAAGGAGAAACCAAAGGCTGCTAGGTTAAAATTCAAAAATGATTTATGCGCGTGTATCGCATAGAGAAAAAGGGCAGGTGCACAGAAGATGCGTGTCTACCAACTATTCGTTTACCATGCGAAATAGCTTGTTTATCAAAATTTTTCGCTGTTTTACGTCCTTTTATATTAGTTTTTCCCAGTTCTTAGAACGATGTGCAGTACACAGTCGGCGCTGTTTGACTGGCATAAGGTTGAGAAACGGACGGAACCGATTTTTTAAACTTCCCTTGCGGGTTTCTCTAAAATTGATGTGATGCGAAAGATTCTCGAATGATATTTTTGAGTTTTCCGAATTTGGAACTACGCGTACGATGACGAGCTTGCCAACCTCTGGAGTTACTTGGTAGCCAACCGGCGACCTCCGACTAAAAAGGAAGGCCGAAGCCGCTGCGGCCAGTGAACAGTGCAGCGCTCAATCGTATATATGCCACCTTTCAGCTGGCGCAAGGCGAGAATCCATAGCTCACCCTCGCGCAATACTTTAATATTTTTCTCTCCATCATATGGTATCAGTCAAAGGCTGCGATGACTATTAATCGTAGACTTTGACATATCTGATTAGTTCTATTTGTATAGAACCATCCCGAAGCATGCAATTGATAAGATCTTCGGCAAGAGAAAACAACCTCTTAAACAAACGCGAAAAATTAAAAACCGAAGCTTGCTTCGACGAACAGGGCTCACAATTGGTAAAAGCTTACGCGGCATTCGTTACGGAATTGTCGGAACGGAAGTAAGCGATTCCGAACAGAGTTACGCCGTTGCGCCCGGAGGCAACCTTGCCAGGAAACGGCTGCGAGGCGTGATAGCTAATTCCTTATTTTTACACATCTCGACAAGCACGCAAAAAACTAGTTTCGCGCCTGCAGCAAAATACTAGTTTTAAGTTTGCTCCCGCTCGCTTTGTGCTACAGCGTGAACTTCACGCTGTAGGCGACTTACAATCGTAGCTAAGCCTGGTTCCATTTAGCGATTACCTGACCAGCGCTGAAAGCGAGGGCGAGTGGCTCGTTGCTATTGATGGAAGTATAGGATTTTTCTCGTCGGTGGCCAGTAATAATTAGTGATATGTAATGTAGCACACGATGTGCGACTTCGCTTTTTTGGGCAAGAAGCCGGTACTGGTTTTGATTGTTTCGGTTTTAATTATGCACAAGCGAAATTTAGCAGCGTTATGGCGTACCGTCAAGCGCTTTTAACGTGCGGAGGGGTTGACTTGTCTGCTACGATAATATCAATTAAACAACGTTTAAATATTTAGTAATGCTGAAAAATAGACTTTTGGGAAAAGCTGGACCCTTGTTAGTGGGAATAGTGTTTTTTTTTTTCTTGGCGTGGGTAGTTGGGCTAATGATTTTCAGAGCCATATAGTTCAGCATGGAAAACTGATTACTAGCATTAGCATTAGCGAAAAACACAGCACCAGCATTGCCATCTTCAAGGCCCCAAAAGGCTTAAATAGCAATTCGACCCTGGTTAGGAAAAAAGTAACAAGTTCCAAATCACGGGTTCTTTCCAAGGTTGTTGCTGTGACGTCGCATATAAAAATCAAGCCGCGATGTTGGCATTACATCGTCGTGCACCATAGCGGAATAGACGAAGGCAATGCAGAAAGTTATGGCAGCGAACACCTGAACCGCGGGATGAAAAATGGACTTGCATATCATTTTCTCATCGGCAACGGCCACGGCTCGGGCGATGGCGAAATCGAGATTGGTCCGCGCTGGCTCCGCCAACTCGACGGCGGTCACGTGCGCAACGCCCAATACAACAAGCACGGCATCGGTATATGTCTCGTTGGCAATCTGAACAGACACCCGATGACGGTGAAACAGAAATCTGCACTTTTCTTGTTGATTGACTGGCTGCGCGACGAGGCGCCGCTCGGTGGCAAACCGAAGGTTACGGTTCACTGCTGGGTCGATTCTCGCCACACGTTGTGTCCGGGAAAATATTTTCCATTCGACAGACTCAAGAAGCGTTATCGCTGAAGCTGGCTTTCTCGGTGGTGATTAGAGCAGTACGGTGGCTGTGTTGCTATGGATGGTTTCTTCAATTCTCCACCTACAAGTTTGTCACGTTCGCGGAGCGGCGAACTCTTAGTGTTAGGCCGCGAACTTGCGGATTGAAGTGCGATTTTTTTGGGTAAAAAGGGCATCAATATCTTGTGCACTACCGCAATACGCTCGTGTGGAAGAGTTGCTGGCGCTTGGCCGAGATTGGAGGATCTCGCTCCGAAGGAAAGACTTAGTGGCCGCCAGCCGTTCGGGTGTCTTTAGGTAAAAATGAACAAGGATGTCATTGCGTTTGGCATTCCGGTGTGAACCCGTCCGTTTCGGACGCGCAGAAAGTTGCGCTGTTTGTGTGCAAGTGATTTCCCCCACGAAAGGCTGGGCCCTCCACCATTTTCGACACGCGCAACGACTAGGAAGTTAGGCTTGGTGCCTTCGGCTGTGTGTCGACCACTTCCGGAAATTTTCACAGATGGCAGATTTCCATGCTACTAGCATGGAATGAGCAGTTAATGGTATGTTTTTGGTATGTTTTGCACGGATGGAATCCGCTGCGAGAAGACCGGATCGCGTCTTGTGTAGTGGGGCCTCAAGCAGGTGCTGCAGCTAGAAGTTGGAATCCTGAAATATTTTGAGGAATGTGGTGGTGGCGTACTATTAATTACTATAATATAAGGAGAATGCTTTGTGTCATATGAATACCTGGGAGTTGATCTTCAGCTGGCAAGAACGCCGCTGTGGTGCCCTGTGTTCCAGCGGATCGCTTCGCACGCCGAGAGCAAGAACAGTTGGGGTTTGTATCGGGAAGGTTCTTCCGGCTTGCATAGGAGTTTTATGAGGTTTTCTGGCGGTGTTCTCTTGCCCTTGGGAGGTGGGCTTGGTGTGAGGACTGGCTCATAGTATTTCCCCTTTTTGCTTTCGACCCTATGGCGTGGTGGGGAGAAACGTGTGTTTCCGAGGCGGCGCTGCTCTGAAATTGTGGCCTGGTTGACTCGATGCGATGATCCTATCTCGCTACAAGACAGACGGAGAAGGGGCTTTCCTGGAAAAATTTGCTACGGCTTTCCCCTGGGCTGGCTGGCGTGGCGTTCTGGTGGCTGCGGGTGAGTTGTATTCCGGGACAGACGGAAAACTTCCTGGCGCGTGACATATCTGGAAAGTTACGAGCGAATTCCATCTTCCGTTCCTTGAGCTGCGCATCGAGCCGGCGAATTCTAACTTCGAACGCTTGCGGAAAGTGGATTGATTTCTCGACCATTCGATTGCGCTGAGGTGGCGAGCGTTGCCCAGGTGTCGATCTCTGGTGATCTGGGCTGCCGCTGGGCATCCGTAACTAGCTAGGTACGGACTTGTAGTAGACGATTTTGGAGCCAGGTCGTGATGCGGGGCTTAGACTGGAGGAAAGACATTGCGTCTTTTTCCACCTAACACAGGAGTTATGGGAGAGTTTTTTTGTAGTATCCATTCCATTGTCGGTAATGTCCTTGAAAAAGACAAAGCAAAACGCGGCACTGGAAGCTTGGATAAACGAGGGCAACCTGATGAAGGGTTCCAGCAAGCAACCCGATGCGTGCGACCGACACTTAGGAAAGTGCCACTGCTAGCGGTAGCGGCGGTATGGTAAGCGTTGGTGATAATATGACTACGAAAACCCCAGCGTTTACTGGTGCGATCACGCTTCTCTCAAGGCAGGCGATCCAAGCCCTTCTCTCTAATTCTATGCAATCGCTGTCCATCAGCTTTTCCCTTCTTGGTTTTGATTGCGCTGTTCAGCTAGATGCGGATATCGGCTATAAACTGTTTGGCCTCGCTACCGGTTCCGGTTTTTTCGGTGAACTTGAGTATCTAGCAGAGATCGGCGGATATGCACGGACAAATACGGACTAGAGTGTGGCATGGAAATGGAGGGAGAGACTGGTGGATTAGACCAGGGAATTCTACGTGGGCACGGTGAGACTTGTTGCTGTGTTTTTGGATTCCGTGTTTCAACCGTTTGCCATGGTCCGCAGAAGTTTTCTACCGCTGCTTCTGGCCAAAGCTGCCCTGCTGGTACCCGCAGTTCCCCCAATGGAGATGCGAACACGGTTACCTTCCTGATTCATCCAAATAAATTCAACAAGTGGAAGGCCGGCACGGGGCAGCTGGAACAGCTGCTACCCTGCCGACCAGAAAGAGGTACATGGGGTTAGCTTTTAGCGAGCACAAAGACGTGCAGGCGCATCTGCGGAATCTGCGGAACAGCACTGTGTGCTGCTTTATCTTGGCTTCGGCGCTAAAAAACACTCTCGTGTGACAAGATGACGGATGTCGACTTTGGTAGAAAGTAGCTCGTGGATTTCCTGCTCGATTAGGTTTGGAGTGGAGTGCGAAAGATTCTTGAACTGAGTCCAAATTTGCAGCGGCTGCCACACATCATTTTTACTCCTGAGGCTCCGATTTGATATGTTTGTCAAGCAGCATCTGCAGAACTTCTGCTTGTTGACGTTTGCAGTTGTGCGTGAATTGCTCGAGATGTTGGAAGAGTTCGGCCTCGATGGCTATGTGCGGGGGCTCTGGATCGGACTGTATATCGGCGGCGGTTGTACTTACCTCTGGCAGACTGTATCCGTCCGAAAAGTCGCGAGTGGTTCGCGTCGATTGAAATAAATTCAGAGGAGCGTTCCGGAAACACGACTTTTTCAGCCTAAAGCAGGCTTCCTGCAACTGGGTTTAGGTTCCATTTCCTAGTGTGTCTTCGAAATAGAGATGGTGGACGAGCGCGGTTAGTAAGCCGACTACCTGAGGTATCTCCGCCCGATACGCTTGAGAATTGACACGAGTACATTGCTTTCAAGCTACTGGGCGGATACGTAAATTATCAACGTGTTAGGGAACAAGCTCGAAAACTTTTGGAAACGCTAGCAGAATACTCGGTATGGAAAATATGATCAGAACGATCACGGGCACGAAACGCAAGTAGGCCTGCGAGCACCACCAGGACCAGGGCCAGCGGCACACTGCTAATTGTCAGACCGATGACCGATCAGAGTACCAACCGCCAGTATGGCGATATCTTGGACGATGAGCCAATTTTACAGCCCATGCGCGGCTTCGTTTAGGACAAGCCTTACTGAAGTCGACGGTTAGCGGAGGCAACCCATGGTGATAAAACAGCGGATAGAGCGGGAGATAAACGCCGACAAAAGAGATCAGGACCAATATGGGTAAGAGCGCCAACAGTGACGGACAACCACCAGGTTGACGCTCGCGATGGCCTTTGAGTCTGAGCCTCTTTGTTCCAGGTAGTCGACGATCGGCTTTTCCTATCAGTGCCTGAATGAGATACTGATATTATACGAAACGGCTGGCGAATTGTGGCAACAGTTGCATCAGTTTCTGCATCTCATTGGCGACTTGAACACCGAAGACCCAGACGAAGAAACCAAGCACGAGAGTCAAAGCTGGAACATCGATGTCCATGATAGCGCGTTCCGACAGTTTCGTGCGTTGTTCCAACGGAACTGCGAATGTGCGCAACAAGGGGTGCTAGGATAATTCCTCCGGAAGCGATCGTTGGGGGTATTGGCGATGTACCAGATAATCACAGCCAACGTGACCAGTGAGATTGCAATTGACGGTGTAGCTTGAAACCGTGACCTTAATCAGGTAGACGGAAGGACTTCTGGATGTTTTTTCCGCTATACCACTCTGAACAATATATATTGAGAAGAAGCTCCTTTGGGAAGTTCTTAAGTTAGAACGGTGTGGTTTTATCTGTGGAGCATCTGTTCTTGGTTGGGTTGAAAGTCTTGTATATTCGATTTTCCTACTTACTTCCGATCTTTCAATTATTCTCCTTTGCGCTTCCGGAAAACTTAGCAAGACGGACTAACGCACGCGTGATGACGGAAATGTTATTGTGTCTCGGTGAGCGGGATAAACGATCCTTGCTGGTCGTTCTCTGCGATTTCCAAGGTCTCGAATTGGGAGCTATATGGGAGTAACTGAAGTTTGACCTGAAACATCGGGACTCCACTGGCAATGTGGCGATTGTGGTCGGCAGTGTCTGGTAAAAAGATGTGGTTACCGTTTCCAGGATCGCCAGTGTAGCCCTCGTGCGTACCTTTTTCGACGAGGCTGTCGCATAGATGAACGAAATCGAAGTGGAATAGCTTAGCAAAACGGAGGTTCAGCGTGATCGGACGGCTAGCGAGGCCTCAGGAGGCTGCTGGGAAATGTTGGTGGGTGTCCTACTTTCGAGGCCGAGCTTAGGTTTGGTCGTAGGTCCTGAACCTGCGTCTATAACTTTTGGCACCGTTCTAAAGAAGCAAGATGTAGCCGGTCGATTGGCGGTAGCGTCTGGCGTTCCGATGAAACACTGGTAGTTAACTTAACTGCCTTGATACCGCGCAGTGGGTGGAGGACCTGCACGAATTTGTGCTTTTTCAGTTTCGGCAAGATAGATCCGCAGGTAGAAAAATTGATTAATCGAGTATGTTCGTTGGTCGCAAACACTTCGGGTGCAACAAACCTGAGATGCTTCTGCGGTTGCGTTTAGCGACAAGCTGCGCGCAGATGATCGGCGATGTTGAGCATATCAAGGCGTATCTGCGTCAAGAGTAGCCGGCGAAGCGCATCCAACGAAATCACAGGTTGGCAGTGCCGCGACAAAAAACAATCGCCAAGACCGAAAAAATTCACAAACGACCTCGTCGAGCGGGACCTCTGAGGTGGGTACTTTTAGCTTGGTGGTTGTTTGTCTGCGTGATTCTTCAAAGGGAAGGTGTCTTCGAATCTCTGAGCCGGACAGTGGCGGAGAGCTGCGAAGTGGATCTCGACTATCGCAAACCGCAGGGGGCGCTCGATAAGAGGGATAGTGCGTTCAGCCGTGTCATTTCAGTAACTGGGAAAATCCACTAGCATCTGATTTGGCACGACGTTGAACGCGGTGGGTTGCGCCATTTTTGCGTTTAGTCGATTACACAAGGCACTCGTGACTTAATTGTATGTGCGATTTCTCAGCGGGAAAATATTTCTAGAAATCTTTTGGCGTCTTTGTCGGTGGCAGTAGCTTTGCTGTGAAAATTTGCCTTTCACCTTCGGCGGCGATAGATGTGCAAGAGCGGCTCTGGTACGAAAGCAAGGGTCTCTTAGCGCGCTGGCCCAATGGAGGCGCGGAGATGGCCGCGCGTAGTGGTGCTAGAGGAAATGGGATTCTGGATTCTCGGTTGGGCAGACGAGGCAAAGATACTGACCTTGTCCCGCCGGAGTTGCGGAAAAGTCGTCTCCGCTACTAGGAGACCTGAGCGTACAATGTCTCGCTTGAAAAATCTAGAAATGGTAAAGACTTATCGCAGCTTCTCATCAATCGTATAGGAAAAGTTTCTGTTGTTTTCTTGGGCGAGCAGCCGGTTGAAGCCGGGTTCATCGAACACGATTATGTGTTTGTGCACGGAGCGACAAAATACCTCCAGAAATTCGATCACCAGCTTCAGTTTCACCGCGCCAATGATAGCATCCAATTCGGTTCAGCCCCTGAGGAGCTCGCGATGATCTTGGGTTGATTTGATGAGCATCGTGGCTCTTTTTAGTTGTATTTAATCGAGATTCTTATCGGATCCATGATAGTCAGTCGTGGGCGGCGGTTTATAGGAGACTTCCCTACGCAGATGGTGAAAATCAGCAACTTTTGGGAAAATTGATTCCGATTAGTCGGTGAAATCGCCATTTTTATAGGAACGATGTGCGCTGGTATAATAATAATAGGCGATGGAGCGGTCTCTTCCCTTGCGGTACAGGAAGGGAAGAACTCTACAAACAATCCGGTCTTACCTCGTTTTGTACAAAAGCATACTGCTTCTCTCAATCAGCCGTTAATCTCAAAATAAAAGCTGAAAAGCTGAGATCCAAGGTCTTTTCGGTGGCTGTTGTGGAAATTTTAAGGTTGAGACTAGAACTAGACGAACCTAGTTTTCTAAGAAACTTAAGGAAGCGTATAGATTTCTACATGCAGGTTTTTGCATGAGCCGAGCTTTTGTCAAAGAAGAATATATGGGCATAGCTAATGCCGCTTTCCAAGTTTTTACTGCTGCTTTTCCCCGGTTTGTTGGATTGCCTGGTTAAGCCTGGAGCCCCAAAGCTGCTTACGGAAGCTATTCAGCTGGAGTCGCTCCCGTTCGTTCCCGCCGGGGCTGCGATCGATGTGGAGGCTCGTGAAGCAATTGCTGAAGCTCGATTAGTCTTTGCAATGTTGTTAGGAAATCCTGCGAACTGCCGAAGCCTGCCGAGAGGCCATCCGCTGGACTCGATCGCGTGCAGCTTGGTACCATATTGATCGAGCGAGATGCGAAGGGCGAGGTCTCTCGCTACCCGGCTGTTGGGCGCGGATGAGGCGAGTTTCGAGAAAAACTGAATTACCGCCCACTGACAGATTGAGGGGGCGTTGTTAAACACCTGTGTTTGAAACTCCACGCCATTTACATTTCCCACTGCTATAAGGAAGGACGATATGTTGGTCATCCACTACAAAGAAATGAGCTAAAACGGATGGTATAGCCCGGGTTGTCTGGAGAAATTTAAAACGTTTCCAGTTGGTGGCTGTTAGGTTGGGACGGAAGTGGGGGTGGCCGATAGTGTTAGACAGCTTTGTTGAGTCCTAGGTTGCTGGCGTAGACGTTGAAAATTTGTTGTGCTTGTTCAGCAAAGATTTCCTTCGCCCCTATCGGTGGGGCGAAGGTGGTATCGTAGGATTTTTCCGCCGCGCAAGACTGCGGAGGAGCGAAACAATGTGTTCCTTTTTTCTAGGCGCATTAGATCGTCGAGCCATTTGGGAAAAAGGCTTTTACGGCGTGTGACAGGCATAGGAGGATGTAGTTGGTTTGGCGCGCACCGCAAGACTTCGAAGAATGGCTGATAGCTTGTTTTTGGCGAAACCGGGAACGAAATGGGCGATGTTGACGGAGACTGAATATGCCGGCGTCCGTCAGCAACTGATGGCGCACAGGCGATAGTTAAAGTGGGGTGCTTGAGTTTTCCCGCGAGCTTGGTATTGATAGTTTTCACTGCAATCGTGGTACTCGCACATTGGTTCGATTCGAACTCAGCAAACAAATCGAGGCCACGGATTACGAGAAAATTTTTCGTCATAAGAGCCGTCGAGTGCTGGAATTCGGCGAAAACCTCGAGGCAGGAGCACGTGAATTTGAAGTCGCGTTCGACGGGTTGGTAGTAGTTAGTGATGCCGCTCATAATGATGAGCTTACGGGCGCTATTTTTCCTGATGAGTTCGGCGCAAGACAGTTCGGAAACCTAGAGTTGACGAGATCTTTTTCGAGGACGGCTCCAGCTACTCTAGCTGGTATAGTCGTAAAAAGTTTATTAGTAGCAATAGGATAAGTCGTGTTCGCAGTCGTGAAAAGAGATACAAGACATCCAGCCCCGGTCAACATCGGTTGGCTGTCGTAGTGCCCGAGGATCGAATCTATAACGTTTTAGTAAAAGTGTGTTTGCTGTGCTGGCTATTCCATAGGTAGCCTTTTGAGATCGGCGTAATGGAGACAATCTGGATTCTTTGGAACGATGTTTGGACCAAAACGATTGGGCAGGACGAGACTCGGGCTGCGGATGGTAAGAGGGGCGGAATCAGAGCGCGGCTTGCGCATGCTTTGGGTGTGTATCTTAGCTATTTTGAAGCGGACGTTATTTGAAACCGCGTCGGCTGGGCAGCTGGTTGGGAAAATTTTTTGTTTCCCTTGGGGAAGGCAATCGGAACGCTTGGCAATTGTATTAATTGAACGAAAAAGTGCCGCTTGTGTCCTACCACCCGTGCACTCTCTTTTTTACTGTCTCTTTCTTGCCAGTTTTTTTCTAGCCCCAGCCCTTGTGTGTACTAAAGACGAAACGTTAAATCGAAAAGGCACTAAAAAAATCGTCGCGCGACAAAAGGATCGCTTCGTCAAGCCAGAGAAAGAGGTCGATGAACTCGACACGCAGTGATTTTATGTTGAGACGCAGTCGATTGCAAACAGTTACAATGTTCTAATTCAGACGAACCAGGATGTCGCGGCAGGCCGTGAGGGACTTTTTTAAGGCAAATCATCTTGATAGTAAGACCCCACTGATAAAGAATAAGATAACAAAGCTTATCACCAAGGATAGAAAGCTACTCGAATTTTTGCCTTGGCTGATGTCGGCGACCCAGCTCGAGCCCGATGACTCTCTTTATAATTACAGCCTCAATTCGCTCCGCTTGGAGAAGGCATTTGGCGTCTGGGAGGAAACTGCGGGGAAACGCGGCGAATACCGCTACACGCCAGCTCGTCGACCTGCAGCGGGCCAATGTTTTGATCAAGCTTGGTAGGAAAGACGATGAGGTCCGGATGTTGGTCGAAAAAATCGTCGATCCCCAGTTCGCATCCGAAAAGAAAACTTTGATCGACCGATTGGTGCGGAATCCTGCAAAATAAGGGTATGATGTCGTTTACTTCACGTATCGAACGTTTTTTCGGCCGCTTCGCCATTCCAAACCTTTCTCTGTATTTGGTGGCCGGACAAATGGTGGTTCTGGGCTTCTTCTTGCTTGGTCGTATCGACCCCGAGCGCCTTATTCTGCTGCCGCTGGCAGTTCATGCTGGCGAGTGGTGGCGTCTGGTTACCTTTCTTTTCGTACCTCCGGTAGCTGGCGCGCTGACGATAACGTCGGCCGTTTTTCTCGCATTTGCCTGGTATATGTTTTGTCTTATGGGCGGTGCGCTCGAGCACTATTGGGGTGAGTTTCGATACAACTTTTTCATCTTCGTCGGCTGGCTACTGACGATGGGCGTGTCACTCATCTTCCCGATCTCTCACGCTACCAATGTATTTCTGGCTGGAAGTGTCTTTCTGGCCTTCGCCTACTTAAATCCCGAGTTCGAGCTGGTGGTCTTTTTTGTTCTTCCGGTAAAGATAAAGCGGCTTGCAGCTTTGCATTGGCTTTTCTACTGCTACGAGGTGGCCGTGGGAAGCTGGACCACGCGTATAATGGTGCTCGCGTCGGTTGGTAACTTTCTTCTCTTCTTTACCGCCGATATAGTGCGTCGTATGGAATTTCAGCTCAAGGCCTCGCGGGACGAACGCACTGAGCACGAGCCGCGCCATCGTTGCTATGTTTGCAGCAAGACCGATCTCACACATTCGGAGAATGATTTTCGTTATTGTTCCAAATGTGCTGGCGAGGAATGCTATTGCTCCGACCATATCTACGGCCATGTCCACACGGTGGTCACCAACACCAACACCAACACCAACACCAACACCAACACCAACACCAACACCAACACCTGACATGTGGCTGCTAAACCCTATACGCTCGTGCGAGCTGGCTAAGCTAGTTTTTGTTTTTATCGAAAAATCTTCTGGAAATTTAAAAGGATAAAAAGCGGGTCCGGAAAATATCACCGAGTTTAGCGCTTCCGGCGGCGGCGCCGGAGAGAATTAAGATTTTCCGATCTGACCAGGGGGGGGATCTAGGCTAAAGTATGAGGCGCTTTGGTTGAGAATGAAATCGAACGCTAGCATCGGATTATTGGTTTACGCATAGTTGCCGGAGATGGAAAGTTACGGAAACAAGACGGAGCGAGCTTGGGTGACGAGAACTTTGGCGGTGGTGACTTGCTCGCAGGAAATGGCGGTATCTGGAGTTTTTTGAGCGCGTTTTTACCGTTTCGCGAGCAGTCTACGGAGTTGCTTGAAGTAGCTGGGAGGACCTCGAAATACAAGCCAGCGATCAGTCGAAAAACAAGGGGCAGGTCGTAAAGTTGTCATAGCCTCGCGGAGGCCTCAGTGACGGGAATTTACCCAACGCCAGTGAATGACGTTATGCTCTGCAACCTTACCGAGCTTGTGGAGGAGCAGAATTGGTGAAAAATCGGTAAAATCTGATTGGATGGTGGTCAGTCCTAAGAAGGCAGGCAGAAGCAGACAGCCAGGATGCAGTGTGTAGTGTAGTCAGGCGATGCTGAAAATGCTGAACCGGCCAGCGAGGAGACGGGCGCATAACTATGGTGGTCATAGCGGGTTTGGTTTTGCTTTGTATAATCATGTACAAATATATTTTATATAGTAGTATATTTAATAATTTTTGAATCATGGTGATTCCAAAATTTCCTTCCTCTTTCCAGAGATGTGGTGTGGTTTGTGGCGTACTTTTGGCCGGGATGACTCGGCGGTGGTTTGTCCAGTCTTTCTTTGACATGGAAAAGAGCATTCCCAGATCTGTGTGCCCGCAACCGGCAGCACGCAGGCGAATATCTCGTCTTACCTGCAAGTTCCCACGGCGACGCAAAATCCTGGCGCGCCGTAAGAAGGGGCTACATGTTTTCTAAAACTGTCGGTTCGACGCCCCATAAGGCTGTGCGAGCTTATCTGCGGCAGAATGAAAGGGTTGTTCACTACCAGAGGTAGCTCACCTGGTGGGTGTCTAGCAAACGGTAGGGCGATTCTGTCAGCTGGTTTCTTCGTTCGAAAAGACAGCCTGTACGTCATCGGACGCGTCGAGGGTCTCGTGGAGTTTTCCCAGTGTTTCAGCAGTTGAAAAATCGATCGGAACGGTGCTCGTCGGAATATAGGCGATTTCTGCGTTATCGACTTTGATTCCGGCATTTTCCAAGGTGTTGAAAACCTTGTCGAAGGCGTGGATGTTGCAGCGTACCTCGTGGCCTTGATCGATACTGATTATGTCGTCGATGCCCGCCTTCAGAGCTAGTTCAATCAGCTTGTCTTCGTCGGTTGCTCTCTTGGCGATGAAGAACTGGCCGGCGTGGAGAAACTGGGAGGAAACAGCGCTGCTTTGTGCGAGGCTGCCTCCGAACTTCGTGAAGGCGGAGCGTACGTCCTGAGTGGCGCGAGCTTTGTTATCGGTTGTGCACTTCACGACGAAAGCGACTCCTCCGGGCCCATAGCCTTTGTAAGTGATCTCTTCAAACACGACGCCCGGTAATTCGCCTGTTCCTTTTTTAATTGCGCGGGCGATGCTTTCGGCGGGCATGTTGGCTTCGCTGGCTTTGCGGAGGAGCGCGCGGAGACGGGCGTTGACTTCAGGGTCGCCGCTGCCGGCCTTGGAAGCGAGTGTGATGTCGCGCGAAAGGCGGGAGAACACCTTGCCCTTACAGGTGTCGGTGACGGTTTTAAGGCGTTTGACTTTGGACCATTTATTATGGCCGGCCATGGGGAAGGTCTAACACTCAGCGGTCAGGTTTCTGCTCAACGGCCTCGAGTTTCGAGGCCAGATGAAAATATTGTTATTTCTTTTTTTGAGATGTGACGTTTTTGATCGTGCTGCCAGCGAAAGACCTCGAGGTAAGCTTTGGCTCCGGAAGGCGGTTGATCACAAGTTGCTGGGCGATTGTAAAGAGGCCATTGATAGTCGAGTAGAGAGAAAGAGCCGAGGCGAAGTTGTAGCAGAAAGCAACATACATCAGTGGCATAACTTTCATCATGGTGCCTTGTGTGGAGTCTGTGGCGGGCGTGGGCGTGACTCTGGTCTGAAAAATCATCGTCGCTCCGAGAAGAAGGGGGAGGATGTTAAGGGTAAGGTGGGTGAGACCGAGCAGCGGAAGCGTGTGCGTGCCGAAGGAGATCACGGTATCGGGGGCGGCGAGATCCTTCACCCAGAGGAAATTGGCGAAACGGAGGTCGACCGCGCTTTGCAATATGCTGAAGAAGCCGATGAAGAGCGGAATTGTGACAAAGATTGGAAGACAGCCGCCGAGCGGGTTGACTTTGTTTTCCTTGTAGAGCTTCACAATTGCTTGTTGTTGCTTAGCGGGGCTGTTTTTGTATTTCTCTCGCACCTCACCTAAGAGCGGAGTGACTTTTTGCATTCGCTTGGTGGAGCGGGAGGCGGCGAGCGTAAAGGGTAGCGTGGCGAACTTGAGCAACAGCGTCATCACTACGATGGCGAGTCCCCAGTTTGGTATCCACGAGTGTACCCACGTCATGATCGTGAGCAGCAGCGGGGCGAAGAAGCCGGAAAGGAAAATTTTATTGAAGAACGAGGCGCCGAACTCCATGATCTTTTCCTCTTTATGGTGGAAGTTGTCGGAATTCGAGAGCCGGCGGTATTCCTTCGGCCCGGCAAAAAAACCTGCTTCCCAAGTGTTTATGCCGTTGGCTGGTATCGGAGCGAGATCGAAAAACACGGAACCGGTGATGCCAAACGAAGAGCGATTAGTGTCGGGCAGGAGCGGATTGATTTTTACCCGCTCAATGTGAACACCGCTTCCGGCTTGGTCAGGCGAGAGGATGGTGGTGAAAAATTGGTTTTTCACTGAAGCCCATTCCACGATGGACGTCTTCTTAATGTATGGTAGTGGATTGCTCTTGGAGAAGAGACCGCCGCCGGCTAGTGCGTCGCGCTGGATAAACTCGGTCTTATTCCCGTTGTAATAGCCGACGTTGAGGTAGATGCCAGTGTCGTTCGGGAAGGGTGGTGAAATGGTGCCGAGGCTTACACGAAGGCGAGGCATCGGAAAGACTTGGGCTGAGAGATTGCGAAACGTCGTTTTATGGTTCACCTGATAATCGTCGCCGCCGGTGGCAGATCCGAGCTGGTAGTGGCGAGTAACCTCTAGGCGATTGTCGAGCGTGGAACGGAAGGTGACCTCGGTCGCGCTTTGCGAGACGATCTCATAACGTGCGTTTTCGTCGAGGCCGGGGAGGTCCACGAAGCTCAGCGCGGGCGTGGCGTGCGGCGAGTTGATGATATAGGGATCATCTCCGTCGATCCTGGCGCGGTGCTGCTTTAGCGCGATGCGGTCGATGGCGCCGCTGGCGGTGGTGAAGCGCACGGCGATAAAAGAGTTTTTTAGCGTGACGTAACGGACTTTCTGCTGGTTAGCTGCGGGCGAGGTCGGGGCTTTCAGGTTCGAATCGATCTCGGAACGGACTGAACTCGATAAGGGAATCGTGCTGGCCGTTTTGGCAGTTTCCGGGGTTTTTGGAGGCGGTTGCGGGGCGTCTCGAGTACTAAAGTATAAAATGCCGGAGGCGGCAAGGAGGGCGATTCCGATAAAGGTGTTTTTTTTATCCATGGGCGGAAGGAAGCTGCAGACAGGCCAGGATCGGTGTAATAAAACCGATTTGATACAAATGGAAAGCCTCTTTGGAACCGGATCATAGCCACCAGGGTGCCAGGGACCGCATTTCAAAAGGCGGCGGACGATTAGTGCGAGCCCGGCAAGCGCTCCCTGTTTGCGCAGGGCTTCGGCGGCGTAGTTGGAACAGGATGGTTCGAAACGGCAGCCGAGTGTTGGCGCTGCAACCCGAAGCGCGGGCGAGACAGTTTTTTGATAGACAAAAACTAACGATCTGAGCGAGCGTGTTAGCAGCGAAGCAGACTTGGTAAAAACTAGCTCAGACATCGGTGGTCGTGAGCCGCAAACTTGCGGCAAGAAGCGGCGAAAAGCGTTTCTAGTTCTGCAAACTCCAGCTGTAACAGGGTGGGACGGGCGGTTAGCACAACATCGACTCCCGTGGGCACGAGAGCTTGGTGCTGGCGAAACAATTCACGCAGGAGCCGCTTGGCGCGTACGCGCCGCACGGCATTGCCGATCGAGGCACACGAAGCAACGACACCCACGCGGGTGGATGTGGTGTGAGACTGGCGCCAGACCAACAAAAAAGCCCTGCTGTCATGCCAGTAACCTTGTTCGCGTGTAGCGCGAAAATCGGCGTTGCGTCGCAGGCGTTGTGCGGCGCGCAAACGCATCGCCATCAGACAACAGTGAGACGCTTGCGGCCTTTGTGGCGGCGAGCGGCAAGGATCTTTCGGCCACCACGAGTTGATTTTCGGGCGCGAAAACCGATTTTGCGCGCACGTTTTTTACAGTGTGGACGGAATGTAGGTTGCATAAATTTTAAAAAATTTTTACGAAAAAAAGCAAAGATGCAAATGGTGTCAAGTACGTGGTTTTTTCTTTAAAAATCCATTGTTCCCTTCGAGCCCGGTCGCACTGTTTGGATATGTCCGATTCATACAGCAAAGAGGCTCGTTTACTGGACGATAAACCAGAATTTTAAAAGCTTGGTTTCACAATGCCGGAGAACCGAGTGCTTTTTCTTGGCAGCAGCGGATAACAGGTTTTGGACGCTCGCAAAAACAGAAAGAAAATCCACATTTTGATATCAGAACAGGTTCAAAGCTTCGCGCAAGGCTTAAAAAATGGGCCTGGTCGAGCTGCGTTGCGCGGAGTTCGACGCGGAGATCTTAACGTTTTTCCAAACGCTGTTACACGCCTGGCTGGAAGACCTTAGGCTCGATTCGGAACAGGACAACCCGTTCGAGGCGAATACCGCTCGGTTTTTCCGGATTTGCAACGGCGTGGAGGCTCTGGCTTTCGCTGTGAACGATCACTAGGTCTATAAAATTTTCTTTTTCGTTAGGGAATCGAAATAGGCGCGATGTTTGCCCTTTTCCCGCGGCAAAGGCGAAAAACTCGTGGCGCCCGTGTTTCTGGGAAGTTATCGGAGGCTTTTCTAGAAATTCCGGATTACCCACATCCAGTCGGTAATACCGACTGGGATCGCTGTTTTATACACGAATTTTATACACGAGGGTATCCTTGTCTCATTGTGAAACAGCCCTTTGGGCGCGTTCTTCCGGAAAAGGCCGGTGTGTCTGGCTTTGCGCTCTCTCCACCTTGGCTACCTCGCGATTCCTATGAATCGGGCTGCGACTATATTGCGGATTTCCTTCATAGACAGCGTTCCGTGGTTGGTTGCCGACGCTCATGAACGCGATGCCGTGGTTGACTAGCGGAGAGAGTTGAGGATGGTCGATTTGGCGGCGGCTCTCTTTGGGCTGGAGTCCCTGCGGCGAGCCGTTGTTTTTCGGAGTTGGTAGAGAGCATTTGGAACAATCTGCGGGTCGAGGCTTTGGTTCAGGTTCTGGATGACGAACTTTGAAGGCTGCTTTGTACGAGCTGAGCTGGGAAATTTCTTTGCTTTAGAGTCTGGTCGTCTTCTGGTAATTGTTTATGTCCAAAGCTCATGTCGCGCAACTTACCAAAAAACTTCCAGTGTCGTGGTGGCGCTCGAACGGATTAGTCCTCGGGCTGATTGGCGCAGTGGCGCTCGCCTTCCTTTGGCCATTGCCCGGGGCACGTGGCGGCGTGCTGTATCCGGGCTTGGTAGACAATGGTGGCATCGCGCTCATTCTTTTTCTCCAGGGCGTGTCATTGGCCTTTGAAAAAATCAAAAGCGGTCTGGGTAACTGGCGCCTGCACTTGCTGGTTCAGGCCTACACCTTTGTAGTTTTTCCTTTTGTGGGTCTCGGGCTGGCGGCGGCCACGACTTGGTGGTGGCCGGGCGCTCCAGCAGCGATCCGTGATGGCTTGCTTTACCTTTGCGTGTTGCCGTCGACGATTTCGACGTCCGTTGTGTTCACTGCGGCGGCGTATGGCAACACCTCGGGGGCGCTCTTTAACGCCGCTTTTTCCAATATCATTGGTGTGGTCGTGACGCCATTGCTCGTTCAGCTCCTGATGCAGAGAACCGGCCAGCGCGGTTCATTCGGGCCGCTGCTGTTCCAAATTGCGCTTTTGACACTGGTGCCGTTTGTGCTCGGCATGCTGGTACGGCCGAAAATCTATGAGTGGGTTGATGCACGCAAGGTTTGGGTGACACGCATCAGCAACACCGTAGTTCTTTTCATAGTCTACACGGCATTTTGTGGCTCAGTCGAAGAGCGGATCTGGACGAAAAACGGCGTAACGATTACGCTGCTGGTAATTACGTGGGTCCTGGGGCTTTTCTCTTTTATCTCGCTGCTAGTTTATGCATCCTGTCGGGTGTTGCGCCTCGGGCGCGAGGACTTTATCGCAGCCTATTTTTGTTCGGTGAAAAAGACGCTAGCTATGGGTGTGCCGCTGGCAGCTTTGATTTTCGGCGACCGTCCGGATTTGCCGTTCATCTTGATGCCGGTTGTATTTTACCACCTGGTGCAGCTTTTCTGCAACGGGCTTCTCGCCAATTACTGGGGGCAAAAAGCCCGCAGTTCTGAGACGGGCTAGCTTATTTCTTCACTAGCCGATCGTGCGTCATGGCGACGACCCTGTGATTGTTTCTTCCGATCATTGTTTCTGCAGCCACGAGAAGTTGACTACTATTTACTCAGTCGGCTTGCACGACGGCGCCGAAAGGCAGGCTCACACCCCCGAGGGCAGCATTTTCACTGCGCCGGCGTAGTGTCCCCCGGTTCTATGACCGTGTCTCTTGGTAAAAAAAGTGAGGAAGAGATCGCTCGAGGCGTTGCTAAGCCTGCCCGCGGCTGATCGCGCCGAAGATAGCAGTTTCGTGAACGCGAGAGCTATTGATTTCACTTAGACAGTCGTCTCAAGTGTTGGTAACTACAGGAAACAGCCCCCAGACCTCGTTCTTGGCGTTGGGGGGGCGCGGCTTGCCTGCCATTGGATTGGGTTAAGCACCGCGGGCGATGCGGACACTGTGCGTGTCGGTCGGAAAGATCGGGGTCATAGAGCTCGTTAGCTTAGTCGAACCAGGCGGTGCTTATCATCACTTCTGCTGTTAAACGAAAAACAGCCTGCAGAGCGGCCGCTGGATGGTTTATTCCCGGCAGAAAAACAGTCCGTGACGCCAGTGCACACCGGACTTTCGTCTACATGTTTTGCTGTTTCTGCGCTATGATGGTAGCTATCGGTGATTACGTTGATCAGTTTTTGCTGGCTGTTTAAGACAAGAAAGCAGATAAATTAGGAATTTTGGCGCAGCGAGCTCCCTTGAGGGTAGCTCGCCAACCTGCTTGGCAGCCGCTTACCTTCTAATCAGTGTAGATGGCATTCTTATGCCTTGATAAGTCAAACAAATCAGTGGACCAATTGCGTTATCGGTATCGCTGGAGGTACGTCGAAAGCTTAGACTATCTTGACGTCGGTTTCGGTGATGAGCGTAAAGGACAGGTTGTATTTTTTAAGCTCTTTCGCAGCTCGCATCATTGTGGTTCACATCGATGACCGTGATGTTTTTTCATAAACGCCTTGTATCCGTTATGGATCTATCAGTTCTTTTGTGTAACTAGGCGTTTTAGCTTGCGGATAAAAATAGATGAGGGTGTAGGAGTAGGAGTACTGGCTGCTATAGAGGTCGGCGAAATTTAGGGAAGTGACAGACGAAGTGGAGTTAATCTTCAGTTTGGTGAACGATTTTGAAGTTAGGAAGCATCGTGAGGTCTCTTGTAGAGAGGCGCAGAAATTGCATGGCACGACATAGCCTAGAGCCTGATTTTAGATTCATATGTCGCGAAAAAAGATGAAAGTTCCACAATATTTTCCAGGAGGCGGGAAAATTTTCAGGAACAGGAGGATAACCAGCCACTAAAGAAGGGCTCGCTTGCGCTTCTTGTGGCCTAGTAGCTCCTGGCTGATTCGAAGCGAAAGAGACTAAGAAAAAAACTTATACTCGCAAAGAATACGTTGACCTCACTGAAAATTTTTCTGCTCGTAGCGGCGTTTGTAGCTGGTACGATGGGCGCGGCTTCCGCAAAAGCCACTATAAAGCCACCTTGGATACCAAGGCGCCTAAGCCAGTACAGCAGGGTCTCCTTAGTACGAGTTACGTTAGTTAACGTGGGCTACAGTTCCCACAAGTTCGTCCACTCTCATGTTGGTCTCAATTTTTACAAGTTTGTGGTCCAACCCAACCTCGATTACAAATACTACCGCTCAGAGCTGTGATCCAACAGTCGAGCGACAGAACAAATGCTCATCTTGGGTGAGCCGCAAATACTGGAATTTCAGCAAGAGCATCAAGTCCTCCTACGCGCGAGGCTAGTCTCCGGTTAGGATTGGGTGAAGGAACCGGGTAACGTAAAATATGGCTCATCTGCCGCCTACAGTAGCATCGGAGTAGAACTCTCGCTAATCTCACAGCCTGTCGGTGAGCACCGTTTATTATACCGACAAGCACCGTTTTTACGATCAGGATTTTCTGAACTATGTATAAAAAAGAAAACTATTATATGAAGGTGCAACTAAGATCAGTGGTTCAGCTGGATTTTTTTCAGAGAATTCCGTCGGTGTTGCGGAAGGCTTTTTTCGAACATGGCGGACGGGAGAAAATCAGCGCAGCGGGTACCGAAGCGAAAGCTCGCTTGGGAGCCGCTAATGGCGATCGGAGTGCGAGGGCCAGGAACCGGCAACCAAGCCGGACGATTGAACAGATTCGAACGGCGGAACTTCCGGGGCATGTAGAAAGTGATGCAAATCGGCCGCTGTTTTTCCTCCGAATCCTTCGATGGCCGAGATTTCGGCGACAGTGGCGGCTTTCAATTTGTTAATGGAGCCGAAATGCTCCATCAAAGCTGTGCGACGGACAAGGCCGAGGCCAGGAAAATCGTCGAGCATGCTCTCACGAATCTTTTTCGAGCGCAGATCGGCATTGTAGGTGTTGGCGAAACGATGCGCCTCGTCACGGAGACGCTGTAAAAGGTTGAGACCTGGATCACTGAGCGGCAGGTTAAGCGGGGGATAGGCGCCTGGTAAGATGATAGTCTCGGCTTTTTTTGCGAGGCCAATGAGCGGTGGAGGCGTAAGTTGAAGGGAAAAAAATGCCTTCAATGCCGCGGCGATCTGGCCGCGGCCGCCGTCGATAACAACGAGACTGGGGAATGGTTTTTTTTCCTCGGCGAGCCGGCGATAGCGGCGGCCGACAACCTCTTCGATAGCGCGGAAGTCGTTGTTGCCGATGTAGCTCTTGATGGTGAATCGGCGATAGCTGGCCTTATCGGGATGGCCGTCAGTGAAATGCACCATCGAGGCTACAACGAAGGTGCCGCTTATGTGAGATATGTCAAAACACTCAAGATGAGTTAGTTTCGTGGTCAGGTGGAGCGATTTTTGAAGCGACTCCATTGCTGCTTCACTGGTGCGGATGCAAGTGATGTCGCGCACGAACTTTCGGGTGCGTTGCAGAGTGCGCTCTAGCGTGGTTATTATATCGCGCAGTTCGGCGGCTTTTTCGAATTCTTTTTTCGCGGCGCGTTTCTGCATCTCGATGCGCAAGGCTTCCTGCCATTCTCGACTTTTCCCGTCGAGGAAGGCACAGGCTTTTTCCACACGCTGGCGGTATTCCCAAACGTTGCCTTCGTTGGACCAGCCGTAGAGTTCAGCGCGCACGTCGTCGTAGAGCTGATAGCGACCGTTCTCGACTTTGATCGGGCGTGCGTTGCCGATAAGTACTCCGTATTGTTTGCGCATTGATTGGAGTGTGCGCCGCAGCAGGCCGGAATGAGCGAATGGCCCGAAGTAGCGCGAGCGATCCCCATTTTTGAAACGAGTGAGTGTGAAGCGTGGCAGCCACTCCTCAAAGTTCACACGGATGAGGAGGAAACGTTTGTCGTCGGTGAAATCGGTGTTGTATTTTGGGCGCCACTGCTTGATCAGCTTGCCTTCGAGGAGGAGTGCCTCGGCTTCGGACTTCACTTCAATGGTCTCGAAATCGGCGATTAGCTGTATGAGCGTGCGAATCTTTGGCTGGGAGCGAAAGGAGCGGTCGCGACCTGGTTGAAAATAGGACGAAACACGCTTTTTTAAGTTGAGTGCCTTCCCGACATAAATGGTCCGACCAAGGCGGTCCTTCATCAAGTAGACACCCGGAGCTTCGGGCAGCACGCGGACTTTTTTTCGGATGTAGTCGGTATTGCTGGAGTCGGGCACCAGCGTATGGCTGGCTGACCGGAGGCAAGAAAATTGTTCAATGGTTAGCATTTTCTGGAAAAAACACTACATGTTTTCCTATGAGTATATCAAGCTCTACACTAAATAAAACGAGGCGCAGCGGCGCTGAAAAAAATCCTCTGCGTACTAACTAGCTACTCACGTTGGGAGGGAGATAAACTGCTGCTTTTGTTGACCGCAAACAGCTACTTCTGCTACCAATCTTGTGGATTGGTGTCGAGCTTGGCCTGTTTGGCGTTCAGCTGGCGCGCAATTTTACTGTTTCCGACGATGCTGACACACGATTGCAGGGAAAATCGGCGAGAGCTCGCAGAAAGCTAACGTGGTTATCGTGACTGGCTGTCTTAGACCGACCAACCTGCGACGACCGCACGTGCGATATGCTGGCACAGGAGCTGGGAAAAAGCTGGTTTTCGACACGGCAACTGGAGATCGCTTTTCGAAATTTGGCCGCAATCCAACGGCGAACGATCTCAAACAGGCCTACCGATTTGAACGCGCGGAGGTTTTCCCAAGCGCCAGCGGCATCTTATCTTGGCTCTAAGTCGAGCAGGGCAGCTGCATGTTGGTGACGCTGCCCGGGCTGCCAAATGAGTTGCGGCCGATTTTTACCTTTTACGAAACCTGTGCTGTTCGAACCTATTTGCGCGCGGTCTACCTATCTTGACCAGGGACGAAACTTATGCGCAAACCCGAATGGCCGGTGTTGGCGAATCGCTGTTGGAGGTCGAATACCAGACCGTATTCGACCAGTGTCTGGGCCTTGATATCGTCTTTTGTGCGCACTTAGGACAAGTCGATTTCCGGATTTGTTCGCTGGGAAGACGTTATACAATAGCGAAACTCTAGATGATTGCTGACGAGTGCGAAGCACTAAACACTGATCAGTGAGGACTTCGCGTGTTTGGGCCACGGCAGTCCTGGTCAAGATCGTCGCTAACCAGTTACGTGCGCAGGGCCGCACTCTCGCGATGGCTGAGTCATCTACCGGCGGGCTGCTTTCAAACAGCTTTACCGACTTGTACGGAGCGACGGATTTTTTTAGGGCGGAATTGTAAGTTATAGCTTATAGCAATGAGTCCAAGACGGTGTTGCTCGATTGTCCCTATCTCCTGCTTTCTCAACACGACGCAGTTAGTGAGGAATTGTGCGGTGGTGATGGCGAGTTGCGTTTCGGATCAGTTTGGCGCTGGTTTTCGGACTGTCGGTGAATGGCTATTTCGGCTTGTGCAGTAGCGCGGGTGTAACCCAGGTGGGCAGGTGGGAAAATTTATATTTATTTATTTATCTTAGGCTGCACATACAGGGCGGCGACTGGTCAAAAAAATTATCTATCCCGGCCTGTATGACGCCGTAAAAAACGGGTGGTAGCGACAGCAATTGACTGGCTGGGACGCGAAGCAGCGAAAAAGCCCGGTGTCTATGGTGAACTGGTTCTTGCGGCGATTTTTTCGGCCGGAGGCAAAGCTGGTGTTTGTCAGTTTGCCGGGGGACTGTTGCTATTTTTATTTAAAAGCCATGACTTCTGCGAAAAACTTTATCTGCGTGTGTGGGCAGGACGACTTTCTCACTTCGCGGCTCGGCAAAGAGCGCTTTGAGACGCTCGCTACGGATGTACAAGCGAACGATCTTTCGCGCGAGATCGTCAATGGCTTAGCCAATAATACTGGCGAGGTGGAAACTGCCGTGAATCGCTTCCGCGATGCGTTGAAAACGGTGCCGATGTTTGGCGGGAAGCGCGCTGTGTGGTTTAAGGACATAAATTTTCTTGCCGATACCGTGACCGGGCGCGCTGAGGATACGCAGCGGCAGGTGCAGGCGCTTCAGGAGCTGCTGGAAGAAATTGATCCCGGGGGCGCTGCGGTAGTTATGACGGCTTCGCCCATTGACCGGCGGCGAAGTTTTATGAGGTGGCTCGAAGGTCATTCCGACTTCACGCTCGTTGGCGGAGGCGAAGCTAGCGGAGAGGCTCTGGCGGAGGCGAAGAGACTCGGGACGAGTTTTGATGGGGGAGCGGTTGAGCTTTTGCTCACCAAAGTCGGCGCCAATTCGCGTCTGATCATCGAGGAGGTGCACAAGCTGGCGACTTACGTTGGCGAGGGGGCGGTGATCGAGGAGGGAACGGTGGCCGAGCTGACACCGAACGTAGCCGAGTGGGATTTTTTCGAGGCGGTGGACCGTTTTTTCGCTGACGACCTTTCCGGGGAGCTGGATGCGCTCCAGAAGCATTTCTTCTCGGGTGGCGATGCGCGCCCGATCATCGCAGCGTTGCAACGCCGCAATCGGATCCTGCTGCAGGTGCGGGTTCTTATGGATGTAGGCGGTTTGGGTGTTCCGTCGAAACGATTCGGTTTCGACAAGTCGGCGTGGGCGCGGGCGAAAGCGAGCTACGCGAAACACTTCGGTGGCGATGAGGAAAAGAGTTCCTTCAACCTTTTTACACAAAACCAATGGTATGCGGGTAAGTTGGTGGGCGGAGAGAAGTTGCCGCCGCCGCGCCGGCTGATCGACAATCAGCAGGAATTTGTTCGTGCGTTCGAGGAAATAATCCGGCGATCTTCCGAGCAAGAGCAGGTGCTGCGTGAAATGATATTGCGCTGCCTCAGTGCATGATGTTGATATATTTTCGATTAGCTTCGGATGGCAGGTCAGCTTTATACTGATTGGCTGTGATTCCAGTTACCTCCGTCTCCTCTTTTGATTCGATCCCCAATGTACTAGCCGAGCGTTATGCCTCTGCGGCCATGAGGGCAATCTGGTCTCCCCATGGCCGGATTCTGCTCGAACGCGATTTTTGGGTTGCCGTGATGAAGGCTCAGCGCGATCTTGGTGTGGCTATCCCGTTGGATGCCATAGCTGTCTACGAACGGGTACGCGGTGATGTGAATATCCAGCGAATCGTTGAGCGCGAACGCACGACACTGCACGACGTGAAGGCGCGAATTGAGGAGTTTTCCGATCTGGCGCAGCAGCAATTTATCCATCTTGGTCTGACCAGTCGCGACCTAACGGAGAACGTTGAACAACTGCAAATCGCGCGCAGTTTGCGCCTTGTGCGCTTTAAGGTGGCGGCGGTGCTGGCACAGATTGCAAAACGCGCGGCGGAATTTCGCGACGTTATGCTGACTGGCCGCACGCACAACGTGCCTGCGCAACTTACCACGCTCGGCAAACGGCTGGCTATGTTCGGACAGGAGATGTTGCTCGCGAGCGCGCGGCTCGACGCCTTGGCAGCGCGCTATCCGGTACGCGGGCTCAAGAGCGCTGTCGGCACGCAGCTGGATCAGTTCACGCTACTTGGCGGCGATGCGGCGAAGGTCGACCAGCTCGAAGCGCGCGTGCTGAAGCACCTTGGTTTCAAGGTTTCGTTGGGCGCCGTCGGGCAGATTTACCCGCGTTCGCTTGATTTCGATGTAGTGAGCGCGTTGTACCAGGCTGGCGCAGCGGCGGCAAGTTGCGCGACGACGCTGCGACTGATGGCTGGCGCTGGCCTGTTGACTGAAGGCTTCCAGGAAGGGCAGGTCGGTTCCTCCGCGATGCCACACAAGATGAATACGCGCAATTGCGAACGAGTTTGTGGCTTTTCGACGATCCTCAGCGGCTATGTGGCGATGATGGCGAGCCTTTCCGGCCATCAATGGAACGAAGGCGACGTTTCATGCTCTGTGGTGCGCCGCGTGGCGTTGCCGGATGCTTTTTACGCGATTGACGGTTTGCTCGAAACCTATCTCGTGGTGCTTTGGCAGGTGGAGGTTTCTATGGAGGCGATCACGGCGGAGAGACAGCGCAACCTTCCGTTCCTCGCTACTACCACGATTCTCATGGAGGCGGTCAAGGACGGTGCTGGGCGAGAAACGGCGCACGAGGCTATCAAGCAGCATGTGCTAGCGGCAGCAAAAACGCTCCGTGACGGTGTGGATGTGGATTTACTGGACCGGCTAGCTGGTGATAAACGCGTCGGTTTGGGGAAGCGCAAGTTGCAGAAGATCTTGACGCAGAATGACCTGTTCGCCGGGGCTGCTCCGCAGCAGGTCGATGATTTTGTAGAGTCTGCCAAAATAGTGGCCAAGCGACACAAAGGGGCGGGGGACTACCGGCCTGGGAAATTGTTGTAAATCTTAGAAAGTTGCTTACAAATGGCATTCCTTGGGATTTTCTTGGAAGGCGCGATTTGGTTTGCCAGTGCCGGAAGGCCGGCCTTTTTTTGTGATTTCAAGTAGATTTTTAACCACTCCAATCCATGGCAGAACTCGTAGGAAATTGTCTCATCGGCCAAAGCGGCGGTCTATCGGCCGTCAATAACGCCAGCGTGGCTGGTATTGTTGCCGAAGCGCTTAATCATGAAGCTGTCGAGGAAGTTTACGGCGCGTTGAATGGCGTGCAGGGCATCCTTAATGAACACTTTGTGGATCTGGCGGCGGAGTTGCAGCAGGCGATCCGTGGTTTGCGCTATACGCCTGGCGCTGCGCTTGGTAGTTGCTGCACGCGGCTTACGAAAGAAGCGGACGTTGCCCGCGCGATCGAGGTCTTCAAGGCTAACAATGTCCGTTATTATTTCCATATCGGCGATGGCGATGCGCAGAAAAGTGCTGCGAAAATTGCCGAAGCTGCCAATGAGAAGGGTTATGAATTGTGCGTGATCGGTGTGCCGAAGACGATAAATAACGACATCCCTATTACGGATCACTGCCCGGGTTATGGCTCGGCGGTGAAATACATCGCTACGACCGTGCGCGAACTCGCCGTCGATGCTGATGCGATCGGCCAGGGCGATCTTGTGACAATCGTTGAAGTTATGGGCCGAAATACCGGCTGGCTCGCTGCTGGCGCCTCACTCGCGAAACGTTGCGGCCAGCCAAGCGACGCTCCGCATCTCGTTTACGTGCCGGAAGTCGCTTTCTCACTCGCCAAATTCATCGAAGATGTGCGCTTGGTTTTGGAACGCGAGCGGCACGCTTTTGTCGTTGTGGGAGAAGGTCTTGTTGACAAGGATGGCAGCTACGTTGCTGTCGAAGCCAACAATATTGCTGATGCTGTGCAGTTCGGTGGCGTGGGCGATTTTTTGAAAAAACAGATCAAATTTCAGGTTGGCGCCAAGGTTCGTGTTTTGTGTCTCGGCGTTGCTCAGCGCGCGGCGGCCCATCTCGCGTCGAAAGCCGACGCTGATGAAGCCTACCTCGCTGGCCAGGCGGCAGTGCGTGCAGCGATTGCGGGTGAAACCGGGAAGATGGTGACGCTGGTTCGCGGCGACAGTGATGCCTATTCCTGTGAAACCGGACTCACCTCGCTAACCGAGCTGGCTGGTGCGGTGAAAAAACTGCCACGCGCGTGGATCAACGAAGATGGCGTGAGCTTAAATTTTCAGTTTTTTCGCTATGCGCTGCCGCTAATTCAGGGTGAGGTTACAGTGCCGTTCGATAACGGCATCCCGGCTTACATTCGACTTGGAAAGGATTTGATCAATCGTACGCTTCCTGCCTATGAGAGCTGATGTGTCGAAGAATAATGGATTTTCGGCCGATCTTTGTCACATTTGACAGACTTTTATTTTCCTGACCTGAAATTCACGAATTGGTCTATTGTCAAGATGGGGAAAAGAAATTTTAGCTTGTTTACACGCCATTCACGTGGAAACGATGATTTTATCGTCGAGTGAAAGCAGTTTGCGTGATGTGGTAATAAGAAAGCAAGAATAAGCTCTTGTGTGGATTTTCGTTCGCCGCAATGTCATTCCTTTTCTGCTTTTGTCCCCATCGTCTAGCCAGGTTAGGACACCACCCTTTCACGGTGAGAACTGGGGTTCGAATCCCCATGGGGACGCTCCTTCCAAAGGGCTCGTAGCTTGTGAGAATTACGGGCCTTTTCATTTTTCGGGTGCCAAGGGAACCCCTGCTCTGAGCGGCGCGTTGCAACCGGGTTTTCTGCCCATATCCTCATTTTTAGACGGCGTTGCTCCTTCTGGGCAGGCGCGGGCACGTGCAAGGTTGCCTTGGCCCTTGTAGATGGGTTCTTTGACTTTTGCGAGGCTTAGGCGATTGCGTCTGCTGAGAGAGACGAGCCGTAATTGGATATAAACCAGCGGCCCTTGGTAGCAAAAGATCGAATGAATAGGGTCGATCCAGCGGATGGCAGGATCGAGCAGTCACCCTTTGTAGCTAAACGGTCTCCATGGGCTTTTGATTTTTGTATAGATAAAGTAGTGTGTATCTCTCATGGAGTAGGAGAAATAGCGGATACCCTTATAGTTGTTCATCAACGTGGTATAGAAGAAGCGCCGATCGTGATTGTCGGTCCTAGGTGGGTGACCGTTATCATCAAGAGTTATGACTTCCCGAATTAAGCCTAGCAAAAAACTTCATGTCCGTATCGAATGCTGCCATTTGTGGCGAGATCTGGGCGTGTTGACAACCGGGTCTTTGCTTGCAGGCCCGAAATTTTTTGGGCCAGTTTTGCAATTGGCTTTTCTAAAGCCCGAAAAATATAAATAAGATCAACCATCAATTGTCGATAAAACTGTACGGGCCGATACTGCAGCTAGCTGTATTTATTTAATTAGTTCCTTCCCAGGTGTAAACGGACTGCTCGGCCTATCGCTGACAGACTACGCTGATGCGAAATCCCCCCACTTTATTCCGCTGGAAAGTAAAAGTAAAAGTAAAGGTAATAGTAGTAATAGTACCAACTGCGCCAGACAGCGTCTGGCCACCATAGCGGCTAGCTCGTTCACGCCATCTGTTCGATGGCAAGCCCTATATCATCCATGGTCTGGTACCGCGCCTACCGCTTTCTCCATGGGGAAAGCACGATAGTCCACTGTCTCGTGTTGGTCGCAGAGATCGTTATTCTTGATTTTATCCCTGATCATGAGACGGATAGCGATAAATTTTTCTCCCTAAGAACTGGGCCAACGGGTCGGAGGCATAAAGGTGGGTGATCAGCGGCGAAGCTGGAATATCTATGGGGTAGTTGGATAGTAAGTTATTGTTTTAGAACGATATACATAAAAACGCCGCACCCAGAAATTGACTGCTCAAATGCTTATATATGTCTAATATTAGACGAGACTAGAGGGTAGGAAGTGACTGTGAAGGTGCAGGATTGCCCGATGGTTGGTTGGTTTTCTCCCGGACACAGGCTTGCGGAACGGAGAACGCAGAGTGAGTTCGGAAAACACATACTTGCTGCTTCAGTCGCTTTGTTCGAAAAGCAAGTCTTGGGTGATGGAACGAAGCACCCAATGCTATCAGAAAAATTTCCCATGACGGAAAGTTGGCGGGTTTTTAGCGCGTGGTGGCGGTGGTCTGTGGCGGAGTTGGGCTGACCGTCTGACCGCTAGTATACCAGCACCAGGTGCTTGTGTGTTGTTTAGCCGAGAAACAAGCACATGTACGGAAAGTGGGTGACCGAGACGGCTTCCTTTGCAAGGCTACACCCCGAGGGGATATCATGCCAAGAAAATGGCTCGATATCTGGCTGGCTCACTGACGATTTTTCGTAAATGGAAACTCGATTTCCGCGACACAAAAATCTACAGGTTCCATCTGATGGTCGATAGCGCCAGCTTCTGTGTCGAGTACGCCTTCGATACCACACACCGGGAGCTCATCTAGCGCACTGCTGCCCGCATGGTCGCGATTGGCGAATTTCGTGACGGAAGGTTTTCGTCTGGAAGAAGTACCTCAATAGCCGCGTGTCGCGTTTCCAGGCAACCGGCGGAGAAGGGTAACAAGTCGTTTCACTTGCCCGGTATATGATATATGCCGGCGAGCCGCCATCCTTTGATCGTCGGAATCGCGGTGTGGTGGCACCTTAGCTGTTGACGGGGGGTAGGGTAAGTTGGTAAAAATTGAGATTGAGCCACTGACCGAGTTTTAAACCGGCGTTCTTGATGCTAGCGTAGAGCGAGAATCCGGTATGGCGATGGAGTGCTGTGCTGGCAGCTGGGAATGACGTATACGCTATTAGTAACATATTAACTAACAGCGAAATGCGGTTTTACGAATAGGTGCACGGGGGAGGACGGCTCAATTTTAGGTTACAAGAAAATGCGTCATGCGTTGCCATGCGTGCTGCGCAGCCTGAGCAGGAGCTTAAAGCTCCTTGTGAAGCTTGGGTTTACTTACGGCGAGACGAAGATGGCGTCCATTCATGCTGAGCGCATTTCCTTTCGCTTTTTTCGCTCCCGACCACCATGCTTTGGAACGTCGATGTGGGAACGTTTATCCTGTTGTCCTGTGGTTTGTCACGCGATTTTGGACAGGCCGACAAGCTATGAACAACACGAAACGCTGACCATTGCCACGCTAATGTTTATCCTTGCCGCCTCTACTCATTGCGATGCCAGCGAGGGGATGGGCGGCATTTGCGTTTTTTCTGGCTGAGGTTCGCTAGACGGTTTCAACAGGGAAAACGATTGTTGGTCTTAGTCGGTGCTGCGGCCGCCGTCACCGTGATGAGCGATGCTCTACAGCATGTTTATGCTGATCGTGTGCAAGGGCTGACGGACTTCGGTGAGATTGGAAACGACAGTGTGGGCTCGCTAGCTAGCCGTCCAAAAGCCCACGACGAAAATATTTCTCAGATACAAGCCAAGCCTTCTTCGTAGCGCGTGAAATGAATAGGGCCCACGGAGACATTGTCGTTTGTACAAAAAACGGTTTGAGATAATGGCTTACTAGAACGATGCTGCAGTCAGCCGACTGCACTTTCCGCTGACTGTTGTTGGTATCGAAGCTGGTCGTAACGAAAAGAATTGGATCTAGCTTCACCCGTTCGGGGTACAAGTGCGCGGTTGTAGCCGCGAAACTGGCGTTTCGAGCCGAGCAATCTGTTGGGCCAAGTTAGGTGCAGGATGCAGCGATGGCTGCGCGAAAGCAGTTTTCTAACCATCTTGGTCGCGCTGCATTCCTCGTTGGTCTCGGTGTGCACGGTGACTCAAAATTCCAGCTCGCTCCACGTGTTATTTTTCACCGCTGTTGCGTTGAAACGGTCCCCGGAGAGGCAACATCTCTACACGCTTCTTATCGCGACTAAAGGCTTTCATAGTCATGCGTTCGAGGTGGTGCATTGGTACGTTGATTTTAGCTCTGTAGAAAATAAGAACGGCAGGTTGCCCGTCAATGGCCGGACGGCGCCTTCTGCGGCGTCAACCTCCATAAGTGGGATCCCGATTTCAGCCAGGTATTAACTCGCGAGCGCCCTGTTTTAAGGCATTCGCCAGCTGAAACAGAATAACATAAACGACTTTCCGTATTTGTCACTATTACAGCGTGTCCGAATGGTATGTCCTCTGCGATGAATTACAGCTTTTACCTAATCGATGAAAACGACGTCGAATTGCATGGCACGGGATTTTGGAAAACTCCCTCGCGAAAAATTCCGCTTACGATCCCGCCCACCTCGATCGAATCAGGGGCATGCTCGAGCGCGACAAAAAAAACTATGCTTCCGTTATCGTCTGGCCGTTTGAAAAAAACAGAGGCTAGTGAGAATTTTGTGTACGACTCCAGTGCATAAAGGAGCACGATACGCATCTGGTTCAATACGAAAGACGGTCGCAGCACTGCGATAAGAGACCCCTGTCTGTCTAATGTACTAAACGCCGGACTTTTCTCTCGCCTCATGCCGCACTGCCACATGCGAAGTCTTTCATTATGTGAGAACATTTCCACACGATGGGCAACAACAATGGCTACATCTGGGGTTATTGGCGATCAAATTTATTCTGGCGTGGCCTACCTGCATGGCGGCTACGTTTAGGATTGGATCAGAATTGGATCGACCATGGATTGGACACGCTGGAGTCTACTTAGTGCAAAATCGAACGCCTCGACAATCTGAAGCCTATCCAGCTCCGTCTCGCGCTTGGTATTTTTTCGCTTATGGAGGCACCTTCTGTTAGCCTCGCTTGCCGAGAGACTAAAGCTTTTGTATCAATGGCTTCGTAAACCCCGATCCCACGCTGCATCCCGGCCTGGCCGAGGTGAAAATAAGCTTACCACATCAATCGAAGTGTTCGTTATCGATTTCGCCCACGCCAATATTGATTTGCAGAATTTGATTAGTTTTCTCGCTGCCGGTTGGCGCGATTGATCTCCTTGGGTTCGCGCCAGGTTTAGTTTATGTTTTTATTTTCTATATTGGACTGATTATTTTTTCAGATGTTGGAGTATTTCTTCGAAGTTGACTTAACTTTAACTGAAACACGGCGAGCTGTAAGATTCAGCCCGTCACGAGACAGTATTGGAAGCAATTCAAACTGCGAATTCGCAGCGAAGAGTGGTACGGTGCTGGCTATTTCGGTGTTGAGCCCGCGAAGCCGCCTTTGGCGGCTGGCTTGAAAAAGCGAGAAGGACAGCCAGTTTCTGGCGCAAATACGCTGTTCCTACCATCTTAGTCTGTCTGTGCATTATTCTGGCTCACGCAAGATATCGATGTTAATTCCACTATTTTAGTTCTTACTTTACTTGTCACCCTTGAAAAAGCTGACTTAGAAGCAGCAGAGTGTTGACAAGACAATTGCGGTGGTAGCTTGTCTGATTTTTTTGTTGCTGCTTTTGCGACGTAATCGGGTATCTGAAAATGTCAGGAGCTACCCCCAGATTATACCTACGCGTATTCGCTCGCTGAACATAACAGAATAACATAATAATAACATAGAGACAGACTAGAGATCGGGTTTTCGGTGGTTAGGCACTTTTGACGGCAATCGTGGCGTTTTTACTCCCAGCTTGTTTAATTCGCTGCGGCTGTGTCGCGATTTTTTTCTGTTTTCTGGGCCGTCTGAATGGTTGGACATTCCCTTTCGGTGGCTTTCTGATTCCTGGAAACGAATGGCCAGTGCACTTGCACTGGAAGAGGTTGAGAAAAAGTTTTCTAAAAAATGAATTAATTTTACTAGCTTGATCGACCGGAAAGTAGATTGTTTGATTAATTAGTTGTAAAAATAAATTAAATATTTGTCCTATTAATAAACTTTTTTACTTAAAACTTAAAATCATAAAGTCGAATTTAGCTTGCGAAAAATTGATTTTACGAAGATAATAAAATAGTGAAAAAAAATTTTTTCACCAACTTCCGTTTTCAAAAGATCATATACGGAGGATGGTGTAGGGGGACAGTAATCGGGGCTCTGTTTTTTTTGTCTGCATGCTTTAAACCGGAAAATCAGTGGAAGCTTACAAATGTGAAGGGATCCTTGCCAGACTTGCAGTTTAAGTTAGAGAGTGCAGGGAATCCATTGCTCATGGCGGAGGACTTTCGCGGCAAGGTTGCGCTGGTATTTTTCGGCTACGCGCACTGCCCTGATATCTGTCCGACGACCATGGCGCGGCTTGGTGCTGTGTTGCGCACTTTAGGCGATTCCGCCCAAGGCGTTCGAATCCTTTTCATAAGTGTCGATCCGAAGCGCGACACGCCGGATCTTCTGAGCGATTACGTCCAGTCCTTCAGCCCGCAGGCAGTGGGTGCGACGGGAAACCCGGAGCAGATCGAGTCGCTTGCGAGGCGCTACCGGGTAGCTTATCAGGAAACGCCGATAGACGCAGCTGGTAACTACCAGGTGATGCACAGCAAAGTAGTTTATGTTTTCGATCGCGAAGGCCAAGTGCAGTTGATGATCACCGAAGCGGACTCGTCCGAAGCGATAGTACACGACTTGAAACAATTGCTCCATTCATGATTGCCTATATGATGACTATAACTATATGATAAAAAGCATTTTCCGTTTTCTTTTTTTCCCCATTGCTAGTCTGGCTTTCGTTTGTTTGGCCACCCAAGCCGCATCGGATTCGTCTGCAATTACGACGCATGGTGCATGGACGCGCTGGCTTCCTGGCAAGTTGCCGGCGGCAGGCTATATGACGCTCGTTAACAACAGCAATCAGGAGCGTTTCCTAATTGCAGCGAGCAGCCCGGATTATGATCATGTAAGCCTGCACGAATCTTATACCATGCCTTCGGGTGAAAGCAGCATGCGGATGGTTGCGAAGCTGCCGATCCCCGCGCACGGTAGTGCGGAATTAAAGCCCGGCAGCTATCACCTGATGCTTATTGGTGCACACGGTAAAGTCAAACCGGGTGAAACGGTAACTGTGATTCTGGAGCTCGATGGCGGAGAAACGCTGACGGTGGTATTGCCGGTGAAGCTGGCCGGTAAAGACGGCTAAGTGCGCCCGCTTTCGCCTGCCTCCACTGAGCGATGTTTCGTTTTCTTGTCCCTTGGCAGTTTTCACCGACGGTCGTGGTCGCGATCGTGGCTGTGGCATTAAGCTACGCGCGAGGCCAGCGAGTTGTCCGTGATCAGTGGTGGAGGCAATTGCTGTTTTGGCTCGGGTTGACGATTATCTATGGAGCGCTGCACACGCGGCTCGACTACTATGCCGATCGTGAATTTTTTGTTCATCGGCTCCAGCATCTTTGTCTCCATCATATTGGACCGTTTCTGGTTGCGCTGGCGTGGCCGAGCGCGGCAATTCGGCTGGGGGGGGTTGTGATGCTCGGCCAGCGCTGGGTGCAGCCGGTACTCGAGTCGCGACTCGTGCGCGGCGTATTGTATGTGGTCATGCACCCCGTGATCGGTGCTGTTCTATTTGTCGGTTTGATTTGGCTGTGGCTTATCCCGGATGTGCATTTCTATGCGATGCTAGATATTCGGATCTATCGGGTGATGAACTGGAGTATGGCGATCGACGGGTTGTTGTTTTGGTGGCTGGTGTTTGATCCACGACCCTCGCCGCCGGCGCGAATCAAGCGCGGCTGGCGCGCGCTCTTGCTGGCTGCGATCGTACCGCCGCAGGTGCTTTCGGCGTCGTTGGTCACTTTTGCGCCGTGCAACATCTATCCGCTCTACGAACTGTGCGGGCGGGCTTTTTCGGCCGTCAGCGCGATGGACGATCAAACTATCGGAGGTGTGATCCTGTGGGTGCCGAGCACGATGATGAGCATCGTCGGCGCCGTGATCGTGCTGACGGTTTGGTTTCGCGCGGAAGAAAAAAACGTTAGTTGCGCGGAAAGTAGCCATTACGGAAGACCAATCGGATAAAATGCTTTCCACAAGGAGCCAGTTTCAGACGATTGCAGTTGCGGGAATCTGGAGGATGTTTTCAACCGCCCTGTGACAGCCGTCAGATAGCTGCTCCTTCCTGCTTCGTGATTTTTGTCGAATCTATAGTGGCGAAAACCAACCCATAGACACTGCTCTCTAGCCCATACCCTGACTATACTTGTGACATGCCCAGCGTGTTGCTTCCGGAGGCTCTTTGCGTGCGGCTGGGGTTTGCGGTGCTGTATAGAGGACGTTTTTTTCGGTTGAAAATGGATCGGACGTTGGCGTCGGGCGTGCGCAGAGTAAGAAACTTACTATAATGGATAAAGAAACTGCCACTAGGAAGTACAGATAGAAGTGCGGCCGGGACCGAGGCCAACAGAGCCCGCACAAAACTGAAAGTGAATCTTCGGTGGACGCTATAGAGCCGAGACGGCTGCGATGGTTCACGATAGCGTTTGTGGAGTTTTTTAGGTGTGGCGCGATGAACACTATTTGGTGGCGGAAACGGGAAAACGTGAAATCATTATCCAGGTTCAGTCCAAGAAGCTCCGCTTGATGGTCCGAATCTGTTGGCGTCTTGCTCTTATATTATTACCTTACGACTCCGGAGAACTCACTGCCATGAGTTCCGGAAAGCTCGCCAGTCGGGCCGAGAGAAAGCGAACGTGGTTATTTCAGCGAAGCTGGAGGGATGGAGAAGCTATGGCGAACTTGGCCGACGTACATGCGTCGATGCAGAGTTTGCTGTCTTGGAACTTGGTCTACGAGCTAAAATTCGAGCGAGTTCTCTTCCAGGTTGCGTCCGATTGGGTCTATCCGCGGTGACTGTTCCGTGTTTTTTGAAAACGTTTCGCAAAATGGTTGGCGGTTTATTTTTCTCGAATGTAGCGCAGGTAATAAGCTGGGCGGCGCGTGATCGTTTGCAGCTGCCTGGTGGACGGGTTTTTTCTTCCGAGGATGAATATATGTTGCTCCGGATCGGAAACCGTTCCAAGCGGTGTCGCAGGCTTTTCTGGTGTGGGATTTTTGGTAGGATTGGGCTCGGAAAACCTGGATGAATCGCTTTCGCTGGGCCGAAATGCTTTCCCGCTGTGCGTTGGAGACCAGTGGAATTTGTCCAACCCAATACAGCTGGCTGAGTGGCGTTGAAGTTTGAGGAATGTGTGACTTGCTATCGGAGAAGTTGCAGATCTTGTTGTGGGATAATAATATCCTTTATTCTGAACCAGCGACTGGGTTAGGTTCGTATAGAACAAACCAACGGCATTTTCCTTTTTCTTTTTGTCTTCTCCTGGCGGAAGCTCTCTCGGCAGAGCAAGTTCGCACGTCTTCGTGCGCGAAAATTTCGTATAAAACTATACGAGTACTCGGCAAGCGGGTGGTCCGTGGTCCTGGGCAGCTTCATGCAGCAATCCCATTTTTTAGTAATAACTTTATATGAGCGATTGCATCTAGTTGCACCCAATTTTCTAATTTACATTTTTTTACATAGCTACGACAATCCCGAACGTCTCAACTATTGGTTAGCGAAGTCGCTGACGCTTTTGTTGAAGAATCGGAAGGAGCGGTGGCTCGCGAGCTAAGTAAACGAAAAAAAACGAACCTTTTCGAATTCGGCTCCTAAAACTCGAAACTCACTGAGGCGAAATCAAAACGGACTTGCAGACTGGCTGCAGGGGCTATGCGAGGAGGTATACTCAGCGTATTGTGACGCGGCGGATTGTTTCTTTTCTGTTTTTCGGCTCCAGTATCTGCACCAACTGGTCCTTCTACCAGCCCATTGCTTCTTTACGAGATCGAGCGAGCGCTGGAAGTGAGGCTTTCGAGCGCTTATATATTGACATCAAGCTACGATAGAAGGAAACGCATTGGGAATCGTTCAGACATACGGGAAAGTCGTCAAGGCGGTTGAGGCCGGAACCTTCGGACGGGATAAAAAGAAAATTTGGCCAGCGAGCGCTCGCGAAGAAACACTGAATTTGACGAACTTGCCCGATGGTTTTGCAGCGTCACGCGATTACAGTTTTCTTCTTTTGACGCGGACTACGGGCTATGTTTGGCTTGGGCATGGTACTTGCCCAAGTCTCTACCGCGTTGCCGAAAAAAGCAGTGACCTCCATCAGGGGGCTTCCGTTTCCGAAAATCGGCTCGGGCAAGGTGCGCGACGTTTTCGATCTCGGTGATGCGCTGCTGCTGGTGGCGAGCGATCGGCTGTCGGCTTTCGATGTTATTTTCCCTGACGGCCTTTCTGGCAAGGGTATCATCCTTACACAAATAAGCCTATGGTGGTTTGCGCAGACGGAATGGATCATCGCCAATCACCTTTTTTCGGATCAGGCCGGCGAGTTTGCACGGCGCCGCATCGCGAGTCGCGATTTGCAACTACGTAGCATGATCGTGAAAAAACTGAGACCGCTTACCATCGAGTGTGTGGTGCGTGGCTACCTAATCGGTGGCGGTTGGAGCTCTTACCAAAAAACAGGAGAAATCTGTAGCATTAGACTGCCCGCGGGGCTTAACCAGGGGGCGAGGTTGCCCGAGCCGATCTTCACGCCGACAACGAAGGCTCCGAAAGGCCAGCACGACGAACCGATTAACGATGCGCAGGGTGCGGCCGTTGTTGGCGCTGGCCTATACGGCAAGGTGAAGTTGATCAGCCTCGCACTCTACCGACTTGGCCACGATTACGCGAAGGCGGCGGGTATGATCCTCGCTGACACTAAGTTCGAATTTGGTACGGACGCTGCAGGGAATCTGTTTCTCATTGATGAAGTGTTGACGCCCGATTCGTCGCGTTTCTGGCCAGCCGAGGATTATCGTACTGGTATCTCGCCGCCGAGCTACGACAAGCAATTTGTGCGCGATTACCTCCTGACGCTTGAGTGGGACAAGAAGCTGCCGGCACCCAAGCTTCCGGCCGATATAATTGTGCGCACCCAAGCGAAGTATCTTGCGGCACTAAAAAGTCTGCTGGGCTGAATTCGATCCTTACTTTCCTATAAAAAAACTTAGCACAGCTTCCTTTGGCTGCCGGCCAGCTACTCTGCGTAGCGGTCTTATAATTCCAAGAAGAAATCCATCGCTTAGGGACTTGAGTTCATCAAGCCGGGGAAGTTGACTTGACCAAGGAGATCGTAGAATTAACTTGTACACACAAAAATAAATAAACTTGGCGAAAAGGGTCTGTGTGATGTGAAGTCGGACGACGTCTACACGTTTTCGGGTATGTAGCGCAGCATGTGCTGCGGCTCGGAGGAGGTGGCCTTCTTCAGTGAGGCTAGGACGTGGTTCCGAAATATGCATTAAAATGATGTGTCATGTGTAATTCCAGAAAAACTTCTGGGAAGATCCTGGGTTGTGAAAATACATTTTTGAAAAGCTTCCGTTATTGAAATTTAAGTATTTTAAATACGCATTGTATTTAAAATAATTTGCGGTTGCTAGCCCTAATCTATAAGCGGATACTGGTTGGCGAGCTCGAGACACTGGGTTATTTACGATGTTCTAGTACTATAGTACTAGAACAGCACAGTGCACCGGAATCTCGCAACGACTTCTGGTCTCCATGCTTTTGGCGGCTATCAATTCGAGCGACCGCTGTATATGCTGCGTTGAGTCTGGCCTGAGAGGCGCATGTCGCGTCCCTAGAAAACGCGGTCGATTTCTGTTTTAGGTAAGAGGTAAGTAGTGGATGTACGAGATGGCTCCTGGCGCTTGACGTTGGTGTTCGATTGGTACGGTGCTGCATTGGCTGTTTGTGGGCATTACCCAGCTATCGGGATGTATGGCATGGTATGCGCCTCCGCTGGCACTTTCGATTGGCCATTCCGGTTTTGGCTTGCAGCTTACGCGTTGTGATCCGTGCTGGAAACGATGACAGTGATGCCGGTGCGTTCGCAGAGACAGCCGTGCTCGATGCTGAGATCGTAAGCAAAGTGTTGCTTACGATCTCCCTTTATATGTTCTAAGACGTAACGATGTTTGCGAGACGTTTTTTTTGCCGAGTACGGCGGTGGGGTGAGGGAAGGCTCAGGTAATCAAGAGGAGCGATGCCGTCAGTTTGAACTCGGCGATATCGTGCATCAACGGCTCGAAAGAAGTTTTTTGGCCGAGCGCCTGAATATTCCAGAGCAATTCGCGAATGAGAAATAGATTTTCCATGCGGTCGAGCAATCCCACATGAACGGAAAAACTGGCTGTAGCTGTTCGTCTGGATTATGCGGAAATTTTTAGTGACCGCATCGGATCGAGCCAGAGCACGATTTTTGGGTGCGCAGCACGACGTTGGCGAGGCTGTTGGTTTCCCGATTGTGTGAAAAAAAGACGTAACAGGGCCGAGAAGGAGCGACTACCCCTAGAAAAGCACGCTCTTTGCGCGTTGTATTGCGATCAATTTTTGTTCGGGTTTGCTAAAATGATCTGTGCAAATGTAACGATTAAAGTCGCGGTGAACGAGAGCGAAGCGAAGGCTTGCGGGTCTGTGACGCTTAAGCGGAAAAATGGGCTAGCTTGCGGACGAGAATCGGTTTGCCTTGCCCAGACGAGACCAAGACTGGCGAGCATGATTCCAAGTTATGTGACCTGACAGAGCGGCGTCGAAGTGGTGGGTTTTGCAAAGCTAAGCATACATCCTAGCCGCCTGGCTTTTCAACTGGAACAACTGACTAGCTCTGGGTCTTGACGAGTACAGTAAAAAAAATAGAAAGCGATAAAGGGCCTATTTGCGATAGGCTTTGCAACGTAGCATCGAGATATAAATTGTGCAACTACAAAATCCACAATTACAGGGCGAACGAACCAAATAGAATTGCACTTTTTCAAGCTTTTGGCGTTAGAGTTTACGAGGCTTTTACCTCGTCTGGCCTGCTAAACGTGAGGGCTTTTTTGTAGTCGAATTCGCCTTCCCAGCGAGCGACAACGACACTGGCGAGACAATTGCCGAGAACATTGACCGATGTGCGAGCCATGTCCATTAGCGAATCGATACCAAGGATCATCGCGGCGCCTTCGAGCGGAAGGCCGAAGCTACCGAGCGCGGCGACTAGGATCACGAGCGAGGCGCGCGGTACGGCAGCGACGCCCTTCGAGGTGACCATAAGCGTGAGCATCATTGTGATCTGTTGGGTGATACTGAAATGAAAATTTGGAATGCTGGCCTCGGCCGTTTGGGCTACGAATACGGAGGCGATGGCGAGATAGAGTGTGGAGCCGTCGAGGTTGAACGTGTAGCCGGCGGGGAGCACGAAGCCGACACTGCAGCGCGGCACGCCGAACCGCTCCATGTTTTCAAAAGCCTTTGGCAGTGCAGCCTCGCTATTCGCTGTGGCGAAGGCTAGAGTGAACGGTTCACGAACGGCGCGAAAGAAAGGCTTCAGCGGAATCTTCACGATGGCGATCACGGCGCCGAACACCAGCACCACGAAGAGTGCTAGCGCGCTGTAAAGAGTGAAGATCAGTTTGCTGAGGGAGAACAGGACGTTGAGACCCTGATGTCCGACCGTGGAAGCTATGGCGGCGCCGACTCCGTAGGGTGCTAAGAACATCACGATGCTGGCGAACTTGAACATCACTTGCGTAAGCGATTCGCACCACACGAGGATCGGTTTTCCCTTTTCTCCGGCGGCTATGACGGCCATCGAAAACAGTACGGCGAAACAGACGGTCTGGAGCACGTTGTCATTCGCCATCGCATGGATCAAGCTGGTTGGGACCGTGTTCAGAAGCGTATCCACGAAGGTTGCGGCCTTGGTCGTGGCGACGGAGCCGAGCGTGCTGACGTTGCCGGAAAGCACCACTCCCGCTCCTGGTTTAGCGATGTTGGCCACGAGCAGGCCGATAATCAGTGCAAAGGTGGTGACAATTTCAAAATATAGGAGCGATTTGGCGCCCATGCGGCCGACTCGCTTCAGATCGCCTGTTGCGGCGATGCCCTGCACGATGCTGGCGAAGACTAACGGGGCGATCATCGCCTTGATCAGGTTGAGAAAGATGTCGCGTACCAGACTAATCCATTCGTCCCATTTATCGCGGTTAGCCGGCGTTAGGGTGTTAATCCACCAGCCGAGCAAGATACCGAGTGCAAGGCCGAGAAAGGTTTGATTAGTGACAGAGAGGCGAAATCTAGGCTTTTTCTGAGAGCCGAGTGCGTTGCTTTCCATGGGGAGGGCTGATATTAAGGGAAGATATTTCCAGAAAGCGAGTTTAACTTCTTCAGAAGGTGTGAAAATGTATATTTATTACTGATAATATCATGAAGATAGAAACGTTAAGGTTAAGTTAAAGTTAAGGATTTTGTAAAAAGTTGCCGATGTGCCCGTTGATAGCTGTCCTGTGATGTGGCTAGAATCGATGCCGAGGCGATGTTTGCGATAGGAAGCGCGGTGCGCGAGAGCAGGTTTACGGTTCCGGACGTGATCTTCGTTTTTCGGGGAAAACTACGGTCGGCTGGCAGCGTGTGCAAATTCAGCAGGCCGAACTTTCCGGTCTCAATTGGCTGGACTAAAAAGATGCGACGACGGTGTCGGGCGTTATGATCGCGGAAAAATGTCTCTAGCATTGTGCTTTTCCCCTATCGGTAGCATTGTTGGAGCGTACCGGGGACGGGGAGCTCCGTTCGATGTGTCGGACAAATTGCTGGCGGTTGAGGCGGAGCACATGATCCTGAAAGCCAAAGCAGTTGTGCCTCGCGATGGGAAAACATCGCTTTGCCAGCGAATAAATTGGAAGTGGTAAGAAAAATTGCTGGAACGCTCGTTTTTTTCCTTAAAAAAAGGATCAACGCCTGTTTCGAAAAAGATCAATTTGTGAGTTTTGTGTAATATTTTTGTGACATATTTATGCTCGATTATACGCTATGATAGCGTTTTGCATGGTCGGCATCGATTTCCGCTGCCCTTCTTCCCTTTCCCGTGTGGGCGTTGCAGGGTCCTCCCGGGGGCGCGCGCATAGCATACTCGGTAAATCGGTAAAAATCAGCTATGTATGCTATGCACTAACCGAGCAGCGAAGTCACTGCTAGCGGTGATACCACGCGACTCGATGTCGCATTTAGTGATGTGGTAAAGCTAGAGGGCTTTGTTATTGTGATTGTACGGCTCCGCTGCCGGTACTGCACATAGGGGGCAACCAATCAATGTGCTACTTTGGCGCTTGCTGATGGACATTTGGCTCTCGAAAGGTACTTTACTGGCTACTTGTTACCGCATTCAGCAACACGAACGTTTCTGCATGTACGAAAAGGAACAGAAACTCCAGGCCGGAACTTTCGGCTTCGAGAAGCAGGCGAGTGATTGGAAGATCGACGACCAACTCTACTCTTTGGGAGCCTGCGAACCGAGGCGCACTTTGACAGCAAAAAATACCTCGAAATAAGCTTATAAATTTCGCTGATCCCTACAGTGTCGTTTCCGCTTCTGAAGGAGGGTGCTGATCCGAAAGTTCCTGCGACCTTTTTAAAAACCGAACAAGAGCACACTTGATAAATCGACTGGCGGAGAACATTCCTCCGGAGTTGCACAGCAACGTCTACTACGATCTTGCGCTGAGTCGGCCGACTTTCATAAAGTTTGGCTCTGCTTATCGCACGAAGGACAAGAACCTCGGTAAAAAATAAAGAAGCCTATACGATTTTGGCCTATCAGGCCATTTCAGGTTCGCTTTGCTCTACGAAAACCTCGGCGAAACTACCCGCAGTTTTTTCGGACCCCGTTCATTAACGGAACGAAGCTCCAGAATCTTTTCTATGACAGCAACTGCGGTTTCACGGTCATGCGCTCGCTAAGATAGTGATCCTCTTGGAGAATTTCAACACCATTTAAAACATGTTTCCGGATTATGCCATGGTCGATAATAAAATTAGTACTCTGCAACTTTGCAGAGGGCGTAAGAGGGCGTTTACGTCGGACATAATTAAGCTACACACGATTGTGTTACCAGCTGTGCATCGTCTTTTGCTCGTTTCTCCCGGTCACGGCTGTATCAACGCGCTGTCCGGTTTCTGGTTTCGCTATGATGCGACCAATTGGATCGTTCTCTGCTCCTTGATTACAAAAACAATTTCGCGTTCCGACTTCACAAGACCTCGCTCAGCTGGCACCATCCACGGCGACAACGAGGAAATCTCGCAGGGCAACTTACGGCCAGAAACCGCTGCAGCTCACCAAATGAGACCTGGCCGAGGAATACTATCTGCCATTATTGAGTGTCGTTTTGGTTGCGGTCTAAAAAAAATTACCTGTCAATTAAGCATCGGGCACCGATGCCTCGACAGATTACGGTCTCACTACCCTGACTACATAGACTTGCGCAAAATGGTCTGAGCCGCGACATCAAGGGACTCGAGCGTAGCAGCAGCTACCCAATAGCTGCTGCGCTTCCTGAACGAGCTCTTCAACGGCTTTCGCTTCTTGGCCAGCGTTACGTTCAGCCACACCAGCGCGGCCTATTCGATCATTCTCGGGAATGAAGACATTCCCTTCATCGGCCAGTTGAAAGCCACCGGCAATGTCGTCGCTTGATAAAATGCCTGATCGCCGCGCCTGATATTTTTAGGATGTTGCTGGTTAACAATGGACTCTAGGTCGTTCGATCTCGGCTAGCCTAATTTGTTGTTTTTTTAATTCGTTTGTGATTAGATAAATTACATAGAAATAATGGAATTTTACTCCGCTCGTTTTCCGGGACTTAAAATTGGGCCACTGTGTTCGTTATTTTCTAGTCTGCCTCCGCCTGCGCCGCCTTCGCGGTCCGGTCCCCGATGCTCTTGGCTTAAGTCTTGCGTGAAAGCGAATAAACGCGAACAGCCACCCTGAAGGTTGACTGCAGTTTTAGCTACGACAGCACATTATCTGGAGCGCGTTACCCGTCGAGTTTTGCTCTTCTTATTTTTAAAGCCTCTGGTATGGATATAGATTTTTGGAGTCTATCCAGTGAACCCAGGACCAACCAGTCGAGACGGAAAATTTTACCTGTTTGGAATGCCACAGAAGAAGCGTAGCGCAAGTGTCGCTAGCAGCCTTGCTTTCCTGAACTGCAGTACTGTGTTGATGAGCTGCTGTGGTTTCCCTCTACCTTCACATCCAGGACGTTGATGTTTCTACGTCGCGCCCTGAGATTTTCCTCTCTTATAACACAAGGCCTTTGTGGATAAATTAGTTGACCGCTGCTAGCCGGACGGCCTTGCTTGCGCGTATCTCGGCGGCGACTTGGATGAATGTCTTTAGTCCAATCGTTGGGCTCAGCATTTGAATGCTTACCTAAATCATTGCGATGAAGTCTAGATTGAGGCTATTGGCACTTGTAGTGCTCTTCCAGCCTAGCTCGTCCAATGGCCGAGCCGCGGCTCGCTTTTTTTGGCGCGGATTATAGATAGATTTTTAGGTTTTTACAAACCGTTTTTTATGTTATTTAAGAAAGATTAAACAGTCTTCTTCTGCTTGTTAAGCTTCAGCCTTATTTTGTTCCTGGAATATTTCACGCGAACAGGGGGCTAACAAGTTGGCCAGGATGCGAACCTGAAGGCGTTTCTATTGGCATTGTTGGGCATCGTGCTAGTTTTGATGCTGCTGCCCTTCGGATGCTCTCCATCGGGTTCTTGAGCTTCTCTTTTTCCGGTTTTGGAAAAGGAAGTGGAGCATATATATTTATATTATATATCTATGGCTAGGTAGTCATCTGATTTCGGTCTAAAATCAATCAAACTCAGTTGGAAATGAACATGAAATAGGAAAAACGAAAATGGTGGAGGTGAGGGGAGTTGAACCCCTGTGCCCCGAGCCTTTGCGCGCCGCATCTACCTTTGTAGAAGCTTTTTTAGTCTCGCTAACGGCGCGTGAAGCTACACGCGCGTCCGTCAGCCAGCGACGGTTTGAAAGCTACGGCGCGCATGTCGTCACGACCCGGCGCGCTATTCCTGCTGTCGACGCTCTTTTCCATTAGCAGGAGTTATAGAAAGAACGAGGCCTACCTTACATTAGGCGGCCAATGGCATCTCTTCATAGTTGCCTATTGTTTTTTAATGGGGTGATTAACGAGGCCAACCATCATCCTCGAAAGGCAGCTGCGCACTCCAACCAGGGGTCGAATCCGGAGCACCCCCAAAATGAGAAGTCCAGCGACTGGTGTGGTGAGCACTACTGTCAAAGAACAAATTTATAATCTTTCTGAGTCGAAAAGAAAAAGCAAGCTTTCGGCCGCCACATTCCAGCACCTTCAGTGGCTTGTTTGGCGTGATGCAAGCAGGTGGTTACACTCCCTTTATTGAGGCAGCATTGAGTGGTACTTGGTGCTATGGGATCACTTTTTGTGGTTTGCCTGCATTTCGAACCGGTCTTGTCCACTTATGAGGGATGGCGAGTTTCAGAAAAATGCGGAACCATTGCTGGCGCTTGCCGGAGGCGGGACTGCCGAAGATCAGCGTGTTTTTTCGGTCAACGGAGAAAAGCTTATGAGAAAATTTTTGTGAGGCGATAGGCGGATTTTGGGGCTTTCCATGCTAGTTCATTGGCTATAATTGCTTAACCCTAGAAATTTCGTTCCCCATGATTGCTGAAAAGTGCGCAAAAGCTTGTCAGGGCTCATCACGAGCGTTCATCAATATCTGAGCATTGTTCTTCAATCGATGCGTAGCATCCAGGTTTGGTTTTGCTGTATTGCAACAGATAGGAAGGTGTGCCATAATTAGATCCATTACCCTGTCTTTTCGTTTGGCACAATTGGACTCCCGTTTCCGACCTATCCTTGGACGGCGGGTGTCTTGTTTGCCCTCGTTTTCTTCTTTGCTTTGTGCTGGATCTCATAGATCCGGATTTTTTAACTCCCTACTTCGGTACTTTGTGTTGTGTCGTGGCTTCCAGTTTATTGGTTTCCGATTTTTTAAGTGTATGTCATGGAGCTGATACGCCCACTCTCTGGGGGGATGTTGTCAAATAGAGTTCTGGGACCGGGCACTCAAATGACCGGGGATCTGGTAAGCGAAGTTTTCGTTGAGGGGTATCGAGAACAGTACATTAAATGTTTTTTGGGGTTAGTTGTTACGGAAATATCTTAAACGGTTTTGGACCGACATCCCAGGGTTAGATGTGATTCCATTGCATTTTTTGATTTGGTAGCTAAAATTTTTGTACTTCTTTCGCGTTCATATTAACACTAGATACTGTGGTTTTTTCGCTGTCTGAGTGGTGTTTTATCACAGGGTCATTTCTCTACCGTGCGTAACTCCATTTGGATTTCTGTGTTGTTTGGCGGAAGCACCAAACCAAAGCCCGATTTTAAAGGGCAACATCTCGGTTGTTGCTGATCGGTGAGCACGATTTTTTCGGCTTTTGCCGAACATTTCGAAAAAATCCAGAAATGCTTGGACAACTTTAGGAACAGGAACAGATCAAAGAAACTGCATTGCAGAGGCCCGCTGCCTGTGCATTACGACCAGGGGGGCATTCCTTTGCTGAATCACTCGATTTGCTGCTACTTGTCGTGGCCTACATGGCATCGGGTGAGAGGCCAAAGAAGATCGAATCGCATGTGCCGGCGCTTCGCTCCTACAATCCAGCACAACTTGGGCTGGTCCTGCGCATAACACAGAGTTCTACGTTGGGCACTCATTGAGAAATCTCGCGTTGGCTTGCGGTCTACTTCCGGAAGCAGGAACCGGCAATTGTTCAGGAAATTTAAGCCGTTTGGGTTGCCCAGCAGTGCAAGCTTACACGGACCACCACAAATTTTAGTTGTTTTCCATATGAGCATATGAGCAAAGCAACCTGACCATGCATGCGCCATTAAGGATGGTGATGGCATTTCTCGCTTTGATAGACGAGTTTCCGGAAACCGAACGCATAAGATGGCCAAACTATAAAGAAAGAATCATCTGTCTATCTCGGCCAACGGGTCTGTTGATCAGCATCCCTCGACATTCTCTCATAGTGAAAGTGGTGGGCCTACTGGGATTCGAACCCAGAACCAAAGGATTATGCCTACCACTTCGGCTTTCGCCGCCACCTCTAGAGGGGTGTTCGTGGTCTGGACCATGCCTTCGCCATGCTCCTCCAAGACGGAAGTAGAGGCGGGTGATTATGGTCTCTACACCTTACTGAGCGAATGCCCGGTCTTGGCTCGGTGTTGGGTCGCCTCTATAGGCAGGCCGTTCGCCGAGTTTACACCTGACTAGCGCAGCGTTTCCCCTGCGCCGACCCGTAAAAGTCCTCTGCTCTAACCGGTTGAGCTATAGGCCCTATAATAGAAAGAACGTCATTAATTCAATGAGGTAGAGCGTAACAATGCGAACTTATTTACACCTCGTTTTGTTTTCTCTGTGAGAAGGAGGATGGCACTCAAAAAAAGGAGCCGCTGGTATTCAACTGCTAGTGGCGTCTTTTATTTGCCTCTAAACTACAAACGAGCGATAATCTAAAAGCTTATTGTAATATTAAAACTGAAAGTGAATTCCTTCTAAAGCTTAAAAAATATGACCTAATCTAAAAAGGAAAGCGATAACATAGAAAGAAAAATTTTAATTAAAAATTTATATATAAATAAAAATATAATTATGAAATTATGAAGTATCGGTTAGTCAAATAAAAAAAGAATTTTCGGCCAAACGCAGTAATGCCATTTGACGAAACCGGAGGAAACGTGGTTGCCATTCCATTCTTTGGACATGGTTAGAAGATGTTGTTCCCACATTCCCCCCTTGAAGAAAAAACACTCTTATCGTCTGTGTTGTTGGTTGTGCGTGAATTTTCGCTGTGGGGCCGCCGCTGCCTCACCACCGCCCAGTGGCTGACTGGATTTTCATATCTCGAAAACTCTCTCACTAACGGTTGTTTTCCGTCTCCCGTAACGGGGGGCATCCGTAAGCAGGGTTGGTATCGCACCATGGAACATGAAGGGCGGTTACGGTTGCACAAGGTGGTGGCGGAGCTTGTCCGGGCACCAACCCTTCAGCTATCCGTGGTGGTTGCGACGGGGATTTTGGCTTACGGGCTGACATTATTGCTTCTTCATCAGCTGCGAGGACGATGAATTTTGCAGCTTGCGATTACTCACTCGCGAGAGCTCTAGGTGCATCATGTATACGGCTTTTGTTGCTTCAGCCCATCGAGGGCGATGGCTCCTTTGGTACCATATCCATATCCTTCGCAAGGCTTTGGCTCACAACGTCTACAAATCCAATAGCAACGATACGCTGTTTTGGTCAGCGAGGGCATGAATCATGCAAGAACTGTTGTCACGCAGTGTCATCTATCGCCGGATCATGAGCAAGTTAATGGTTGCGATGCAGAAGTGCGATTTCACACGCGGTTTGCAAAAGAAGCAGAAAATTCCGGTGCTTATTCCGATTGTAGTCCCAAAGGCGGAAGGCGAAGGGAAATTTTCGCTGTGTGACAGGATTCCTGTTCGAACCCATTTTTGTTTCGTGACATTGTTTCGGTGTCCATGTAAATAATAAATCAAGAGCTACTTTCGTCTCATATGTTTTCGTATGTAGTTTCGTCTTCTTGCGGTAGGTCGGGCTTGTGATTATGCCGGACCTGGCTCTAGAGAGCCCTCCAGCATAGCCGTATGCCGGAAAACTTCAGTAACTGAAATTCAGTTTCAGGAGGGGAGTATGGATTATCGGCGATTCGAGCATTGCATCTAAGCTTTTGACTTATTTTTCCTGAGATCGGGCTAGCGTTACGACATGTGTTGTATGCGGGTTAATGCACACACTCGATTTTGCTTCGATCACTAGGTCCACGAACTTAAAGCTAAAAGAGTTTGGGATTCCAGCGTAACCAAAACTGAACTCTGTTGAGCGCTGCGAAACGAAAAACCCACCATGCGAGGAAGTGTAGCCATGGATACAACTGCTACGTTCCCCTTTTGGACTTTACGACACACGAAAACCTTGTAACGGCCCCGTTGCTTTGCCGCTCTCGATTAGCACCAAACTACAATATGCCATCCATCCGGATGTATGTAAGACAAAACTACAATTATCTATAGATAGCTTTTGGTAATGCAGCGGGATGTCAAGTTGGAAGGCGGCGTGGTGGTCGACGGAGCCGGGCTCCGGATCGAGGTGCTCCTTTACTTTGCGCGTACGACTTTGGCGCCAAAGCGATCGCGCAACCTATTCAAAAACTGTTTCTGGTCCTTTGCGTTCGGGTTTAGGGGTAACACTGCAACGGCTGTGTATAATTCCTGGATCGCGATGGCACGATTCAGTGCGACAGGCAATCATTGACCGGTTCATCAACCAGCTCGCAAGCTACTGTGGCAGCAAGAACCTGTTTCGAGGTTAGCTTCGCCTACGGCTTCGCGCAGCATGCGCGCCTGCGTGATCCGCGGCTTTGTCCGAAAAAAAGGACCGTCGACACGGCCCTGCATCACCAGCGATGTTCCCAAAATCTGCTAACATCGAGTTCTTTTTGAGAACGCTACTGCTGAGTTTCTTCTGAAGATCCCGCTTTTTGGTCCAACTTTTTTCGTCGATTGGTAGGCTTCCTACAGATCAGCGATGAAATGGAACTCCTTTTAGTGGATGGAATACAACTAGCAGACAACAAAAAGATGGGCATTGCTAAAATTTTCAACTACACAAACCGCATTGCCCATAATCTGCGAGTTGGGGCAGCTGCGGATCTATTGTAGCTCCTTAGGAGTGGAGCCTCAATGAGTAAGCCACTACCAGGCGAGAAGGACGCGTTACTTGTGTTCGCCGCGTATCCAACCCATGGCCTGGCGACATTGGAGTGCTCAAGGGAGACATCTTATGAGTGACCACTAGATTGCTGCCACCCTACAGGGAATTACCCTAATTACCTGGTCTCTTGCCGACTGCAAAACATCGGGATGTGGCTTTTTTTTGGTTGGAGCAGGAATCAGCTTCTGGGCGAGCGAACCTACTATTGTACCTATTATTTGTAGTATAGTTGGACCAAATAGTCGGTCCACAATGGACCAAATCGCTTGTGAGATGGCTGTATAGCACGGCGTTTGATTAGAGGAGAGACTGTAGCCGGTAGAGTTAGTGTGATACGTGGCTGTGGCGTCCTCTTAAGCGAGCGGATCTAGAAACCAATTGCCTGCTGCTTCGCAAGCCTGGTTTTGCTTGCTCATCCAAGAGGCGGTGTATCTGTTCCGCATTGCGCAAGGGCGCTAACAGACCAATCAACCAGGGCCCAGGCCCTGTCTGTTTTGAAAGAGGAAGGACGGGCTGTTGAGATCACAAGAGACAGGAGCCGGAGTTCAAGGTTTTAGATGCTTATTTGCTAACGGTGTGTATGTTTTTGTCCGGGCTATGATCTGGTTCTTGTGTAGCACCTATTGGGGGGCTCCAGTCCTTTCGCAAGCGCCTGTTACTTTTTTATACCCAGATCGGCAAGGCTGTAATGGGATTAGCTCTGCCTGTTGACAAAACTTTCGGCGAGCCCAACCCTTGACTTCTTTCTCGTTCAATGGCCCGCCAGGGGGGCGACATATCCTGCTGGATAAATGGATAGGTTGGCATAGCCGACCCAGATGGCCGGTCTGCTGTTCCATCTTGCAGCATGAACCATATCCGCAAAGCCACGTTCGCTGAACGGCTGAAAACCGAGCGACTTATTCTGACTGAGGCTGTCCGGTCTGAAGTATCAGGCCGCGCTGATTGGCAACCTCGACCAGGAAGTCTTTCACCTTGATTCCGTTATTTTAACTGACAATCAGCAGTTTGTACAGTAGCTGACCACGTCAGCCAAGATGCTTGATGGGCTATTCTTTGTCGGCGCTTTTTGCTTAAAGCGGCTGGCAGGCGGGGTCGCCCTCTGGCTGGACCAAGTAGTCGATAGAGGCCGCACTTGATAGTTTTCCGGCCTCCGAGATGTGTACCGACGGGGCTTCCCCGTTCGCGTGGACGACCGAAAAACAGAAGAACTTTTTTTCGCAGAACACTCTGACGTACGCAGGATGAGGTGACCCGTTAGGTCAAGACCTGAATCGATTTTTAAATCGCTCCGCTCCGATACGCATTTCAATCCTTTCGACCGTGTTTCTTCGCGGTTTTTGTCGCGGGCATCTGGGCGTTCCTCAAACCAGACCTGCCCACCAGTTGTTGCCACCCGTGCCCCATGTGCTGGCATCCCAGATGCAATGGATCATGCCCATGCCGCTCAGGCAATGGCTTTACATTGGGGATTTGCTATCGTGCAGGAAAAACCGTGCGGAAGACCAACATCTGTGACACCCTCTGGAACCGCTTGGGCGTAGCCTGTCGGCTTTTCTGGCTCGTCACGGCTCCGCTTATGTCCCTAGTGCCCTTAATTTGGATTGTTAGCGCCCCCTTAGCTCTATGAGCGGAAAGCAAGATAATTTTTATCAAATCGCGCTATACTAGCTTTTGCAATCCGGTAATTTTCCCAGGATGCTTTTGCGGTAGGAACCTAATTGCTGATGGCAGCCTCTGAACTATCTGTTGCGATTTTTCCGGGGTATCACAGGTCTCGTGCAACTTAAGGGCTGCTGAACTCGCGGCGCATCACGGGACGAACTTTGCACGAGTTGTGGCGATGTTCCGCTAACTCCTGTTGCAGAAAGCGTCAGCCGAACAAATTTATCCCGATGGGCTATCGTCTGTGAGCCCCCACCAATAGCGATGCCATCATCCTCGGCGTTAGCCACAAGGAAACGCTGCATTCCTTTCTCTTTCTCTTTCTCTTAAGGCGCACTGGCATTCTATTCGTCGTTCCAAAACACCGGTTTACCATCTTGTAAAACAGAAGATTCCTTCTGCCATGGCTCTTATTTATCGCTGGCTTCGTTATTGGAAGGCCCGCACGTGTGCCGCGTCATCTGCAGGATTTGCTTACTGGGGTAGTAACCAAGACGATTGAGGCTGCAATTTAGTTCCGGCGGTTCACTCCTACAAACAGAACTAGATTCTGTTTTTTCGCGGACCTTTATTGGCATGAAGGCGGCAATTTGCTTTGCACTGCGTGGCGTGATACGCGACTACATCGGCGCAGTGGCTTCCAGTCTCCGTGGGGGTATTTAAACAATTATTAACAATTGTCCTTCCTATTCCACGAGACCTGCCATTGACAATCGGATATATGAATAAAGATGACCGCGTTATCTTCCGCTGACTACAGCACCGCCGTTACAATTGCTTGATCGGCTTGGTCTCTGCTTTGCGAGATTGTCCGAAAAGCAAGTTTCACTCCCAAGCGGACCGGAAAGAGTTCTACCACCTTTATTCCGAGAATTTTCCCGAGCTTGTATAACCTATCTTCTTGCGGGTCTACCGTCCAAAGTTCCCCTCTATTCTAGTTTCCACGCGATGAATCGCTCACTATCAAATGGTTGTAGAAAATCTGTGACGATTACTGCCTAGCTGTCCTTTTTGGTAACCAGCTCGACTTTCTCTCCCGCGCTCTGCGCTGCGGGGCAACTGCAGGAAGTCGTTTAGTTACTCCAGGACATTCGTGCTCCAAAAAACTTGCGATTGTCAGTGGTAACCACGACAGTTCCGCGTTCTATTTTTGCGGTCGCACCATTCGATGCATTGGGGCTTGGAACGCGGCGCTCCTTAGTTCGGACGAAGCCAAAACCTGGGCTCACCAACTCACCACTTCCAGCCACGGACGTCCCGCACGGTATTTATGGTTGGAATATCAGTTTCTGCTGCTTGGAACTGTACGACTTTTGCAAGTCTAGCCGTGGTCCCACAGCTTGCGCTTGGGCGGTCACGTTCACGAGATTGTGGCGTGGAATGAGAAATCCAGAATTACTTGGTCCAGTGGACTTGCAATTCGCTGGCCGCAACACGGCCTACTCGAGTTACACTATAATCGACTTAGTACGAGGCGTTATAGCAAAATAGCTCGTCTACCTAAGAAACGGATGTATAATTAATTTAATTATATATTTATATTCTCCGTTATTCAAGAATACGGCCCACTATCTGTCCTTATCGCATAAGGGGGCAAGCTAGGCGGTCTTCGAACTGGCATAATGACATATGCTATAATATTGACTAGCTTAAAGTTTCGGAGAATTTTATGAAGAGTTAAAGCCAGCAACAGCTTCTATTGGTGCCCGAACAATTCGGGCAAGTCTTTGCGAATAGACTTAGACTTATTCTACCATTGCAAATTTCCAACCAAAAGGCCTTGGGGGGTGCAGTCAAACGAAAGTCGAACCGCAAAATCCTGCTCCGCTGGTTTTCATAGGATATAGGAAGATTTTCTCCGCTTGGTAGCCATGTCTTACAACAGGTTGTAGCAACAGAGAGATGTGCGGGCGTATCTGGTATCTGGATAACCTTGGTCTGCCAGAAAAGCATCTGGGAGATTCTGTGGTTCTCGGCATCAATAGCATGGGGGTTAGCTGGGCTTTGGGACTGCAAAAACTTGGACATTGTAGCAGCCGCCACGACTGCACACTTCCGTCTATGCCTACGAGAATTGTCGTGCATTGCACCTATCACGCCAAGTCTCTTTTTGAATAGCGAGGAGGTTGATTGAGGTGGCCCTACTCGGTTAGACCTGCATGAAGAAGAGGCACGATTGGAGATGAAGGCCAGGAATGCCCTTTAGCGCACCGTTCCGGGAAAAGCCGCAAAACATATGAGCGCTCAACCCATTGAAGCTTCAATCTCGAGCATACTAGAGGACGTGGAAGTGGTGTAGGCGCGAATCCTTTCGAAGCTCGTCCGAAGATCATCATCGGCGGTCTAGACCGCCGGATACGGCCTTTCCACACGCGGCGAAGCTACTGGAGTTTTTCCCAAGGACATAAGGATATGGACTTCGTGCTATTAGGCTACCATTTGGCTAATGAGAAAAGCCGCGAAACCGAAGAAGAGCTTTCAAGGCCGGCTGGAAACAGAAGACCGAGAAAAACTTCGGCAAACCTTGGGAACGCCGAACGCCGACATGTCGAAATATAAACTTTCTGTGGCTATACTTTATCCATCGGGCGGCGGAAGTTGGCTTTGGAAGCTGCTTACGGGGGGGCTGAATCAGAGAATTAAACCACCCGTTCTACCAGCGGATGGACGCGCTTTTCTTTCTCTTGGGTTGGGTAAGCGCTGAGCGTTGCCGAGTTTTTAGTTCATCAGAGTCGCCACCTTGGAAGCCCAGCCGTCAAGGGTTTGGCGTTCGCTGCGTGCGATTAGAAATGATGACCTTGGCCAAATCTGCTGGAGCATCGCCCTTACAAGGACGAAAGGACGACGCTACGAAGCGTAGCCCAAAAGATTGAAAAATAATCGCTTTTGCAATTGCTTACCTAGATTACTGGCAGGAATGGGCGGCTATTCCTGCCCATGAAAGCCTGTGGAAGCTTCTGGGGAGCCTTCGAAAGCATGGGCAGGGTGACGTTCTATTATGCCAACGATCTGCCCCCGGCCGGAGCCGGGGGATCGCGAAGGACTTCAGGCTCTTTATGAACGATTGTTCGTGCTGGCTACCGAGCCATTAGGGGCGTCCGGCCAGCCAAGACTGACCGGGAAGTGCCTAGGTAAATTCCAAAAATTCCAATAGGAAGACATCCCGGGATGTCTTCCTTAATCTGTCTTCAAAGGAGAAGTTGCTTTTTTGCCACGTGATTAAATTGTGAGCCCTCTGCTTTGAAAGCTAAAGAGCAAGCTAAAATCAAGGATTGGAAGAGAATGCTTGTCCGTTCGTGAAGAATTTGGACGAGGGAGTTTTTCTATATAGCTATAGTTATTGTAAAAAGAGGGTGTTGTAAATCGACTTTGGCGGGCAGATCAGGCTAGTTCTGAGTTCTGCTTTCCTACCACGAAAACATCACCCTTGGTATCCGTTAGTTCTTCTAAATTGTTCCCGGGATTCCTGTTTTTTGTTCAGCTACAAACGTCTTGGCCCTTCCCTCCATTATGCTACATACTTTAGACCTTCACTTCATTGACTATTTTTTGCTAGCGGCCTACTTTTCCTTTGTAATTGGCATCGGTTGGGTGCTGAAGCGTCGCATGAAAAATAGCTCGGATTTTTTTTTGTCCGGGCGGTCAATTCCAGCTTGGGTGGCGGGGTTGGCATTTTTGTCGGCGAATCTCGGCGCCCAGGAGGTGATCGGTATGGCCGCTTCTGGGGCAAAATATGGCATCATGACAAGCCAATTTTATTGGGTCGGTGCGATTCCTGCGATGTTGTTTCTCGCGATCTTCATGATGCCCTTTTATCATACCTCGAAGGTGCGCACGGTGCCGGAATATCTAAAACTGCGCTTCGATGAAAAAACGCGCGATCTGAATGCAATCTCGTTTGCCGTGATGACTGTATTTTCTTCGGGAATTTCCCTACACGTGCTCGCGGAGTTTATGGAGCAGCTGATCGGATGGAGCTACAGTTCCTGTATTGTAACCTCCGCAGCGATCGTGCTCGTCTATATCTTTTTCGGGGGCCTGACATCTGCGATTTACAACGAAGTGCTACAGTTTTTCATGATAGTGTTCGGGTTTGCGCCGCTCGTTTTTCTCGCGCTTCAGGATATTGGCGGCTGGTCGGCGCTGAAAGCGAAACTGATCCCTGTGGCGACCGCGCAGGGGTTTGCGCCTGGCACGTGGTCGCATGCATGGCAATATGTGGGCAGCTCGACAGAAAATCCGATGGGCGTGGGCTGGTTCGGTCTATTGGCGGGGCTAGGTTTTGCGTTGTCCTTCGGTTACTGGTGCACTGATTTTCTCGTCGTGCAGCGGGCGATGGCGGCGGATTCCATTGGCTCCGCCCAGCGCACGCCGCTAATTGCGGCCATTCCTAAGATGCTTTTCCCGGCTCTCGTGATTCTGCCCGGCATGATCGCGATCGCAATTTATCAGGCTGGCGAATACAGCCTGCTGCCGCCCATCGATGCGCACGATCCTTCGAAGGGCGTGAATTACAACATGGCTATTCCTGCGTTGCTAGCGCGTTACTTCCCGTCGGGCATGCTCGGTCTCGGCTTGACAGCGTTAATGGCCTCGTTCATGTCTGGAATGGCTGGTAACGTGACCGCGTTTAACACAGTATGGACCTATGATATTTATCAGAGCTACATCGCGCCATGCAAATCCGATCACCACTACCTGTTGGTAGGCCAGTTGGCGACGGTTGTTGGTACAATAGTTAGCATTGGGACGGCGTATTTCGCTTCGCAGTTCAACAACATTCTGGATATGGTCCAGCTCGTATTCGGTTTTGTGAACGCGCCTCTGTTTGCAACTTTTCTGCTCGGTATGTTCTGGAAACGGGCTACAGGCGATGGTGCGTTTTGGGGGATGCTCAGCGGCATTCTCGGTGCGGCTGTTTTTCACGGGATTACACTGTCCCATGGCTCTCATGCTGGTATCAAGGGCGGCTGGATCACGCCGCGGTTGTACTTCAACAGCGAGATGGGGCAGAACCTCTGGGTCGCGATCGTGGCGTGGACTATTTGTTTCGTGCTCACGGTGGTTGTGTCGCTGGTGACGCGACAAAAAAAAACGGATGCCCAGCTTACCGGCTTGGTTTATTCCCTGACACCGACGAAGTCCGAGACCTGGCATAAACGTCCGTTAGCGCTATGTCTTCTTGTGCTTGTCGGTACCGCACTTTTGAACATCGTCTTCTGGTAGTTCTCCGTTCGTTATGAATTTCGATATTCGTTTTCCCCTAGGTCTGCTTTTCAGCTTATTCGGAGTGGCCCTCGTCATTTCTGGATTGGTTTCCGAACCAGCGAACTACCGGCAGTCTCTTGGCATCAACATCAACCTAGTTTGGGGCACGGTGTTGGTCCATTTTAGCTTGATCATGCTGGTTTTGGCACTGTACAAACGCAACAAATCCCTGGTGACTGTTCACCGCTCATTACCCAAAAAATAATGATTTACTAGCTAAATTTACTTTTCCAAAAAAAGAAAAAGCATGTCAGATTTTGACAGGAAGCACAAATAATTGGAAAGAGACAACTACCACCAATCCAAATCCATTATAATTTTTTATTGCCGGCTGCCTCATTTTATTGAGGCTATTACTCAATAATAACTATATATATTTTTAGGCTGATTCGGTCTATGTCGAGCCTCCATTTAAGGGGGCTGGTTACAAGAATAGATCAATTCCTCCAAAACTATATCAGGCACTTTTAAAAGTGTTTTAAACCTTTTTACAAAAACGACTTTATCCTCCCTATACGAGTATGGCGTGAACTTTGTCAACTGCCTTTTTTGACACACGTGTATCAAATCTGGTTACGGCTACGCTGTGGTGATATTGGGCAATCTATCCGGATTGCCACGGGATCATTCGCAACGACTGGATTGATCGCTGCAGATTTAAAAGAATCTTGTGTGTGAGCGATCCTGACTCCTAGATGCTTTCGCTTTGTCGTAGCATTGATCAAAAAAAGGCATAAAAAGGAATCGAAGATGCCCATTTTTGGTGCTCGCAGAAAAGTCTTTTCATTATCACGTTGGGCGACGAACCTCGGATTGCGCGTAATTGTGAGCCGAAAGCAATCGCTACTTCTGGCAAGGATCGTACTTTAATTTTGATTAGTGACAAGGTCGCAAAAGCTGTGTTAATTCATAAATAAAATGCTGGCCGTATGGTTATCTCCAACTATTACATTACATCATATATGCAGGACTTGCCTGATGGGAGAATGGACTGGAGCGATTTTTGTAAGGTGGATGTCTTTTTCGAGAAAAACTGGATCCGAACTATTCCCGTCGATAGCTATAATATCCAGTGGGCGGCGGACGCATAACCGGACGAGGAAGAAGATATTTTAGAGCTTGGAGCGACTCTGCAAAAAGCTATATCTGGTGTCTTGACCACCCCGGGTTCAAAACATTACGAAACGTTGACCTACAACGCCTTTCATCGATGGATTGCTTTCGGACTTTGCTTTCGCTGCGACCGACCAAGAAAAACTCGAGATGCGGCGAGGGGGGCGAAGTTTTCTGAATCAACTCTTCGGAGGTCGGCCACATCGGCGCTATATCTGGGAACTGGGTAGACATGAAATAATGGATAATGTAGTGTGTATCGACCGCACGCTAGGCTGCCTTTTAAAATATTTCGATCGAAGTCCTTCGGCCTGTGGCAGCTCGCTATGCGCGCTGACCGAGCGAAACTGCCATGCTAATTTTTCCTGCAAGCATCCGACATAATCGAGGGCGAGACCGAGAACGCTAGTAGATTCACTAGAGTCTAGATTATAGCGTGCAGTCTGTTCGAGGAGAAAAAACACTTTGGCGAGGCGATCTTGGTTCGTTTTCCAACGGGCGAGCTGGGGTGTGTCATGCAGATTCCTGGAACCGATCTTCCAGGCTAATACCAAGACCGCGAAACGGATTCATGCAAAGACCGACAAGCCTGGAACACCGTGGGTGGTGGCTGACGGCGAGAACGGACGTACGTGCGGTTTCTCCGTGTGAGCTTTGCTGCCTGGCTGCGTCCTACGGTATGGATCGTCGGAGCCGCTGGTAATCCTGCAGCCCCAACGACCGGCGGGTCTTCGCTGGATCTTGGTGTTGCCGCTTGGCTAGCGTCTGACGGAGAGCGACTATGATATGTTTCGTGAAAAATGGCTGGCTATAGTTGTTTTTAGCACGGTCGGTTGTTTGTCGCCGTTGACGGCTTCAAAGGTTTCCAAAGACAGGCTCCGCTGGCCCGTTGCTGATTTTATCAGTCCGCTCTTCGCTGCGGTGGAAACAGCGGAAGTGACCGAGGTTCCGATCGGATACCATCGGCGTCATGATCTCTTATGTTGGCGAAGCTGGCCGTCATTATGCTAATGGTGAATACTTTAGCAACGGAAATTTCGTGGAAAAAAGAAGGACGTTTGGGGATTGAACTGATCAATCCGAGTCACTATGCGGATCAATCCGCAGATGCATCGCGTCGAAAATGCGCGACAGGAAGGCTAATCCTGTGCTCAATTGGAACTGCATCACAGTAAAAGCCAAGGAGCACAAACTCGACAAAAAAATCTCGGCGATCACTGCTCATTTATTCGACGACTTTACTTTAATGTTCTGCTTTGATGTGTTGCAAGTTGTGCAACGACGTGCCGAACGCTGTCGCGCTTTTGGGGAGTATTGGCGGATCTCGTCACGCAGATGCTCGAGCCCATGATCGGCAATCAATGCGGTGCAGAATTTCGACGTCATTGAGTTCCTAAAGTCGCATGCCGAACGCCGAGTCGATGCTAAGAAGCAGATCTCCAGAGCCATCGATGACATCACGGTGCCCGACAAACTGATGAAAACGTTTACGGACCACAAAATTGTCGAACAGGAGCACGTTACCTAGTAGACGAAGCGCCAAGTCGAGGTCGTAGGAAAAGAACTCGAACAGGCCTTCGGCCGTTGTGCCGAAATCGATTCGGTAGTAACCCAAGAAAGGCTGTGGCGGCTAGCCGAGAGAGCTTTGTGGCAATCAAGGTAGCAAAATCGTTGGCGAGCAACAGTAAGAAACGGGTCACCGACGTTGCCAGTGGGCGGCAGTTGATACGGTGCTTTGACTGTCATCGAAATTATTGATTTCCATATGTTTATAGAAAAAATCCGGAATCGGCTACGGTTGTCGCGTCGAAGTAACATAATCAAGCCCCAGCTTTTCGAAGCCGATGCTTCTTTCTTATCGCTGGGCGGCGTCAAGGGGTGTTTACAGCCTGACGACGATATCGTTTCGGGAAGGTAAGTTCAAGATCAAGAGATTTATTCGCTAGCTAAAAAGTCAGACACGCAGACTCGGCGTTTAGTGTGTTCTATGCCCGTGGTTGTTTCCAGGAGTTGGGCGATGGCTCAAAGCGGCTCCGAGGCGGGCGTTGACCATGGCGACCGATTTGTCGGTAAAACATTCGAAACTCATAAGCCAGTTGAGAACATTTTTAACGTATCGAAAACACCATGTGCGTATTCGGTATTGTGCAAGAGCATTGTATCGGCGACCTGTACCTGATGGCGTAAAGCAGCGATCAAAGCTGGCTTTGGATCGATATCCAAGTCGGGATTGGGATAGGGGACTACCAAGTTCGCAAAAGTCCTACATTCCAATACCCGCTGGGGCGGATTGTGCCATCGTGGTTTTGATCGAACTGGCGTGGGTGCATGCTGGAACTGATGGAGCGAAGAAAAGCTCGATGGAAGGACCAGCGTAAATTTACTGGAGCCAGCTAGTTTTCGTGAGTTAGCGGCTAGCTGTGTTAATCAGCGCTTTGGCACAGTGTTTGGTGGTCTTGGAGTGCACGATCACGTGCTAAGGTGTTATTGCTGGTGCGGAAATGAAAAGAAAGGGATCTGGCTTGGTTTCTTGCGTCCTTAATTTGCACGCCAAGCAGTGGTACATCCACTTTCTGGAATCTCTCCGAGGATTTGAGTACTGCCAGGTGGAATAGCTTCCACGGTGAGCGCGGCGATAAACTTGGCTTGCTCGCATCGCCATAGCTGGCGCTGGATTCTGAAGACAATTGCGCAAAGAGATCATCGGCCTTTTGTTGCGCGGCTGGGGCAAATTCCAAATTGGCGCTCGCGGCTTCGATGTTGACGCTGACACTAGCCGAGAACAGCGTTTAGAAGGTGTTCTCTGGCACACCACACTTGGTAGGGAAGGTCCAGAAGGTCCATTGTTTCGTCGATAATCGACACGGCAGCGGATCGAGTCGATCTCGTTGCGGAATCGCGCTGCTTCTACGTCGTCTTGACGAAGCTAACTTAGTTTTTTTCTGACGGGGCGGTTTGTTTTCGCCCGGTCAAATTGGCGTTCGAATCGCTGCTTTCCCTTTGCAGCGCTTTGTTCGTGTTGGCTCTCTTGCCGAAGCCAATGCACTGAATAGCTCTGACGAAACAGAGTAAAAGGTGGCCGTGCCGCTCACGGCTAAAAGAATGGAAATGAAAAAATCATACATGGAGGCCAGAACCAGAGGGAGCCGGAGCTGATTGGCCAAGTGAGGTCTGATGTTTCTCAAAGGGGTTCGCGACTTTTTTGCGGTAGACCTACGGTCGTTGGTTCGTCGGCGCCACTGCGTTCGGTTTGATGGCACAGTGTTTCTTCATTTGGCTGATGGCGCTATATTACGAAGTCCGCGTGGAGCTGTGTCCTCTCGCCGGGTTGAACGCCCGCTGGCGGCGGCCGGTTGGGTATGAAACTCAGGGTTTGGAAGAGCGGCGCTTGCCGCGGCAAGGACGACGATATCTTTGGCGGTAGCCTTGCGGGCAGCCAGCGAGGCCGCTGGCTGGAGTTGAAGCAGGCAAGAAAATCGGGAATCATAATCTCGCTGTAGTGATCAGAGCAGTTTTTGAGGCCAACACGTTTGTTGAAAAACAATTTCGCTTTGTTGAAAAAAAACTATCCAGCTGTTGGCCCTTTGGTGTGTGGAAAGACGAGAGAGTCTAATTTTTGTATTGCCTAATGCAACCGGTAGTTTGGCCACGCTGATACGTTTTACGGCTGGCTCTGTTTCTTTGGAATAATTTTGCAACTAGCTACTATAAACCTTGAGTGAAGACGCATCAATCGTCGAGAATGACGTGGACTTTGGCAGCGAGACGGAATCGTGGATCAGATAACGTAAAGGAGTGGACACTTCATGCATGGCAGTAGAATACTGCGTATTCGATGGCCTATTGGGGAGAGGGTATACGGAACCGGCGACTGGGGAAGAAAATACACAAATATATAGCGATGACTGCTGTCAGTTCCGTTTTCGATTTCCATCGTTCTGGTAAGCCCGGTGAGTTCTTCGGTGGCGGAGTCGGACACAACCATGATGGTGCGCTTTTGCTGTCTCGTTTATCGGATGCTGGCTCTGTCAAAGGAGAAAGGTAAGTAAATAAGTTTAGTCCGCAACCTAACACAAGCTCATGGCGATGTTGTGTTAGGAGAAAGAGCTCAGTTGGTAAGATGTGGAGCGTGAATAAAAATACGTTTCCGGCCAATGCGCCCGCTGGGGTGGTGGGGGCTTTGAACAACCCCAAAAACGATGGTTCTCCTTGCCAGCCTGTTGACTACGTTTGTCGACATGGAAAACTAAAGCGGAGCGGTATCGACATGGCGACCATGTGTGGTATCGATAGCGGCGCGGACGGTTGGGGCTTTCTGACCAATCCAAAGCGCACTTGGGTGATAAATCGGGCCATTGGCACGATGATTGTTGACGTGGGGTGCTGCAGCGGCTGCTCGTTGAATCGTGCGCTTTTCTGTTCTTTCCGACATCTTGCGACTGTTATCCTTCGTATATGCCGGAAGACTGCGCGGGTCGGACTAAATCTGGCGTTTGGGCGACGTGTGCGTGCCGTTGCACGTGATTCTCGTTAACAATGAGCAGTATTCATTTTGACCGATGTCCATCATATCAAGAGCGAGCTGGAAAATTTTTCTATTCATACATATTTTGTGTGGCGCTGTGCCTTGCACAGCCAGCACGTATGTGCTGCTGGATAATCTAGATGAGCATAGCATATGGTGGTGTAGAGCACGGCTGCGTTTTCTGACCCAACCGTGGGGGCGGGGTGTTTGTCGAGATTTACGTTGCTTGAGGTGTGGATCGGTGGGCCAATATGCTGGAGTCTCGTGCATCTGTAAATTTGACTTTCGATTCGCAAAAAACTTTCCATGCTCATACCCAGGCTTGGATTTTTACTATTTCCCTGCGAGTTTCCTGTTTTAACATTAATATTTTTAATAGATTATTAGATTATGTTATATATATGACGAATGTCCAGGAGGAATTTTTTTCGGGGCTTATGGTCGCGTCGAAACACGATATTGTGTTCGTTCGAAGCGTGCAGGCCACGAGGTATCGTCTTACGTTGCGAGGCGATGGAGTTGCGGTGGCGACCATTCCGACCCGCGGCAGCGAACGCGAAGCGCTCCGCTTCGTCGAGAAACATCTTGACTGGCTTGACCGGGCGCGGGCGCGGAAGCCGCTTGCCGCGAAAATCTGGACCATTGGTACGCGTGTGCTCTGGCGTGGCGAGTTGAGTGAAATTCGAGCCGCCGTCGAGGGCGAAAAAAAACGGGTATGTATAGCGAAGGATATTTTTGGTGTCAAAACAATTGCGGGTGATTTGAAAAAAAAACTTGAGGAACATTTTTCCTCCTTGGCGAAGATTGAGTTGCCAGCCCGTGCGTGGGAACTGGCTGCGGAAACCGGCGTCGGGATGAAGATGGTAGCTGTGCGCAATCAGCGCTCTCGCTGGGGCTCGTGCTCCACGAGCGGCACTATCTCTCTCAACTGGCGCCTCGTTCAGACGCCGAAGAGTGTTCGCGACTGCATCATTTATCACGAGCTGATGCACTTGAAAGAGATGAACCATTCGCCTATTTTCTGGGCACACGTAGAGAAAGTGTGTCCGTGGTGGCGCGATGCTGAGAAATGGCTCAGGCGCAATGGTTCGCTCATGGGACTTTAGACTGCCGAGCCGGTGCCCTGCTGAAAAAAGAGGGATCGCATTCAGGGTATTGTGTTCTTCTGGTACAAGCGCTAAGGCCAGTATGATCGTAAACATCTCGAGCTCGGAACCCTGCTTGCACGCATTCGTGATCGGCTGGCCGGCCGGCGACGGGCGATGTTATCGCTTTTCGCGGTGCTGGCGAAAAGCAACACTAGCGGCAGGCTGGCGCGAGCAAGGCGGCGGCTGGAAACAGAGCGGTTCGATTTACAACTTTTGTTGTTGCTTACGACGGGGGATATCCTTTAACCATTCTATGGATTTCATAGATTAAAGTATTGACTTATAACTATTTTTCTATAAATCCAGCCACTGTTTTGTTGCCGAGTCGATGTAAGATATCGGCTTGGTTAAAGCTGCTCACCAGGACCACGCGTATGCCGGCTTCAAATGGTTCGAAGCCGTTTATAGGCTTCCTCACCGTCGAGGTGAGGTATGGCCAGATCTAGCAGTACGAGTGTAAAAGCGTTGGGTAAAGTATCGAAAATCTTTGTCCGCTGCCAGTGATGGTGGCGCTGCAACCGGGCTTTTCGTGGAGAGCGGCTGCGATTTCTCAGACGGACGACTTCGTTATCGAAGATTATCAGCTGGCTGAAATAGCGCCAAGATATTTCCTCCAAAGAAACAAACTACGCGCTTTTTTTCTGCTGGCTCGGTGGCGATGGGCAGCAGGATGCGAGAAGTTGTGCTTCGGCTGGATAGGCTCCGGACACTGATGGCGCCATGGTCGCTGCGTATGTTTCCCAGATCGCCGACTAGGCCGAGGTCGTCAGCTTTCGTGGTGAAAGGGGAGGCGCGGGCGATCGTTTCCGCGTTCATTCCGCTGTTGCCGAGAAACTCTCTAGGCTGATATAATTACACATATATAATCATCGGCACAATACAGTACAGAACACAAGGAGTAGAGAACCGAGATTGTCGGAATCGATGCAGGCAATTTGGTTTTCCCGATATGATTCGAATGCGTTGATAACTAATGATAAATAAGTTTATCACGGTCTGCTGAGTTTGGGTAGGCCGGCTTCTACCTTGGAAAGTTGCGGTTGAAGATCGAGACAGACCGAGGCTTTTTGCTGGTGGAAACTTGTGTTAGATGGCCTGGCGCTCGAGTTCGACCTGAAGATGGGTGGTGTTTCTCATCCTCATCCACCGCGAACATGCGGGTGGTGGTACGGGTTTCGTTGGTGAGGAATAAGCCGACGTTGTTCACCAGGCCGTAGCTGCTGCCGCGGCAACGGAAATGATACTCCGTACGGAAAGGTTGCCGGCTTTGGGTCGCTTAGACAAAAGCTTCGATTGCAGCCCATTTTGTCCGTTTTGTCGACGATGGTATTGTATCACAGTTTTCTAACTTGGAGGGAGACTGCGCTCTCCTGGCGAGCTAGTGCGCGTAGAAATAAATATAAATGCTGGCGAAGATGGCGCCGAACGCGGCTACCCTGAGCACTGTGTTTAAGGGCAGCACCTGCCTGGCCTGATAATAGATGACGCGGTTTGGCATCAGAGACGACGATTAACCAAGGGGGAACCGACGGTCGGTTTGCTACTGAAGATTTGCGGCTCCGGATCGAGTCTCTTGATCGCACCGTTTCACTCTGCGTCTCCGGCGATCGGCGCGATGGTAGTAAATGTGAAAATAGGACTGGTTCGACCTAGCGTTCATTTCAGGCCATGTCGGAAAGCATGATGTTGCTGCGATCGATGACCGTGGCCGTCACACTCGAAGGTCCCGAGGCTTGTGCAGGAGTTTGCTGCTGGTATCCTCGTTGAGATTGAGCGGAAGAGCTAGTTTTCCGAAACGGATGTGCTGTGCGTCAAAAACGGGAAGCAGCACCAACGTGGTCTAAATCATGATATTCAGTCCGAGGTAGGGCGAACCGATAAGATAATTGTTGGCGTTGATAGAGGGATATTGGCGAAAGAATTCCTGCGACCGGGGGTCCGGCCCGAATAGCGCAGCCTCGATAGCGTGTTGCTGCGAGTTGAGATAGGCTAGGTTGTAGTAGTTGGGTGAAGTTTTCAGGATGTCGTGGAAAATGGGTGTGAGGTGTGCCGGTTCTATTCGCTGGACGAAATTGAGGCTGGCCGGATCGCGAAGGACGCGATGAGAGAAATGGGGATACTAGTTGATCCGGTTTTTTGTGAGCTGACGAATAAGGCGGAGGTCGCACAAAGCGTCTTCGCGGTTTGCGTGATATTGCTTTACGATGAGCAGGGCCACCAAGTTTTGCGAAAGATATCGCGAGCGCGATGCTCTAAAAGGGGTGTCTGAGTAAAAAGGGTGCACTGAGACTGGGCGGTCTTCCTCCGGCCGGCTGGGCTGACCCGGTGGAGAGATTCGGAAGCTGGCTAGAGAACCGGCGGATCACCGAATATCTATGTCTATAAGTTCGACTTCGAAAACTAGCGTTGCGCGGGGCGGAATAGCGTCGCCTTTGCCATCAATCCCGTAACCAAGCCACCACGGAATGATCAGGGTACGTTTTTCTCCTTTTTTCATGCTGGCGAGAGCTTCGTCCAAGCCTGCAATTACGCGGCCCCGGCCGATCTGAAAGACGAGAGGCTGGCCACGATTATAGCTGCTGTCGAACCTGTGCCCGTTGCTGAGGAGATAGCCCTCGTAGTTGACCACAATCTCTCCGCCTGTGGGCGCTGGGTCGCCGGCTCCTATACGCTCGATGATATAGCGGAGGCCCGAGCTTGTGACGACTGCGTTGGGATACTTTTTTTTGATGAGCTGGAGATCGTCCTTAGGGAGGCGCTTTCCCTCCATGATTTCGCGGGTATATTTATTCGCTGGCGGACCGGGGTCTTTGCGACGAAAGATGCCTGTGCGGGCTTGGAAGGCGATGAAGGCGAGGGTGAGACCGAGAAAAAAGACGAAGCCATATTTGCGCATGGGAAACTAGAGTTTGAGAAGGTTTTGCTGCGAATCAAAAGAGTTCCCTGGGATTTGCTGGTCCTGACTTCTTAATTCTTAAAAATCGGCTGGGTAAACGCGCTCTCCTCGTGAGGTTCTGCGAAAATCACTCATTATGGGGAACGAGACAAAGCGACGATTGCAAAACTGATGAAAAACGCGACGTCCGCTCCCGACGTTAGTGGAGAGTGAAGCGTTGCTTGGTGTGATTTTGAGCGTGCGACTGGGTGAGATGTTTGCGCTTCTAGGGCCGCATAGCGCCGGTAAGACGGCGCTTCTTTCCCCTGTGTTTCCCACGTTGCGCGCGCACACCGGCCTAGGGCACATCGCAGGTGTTCGGTCATGATGTTGTGGCTGAGCGCGACAATCTGCGGCGGAGAATAAAAATCGTTTCCAAGGACCCCGCCATTGATCAGCGGCTGAACAGGCGCCGATAATTTGCTACTGATGGGACTTTTCTACTGGTTAAAACACATCGGCTGCGCGTGTAAAAATGGAAGTGTTGTTGCAGCGGCTTGGTCTGAGTGAGGCAGCGGGTCCAGCCAGCCAAAGTCTTTCCGGCGGCCAGCGGAGCAAACTCGAGCTAGCGCGTGCTATAGTAGTCGATTCCGGCGTGCTGTTTCTCGACGAGGCAACGCTTTGGACTCGACGTCGATTCGGGCTGCACGGTGTTTTTCACGACGCACTATACGGAGGAAGCTAAGGTTGCGGATCGGACTGCATTGATCGACGGCTGGCACATTATCATGCTGGGGCGCTGTTGGCGCTGAAGGCGCAGCTTGGCGGAATGGTACGGCTGAAAACCGACGATAATATCTAGGCTTGCATCTGGCTGAAAAAGAGTCGACTCGTTCCGGAAGCGAAGGGCCGGCAGCGGTGCTACCGTCCAATTTGCGCGAGCTGCCTAATCCGCGTGCAGTACGTGAAAGTGCATGAGCCGGGTTTCGAGGACGTATTTCTCAAAACGACGACTTGCTGGCTCGGCGGCAATGAAGACATCTCGGACGGAGGGTGCGGCGATGGTTCGGGGAATTTACGGCGTCGTCTTAGATCTGAAGCGTTTCTAGTTCGGACGGAACGCGGCTGACAACAGGTTTGGTGCAGCAGCTGTTTTATCTTTTTGTGTTGGGGGTTGAGCTTAGGCGCAAGATCGCCGCTAGGGCTTGTTGATTACTAGCGTTTCATTTTTCCAGGAACGATAGCGTTGACGTTGTTGATGATCGCAGGCTTTGCAGCCATTTCCATCGTATTCGACAGAAAAAATCGGCCTTTTCAAGGCTATGTTGGTGGCTCCGGTGCTGCAGGCAATCGTCTAAGGTTTGGTCTTTCGGCCGTTTGCGTCGGTAGCTGGCGTTTGGGTGAATTTGTGTTGGTGGTTGCGGGAATGGGCTCTAGGCTCGATCGCTTTCTCGGTGTTTGGGATGGGGGCCGTGGCGTCGCGGTTTACGTTGGCGACGGTATTCCCGATGGATCAGCAATACGCTGATTCTGCCGATGTTTTCCCTGCCTGGTGCGATGCATCCGATTGTGGTGGCACCGTACTGGATGCACATGGCGAAGCATCTGGATCCGGTGGCTTACGCGGTTGACCTGATGAGCTGAGCTCTTTGTGGGAAATTTTCTTTTCGCCATAGCTGTCTGTGCTGGTGAAAATTGTATTTGTGAGCGTGCTCTGGGAAGTTAGCTGTGTAGATTTAAACCGCGGTGAGTATGATTCGATTCTCGGCGCGACAAAATTTTCGTAACTCGCTCCGTTGAGCGCTGGCGACTTTTCGTCAGCGCTGGATGCCGTTCTAGGCTCGTAGGGTAACAATGGAATTTTACCGCATAATTCCGGAGGCAGCGAACTCAACTTTCCATCAGTTCCGGCTCACACTAGCTCTGTTGCCGCGTGTTTGTGGATGACTTTTTTGTCCTTTTCCTATGTTTGTTTCCCTGCCTTTGCTCGGTTTTTGATTGACTTTTGTACTATTTTAGCTATTTATTTATACCGTTTTTTTGAGTCTTATGCCCCAGCTAAAGTTGATTCTGGATACGCCTTCGGTTGCCTTCATCGCTTAACCGTGGCGTTGTGCGACAGCAACGACAAGGCGCTTGTCGATTGCGAGCTGGAATAGGCCACATTTGCATGTGGCAAGCAGCAACCTAAGTAATCTCCTTTTCGTTTCTTTCACTACATCGAAGGTTGATTCGAAAGCTGTGTTGTGGCCCGAGGTAGAGGGGAATTTACTGGCGCAAATCCATGTGGGGCATCCCCCGAAGGTTGGCTTCCGGTACTCGCGAGTAATTTCCCTATACAGAAACGGTAAAACTGGATTTTGATGTGGTTAGCGGTCTGCACGGAGCAATCGTTTGCATCGATTTCACCAATTACGACAAATCTATACCCAATCGTGTGTGGATCTGTTGGTGGGCCTGAAACCTAGCAAACCTCAAAACGATTGGATAATTCATCTGTTGGCGTATCAATCAGAGCACGTTCCCCAAGGTACGTGCGTGGTACTGCGCGCGCTGATTTGAATAGAGCGAGGGGTTTTTGGCGCTTACTGATAAGGGGGCCGCTCCGCCCCGCTTTAAGCTGCCCGATACGGGGGGGGTAATGCCTACTACGTGGAATTAGTTGTCTTTTTTACTTATGTGCGATTTGGTGTAGAGGTGATTATTCTGGGCACGGAAGCAGATGGCACCTCGAACCCCACCGAGGTGTGTTATTATGAGCATCGTACTCGTGCAGGTTGGTTTGGTCTGCCGATGGATGGATCGGAAGTCTATAGCATGGGCCTCTATCAGCAGGGTTTCGACAGCTGCTGAGCCAATCCAAAGGGCTGATGTTGTGGGCTTTGATATTGTTCGGGACTTAAAAGTTGCCTTATCATCAAACACTATTATCAACACGCACAACAGCGATCTTCTCGCCGGCATTCCTTCCACATCTTTGCGACTCGGGCTGTCAAGAGCGCGTTAGCGCACGCGGATGGTTGGCGCCGACGGCAAACGCGGGCTCAACTACGGGTTGCTTCCACCGGGCAGGACGGCTCCAGGTCGAAGAACAACGACAGCCTCTATGATATTTTTTATCCCGGACAAGATCTGAGCGGTCTTTTACGATGAACAAACGTGACGTGCGGCGGAAGCGAAAGCCGACTTGCTTGCGACGATTCGAACCGGTGCGATCACGGGAAACGTTTACAGATAGATTCTCGACGTTGCTGATAAAGCCAGTGGCAGCCGCTATGGTGTGCCCAACTTGGTGTTTCTTGCCTAGCTGTTTACTCCCGACAATGAGCTCATTACCGGGACGTTTAGAAGAATGGAGTTAAAGCTTGCATCCCCATACAGACCAGGTGGATAAAAATATCCAGTAGGCGTGCCACCACACGCGATAACGTGACTGGGACCTATTCTACTGTGCCGCGATGTAGATAGTTTTGTAAAATATTTTTACGCAATCCGCTAATCGCAGTTACGTTAACCTATCTGTGGTGCGAAAAGCGGGGGCAGAACTCGCTGCTACCAAGGTCACGGGCGGTGTACAAACTAGCGCCGAATCGTGAGGCCGGTGTGCTGCAGACCCAGCCGTAATTGTCCGAAGCAAAAAACTTCGTGTCGGTTAGGAATGTTACTGCCAGAACTTTTGCTGGTGGCGCAATGCTCGAAAAGAGAACCAAATCGTGGCACGTGCATTTTGTCGCGTTGTCGCTGTGGGTCCGCCGAAGCGTTCTCGGTCCAGGGACCGTTCTGCGGAGCTCTGGCGGCTGCGAGACTGCTTTCTCGCTTGTTGTCCTATTTGGCGGGCCAGTTTGTGCAACACGATCAGGCAAAAGATCGCCATACTAATAACCATATAATAACAAGGGAAAGTTAAAAAAACCTTCTCTTTTTTTATCAAGCTGCTAAAATTTTACAGTAGAGTTGGAAATAAACAACTAACCTAACCCGAAAGTCTGGAAATATCCTTTCATATTTAATTCCCTTGGCTGGAAGGTCGTTCTTATTTTTCGGCGTTCGAAATGTGATCGTAAAGAGATCAGAAAGATGGTCCTTCTTCCAGATTAACTTCTACTTGCCGAACGCGATAGCATAGTTGGGAGATAATAGCGTGGCTTCGAGGAGCCTTTTGTGAAGAGGCGGCCTGTTTTCGATTCGGTTGGCATAACGAGTAAGGGGTTGGCTCCCAGCTGTAGGTGGTGCTACCTGAGGCGAAGTGAAGTTGATCCGATTTCTATCTATCTAGGAGCCCTGCACGAGGGAAAGGGCATTGCTGCGGTTCCACGCTGCCTTCTGGGAGACAAGAGCCGAGCGAGTGGCGATTTTATTATTTTTGGCTGCGGAAATAAGACTAAAAATGGAAAGAAAAAGATGAGGGCGAGCGTTTCATAGGGTTACTTTCTGACTAGGAGGTCGAAGATAACACTCGCCACGGAAAATCTTCCAGCCTTCAGTGTTGGTTCTGGTAGCGAAGTGAATTTGCTGGAATACAGATATTGATGCGGTTAGCTGGCTCCGATGTGGACAAGGCAGAATGAAGTTTTCCCCGGCGTACGGTCAAACTGGCTGAAATCTTCAGCTTCCCATCTCGGCATCGATAAACTTCACTGTGGCGGTCCCATAGCGAAGTTCCGGCGCGGCGGGTGATCGCGGGGTAGTTATAGGCGGCAGGTGTGAATTCATCCCCGGGCATCTTGACGATCGTAAGGATTTTTTAGAAAAACGCGGGCGACGAGAGTTTCGCTCCTGTAAAGCCACTAGACCGTTGCGATGGTGTTGTCGTGGACATCACCAGGGATGGCGTTGTGCTTGGCTCCGCTATGGATAAAACTGCTTCTTTTTTGGTTGTCGCTTTTCTATCAAGGGGGAATTCGTCGCTACCCTTGGTCACGAAGTCGGGAATCGGCACGGTGCCATTATTAAACCCGTATAAAGTGGTTTTCCGTCGCGTGGTGTGAGCGAACTTTCGGCGAGGCCGAAAAGATGAGCGACTGTTTACCGGCGTTTGCCAGGAATCGAACTTGGCCACGAAGATGCTGAATGGTATCGTGAACTCAGTATAGCGACTTTCTTGAATCGGCGCTTCACTAGCTTCCCTAAGAGGGAGGAGACGAGAACCAATCCGAGAAACAGGCGGCATGGAACATGTTGGTAGTTTATAGTTTAGAATGGCGTTCGCCGAACGCCATTCCCGATCCGCAAATTAGCGCTAATGCAGCTTGCTGCATATTGCGCTGATAGCGCGGACGGATCCCATTTTTGACAGTATGCGTTAATGTGCTTTCGCAAGGATGATTAGAATAAAAGACAAGACGTGGCAGCCCGGAAATCATTTACAGGCTAGCATTTATACTTTTGTGGTGATGATGAAAATGTGTTTTGGTGGAAACTGACCATAATCGAGACGTCGGAAGACGCAGCCTGCCTCAGCGATGACCAGGAGGCGGTAGCGAAAATTCCCAAGCATACTGTAGTACATCGGAGGACCCATAGCTGAATTGCGTTTTTCCTCAGCGCAATTTAGTCGTAGTTGGCGGCAACCTTTTTTAGGATGCATGTTTTGTCGAAATTGATCCCTAGCCACTGAGGTGGCTAGGGATCTTTCATGTCACACCATAACTGGGAATCTGGATCGAATTCCTAGCGAGATCCTTCTTAATCGAAAATTCAAAGTCGTTGGCTTTCCACTTTTCTGTGGGTTCACGGACATTACGAGCCGAAAAGACGAGCTTTATGGCGGCGACACTTTTTTGCATCGGGGCTGCTTGGCTGCAGCGAAGTTGTGCAACCTCCTGATCCGAATGATAACTCCAGCCAGTCCTTTTTAACACCAGGCAACTCTTGAAAACCGAAATACCAATTGTAAAAAACAACGGCTTTCGGGGTGTCTCGTGCATAAAGATAAATGGTTGTCTGGTCGATTTGCAGCGTCCTCACTTTTCCCGAGCACTTCAGATCGGCAGCTATCGATTAGCAGGTGAATATTCCGTTGGGCGGGAGCGGATGAGCTGCAAGCTACAACTGGTTGAAATTGCCGATCCTGACGTTGCTGCATATCTTCATCTAAAAAGTGAACACACTTCATTTGTCCCTACGTGTTCGAAGGGGCGCGGAATTTTCTGTTTTAGCGTTGGGGGACGAAGCGCTGATTTTTAGGGGAGCGGCGGGGCCATATGCGGAACGATGCTCACCATGAACGTGTTTGCGCCGCTTTTGGGATGGTTGTTCTCGGGACGTTTTTTAAACGTACGGACTTCGTGTCGGAATGATTTCTCAAGGAAACGAATTGCTTCACTTGTTTGGTTCGGTTTGCGAGCGCTGCTTTTCGTAAAACTGGCGAACTCGTTTTGACAACATGGGGAAAACGGAGTGGCTGCTCGGGGTAATTTTCCTGCGAGAGCGTGGCGCGCTTTGTTGCTGTTGGAACAAGGCGAACGGCACGGTTGGTTGCGCTGCTAGCGCGTTGGACGGAGCCAATCGTATCGTTGAACCGCTTGATCTCCGTTTCGGCGTAGTCTTTGGCATTGGAGAGCGAGGGTTTTCCTGTTCTGAGGAAGTCAATAGGTTGGGTAGACTTTACGGTGGAATGGCCGCGTTCTTTTTAGAGCATGCGTAACGGCGGAACACGGTGGTGAGTCTGCTTTGGATTTCCGCGAGTTGCTTTCGGGAACGGCTGGGGCTTGCTGGGCGGCGTATGCCGGGCATGTGACCGAGCAACCAGGCTAGTTTTGTCCCGGGAAAATATGGGTTGAAAATAAGTCTGGTTTTGCTGCGAAAAGTGGTTTCTAGATCAGCTCGGTTGTTTCCGACCCAGGTGAGTGTACTATCCAGCCGGTGGTGCGTTCCAACGAAAGTGTTTTTTCGTGCTGGTCCGTGAGGCAGAGACTGTGGAGGTTTAGCGGGCCGTGATTGAAATCGGCTGTTGGACGCGAGCAGCATGCGTCGGTTGGTTTCCAATAGATCGCGCGGATTATGCTCGACACAGCAGGGCTTGGGAGAAATCTTAAGGAGGCTATTATTGCGCGATGCCGGCGTGGCCGGCTCCGTTTGTCAAAAATAGTCGCTCGGATGGACGTGGTGTCCTGGTCGATAGAGAAAACGCAACAGGATATGGCACGGAAGGAGGGACAGAAAACAAAATCAGGAAAACGGCAGTTTTTCAGTTCCAAAAATACTCCCGGACCGACTGGCCCAGTGCGCCAGATGAAGGCGATGGTTAGCGTGAAAAAGTAAAGATATGCATGTTGGCGACAATTGTGGTGCGGCTGGCATTCATCCCGGGGGATTGCCATTCAAAGAAAAGAATGGACGTGACTTCTCCGGCCTCTCCGGTGAACAGATGATAGCGACGACATTGATGAATATTGATAAGTATCGAGGCCGAGGGAGCAAAGCTGGAGAGGAGTGATTTCTGCACACTGAAGACGCGCGTAGGTGCTAAGGCCGGGCGTATGCGCATCGACCAAATGCAATAAACAGAGTGAAATAGCGAATGCACGAACCGAAAAACGATACCGAAAATTATGCGGTCTATTCCGGAGGTCAGCGCGAGGGTAACTACGTTTGACGATGTTGTGGTTGGAATTAGTCCTGGCGAGTCAACCGGGAAGAGAAAAGGCGAACGTAGCTCCCGAGATCGAAGAACGCGGGTAGATAGAACGAGCCGTAAATCGGAGACGTGATAATGGTTTCCCCAGGATGATAGGGGAAAGAATGCAAACAAAGAGATGGAAGAAGGTGGCGCTGCGAGTTGTTCAACGAAAAAAATCGGCTGAAAGTTCTACAGCTGGCGGCGGCGCTGGATCACATACTAGAGCACGGCGGCCATGGGACAGAGAAGCAGCGCGAGAAAAAGATGGCTTCCTTCGAGTGACGCACGATAGGAGCGTTGCCTGGAGTTTATCCCCCAAAGCTAGCGCAATGGCGCTGATGGCTATAGTGACCGTAGCTTCGAAACGACGACTCGCATGGATTCCTTTAGGAGTTTCGCGCTGAGGAACGAACTCGCCGATCATGGTGTTGATTTTACGGGCTGCTGAAGCTAATTGGCAATGAATTTTATTGCAGTTATGATAAGCACATAACACACTGACCCGAAGGACCGAGGCCGTGAACGTGTGCTAGCGGTTGTTTTTTTATTAGAATCTAGCCTCCTCGCGTTGTTGTCACGCGGAGAGAGTGATGAAACAGAACATCGTCAATTGTGTATCGGAATCGAAGGTGATCGGAGGCAGGTGGAGGCGGTGAGACGGCATGCTGGTCCCAGCGTTGCAGAGATCGCGATTGTGAGGCCGTAGGCGAGCCAACAAACGTCTACTGTTGGAGTTTTGCTCAGCTTTGTAGTAAGAGCCAATAGACTGCAGGTTGCCTTGGTTATATCGATGACGACGATGACAAACATATCGGTTAGAGGAACCATTGGCAGGCTGGCCCAGCAATAAAAACTGTAACGATCGGTCGTGTAGAGCAACAGGGCCATTGATGCTTGCCAGAAGAAAAACCAACCTCACTCTGCCAGCTTTTCTGGGAAGCCACACATCGTGTGCGTGAACACGGCGATAAAGACGATGAGGATGACGAACACGAATACAGGGGTGCGACAAAGGTATGAGCTGTTCTGTTCTCCAAACCAAAATACACTGTGTTGCATAAAAATTTTTCTTTCTTCCGCGCGTTTCCACGCTCCTCTCTATCGTTCGCTAATTGCGTCTTACGCTGGAGTTCGTCTTCCCGGTTGTGGTGTGATAGATATTCCAGGTCCTGGTCGGCGCCATCGACAGGCTGATGATCGGTCGAGCGGACCGTGTACCTCTGACGGTTTCGGAACCCGGAGGCACGATTTTAACTTTTGTTACGTGGCTTTGGTCGATGTGCTGTTGCCGGTTTCGGTGTTTGGAGCGCGGAGCGAAACAGTTGTAGGAGTGCGCGGAGTATCTGCGTTACTGGCTGGTCTTGGCTGTCGAGCTTAGCGTGGTGTTTATCGTGGGCTTGTTAGCGCTAGCTTCGTTGTTGCGCTGTTTTGGTCAGCCGTTTGAGGTGCTTGCGGCTGGCATCGTGCGATCAAAATGGCCCGATGCGTGCACGGATGTCGACACAGAGTTCAACGGTGTCTGGATGGATAGGTTTGATTGCCCAGAGGCTGGCGGTCAGACTACCGCTGCTATCTGTGCATTTTGTGAGGCTGGAATCCAACGACGGTGACGTGCGTGAAAACATCGAAACAGAAGACAGAGACGACCGATGGATCGAGAAGTAGACCCAATATCGTGAAGGCGACAGAGCTTGGCAAATTTTTTGGAATTGGGCGTTTTCGACCAGCTGGTTGGTGGGGACTTCGGCGATGCGTGCACCGTGAACAGCAAAGTGCGTTCGATTACGGTGAGATTTGTGACATTGTGCACGTAAACGTAATCGGCGGTCGAGGTGGTAAAATTTCTGAGGATCGCGATCGTGTTGAGGTAGAGCTAGCCAAGTTAAAGCCAACCGGTGCTGCCGCGCGGGGTCTGTAACCAGGACGTTTCTCGGAGGGCGGCGTGAATCGCACTCATGCCGCAGTTGGCGACAACCAGGTCGTCGACGCCGGCAATTGGAAGGGCACGGCACAGTTGAGATCGGGAAAATTTGTCGGAAGCGTTACCCGGAAAGCTTTCCAAGATAAACTGAAACGATGAGTCCGATACGTGTGAGATGATCCTTGACTTTGCGGGCACAAGGAAGCCCGCTAGAGGTTCTAGAGAAAAACTTTAGCGGGCGTGGTAGTGTCGATGGTGGGGTAAACGATGCCGTGCAAGCAATCTCGCGGGAGAAGTGTTGCGCTTCTGGCGTGCCGGCTATGTAAGTAACTAATGCGCCGACCATCGGTTCGGACTAGGGGGAATTAAAGTATATATAATAATATTATAATAATATATGGCTGCCGAGCGTTTGGAGAGCTACAGCGAAATGCTCGACGACTTTTCGCGCAAACGGATGCATAAAAAAGAGCCAAAATAACCGGTCGTGAGGCCGCTGGTGATGGCGGGATTTATTTCCTAATAGCTTCAGACGGCATGCGGCGCTTGCTGGAATCGGTGTGCCAAGAGAAGAGCGTTGGAAAAAGTAAGAGGACACGAAGAAAAATCGTGCGATAATTGGCCAATGACAACGACTGGATTTCTCACAAAAGGAACTGATTTTTAAGGATGATGCGTTAATGAAACAGTCACTATAGAAAATATTTGAGGTCAGGTTTTTTTTTAATATTATTTTAAAAGATGCCACAAAGGAAGTATTAGATGGGTAAATAACCTGATAATATATGAAGTTATAAAGATTCCAGAGCAAATTTATAGGCGATTTGGTGATGGATTATACACAATGAGTTTGATTACTTAGAATGACGGCTGCATCTGTTTTCTCTTGAGCGCGGCTTGTACGCGCCAAGGGTTCTTTCCCCCTTAGTCAATTTTTGGTGACACATGGAAGCTACCTAGCTTCCCCAAAACGTAAATTTGGCGCTCTGGAAAGATTATAAGGCCTTCCGAACTGAAATAATCATGTTTATTGTTAATATAAACAACCAGACGCTTTGATTTTAGTGGAGTCTTATTATAAAAATTATGCAATTGTTCATAATCAATTATTTTATAATTTCTGAGTCCGCCCCTTGCGAGAATTCCACAAAACAGATCTAAGTTCTATCGTGGCCGCACTGATATGCCAAGTGTCCCCTATGGGGGCTTAGCGTGAAATCTGAATATGCCGGATCAAGACTGAAACAAACCTTTTCGATGAAAAGCCTGCGGTGAAACCGCAGGGGACATCGTAGCTCCCCACATCAATACTAAGGTTGAATTGGTCGACACGCGCAAAGTTGCCGTATCCAAGAAGCGGGAATTTTCTCCCATAAAGTCCGACGACTAGGTCGCGGTGACGAAAGCTGTCCTACCGTTTGTAATCGTCGACGGTATGTCTGCTTCGATGAACTTCTGGATGCAATAAACGCTCACTTTCAAGGTGCTTCCCTTCCCCAGAGTTGCGCTCTTCTTCCCTGCTGGAAATTTTTCCGGGCGAGCCAATACGAGTCGAGCCGTACCGCTATCCCGCGGAAAACGAATTGCGAATAGCGCACGATTTGCGCAAAATTCTATACGATGAAACTCCTTTCCTGGAATGTGAACGGAATCCGCGCGGTGTTAAAAAAAGGTTTTCTCGAGTGGATGGAGAAAACCGATGCCGACGTGATTTGCCTCCAGGAGATAAAGGCGCGCCCTGGCGACGTGCAGCATGTGGCCTGGGCCGCTGGCTATACGCTGCACTGGTGTGCAGCTGTGAAAAAAGGCTACTCTGGTACGGCGCTCTTTTCCCGGGCGCCAACCCTCTCCGTGACCTTTGGCATCGGCATTCCCGGCCACGATAGCGAGGGACGCGTGATTACGGCGGAATATCCGGGTTTCTACCTCTTGAATGTCTATCAACCCAACTCGCAGCGTTGGCTCACACGGCTTGACTATCGCACAAAGGAGTGGGACCTAGCGTTTCTCTCGTACCTCAAGGAGTTGGGGAAAAAGAAACCGGTGATCTTTTGCGGAGATCTGAATGTCGCGCATACCGAGATCGATTTGGCCAATCCCAATTGCCGTAACGCGGGCTTTACCGGCGAGGAGCGGACGAATTTCTCTACATTGCTCGCTAGCGGATTCGTTGATACATTTCGCGAGTTCGAAAAAGGCCCTGGGCACTACACATGGTGGAGCGGGATGATGAATTGCCGTGCGAGGAACATCGGGTGGCGTGTCGATTACTTCGTGGCGGCAGAAAAACTGCGCTCCAAACTGAAACGCGCCTGGATCGAGTCGCAGGTCATGGGCAGCGACCACTGTCCGGTTGGTTTGGAAGTTAAGTGATCGGTGGCGCTGCTGAACAGCCAGAAAAACTTGCTTTATGGCGCAAAAGAATCCGCTTAATTACTGCTTGGGCGTGACAAACTTGATCGCGGCGATTGACGTCTTTGCTGCCGAGAAAAATTGCGGTCAGTTGGTCTTTTTTCCCCGTAAAGTGATCGAAAAAATGCCTGATTCACTGGCAAGCAGGATACTACCCTAGTATTTGCGCATTTTGTGGCAAGAAGAAGGTCTGACCGATCCCAGGCATGCTTTTAGATATTTGAAAAGGTTGTATGATTCTGGGAATAAAGTTGGTTGTCTTGCTGGAGCTCATATCGAAAGCTACGAATACGTAGCTTGACTGCCGCCGTCGAAAGCGTAAAAATAGCTTGTACTGTTTTTCGTTGCTAAGACATTAAGCTGGTAATGTGCGACAAGGCTAGCATCGGTGGTGGCGAGCGAAATCCAGAAACAGAAAAACCCGAACCGATATCGCGAGTTTAAGCGTGTAGGTCATTTTCCCGGCCTTGAGTTTTTTGAAAATAGCTTGGACGGTCAGCCCGGAAAATAGTAAAATTTTTGTGGCTGATACGATTTTTCCAAATTAGCCCTTTTGTCTATGAAAGCGGCGGAGGAAACAAAGCCATTTCTCAGCGCACATCGCACCCCGGTTGGTTGCTGGCTGTAGCGGAAAGCTTTGACGGTTGGATATACGCAGGCAGAGGTCGCGTTGCAACCGGGGGGCGTTGGCCTACGTTCCGTGGCGGAGTGACCGTTTACACGCTCGATCAGAAAGTGCGGTTGCTGGGCGTGGTCCGGGCTGAAGCGGTAGCGGTGAATTGTGCATGGCGCGGCGTGGCAGAGCAAATGGCCAGCGGAGCCTGTGAGCTGTTTAGCGTGGATGTGGCGGTGACAACGATAGGTTATAAAGAACCGTTGCCGGAGCATGACATTTTACGCCAATGGCTTGGTGGAAAACGTCGGTACTGGAGTTAGGGAGTTTTTCGCTGCGGGCCTGAAAAGTTGCGTTTCCGAGGAGTGGGAGGGTCGACGTGCAGGGACGCGTGGCTGAGGTAGCCGTGCAGGAGATGTACATGTTCGATGCGCAAATATTCTCTAAGTTAAATAAAAAACCGCTGCGATATACGATAGGTGAGAGGAGCTAAATAGCGTAATAAGTTTACCTATTACTCAGATGTGTAATGTAGTCGCGCAGCCAGAGCATCTCGCCCGGAGCCTTGACTTTCTTGCTATAGAGGATTTTCGACGTTGTATAGCTGGTGTTGTAGAAGATGTGGTTGGCGATGTTATCCGGAGTAAGATAGCTGGTATTAATGGAGAGGCCGAGGTAGTACCCTTCCTGCAGTAAGTAGACATAGGCGTTGGTGTCGCCGACGATTGGCTTTGTGGCTGCTTCAGTTGTGACAGCGTGCATGCCGGCGGCGACCTTGATTTCAGCGCCCAAGTTGAAGCGACGTTTGACGAGAAGGTGAGCGGTCGAATCGTCGACTATGACCACAACGGTTTTTATCGCTTTTGCCCCAACTTGGAGGCCGAGGCTGCCTTCGCCGACGTTAAAGAAAGCTGGGGGGGACCATTGGTCATCTTTGCGACGCACGAAAGCGATCGCGTAGCCATCCTTCACACCGAGTAATAAACCGACCTCAAATTGATTAATGATAACAATAGCTTTAGCCTGCCGAAAAACTGCCGAAGGAATCGCCGTTTTAGCGCTTGATTGGAGATCTTGCAGGATCGCCTCGCAGGTATCGAGCTGATTAACGATGGTCGAACGGCTAAGGCTAAACGTGTTCTTGGCATGTCCAAATGTCGCTCCCAAAAATGCGGTGAATAAAGAAATGGCGACAAATAACTTTTTCATAATGGTTGGTTTGGCTGGCTCCCAAACGGGAGTGAGTCGGACATGCTAAAAATAGATTTATAGATGAAACTAAAATCCTTCTTTGTCCAAGTATATAACGTTCGATTTTTCGTGAAAATAGATGAGATAAACTTCACAGCGGTAAAAGGCTTCGTTGCCTTTCTCTAGATTCCAGGCATCCTCCAGAAAAAGAATGATTTTAGCGGACAACGGGATACACGCCAGCGATTTTTTCGTACACCCGGAGCGTCGACGAAAAACTCGAAGTTGTCCGGTTCCCAGCTTTCAGTGACGACTTCGTTATTGCGGAAGGGCTATAGGTTGACCGGTAGGCAAAGTCGCGAAGAAGCGGATTTTTGATGGCAGTTGGTACTTGCAGCTATCTATGACTTCCTTGGCGATCTGCGACAGACGATAAAATTTTATTGTGTTCTTCATGTCTAGCTTGGCATTTTTCTGGAAAAATCGAGGTTTCCCAGCTTTGCGTCGAGCTACCAGACCCACGCTGATCACTTTGCTATTGCCTGCCATTGAGACCTGTGCTGCCACACGAGTGTGGAAAAAGTTACTGCAGCGACCATTTCGCAATAGAGCATTTGAGGTGAAGAAGAATAAGTCCCCTCCGGCGGGGACACGATTAGGTAGCTGGGGAAAACATCAATTGCTGGCCTATCATTTCAATTCCGCTGATGCTGCGTGGCCCTTCTCAGTTTTGCATCCACGCGGCAAAATAGAGCACGCTGACGTAATGGCAGCAGCAACACCCCCCCACCGAAGATGCCGTTGGAGCCGAGCAGCAGCGTGAGCTTGTTTGCCCTTCGGGACAAAAAGGAGAGTGTATCGAATCGATGAGCACAAGCGGCGTCAAAATCTGGCCGAACACCAACGTACACCCAGCTACCGAACACGATTTCGTGATGTTGAGCTATGTCAACGTCTGCTAGATTTCTTGCGGTAGGAACATTGACCGCGACCAGCAGCCCAGTTACCGATTATAATGTCCAAGGAATCGACGATTTTTAACAGCACCGTGCGACCTAGCATTGCGCAACAAAGTGGACCACGGTGGTTGCGACTGCTCCGATGATGAAAAATGTGTTGGGATTCGCCGAGCTGTCCGATCGCGAAATATTTCCCCCATAAGAAGGCCAGCGTGTTCCAACCAGTTGGTGTGAACTGGAACTGTTTCGGCCGCGCCTTTTTTGGGGGCACCAACGACTGGCACGGCACAGCCGCCTGTTGCTCGACCGGCTGTGCGGTGACTCGATGGTTGTCTGCTCGAACGAAACTGGCGACCGCACCACACAGAAATTATGTGCGGTTAGCAGTACTAGTGCTGGCCAGAGCGCGAGCATCCACGAAGTCAGCCGCGTGGGCAGGGCCAGGGGGCTCCGCCAGTGTAAGCGATCATGCTTATAAACGAAGCGACATAGTCTTGTGTCAGTCCGGTGATTTTTTTGTCTAGTTCGAAGCAACATGCGGCTACCAGTCCGATTATCAGCATAACACCAAAGGGTCGCTGGCGGCATGGATACAGACTGAGTGAAAGAAGGTGTTCGTGCGTAAATGATTCGGCGGAGGGTATGAAGATTGGACGTGGGAAAGCCAGCCACCAGCTGTTGCATGCGTAAGCGGGCTTTTCCCAAGCGTGCTGCTACTCCGGAAAATGATGGTGAAGAAAAAGCGGAGACGAAATTTGTGAGTTGTGAGCAGCAGCAGTTCCGTGCTGACGAGAAAGCGGAGTGGAATGGGTGTGGAAAAAAGAAATGCTGCAACCCGATTCAAAATTGTAGCGCTGCGCGGCCGCTTAAGCAGCGGCTCGTCGAAAAAGATCACCTTCGGAGTGCTAGTTAGCACCGCACGCAATGGCGGGGTTTTTCATGCTGCGCGAGAGCTTATCCAGCGGCAGGGGAGCGGCGTTTTATAGTCAATCTCGAGCTCCTCGAAAATCGGCGTTTGGTATTAGCGTCAGCCAGACATGCTGTAGAGATTGGCTACAAAGTTGCAGATGTTGCTTGACGTTTAGATGGCTCAACAAACGTGGTTCGTTGGTCAGGAACGCGAGTTTCCGTTTCGTGTGCACCGGGGTCGGTTTCTATTTCAATAGTCCCGATTCTTGTACAGCCGGAAGTGGCTAGAATAATGCCAGTGACGCAGCGCAGCGAGGCGTTTTTCACTGCACTATTGTGGCCAGCGAGCCTCATGACCTCGCTCGCCCTATACCGAGAAAGACAGGTCTCTCATTATCTGAAAATTATGGTAGTTCCTGTTGAAGGAAGAGACTTCGATTATCGCTTAGTATTTATTTTGCGGTGAACGGGGAAAAGCAAGGTCTAGCTTGGACGAACGGCGATTTTGCGCTGTCGACGCGTCGTGGCTGACCGACCGTAAACGTGCTCAATTTTATTTGTGGAAACTTTCTGAAAAACGCTCCTTGATGTGCGCGCCAACTGTTCCTCGCAATCGCGAACGTTCATCAATTAGAGCCTACACAAAATTTTTCGCTGCCGCGCTGCTAGTTTGCTTGGCGACTTTCTGTTTTGCTCAAGATACCTGTTTCTGCGCTCCGAGGCGATGGACGCGGCGGCTGCCTGTGACCGGCACATCGTTGTGAAAACACGGCCCGCTCTTGTTTACGCATTTGGGATTGAGCGGGCCGACGATCTTGAAGCTTTGCTCCTGGGACGCGCGGTTGCTGCACGAGCGGAACTATGGATTTACGTTGATGGTGAACTGGGCGCCGCCCATCAATGATGGGTCGTTTTGTTGCGAATTAGGAAAGGTGAAGGCGGCGAGCTTGCGCAAGTAGGTGACCACGTGGGTGCCGTTTGTCACTTCCGGCGTCGTGCGGCTGAGCGAAATCGATTTCAAAACCATAAAGAGCCAGCTTGCTCCGGGGCTGTATTTTGTAGGGGAGGTGCTCGATATCGACCGCGTCACGGGCCGGCTTCAATTTCCAGGCGCCCTGGACGACCTGAAACTACGCAGGGCTGGCTATAGAGAGGCATCACATTGGCTATAATTTCTGGAGAATGATGGGAACCTGTTTTTCTGCGAAACTGTGACATAAAAATAGAGGATCCTTTTTTAAGGAAGAATGGTTCCGGCGGTCGGCCGGAGCTATTTTTTGACGATCGGCTGGTTGGCATTGGCGGATCGATTTTTTGAGATCCGTTTCGGTTTGTTGCCAATACTTGGCTTGGGGATCACTTTTATCGTCTTGGTTATCCTTTCTCGGAGCTTCGCATTGCTGGTTCCTGGTTAGTTTATCAGTTATATTGGTGTGCGCTTTGGAACTGTGACGAGTAGGGGAATACTGGCGGCGGCTGGATGGGCCAGAGCATCATCTTAATCTCGATTTTGGCAGAAGTATCTGCTGAACGAGAAACAAGGCTGCGTACCAGGATGGTCTGGCCACTTGTCCTGATCACCTGAATCGCGTAGCAGATAGCCGCCGATCCGGCCAAAACCAACGTATTTTTGGTTGCGCTTTTGACGAGGAGATCGCGTAAGAGTCCGCAATACAACACGTAGCTCGGTCTGAAAAATTACGACAAGTGGGACGATCTTTTCGAAAGCACACGCCTTGCGAGGCTTTTCGCTGAAGGTTGAATACCTCGGTGAACTGGAACGCAGAATCAACTTCACTGAGCTCGAATGAGTAGAGAAACACAAGCTATCGCCCCTTTATTTACAGAGCTGAATGCGCGGTTGATGGCTGGTGCTATCATGGTTATCCTGTTATCTAATCTAAATATCCGGTCTGGATTCCGAGGCGCCGACGTTCTCGATCAACTGAAGTGCGGAAACGGAAGGTGAATCCTGATTCCGAAATTCGTGTTCCTGTTAGTGATCGAATTGTGTCGCCAAGTTCTGATAGGGTAACCGTTCAATAACTCCAAAAAATCCAAGAATACTATAACAAAATTTTACGGAGAAAGTGGAGGCGTTGTCGACTGTCGATAGCTCGGCTAAAGATGTGTCGTTCGGCCGATACGTGGGCGGCGCTAGCTGAGCTGATGAAGTCCGCTTACGAGCAGTTTAAGACCGTTCTGGAGACGTAGTGAAAATAGCGATAGCCGACACGATTGCGTCTGGAAGCTGCCGATGGGCTAGCTTGTTACGGCTGTTACATGAGCGTCTAGACGACATGCGCGTTCAACTGCTGGGGTTTTTCGACACGTTGCTGAAGGTGCAACTCGTCGTGCACGATGTGAAATGATTTTGCGAGAAGGGTGCGATGACAGCTTTCTACGAGGAGCCGCGCCCCGGCGGCTCGAGTTCGGGTGTGTATTACGTGAATACGATCGACATGTATTGCGTGCCTATTTTTGAGATGGAGATGCCCGCTCGCCATGAACGAGACTTGGCGACTATTTGCAGATCGCGATTGCACAGGGACTGGTCGGCGTCCCTAAACTAAGGGCTTGGCGGCAACAGGAATTTCATTAAAGAGTTTGACACTCTAATGCGGAATATTTTTCGAAGTAGTATGGTTCTTATCAGAAGAACATAAGTGGATTTTTCTGATTCCAGCATGAACTTTTGTGCGCGGTGCGGTATCATGGCTGATACCGGTGTGCACGCGAAAAAAGAAACGCGCGAATAGGTGGTAGATTATTTTTCGCCAGAATACAGCCGAATCCAAAGTAGCTACTACCTTGTATAGTTGTTGCTTAGCCACAGCTATATATTACAATACTACAGTATCTGCATGCTAAAAAATCCCAAGCTGTGCGCACTTGTGAGGAAAAGAGCTTTGGGTAGATTCTGGATCTGCGATTGCCACGATGTGGATCTAAAACCAGCGCGTTGCCAGTAGATTTACTCGAGAAAAACATGAGTTCCTGGATTACCAACCGAAAAAATAAAACGATTCTTTTGCTCAGCTGTTGGCCGCGCGACGCAGCTGCGCGTACGCGATACCGCTGACGACAGCAGCGTTGAGCAACTTAGCACTGTCGTTCTTAAGGATCGTAATGTAGAGCGCAAAGAGCAGTTTTATCGTCTCTCGAAGTCTGTGGCTTTCGCTGCCGATCACAACAATCGCGGCGTGCAGCGATGAAAGTGTGGCTATATCTTCGCCGGCCTAACGCTGGGGCCCGAGGTCCAATGCGGAGTGCTTCGTCGAGCAACGTGACATGGCATGTTATGGTGGCTAACGAGCCTATGCTGACGTTGATGGCTTTTGGGTCAGAAGTTAATTGAAAGCTAATTTATTTAGAGAGTCGATCCGCTTGGCCCCAGAAGATGTGGATGGAGTCTTACGGATGGCTTTGCGGATCGCGGCTGATGTGGCTGGCAGCTACTCCTCGCGCTGTATGTGGCATTTCCCCAAAGCGTTGAAAGCGAAGACGACAACGGCTTTGCTGGCGCTTATTTCGAAGCTTCTGGTGGCGAAAGTCCTTAAGCGGGGCCTGAATGTCTCGGAGTAGCCGCAGCTCTGGCGGGAATGCCAAACGTCTGTAACCTTATGTTTTTTGCTCAACCAGAGGGCAATTTCGACTTACGACCAGAGTTTTATACTAGCTTTGATGAGGAACTCCGTCCATTCATCGAAGTACGTTCTGCTGCCTTTTACTCTGTCAGAGGCGATGCCGTTCAGTGTGGCCAACGTGGTTTGTTATGAGAGAAAGATAAGGGGACGGCAGACGGGCATGGGGGGCGGTGAGACGGATGCACATACTGTACATAAGACAAACAACAGAGCGGGGATTAGCGAGCGAAGAATCCCTTCAAATCCGGCGGGCTACCAACGGGAATAGTCAAGATGATGTAAAAACTTGGTTCTTTAGACCGAGAGAATATTTTTATTTCCATTTCCAGATGGGAAGGAGACATAGTACCGAAATTCCGTGAACGACCAGGCGGCTGCCCAATTGTTGTTGAAGCCTAAGTTTCCGACCGATCTAACTAAGCCTTTGGAACAACCGGACGCGGCTTCACCCTAGTTGCCTGTCGCGCTGTCGGCGGATATCCGAACAACCCCCCCTGAAACCGCGCGAACCTGTCCCTGAACCAATGGCGACATTGACAAGCAGCACAGGTATCCGTTCTGCTTTCACCATCCTCGTCGGTCCTGTGAGTTTTTCTCTTACCATCTTGGCCAGTGGATAAAACGAGGGAACGTTTTTTGCTGCCTTTTTTGAGTTTTCCAGGGGCTGATTCGTTTGTCCTTCAACAGCGAAGCAAAATTTTCCCAGTTTTACTGGTTTATTCGGACTTTTCTATATAAAATTTTTGGTTGCCACACTTTCATCGATACTTGACGTACATTCGTTAGTTTCACTGCGGCTCAACTTCGCTGGAGCGGAGTCGAGCGATGCTGAAGACTGATCGATGTGGGAAAACCAGGGAACCTTGGCGCCTTTAGTTTAAGTGTTTGCAGCGGATTCCACTGTTGGAGTTTCCACACTGCCTGCGTCGACGGAAACGGTGCTTTCTCAATCCCCGGACTTCCGTACTGTACTTGGTTGGGTGCCTTGTGGTTCGGCAGCGCCCTGTTCGGATCATCCCCGCGTGTGCTTATCGGGAACGTGTTCTAATAGGGTCAGAGACATGATTCATCCGGCGCTCGCCATTTCCTTCGCGGGTCTCGATGGCGGGAAACGATAGCTGACTTTTAAAAGCGCTTCGAGCGCGACCTTGCGGTTTTAAGTCCGCGCTAGCACAAATGCGATAAGCGATAACACAGTTTACGACGAATTGGATGCCTATGCATGGCCTTGACGAAAACCCTATGGTTTTTGTCAAGGCGCTTATGCCAGCAGGCATCAATGAGATGCAAGTATGAACGAGTGGGCCAGAAAAATCGTAACAGTAAGTAAGTAATAGTAAGTAATCAATGCGATTGTTGGGATGCCGGCGATTCTAGCGAGATAGTCGAGCCAGCTTGTTTTTAATGAAGCGATGCTGAGCGTGACGTCGATGGAGCCGGGTCCGCTTAACATCTGCAATGGCGAATGGAGATAGTGAGATGCTGGTCTTGCGTCTGGCTGCTTATCGTTGTCCGGGTTCAGAAATTGTGTAAATTATTATTGAACAGTTTTTTGATTTCAATTAGCACCCCCCGCCTATAAATAGGCCGGGCAGCGGCAGCCCTTGTGGGTCTGTTTTCAGTATGGTTTGTTGTTGTTACCCTTTGTGACCGGAGAAAAGGTAGGAGGCAGCGGACGAAGAGGTGGTGATCGGGGACAGGCCGAATAAGGTTCCGAAGAAAGTTGCCTAGAGGTGGGACAAGCCTAGCATGTGATGATGGCGGGGAGTTGGGCGCATTGACGAGTCCTTTTACCAGACGCCGACTAGGGCTTTGTGGCACGGGAATGAAGAATGTGCTGGACGCTTACAGGGTCGGGCGGGATCGCGCATGAAAGATGCGGTTATTGGGTCGAGCCAGAACTACGGGAGCAATTTCCCCTGTTATGTTAGTTGCAGAACAACAGCGCACTATCGTTCGGTAGTTTGCGAAGACAGCATCAAACTTTGTTCGCGTGCGAAAATTGACGACGACTTTTTTAACTTGCGGGGCGGAACCGAGGTGCTTCGCATACCAAACGGCTGATTTGTGGAAGAGACGGCAGCCAAGTCTCTTGCTTAAGGTTTTAACTTGAGGTCGAGATGTTGTTACATGTTACATGACCGCTTGTGTTTGGAGTAGGTCGGATCTGTGGGAACGATGCCGGCGTGGAGGTGGGCGAGCTTTTTCTGAAATATCCAGGGGTTGTAGACGGCTCCGTGGCCGATGTTTACGCTGGCTTAGTTCAACCTTATGAGCATGTGTTTCTCGATTTCGGACGTGTTACGTCAGCCGTTGCTGATGACGGAGATGTCTTTTATCGCCTGTACAGCGGTGCGGATGCCAGTGAGACGAGACTGGCGGTGCTGCTGAAGCCTTTTGAGGCGGGCGGCCGTGGACAAAAAATGCGGCCACGCCGACGGCTCTTTTCGCGGGACAGCCCATGTTGATGTGTATGGTGGTGATGCCGAGCGATTTGACGTGGGCGGCGGTGTATCGCGCATCTCATCTGGTACGCTGCCGAAGAACTGGATGAAAAGGAGTTTTTGACTGGAGGCGGTTTTTGCGAGCCGAAAAGCTTTCGCGTTGCGTTCGATGAGCGAGTGGGCATTTATCAGGTCGGTCGAAACTCAATCAAGCCCGCCGATTTCGCACACAGTGAACACAGAAAGGCAGATTGACATATCAGTTAGCGGCGAGATAAAAATCGCGCCGAGCCTGATAGAGGCGCGATGCGCAAAAACTAATAGATTACTAGGTTGAGATTGCTAGCTTACTAAAAGTTACCAAAGCGGCAATTGTACGCGCAATGCCGAGAAATTGTATGCGCGGTTGAATCAGCGTCCGGCAAGGGCTCTAGTCATACGCTGGAGAGCTTCCTCTAGAAGTCTGCGTGGACAGCCGAAGTTGAGCCGCACGAAATGACCGGGTGTGGCACTATATTGTCCGCCGTCGACGAGCCCGACACCGTGTTGCTCGAAGAACTGTCCTGGATTTTCGAGGCTGTAAGCGGAGACGTCGAGCCAGGCGAGATAGGTGGCTTCGCAGGGCGTCATCTTGGTCTCGGGCAGGTGCTTGGCTAGAAAGCTGGCGATGAAATCGCGGTTAGCGCGGAGATAGGAGACGAGAGCTTGGCGCCAGGGTTCGCCATCGCGAAAGGCCGCTTCGCAGACAGGATAGCCGAGAACGTTGACTTCAGGTACGAGGCCGGTAAAACCCGCGCGGTAGGTATTGCGCAGCTTTAAATCGGGAATGATGGCAAATGAGCAGCAGAGACCGGGGATGTTGTAGGTTTTGCTTGGCGCCATCAGCGTGATGGTGCGGGCGGCGACTTCGGTGGCGAGTGAAGCGAACGGTACGTGAGGGATTTTCTCAAGAATGAGGTCGCAGTGGATTTCGTCGGACGTGACGATTAGATTGTGGTGCAGGCAAAACTCGGCGAGCTGCGTAAGCTCGATGCGGGAAAAGACACGGCTTACGGGATTGTGGGGATTGCAAAGGAAAACCTGGGTGGTGCGTGGCGTGAGCGCACGTTCGAAGGCGGGGAAATCGATTTGGTAGCGACCGTCTTCGGCTACGGTGAGCGGTACTTCAATGGTTTCGCGGCCTTGGTTGCGCGGGGCGCTCATGAATGGCGGGTAAACTGGCGTATGAATGACAATGGAGTCTCCAGGGGAGCTTAAGGTGGCGGCGGACACGTTCAGACCGGTGACGAGGCCTGGAAGCCACACGATCCAGCTGGCTTCAATCGCCCAACCATAGCGACGGGCACAGTAATCGACCACGGCTGCGTTGGTCGAATTGGTTACAACCCCATAACCGAAAACGGGGTGATCGACCCGACGGTGGAGCGCCTCGACGATGACTGGCGCGGTGGGAAAATCCATATCAGCGATCCACATCGGGATGATTTCCGGTGGATACTTGCTCCATTTTCGACTGCCAAAGAAGCGGCGATCAAGGACGATATCAAAGTTGAATTGCATGGGAGAGTAGGAGAAAGTGAGATAGTATGAGGTAGTGAAGTGAACGAAATTTTGGCGAGAAGGCCAAAGGCCATTGAAAAAACTTCGGTACAAGCACAACGTTAAAGATCTGCTCGTGTATGACGGGGTAGCATGAGGTAAGCGACAAGGCTTGGTCAGATTTTAACACTGTCTGTCTATCTATTTATTACTCTTTTACATAGCGCATTTATTCTTTTATCAGTAAAATCAGTAGAATATAAAATTGAAAATAAGAGGTTTCTTGGTGCAATTTTTCAAGATACAAAAAGACCCAAACACAACTTTAATCAAGGAGAGCTATGAGCAACATCGTTGGTCACCAATATCCCTGTCTTTCGACCCTATTTCCGTCGGCAAACTTTTCCGGCCGCCGCGCACCGTGGGCTGTTTTGGAGAGCGATATCGACCGTCTCTTCGAAGCAGCGTTTTCGAATTGTAGAGCGCCCGCTTTCCAGCGCCAGGCCCCGGTCGACCTTTATGAGGAAGAGAACAATATTTTCGTCCGCGTGGAGCTTTCTGGATTTAATCGAGAGGCCATTGCCATCGAGATCATTGAAGGCTACCTGAACTTGAGCGCCACCAGAAAGGGAGAAGGTGCGGCTAGTGAACAAATCCAAATTCAACGATCCGTTGCTCTCCCGGAAGCGGTGCAAAACGACAAAGTGATCGCTTCTTACGAAAACGGTATTTTGCTTGTTACGCTTCCGAAATGCGAAGAATCGAAACCAAAGAAAGTTACTATCGCGATCAGCTAAGTTAAAACCGCTATCAAAACCATCTATCTAATTATGAACGCTTTTAATCAAATTGCTCCTCGCCTTCCCCGTGTTTTTGGGCGCAACACCCAAACGACCGACCAAACCAACGAATCCGAGTTTACGGTTAAGCCAGCTTATGGGCTTCGCGAAAGCGGTGATGGCTGGCAACTAATGGTTCAAATGCCCGGCGTGACTAAGGAAGCTGTGGAAATTTCGGCCGAAGCCAATCAAGTTACCATTCGCGGTTGCCGCACTTGGCAAAAGCCGGAAATGTGGAATGTCCTGCATCGCGAAACTGTGGATGCTCCCTATGAGCTCGTTTTGGAACACGAAAATACCGTCGACTCCAACAAGATCGGTGCGGAGCTGAAAAATGGCATGCTTGAGATCAATCTGCCGAAAGCTGAAACGCTCAAGCCCCGGAAAATCGCGGTCAATTGACCTGGGCCAATCAAACTTCGTAGGAATTTAATTTTTATTTTTTAAAGAAAATCCGTGCCGATGTCAAAACTTGGCAGAGGGTCCGCTTTGAGCGGCAAACCAAAGTTCGCCAAGCTGCGACCAATGGAGGGGATGGCTGTTTAAGAATTTTCTTGCAATGATAGCTGCCGGTGATCCCGCTTATGGATCTCGGCAGTTTTATTTTTGGCGGGTTACAAGTGTATGCCCTTCTGGAGAGAGACGATGTTCGAAGCAATGCTCGTTACGCCTTTACCGGCACCTTGGCGTTCATTCCGTTGAAGATCCGGCTGGGGTTGGAAGTCATGGTGGCGTGATCGTGTTTTTCGCCGCTTTCGCAGCAACTGCCACCTTGCCGACAACCTGGCATTGGTTGCTCGCTGTGGTAAGTATTGTGCTGATCGACATTGTGCTCGCGGCCGACAATGCCGTGGCGGTCGCGTTCGCTGTCCGAAAACTTGGCAGCAAACGACGCCTGATTGGGATGACTTTAGGGACGCTGGCGGCGGTGGCTCTGCGTATTGCGCTGACATCCATTGCGGCCCATTTGCTAGCGGTCGCTTGGGCAAAATCTATCGGCGGCGTGATGATCCTGTGGATCGCTGCAAAATTAGTGCGAAAAAATTCGGGTAGCAGGGAGGCGAGAACACGCGAAGCGAGTTCGCTTTGGCAGGCTATCGGGCTCATTACCCTCGCCGACCTAACTATGTCGCTGGACAACGTTCTCGCAATCGCTGCAGCTTCGCATGGTAGTTTTGGCTTGCTGATTTTCGGACAGGCGCTCAGTATTTCTATGGTTGTTTTCATAAGCCATTTGCTCGTATCGATGATGGATCGTTACCCGCTTGTTATCTACATTGGCGGCGCGATTCTGGGCCATGTTGGCAGCGGCATGGTCATTACCGATAAATTTGTTTTAGATCACCTGCAGCCGGCGTGCTGGGTGCAGCACGCCGTTCGTATCGCGTTTGGAGCGCTTCTGTTACTCGTGCCGGTGATTTCCAGAAACCGAGAGAATAAATCAAAAATAGAACCCAAGACTTAAACTTTTGTATCGGAGTATTGTCAGTTTTTCGCGCCACCGCCTTTTTTTTCTTATGCTGGAAATCTTTTGGTTGCGTCTTCCCGTCTGATCCTTGCGAAAACGGACGAAACCGGCTCTGCCCAACCGAGACTCGCCAACGATATCGACAAGACGCATGCCAACAGCGTGGCTGCGGTCAAAAGCGAAGCTGTGGCTCAGCTACGCATAGGGGTTCTTGGATCACGTCGGCCAACAGCAAGCTCTCTCTTTTTACTCTCGCTTTTTATTTTCAAGGTTAGCAAGCAAAGGCAACACGGCCACGTACTTTATAGTTACAGGCGCACTTCTGATCTTCGAGGTGCTGGTTCGTCGCATGATGGGTTGTGATCGTGTCTAAGCTGTTAAAGCGGGTGGCGACACGCACGACGACGCTCGACGGTAAACTCTTCCCCCCTGCATTCGAAGTTCCTGAAGAAGTGTCCGTGTGATGGCCACAGGAATCTTCTCCGTGTTGAAGGCGTTGAGGCTTTCGCCCGAGACGAATCACACCGACTTCAATCGGCTCCACCGGCCGTGTTCTCGTTGATGATTTTTTGGCCCTTTTTTGCGAACTGATACCATGTTCGATCACGCTGCCATGCTAATATGGCTAATGTGCAACAGCTTGGCATGGCATACATTCATGCCGTGGATCAAAAATCGTCTATCATATTTTTTGTTGTTTTTGGTGCGCTGCTGGTGATCCAAAATTTGGACTACGGCGAAAATGAAAAAATACTGTTTTCCGGTCTCTGCATCGGCGAGCTTGGCATTCGTCCATTCGTCCTGGCTGCGCAGGGCACAACCCAGAATTTTTCGGTTCGGTCGTTGTGGCGGCCGACTACCTATTACCGTCTTCGGCGAGAAGATTAAGATTGGAGGCAACATCGGAATGGTGGATGGCATTGGCCTGCGCTCTGCGCGGTCGACAAATCCTTAGCAGAAGTCCAAAAAAAGAACGTTATGCCCGGCCCGAAACAATTATGAATATAATGTCATTTTATTTTTAGCTTGGGTCGATTGTTGATTACCTATGATTTGTTATTACCTATGATACACAACCAGGCGAGCGAAGCGGTGGAAGAATTTCTCCGTCTGATTGTTGTCGAAAATGAAATAGATGTAGCTTCAGTGATGGTGCCTGTGCCTTCCCACAACTACAGTGCGTTGTCGCAATATACCTGGGTTTATCTGCGTGATGATCGACCCAGATTTCCAAAAACACATATGGCTGAACTAAGGGCCTGAGCGGAGCGTTTATGAAAACCGTGGGAATCCGTGAGTTTTTGCTCGCCTTCTCTTCCAAACGCAGACCGTGGGCTCCAGGCAGCCTAAACTGCCCGGGACCCAGATGGTTTGCTGGAAGCCCGGGCGAATCCACCTGCTGAGCAATTGGCCTCAGTCTAGCTTCTGGCGGCAAGCGTTTTACGGCGACTTCCATCGACAACGATTAGGAAAAGAAAAATCAGCCAAAATTCCAGCACAATTTCCATGAAACGCAATTGTCCTTTAGGAGAGATTCTGTATACGATGTACAGAAAATGGGTGATTGGCAGATGCGTGCCCATCGTCTATATCCGCTTAGGGGGACATGCTGGCAAACGTAAAACATCAAACCCGAGGGCAAAATCGACGGCAGGAGGGAAAGTGCCACCTACACGGTCTGCAAATGGTTTTGCACGGACGATACCCATTGCCAGGTTCGCGGCGATAAAGGCAAACACGACTGTGTAGACAAGCTAGTGAGGTTGTCGGACCGTCGGCACGTAGAAAATAAAACGCGCAGCGAGTATGGTCATCGTTTGCTGAATATAGCCGATGACGATAAGGGGCAATTTTCTTATCAGCCTGAAGGATAGTGAATGGGACGAACAGGTTTTTTATCGTTCCGCGTTCGCGTTTGTGGGTGATGGCTAGCGCGGCGGGTCACGGCGATGGTTGTCGACAACACCATTCCTATGAATCTTGGCACGACGTTGTATTGCGTGATGTTTTTCGGGCTTGTAGCCCGCGTGAATCTAAAAATGATCGGACCCACTTTCGCGCGCAGCGAAGAAAGCGAACCAGTGGAACCGTAATCAAATACGGTCGTTTTTTGCCGAGAATCAGCTTTTGCGAGGAGTCTTCAGGGATGTTGGCCACGAACTGTACTTTGCTGAGCTGCAGCAGCTGCGCTTCTCAGAGAATTGATGCTCGGCCCTGCGATGCAGATGCTCTGCCTGCTCAGCTTGGAGAAATGGGAAAGATCGCATAGGGCTTCTTCTCCTCCTATCCCGAGCATAGCGTCGGGCGCGTGACTACCCTCGACGTGTGGCCTATGTGGCGCTCGAATGGACGGTGAGCTAGGCGATCGATTATATTCGTCAGCACGGTTATTATTGCGAGACAATGGGCATGATCTATGTTGCTGATAGGAACGGCGGGCTTGCTCGATGGCATGTATGTGCGGCGTTTCCTGTTCGAGAGCTCGTATACGCCGATGAACACGCTCATAAATGGTAACCAACGCTACTTTTTCGCCGACTGACAACCAAGAGACGGCGCGCCAGGGTTTCAACAAATTCAACACCACTATACTGTTGTTGGTTATCATAGCAAGCTTACTGATGTCGTAACAGCCAACGACGTGCTCGACGTTGCCGCTGTGGAGGCAGCCAATAGTATTTATAACACTCGGCGGTAGCCGAGGTCTTCGATGTGTCTTACACGACGATCGCGTTGTCGCGCATAGTCAAGGAGCACGAGTTGGCTTGTGATGCTGTTTTGTATCGAGATTCTCACGGCGACTGCGATGGGGCACTTCGAGAGTAAAGTCGAAAAGCCAGCGGTACTGGCGGTGTTAGTATTGCTGGTGGTTTTCAGCGCCGCAAATTCCGGCTAGCAGACGGCATTGATGTTTATCAACCAGCGCTAAAGCGCTGGTTGATAGTGCAACTGTCTGGCTGTTGGAAAGTGCTAAAACAAGAAATTCAGACCGGATCTTTTTATTGGCGTATGTTTGGCGTGGTTATCGGCTCTATCGGCTTTCTGCGCATCAAAGCGTGGTGGTTTTTCACTACACTCGGATCGTACTGGCTGTTTCTGGCGGAAACAATGGGAATTGGCCCCGTTGGTATCGTGATGTGAGGCTCGATACTACCGTTTGCACCCAGGTGCTCCGGGCTCGACCCCGCGCTGTCGAGCGCACCGCTTGCCACGGCGGCTAATGGATGTGATTGGGGGGCTATTTGTTTTGTCGTCACTTACTTGATTCTGTTCGGCACGCTGCTCTGAAACGGGTAACAAAAAAGACCATCTGCGAACTTCGCCATTTATAAAAAATGGATAGTTGCAAATTGCATTTATTTGCGGCCCTAGCCGCCGCCGACCTTCTTTGTGACCCAAAAAACGCGATTGCTACGATCTCAACTGCCGCCGATAGCCACCACCGCTGTGTTCTTCGCGCGAGCGGGCGATGCTAACTGTGAGCAGCCGACCGTCCATAGAGTAATTATGGAATCGTTCGACAGCTTTTTGGGTCTCCTCGTTTGTTGCCATGGAAACAAAGGCGAAACCGCGCGAGCGGCCCGTGAATTTGTCGAAGATAATTTCGACGATTCTGACCGTTCCGGCTTGACCAAATAGAGTTTCGAGATCTTGAGCAGTGACGGTGAAAGGAAGATTTCCTACGTAGAGCTTGGAATGGTCGGACATTTTGAGGATTTTATGGTGGTGTTGCCTACCGTTCGCTCCCGACTGCCGGGATACGATATAAATCACCATCGAACACTGGCAGGCTCACCTGATAATTTTCCCATAGCAGTGAATTTACAGGAAACTAATTTAAAATATAGCAAGGTGCAATGATATTGTGTCAGAGCAAGTGCAGACTGGCCGGAAATTTATTGGGCAAATACCAAATACCAAATACCAAATACCTAAACAAGGACAGCCGAAGCTTTGGCTAAAGTCCCACACAGAATTGCCTTGCCTGCGCTAGCCCGACCGTTTCACCACGTAGAAAACGTAAAAAACGACGTTTTCGAGGAGGCTGCTCTTCTCTAGGGGGATTAGTGCTTTCTGGGGAAAACACGATTTTTGCTATCACCCGGATCGAAACGGGATTCTGGGGAAAATGAGGCGCCTGCAACCGTTGGATTTTTGTCTCGCGAAAAGCGTAGGGGATCAGTGCGGTTCCCGCTTCCGTGGCGTAGCGTAGCTGTATCTCCAGAAAAGAACTTTTATACAGTAGTCGAGTTCTGTGCGCTGATCCCGCCAGCGGAGGCATACGTGCCGATCCACACTTCGGCGGCGTTTCTTAGCGAGAAAGGTCGCGGGCAGGGGTGCTTCGTCAACAAAACCGGAAGTTCCGATGGAAATTTCATCGAATTATTCTCTAACGGCGTGGCACGAAAGGGGATAGTTGTTGTCGGAAATGGGCAAGACCGCGTCTAATGATGGTCCGCTTGTTTTTATGCCATGACTTCCGAACCTTCTAGTCCACTGTTTGGATCCAATTGGGCTACTATCCAGCGACTGACTAGGTTTTCCTGGAGCTACTTGGCAGAATGCTTTCAAGCGCTCAGCATCTAGCTTATGTCTTTGACGATACACTCTTATATTTTTTCATCGCACGAAAGTCGAGCGCACCATAAGCTAGCGCGATGCTCGATGTAGAGCCGGTTGGAATCGGCATTCAAGGTGCGTTTTTTCTACAACGACTCAAGCAGAACAGATGCTTCCATGCTGCAACCATACAGCGACATGGTCGTGATTGCTCCTATTATTCTATTGGTTTCAACCAATTATTTCCGGAAAGCTTCAGCCTCGCGACCACGGCGCTGGCGGAATCGGCTAGCGGCATGCAGGTTGCCTAGGGATTCAGCCGAAAGAAGACCAACCAAGGCCGACCTAAAACTGTTTCACCGGCTGCTGCCGTACTGCTTGCACTACTCAGTACAGCTGCTGCCGCTGCCCCCCACCTTAGCGATCATCATACCGCTGCTGTTTGGCTGCTGGCCGACATTTCACAGCGATACAGACCTCGTCCGGTTCATATATTTTTTCTTTTTTTAACCAGTTTTTCATATCGCTCCAGATTTCCGTCAACCAATACAATCAAGCTCTCGTGTCGATTACGGGCGCGGAACACTTGTTTCAAACTTCTCCATGCGAAATTTGACTGGAGCAGCGATCCGGCTTCCGTGTTGTTGGCCAATTCACGTGCCAATGGTGCAACACAAGACAATGGATATTCGCTACGTTCCATTTGGCTGTAGCTCTATCGTCAAGGTGCTCGATGGTTCCAGCTTAAGCGTGGAACAGAGCCAAAGTATTATTTTGTTTAGCACACCGGAAGCGGAAAGAATTACACTCACGAATCTCGTGGCCAAGCTTTATTTTCCCACTGCTGAGGAACCCCTGGTTGACTGACATCAGATTTTCATGATCGTGGCCGAATCGCTTTATCGCCAAATGGGCGTCGTCACGTAGAATAAATTTTATTTACCGATTTCGTGTTGGGGAAGTCCGCTTTGTCTTCCCGGCGGCGACTGAGGGCGAAGGTGCGTGTCGCGTTCAGTAAACTCTATTGTCTCAAAAAATTCAAGGCGCGCTGCACTACTGACTCGTAATGCGGCCTCGGCTAAAAAGCGGCCAGCTCTGGTTCAGCCAGCGCTAACTTTTGTTTATTATATTTATATTAGTAGGTGTGCCTTGCGACTACAGTGGGTGTTATCGGTGCTATTGAAAGGCTGCAGCAGCTTTGTCGTTGCGCCTTGTTTGAGCACGATCTGTACTGCTGCAGCACTGCCGACCTCATTTTTGTGCTCAATGACGGCTGTACCACCGAGCACGCCAAGAATGGGGAGCTACTTACGTTGAATAGCACTTCCGCGAGGCTCCATCGCGCAGTTCATGTGCGACTTTTCTGCGAAACAACGTTAAGCCATCACCTCCTATCGAAGATTTGTATTTCCCCCTATAGAAAACCATTGCAACATCCCTTATGGGTTCTTGTATGGAGACCACTATGGCTAAAGTTAAAACCTCAGTTCGCAAACCAAGCACTGCTTTTATGAAGCCGGTAACCCCCGACGCCGTGCTCTCTGCCGTTGTTGGTCCTACTCCCGTTCCGCGTACTGAGCTTACCAAGAAGCTGTGGGCCTATATCAAGACAAAAGGCCTTCAAGACAAGAAAAACAAGCGCATGATCAATGCCGACGACAAGCTGAAGCCTGTGCTTGGCGGCAAGGCGCAAATCAGCATGTTCGACATGACCAAGCTGGTCAGCAAGCACCTGTCCTAATCAAAACAACACACCCATTCCCGCCGCCGCGGCGGCTTTCTCAGGTGGTGAATGTGGAGTCGCTCGACCGGCTGTCTGGGTCCTCTATGCCACTTCGAGCTTGGCGTGGCAAAGCGGTTGGATAAATTGGTCCATTCATAATAGTGGCCTGCGTGATTGCAAAATCCTAAAGCCCTTATCCCCATGACCGGCGAGAACTTCGCCTGGGAGCTCAACCTTTTGGTAATCAAAGGCCGTTATATTTTCGTACCAACAGTTTCTGCTGGCAAGTACCAACTGGTTTTTAGAGACGATGGCCGTTGCGCCGTGCTTCCTGCTCAGCACGCTGGCTGGTTATATTTCTCGCGCGCTGCGAGCTCCGCCAGGGAATGAAGCTGGTCCTATTTCCCGGCCATGAATACATGGCTTTAAGACAACGGCCTGTAATTTATTTTATATCGACCTCTGTGTCGGCGTTTTCCCGAGGCTGGGGCTCGTCAGACACGCCGGTAGGAAGTCTGTGGGGATTTTTTCACGGGCAGTTAGCGAGACAGATACGCGACATTGATGATGCAATAACCATCGGACCGCAGTACCCTTATTCTCCAATTGTTTCATCGCCAAGCACGAAAGCAGGAAACCGTATAGGAAAATTGGTGATCTCTGGTTCGATTGGCCTGCCTCCCGGTCGGGGGGCGCTTATACGGCGGTGCGGACAGAAGCGATGGCTGTGATTGACGGCAGTCAGGACGATTACCCTACCAAATGCGGAAAGTAGACTTTTTTTGCTGACGAAAATTATGGTCAATGGTGTATTCAAAATCGGTTTGATGACAGGAATTAACGGCTGCTTCCAAGGCGGCCACATACTTGATTGCCTTAAATGGAAGAGGTAGGGTAGTCCAAATTGGATACTGCCGAACAGTCCGAAGGTCAGCCAGCCGTGAAAGTTGGTATGTGTCCGGCCGAGAGCATGGCCGTAAGACCGGCGAGAAAGCCGAGAAAGTTGTCCAAGATGATGGATTTTAGTTATGGGCGAAGCGTTTCTTCCATCTGTAAAAGCAGGGCTATCGTTGCGGTTCCCAGGCCGCTTAGCAGTTCTACCGTGATGCTCGGCAGGGGCAGCCCCCCGCAGCTGAAATTTATCGTAGAGAAACAGGCCTAGGATTACAAGCGAGGCCACACTTTCGGCATCAATCGGTCTGCTGTGCCCGCTCATGAAGCATTCAGAAGCTTAACGGTGTCACCTAGACAGACGCTATGTATTGGGGTAGGATGGTGTAGGCTTGGCATCAGCAAAGCTGCATGGCCGACTTAGTAAAGTCGGCAACCGGCGCTTGCGCACTACAACGAAAAACGCTATAAAAATCAATCCGAGTGGACTAGCCGTGGCTAGTCAATTGACTTAAAAACAACACCCGCCATGGTTCTAGTAAAGAGTAAAGCGCTGTGCGAACAAAGGGCGATGGAGCAGCTGAGGACAGGATTAGACACGATCCTGCTATCGATTGTGCCATAGCTTCCGCGCAAGGCGATTGGTTTTTCTGCTGATAGAAAAGCATATTACTATTGTACCATCTTTTCCAAGATGGTGTTAAGAAGAAGCGAAAATTCTAAAAGGATATCAGCCTTCAACCTATAATATCATTGGTTTTGCTATTGTACGGCCAGGATTATTTTTCTATAATTTGTCTTAATTTTTTGTATCATTCTCCAGCTGGCTGATCCTGGCCTTGATCATTGAAGTATCGTTTCTGGTTTTTTTTGGAAATGAGCTATACGCATTCTATGTGAATGCGGAATTTGTTGCCTAGTCGGGTTTGGCCAAGGATCGCTTGGCGCTTACGGCGATCGAGGGCGCCTGAAACCGTGGTGGATTGCGACCAGCGCTTTACTATACCCATACCTGAGTGAATCAGTGGAAACATTGGTAGCAATGTTTTGTGCTGAAAATTTTTACAAAATTTTTATCCTAATCACCAAATTAGCTAGTGTGTAGTGCTGCTATCTGATAGAGTATATTCAGAATAGAAGTGTAGCTCTTCTCTTACGAACGACGGGCGACTATGGAGTAGGTATCAAGCTTGCGCGTCGGATGACGGACGAAGAACGTGTGGATTTTTCTTACGCGACAGTTCGAAAATCTGTTCAACGTGCGTGTGATCACGAATGCACACCGGCTAGAAAATTTTCTAGCAACTCGGTGGGTTTGCCCGACGCATTCGTTGCTGGCCACGAGATCTAAGATACGCTGCTCCGTTCCGGCTTCTCAGCTGCGCCTTGCTAATCCGCCGTCGTGTGTCGTGACGATGGAGCCCGCTTCAATGGCGATGATCTCTGGCCTACCAAGCCATCGAAGGTGTTGCTGGTGGCTACGTGCCGCTGCTGCTCCGCGAGGCGCGGATCGATAAAGTCGTGAAAGTGAAAAGCCCCGAGGCGATTGCGATGATAAAGCTGTTGAGTCCGAAGCTCGGCTTGTTTATCGGAACCTCCAGTGGCGACAACGTGGTTGCTGTCCTTCGTACTTTCGGGAAATTTGAGCCGGGGTCGCGCGCCATCACATCACTATTCCGTGTGGCTGTGCCGAATGCTATTATTCCACTAAATTCTTGCTGTCGTTCCCTGATTTTATGCCACAGTGGAAGCAATTTTCTTTTGAGCTACAGTTTGCCCATTATGAGGTTCCAATCCTTGCCCCTGTTGACATACCTGTTTTTGATCGCGGTTTCAGCCGTTTCTGCAGCGCCGAGCCATGTTAAGGGGGGCGTGGCCGTGGAATTGAAGGTGTTTCCTGCCTCGATTCAGTCCGGGATCCCGTTTTGGGTGGCGGTGAAGATGACGCATCAGCCCCAGTGGCACAGCTACTGGAAAAACCCTGGCATCGGCTACACTACTTCCGTTACTTGGGAGCTGCCTTTCGGCTTCACAGCGGAAGACATCCAGTGGCCGACGCCGTACGTGGTGCACGACACGATGGGCACAGCGACTGGCTACGGTTATGAAAAAACTTCCGTGTTGCTTATGAAGATCACGCCGCCGGAAAACTTGCCTACTACGGCGACTGTAAAAATCGCGGCTCGAGTCAAATGGCTTGCCTGTAAGAAGGTTTGCATTCCGGGCGATGCGAAGGTCGATTTTTTGTTGCCGGTGAAATCTGAATTAGCAGCGGAAAGTCCGGACGCTGACGAAATCAAGGCATCGCTTGCCGCTTTGCCGGCACCTTCCGGCGATTGGACAGCTTCCGCAATCCGAAATAAGAAAAGCATCACTCTCAAGCTTACATCGAAAAACGCGCAGGTGCACTTGCCGAAAAACCCCCATTTTTTTGACGACGACGGCTTGCTCGATTATGCAGCGCCACAGGAAGTAAAAATCGACAATGGCGTGGTTTTAATTACCGCTAAACTCTCCGCTGGCGCAAAGCCGGATGCGGCTTTAGTTCCAGGAATTGTGTCGTCGGAGGATGGCTGGGGTGCTGATCAAAGCTACTGTGGTATCGTTGTTGCTCCTACTATCGCGACGGAAACTGCAACGAGCACAGGCTCGTCAGCGAGCTTCATCGGCATGCTGGCGCTCGCTTTTATTGGTGGTCTAATTCTCAATCTGATGCCATGTGTGTTTCCCGTGCTTGGCATTAAGATCCTTAGCTTTGTCAAACAGTCGGGTTACGAGCGCGGAAAGATTGTCGCGCACGGATTCGTGTTTGCGGCTGGTGTGCTTCTGTCGTTCTGGGCTCTTGCGGGGGGGGTGCTCGTACTGCGCGCGGGCGGCGCGCAGCTGGGGTGGGGGTTCCAATTGCAGTCACCATCTTTCGTTTTCGGTGTGGCGGTGTTCCTGCTGATTTTCGCGCTTAACATGAGCGGCCTGTTTGAGGTTGGCCTCGCTACCACGGGTGCGGGAGCTAGTCTCCAGATGAAGGAGGGGCTGGCCGGCCCATTTTTTACAGGTGCGTTAGCTACCCTCGTGGCCACGCCGTGCAGTGCGCCTTTCCTCGCACCAGCGTTGGGCGCGGCCTTCGTGCTTCCGCCGCTTAAGTCGGTGTTGGTCTTTACGGCTATCGCCCTCGGTCTCTCGGTGCCGTACTTGCTGCTTTCGATTTTTCCCAGCGGTGTCAAGTTTCTGCCGAAGCCCGGTTCGTGGATGGAAATGTTCAAGCAATTTATGGCATTCCCTCTTTACGGCACCGTTGGCTGGCTCCTGTGGGTGCTAGCTGGGCAGACCTCGGGTGATGACTATGCGCTGTTGCGGATCACTTTCGGTTTTGTGCTGATCGCGATGGCGGCGTGGGCTTATGACCGCTTTGGCCAGACTTATGGCAAAAAAGGTTGGCGGCTTTTCGGCCGTGTGGCTGCGCTGCTGTTGCTCGGTGCTGGACTGGCGGTCGGTTGGCCTAAAACGGCGCCGACGGCGACGCTCGATGCAGGCCGTTATCAGGTTGTTTGGGAAAAATGGAGTCCCGAGGCTGTGCAGGCTGCACGGGCGGCCGGAAAATTTATCTATGTCGACTTTACGGCGCGTTGGTGCGCGACTTGCCAAACAAACAAAGCGATTGTTTTTCATTCCGACGATGTGCTCGAGGAGTTGAAAAAGAAAAGTGTGGTGTTGTTTCGCGGTGACTGGACGAATCGCAACCCCGCAATTACTGCGGAGTTGGCCCGCTGGAATCGGTCGGCGGTGCCCTTTAATTTGATTTATGCTCCGGGGAAAAAGGATCCGTTGGTGCTTCCCGAGCTTTTGACGCCTGGCAAGGTGCTTGACGCGTTTTCCCAAGCTGGCGCTGATGGGCGGTCGCTTCTTCGGTAGGACAACGATTGGGGCCAGCGAATTCCCTTAGAGCCAAATGGGAGACGCTGGACTATTTTTTAGGTGGAGAGATGGCGCTGCAGCCAAGCTATTGTCGCGACCACTTACACCAGGTTTGTCTTTCTCGTGCTCCTTTTTGCTGTGGGCGCTCCTCTACCTCGCGCAGCAACTGCTTATTCCAAGCTTACTGGAGATTTTACTATCGTTTTTTCCTGAGCCAGCAGTGAGAAGGATTAGTTCGCTGCTACTGTTTGTCATCGTCTGGATGGTGGCCAGGCATTTGGTGCAGCTTGCGGGCGAGTTGCCAAACTATGAAACCAACATCGCGTGCGAGCCGCAGACTCTGAAATCTGGAGATTTGTCGAAAATTCGGTGTCTATCGCGTGTGGTGGAGAAATTTGAGCAGGAATCGCCCGTCGAAAAACCGGCTTCCGAGCTAGCGGAGATCTGCCTCGACAGTCCAAAAGCACCTACAGTTGTTTCTATTGCCTGCACGGTTCGGGGAAGGCTTGGTAAAGCAGACCACGCAGATGCTGCACCTAGCGGAAGAAAGTGTATCTATCGCGACCCTCGTTTTTTCATGCTGATGTAGCGCGAGGATCTGAAAAGCCGCATCATGCTAATCATCGGCTATGGTTGCATTGTCTGTCTAGATGGTATGGGCGGTTGATGACGCAGGACAACGAGTGTCGCACTTCGCACTTATTTGCTTACGCATCTGATTGTGATCCTGGGTTTCGGCGGAGCGGTGGTGGTGGGCGTGCCGGACGCGATATTGTGGAGAATTTTAAGGACAATGCTACGCTTCGTGTTATATTTATATGTTAGGTTAGTATCGGAATTGCGGTGGCTTTCCAAAAGATTTTTTTGCTGGCAAGGTCGCCTGACCGAACGCTGCTGTTCGAAGTGATCGGTCTCTACGTAGCGATCGATTTCATGCTGACAAACTTCATTGAGCCGCTGCTGTTTCGCGCGAGCATTCGGATGTCGCTACTGGTGTCGTTGCTCGCGACGATGTTTTGGACGTGGCTGCTGTGGCCTGTTGCTTGGCTCTCGTGGTGCTTGGCCGGTATGTGTCGTACCTGGAGTTGTTTTGCATCCTGCTCGGTAACGAGAAATGGCTTTTTCTGGCCGAGGAGTGTTATAAGCGATAGGCTGGCGACAAGTTATGTGCGTGCGCGCTAAGTTTACGGCGCGCTGATAATCGCGTGTTGATTCCGATGTTCTAGAGGCTGATTACAGCGTGCGTTGCCTGGTGATCGACGATTCGGATAAATGTGCAATCTAGTGGAAGAATGGATTAGGCGCCAGGCTTCGACGTTACCATTTGCAGACATCTATTCGCTGGTCATCGTGCTGCCGGAATTTGGGGTAGCGTGGCTACACGTTGCTGGTTGCGGGGCCGGTGCTTGCAGCATATACTATTGCAGCATTGTATCGCCATAGAAAGAAACAGGTAATAAGTCTAAGCCATATCCTTGCCTAGTTCGAGGTGGAGATGGAATATGATGTGGTGTGTATCCCCGTCGACTTGTCGTCTACCCTCGCCCCTCGTACACGTGTGGCGACTGTATATGTAATTGTGCGAACGTTTTCTGCAATTTCCGATTATGGTCGGCCTTTGGAAAAACGATGAAAATTCAGAACTGATTTGCGAATTTCACGAACATGGCCTGATTCAGGTGGTGCATCCGCTCACTAAAACGGTGGAAGTTTTCGAAAACTTAGTGGCTCATATCGAAGATCCGATGCTTGTGGTGGCGGCTGCCAGAGTACAAGCAACACCGGCTAGAAACATTGGCTTCCATTGATTGAAATTGGGACGAACCGGTGCCAGTTTTTGAGTGCTCAGTGTGCGATTTTGCGAGGAATTTTCGAGGTGGTGATTGCCTACGCTTTTCTATTCGAGTGGACGGGGCAGAGATTCAAGGTACAAACTGGTTTTTCTGCCGATTTGGTGAAACGATGGCAAATCCTGAGTGATCGATCTGTAAGTACATTGTGGCGGAGAACATGCGCATTGATGATCGAGGATCTTCTGCGCGATTGCCGTTTTACCAACAACTCCTTCGTTTGTGGCCGCCAGTTGCGTTTCTATTTCCGGTGCGTCCGTGCACGCTGCTCTGATGGCCAGCCGGTAGGATCGATGTGCATTCTTGATACAAAGCAGCGCAGTTTCCCGACGCTTGTTCGTCGCACCCTTGTGGCGTTCGCTGCGGCATTGATTCCAGCGGTGCCAATGCGGCACTGCCTTTAAACTTGTTAACCTAGCTACTCCAACACAATAACGCGCTTGGTTTTGGACGGGTGGATTGAGAAGGTTGTCTCCGGAGCGTTTGGATGTTTTCCACAGAAATGCCCAGTATGACTTTCAATTCTTTTATTTTCCTGTGTAATGAGTCCCGTTTTTAGTGGCTAAAACCGGCTGTTTGGTCCGCGGTTGGCAGAGTGATTACTTTTGTCGCTTCTTCTTTTACATGTCTATTCGTTCCAGCTACCCCTCTACTCTATGTATCAGTTATTTACCTTTACTTTTTCGGATATTCCGCTCTCGAACAGGGCGGGGATCTAAAAAGATACCGGGCGAACTGCTGGTGGTGGAGCTACGCTGGCGATTCTCCTGAGGAGCCGCAGGCAGATTCGCCCACAATGTTTTTCGCGCATGCGTTTACAGGCGGTGCCCAAGCGGGCTGGCAAGATGGGTGCTGGGAAGAAATGACAGGGTCCGGCCGGTCGTTCGATTTGGCAAAACACCAGCTATTTTTCTTCAATAATATTGACTCGTTCTGCGAAAGAAGTGCACCCGGCTTTGTTTAGTTTTCCCCGAGTTAAAAAAGTGACGCTCAGTTACTTTGATTTTCACCGGGCTATCTTGTTCGGACTGGGGCTGGAATGCGTTTGGGATCCAGTGCATGGGGCCTCGTGCCGGTGGATCGCTCGGGGGCGCACAGCTATGCTAACACTGGCGACGATAGCTCCGAGACGGTTTTAGCGGATTGTTCCAGTTGCCACGACCGCAGCTTCCATTTCTTTGGTTATTGGCTGGAATCATGTCGCCATCAGCATCCTGAAACTTGATCCTGGGTATCCCCGCATCACGTGACCTGCGGCCTCGAGATTGTGCGGCAGCTCGAGATGCTCACCTACCGCGCCGAACCCGTGCTCGAGACGAAGCAGCAAGGCGAGGGACGGAGCATCCAGAACTATCTCGAGCATTACAGTTGGAAGCTGTATAGACAGACAATTTTCCGCCTCTTGCTACGAATTTCGGCTCAATTTGATAGTTGATTGTGACCTGCTCCTGCTGCTCGTCTGGAAAAAGCGGCTCGCGCCACTGGCCGCCACGTCCTCTGTGCTTGTGCTTGACGTGGACAGTGGCCAACTTTCCCTGCTAGCGCAAAGCAACAGCTTTGCGCGCCAGCTCTTGGCCAATGGCCAGTCTATATTGAACGCTCCATGCTCAAAAGTCAGAACGGCTACGATGTCTTTTTACTGGAATGTGACCAGTTTGCACCCTTTGTAACCCGTGCGCTGTACCTTCCGTTCAATCCGTATGAACGAAAAGTGGCAGGTTTATAAATTCGGTGGCTCGTCCCTTGGTACAACTGGGCGGCTGAGCCGAGTGCTCGATCTGATTTCTAGCGGGGCACGCCCCCTGGCGGTCGTGGTTTCCGCGCTGGGTGAAACGACGGACTGGCTGCTGCTGGCCGCCAGGTCGGCGGCAGACGGCGAGTCCACTCAGACTCGTGGCCAGCTCAATCGCATGCACGAACTCGTTTCTACCGTTGCGCGTCCGGTGCTTTCCTCCCACGGTCTGCGTGCCTTCGAGGTCGATGTCGACAAGATCCTCCAACCCGTCGAGCGTATGCTCTCCGGCATTGAGCTTACGCGCGAATGTTCGCCTCGCTCGCTCGCTACGGTGATTCACGTGGGCGAACGCGTCTCGGCCGCCCTTGTCTCGCGCGCCTTGCGCGAACGCGAGGTCACCAGCAAAGCGATTGATGCGCGCGACTTCGTTGTGACCGACTCCAACTTCAGCGCCGCCGCGGTCGAGCTCGCTCCGACCGAAGAAAAATTCAAGCAACTGCTGCCTTCGTTTGCGGAATCCGTTCCGATCGTTACTGGTTTCATCGGCCGTACGAAGAACGGTCACACCACCACGCTCGGCCGCAACGGCTCTGACTACACCGCTACGCTGCTCGCTTTACTGTTGCACGCTGAGGCCGTTACCGTGTGGACCGACGTGCTCGGCGTAATGACTGCCGATCCGAAACTAGTACCCGAAGCGAAGCCGGTCGACCGTTTGTCCTACGACGAGGCGCTGGAACTCGCCTACTTCGGCATGCGCATGTTTCACCCTCATACAGTCATTCCGTTGCGTAGTTGCGGCGCGGTGCTCGTCATCCGCAGCACCATGCAACCGGATGCACCTGGCACCCGTATTGATGCGACGGGAAACCTCGATAAGGGCCGCCCGACTTGCGTTACGAGTCTGGAAAATCTTTCGCTCATCAGTGTGCAGTCACGCTGCACCGGCCCTGGCCGACCGATTGCCAGCCGTATCCTCGCTCCGCTCTACGGAGCGGCTATACCCGTGTTGATGACTACCGAGTCGACTCTCGGTCAGACCTTTTCTTTCGTCGTGCCTCAGGCCGAAGAGGAACGTATGCGTACTGTTTTGCAAAAGGCGCTTGCGCCCGAGTTTCTCCACGGCGATCTCACGCTCGGACCGGTTTTTTCGCCAGTGACGCTTGTAGCCGAGTCGATGGGCTGCCGATCTAACGCTTCCGGTCGCATGCTCAATTCCATTGGCAGCGTCGGTATCCCCGTGCGTGCGATGGCGCAGGGTGCGTTGGCCCGCAGTGTTTCATGCGTGGTTGACGCGGTCGACACTGCACTCGCGGTGAACGCCGCGCACTCCGCCTTCAGCATCGCGCATACCGAGCTTAATATTCTCTTGCTTGGAAAAGGTATCGTCGGCAGCAGTTTGCTGCGCCAGCTTGCAGCGCAGAGCGCCAAACTCTGCGGTAATTACGACGTACAGGTGCGGCTTGCTGGATTTGGCGGAAGTAAGAGCGTGCTTTTCTCCGCCAAGGGCATACCTACTGACCAATCTGTCTCGCTGCTCGAAGGAACGTCGGTGGACTGCTCCGCGCTCCGGAGCGTAGTCGAAGTTCTTCCCGAGCTCGCGCGCTTACCGAACCCTGTGCTTGTCGATTGCACTGGCGTGGGCGGTATGGAGGAGCTTTACGACGCGGCGTTTACACATGGCATAAACGTCGTATCCGCCAATAAACAGCCGCTCGTGCTGCCGTTGGAAAAATACGATGCACTCATTACTGCTGCGCGCCGGCACTACTGCATTTACCATTACGAGACTACCGTAGGCGCTGCGCTGCCTGTCATTGAGACGTTGAAAAACCTTCTTCGCACTGGCGATCACGTATGGAAGATCGAGGGTGCGTTTTCTAGCACGTTCGGCTATCTCTGCGAACAGGTCACTAACGGTGTTCCGCTTTCTCAGGCGGTGCGCCGCGCGAAGGAACTCGGCTATACTGAGCCGAATCCGCGTGACGACTTTTCCGGTATCGACGTCGCTCAAAAGGCGCTGATCCTCGCTCGCGAGCTTGGCCTGCGCCTCGATCTTTCGGATGTGGCGCTCGAGGTGTTCGAACCGTCGGTATTTCTTGCAGAAAACGATACAGAAAAATTTCTCGATTCGCTGACGAGTGCTGATGACGATTTTGCGAAACGCGTTGCTGCACTCAGAGGTGAAAAAAAGGTGCTACGCTACCTTGCACAGATCGAGGCCGACGTGGACGGCCCAAAGATTCGGGTCGCACCCGTTGGCGTCGATATCGGAGTGCTTGCCTCGACGCTGCGCGGCGCGGAGAACTTTGTCGAGTTCTACTCGAATCGCTACAAAGAATACCCGCTGGTCGTCCGCGGCTCCGGAGCCGGCGGTGACGTCACAGCTTCGGGTGTGTTCGCGGACATTCTGCGCCTTGCACAAAACATCCGCGGCTATTGCATGTGAAGAGCAAATCGAGCGGCCTTATATCCTTTTCGTTCAAAAACGTGAGCGGCGCTCCGGGCATGGGCCTTGCTTTTTTTGATCTGTCGGCTTGTTGGCCTTGGTAGTGGCGTTTGTGGCGGACCTTACGGCGGCGATACGACCGATAGCACCGTGGGTAACTTGTATCTTATCAGCGTGCAGGTGCTGCTGCACTACGAGAAGGTTTGCGATATAATTCTGGGCCGCCTTTCCTGAATCGACTACGATGCTTTGGCCGGCTGCTGGATCAGGGGCAACGACGGCTGATCCGAGATGAGATGAGCTGAGCTGAGCGTGTTACTACGCGCTGTGGCTCGATTACGACAAAAGAACTTTGCTGCCGTTTTCGTGGAGAAAGTGGCGCTGCTCTGTCAACCCGATGGCACGCTTTACCTCGACAAAAATATATTTGCCAAACATGGTGGCGTTGTATCCCATCTTTAGTTGGTCAGGCCGGCGGTGCAATTTGCATAATTTGGCGTACGAGCTAAGAGTGACTGAGGGCTGACTCTCGATACCTTCGCTTACGAAGGCATCGAAGGCATAGAACCTTTATATGCGAGCTGCCACTGTTAACGAAGTTTCAGGTCCACATCGACAGAGAGAAAGGTGTGAGCAATAGCCTGACCTTTGAAGGCCTGGGTTTTCCCGCTGGAAGTCAAAGCTTTTTGGGCCGCGATGGAGGGCGCCGCTTCACGAGGACAGTCTGGTGCTGGACACTACGCTACATAGCATTCTTCCGCCTCACACAATTCGATCGTTTCGGCCAGCTCGTCAAACGGCTCTTGTCGAATTTTATTTTATCGAGGAGCGCCCGCTGTCGAAAACTTCGAAGACATCTCGTTTGGACGGAATTTGCCAGTGGTTACGGCTCGTTCGTGAATAATTTCGCGGCTACCGCAACACAGATAGGTGCGGTTTTTCAACGTTGATCCTTGATGGCTGCACCGTTGTGTCTGCTGGGTTGTGCTTACTTCTTTCTGGAAACGGTTCCGCTGTCTGCATATTGACTTTCGACACCATGTGCCGTATCGGCTACTGCTATGATATTATCGTCGACAAGTTTCTAAGCCCCTGCTCCTTTTTTACCGACCAGATCGGGTTCATTGTTCCCCGTCCATGATCTACAGAATTCGGACGAAGGAGTACGTTGCGATCGGTGGACACGGCGGTCATTATTTACACGCTCATTTGTGCCCTACCGCTAAGCGCGAGCTAATCAGATATTTTCCTCCAACGGCCAGTTTCGCGTACTCCTGCCACTTCATCGAGCTAATGGTTGCTTGTCTCGACCCGTAGCTCACAGGACAAGGCAGCGTTCGATCCCGCCTGCAGCACAGATGGCACCTTCGTTTCCGCCTTCCGGAACATTCCCAGAAAAAATATCGCTCTGCTCAACGTTTCTCGTCGACTGCTTCATCCAGACGTAGCGCAAGGCGCTTTACACTGCTTCTACAGGCTATGAGATCGGTGAAAATCAGCTTCCCTAACTTCTTTCTCCATACATAGGTTCGCTACGACGTATATTCCACATCTGCGACACACTTATCAATGACGTTCGCTCGCCAGAGGAATTCTACTGTACTGTATTCTTGCCAGCCTACCTCTCATTGACGCTGAAGGCCCCCGATGTCGGGCCCAACACACGCTTTCGGGTGTTGGTGAAGAAACCTGAAATTTTCTTAGCTCGGCTACATCGTCAAGCACCTCACCTCATGCCTGGTGGTCTCGCCGGCATTGTCGCCACCACGCAGACTGCACACGTGAAGCTTGCTCTGCTTCCTCGTGGAAGAGACCACCGTGGCTGTAGTCAGATTGCCCGCTGGCTGCTTGAAGCTCTACAGCGATGTGAAGAGGGTAATCCTGCTTCTCGAGCAAGAAACTTGCCCGCATAACGGACGAAATTTTCTCCGTTAAAGTCTTTGTCGGCGGCTTAGGTCTGGGTGACAAGCACACGCATATCGAAGTCAACGACCTTCCCGAAGCCGAACGGATTGTCCGTATGTGGCTGTGTGGGGCTGGTGGGCAAATTCGGAGCGGACTTTACTAACCCAACTGCCGTGGAAGTTATTTGAGTAAAAACTTATCAAAGACCAAATGATTTTTCTTTGATGCGAGCTATTTCTTAGTCGAGACTTCGTAGGCTAGGAGCTAGAAATTTTCCGTCTTGATGATGTAGCAGAAACTGTCGCGGGAAATCCTGCACGGTAAGGTGACCAACATTTCGCCGTAGGTAGCTATTCCGTTCTTTTTTACTGATGTGTGGAATTAATTAAGGCCTAAATCAGCCTAATAGACGCATGTGACCTGAATTAACGAACACTACCTAAATTACTATCGTCTGCGTCTGTCTCCCCAAGAACATGATTCTATTCTACTCTAAGAGCGGCGTCTCCATGTTTCTCAGTCATCGCGCGCTTAGCACGGGCAGGCTACGTTTCGAGCCATCTCGCATGCATCGCTCCGGATGAAACTAAAGCACTACTTTTGCTCTTGTTTTTTCTTATTTTGGCTGCTCACGACCGTTGATGCTAGAAAATTGAGTAACAACGACGGTTATCTATCGCTTCGGCTGGAACAAATTGCAGATATTGAAACCTTCCCCATACTGCTGGAAAAACAGCGACTGATCGTGGCGGAGGTTGGAAACTGCAAGAGGCACCCGCCAAATCATCGCTGTCTGGAATCTCCAATAAACGATTGATTCCGCGTTTCGATAGTTCCGCTTGGCGGAGACTGAAAAAAGAAAACGCTGGCGTTTCTCGCATCGCTAGCGAAACGATCTCCATTCCTACAATGGGGAAACATCCGTTCATCCAAATCTGAGACGTAGTACGATCGAAAGGCAGAGAAGTTTCGCACATGCAAACGTTGAACGAGAAAAATGATAGCAAGTAGGCTTTTCCAGTCGCTAGTGGTGTTTTTTACGATTCCAAAAAATATCGGGAAAGTTGGCATCCTTACTCCTTACATCCTTATCTACCAGGATTACTTCCAGGGTTCCGTTGTCGCCGGGGATGATCGCGCTGTATCTCGAACTGGCGATACGTGGCAAAAACGAGGAGCTCGATCGGATTGAGCAGAAGAATATCGATATCGAGATTCTTGGGTCCGTCGAAGTCCCACTGTTCACAAAGCCCGAGTAGGAGCGAGGCGGCGAAGGAGGAAGCTGTGTGCGGTCTGATTTCCTTCTACGAGGCCAGAATCTCTAGTAGTGTACCCTTGGGGCGGACGCTCTACCTCCGAAGCCTGTCCATGAGGCTAGCTACTAGTTATACCTGCCAAGCTCAAGCTGGCAGTTATCAGGGTGCTCCGATTTTATACTCAAATGTGGCATTTATTTAAGCCAAAATCGGTTTAACTATATAAGTACTAGGGTTTTTAGTTTTTTAAAATAGCAGAATGAGAGCGTTGATGGCTAAAATGCAAGTTAAACGAACTCATTGGGAGGCTGCGCTGCTCCCGGGCGGAGAAAAGGCTGACTGAACGTTTCTCGACTTTAGCCAATTTACCGAATCGTGGGTGGTTTTGTTCTTTGTTGGGGGGATCCGGTTAGCCTGCGGGGAATCGAACAAGGCGAGTGCTAAAAGGTGGCCAACCGACTCGTGAACTTTGGTTGGGAAGCCATTGAACAGCAGCTTGCAATGAACCATGGGAGCTAAAGCATTCCGGGGTTCGGTTGCTTGGTGATACATGCTCGAGTTACTGGTGAACCCAGCGTCACCTACGAGTGAAAGCTAAAGACGATGGTTTTCTCCGCTCAGGTGGCACTAAATGTATTGAAGTCGCGCAAGGAAGTCGGAAAAAATGATGCTGCACAGCCTTGGGGAGAATTGAACTACTCGTTCCTGGAGACGGGCCAATAATTACCTAAGAGCCTTAAAAGCGGAATCGCTTTTAGAGATGCTCGAATGTTCTGCGTATTCGAACAGTGCCGAGTTGCTCGGATGGATGCAAGGCTAGCGCTTTGTTGCGACAACCTCAGATGGTAGCTAGTCTATTACGAAGTTGGGCGCGACTTTTTCGCTTAGAAAGCTCGCGTATTTTCGCGGTCTCAGCCGCAAGGCGACTCGCATCGTCGCTTGCGACGGTGTCTGAACAAAGAAAAACAAAACGAGAGCGCGAAAGCATCATAGGGTGTACTATTAGTTTTTATGGTTCCAGTTTGTTACTTTACTTCTGTTCCAGAGTGAAGCAATCTCTAAAAGAGATTGCGTGTGATACGAACGGTTTATCCCGAAATCGCCCTGCGATGGAATTATCGCGAATGCACTGACCAATCAGAGTTTTCCCCATTTTGGACGCAGGGCTGCTTAATTACGATCTTCGGTTATCGCGTCTAAGTCTACAGCAAAAGAGGCTTGCTGTCATCGAAACGGTTGTATCGGTGTGATCGGCACGTAACTGAAATCGAGAAATGAATTATTCTCCCAGGCGTTTATTTGCTACAAAATCTACGAAGATCGAGGCTCGGGCTAGCTAAAGGTTGGCTTGTAGGTTGAGCTTTGTGGGCTGCCCCAATTAAGTTTTGGACCGGGTCCGGCCCCCATTCCAAGGCCGCCCTGTTCGGTCCGAAAACGTTTGCATAGATGTTCCAGCAGGAGTCTCTCAATGTCTGGTCTGATACCAGCGCGGTACTGAAACATTTTCCTACGAATTAATTTTTGCGCGAGCGGTTCAAGCTTCTGGGTAAACAACGGTCAGTGGTTTCAGCGTTTATCTAGGAGGCCCGTGGATTGGAAGCTGGCCAGGCCGGCAGATCCAAAAAACAAATCCAAAGAAAAATTGCCAAGTATAAGTATTTGTATGCTTGTGCCTAGCCTTAGGCCTTTGGAAGCCCAATCCTACGTGGTAATCAGTAAGTTGCAGGACGCTGGCTAGCGATTTTCTCCAAATTGGTGCAGAGAGAAAATATATTTTGTTAGGATCAGTAAAGCGAAGGGTGTTCGTGCCGAACGAAGACTTTGACAGGGACTTCGAACGCTCGTCGGATGGCTTCGTCGACTATGTTCTGCTTAACATCGACGGACGTCCGGTCGCGGTGGTAGGCGAATCGCGAGAGTATCGAGCCGCTAGCGTTGGAATAGCAGGCGCAGCCTTCTGGCCCGAGTTGGGTTCGGGTCATGCTTTTCTTAGCAACGGACTCGTTACTTATTACTACTGGAGTCTTAATCAGGGGAATTCGGTTCGTGTTTCGCGGTTTCTGACGCTGGAGAATTTGGGCAGGCTGCGGAGTGTAAACAGGATTCGACCCCGGTTGGTGGCAAAAACTAGATCGTGCCTTTCGTAGAGCGAAAAATATCTGAGCTATGGTGAAGCGGAGCCTCTCGAAGTGGCGATTAAAAATCGGCTGGGTACGCGACTATCGGTTTGCTGCTGTGGTGGCGTTACAATAAATAGCGTTGCTAGGGAAACGTCGATTGCTGTTTGATATGGCGACGGGCAAGACCCTTATGAGGGCGGCGAATTGCCAAGCTTGCACACTGAGAACGCGACTCGAACACTCTTCCTCTTCAACCGTTTCTAGCTGGAGCGTTAGGCCGAAAAGAATTTTACTAACTTACTTTTGGGTTAAGGATATTGCTACGGTCATCTATAAGTAAAAGTGTGGAGTTGGGAGTGTGCACAGATGGCTGCAACGACGGCCCAGATCCTGGCAGTGTAGAGTAGAGTCGATTTTTACCGAGTTTACTCTAGGAAGATTTACAGCTTAGAGCCAGCGACGAAGCGCACCGATCGGCGGCAACAACCAAGCGGTGTTCGAATATTTCGTTTGTGCAAAACTCGGCCTGACGGCGATGTTGCCGGAGGTTTTGGGGCTGTAATTATAGGTGAAATAGATTCTGGAGGGTAATCGGCGGACTTGAAGATAAAGGACTGCCGGAAACGAGATTAAGGTGATCGGTAGACCTGTGTGTGGCTTGACGAAGGGGGGCGACGGTGTAGGTGTAGCTGCCGTTGGTGATGTGCTGGGTATCATAGTATATCAGTCGGGGGCAGACTGGCCGATGAAGCAGCCCCGTACAGCGCGGGAGATTTATAGACGTTCATGTAGGCGCGTTGCTTTGTGAAGTTCCAGAAGACGTTGTCGGGATGGGAAAAGTAGTCATCGTAGGCTTTCGTGCGCTGATAACATAGACTGAGGTCACTGAGGTCGGTATCGGGTGCTGAATTTCGGGAGCTTGAAGGTAAGTTCGGCGTGGCTCTCGACTAAGTAGGAAGGATCGATGACTCCTAGGTAGTAAATAGGAACTTGAGCGTATTTTCGGACGGTGTAGCTGAAGAGGGAAGAGGGAGTGCTCTTTAGTTTCAGGGTATCGCTTAACTTGTCGGTTTGGATCGTCTACGTTGAACTCGCGGCCGGTCGAGTAACCGCCTTAGGTGGCGGACGGTTGACTTTAACTGCCGGACCTCAATCTATGACGTTGCTGCTGCCAACAAAATGTTGGCGGAGTTTTTGGGGGTCGCTGGCCGCCTTACCTGATGTTGCACGACATCACTGTCAGGCCAGCCGAGCCGGCTCTTAATTACGGCAATTTTGTCACGCTGGTAGGCGGGGTGGGCGAAGGGGAACGTACCATTTTGACGTGGGCGCTGGCGCTGCAACGATTGCGCGGTACGAATGGCCAGCTCTTAGAGCTTCCCGATGGGTTTCTGAACGACGCCGCTGCTCTCCCTGTGGCGATGCGCCTACGTGCAACCAGGTGGGATGTGTCTTCCTCGGGGTGATGGGCTTGGTGCATGAAGTGAACCTCGAGATAGATCGCGTGTTTTGGCCGCACCGACATTTTAGCATGGGATGCATAGGAGATGGAGTCCGGCCACGTGGCCACGCAGGCGACCGGACTATTGACGATAAATTTTCTGAAAAAACCTGCCCTGTAATCCCGAATCCGTAACAGAGAGAGTACACTGGACGTGGTATCTGTTGGCAGCCAGAGCTGCACGGACACCTTTTGCGGCGTTTGATGCTGCCCCATGATTTTGACGGAGGTTTTTTCAGTACCATGCTTTTTGATAAGTATCAGCTGGATTTTTCCGCGAGAAAGAGAAACAGTAGCGTGGTGAGAAATGCGATCGCGAACATGTTGGTTGTAACACCACCAGAAAACGCGGCGCTGGAAGACATGAATAAAGTTGCGGGCTAGACCAGCGAACTTGCTTGCCAGGGTCAAATCAGAATTTTCAACCATTAACGTTCTGGTCCCTGCGATTTCCAGGCTGCGGCATCATAGAGCGCGAACACGGTGGAAGTAAAACAGGTATCCTAGCGATACCGCCCACAACGATGCCTCTCACGGTGTTGATTAAGGCATCGGATAGGCTGAAGACTTATCGTCACGATGTGGCGTGCGTTTTTTCGGACGGGCCTTAACCGTGCGATAGTGATTAGTGGCGAGCGTTATACGGTTGTCCCGGCTTCGTAGCCGGTGAAGTTGGCGTGTCACCGTTAATCCGGACAAATTTTTCGTAGTCGCCCTGGAGTTCGTTTGCCGCGGCGGTGATGTTGAAAAGTTCTGTAAACAAGAGCAGACGTAAACTTTGTCCGCCTCCGCATAGCATGCTTGCGAACGTGAGCACAAGGTCGACTGGATATTGCGTAGGTGATCTGGCAGTTGGCGTGGCTCTAGACTTTGATCCGGAAGAAAAACACGCCAGCGATCCCTAGTACCAGGAAGACGATGCTGCGTTGGTCGTGAATTCGGGAATGGGCAATTTATGTGCGCTAGTTAGATAGGTTCGCGCGGTCGATGTCATTTTTCGTGTTCAATAATTAACAATGCTACCACATTGGCGAGACTGCACACGCCCGGTTTGTTTGAAAACGGAGGCTAGCTACATATTCACGATGAGCGAACTGCGGTAGAACTTTGCGAAAATTTCCTCCGTGCGAAATCTTTTTTGGACAAAAACAGTCATTTTTCGTTCTAGCTCTGACAGGAAGGTGAGCAGAGCGAAGGTGTCGGTCGACATCGGCTGGGCTGGTATCAGTAATCGAGTTGGATGCAAAAGGGAAAGGCAAAGGCACCACCCGCTTCACATTGGGGCGGCGTGGCCGTGGGACCTTCGTTTGTTTTCGTTGGGCGGATTTTGGGAACCGTGGCAGCTTTGTCGTTGTTCCAAAATGCTCGGAAATCGTTGTCGAGCAGGCGCAAGTCAACACGGAATGTTTTCAAGCAATGGCAGCGCGTGGCGCAGCGACTTGGACTGGGTATGAGCTAATCGACTTTTCCGGAGCCAAGCGGCTTACAGACTTTATGGTGATTGTAGGGTAGTTGTGAAACAGGTGGCCCGGTCCGTTGCGATCCCCCTCTACTGCTGGCGTTTTCGGAAAATTTTGGTTTTTTATAAAAGAATATGGTTCTCGATTTAGAAACACTTCCTGTCCGCGACGTTTATCAGTGGATGGTGTGCGCTATCACTCCGCGGCCCATTGCCTGGGTGTCGACGATCTCTGCTGCTGGCCAAACCAACTTGGCACCTTTTTCCTTTTTCCAGGGAGTCTGTGCTAATCCGCCGACTCTGCTCTTTGTCGGAGCGAACGATTGCACTGGAAACCCGAAGAACACGATTATAAATGTGCGTGAGGTGTCGGAGTTCGTTGTCAACATCGTGCCGGATGCGATGCGCGATCTGATGAATCAGACCGCGTCCTCGCTGCCGCGTGGAGAAAGCGAGTTCGAACGATTTGGGATTGCGGCTGCACCTTCGGGGAAAGTGCGTCCGCCGCGCGTCGCTGCTGCCCCTGTGTCTTTCGAATGCCGGTTGGACCGGATTATCCAAATCGGCGATGGCCCGCTCGCGGGTAATGCCGTCTTCGGCCGCATCTTGCTCGCGTATGTGAACGAAACCGTGTTGACTGATGGCAGGATCGACCCGCACAAGCTTGATGCAATCGGCCGGCTCGGCGGCGATTTTTACACTCATACACGCGAAGTTTTTGCAATGGATCGACCGGCTTGATCGTTGTTAACGTCTTTTGGGAGTAGATGTGTTGCTTCGTTTGGATTGTTTTGCTGGGCCATAACGACCGTTCGTCCGTCCTTGGGCGAGCCTGCCAGAGGATAGCGGAGCGGTTTTCGCGAAAGGCTGAAATACCTCTTCCCTGTTCTTTTGAGTATGTCTTTGAATGGCTGGTGCCAACCTGTTGTTGCGGGTGCGATTAGCCAGCGCTGCAGCCGGCTACGCCTCAACGTCCACTGTAAAGACCGGTCTATCCCCCTGGATACCGGCTTTGCGCGCTGCGTTTTCGGCAACTGGCAGATAAGAAACCCGGTTCCTGCCGACAGGTCTCGCTATGGAGCTTTAAACAAACTCGAGCAACATAGCCAGATGGCCCTCAAAAGCGCGTTTAAGACAGCCGCTGCCTGCTCGTACGAGTCGGGTTTGTTGACCAGAAGGCCGGCCGATCGATGCAGCCGGTCTTTAATCTGGTACGGACGGATCTCGATCAGATGGCAGCTTTCAACTTGCCTGAGAGTCTTGCGTGAACACTTGCTCAGTTGAGCAACAGGAGCGTTGCTGCTATTTTTTTTGACTATATGTTGATGTTTCCGGGAAAATGGTGAACGCATTCAGTGCGTGCAAAGGCGGGTTGAATCTTTCGACTAAAGGTTATTACTTTTCAAACCGTTATAAAAAAGAACGTGCCGTGCTTCTCGTGCACGTGGCGAAGCTGTTTGCCCTCGCGGGCGACAAGCTGGTAGATGTTCAGGCCGAGGCTGAGACGGTGTTCGCCACTGAAAAGCGCTGGCCGCAGGGCCAAAAGTATTTCATCAAGCTGCACGTTTTTCTCCTTTAAGTACAACAAGATTCCGGTCGGGAAAGCATCGTTGGGATGTTTCCGGACTTTCCGCTTATCCTCCACCTTCTGAGTCACTGTATTGGCGATGCGACGGTGGAAGAAATCATCGTCGGGCAGCCGGCATTTTTCTCAGGGTTGCAGTAGCAGCTGAAGTTTCATTCCATCGTGGAATAGAAAACCAAATTTGCGTTATAATAAGTGTTATGCATTTTCGATCTGCATCTTGCAGCTCTGTTTGAGAACAAAGTCTTCCGTTTCTACGGCATTGTATTGCAGTCGTACGCCCGTGTGAAGCTGCGCTGGCAGCGCAGCGAATTTGGTGGTCGATCGCCGACTCGATTCGTATTTCGCCAATGTGCGTGTGCCGACCGATTTTGATGTCTGTTCCTGCCTCGCGAAACTCAGCCAGCTCGTCGACAAGAGCGAATGAGTGATGATGCCACCGGATGGTAAGCGCCTACTTCGATCCCACGCAGAACAATATCAATTTCCCTGCTGGCATTTTGCATCCGCGCTGTCATCTGACATGGGATCTATGCACAGCTTCGATACCAAGGCCGTCACTACGATTCAAATTGGAATCTGTTCGATTGACGGACTGGGTAGGACGCTGCTGAACTTATTACGTACGCCCAGAAAGTGGCCGACAAGTTTAGCTCCTACGATGTGCTGCCCGGAGTGCACACGTAAACGGTAATCTGATGCTCAGCGAGAACACCGCTGATTTCGGAAGCTTGGATCGTGGCCTAAGAGACCTTTGGACGGTCGTTGCAAGGCAAGAAGTGCAAGGTGTACACCGGAACAGTGTTCCTTAATTTTTTGTCCCAAGTATGGCAGACAAATATTCGTGACAACGAGGCTCGCCTCCGTGTGGACTACAGGTCGGCGTGTGCCCGATGGCGCCTTCCGGGCTATCGGGGCGCTCGTGAGTGTGCATGAGTTCTAAGATTCTTTTGGTATCTAGGAAAGGCGGCCCTATGTGTCAAAAACCGGCGGATTGCACAAAAATCTGGTAAGCGTTGCCCAGGAAATTTCCGATTTATTCTACTTGCGACTCTGCTTTGAGGGCTTTTCGTTTTAGCTGAAGGAAGCGAGCCAGACACTGCGTCTGTGAAGACGATCTGAAGCAATTAAGAACTCCTTTCCCGATGTACTCGAGCTGTTGCAACGCGAGTTAAAAAATTGGATATAACCTCGTCTAGTCCAGTTTTTGACCCTGTCGGTTTTGATGCAGAGTGCTGTGGATTCTGTGTTTCCTATGGTTAGCTAGACGTGGCCGATGTCATGCGTTTCGATAAACTCCACTGTGTTTCGCTGCCGACGGCTGGTTACAAAACTTACGACTACGACAATTTTTGGGAGGCGATTAAAGTGCGCGGTGTCGTTGCTACAATTGCTTCGCAGGTATTCGCCGACCCGTGTGTCTGATCACCCATCAGATGATTGCTAGCATGCTTGTGCTGACGCGCAGCTTGCATTTGCAATTGCGCAACAAGGACAGTCTGCACGGAGTTGGCGCTACCTGAACGATCGCTTCACGAAATTGGGCAAGGCGTGTTTCTACTAGGAATTGGTGCGGTTGGGCGGGGGATGGTGGAGTTTTTGTCGCCATTTGACTCTGAAGTGACGGTATAACCAGTGCACGATGTGTGGCGATGAGGAAATTGCGACTGTGAATGATCCCGCGTTGCCAGGCGCCTTTGCGGCTGCGAATCGCGTTGTTAACCTATTGCTTAACTCGCTCTCGACAGGTCGAGCTTTATTGGCTCGACACTGCGTATTCCGATCTGGTGGGCGCTAGTGTCTCGATAACCTCTGCTGCTTCGACGGCGGCGAGTTGATGGTAGATAGAATCGTTTGAACGGAGAAGAAAGTCTATGTTTTTGCTGCTAGTCCGGTGCTGAGTCGTTATGTTCGATTAGTGAGAGTGGCGAGGAGAAGCAATGCACTCTCGATTCAACTTGCTGGTATTCGGCTCGTGTTTGGCTTAGTTTTCCCTATGCTGGCTATCAGCACTTGAATAACTCGCTTTTTTTCGGCTGCTACCGACCGTAACGTACTTTTCTTATCTTTCCCAGCGACTTGTGGTATGGTGCTGCTGTCTTGGAAAAAACATAATCTTTATGAATAAATCAATCCAGAGCCCTCCTCACCGTCGTTGCGCTTGCCGGCCACCCTGGTTTCGAAGACGTCCGCTGCCATCAACGTTGGCCAGGCCGCTGTGCGCGATGGTAAAAAAAAGACACGAAGCACGGCTGCAAATGCAAGGGTGGCTACGCGGCGATGGGCAAGAAAAAGGACGACAAGAAGTAGTTGATCCGTCCCCGACTACCTCTCCAAATACAGTCGTTTTGTTTTGAGGATGGCCAGCGCTTCAAGAGCCGGCCATCTTTTCGCTCTCATTAGTTTTGCGTTTACAAAGGCTTCAGCTCAATTCTCTTATCTTATTATGGCTGTTAACACCTTCAACGTCCAGACCAACTGTGGCATGGTGATCGGCCTCCTGGTTCTCGATTATCAGCATATTCTCTCGAAGAAGACCGTTGCGGATGGTTCGATATCATTTCCGAGAACTTCATGCTCGACCCTAGCCGCCCGCTTGATATGCTGGATCAAATACTCGAGCAATATCGCGTAGTCCAGCGTGGCGTATCGACTCCGCCGATTCGCTCGGTTGCGACCACTTGCGTTGGCTGGCGTGTGCGAACATATCCTATGTTTTCCTGTCATATTTGTTGAGGCAACGTAAATGGAACGTTTTTTCGCGACCTCCTGCGGATGCCTTATACGTTTGCGGCGGCGAAAGCGCACTGCCGAAAAAACCTGCCAGGTTCGCGATTCCTTCGAAATCACCATCTGCTTCGAAAACGTTAGTAACTCCGTCAAGTTTTACGCTTCCGAAAATAGATAGAGCGGAAATTCCTCAAGGGGGTGTCAGAAGCTCTGGCTGCGGAGTTCTTTTCGATGTGAGAAACATCCAGCATCGCTTCGTCGCGCAGATGCGTATTCGCCAGATACACGAAGGTTCAGAAACACATCTGGGGAACATGCACGACCGCTTTGGGCTTAATTCGGTGTGGAAACTTTATGCGTATTCTACCCTCCTCGAATTGGACGAAAAACTCCTATCCTTTCGAAGCGAAAAACAAAAGCCCAAAGTAGGCTCCATGCACCAACTAAACGAGCCGAGCTGCGAAAAGGAGGAAGCTTGCGGCCCGACTAGACCGGCTTCGGTTGAGGCGCCTGAAGGGACTGCAGCATGTGTTTTGAACTGTGGTTTTATGTCCGCTTAGTGCCGCCTCGCGCACACTGCATATTTATATGGATGCAGCGGTTGCTGCACCGCTGATGTGGCTGCACAGCTCGTGAAGCCAAACAACCGTTTTACGACGCTTGAGCTGGTCGAGACTTACTAGCGGTGTTACTGATTTCGTGTGTTTGAAGACGTTTACTACGATTGTCCCGACCTGTGCGCTGAATTTGCGAACGGAAATTCATGCAGCTGGCCGAGATTTATCTCACGAAATACCAGTCGGTGTCTTACACGCTGCTCAGTTTCTTGGCGCACTTCAGGCGCTTCATCTGCGAAGGACTGAGGTGCACACGAAGTATGCCAGATGATGTTGTTCGATTGGGTGCAGATCGTCGTCTTCGATAGATAGAAGCAAACGATATTAACTGCGGAGAAACTAAAAAGCACCAATCTAGCGAACCTTTGGATCTGGTTTGAACCCTACTTTGCGTTGTTCGATCTCGATTGCGCGTTCGGCGGTTTCAATGTGGCGATGAAACGCAGCGCGCTTTGCGCTGATGCTAGAAATATGCCGAATGGCGGCCTGAAATCTGCGGCGAGAGAAAAGTTTTGCTTTTTGCAATCGCATATACCTACTCTACAATTCTATCATGTACACGATCGGCAATACAATTTGTTATAAGCGGGTCGCTGCCATTTCTCCGTTCGTGCAAGAGCTGGTCCGAAAAAGCTAAAAGTTAGTTTTGTAATATCGATGGGTCTTGGGCTGGTTTTTTCGGTGCAAAAAAACCGGACGAACCCCGTTTTCTGCTCCTCACATCTCCCATGAAACTTTCCGTATTGCTCGATAAATTCGATCCGTTTGCCTTGTATCTGCCAGTAGCCGTTTCTTTTTGCGTTTCATTTCTGGTGTGGTTGGTCCTTAATGCAGTCCAGCTGGGGAAAGCTCAGATACCTCAAAAATACTATGGCCTTCTTTACGAGCTTCAACCTGCCGGTGCCAAGACTGAATGCGATCGCGGCCGGTTCTGCTGAGTGTCTGGGCGGCGCCGCTCTTGCGGCTCGGGCTCTATGGTACGCCTCGCCCCTCTATCGGATCACTTTTACAATGACCGTGGCATACGTAATTGCGAAAAACGAACTGTTGTACACGATTCTCAGCAGCACTGACAAATTCACCGATGTGGCACCGTTTTTTCTTCCGGTTGCTGCGCTGGTTCTTACGTTGAGCCCAGGAAATCCCTGCTTGATGCCGTGTTGGTTGGTAAATCGGTGAAGATCTAGCTCTGGCTCAGTATCGGCCCGTTTAGGCTTTCACGACCTTCGTTCCCGCAATCAGGTCGTGAATACAGCGGCGGTCGGTGCGGAAGATGAAACAGACGTTTACGATTGGGAAGAACCGACCGACAAATGGCACTACGCTCAACAGCGAAATCAGCCACCAGCGGAGGAGAACTGCGTGAATGAAGCCTGGGGGGCCTTCGTCGATCAAACGCACGATGCGGATCTTAAGACAAAGTTTACCAAGGCTCTGTCCGCGCATCGTGAGAAGAATCGTTTGAACGGTAATCACCAGTAGGATATCGACGCCCACTAATACCAATCCAGCGCCTGATTGCGCGGTCCCCAGCTTGTCAAATTGCTCTTTGCCTTGCAGGATTGCTAACAGCGTGTTCGTGCCGACCATAAGCCAGCTCGGGGCGATGCACAGCACACTAAAAGTCAAATCAAAAAGAGCCGCAGTGAGACGAATGATGTGATCGGCTGGCTCCAGCTTTACAGCTGGCGACGGCTTCGCCACGTCCGGCATGACGGCTGAGGTGGCTGCGGCGGGGGGGGCCTTAAATTCGGGAAAATTGCCCAAGGTCTTCCATTCTGTCTCGCTGTCCCGGCGCGCTCTCGTTTCCAGATTGGCCCGGCTGTCGGCGATCCACTCATGCACGCGATAGGTTTCGACTGGTCCGTACTCCTTTCCGTCGGTTCCGAGAATTATGAACATGGAACATGTTTTCTCCAGTTCTAATAGACCGTCAACGCCTTCTTCACCGAAAAACGCCTTACTCAGTGTCTTGGCTGTATTTGGTGGCGCGCTGGCACAGCTGGGCACAATTGTTTGGTTTGCTTCTTCAGTTTTGTGCGCTAAGAGAACCCTTCGGCGCGGTCGATGGCTGCTGTGGTGTTAATCGTCGCAACCACGAACCGTTAGGTAAATTCTCAACGCTCGGGAGAAATCGGCTCTTCCTTTAATACCACCAGTATTGCAAAGTCCGATTTGTCCGTGTGGCTCCAATGGCGAAAATGGTACTATATAGTGCGATATTTAAATACCTTTTGCACGTGATTAAGCGTTTTTTAAGATTTTAGCTCGTGCATACTGGCGGTTCCTATGACAATCGAACCTGCTGTCGCCACGAATAGTTCTAAAATCGCCGTGGTGTTCCGTCCCCTTGCTGTCGGTCTTGTTCATCTTTTGTGCATCTTCTGTGTGTTATGTAAGAAATTTTAAATAATTGATAAATAATTATTTGTTGACAAAAAAGAGCGTACAACGCGCGTATGCGGTACGGTTGCGAATATGGAGCGAGTGCCTTGAGACATGTGTTGTGTTTGCATGCTTACAATGTCCTACCGGCATCGTAAAAAACATCGATGTGAGTGCGCGCTGCTCGCCCACGCGATCTGCAAAGCAGTGTTCGATACGAAGCTAGTTGTATTTTGATTTGGAGCCGAGCGCGCTTACGAGGGAGGGAATATCGATATTGACGGTGGCCACTAGCTCCACATGTCTATTTTTTAGCGGCTTTTTCGGAAAATTTTTGTATGGCGCGTCAACACTGTTTGAATCGCAGTCTTGGTATTGTTGCCGGGCCTAGGCGTGGCGGCGACCCAGTTGCCAATGGCGGGAAAACTTTCCGGGGTGTGCGTGGCGTTGAAAAATTTTCCGCTGCACTTCGTCGAGCTTCGCGCTGCCTTGGCCGATAGCTTTGAAAATCCTAAAGCCTTTAAGCTAGAACGTTATGAAGACATCGTTTCAGCCGAGATAGGCGAGCGTTATATGAAACAGCGTTCTAACGGAGGCTGGTGGGCGCAGCGTTGCTTTTTCTGGAGTTACTAAACTGGCCTAGGCTGGGAGCAGTTTCGATCAGTTGTCGCTGGGGCGCCGATCTGATCGCAGAGATCGGCGATCACAGGGTGGTCCTGTCAGGATGTGAAACGGAGTTTCACGAGCTCGAGCGTATCGAGCTGGCGGTTGAATTTGCGGGAAAAGGACTTCGTTTAGACTGCCGTTTCTGGCACAGGCGGAGTCGGGTTGCTCCTGGCCGAGACTGAGGGGGGGTTCGTGGACTCCGGTGGGAGCGGAGGGAATTCATGCGGAAAATTGGTCTAGAGGAAGATTGTACTGCTGGCCAGGAGCGAGGTGGCCTGGGCGGGTCGTGGTGGAGCGTGATTGCTTTTACAGCTTTGGCATGGGAGACGTGCGGCGTATCTGGTGGCAGCGGCTTTCGGTCAGCGCGATTTCAAATTGCAACTTTTCTGGCGTGCCCTGTCTGTTCTCGCCCATGAACAGCAATTTTTTGCTGTCGAAGCGCTTGGCCTTTTTCGGTCGCAGATCGACGTTGTCCGTGGCGCTGTAATTTTTCGGGACTTTTATTTTGTGAAGCGAGACAATACACTGGTTTGCTCTGGTCGGTCAAGGGTAACAGATGGGCAACAAATTACTGTATCCTTGTCGAGCCGCCCGATCTTGGTCACGGTCGGGTTGCGTCGCTGCTAGCGCGGTGGCGGGAGGCTGTAGACGTTTTTAGGAGGCCCTGCTTAGGCGATTTAATGAAATGATGAACGTATGCCGAACATTTTTGTGGTCGCATTTTTATTTCCATTCCCGTGAAGTACGTGTTTCTTTTGTTAAACACGTCTATCCATATTTCGTATTTCCATTTGGCAGGATGGAAGCTGCGGCTAGATTTATTATTATCTGGTTCAGAAAAGCCCAACGTCACACTTGCATCATTGTAATTCACGTCGGCTTGGATGGCGTTCGCGGAGCGAAACAGCCGCTTTATATCGCGTGGCTGTACCGTGACGACGGTCGACTATCAGCTCGTGTTGGAATTTCCCTCGCTGGAGCAAGGCGGCGGAGCTTGGTGTCGATCTGTTCCGGTTTATTTTGTTTTGATGTTCTTCCGGAGGACAATTTTCGGTGGCGGCCGGCTACGGCACTCGATCCTGCCATTGCTAGGAGGACATTGGCTATCTATACGACCGACAAAATGAAATTTATCTGATCAATCGCGTGTGCGGATAATGCCTTGAATTTTGTGAGGCCCATGCGGTAGCTTCTCGGCGGGGTGCTTGATGGCGCCTGAACAGTCGTGTTTTACGATTCAGCAAGCGTGTAGGAGCTAACTCTACACGGTTTTTTGCTGACGCTGTTCATTTATGGCGGTATGGACGCACTCGTGTAGCACCGACACAGCGAACAGCTGGCGGGGTTTGGCGCAAGCAACACCTTTTTGTCGCTGGTATGGGGCGACATATTTCTTAGACTGTAGCCATGGCGGACTGAGCTAATATGCGGCGATACTGTTTTTCGATTAGGTTGTTGCTACCCACTGGAACGCGTTTCGCGGATTTATTTTCGAGCTACGTAGGTCTCAGTGGTCGTGAAGCGTAAACCTTACTGTCGCAGATCTTGCGAACGTAGCTTACGAACACGTGGCACCGCTATCGTTTTGCAACGCGCCGAGCTGTGGTCGCGTAGTGCTAGAATATTTCGGCCGGGAATACAGTATTGAAAGTGACGGAGCAGCACGGCTCTATCAACGAGCAGGGGGTCGGTGCTGGGTGCGCCGTTCCCCCATGTGGCGCAGGAGCAGTGGCATAGGTAAACGCCGAAGCTGAGTCGGTTGCTGGAACGGCGGTGGAGACGACGGCTGGAGCTGCGCTTCGCGGGCGAACTGGTGTAGAAGACCTGCCCGATTAGTCTTTTTTGGTGTCGCGAGTGTAGAGCAAACTATTGGGTCCGACGGCGATTCCGCAGGGGCGAAATCGTGTATTGCGGAGCGACGTGAAATTTTGCCCACGGCTTTGCTGGGGAAAATTTCGTAGTTCCCCGTCGGCTAGTCAGAGGCGTCGAATAAAACGAAGCAGATATTGTATACCAATGCTGCGGCAGGGAGGTGCGGTTCTGCGAGCCATGGAAGGAGATGAACATGCTGCTGCTGTATTTTTCTGGGAATTTCCTGACAGTATAGCAGGCTCGTTGGAATGGTACCCAATGCGCAGGGAAAACGATGAGCGGATCAAAATATCTTACCAGACTTTGCGATCCCTACCATATTCTGGTGCGATCATGCGAGAGTGCTAGACCTGGGCAAAATACGCATTTAAGACCAACCGACCTTCAGACCTTTCTTTAGCTGGGGATCTCGCGGCTTGGCTGCTGACTTCGATCGAGCAGCCGGCCGGATCCGATGCCGTGGACTTTGTCGCGGCTACTCGTGGCGAAGAAGGCCTATTTCGAGAGCAAATCCAAAGCGATGTCGACTACGTGGGGATGACCGGTATGGAAACGGTAACTATCCTCCAGGTGCTGATCTTGCTTGTTGGACTTCGAAACGCTAGAAGTCGCCGTGGATCGAGAGAAGCTCGGTTGTGTCGCGTTGCTACCCTTTGCGCTGTCGAAGGAACGTCGAAAGCGAACCGCTTTCGACGTAGAGGCGGTCCAGATCGTCGAAAAAAGGCTTTTTTTCGTGCTATCGCTGATTGGGTAAATTACGCACAATCTATTCAGGTTATTCGGCTGGCACTAGTTCTCCGGGTATGTATTTAGTATTTATAGTGATAAACGCCTTTGCCGGTCGATTTGTAGAGCCAGTTGTTGCGGAATCCTGAACTAGATCCGCTGTCCTTGCCGAATTACTTTACGACGTTGTCATGACCATCGCTCTCGGTACTGCGTGCGAGGGGAGCAGCACGCTGTGTTTTGCTTTGGCATAAACGTGGCTATTGGGACGCGACGGCTACCGTTGGTCTGACTGTCGACGTTGCGGTCCACGATCAGGTTGTCGTCAAAAGTGGAAGCATAAAAATCGGGGGGTAGGCTGATGTCGCTATCAATGGGGAGGATAACAGACGCGGTGGTTACAATCCAAGCTGGAGTTGGAATTCCGAGTAATCACTCGAGGGTGATCAGTCCCGGGTACTCCCCCACTCCCCCAAGGGGATAAAACACCAAATGTTTAACCACCATCGGATACTGCGGAAAGAAAAAGTGAAAGAATTCCTACTCACAATTTTTTCTCGCTTAAAAACGGCCGATACAAGATAAATACAATATAATAGGTCTTACATATGGCAAATTGGGAATACAAAATCATCAGCAGTGGCAAGGGCGGTTTTGCGTCGCCAATGCTGATGGAAAAATTTCTAAACGATCTAGGACAAGAACATTGGGAAATCATCCACTTCCACACCGTGCCCGATAATCCGTTTGCGTTTAACGGCCTCGCTCGCCGGCCCACACAACGCGATTGGACGCTGGAAGACACTGCAGCCGCTGCTGCGCGCGCGGAGACTGACAAACTCCGCGCGGAGTTTGAGGCGAAATTCCGCAGCGCTACCTCCCAAACTGCCGATGTGCTTGAAGAAAAGGCCGAAAGTTTTCTCGCTGAGGAAAGGATAGACTACGGTCTGAGCTGCCTGGCCGATACTTCGCGCGATGCCGACCCAGATGCTCTAGCCGCTGACGAAGAAGGGCCGAAGGGCGAGTGGGATAAACTCGACGAAGAGGACGAGTTGCCGACCTTCTTCGATGCGATCAAGCCGTGCATGCGCCGTAACCAGCGCGGTCAGGGCCAGAGCGTGGGCGTCGATCTCCTGGCGAAGAAATGGCGCCTTGCTGAGGAAGATGTCAAGAACGCGCTCGTCGAATGTGGCCTTCAGATTCCCGTGGACGAAAATGCCAAGCCTGTTTACGCCGAATACGACGGCGACCTTTATTGGGTGAACATCAATCACCGGGGCGAAATCTGGATAAACGTTCGCGAGAAGCTGCAGCCGGTTTTCCGCGTTGTGCAGGCGAAGCGCGTGATCGAAGAAGAGGCTGCTGCTGACGATGTTGCTGCGCTGGTTACGAAGTCTACACGCGTTCCTATGGATCCCGCCTATGTGGGCGACATTTCGCTTATTGCTTCTCGGCAGCCTATTTCCCCAGACCCGACTCCTCCGGTTGCGGCTGATACGTTGCTCGACAAGATTCGCAGCCTGATGCGCCGCAACCAGCACGGCCACAGCTGGTCGGGCAGTTTTCCTTTCCTAACCAAGGCACTGAAGAGCGATCAAACCACTCTGCTTACCCAGCTCGAGGAGCTTGGCTTGTTGCTCGCGCCTGAGGGCAGCAAGAAGCCATCATATCACAAATTCGGTGAGTTCGTCTACTGGATAAGCCGCAACCAACGAGGCGAGATCTGGATCAACGCCCGCAAGAATCGCGGCGAGCGAAATGGCGGCGGCGAAATGGCGGGATCTGCCGAGGCGTTACCGGTCACTGTAGAACGTGGTACGACGAAAAAAACGACGCGATCTAGCAGACGGCGTTGCCCCAGTGCGTCTCGCCGAGACTCTGGCAGCGATGAAAACTGAAACGGATCTTGGCGCTTCTGCAGATCCAGAAACACCCACTGTCACCGGTGCGTTGCCAGCCGATGTGTCTTCCGCTCCTGGTACGGGTGCGGACATGGCTGTGGTTAGCAGCCCCGCGCTAGCAATGGAGCCTTTCGACACACTTGGTGCCGTGCGTCTTTTGCTTTAGCCAAGAAAGGTAGTGGTTGCGTTGCAGCGAAATTGCTGCGATCTCGCGGCCCAGTTCTGCCGCTCCGAAGAAGAGCTGCTGGCGGAATCCAACATATTTTCCCGGACGATGAGAACACGAAGCCGGCTTTCGGCGAGAGTAGCTACGAATTTTTTTGGTTGAACAAAAATTTGTGCGGCGAGACCTAGCTCAACGCCAAAGCTACTGGCTGGCGTCCCCGTCGCGAAAGAAAATCGAGAAATAACCATCGCGGTTTTTCGCGATGTTTGGCGGCCTCTCAATAGGTTGCCGCCGAACCACGGTATGGAGTCGGAGTTGGGATGGGAACGGGCGATTGACATGAGTTATGAGTTGGTCGGCAGCTTGTCGATACCGTTGCCTGAAGCGAAGTGGCGCGTCCACGCATGAAAAACCGATATGGCCAGCCAGGCGGTGTGGAGTTCGAGAGCTCAGTTGGCATCGTTGCGCGTAATCGCAATCGCGCTGACAGAGTGCTTTATCGAGTTTCGGCGCGAGCACTGCGGCTGTCGGTACTTTAACGATGTCGGGATGCAAACCTATCCGCTATTAGCGGCAACCATACGCTGGCAGAGCGTGGGGTAAAATGAAAAAAAATATAAAATAAGACACAAAAACATACTGTTGAACATTGATTTTCTCTGTAGACTTACAGCAGCGTTTCAGTTTAACATTTTTTATCAATTTATTCACCAAAATATCTGGAAGGAGAGCTGGCTGCGACTGAAGAATTGTAGGCGAAGCGGATCGAACGATAGGAATCGCACAGCGTCGAAAACCACGCAGCGACAGAGGGCGACGGACGTGGTGGAAACGAGCTCGTAGTCGACGCCCCAGCCTGTACCTGTTCTGGGCTACGAATTGTCTTTTTTTACATTCCCTAAAAGAGCTTTCTGAGGCGCGAGACAGGCGGTTGCGTTGAAGCTACCGAGATAGACTTTCGACATCTCGAGCTATCTTCCCGCTCGGGCAGCCTAGAGGGGAAGCGTGGCCTGAAGCCCAGCCCTGCGCGGTTGGTGCCGCGCGGTCTCGACAAAAAGCTGCACCGGCCACGCCAGAGAAACGAAACATGCGCTTTGCCATCGAACGTCCGCGCAACGTGGGCGCGAATTGATCGAAATGGCGCAGCGGGAAGCGGCGGCGAAGGTACGCTACAGAATTATCGCTTGGAAAATTCGTTCTGGCTGCTGTAGTGTGTGCGAGCTAGCCTTGCCAAAAGCCACTTAATGTAGCGGTTCGTATGTAGCATAGTTGCGCGAATGGCATACTTGCTCGGGCAATAGCCCATGCTGCTGGCTATTTTCTAGGACGACATTTTAATTGCTTTTGACAAACCGAACGAGCTGCTCGCCCTATTTACCGCCAGATTATTAAGGTAAAAAAGAAAGAAAACCTCATGGGTTTCGCGTACGCTGCGCTTGGCCACGGTGTTTCGAACGTGCACTGGCTTGATACGGATAGGAGCGAAATTCTGCTTTAAGCGAGGACGAAGCCGGGAGGTTGGATTTCGTAAGCAAACAACTTGATTCAAAAATGGCTATAAAGCAATACCTTTTCCTTTTGGTTGACACAAGGCGACGGATTATTTATACTATATTATTATAATACCGAAACCGGTTTGATGCGCGTCGTAAAAAGCACTGGGAAGTATTGGAGCCTCGATTTCGAAGTGCTGGAACGTTTTGGGAAGCTCACTTTGCTCAGCTATTGGCAGAAGACGGGGCGGCGTTGCAGTGTGCATGCACTGACACTTGCACATCCACTCTTGAGTGAGAGCGTCACTTTGAAAGCTCTGCTACCAAAATTTTAAGTTACGCTAAAACAGGTGCGGAGACCAGCGACATGCACTGTTTGACCAGTGTTAGCTCGAGCCCGGGCCGTATGGCCCTTTACCAAAGGACTGAGCGCGTATTTGGCGCGGAAAATTTGGTAACTTTTCCCTTCGGTGCGGATGACGTTTCTGGCTCGCAACTGACTATCGAAAGTTGCTGGCGAACGTATTCTGGGCAGTTGCGCTGGCGGTAGGTGCGCTCAAGAAGGAGTCGAGGTGGGGTGTGGCATCGTGTAGAGGTCGACGTGTCGGAAACGACCCTCAGAATGTCCGAGGTGGCTATTGGATTTATCCCAGGGTGGGGACGCCGCGCGCTGTGCGACAACCCGCCGGAACTCTTGCCCTCCAAAGCGGTCATCGATGTATTTGAGCATTGCTATTGCTGGCGTTGGTGCCTGCTGCCGAAGCCAACGTATCGATGCTTTTTTTCGCACCAAAACGCGGAGACAACAAATCGCTGATCATGGTCTATCATGTAGATTTTGGCGAAAAAAGAGGGGGACTGCCGCACGAAAGCGGACGATTATAAATTCATTTTGACCTTTGACCTACAAGTGGCTTTACTATAATAATTTTTTTAAAGCCCTGATAAAACTGCTATAGTATTTGATAAAATCTGTTGCGACGGATGGGGGGCTTTATTTAAATGAAGTGATGATCCCTGTTGGACAGACACTTGTACCCGCGAAACCAGTTTTGTCAAAAGAGCAACGACACCAGCTATTGCGGATCATGCTGGAAAGCCGTTTTGGCGATTTACGGGAAGAAAGCCTGACCCGCCAAGGGAAGGGGCACTTCCATGTATCGAGCCGTGGACACGAGGCTATGGTGGCTGTAGGCGAACAGCTTCGAGCTAGCGATTTCCTGCTGCCCTACTATCGCGACCGAGGGATGTGTCTTGGCCGCGGAGTTACAACCAAGCATCTAGCGCTGGAGTACTTTGCGAAGCGCGACTCAGCATCGTGCGGTCGCATGCTGCCCTCGCACTACTCATTGTACAAGATGAACATTGTGAGCGTGCCGACGCCGCTCGGTGTTCAACTGCTACCGGCCTGTGGTGTGGCTTGGGGAATGAAGCTGGATGGCAAGGATAGCGTGGTCGTGACGACCTTGGGTGATGCTACAACACGCCAAGGTGATTTTTACGAGGCAATCAGCTTCGCGCTCGAGCGGAAGCTTCCGATGCTGTTTATCGTCGAAGACAATGCTTACGGCATTTCGACGCCTACGCGCGACACCAACCCGCTGGCTATCGCGGTGTTGAATGCGACGCAGTGGATTCGTATTAACGGCTCCGACGTCGAGGAAGTGTATGCAACGGCGAAACAGGCTATCGAACGACTGCGCGCAGACAATGGGCCTGTCTTTATATGGGCTAAGGTCGAGCGCCTTTCTGCCCACACGAGCTCTGACGATCATACGATCTACCGGACGAAGAAAGATATTGCGGCGATGGAGAAAAGCGATCCCATTCGGGTGTTGGGTGACGCGATGCTGGAGTCGGGCGAAATTTCCCAGTGCGAACTCACACATCTCGAGGAGGAAATTAAGAAGCGCGTCCGTGCCGAATACAACGCGGCAGAAAAAGCAGCCGATCCGCGCGCGGATGAGCTTTTTTTCGAAGTGAACGGGCCGACGCCCAAGCTAAACACGGCCCTGTTCAACCCCGGAAAATACCGGATGGGCGACCTTATAAATCGGACGCTGCGAGCGGGACTCGATGCCGACCCGGCGCGCATGATTTTTGGCGAAGACGTGGAGGACCCGAAAGGCGGCGTGTTTCGATTGACGCAGAAGCTGTCGACGGATTTTCCTCAGCAAGTTTTTAATTCGCCGCTGGCCGAATCGACAATTTTCGGCGTCGGTGGTGGCCTTGCGCTTTATGGGCGCAAGCCGGTGTTTGAACTGCAATTTATCGATTTCAGCTTTCAGGGGTTTAACCAGATCGCCTCAAACCTTGCGAATCTGCGCTGGCGTTCGAATGGCGAGTGGAAGGTCCCAGCGGTGTTCTATGCGTCTTACGGAGCCTATCTCCCAGGTGGCTCGATGTGGCATTCGCAGGCAAACGAGGCGGCTTACGCGCATTTCCCGGGACTCAACATTGTTGTTCCATCTACGCCGAAGGATGCCGCCGGCTTGTTGTGGACGGCTATGCATGGGGAAGATCCCACAATTTTCCTGATTCCGAAACATATGCTTTGGGCGGAAATCGAAACGACAGAGACAGTGACCGCGATTCCCTTCGGCCAGGCGCTTCTGTGCACGAAAGGCAGCGATCTCACCGTCGTCGCTTGGGGAAACACGATTGAGAAGTCGCAAGAAGCGATTGCCGTGGTTGGCGACGAAGTTAGCGTGGAGCTGATCGATTTGCGCTCGATCTTGCCGTGGGATAAGGCTGCCGTCGAAACTTCGGTACTGAAGACCGGCCGGCTTGTTGTGGCACAGGAAGACACCGAAGCTTGTTCGGTTGGCCAGATGGTTATCACTCATATTACCAGTCGCCCGGAAATCTGGTCGATCCTTAAAGCGCCGCCGATCCTTGTGACGAAGGGCAATGTGATGATCGGTTACAATCCGATCTACGAATATGCTGCGTTGCCCGATGTGGAGCGTATAAGCAAGGCGATTCGCGCGGCGGCACGGAGCAATCCCGCGCGTACTGAAAAACTGCCATCGGAGGCGGTCGAAGTTGAAATCGACGGGCCCGTGGAATTAGCGTCGGAGCTGTCTCTTTCCATACAAAAAGCTCATGCTCCGCGGAACACAGTCGTGGCAGACACAAACGATATCGTTGTACGCGTGCCGGCTATGGGCGAAGGGTTGCGCTCAGCCCGCGTGGTTACGTTGAACAAAAAGTCTGGCGATCCTGTGAAACAAGATGAGGTTCTGTGCGAACTCGAAACCGATAAAGCGGTTTATCCCCTCGAATCGTCCTTTGCGGGCGAATTCAAAGCGTGGAAAATAAAGATCGATGACACGGTGTTGATCGGCCAGGAGATCGCCTTGGTGACCGGTGATGCAGCTAGCGTGAAAAATCTGCTGATCGAGAGTGCGGCGGAGACCGAGACCAAGCCTGTGTCGAGTGCTCCGAAATGCGCGGTCCCTGTAGCTGTAAAGGAGCTTGTGCCCAAGACATCTCCGCTCGGAAAAACTTGCCAGCCTGCCCTTGTTCCTTCGATCATAAAGCGGCTTAATGCTGTCGTTCCGGCAAATATGTTGCTCGACTGCCGCTGGGAAGCGCTTTGCAAAGCCCGCGAGATGGCGAAAGTGCGCTACGGCAAGGCTGCAGCGTCACCTTCCGCGATGATGGCATGGTGTGTGGTTCGCGTGATCGACCGCCACGCGACGTTTCGCCGGATTGTGCACTCTGGTGTTATTCTGGAACAGACCGAATTCGAAATGGGGGTGGCCGTGGCGCTGGAAGGAAACCAGCTGGCTACCGCTGCGATTCCCGCCGCCAACAGTCTTTCGTGGGTGGATTTTGTGGCCGTTTACAACCGCGAAGTTCAAGAGACGCGGGCCGGAAAAATCTTCGAAGTGCAGGCGCCACTCAACATCACGAGCTTCGGCGCTTTCGGTATAGAAAGCGCTACGCCGATCGTGGTGCCGCCTGCGACGAGCACGCTCTTTATCGGCACGGCGCACGAGAAGATGATCAACGATGGCGGTGCCGTTTATCCGACGCAGGTCATCACGCTTTCCCTCACTTTTGACCACAAAGTAGTTAACGGCGCGACCGCGGCGGCGTTCATGCACGATTTGAAGCGTACATTCGAGACGTTTACGCTGCCGATCTGAACGGCATACGGATCTTCCTGCTTAGGTTGGAATGAGTCCTCTGCAGATTGTATAATGTACGAGGTCGGTTGTTGTGTGGGGGGTAAGTTTGAACATAAAGTTCGTCTAGTGGGTTCAGCGGTGCGCGGGCTGATGAAAAACTTTTGGCGATTTCCTGGTTTTTCATGTCCGCGGTAGCGCGTCGAACGAACCAATGGCGTTGGCGATCTTCGTAGTCAGTGTTTTGACGCCCACTTGGAGAACAGCGCGTTCAGGTAGCGGTGGCCGGCCAGTAGCTCATGGAGGACGATTTGGACCTCTGGACCTAGTTCGGTTCGGAGCCTTTCAATAAATAGGCTGCTCGGCCGACCCCTTGATCACGTAAGGCTCGTCGTGATGTGTTTATAGGACGATAGCTTTAGTGTTCTGGCTATCGTGCGGATCTGCTTGAGCGATTTTAGTCCGTGCTAGTCGCGGTATGCTGAGACCGAAGGAAAGCGCAGCTTTGTTTCTAACATAAGCTGTACAGCGGAGAAGCTTTACCGACGATTTGAAATCGTCTAGTAGGTTGATCAGTCCACATGCCCTGGAGACAAGCTCGTGTTTATTGGCGAGAACAACGATGGCTGTGACGCGGCAAGGACTGGAGTTAACGGATGCTCGATTTCGATGTGGGTGTCCTGGCTGGATTTAGAAACGGTGTTGAACTCGCTGTCGGAAAGACGTACGTATTTGCGCATACTGGAAAGGGTCGGTCATGCGGAGCTTCGTGCTGGTATCGAAGCCGTAGCTGCGATAGGAAACCTCGGGAGTTAGCCCGGGGGACGTCGTGCGTGATAACGACGGAAGCCGTTTTGCTGTCCGGAATGACAGGCGATATTTGTGAACGATTCCTGTGTGACCCGGAAGAGGGTGGTTCCGTTGTTCTATCGGAAGAGACTCAGCGAGGAGGTTTAGCGGCAGCGATTAGAATGAAGTTTGTCTGTTGTTGGAACTATTCCTGATCGAGCGGAGAGTGGGCTTGCTTGAGAAAATGGAGCTGAGGCGGGAAACGAAGCCGGATTTTGCGCATATTGGTCCAAGGTCTGTGCGGCACGGCACGACCTGCTTTCGGGCAACAGCCAGCCCAGGTGTTTTCCGATCAGTCACTCCGCCCCTTTTAGGCTCCTCTAAGACATCTTTCAGGTGCCTGGCGGACCGCTGTCGCTCTGTGAAGGCGACGGTTCCTGCCGCGAGAGAGATAGCAAGGCTCATAAAAAATACCGCCGGCCGATCATCTTTGTCGCCGCTTAGAAGATGGGCGGCGCTTAGCGCTACAAACCCGATGATAACGACTTCATACTGCTTGATGACGCGTGACTTATCCACATCTACCGGAAGAAGACACGATTTTCCCTGACGTCTGCGAATAGTCTGGATGTTCGATAAAGCTCGACGAAAAACTTTATCGAGCACGCAAAAAAGAGGGCGTGAAGGTAAACCTCTAAGGTCATGGCATGGGTGTTCTCGCTCTCAATATGAGGTTCCCAAGACAGGAAGGCAAGCGCTCCAGTACCATAAACGTAGCAGTAATTTGGAGCAACAAGGCTGAGTTGTTTTTCATGGTTTGATTGAGGAGCAGAGAGATTAGCGCAATCCGCTGAAGCGAGTGTGGTGGGGCCGATGAACCATTACGAAATCGATTTTTGTCTCGTGGGGCACTTGTTTCTTTTTCGACTCCTGCCGGAAAAGTGCTAAACATGGCGCTCTTATAGGTAAATTTACCACCCTAACCAACTGCCTCCTTGGAGGTTTTTACTTCAAACTGGTTTCGTGAAACGCCGTATCTTGTCTTGTCTGGCGCTTGGTTAGAACGGATTGTGAGAATCCATAGAGAATAGCAGCATCAAATTCACCATGCTGATCGTAAAGCGCAAAATAAGGAAACGGTACGAGATTTCGTGCGATGCACATTGCGTGACAATGATCGAGCTGGTGTCTAGAAAATAGAAAATTCCCTGGACTATAGTCGGTTTAGCTTTGATTTTGAACAAAGCGCTTTCAATCTTGATTCAAAATCTTGTCCCAAGTCTGAGAGAAATCTTTCCATTACCGTACAGCGAACGCCAAAACACCTTGCTGGAAACTGGAGGTGAAATCGGATGATCATCCTACGGCTTTACGGTACTCCTCTTAAGAAAGCTCAATAATTCCATCGATTGTAACCTATATCAATACGGTGAACACCTTGCAAAACAAAATCTGCTATTATGGTGGTCAGTGCGAAACGCTTTCGGCGATCCGTGAACAAACTCAAGGCGATCGTTCTCCAGAAGTGCAAGGACGGAGATCGGTAATTTGGTTCAGATTCATGTTTCGGATTTGTTGTCCAACTGGGCTATCTGAAAAAGTGACTTAGCCTAACGCTACCAACAGACGATAGGTGTCTTTTGGTTTGCTCCAAAAAAATTGGCAGCGTTTTTGCGAGGGTTCCGTTTAGTATTGGGTCGGGAGGGCTCAAAGGTCATTTAGCAGCTAAGGCTGGAGTGGAGCTGAAAGCGGTTGTAGAAGTGTTCGATATAGGAAAAAATGGTGGTGCGGGCCTGCTCACCGGTAGCGAAACGGCGGTCGAGCATCACTTAAAATTCTAGGCTGCTCCAAAGCCATTCGAGACAGGCGGTGTCGTAATAGCTTCTTCGATGGCTCATCGCTGCCATTTGGCGGCGAGGGTGCGCCGATATTCTGGTCCGGAAAACTGGTTGCCACGATCGGAATGAAACAGAAGCGGTGCCTGCGGCACGGTGGTGGTGCAGAGCCCCGAGTAGATTAGTGAAGCAAATTTCAGAATCGAGCGATCCACCTACCAATCATTCTACAATGTGCTTCGGATAAAGATCAAGCACGGCGATGAAATATAGTTTTGCGCTGTTTGGAGGTAGGTAGGCATCGGTCGCTAAGGCTTTGTTTACGTGCTGCAATTGCCATCTGGACAGACGATTGGGGTGCGACGTGATATTGGTGGCGACTGTCGGCGGTCTGGGAACGCTATTTGGTATGTTGGCTGGCCAGGAGGGGCTCGAAGCGGACGGATCGGACAACGCAATTGCGACTGGCCGCACCGATGAGCACCTAGGAAACATGCAAGCTTCCATACGTTTGCTGGACTTCGGCGAAGGTCGCGCGAATGCTGGCGCGAAAAAAAGAGGGGGATACCAGCTTACGGCCGGGGCTCCACATACCGGTGCACCCAGCCGTAGTAACCGCTGAATAAGACCAGCAGGACTTCACATATCCAGGCGACTTTGTATGTGCCGCTCATTTGTTTGATTAGGGCACATTCCTTGGCGGTGGTTAGAGATAGGATGCCAAACGGTTTTTTAGATTTTACTCTACTTCAGAAACTTGGTGTTCCCGCTGTGCAATCGCAGTACGTTTTCTCCTTAGATCATCCAGGCTGTGCTGCGGTTTGTGCGATGGGTCGGACAAAGTGAGCTCGCACCAAGCGCGAGCTCGCCTATATAACAACTCCAGGCGGAAGCCCAGTCGGGCGGTTGCTTTGGCCGCGCTGGAACTACTGCTGCACCAGAGCTTGAATGCCCCGCGCTTGAACTCGATACCATATCGGGCGTACTGCTCCGGCACGCTTTCATTTCGGGACTTAATAGGTAGCTTCCGTTTTTGATAGCAACCTCGCTGTCCCCCAAATTATGACAACCTCAACCGGTGGGCGTTGGCTCTGACGGTTGGATCGGCATCATTCCAATACCAACTAATGATGTTCCCTTTCTTATAAAAACCGTACGCGCCCCTATTCGCAGGGCAGACCGAACCTGCCTTAATTATAGACATATGCATCACAAGAAAATAGCAGAAAGAAGCAAACAGGAGAAATTGCGACGTCGCTGCTGTGCTCGGTTTTGGCTTCAATTTTAAGTGAAAATGTTCGAGAAGTTGATATTTTTAACGCTTACTTCTTCAAGGTATGCTAGCAGCGACATTTGTTGACTCGAAATAGGTCTGATCCGAAGGCTGGGAGTACTACAAGTCTCCGATCTTAGTCCCGCTGCGAATCTTAATCTTTTACTGTCGATCGTTAGAGGTAAGTCACACTTTTGGGTATTAGGAATGTTGAACAGGGTGTAGGGAGGGGCTCGTGAAATTGTGTTTTACGAATTGCTCATGATGCTGGAGCTGTCGACAGCAAATTGGATCCCAGTCACATCTTGAATATTGGCGATTCGTAGCTCAGCGAAATATTCAAGAGAAATGCGCTTCAGATTTGCTGACTTAAAGCCAAGCGAATCTACGGAGAATATTTTGGGTCCTTCGTTGGAGCTTGGAGCTGGAGCAGCTGTGGCGATTGGCGCGCAGCCGCCAATCGCCAAATAGATAGTTGGTAATGAGGCCCGAGCAATTTCTACATGGGTTTTTATCGACGTTAGCGGTGAGAGTTAGCTCTTGCAGCTGGTTTACCGCTTCCTTTACTTCAGTGATCACTTTTGGCTGTTCCGTTTTCTTGAAAAAATCTCTGCATGAGATGAGCAGCCAAACAAGCCACACTTCTTCAGCTCTGGTTCCAACAGGAGGAACCTCCCCAAGCCTCCAATGCCGAAAGTTTTTCGGTTTCGACTATCTGACCATGGGCAAATTGGGTTCCGTCCATCAATAACTCAGGCAGCACCTCAAAGTGCTGCGTGTAGTAAAGACAGACTTTCCCGAGCTTCTTTCGGGCAGCAACCTCTTGGTCGATTCTTCTCTCAAAAACCTAGTGCGCACCGGCTCCGCCTACTCTGATTCACCGCCCCGCTAGAGCTGCAGATGTGCTAATACCTTCACCCACAAAATGAGCAACGATATTTTCCAGAGATTCCATAAGTTTATACTTTTCCGATCTCTCACTGATGAGCCAATACCGGTGCTAAACACCCATATTGGCGATACTGGCTCTGGCTGTTTCGTTCGGCTTTTCTTTCATCTGACCCAAGACCGAGGCATTTCAATCAAGCAAAGATTCCCTCCAGGTTCTGCGCCTTTCTGGAAAAGGCCTTCTCCTTATAATGCTAACATAGAAGAACACTGGTCGCACTAGCTTTGTCGCCAGCCTTGATAAGTAAGGAATCTTACTGCTTCCCTTCGATAGTTACAAAGCTATCCAAGGGAAACGCATGCCGCACAATGCTGGCTTTCATCTCTTCGATTTCCTCCTTCGCTTGTTCCGCGCCTTCCTTTAGGCGTTCGGCGGGATATCGAATCGGCTTCTTTTCTTCGCCAGAGTTTTAAATGGTCCAAAACGGTATGATCTGTCTGCCAGAACCTTTGATTGACTCAACAACACGGCCGAGAATCTGGAACATAATTAAAATCATTGAGTTTAACTTTGTTGCTTAGCGTGTTGCCCATGGTATTTTCCCGAATGTTACAGGTCAGACACGGAAGGACGGAGTCCATGTGTTGTCTGTGTCAACTTGCTCAGTTTCTTTAGTGTTAGCATTGGGGCTGAATTCTTGCTCGTAGAGCCATCAAAAACTGGTAAGCAGTTTCGAAATATCTCACGAAATAGTTTCCACCAATCCGCGCAAAGTCTGCTTTACGCTCTTCCGGCTGGAGCACGAACCTTGAATAAAAGTAATTCCTTGAGCTTGATGACCGCGGAAAGCCGAAAGCGCCAACGAGCGTGCTGGCCGTGGCATTGTGCGAGAGTCAGCCGGCGTCGGCGAAGATTGCGCTGAAGGTTGTCGGACGGAATAATCCCACTCGGCGGAGAACCATGTATCGTTGAAGTCGAACTAGCTACACGATTGTGCCGATGTTGAATGCGGTTTGCTAGGGATCGAGTTTTTAGCGCCATACTGGGGGCGCGCGGGTTGTTGATAATCGCGGTTCCGGTGGACAGCAGGCAGAAAAGCTTTGTGCAAGCAAGGTAAGTCGGGTACGAAAATGCCGCGCGCCAGCGTGTGTCGGCGAGGTACTAGCGGTGCGGTGTCGAGTGCTTCGTTGCTTTAACGAGTGGCAGCTTAGCGCGTAGTCGGATAGCTACCAGAGGAACTTACCAGGCCTCGAGCTTTGGTCATAAAGTTAGATATGAATTAGATGTGTAGATGTGAATTAGATGTGAATTTCACGCGAGGCGGCGGCCGAGGAACCTGCTGAAGGAGAGCGGATAAAGCGCGACATCGATGCCACTGGCGTGTCATTCACTGACGTTGAACGGCGGAGTTTCCCCGAATTCGATGATGTTGTCGAAGACCGATACTATGACAACACTGGTGAAGGAGCGATAGTCGCTGAGCATGTGCAGCGACTTGGCAGAATAGTGTCTGCACCAGCGGTGACGCAGATCCATGCGCGCGATTGTCTCCGCGGTGGAAACAAGTTGTTTGCTCGACAAATAGCAATAGAGCTTGGTCGGAGCTTGATCATCGGTGTGTACCGCGGCGAGTTTGCATACTGCGTGGGCAGGATCGTCCTAGCACGCGCTTATCAAAACACCGGCGAGCTCCGTCGTTCCGCTGTCCGGAAGACTGTAGGAGTTATTGGCGATGCTGGCGCTGGCTCCGGATACTTAGGGCGCACTAAAACTGGTGTGCTCGCCGAGAATGGCTGGATAAGCATTGATGGCTCCAGTGTTTTGAAAAAGAAGCTTGGTGGCGAGCGCAACGCGAGGAAGAAAATAGCTTTTCAGCACCAAGGCGGAAGATTTTTTCGATTTTACGGAGCCGCTTTAGGCTTTCGCGGGGTTCGCTGGCTTAGGGCTATTGGTGTAAAAACGGCTGTAAGTAACGGTGTCGCTGATGTTGGATTCGCACTTATTGGTGATGCTTCTGGCGGCTTTATTTGGGATTGACGTGACCATGTAAGGGCTGGCGACGACAAACGACAAGCAAGGGCGGTGGAAAACAGACAGGACTTTCCCATAGAGGGAAGGATGTTTTTTGGTGCCCGGGGCGGGACTCGAACCCGCACGCCTTTACAGGCAAGGGATTTTAAGTCCCTAGTGTCTACCATTCCACCACCCGGGCGGGTGAAAGGATTCGGGGATTGCTCACCGACATTGCGGCTTGAGTTGAGCGATGTGGCAAGCGAGTTTTCGACAACCCGCGGCTGGCAGCATCCTTTCCCAAATGAGCATTGGCTTTCTTGGCGGAAGCTTCGATCCAATTTACTTCGGGCATTTGATCGCGGTGCAGGATGTTTTCGGAACAGCTTTCCCTACATCGATTCTTTCTAGTTAGTGCTGGCGGCGCAAATTCTCCGTTGAAGCAGGCTGACGCGCAGTCGCTGTCGGAAGGCAGGCTCGCCACGCTTCGTGGCTGCGGTGGCGTGGACCCGCTAGCTTACGGGTTTCGGACTATAAGATCCGCAAGGATTTACGCAATCTACATGACTGATTCGGCGCGGCATTTTCGAGCGCAATTCCCCGATGGCGAGCTGCATTTGGTGATCAGTGGCGACCAGCTGCCGCTGCTCCATAAATGACGCAATATCTTCAAACCAATTTAGCTTATCTATTTTAAAAGGCCAAAACACCCCACCAAACTGTATAATTTTATATCCAAATTGATGGGTTGTAGCTGCACAGCTGCTATGGGTATTGGATCGAGATCAGTTCGAGCGAGCTGCATGGTTGCATAGCTCGGGGGCTTTTGCTTCATTGTTTTCTCCAAAAAAAAAGTAATCGCCTGCATCGTGCAAAATTTTTCTATAGTCCGAAAACAAGTGCATGAAGAAATCCACTACCCGGAAAACATCTGCGCCACGCTGGCGTGCGGCTGCCAAATCAAAGGCAGCAAGGCTAGTAAAAACGTTCAAACCCGTCGCTACGCCCGAGCGCCGGTTGCTCGGTTTCTTGGTGAAGGCGCTCAATGCGAAAAAGGCGGAGGACTTGCGCGTCTACTACGTCGGTTCGTTGTCGAGTATTACCGATTACCTCGTGCTAGCTACGGCTACCTCCGATCCGCACCAAAAGGCACTCCGTATAGAGTTGGAAAGGGTGCTGGATTGGAAGAAGGTGAAGATCCTTGGCATCGATGCCGCAGCTGGAAGCGGCTGGACTGTGGTCGATACGTTTGACGTAATGGTTCATGTTTTTACCACCGAGAGTCGCGAAAAATACCGGCTGGACTTGTTGTGGAAAGACGCCGAAGAGGTTCCGATCGCGGAGCTGGCTGCGGTCTGAGCTTTGCGTAAAGAATGCTCTATTGTATTGTTTGCCGTTGGTTTAACTAATCGATCCAAGAGAGATTGGCGACCATGTCGGGGTGCTGTTACTCATTTTTAGGAGAAGCTGTTTTATCATAAACCAACTAGATAAAAATATGAATAAAACATGAATACACGTCGTTCCAGCAAAGGCTTAACGCTCGTTGAAGTTATGATTGTGGTTGCCAACATCGGCTTGCTGGCTGTGATAGCCATCCATGTGTTCTAGAAGAACTTCACTTTCTACCAAAGCTAACCCAGCCAAAGAACAACCTTAGCCAGCTTAGCGCATCGGTCGAATTCATCAAAATCGCAATCCATGGGAAGTCGGTCGGAAAGTAAGAGTAGAGTAGCTCGAGATTTATCTTCGTTTGATAAGCCCTGGAGACAGCAAAAATGTAATTTTCCACAGATGTGTGGTAATCAGCTGTGGGCCAGCAGTTTTTAGGAAGCTTGGTTTGCACTAAAAAATGCAGAGCGATGCCCATTGCTAAACCAAAAATGCAGCTTGCGATCTAGAGACGGTAAAGACGAGGGCTAGCGCGGAAGAATTGGTTCTTGAGCGATGGTTTAGGTCAGTTCCATGGGAATTAGTCGCTTGCAGTGCAATGTGGGCGAGCCCGAGCTGACCCGGGAGCGGGTGCACTGTGGTGCAGAGCACGATGGCAGAGATCGTTGTTATCCAGGAAAAGCGTTGGACGAGGCTTAGTTGGCTGGTGTCATAATTGCCACACCAGCAACAACCTACCAATCGAACCCGAGCCCAACGCCCACCACAGCAAAAGTTGATAAACGATGAGCGAGCTGTCGCAAAACTGGCGTGAGCATGCTTTCCTGTGCAAGCGTGCGGTAGGAAGTTCGACAAACTCAAAAAACCAGACAAACGAAATAAGCGAAACTGTGTGGACGAGGTTGAGCAAGGCGCCCATTGTTAGTTTGGCAACCAGTGCAGACTGGGACCATAGCCAGAGCGGTATTTTGAGTGAATGTTGTCGCTACGCCGAAGGTGGCAACCGACCAGACAAACTAAGTAGGAACAACGTGGCGGTCAGAATCGTTCCCCATCAAAGGTTTCGAGGTGTGTAGGCGTAGGGAAATGACGCCAGTCGCCGCGATGTGTCGCAAAACGAGCGAGAGCGAAGGCACAAATCTACAAGTTTGGTAAGTGGTCGGCGATCATGCCCACTGCGGGGTGTAAGGGTGGCGGCAATCAAGCGGGGCAGCAGTCTTGATGGTTCCGGGCAGCAATTATTGCCCGGTGACGAGCACAAAAAACATGGCGGGAAGCTTAGTCCACGGGAACATAGTGTTGAACGTAGTGTTTTGCGCCAGCATCGGGTATGCTATGAAATGGACAGGAACAGCGGTCCGGCTTCGGACCCGCCCAGTTAAGTTTAAGTGCGGGAGCATAAGTATACCTAGCCGTGTCAAAAAGACTTAACGGTTAAAAAAAAGCGTCCGCACGTGCGCTGAACAGTGCGATACTGATGACTAGCACGGAGTTGCTCCAAGGCTGACACACGCGAATAAAGCAGAGCCAGGGGGGGGCCATAGCTCCGCAATCGCGATGGCAAAAGGAAGTACGCCGCGCAGCAGGATAACGGTCATTTCAGACCAGCGAAAAGGGTTGTACTTCAGGATTACGTAGGTCGCACGCCAGCCGTTTTTGTTTTCGCTATAGGTATCTGCCGAAGTAGCTGATGCCCATTTCAAAAAGGCTGCATTCCGGTAGCGCGGTGGTTTTTGACGGCGCTGTCAGGTTGGAGCCGAATCGATTTTTCTCTAGTTTTAGCTTTGCTAGCACATCGCGACGGAAGGTCTTGTAGCAGGTTCCCATGTCCGTGGGCTTGATGTTTCTAAACATGTTCGAGAGTAGCGTGAGAAAATGGGTACCGATCGTGTGCTAGAGGCAGGACACGCGATGCGTCTCGCTTTCCATGAAACGTGAGCCGAAGACGATGTCGGCTTTCCCGTCGACAATCGGCTTTAATAGCTGTGTTTGTAATATGATAAGTTAACATCTTGCACAGTTAAAGCGTTGCCAAGCCGTGGCACTGAAATTAGGATCGAAGGACAGCGCCTTTACGACAATTGACAGAATGATAGGCGGTTTTGGGCACGAGCAGCGCGACCTCCGATTCCAGGCTTGGGCGAGTGCCGTTGGTCGAGCAGCTGTCAACGACGATGGCTTCTTGGTCATCGACTGCGAGGCGTGTACGGCGTTGTGAGATCGAGCAAACCATTTTCTTTTTATTATAACACGGACAATAATTGAAAGCTTAATACAACTTAATACACAAAGGGCCATGCAACGCTATGGATCTGATTTGTCGGGGCGGAGGAAGCCGAATCGTGGCTCTGTTCTTGACGCCGGTGGTTGTGTGCGAAGCATTGAACCGATGATCGGAACCTTGCGTAAACAGTCCAGGATAACTCTGGTGAAGCTGGCGGTCGCCCTCGTTTTGTTGGTCTTGGCCGGCGTGGCGCTCGCTACCGGCCTCGATGTGCGTGCCTGGATGTGTCGCGGCATGGATTACGTCCGCTCGGCCGGTCCGGTGTTTTTCTTCTTCGCGATGGCTTTGGCGCCGGTCTTTGGCGTTCCGATGTTGATGTTTACTGTGCCAGTTTTGTCACTTTTTGCGCCGACGCTTGGGACGGGCTTGACGGTGTTTTTGTCGCTGATGGCCGTGACCACGGATGTGGTGGTCTCCTATTGCCTCGCGCGCTGGGTGCTGCAGCCTCCGCTGCGACGACTGGTCGGCCAGCTCGGCTACTGCGTGTCGCAAGTCGATCCGGTGAACGCGACCGATATGATGATCCTATTGCGTGTGATGCCCGGGATTCCCTTCTTTATTCAGAACTATATTGCTGGTCTCGCGGGGGTTTCGTTGTCGAAATACCTGATCGTGACTAGTGTGATTTCGTTGCCGATAAATGCGGCGCATCTGTTTTTTGGCGATGCGTTGCTGCATGGTCGCGGGAAGATGGGGCTGCTCATTTGCTCTGTGCTCGCGACGCTGGCGGTTGGCGCGCATATCCTGCGCAAGAATTGTGGACACCGAAAAAAAGTGGCGAAGTGAAGGTACGCGAGGATACGCTATCCGACAGTGCCAGTACCGGCGTGAAATCCGTGGGTGAATTTACGCAGCTACTGAAGACACTCATTTACAGTGGACTCCGCGCAGGCTGGGTGCGTGGAGAGATTTCAAATCTGCGTGCGCAGGCGAGCGGCCATGTTTATTTTTCGCTGAAGGATGCTACGGCGCAGCTGGCGTGCGTACTGTTCCGCGGTGATGCGATTCGTCAGGGCGTGGCGTTGTGCGATGGCATGCAAGTGCTTGCCTATGGCAAAGTCGACGTTTACGAGACGCGTGGCCAGTATCAATTGATCGTGCGGGCGATAATCGATCATGGTGCAGGACGGCTACAACAGGAATTTGAGAAATTGAAGAAGAACCTAGCGACGGAAGGTTTGTTCGATCCAGCGCGAAAACGACCACTGTCAGCGTTTGCCAAAGTAGTCGGTTTCGTTACATCGCCGACTGGCGCGGCGGTGCAAGATTTTATCCGCATTCTCCGGCGCCGTAAATGGCGTGGATGGCTGGTCGTCTTGCCCGCGAAAGTGCAGGGCGCGTCGGACGAATTGATCGCGATGCTGAAGGTCGCGGAGAGCCTGGGGATTTTCGACTTACTCGTGATCGGGCGTGGTGGTGGCAGTATCGAGGATTTATGGGTGTTCAACGAGGAGCCGCTCGTGCGTGCGGTGGTGGCGAGTCCGGTACCGGTCATTTCCTCGGTCGGACATGAGATCGATTTTACGCTTTGCGATTTTGCGGCCGATGTGCGGGCGGAGACGCCGAGCGCGGCCGCCGAGTTGATATCGAGCCAGCGCCTTGCTGCAATTGACCGGATAGAGCGGGCACGGGAGTTTTTGGCTACGGTCGTCAAGGAAGCGCGACGGCGCAGCCGCGAGCGGCTGGTTCATGCGGCCAGCCGGCTGCGGCTGCTTTCACCGCAGGCGCGGGTGGAACAGCACTTCCTGCAACTCGACGATTGCGCCAGTCGGCTGCGGGCGGCTTTGCGTCATGCGGTGCAGGAACGTCGCGGCCAATTGAACGAAGTACGTGGTTGCCTAGAGGCGGCGGCGCCGCAACAGCGTATCGAGATGGAGTCGTACAAGTTGCTCGCGCTCTGGAAGCGCCTGCAGGCAGCGAGTCCGGAGTCGGTGCTCGAGCGCGGCTTTGCGATCGTGCGCGACAAATCCGGCCGGCCGATTGGACGTGCGGCGCAGATAAGCGCGGGGCAGACGCTGGTGAATGAGTTTAGCGACGGCTGCATCGATGTGCGCGTGGAATAAAAGCGCCGGAGCGGCCTATCAAAAAAATGCTGGTCTCCTGGACCGTTGCACAAACGAAGCAATTAAATATGGATTGTTTCTTCCATAAAAGCCAGGTCATTTTGCTGATAATCAGGCTAACTCTTACCGCGGCCGTCAGGTTCCAGGAATCTAAACACGAAAAATGAAATCAACCAAACAGCAAGAACTCTCCAGCGACGCTTCCTGTTGCCCGCCAGGTGATACGAAATCCGCCTGTGGACTGCCGTACAAGGTCGTGATTGATATAAGCAAGACGAAGGTACAACGTACGGATGCTGACTGGAAGTTTATACTTACTCCGGAGCAATTTCAGGTCGCTCGGGTAAGGGGCACCGAACTGCCGTTCCACAACGCCTATTGCAATAATCACGAGGATGGCGTCTACTTCTCCGTGTGCAGCGATACGCCGCTGTTCGACAGCCGCGACAAGTTCGAAAGCGGCACCGGCTGGCCGAGCTTTACGAAACCAATGGAAAAAATCTTCGTTGGCGAGACAGCCGATACGAGCTACGGTATGGTGCGTACGGAAGTGTATTGTAAGGTCGACGGAGCGCACCTCGGCCACGTATTTGACGACGGCCCGTTACCAGTGGGGTTGCGTTACTGTATTAACTCTGCATCGCTTCGCTTCATGCCACGAGCGGAATATGATAAGTGGGTAAAAGAGCACAGCCCGAGATCCGGAGGGCAATGATAGGTGCCAGCCGGAAGGCTGCTTGAATCGGCGGAGAGGATGGTGATCGTTTGCTGGTAGAACCAGTAACGTTTGCTCTTTTGCTCATATATTTTTATCCGTTCCGCTGCTCCTATCAAGAGACGAAGGCGGCGACATAAACTTGTGCACCATCATGGGTGGTTGCGTGCTACGATGCGTTGAAATCCGACGGTTTTTGTTGAATATTATTCTGCTCTTACGGTAACGAGAGGGAGAAGGGGGATTGACCGCATTTTATTTTGACGTGGCACCCGCCGTGTAGAACGGGAGCGCTCGGTCAGCTGCCATGCACCACAATCCGATATGTCGATATAGACGCCAGCAGTGACCTTGCCGTGGCGATCTATATCTTGGAGGCGCACAAACTCAATACTGGGGACTTATATATTGAGAAAATTCTGTGATGATCTACTTGCGGTTCGTTTTGGAAAGCGGATGTCGCGGAGCTGGTAAAAGGTGCCGATATTCCAGGTCTAACTGCTGATTTCTGTTCCGGAATCGGTCATGACGCAGCCGATGATGGTGTTTAAATCGGGAATCACTGGAAAGGCGTTGGCGTTGCGCCCACTTCAGCCCAGTGCATGGCACTAGTGTCAGTGCGCGTTTGCGTTCCGGAATTTTAAGGAAGCTCGGAACGCGTCTGGCGAGGCCGGCAGCTCGTTGATAGTGAGACCGTGCATCTAGAGTGTGTGGAGGGGCTAACGCATCCCTCTAACAGTGACAGTCCGTCGAGTTTCGGGCTTTTGATCTTGAGGCTGCCGAGCAAGTTCGGCCGATCGAGAACAACGATTTTTATGTCGTTTTCGAAACAACCTCTATCGTGTAGCACATAGCGCTGGTGAAGATGTAAGAGCGCTAGCCTATTTCCATTCCTGCAAGTCGATAAGCGCCGCATTGAGCTGAAGCTGAGGCCGCGTAGCAATTTCTTTGTGGTCTTAAGGAGCTTGCTGTAGATGGAAAACATGCGGAGTCCAGTACGCTGGTCGACTGCACTGCTGAAATAGGCGACAGCTTTTTAGTTGCCGTAGATGCCGTGTTATGAGGCGAGCAGGGCCACAAGTTGGATACTTGGGGGCGCGTAGAACACGTCGACGGTAGGAATACCGCGCCAGCCGACGCTTAGCGCGATGGGTGGAAGGACTTCTTGGTTGAGAGCCGGGATTCTCGCCTTAAGCACCAGATCCAGCGGCTAGTCGAGGGGACGGGCTCGTTGCAAGGCTATCCGCTGGTCGATCCGTAGCCATTGGAGAACAAAAGGATAATCAGGGTAACAAAAAAGAAAATAAATTGACCAATAGTATAAAATAATATACCAAGAAATGCTTGGCAAGGAGAAAACAAAGAGGGGCCAAGGAGTATAAACTAAACTAAGGATGGCGGTGGAATCATCCAGGAGGAACGGAATTTTTAATTGTTTGTTTAACAATGTAACAAGCTTAATAAGCCCGTGTTTTTGGAGAAACAACTTGCCAGCACTAGTTTCATTCTTTCTTTTCGATATCTTGTGATCATTGAACAATCAACCCAATCAACCGCAAAGCGCTGCGGCCTTAACTACAGGGCGAGGCTCCGGGGGAAAATCCGATCACAAGGCGACCCTTTTGGCCGACCTGTGTATCACCTACATAGATCAAAATGAACGTCACTCCGAAAGACCTGCTCGATGCAGGTGTCCATCTCGGGCACCAAACCAAGCGCTGGAACCCTCGCTCTAAACCATACGTTTTCGGCCATCGCCAGGGGATCACCATAATCGACTTGGAAAAGACGTACGCGGCACTCGAAAAAGCTATATCGTTTATCGAAGCCCTCGTTGCCAGCGGCGGCGAGGTGCTGTTCGTCGGTACCAAGCGTCAGGCGCAAGAGCCGATCCGCGAAGCGGCAGACGCCACTAGAATGCCCTACATTACTACCCGCTGGATGGGTGGCATGCTAACCAATTTCGAGACTATCAAGAAGTCTCTTGCGAAGTTTAAAAAATATCAGGCGGCCGATGTAAGCGGCGAGCTCGCGAAGCTCTCTTCCAAAGAAGAATCTGCTATCCGACGTGAAATGGCCCGGATGACCCGTAATTTCGATGGCATCACCGGAATTACCGGCCTGCCTGGCGCGCTGTTTGTTGTGGACACTAATTACGAAGAAGTCGCCATCCTCGAAGCCCGTCGTGTTAAAATTCCGTCGGTCGGTCTGTTCGACACGAATTCCGATCCAACGCTTCTCACCCACCCTATCCCGGGTAATGACGATGCCACCAAGTCGATTCGCATTGTCCTCGATGTAATAGTGGAGGCGATCCAAAAGGGCCTGACGCAACACCAGTCGCGCGGCACCACCACCGCAAGCGTTCAAACCGAGAAGTTTGACGCTGCTTCCCCCGTTGAGAGCACCATAGTGGAAGCTCCAACCGGGGATGAAAAGTCTGGAGAGAAGACTGCCGACGCACCCGTAAATACCAGGCCTGCTTCATTGCCAAAAATTCCACACTCAGAACCGGCGACGTTTAACCCTTAAAAGCTAAGCTATGCCCATTACTGCAAGCACGGTGTCCCAGCTCCGCGAAAAGACCGGAGCGGGTTTGCTCAACTGTAAAAAAGCACTCGATGAAGCCCAAGGCAACATGGATCAGGCCGAGACTATACTTCGCAAAAAAGGCGCTTCTTCGGCCGCGAAAAAGGCAGCCCGTTCCACGTCCGAAGGCTTGGTTGAATCTTACATCCATATTGGTGGCCGCGTTGGTGTCCTTGTCGAAGTGAATTGCGAAACTGATTTTGTGGCCAAGACGGACGACTTCAAGTCGATCTGCCGCGACATATGTCTGCAGATCGCCGCTGTTAGCCCGACCTACGTACGCCGCGAAGATGTGTCCGAGGCAGACCTGGCAAAGGAACGAGACATAGCTGCCGCACAACTCGTCGGCAAACCGCCTGCTTTCGTGCAGAAGATCATCGAGGGCAAGCTCGAGAAATACTACTCGCAGGTGTGCCTCCTCGACCAACCGTTCGTGAAAGACCCGAAGGGCGAGAAGACCATAAAGGATGTCCTAACCGAAAACATTGCGCGTATCGGAGAAAATATTCAGGTTCGTCGCTTCACGCGCTACCAGCTTGGCGTCTGAACACAGACAAAGCTTCCTTCACAAAGTCCCTCCTGGGTAGGTTTTAAAATTATTAAATTTTTTAAAAAATTATAATAAGATATAACATCATCAACTGCAGGGGTAAAGATATTTTTTCATAAAGCCGGAACTCTTCGAGATGAACTGCGCTTGTACAAACTTCGGCTTCGAACTCAAGTTCTGGGGGGGATATCATCAATGTTCTGGCGGTAAATTATGCCATCATCGGCCTTTCTCCCCCTCACGGCGGCGTTGTAGGCCAGTGGTGGTGACGTTAAAGGCCTGGTTTTAGGCATCCTGATGCTCTGGTGACTCTCCATCGCCTTTTACGAGTTGGCAGTTCGCGATGTTGTATTTCTTAGCGCTCGAGCAATTGCCGAAAAACGGAACACGGATGACACGTGGCGCTGAGGGTGGAATAGCCCCGAAGGAGGTCAAATTTTTCGCTTCCGTTTTGCGCCGGAGAGCCTATTTTTTAGCGACGGTTGGCTCCTCATACTACTACGCTTTTGGAGAGGTGGCAGAGTGGTTGAATGCGCCGCACTCGAAATGCGGTTTAGGGAAACTTAACGTGGGTTCGAATCCCACCCTCTCCGCCAGCTTGCCAGGCCCATCTGAGCTTGATAATGGATTGCAAAATGAATTCGAAGCGTGGCAAACTTTTGAGTTACTAGGCTGCTCGGGAAAAACGAAAGCAGTTGCGTTTCTGTTCCTGCTTTTCCCCTTTTCGATCTCAGCAGTAAATTCATTGTTGTTACGGGCGCGATCCGGTGTACTCGTCAATTCGTTATCTTGAGGAATAAAGTATCAACGCTGTTTTTCTTAGATGCGACCAGCTTCTACTCCACAAGGCGTTGGTGGATACGAAGAGTGGGCCTGTTTAGGAGCTGGCCTTTCCCTGCGATATGCAGGATCGTGCGGGACTGGAAAAGTTATCGATGGAGTGGCTGGCGAATTCGGGCATTTCTGCGCATTTGTGGACGCTGCTGGTGGGGCTATCATACTCGACAAGACGTTTCGCGATCTCTCGGCCTACCGCTAGGTCGTCGGATTGAATCTCGATGGAACTGCCGTTTCTTGTTGGTGTTCGCAAAAATGCTTCGCGGCGCAGAGGGCCAGCAATACCTTTAATTTTTCCTCGATGGCATCGATGCAGGACATCACGTGCGTCATCGGCTATCCGAACGCGATAGACAGCGGTCGACAATTCCATTGGTAGCTGGTTGTGGGTGGAGATGGCGATGAAATTTGGTAGCGGGGGTCGTGTAAACGCGGTGGCGCCTGGCTTCCCCATCGTAGAGCCAGAATTGGTGGTTGCTGTTCAACAAGGACTGCACACCGATACCGTGCGGCTAATCGGCACTGGCGAAAACACTTTTCAAACGCTTCGACGAGGCGCCGGATTTGCACAGCACTCTCTGTTTTTGCTGAGCGACTCCTTGTCGTTTGTCATGGAAATCGTTGTCGTGATGAATGGGGGGCTTGGGCTTCCGGGCTTATTTCGCACCTGATCGAGCCTTAATTGTCAGCTACCATAAATCTATCTAACTATCTAAATAAAGCAGATAAATAAAGCCTCATAAGTTTTGTTCGAGAATTGCCGAAGACCCTTATTTTTTAACTGAACAATGTTATTAAAATGCTTGCACTGCGAACCCCCATGCTTAGTATGAATAGTCTGGTAGCGTAGTGGGGTCTTGATCTGGATCGAGTTACCTACGAAGCGAAGCTGGTGGGTTTTATGGCTGGCAATCTCAGAGGCAGGCAGTCAGCGATTTCTGGTGAGCCGCTTGGCGGCAGGGGTTGGAGAAAATTTGGCTGGCTGCCGTTCGAAAAGTTCTGGCTTTGTGCGATTGGGCTGGGCCTCGTTGTGCTGGCAGCGTTTTCATGGACACATGAGCTGCCAATACAGCTTCCCGAAATCGCTGCAGCCGTGCCGTTATGCGCCGGTCTGCTGGCGATTGCGACTTGGTAGACCAAGCATCGTTATTTGTTCTGGTTTTGTGTCGATCAGGTGAAAGTCTTTGTTCTTGGGGAGGAAACCCGTAAAAAGCTCCGCCCACGCGGTGCGCAAATACAGATGTATCTCCGCAAGAACTTTAATTCGCGGAAGAAGACCGCTTCGCTGCCGCCCCGAATGCTGGCTTGGCGACACGATGGGTGATCATCGATATCGTGCTGCGCCAGACGGGCCGAGAAAGCGCAGTTGCTGGCAGAGTTGCAATGCATGAACCAAGCGTTGTTTCACGCGGTTTATAACGATCTACGTACACCTTTCTGGCACATACGAAGATACCGTCGAGATGCCACCTCAGGGAAGCAGGGAGCAAATATTGTTTTGGCCGCTGAGCCTCTTTCAACCTGCTACCGGCGATTCGGTTTTGCTGCAGTTCGTGCTGCAGAACTTGGCGGAAAACGCCGTGAAATATACCGCGAAGTGTGAACGGGTTAGAAGAATACCGCCCCTCCAATGAGGATGCGGACAACTTCGCCATTAGCGTTGAGAACAAGGGCTCCGGCCTTTGTATGAATCAGGTTGAATGAAGATCAAGAAGCTTTTGGGGCTTTTCAGAGTTTGCATTCAAACGAGCAATTTTCGGGTCTTGCGACCGGCGCGACACATTATCGAATTTTACGGAGGCTGCATCTGGGCCGAGAGGCTAGCCAAATGAAGAAATTACTTTTCCTTTGCTGCCAATCATCCGCCAAAAAATTTGGTTCCCCCACGTTAAAAGAAATCCTGCTGGTTCAAGGGTAACAGATAACCCCACGAATTCGATCTGATGTTGCGTACGCTTGTCAAGACAAGACGGATTTTGACAAAGAGATGATCGCCGTCTGCGATGGCGTCCAGGCGATCGACCATTTCCTAAGACAGGCCATTTTCCCAAAGCGAGCGTTGGAAAACCGCGGAAACCATACTGTGGTGTTGCTCAATACGAAGTTTTCAGAATCGATGGCATTGAAGTTGTTCGAGCGCATCAAAGAGAAGAGGAGTCAATTTTTGGCACGAATTTGGCCATGATACTCACCTTTTCGAATGATGGAAAGCGATATCGCTTGTACGTATAAAATAAATAAGTTCGGTGTCAGTGCTTACGTGGTGAAGCCGATCAGTTTCCAGGATTTTATTTACCGAGGTTGGTATGTGAACTGGGTGTATTTGGGGGCTGTGTTTAATGAGCCGCCACTCGGCTTATTTTGTGCGCAACAATCGGTTGCCTTGCCGGCGATTGCGGGGGGCACCTAAAGAACAATTTTTTCAGGCCCTCTCCGAAAGGGCTCGGGAATGGTACACTTTTTAAATTCTTGCAAAACCTCTCTCTTTCTAGAAATAAATAAGAGAAATTTTTATCATATGCTTTTCGCTAAAAAAGAGCTCGCTTACAGCAACAAAATAGAAGGTGATGTTGTGGTCACACGGGCCGATGCAGCCATCAATTGGATTCGCGCTAATTCGATGTGGCCCATGCCAATGGGTCTCGCGTGTTGCGCGATCGAGCTCATGGCCGCGGCCTCCAGCCGATACGATATTGCCCGCTTCGGTGCTGAAGTTATGCGCTTTTCGCCCCGTCAGTCCGACTGCATGATCGTGGCTGGCACCGTTACCTATAAAATGGCGGCTGTTGTCCGCCGCATTTACGATCAAATGGCCGCTCCGAAATGGGCAATCGCCATGGGCGCTTGCGCCAGCACAGGTGGTATGTATCGAAGTTACGCGACCCTGCAAGGCGTCGATCGAATCATTCCCGTCGATGTTTACGTGAGCGGCTGTCCCCCGCGTCCGGAAGCGCTGTTGGATGCTCTGATGAAGTTGCAAGCCAAGATCAAACGCCAGCGTGCGATGTCCTGTCTTCTTCAACAAGTTTGAACACACATCCGACGACTGCACACGCCGACGTAATTGCCGCTGTGCAGATAAGATTCAGTACGGCAATGCCGCGCCCGAGTACCGACCACCCATCGGTCAATGTTCCTATTGGTGAGGTTCTCGCTCTGCTGCAATTCCTTCGCGAAGAACAGGGCTACGACTATCTGGCCGATGTTACGGCGATCGATTGGAGCGCCTATGCATCGAAGCGTTTTACCGTTGTATGGCATCTATATTCGAGCACCAAGCATGGCTTTGTGCGGGTTGCTGCTGATTGTCTGGACAATGCTGATCCCGTTGCTCCTTCGGCGATTAAACTTTGGGCGGGTGCCAACTGGCACGAGCGCGAGTGCTTCGACTTGCTCGGTGTGAAGTTTGAAGGCCACCCCGATCTGCGGCGCATCTTGATGTGGGAAGGCTATCCCTACTATCCGCTGAGAAAGGAATTCCCACTCGCAGGTCTGCCCGCCGAATTGCCTGATCCCGAGATTTCCGCCGAGACGAAGTCTGGTCTTGTCTCGGCGCCCATGGATGGCGGTCCCTTCGTGTCGAAAGCCGGCAAGCCGATGAGCGAAGCTGAACCGCGGGCGAAGGACGAAGCATGGAGCGAGGGCTGCGAAAAGCCGAAAAACGATTAAATCAACCATGACTACCGAGCATATTTTTCCTGAGGCAGGCCAAAAGATCGCGGAGAATCCCCCCCAGGAGTTTGGTCACGAAAAGATGTCGATCTCCATGGGTCCGTCGCATCCGTCGACGCACGGCGTGTTGCGTATTCAATTCGAGATCGATGGCGAGACTGTTACGAAGGCCGATCCTGTTGTTGGCTACCTGCATCGCGGCGACGAAAAGATCGCTGAGAACATGACATACAACCAGTTCGTTCCCTACACGGACCGGCTGGATTATCTCGCTCCGCTGGCGAACAATGCAATTTACGCCCACGCCGTGGAGCAACTCTCCGAACTCAAGATGCCGGAGCGGGTCGATGCGATTCGCGTTGTCACCTCCGAGATGGCTCGCATTTCCGCTCATCTAATGAGCCTTGGTGCCTACGGCATGGATGTCGGTGCATGGACAGTGTTCATGTATTGTTTTACGGAACGCGAGAAGCTCTACACGCTTTTTGAGAAGCTCACGGGCGCTCGATTTACCACGAGCTATAGTCGTATCGGTGGCGTATCGCGCGATTTACCGGCGGGCTGGCTTGAAGAAGTTGGCGTTTTCTGTACCCAGTTTCCGCCGATTCTCGAAGAAATTCTCGGGTTACTCTCGCGTAACAAAATTTTTATGGACCGTACCGTGGATATCGGCGTCATTTCGAAGAAGGATGCGATAAGCTACGGCTTGAGCGGCCCGAACCTCCGCGGTACTGGTGTCTCAATGGATGCGCGCAAGGATCGTCCCTACTGGGGCTACGACCAATACGATTTCGACGTGCCTGTCGGTTCGAAGGGTGACTGCTACGACCGTTATCTCTGCCGTGGTGAAGAGATGAAACAGTCTGTGAAAATTATCAAGCAGGCCATAAAAAACTTCCCAGCTGGTAGCTGGTATTGCGAAGACGCGCGCCGGATTTTTGCGCCGCAAAAAGAAAAGATCCTTACATCGATGGAGGAGTTGATCAATAGTTTCATGATCGTGACCGAAGGCCCGCAGATGCCGTTGGGCGAAGTTTATTTCGAAGGCGAGGCTCCAAAGGGCCTGCTCGGTTTTTTTGTTGTTAGTAAGGGCGGCGGCGTGCCGTGGCGCCTGAAGATCCGCAGCCCCTCGTTCTGCAATTTGTCCATCCTTCCGAAACTCTGCGTTGGCAACCTTGTTTCCGATGTTGTCTCCATTCTTGGATCGCTCGACTTTGTCATGGGCGAATGCGACCGATGATTTTCCCATCAATGAACCTGAAGCCCGAAACGCTCAAGAAAATTGACGAGGTCATTACCCATTACCCGGTAAAGCGCAGCGCTACACTGCCGCTTCTTCACTTGATACAAGAAGACATCGGTTACCTGCCTCCGGACACAACAGGGTGGGTTGCTGCGAAACTCGAAATCCAGCTGATCAATGTCTACGAGGTAATCACGTTTTATCCGATGTTCCGACAGAAGCCGATCGGTCGCCGGCATATTAAGGTTTGTCGCACTCTCTCCTGTGCGCTCGTTGGCGGCTACAAGGCCTGCGAGCAGTTCGAGAAAGAATTCGGCTGTCATTGCGGCGAGATTTCTCCCAGCGGGGATGCCACCATCGAGTTCGTAGAATGCCTCGCTAGTTGCGGGACTGGACCGGTCGTGATGATCGACGACGATTTGTACGAGAAGGTCGACGTTGCCAAAGTGAAGCAGCTTGCCGAAAAAATCCGTAGCGAAGCGAAAATACACCCCCCCCTTTTTCAGAATTTGCGTTCTCCACAAAATTCGAGCTTACTGCACATGCTGCTACCTTAATTTTACGTCGCGCTTGTCTTTGTCAACGAGGCCATCAAAATGACCACCGTTCCGATTCTACAGTTTTTTTACTCGGCGTGATATTTTCATGCCCTTCTTACTACCCCTCTCCGGTGGTCCTTTGCTGTTGGCGCTCTTTTTGTGATAATTTACCACTCTGGTAACCTGCTGAACAGATGTAATCGAATTTTACTCCGATAGAAAAACTAACCAATGGCCGCTCCACAACAACGTCGCTCTATTTTTTTCCACATCGACGAGCCGGGGTACAGCAACGACATCGCCTGCTATCTAAAGCATGGCGGCTACGAGGTGTTAAAGCGGTCTACCGCGCGTCGGCCGGCGGAGTTAATAGATGAAGTAAAAAAATCCGGCCTTCGTGGTCGTGGCGGAGCTGGCTTTCCCTGCGGTGTGAAGTGGTCGCTCGTCGATCGCAAAAGCAGCAAGCCGATTTACCTTATTGCCAATGCTGACGAATCCGAGCCCGGTACCTTCAAGGATCGATACATAATTCATAAGGATCCGCACCAGCTAATCGAGGGCATCATGATTTCTTGCTTTGCGAACAACGTGAAACAGGCCTACATCTACATACGTGGCGAAATGCCGCACGGTGCTCGCATTCTCGAAAAGGCAGTTCAGGAGGCGCGTGAGCGTAATTTTGTCGGCCAGAACGTCTGCGGCACGGCTTACTCGTGTGACATTTTTATCCATCGCGGCGCTGGCGCCTACATATGCGGCGAAGAAACCGGCCTTATAGAATCGCTCGAAGGCAAGCGCCCCAACCCGCGCATAAAACCTCCGTATTTCCCTTCGGTACTCGGCCTCTACCAATGCCCGACGATCGTCAATAACGTCGAGACCCTCTGCCACGTGAAGCAAATTGCCGACATGGGTGGCGAGGCTTACGCGAAAATTGGAACGCCAAATAACACTGGAACGCGTATCTTCTGCGTCTCCGGCCACGTGCAGCGTCCGGGGTACTACGAATTCGAAGCTGGCAGGATCACTATGGGCCAATTGCTTAATGACGTTTGCGGCGGTCCGTTGCCCGGTCGGAAATTCAAGGCTGTTATTCCCGGCGGCTCTTCTGCAAAAATTCTCCGCTTCGGCGAGCGTTTCAAAGGCAAACGAAAAGTTGGCGCCGACATGGTCGACTACGATTGGACCGTCGAAGATGTGCCTATGGACTTCGATTCACTAGCCATGGTCGGCTCAATGGGCGGTTCTGGCGGCGTGATCGTGATGGACGACTCCGTCAACATGGTCGAGGCGCTCGCGAACATCAACGCCTTTTATTCGCACGAAAGTTGCGGCCAGTGCACACCTTGTCGCGAAGGCTCGCTGTGGATGAAAAAAATCACCACTCGCATGGTTAACGGCGAAGCTCGCGAAGCCGATGCTGCCCTCCTAAAGGATGTCGCCGACCAGATTCCTGGCCGTACAATTTGCGCTTTCGGCGAGGCCTGCTCCTGGCCAACCCAAAGCTTCCTTGCGAAATTCGGCGACGAATTTAAAACCTACTACAAAACCTCAAAGGTGCTTCGAAGCCCGACGCCGCGTTGTTGATCTAAGTTTTTAACTCTCCATGACTCTGACTAAAACCGCCAAACCGGACCTTGTTACCATCAACATCGACGGCCGTGACGTAGTTGTGTCGAAGGGAACGAATGTCATCGAGGCGGCCAAGCTACTCGGTATCGAGATCCCGCATTATTGCTATCATCAAAAACTGACGGTTGCTGGAAACTGTCGCATGTGTCTTATCGAAGCAGGCATACCGGCTGTCGATCCGACGACGGGGAAGCAGAAAATCAGCTGGATTCCTCGCCCGCAAATCGGCTGCGGCACCAACGCATCGCCTGGCCTCCATATCCGCACGAACACACCGATGGTGAAAAATTGTCGCGAGGGTGTGACGGAGATGCTCCTCATCAACCACCCGCTCGACTGTCCGATTTGCGACCAGGCCGGCGAATGCAAACTACAAGAACATTCCACCGCCTACGGCCGAGGCTACTCGCGCTTTATCGAGCAGAAGAACGTAAAACCGAAACGCATTCAACTCGGGCCGCGTGTTACCCTCGATGATGAGCGGTGTATCCTCTGCTCACGCTGCATCCGCTTCAGCCGCGAAGTAGCGAAAGACGATGTGCTTGGCTTCGTCGAACGCGGTAGCTATAGCACACTTACCTGTTATCCTGGCAAGAACCTCGAAAACAACTATTCTCTCAATACCGTTGATATTTGCCCCGTAGGTGCGCTTTCGAGCACCGATTTCCGCTTTAAGATGCGCGTGTGGTTCCTCAAGACTACTTCTAGCATCGACACTGAATCATCCGTCGGAGCTAACACAACCGTTTGGTCTCGTGAAGGCGTCATATACCGTATCACCCCGCGACAGAACGACGAGGTGAACGATGTTTGGATGACCGATTCCGGCCGACTTCTCTACAAAAAAGTTCGCGCTGACGACCGCCTACTCAATGCGACCGTACGTGGCGCGATTATCTCCAGCTCCGAGGCTATTGTTGCTGCGGCTGATTTGTTGAAGATGGGCGGCGTTGCCGTCGTAGGCTCGGCACGCAGCTCGGTTGAAGAGCAATTTCTCACGAAGAAGGCTGCCGAGGCGTTGCAGGCGCCCGTTTCGCTTGTTAGTCGAGTGGGGGAGGGGGACAACATTCTCCTCTCCGCTGACCGCAATCCTAACGTGCGCGGCGCCTTGGTGACTGGCCTGATTTCCGAGCTGCCAAAAACGCAACTTGCGGAGCTCGGTGCCAGCATCGATTCCGGAGAAATCAAAACTGTCCTTTCTATGGGTGAAGATCTTGTGGCCGCTGGCCTTTCCGCCACACAGATTGCTGCGCTAAACATTGTCTATATTGGCTCGCAAGCGAACCCGACCAGCGCGATGGCCAAAGTGGTGATCCCGTCGCTCACCGTTTTTGAAAAGAACGGCACGTTTGTGAATCAGCAGTTCCGCCTCCAGAAGTTCTCCAAGGCTGTTCCTGGTCCCACTGGGGTGGCCGACGATAAGGTGACGCTCTCCAGTCTCCTGGCGGCTGTCGGCGACTCAATGATCTCACCCGACCTCGCGTCGATTTGGATGGCATTATCGGGCGAAGCCAAAACTCTTGCGGCCGTTTCCTATGAGAGCCTTCCGGACACGGGCCTACTTCTCGATTTTTCTGTCTGGGCCGGCCTCCCCTTCGTTGAGGGTGAAACCCTACACTACAAACCAACGACGCTGGCTGCTTCCTGCGGACGAATCGAATTTAAATTATTTGCCAAAAACACCTGTTTATGATGGTGGCTGACTTCTGGAATAACCTTAATCCCGTGCTACAGACTCTCATCAAGGGGCTTGCGGTCATTGCGGTTATTTTCCCGATCGGCGGTGCGTGCTCCCTAATCGAGCGTAAAGTCTCCGCTTGGATGCAGGGCCGGCCCGGGCCCAACCGCGCGATTCCTTTTTGGATCGCCTGGGTGCCAGTGGTGGCGCCGCTGCTGCGCCGGCTCGGTGTGTTCCACTTGCTTGCCGATGGCGGCAAGATGTTATTTAAGGAAGACCCGCTCCCTGGACACGTGAATAAGTTTTACTTCTTGCTCGCTCCGGTCGTGGCGATGATTCCCGCCCTTACAGCGATCAGTACAGTGCCCTTTGGCGCGTATCTTGATGAGGCCGGCTATGTGGTTCCGATTATGCTCGCTAATGTCGACGTAGGCCTGCTTGCGGTTTTCGCGGTTTCCTCGCTTGGTGTTTACTCGCTTGTTCTCGCTGGCTGGGCCTCGAACTCTAAATACCCGTTCCTCGGCGGCGTGCGCGCTTCGGCGCAACTTATTTCATACGAGCTGTTGATGATGTTGTCGGTGCTTCCGGTATTTATCTGGATCAACTCTCCTGGCTCGGCTGGCTCCCTCAGTCTCGTCCGCGTGGTGGAATTCCAAAGCCAGCCCGGACTGGTCGGCGGTCTCTGGTTTATTTTTGTCATGCCGATTTCGGCCATTATTTTCCTTGTGGCGCTTTTTGCAGAAACGAACCGCCTTCCGTTCGACATGCCGGAAGGTGAAGCGGATCTTGTCGGCGGCTTTCATACAGAATATGGCTCGCTGAAGTGGGGTCTATTCTTTGTCGCGGAATACGCGCATATGGCGGTCGGTTCGTCTGTGTTTATTCTGCTATTCCTCGGCGGTTGGAATCCGCTGCCGTGGGTTTCGCTTTCGGATGTCGCTGTCTGGCTGCATCTGGCCCATAAACCGATTCTGCTCGGTATACTTTCCATCGCAATCGTTCTCGCGAAGGTTGCGTTCTTCATCTTCCTGTTCATATGGGTGCGCTGGACGATACCGCGTTTCCGCTACGATCAGATTATGAAACTCGGCTGGCAAAAGCTGTTGCCGCTCGCTATCGGCAATCTCATCTTCTGTGCGGCCATGGTTGCTGCTCTTCAACTACAACTTGGCTTGATCGCTTACGGTGTCATTATCGTGATGGCATCTGTGACCTTTGCCAGCGTGCTTGTCCGCTCCGACAGACAAGTTGCTCTTTAATTATCATGGCATATACCGTTGAACGTAAAAAGGTTACGCTTTCCGAACGCTTTTACCTCCCGCAGATTTTTGCGGGCATGCGCGTAACGTTGAAACGTCTGTTCTCGCCGAACGTTACACTCGAGTATCCTGAAGAGAAGCCCACGATCGCACCCGGCTATCGCGGCGTGCCTACGCTCGTGAAGGATCCACACGGTCGTGAAAAATGCGTTTCGTGCCAGCTGTGCGAATTTGTCTGCCCGCCGAAAGCCATTCGTATCACGCCCGGAGAAATTCCGGCCGGAGCGACTAACGAGCACGTAGAGAAGCACCCAAAAGTTTTCGATATAGACATGCTGCGTTGCATCTACTGTGGCCTCTGTCAGGAAGTTTGCCCTGAGGAGGCGATTTGGCTGAATAGTCAATTCTCCATGTCGGGCTATTCGCGTGATACAATGGTGCACCACAAGGACCGCCTCTACGAACTTGGCGGCACGTTGCCCGACGAACATTTTAAATGGGACAGGAAAAAAGCTGCCGAGGAACAAAGCAACTCTTCGCGCTGAGTCATGGCTTATTCTCTCTTTTACATTTTTTCTTTCATAACCGTAGCCAGTGCTGCGCTTGTAGTCGTGAGCCGCAACGCCGTCAATGCTGCGATGTCCCTGATGCTGAGTCTAATCGGTTTGGCCGGGCTCTTTGTGGTATTAAATGCGGCGTTACTCGCCTTTATGTTTATCCTCGTTTACGCTGGTGCGGTTGTGGCGCTGTTTCTGTTTATCATCATGCTTATCGATACAAAGACCTTGCCGAAACCGTTCAGCAAAACGACGTTCACCGCCTTGGTAATCGGTGGCTTCCTATTGGCGCTCGGTGTCTATTCGCTGATAAAAAACGTTGCCGGCACAACGACCGTTCCTACAGCGATGGCGATGCCCCCGCTCAAAAACTACGCTGAGCAGCTCTTCACGACCTACCTGCTGCCGGTGCAGATCGTTGGCTTTCTCCTCCTGACTGCTATGCTCGGCGTCATTGTGCTAAGCAAAAAGTTTGCTCCCGTGAAGAAAACTGCATGACTACGCCCAGTCTTGTCTCCTATCTGTTGGTAAGCGCGCTGGTCTTTGCGCTAGGTTTCTTTGGCGTGCTGATGCGCAGGAATACGCTCGTCCTTTACATGTGTCTCGAGCTGATGTTGCTTGCCTCCACACTAGCGCTCGTTGCTTTCTCCAATTTCAACGGCACCCTCGACGGCAATGTTTTTGTCTTCTTCGTGCTCGCTGTCGCGGCCGCGGAGGTCGCGATTGGCCTCGCCATCATCGTCGCACTCTTTCGAAAAAGAAACACTGTACAAGTCGACGAACTCAACGCCCTGAAGAACTGACGTATCCATGGTATCCATGTATTCGATGCTGTCGCACGCCACCCTTGTCTTCCTTCCACTGGCTTCTGCTGCGATAATTGCGTTTTTCTTGCGCCGCCGGGGCGGAATCGCATCCATGATTTCGACGGTGGTCGCTGCTGCGATTGCCGCGATCTCTCTGATCCTGCTCGCACAAGGTGAGCGTTTTAACGCCTCGTGGGTATGGCTCCGCTTCGGCGAGTTCACACTCTCGATGGGCATCAAGTTTGACGATCTTGCCGCGCTTATGCTCGCGATCGTCGGGGTCGTTGGCTTTTGTGTTCACCTTTTTTCTCTCGGCTACATGCACGAAGATGGTGCGAAGGCGCGCTATTTCGGCGGGCTATCGATTTTCATGTTCTCGATGATCGGAATAGTGCTCGCTGACAACCTGTTTATGATTTTTGTGTTCTGGGAGTTGGTTGGATTCAGCTCTTATCTGCTCATTAATCATTTTCTTGACAAACAATCTGCAGCCGAAGCTGCGAAGAAGGCGTTTATTGTAAATCGTGTTGGCGACTTCGGTTTCCTGCTCGGCATCATCGCTTGTTACTGGGCGAACGGTACGGTGAACTTCAACCAACTCGGCGAGTTTGGCGTGGCTGGCAAACTGGCCGAGAACACTGCAGTCCCGTTGCTGCTTTTTTTCTGTGGCGCAGTGGGAAAATCCGCGCAGATGCCGCTTCATGTGTGGCTGCCGGACGCTATGGAAGGGCCGACTCCTGTTTCCGCACTCATCCACGCGGCCACTATGGTCGCTGCCGGTATCTACATGCTCTGCCGCATCAACGTGCTGATGGTTCCGGTAGCACTGAAGGTCATCGCTGCGGTCGGAACGACCACGGCACTTTACGCTGCCCTTTGTGCTGTCGTGCAAAGCGACATCAAAAAAGTTTTAGCTTACTCGACGCTTTCGCAACTTGGCTACATGGTCGCGGCCTTCGGCCTCGGCTCGATCACGATATGTCACGAGATGGGCGGGACAGCCCATGAGATATTGGTCGCTTCCGGCGTCGGCGCGGCGATGTTCCACTTGACGACACATGCCTTCTCCAAGGCGCTGCTCTTCCTTGGTTCCGGTTCCGTGATTTATAGCTGCTGCCACGAACAAGATATTTTTAAAATGGGCGGGCTGCGCGCTAAGATGCCGCTGACGTTTTTCGCTTTCACACTCGGTGTCCTTTCGATCATCGGTTTCCCATTTTTTTCCGGCTTCTTCTCGAAGGATGCGATCTTTTGCTTGGCGTTCAAAAAAAACAAAGCCATCTTCGTAATACTCGCGCTCGCGGCAACCTTTACTGCATTCTACATGATCCGCATGTGGAAGACCATTTTTTTTGATGCGCCACGGTCCTATGGCGCTTCGCATGCACATGAAGGCAGGATCTCGATGACTCTTCCGCTTGCGATTCTCGCAATTTTTGTTCTGATTTGTGGTTACAGCGGCGTGTTCAGCCGGCTGGCCGGCAGCGTCGCGGAACTCGTTCCTGAAGTTGAGCGCGACGCGCAGACAACGATTTCTGCTGTTAGTCTTTTGGTTCTGATCCTAGGCGCCGGTTCGGCCTGGCTTTTCTACGAGGGGAAGTCCGTCGACACGCTAAAGATAAAAGCTCCGTGCGCCTTTAAAGGTCTCGTCGGTCTCAAGGAGTCTTTCGATTTTGCCTACAATTACTACGTTGCCAAGGTCCAGCAGCGTTTGGCGATGCTGCTCAATTTCTTCGAACAGATCTTTCTTGCGGGCCTGGTTGTTCGCGGCGTCGCTGGGTTCGTGGGTCTGATCGGTCTCTTGGTGCGCGCATTGCACGTCGGAAACCTGCAAGTTTACGTCTATTGGTTCTTCCTCGGCGCCGGGGTGTTGTGGGGCTTTGCTATGGGGGGGGCATAATTCGTCATGGATTCTTCTACCAACGCCTTTCTCTTGCAACTGGCTATCGCTATTCCGCTCTTCGCTGCGCTAGTGATGGCGCTGGGTTTGCCAAAGCGGTTTGCACCCAAGCTGGCTGCGTTTGCTTTTTCTGTGCCCGCAGCGATTGCCCTCTGGCTGTGGTGGCAGTTCCCCTCCGTTGATGGCGCCATCTATAATTATACCAGCAACTTCGACACTGGTCTCGAGGAGAGGTTCGGCATCAGCCTAAAGCTCGGCCTTAATGGTGTTTCGATGCCGATGTTTGTCCTCGCTGCCGTGGTCGGATTTGCGGCCGGCCTCTATGCTCTTTGTTCGGAGGCGGAACGCCTTAAACTCTACCTTCTGCTATTACTCGTTATGCAAGGCGGGTTGATGGGCACGTTTTCGTCCATCAACATTTTCTATTTCTACTTCTTCCACGAACTCGTTCTCATTCCAACTTTCATCATGATTAGCATTTGGGGCGGCCGTGACCGCAATTATGCGGTGATGAAGATAACGATCTATATGATGCTCGGTGCCATGCTCTCGTTGCTCGGCTTGATCGCTATCTACGCGAAAAGCGGGGTACAGTCGTTTGACTTGATCGCGTTGCGCGAGGAGCTGACGGCTAACCCGCTCTCGATCACCGCGCAAAAATACATTTTCGGTTTGTTGTTCTTCGGCTTCGGTACCCTCGTTCCGCTCTGGCCGTTTCATACGTGGGCTCCGCTCGGTTATGGTGCAGCTCCGAGTTCCGCGGCCATGCTCCACGCCGGCGTGCTAAAGAAGTTTGGCCTCTACGGTTTTATCCAGATTGCGATGCCGCTTTTACCGGTTGGCGCGCAGATGTGGACGTGGAAGCTCGCTATCCTCGCGGCTGTTGGCAACGTGTTAACCATTGGTCTAGTAACTTTGGCCCAGCGCGATTTGAAACAAATGATCGGCTACAGCTCAATTATGCACATGGGCTACTGCTTCCTTGGGATCGCGACACTTTCGGTCGTCGGCGCGGGTGGTGTGGTACTGCTAATGGTGGCGCACGGCCTTTCCGTGGCTCTAATGTTCCTCCTTGCAACGAGTATCCATCACCGTACGCATACCCTTGACATGACGGAAATGGGCGGCCTTGCCCAAAAGACGCCTGTGCTCGCGGCATTTTTCGTCGCCGCGACGATGGCGGGAATCGGCCTGCCAGGTTTCGCCAATTTTTGGGGTGAACTAATAATTTTTGTGTCAGTCTGGCCGTTCTCTCGGTGGATTGCGGTTATTGCGGTGTTTGGCGTAGTGATCTCCGCAATCTACGGACTTCGCTCCACGGCGCGGGTGTTTTTCGGTCCGCCGACCGAGTCGCTCGCGAAAGTTACCGCTGAACATCCTCTGACCGATTTGGAGTGGCCGGAGCGCATCCCGGCACTCGCTCTCCTTGCGATGCTACTCGTCATTGGATTTTGGCCGCGTTCCATTTCCGACGGTGTCAATTGCGCTCTCCTGCCCGCGGTCGTTCAAACCGCTTCTCTGTCTGTCCAACACTGACCGCCAATGCCGTTCGAAGTGCTTTACTCCATCGCCGCGTCCAACAAATGGCCGGCCATTTTTCCGGAAATCATCCTCGCTTGCGCTGCGCTCGGGGCTCTCGTCCTCGAGATCGCTCTGCCGCGCAACCGGTATTGCGGCACCCCGTTCCTTGCCATCCTTTCCCAAGCTGTCGCGCTAGCCGCAGTTTTGATCAATTTCCAAACCGTTTGGATCGGCAAGTCGACGTTTGGAGGGCTACTGTATCACACCATGTCGGGACAAATTGCGCGCGTTTTTTTTCTTGTTTCCGGTCTACTGGTGAGCTTAATTGCCGGTGTTTGTCTCCCACGAACCAAGATGCCGCGCATCGAGTTTTACCATATTATCATGGTGGTTACTGCTGCAATGATGCTGCTCGGCCAGACCGACAATTTCGTGATGTTGTTCGTGACACTCGAGACCGTGGCCATCGGCCTCTACGTTCTTGTCGGCTATTGCCGCGATAACCTGTTCACGCTCGAAGCCGGTTTGAAATACCTTGTGAGCGGCGTCCTGAGCTCCTCAATCATGCTTTTTGGCATCGCTTTGATCTATGGTGCAGTTGGCAAGGTGGTCGACACCAGCGGTGCCGTGCACACGGGTTTCGAGTTTCAAACCGTAAGAAATTTCCTCCAAAACAACCAGACTAATTTCCTAGCTGTCGCTGGTGCGTTGCTGGTGCTGAGCGGCGTTGCCTTTAAAATCGGTTCTTTCCCGTTCCAAATCTGGATTCCCGATGTTTACCAGGGTGCACCTACGCCGGTGACCGCATTTCTGGCCGTTTCCTCGAAAGCTGCGGGCTTCGCGTTGTTGCTCCTTCTTGTACACAATGCTTTTGCACCGCTGCAGTCAATCTTTATCCCCGTACTTTCGGCGATGGCAGCTGCTAGCATCCTTTTCGGTAACATCGCCGCGCTGCCGCAACGCGATGCCAAACGTCTGATGGGCCTTTCAGGTGTCTCGCACACCGGCTTTCTTTTAATCGGCGTTGTTGCTTCATCCACGGTTCCGTGGGCATGTGGCGCGGTGTGGCTTTATCTCTTTACCTACCTCGCCGCCTCGCTCTCGGTTTTTGGCGTAATGGCGCATCTCTCTGGCGAGAACGATGCTTTTCAGGATCTCGATTGTTACGAGCACCTCGCAAGCGACAAACCGCTCCTCGCCGCCGTTCTCGCAATAGGCGTTGGTTCGCTCGCTGGCATCCCGCCGCTGGCCGGTTTTATTGGCAAGTTCCTGGTGATCCTTGCGGCTTTTGAGGCCCATCTCTACACGCTCCTCGCTATCGGGATTGCGGGTGTGGTGATTTCGACTTACTATTACTTCGGCTGGATCAAGATCGCTTTCTTCGAAAATTGGAGCCCTGGGGAGCACCCGGAAAGCCCGGTTACGAGGCTGCGCACGGTGCCGACTTCCATCGTTACGGTCGTACTGTCCGGGTTGGCGCTTGCGAACGTTCTCCTGGGTTTTTTCCAGAAGCCGTTGACCAGCTGCCTGGGCTTGAATTAAGGTGCGACACAATTTGGTTGTGATTGCATAATATTTTGATTATTTTTGATAAAAAATTTACTTTCATTCCTGTGTTCCGCTCTGGATCCTCCGCAGCGTTTATATATAAAAAATCTTTTCCGGATCCTTTACTAGACTTCTGCAGTTTTTCGTTTTCTCTGGCTGCAGTGGCGAGTCGTCAAGCGCCGCCTCCGATTCTGAAAACCCTTCCCAAACCACAGCGGTAATGGCGTTAACCACAACCGCAGTAACTTCAATGGCTATGTTAGGCGAAGAGCTTTATGCGTACGACGAACCCATCTACAGACCCGCTTCAGGCCGAGGGTTATTCGAATTTTTTGTCCCGTTTGTGTAGGTTGTTCAAGACATCGGGCGCCCTGGAACAGGCTCTGTAAGTTTCGCTTTGGCTTATTTTGCGGATCGGGAAGTTTAACGACTGGATTTTCTTCGCTTCGCTGACGGGAAAAGGCTCGTGTAACTCTGTACATGAAAGTTACCGGACTTGCCATCGTGCCGCCGCCGAGCGCGGCGGATCTCCCTAAAATGACGCCCGAATTGCTAGCGTCCGTGCTCGCTCGCTACTCGCGCAGCAACAAGGGGATCCACAAAATTATTGAAAAAGTCGACTTCGCCAACCCAGACGAATCCATCGACCGTATCCTGAAGTTTGTCGACTATGGCCATGCGTCCATCGGCAGCCTCACCGGCGGATTGGCCATTGCAATTGATGGTGTTTCGATGTGGCTGGCCTGGAAAATGTTTGATATCGCCCAGATGGCCGACGGGCAGGAATCAAGCACGCGCTATATCACAATGGAGGCGACCAATCTGCCTTCTGCCGAAACGCTTGGTATCCCCGCCTATCTCGCGGCGCGTTGGCAGGGTGTAATGGTAAAATCTTTTGCCGCTTATCACGCCGAATGTTCACGCCTCGACCAGCTTGTTCACGCTCAGCCAGGACTTGTCCGCCTGCCCAAGGACGCAAAACCTGCTATTATGACCCGGATCCGGAAAAACTTCGCTCTAGATCGCGCGCGCTACTTTATCCCTTTCGCCACGCGCACGAGTCTTGGCCTCGTCCAGAGTTCCCGGATGTGGGCTACGACGGTGAAACACCTCGACTCACTATTGCAGCCAGAGGCGCGCGCTGCAGCAAGCCTAATTCGTGATGAGCTGCTCAAACAATCACCGCGTCTTATGTGCCACAGCTTCGCGGAAAAATCTTACACAGAACAAGCCGCACAGGAACTCGCGAAAAGTTTGCGCCTTGGCCTCGCGCGTCTTTCGACGATGCCATTGAAAGACGCTGTGTGGGTCAAGGTCGACACTGAAACCCCACCGTGGTTGTGCGAAGAGCAATCGATGGCCGAGGCGCTCCGATATCGTGCGAATCGCTATGGGTATCATGGTACCGCGACCCGCCGCACGCGCGTGAGTTTTTCCTGGAACAACATGGCAGTTGCCGAGCTTCGCGATCTCAACCGTCACCGTACCGGCCATCGCTACACACCGTTGATTCAAGCAGGTTTCTATCTGCCGCCGGGAATTACCCATGCGGCACATCAGCCGCTGCTCTATGAGCAGGCCGTGTTGACACGCGAACTTATGCATCGCGGCTCTCCGGCTTATGTTTACTCGCTCCTTCTCGGAGCGCAAACACCTTTCGAGCACAGCACGCACGCCGACAAGTTCATCTACGAAGCAGAGCTACGGACTGGAATTGGCGCACACTTCCGTTATGCTGAACACCTGAGTGCTGCCTTACAGGAGTTTTTTCGACAGGTTCCTGAGGCGCGGGCTTGGGTTCTTGAAGGCACGGCGGAGCCAGAATAGCTTTTCTCGGGTGGGGCGTTGTTATCAAACTCACTTCTGCATTCCAGTGCGATTTCAAAATATAAATATTAGATATTCGAGTTTAAAATGTAGTTCGAACAAATGTGGGACGGACAGGATCCCAATTACAAACCGATCCGGTTGCTGAAAATACGCATTCCCTATGATACTGATATCACTTACCTTCGAGAAGGTGGAGCTTGCGGAATCCGGCGGCAAGCAGTTCTCCCCGATTCCACCGAATCATTTTGTGTTGACACATGTGGTGCCGGGCTACGAGGTTCTGTTTCAATTTCCCAGCCTGGACTATTGTGAACTGCCGTTTGATATTGATATCGCGTGTCTTTTGCTGAATGCTTTTTTTAAAAAAGCGTATTGCTATGCATCCCTTTGTTGCTTTTCAAAGCGAACGCAGACGACTGACTACCTCCTGCTCATTAGCGTGCAGAAAACGGGCAGCGTTTGTGCCCTAAATCTTTTAAATTCGGATCTGTTCGCGTCTTTCATCCTCTAACAATGGCCTATCGCTACAGTGAAACCTGGTTGCTGATGATCTGCACATAAGCTCGGGTGCTACTATCCTTGCGGACGATTTCAATGTCAGCTTCTACGAGTCGCTGGTGCAGCAACTTGCTGAGATCGAACTTCAGCTGACGTATACGTAACGAATGACGTGATTCCGGAAGCCGTTCGTGCTCCAATACATTTTTTAAAACCGAAACCTACGTGTATTTTCCTGCAACGTGGACCCCACGCCGGAGCCGGATACATCACGCATTCATCGCGGAATTTGGTTTTGGCTACCAGATAGAGGCCGCAGCCTCAGTTGCTGCGGATGCGCTCTTTCTCTTTGTTGTGCTCCTCTTCAATTCTCGTTTTCTCACGCTCCATCTGCTGGCGGATCTTGTCGATCTCGCCAAACTCCTGCTTCGTTAGAGCTGAGTCCATCTGCTGTTTAAGAAAAATTTCCCGCTCAGCTAGCTTACCCTGATAAATGCGATCGATTTTCGCGAGCCGCTGCTTCTGATCGGACGTCAGCGGTCGGATCGGCCTTGGCCAAGCGTTCCATAGCGAGTTCGTAAGCGCTTTTCATGGTGGATAACAATTACAATGTTAGGCCAAATTTCACGCCAAAAAATCAAGCAGCAGTGCCACTATGCCAGCTGGTTATCAGAACGCGCTTCATGGCCCGCGGCCAGTGCAAAATGCGCTGGCCAAAATCGTGGTGATTATGGTAACAATGCCGCTTTGTGCCAGCCCGGCGGAACGTAAATGAGTTTTGAAAAGCATTCTCGGCAGCATGACGCCCCATCGGACGAGGCTGATGCCCGTTGCGTCGTTCAACCAACCTGCCAAGCAGCGAGAGGGATCGCGAGTGACGAAAGCTGCACGATCACGATGTTCGCAACTAGCACACCTGGTGAAAAAAACCGAAGTAACCAATACTGGACAGTACGTTTACTAGCAGTGCCACCTAGGCGACGACTGCTGCTGCGGTGAGTTTTTTAGCTGTTGGAAGAAATTAGCTTAGCTGTTGCTATACGGTCTAATTTTCTTGCGGTAGGCATTCCTACGGATGCTGCATACCTTGAAATAGATCGCGCAGTGATCTGCTCACAACGAGAAGCGTGCGAACCATGCGCATAAGACATTTGGAAACCGGTGCCTGAAATCTGCCGAGGACCGAGCAATAGCGTCAAGACAGCGGTGATCGTGAGCGCGGTCAGTTTGTTGCTGGATAGGTGAAAGGCTTGCGCCGAAAGCGGCAGCGGGATCACCCAAAAGGCCCTTTGCGCAGGCACATTGGCACACTTTCCCCAGTGCGCCTGAAAATAAAACCCAAGAAAAACCCAAGAACGATGTGGCCCATTGTCGCGGCACACGTGTCTAACAACAAGGTGCTTTGGATGGCAAAGGCAATTATGCCGACATGTAATCCACTGATCGAAAAGATGTGAAACGGTTCTGCTTGATAATAAACACGTTCTCTTATTCTATATATTGAATATAACTTTCTCGCACAGCAATGCTGTCAAGGCAAAGCTAATACACTTCTAGGTGCCGTTTTAGTCTCGGCGGGTGATTTTAAAAACACCTTGCTGTTCATGCCAACTAACGTACGGAAGGGAAGGCGGAACGCTGATTTTTCGGAAGGCGGAGAAATAGATCCGCTGGCCGATCAGATTTCCGACCTGTACCTCGGCCGTTACGATGCGACCGAGGCCTAAAATTGTTTTGCTCCTGGGTAACGGGGAATACCCAATCGACCGCTACCGGGACGAACGCTTCGCGAGGTGTGATCGTCCAATCTGTTGGTCATTGCTTGCTAGTTGAGATATGAAAACTTTAGCGGCTGCGAGGATGGCGCGATCTCAGCCCAGAAAAATTTTCCGGGCCCAATACCCCATAAGTTTGTTCCAGACGAGTTCCACCATAAACGGAAGGATTAGCCATGTATGCGCCTGCGCATCCAGGATGCGAGAAATGTCACGATTGTGAAGTGAATCGGTCTAATACAGATGCATTCAAGCTTGTTTCGTAGCTCAAGGAAGACAACGTAGAAGCGACATGCCTCGCGCTGAAGATCAAGGGTCGCTATTTGCTGACGACGTACGGCCGTCGGTGATGGGCGTATCGGCGTTTGTGGGGAAACTAGCTACAGCCCCTCGTTCTCGTCAGCCGCTCGCTTCCCGCATGCGGCCGCGGAGCATTGGTGAAATCGCTGGCCAAAAACACATTGTGCATCCTGGCAATCTTCTGCCTCGTCTGATCGCGAATAACCGTTTTGGTAACCTCCTATTCTATGGCCCGCCGGGCTGCGGGAAAACTAGTATCGCGGAAGTGATTGCCCGTGAAACAAAAAACCGTTTCATCCGCGTCAATGCCGTGATGAGCAACGCCACCGAGTTGCGTGAAATCCTCGCTACCTGTCGGCGCCAGCCCGAGGCGAACACGATTTTCTTTATCGACGAACTGCACCGCTTCAATAAATTGCAGCAGGATCTGCTTCTGCCTGATGTCGAGGATGGCAACGTTCGGTTGATCGGTGCCACGACGCACAATCCAGGCTTCTACGTCAACCCGCCGCTGTTAAGCCGCAGCCATCTTTTCCGGCTTGAGCCGCTTGCGGTCGAGGATGTCGTGGCCGTCTTGCGCCGGGCTTTGTACGATTCCGAGCGCGGCCTCGGCCTCTTTGGACACGAGGCGAGCGATAAGGTCCTCTGCGATTTTGCAATGTTGTGTGACGGCGATCTGCGCCGTGCGTTGAATTCGCTGGAGGTGATTGCGCTGTCGTTGCCCGACAAGACATCGATTACCGAGCAGGAGCTGGAGGTTTTTGCGCGCGAGCGCCGGGTTCGCTACGACGCAAACGAGGATTGTCATTACGATACGATTTCCGTTTTCATTAAAAGCTGTCGCGGAGGCGATCCGGATGCGGCGATGTATTGGCTGGCGAAAATGCTCGCTGGCGGCGAAGATCCCCGCTTTATCGCGCGCCGGTTGGTGATTCTTGCGAGTGAGGATGTTGGGCTCGCAGATCCGCAGGCGCTGCCGCTTGCTGTTGCTGCGCACCAAGCCTGCGACTTTATCGGCTTGCCTGAAGCCGAGCTGACCTTGGCACACGCGACACTTTACATTGCGACCGCGCCAAAGAGCAATTCAGCCACTTTGGCGCTGGGCGAGGCGCACCGGGTCTTGAAAGAGGCGCCTGAACAACAGGTTCCTGTTTACCTGCGGGACAAGGGCGGGCAGGCGAGTAAACGCGTTGGGTACGGAAAAGGCTATGACTACAGCCATGACTTTCCCGAAGCGATTTCCCCCCAGCAGTACCTCGAAAAGCCGTTGGTGCTGTACACGCCGAAAGCCTCTGGTTCCGAGTCGGAAATCGTCCGCCGTCTCGAACGCTGGCGGGAGTTGCGCCGGCGGGCCAGCTGCTAGTGTTGACTTACGACTTACGAGCGTCGATCCGGTCGCAATCGTGTGGACATGAAAAGTTCGTGTTGGGGCTGCTAGGCTTGTGCCGTTACTACGCTTATGGTACCGCCTAAAGTCGCTCCGCTTCAAGCCGAGCAAAACCAAAGATGGTCGGCCAGACCATCGCTCGTGAGCACCGTGGTTATTTCGGGTTGATCGTAGATTGAGGAAAATTTTGATTGTACTCTTGCCGATGCGAAAAAACCGGAGCGACCTGATGCACCACTGGTGACCACTTGGTTGGATCTGAAATACAAGCTAGATAGGGAAAGTGTCACCCATGAATTCCCCAGGTGGCAATCAGAGCTTTGGCGGATACAACCCACAGTGCATCTCCCTCCCCCATACACGCTCCCTGTCCTCTTGACCCCTGCTGCAGGGGGAAGGGCGAAAATGCGGAGGTTTTGGAAAGCTATAGCTTGCTCTCCAAATAATAACATCGAAATAATTAATATTTTTCAGCATCGCTGGCGGCATTGCCCTCACCCTTTTTGGAATTTGTTTTTTCGCCATCAGCAAGAGCGCATGTTGAAACATGCGTTCTTGTCTCATGGGCTGATTATATGGGAGTGAAGCACTAGACGGAGGCGTTTCCCGGACTGGTGCCTAGCCCCCTCGCGCTATCGTCAACGGCGGAGACTTTGTTCACGATACAGATGTTCAACACGGTGAAGTTTCCTGTGGAACAGACGATGTTGTTCTGCTTGTGGCAAACGTGAGCATCACCACTATGGTCTAGCTGGTTGTGTTCTGTTTTCTCGACTGCTGCTTGTTGCTGTTATTGCTCGAAACGGTGGGCTGTTGGTGGGCGAAAAGCGAAACGTGGTTCGAAGCCGGAGAGTCCCCTGGCGCCTGACGCGAAACCCAGACTTTCAAATGGTCGCTGAGAGCAATCGTCCATCATAAGTTGCTGCCATTTTTCTTCCCCATTGGACTGGCGCTTGCGATACAGCAATTTGACCGCGATTATAGGATTTACGATCGTGGTAGATATGGCGAGTCTGATCAAGCTCTAATGGATGTTGCCGGTCGTGTTGGGCACGAATTTTGTGCTTTGTGGTACTTGCAGCTGGTTGGGGCATGCGCTGGTAGGGAAATAGGATGGATTTTCCCAACCTGCTGCTGAAATTTTCGGTCGTAGCCGCTGAGATGGCGTTCTTTTGGCTTTTCCTGGTGTTGGTGGAAAATGCTGGCCGGTGTCGCGCGGGCGGCTGCCCGCTATGCAAACCAGCTCAACCTCGTGGTGGCGCTGCTCGGAGCAGCTTTTACAAGTTGTGTGGAGTGCCTGTCGCGCTGTGAAGGAGGCGCGGAGCCCACTGCCATCTCGGACGTGACGACGCATCTAGATTTGGCGGAGTTGAACAGCCCTGTCTTCGGCTCTTAGGGAGCGCGTCGAACAAAACTCTGCGGCTGACGGAAGAGGTTTTGAGGATGCTCGCCGGTTTCTAGCTGGCTTTTTAGAAACAGAATGGGGAACCGTGTGCGCAGGCTCAGGGCTACGATGGCCGAACCGACTACCATCAAACACTGCCTTAGCCGCATTGAGCTTGAACAAGTTGCCACGGGACAGCCAATTGCCGTTTGGGTTGATCTATTTTGTTAGCCAGCTCGAAACCGTCTGCGACATCATTGGCAGAAGCATCTGCCATCAAATTTTAAAGCAGATCGTACATCCGCTGCCGCTGTTTGTTTACGACCAAGCGGATTTGGGTTAAATGTTCAATCACAGATATGCCGACTGGCATGTGGCGATTCTGGTTCTGACCAGAAACGGCCTACCAATGATGATTGACTTCATCGCAGAAGGCAATAAATTAAATAAATTGCGCCTTGCCTTGTAACAGCGGCAAGGCCAACAGCTGTAGCATGGCAATTTCCATAAACTCGAAACTAGCATCTTCTCTCTCATTTTTATCAGCGTTTACTGCCCGGTTATTGGTTCAGCTGAAAGGTATTGGTCATGCATTCGCTAACGAAAAGATGCTCGATCAGTATGGCGGCTGAGTTGATAGCTGGCCCTGGTCCGGGAATGATAATTTCCTTTGTCTTTCTTTGTGGGCAGCCAGCTTGCTTTCGATTCCGTAGTCAAAACTATCGCAGCCGGCGGATTTGTGATCATGACCGATGGTGAGAGGCGAGAAAACGAAGGCGATCTCGTGGGGGGCTGCGGGCAAGGCTATCCTGGAACTGGTCAATCTTATGATCAGCCACGTGCGAGGGCTGATTTGCGTGCCGATGACAGAACAGCAACTGCTCTGGATCGGCATTAATCCGATGGATGGTCCAACAAAATCGTGAGGCGCGCTAGACGGCTTTCACGGTTTCTGTCAACGCGACGAAAAGCGCCGCTACGGAATATTAACTAATGCCTTTGAACGTGCTAGCATAATCCGGTTGTTCGCCGAGCTCGGGGGCTCGGTCGGACTAATTGATGCAGCCTTGGACATGTTTTCCCCCTCGCGGCGCGACCTGGCTGAGTACTCGAGCACGGAAGGCGGCGATCGATTTTGTGGCGATTGCCGGTTTGCTGCGGTGATTTGTGAAGTGCTTAACGTGGATGGCTCGATGGCCCGGCTGGCCGAATTGATGGCTTTTTGTGAGCAGCACCAGATGCCGATGATTTCAATCGCGGCGATGATCGGCTATGAGTAACTCGTCGAGCGTGTCGGACAGAGGTCCTTTTTTTTCTGAATATGGGAAATTTGTGCTAGATATCTATCGCAGAAAAATCAGACAACTGATACCATTTTGAGTTAATCATGGGCCAGCTCCGGTCAACTTGGGTGATTATGGGGATCGGCGCGCAAATCCTGAACGGCGCTTGACCTAAAAAGTCCGACTCTTGTAATATTCGCAGCATCCGCTGTTGGCCTTGATGGCTACGAGTTGGAAACTGTCGAATAAGTGCCGGTTTGACCGTGGGGGGGAAAAGAGGTTCTTTTAACCGCTTTTTATGAACCTGGATTTGTCTCAACGCCTCGTTAACTCTGACAACTATTTTTGCTTCGGCGTAGTGGTGGATCACTTTACCCCTGCACTAGCTGACGCTTTGTTGGGGCGATTCCGGGCCGGGTTGGCCGTCTCCGGCGTTCCCGAAAGATCTGTGCAAGTGGTGTGCGTTCCGGGTTCGCACGAGGTCCCATGGGCTGCGCAGCAGCTGGCAAGGGCCGGACAGTTTGACTGTGTTGTCGCCATCTACGTTTTGATCGGTGGAGACGCCAAACACCAAGAAATGGTGTGGGGAAGCGTGTCGCACGCGTTGCAGCAAGTTACACTGGCGATGGTAGTCCCTGTTATAAATGGCGCGATCGTTACTAACACACTCGCGCAGGCCCAGGCGCGTTGCACCGGTCGGATCGACCGCGGAAGCGAATTCACCCACGCTGCCCTGGAAATGGCGGTACTAAAACGCAGTTTCAAAGTCACAGCCTCATGAATAGCCAGTTTTCCCAACGTCGTGAATCCCGCGCCGCCGCCCTGCAGTTCCTTTACGCATGGAGCGTGAATCCGCCGGCCAATCTTGCCGAAGACCTACGAATTTTCTTCGAAGGGTTGGAAAAACCTCGCGACTACTATACTTTCGCCGAGAAGCTGATACACGGCACGATCGAGAAAGTGGACGAAATTGACGGATATATCTGTGGCTTGGCGCATAACTGGGAATTCGATCGCATCGCGCGCGTTGACCTGGCGATCCTGCGGATTGCGATGTTCGAGATGTTGTTCCGTAAGGACATTCCACCTATCGTCTCGATTAACGAGGCAATCGATCTCAGTAAACAATTTTCGACCGCAGACTCGAAGCGCTTCATCAACGGTATTCTTGACCGGATGAAAGACAAACTCGACCGAGATGCGCGTTTCTCAACTGTAGAGTAGCAGAATGTTTTCAATCTTCAAGAAGTTCAAGGACGGGGTTACCAGTCCCCTTTCTGTCCTGGTGGCGAAGACGCAGGCGCTGTTTTGTGGGAGGAAGATCGATGCCGCGTCGCTCGACGAACTCGAAGAGGCTCTCTACACTGCCGATTTCGGTGTGGAGACCACTACCGAGATTCTCGACCAAATCAAAACTACCTACCGCAAGAATCCCGCCTTGCAGGGTCAACAGGCGGCTGCGATCGGCGCCGCGGTTCTGCGGCGTGTGCTCGCTGGTGCCGAGCGAAAACTCGAGATCGGGCCAACGAAGCCGACAGTCATTTGCATGATCGGCGTGAATGGCTCAGGGAAAACCACGACTGCGGCCAAGCTTGCGCACAAGCTGAAGGGAAACGGGCAGACCGCTATCCTAGCGGCCTGCGATACCTTTCGCGCGGCGGCGGTCGAGCAGTTGAAAAGCTGGGCGATGCGGCTTGATTTGGAAATTGTTGCAAGTCATACTGGCTCCGATGCGGCAGCGGTCGCTTTCGACGGTTGGAAGGCGGCAAAGGCGCGTGAGCGCGACTGCCTTATTATAGACACTGCCGGCCGGCTGCACACGAAAAAAAATCTCATGGAAGAACTCGCAAAGATTCGTCGCGTGTTGCAGAAAAACGATCCCACCGCACCGCAGCATCGCTGGCTCGTGGTCGATGGCTCTCTCGGCTCGAACTCGATCGAGCAGGCAAAAGTGTTTCACCAGAGTTTTGAACTGACTGGGCTGGTCGTTACTAAACTAGACGGCACAAGCCGCGGCGGTGCGCTCGTTGGTATTTACCGGAAGCTGAAGTTGCCGGTCTATTTCGTCGGCCTTGGCCAACAACCTGACGATTTGCAACCGTTTTCCATCGAGAGCTATTTGCGCGCCGTCTTCGGTTTAGAAATAGCGTGAGCTGGCAGCGGTGTTTTCGACCGTTGCTTGTCGGCACGATTGTGTACCTGGCGACCGTGGCCTAGCTGCACGAAAGTTTTCTACGGTGCAGATTGGTGGCTGATTGGAAAAAGGCTTGTGGCCAATCACGAGCTGCCCATGGAGGGTCAGTCGAAAGCGATTCGTGGCGATAATCTGCTGGCGGCCTGCAGCTTTGCTGCGAGTGGAATCCGCTATCAATTCAGCCCAGCTGTCTTTGCGGTAATGTTTCATGTTTGGTTGTACGTTTATCGTGTGCTGCGTGTCGCTCGATGTTGTGCTCGCGCGCGATGTTTGCAAAGGCACGCTGCCTGCGTGCCGGTGAATTTTACCGACAAGTTTGTGTGCGATACGGTGCATTACTGCTATTTGATTCTGTAGGACGGCGCGTTGTGTTGCTGGAAAACGAATCGAAGGATGTTAGCCTCTAAAAAACCCGGCTGGAGCCCGATTTACGTTACGAGAAGGGGAAAGGCGGTGCGGAAGATTTAGAAAAGAAACCGTACGCCGCGGCCGGGCAGCGGGAGACGAAATCCTTGAGGAAGGATGTGGAGATGCTGGCACCCTCGTTGCTGAGGTTGTTCCCGCTGACGAAGATCTTCCCAGCTTGCATTGCCAGTAGTGATTAGGTAACTGAAATCAGGAGTTGAATAGGTTGTACCTGGCAATTGGGTTTTAATTGGGTTTTCCTCGATAGTTTATCGATTCTGATCGTTGGAATGGCGTTACTCGATTTCTGCGTTGCAGTGAACGTTGCCAATAGCGTAATACCAGGTCGTAGTGCCAAGGGGAGTATGCTCGGGAGTTTCTAATGGTTCGGTCATCTGCTCGGCACGAACATAGTCGTCTGTGGCGTTTAGATGCACGTGATGGCCATTGCGTTCAAAGATGTGAAACTCCGGTTTGGTCTTGGCTCCGGTGAAGAAAGTATCTTTTTCGGTGTGTTGATATGGCCCGAGTCCCTCGGGGCTATTTTCAGCCGGCACGGCGTCGAGTGAAAATTCCTGCTCGAAGATGTAGCTGCTGAACCGATTGGCGAACAGGACGACCTGAAGCCGTCGCGCGTGCGGAGACTGAGCTCGACGGTTTGGAGCTATCTTGTAGCTTAGATTAAGCAATGTCGGGCTCGTAGGTTCCGATGCTGCCGCTGTGCGGTAGTTGGAGAATAACTCTTGCGTGGTTGGTAGGCGGCTGGAATATGAAACGGAAAAGCCGATAGAATAGTCATTCTGCAGACACCAAAACCAGGACGATCGAGCCGCTGAAAGCCGCCCAATTTTTTCGCGCCGAGGAGGCGCTGTAATCGGAAAAAGTCGGCCGGTCGGGGTCGGAATCGTCTAGCTGTACGCCTTCGCTCTTGTATCGAGCGCCGGATTTTTTGAGCTTCAGTTCTTCCAGTGCGAAGATAGCTACACTATTGGAGCCAGACGCAGGCGGGCGTGACGGGTTTCCTTGATATTGGCGGGGAAGACGCTGCGCGTGGCCTGAAAGACCATAAGTGCTGATGAGCGGGCTTGGCCTTTCAACGTGTGATTGTGGAACGTCGTCGCCGTAATAGAAGCGAAGGCGGGGCACTTGGAAGATGGAGAAAGCTTTGGTAATACTCCCCGAGAGATCGCAGCATTTCTGCTGCATTTGGGTGGCGATCGGTAGATCGTCAACCTGGACACGCCACAGTCGGTGAAATAGCGGGTGATTGATACTTAGGCATTTCCGGAATTCCAGAAACCGGTAGTGCCAATCGAGCTGCTGCTGTACCGAGCGTGCTGGGCAACTGGGTACTGGAAATTTGATCGGCGGGTGCGTCGACTTCGATGCGTGCGATGCTTGGGGATATCGACGTTTATTTCAACGTGTTGATGTGGATCACGAAATAGGAATTACCATTTTCAGTAGAGAACGCTGGCCAACGTTAGTTGGCTACACCAAAAGCCCGGTTTTCATGGCGCCATGAAATAACACGTTGCCGGTTTCCGCTGAAACTCTGTTATGGATGGAGTTCACGGTGCCACCGGTGGCGGAAGAACTGTAGAGCGTAGAGCAGAATCGACCGGGCTTGAAGGACTTCGATTCTCTTGGCGAAGAGCAGTTCGGCTGCAGCGTTGTTGGCCCGAGCTGGCTGGATGCTTCGAGCGAGCCCGATGCTGTGTAAGGAAATGGGCGCAATTGCCACCGAGGACGCGAATGGTGGGCCGGCTGATTGGGTGCCGCAATGTTATAGGTGGCGCTGATGTCAGGCGTGTTTTTAGGCTCTTTACAGATGGGGGCTTTACCCAAACGGTTAAAAATGTTGCCGGTGAGGATCGAGGCGCTTTGTGCGAAGTCAAAGGTGGTTTTGGAACCAGCTACCGTACTTGCGAGATAAAGGTTTAGTTTGAGAATCTTCTTCTGATCGTATATTTAGAGAAAAGTTAGAGATAGTCGTGCTCGCGAGTAGGCAGCCTGCGCTCAAAAGTGGAAAAGATAATTTTATGGCTGAGCCACAGCCAAGAGGCATCAGGCGTCTTCCGGTAAATCAAAAACGATCCAGAACTACAGTTTCGCGAGGCCACACGCTGAGATGCAATATTTAGCTTTAAAGTTGTTCCGGGCTGGGCAGGAGCTGGTCCGCCATCAAAGGGATCAAGGTGGACCTGGTCGACAAGGATGCCGGCGAGAATTAAAACGCTTGTGCGACTAGCGGCACGGTACAGATCGACGCTGTTTCGGTCTCCTGGCCAAAAAAAATGGCGAACCAGGCGCGATTGACACTGCCTGTGCGGCATGAAATTCATTATATAATTTCGGACTAGTTTCGGACTGGCATTTACCAAAATTTAAAATATCATGGTACGCTAATCCTAAGACCTCACGAGAATCGGATTTTCGGAGTTTCGCTTGTAAAACGTATGTATGGTTACTGGTGACACTACGGCTCACTTCCTTGAGAGTGGTCAAGCGACGTTCTGTTCTAATCCTAGCCGAACGCATTGTCGGGAAAAGCGTCTAAAAAAAGCGGTTTTATCCGGCCTGCTATTGGGAAGTATGTGCTATGGTAAGGGGCATTCAAAGCTTTTCGTGCCAAAATCGGATACGAAAGGTGGCCAAAAAATCTGCACGTTGAGCTGACGTGCGATGTGCGAACTTACCTCTTTTACGGGGTAAAGAGTGGTGTAAACGTGCGATGGAGTGTCGCCACAAAGTTGGAAGTCAGTCGCCCAAAATGGCGACCTATTATCCGAGGTTGCCCAAGTTCGATTTTTGCATCCAGTTGGCCAAAATTACTTACTGGCTAGGCTGGATATATGGTTTTTGCTGCCGAAAATGGTCTTCATGATCAGGTCGAGATGCGATATTCATATGTGATTTGCTGGGCGCTCGATGGACTGATTTAGATGGTTACCCGCGATGCTGTGATCGAGAGTGTGCTGGAAAATATCCCAACGGCAGGGCGTAAAAATTTTGAGAAACGATAAAGACGATCAGTCTGCTGGGTCTCAAAGCGCGCTTTGTTTTTTGAATTTAGCGAAAAATTGTCACTAATAAGTGAGGTGGTTTTAAATAGAGAAGAACATTCTCTGTGCCGTCTTGAAGGAAGAATGGATGCTCTATCGTTTACGACAAAGTTCTAATCCAGACGCGCCGTGACCTGGCGCGTCTGGTCGAGCAACATCGACACGACATCGGTACCTACCAAACAACACAATACGGGTTGATTAACGAGCTGACTACGAGGCGTCCGCTCCTACATGCAACCGGAATCGATCATAAAATCTCCGGCAGAGGCCAGGATTTTTTAGCAAATGCAGCTTTATTTTTAAATTGGACGCAAAAGCCGGGCGACATGGGAAAGATAGCTCTGCAGGAAATTTGTGTCACTCATGGAAGTCGCTGCAAGAAAGCAGACGATCTTTGAGGTAATTGATTCTGTGCAATCCGCTAACGGACTTCAGACAATCTTCTGGAATCACAAACTCCAGTTGCGCTTAATGCGGAGTTCATCATAGAGCTCAGAAGATAGCTCCAAGAGGAAGCGGCTCGGCTGGAGAAGCATGCCGCCAGGGCCGGGGCGGGACGAGACCTTGGGATAACTTATGTAGAGTTCATTTTTGGCTCTGGTGGCGGCGACATAGAACAGACGCCGCTCTTCCTCGACATCGCCGGCTTCGACAGAGCGACTTGTGGGGAATTGTCCCTCTGTTACACCGATCACGAATACTATGTCGTATTCAAGTCCTTTAGCTTGGTGGACGGTCGTAAGACGGATTGTCTCGGTGTCCGGATCGATCTGTCTGTCGCTGGTCTCACCGTTGAGCAACGCGACTTGGGTAAGGAATTCTTGTATAATTGGCGACTGGCTCGCGAAGCCGACGAGGCCTTTTAATTCCTCGAGGCGATCTATGTAGTCGGCATATTTGCCTTTCATATAGTCGCCATACCAGCCGTCGATGGCGACTTGGATGGCATCAGCAGGTCGGCCTCTGTCTATCGTTTCCGCAATTTGGGCAAGCGAGGCACAGAAGTTAGTCCAGTCGCTTTTGGCGTCTTTAGGAACCTTCCTTTTTACCTCGTCATCTGTAAGCGCGTCGATAAAATTTCTTTGCGTCAGACGTGCGTGATCTAGGGTGGCGACGTAAATTTTTTTTGCCCCTTTCTCGCCAACTTTCGGGAGGAGGTTCGCGAAACGCTGCCAGGCAAGGGTGTTATTGGGGTTGTAGACGAAACTGATCAAAGCGATTAGATCGCGCACGTGTTGGCGCTCGAAAAATTTTACGCCACTTGTAATGTGGTAAGGAATCCCGTGGCGCGCAAGGGTAAACTGCATCTCGAGGGCGGTGAAGTGCGAACGGTAGAGAATTGCGATCTCGCTCGGTGATACGCCATCGTTTTCGATGAGCGAACGGATACGCTTTACGATGAACTCAGCCTGTTCGCGGTCGTCCATCGCTTGGATCACCGCAGGTTTTTGTGCGTGGCCTCGTGCGGCACGGAGTTTCTTGTAGAAGCGGTAGCCTTTGGACTGAGCTTTGAACACGTCATTGGCGAAAGCGAGGATTTCTGGCGTGGAACGGTAGTTTGTTTCGATTCTGTGAATGACAGTTCCCTCATGGCGTTCGGGGAACGACATGAGGTTTTCGAAATTCGCGCCCCGCCAGGAGTAGATACACTGGGCATCGTCACCAACTGCCATGATACGGTGGTGCGGGGCAAGTTTGTCCACAATCTGGGCCTGCAGGAGGTTTGTGTCCTGATATTCGTCGACGAGTAGGTGGCGGAAACGATTGGAAAAATAGTCCGCTAAGCCCGGTGCCTCGTTTAGGAGTTTGAGCCAGAGTTCGAGCAGGTCGTCGTAGTCGACCACATTTTGCTCGCGTTTGCGAGTGGTGTATTCGGTAAGAAAATCCGAAAAGCAGTGCTGGATGCCGCCGTATTGGGGAAAGTATTTGGTAACTATGTCGGAGAGCGAGAGCTGGGTGTTTCGGATGAGCGAAAGGACGTTGAATATGGCTCCAGGTCGCGGATTTGTTTTTTCTTTAAAGAATAGCTTGTCTTCGGCTTCGACTGTCTCTTTTAGGAGCGTTTCTGATTCATCGACGTCGAGAATCGTGAAATTTTTCCGTAGTTTGATGGCCTCGCCGTAGAGACGGAGGGCGCGATTGCCGAGCGAGTGGAAGGTGCCGCCCCAAAAGCGCGTGGGCTCGCTTCCTGTGAGCTTGTGCACACGGTGGAGCATCTCTTTGGCGGCTTTGTTTGTAAACGTAAGTAGGAGGATTTCTCCCGGACGAATGCCTTGGGAGAGCAGGTAGGCGACGCGATAAGTTAGGGTACGCGTCTTGCCAGCGCCGGCGCCGGCAAGAACCAGAAGCGGTCCTGGCGGTGCAGTGACGGCTTTGAACTGCTCGTCGTTGAGTGCTGCGCGAAAATCGATCTCGGGGATGGGCGAGGCTGCTGGCGGAGAGGGCGGTAATTGAAAATCCATACGGTTCCTTCATCCAGCCGGTAGAAGTTGCCTTTGGGAAGGGGAAAATAATGAAGTTCGGTGTGTACCCTAGTCGTTACTAGCGAATCGAGACGAGTGTGCTGCCTTGCACTTGCGCGCGCGAGGTCTCGTTGGAGGCTTTGTTGCGGTCGGGACGGAAACCCATCTTGATCCCGCCTACATCGTAGATCTTGGGATCTGCGAGAACTTTTAGAAAGGCTTCGCGGGGGAATGCTCGTTCCCATATAAGCGGTACCACGGCTATGTTCGATCAGGTTTAAGGCCAACCCCTTTGTCGATCCCCATGCTCCATGCCCTGGTATTCGCTGTTGCGGCTTTGGGGTCATAGCTACCGTTGTGGGTGGCTAAGTGAAATCTGCATCCGGTGGTGGATACACCGGATGCGCATTGATTCCCGAAAAGGCAGTTTCCAATGTCTTATGCTGATTCCGAGGGGGGCGACCGGTCCCCGGGAACGGAGCTGCTTGGAATAGCACGATTTTGCTTGCCGAGATACCGGGCAAGGAAGCGATGGCAGCGCTTCCTGAAAGGAATGTGATGAAAAAAGGGTGGAGAAAGCAGTCCGTTTCCGAGCTACTTTGCCACTGGGATTTTTACTTAAGAAATGCGATCTAGCTTGAATTTAGCCGGGAGGGAAAACGCTTCCGAATAAAAGCGTGTAGTGAGTAAAATAAAGGAACGTAAAGGAACGAATCAAAGCGTGAGCAGCTCTTTTTCTTTGTGCGCGAGGGATATGTCGATGTCTTTTGTGAACTTGTCTGTCGCTTCCTGAATGTCCTCTTCGAGCCGCGTTTCATCGTCTTGGGAGATCTGACCGTTTTTTTTCTGTTGCTTGGCGGTTTCGATTGCATCTCGGCGGGCGTGGCGCACGGCGATACACCCTTCCTCGGCGAGGCGGCGCACGGTTTTCACGAACTGCTGGCGGCGCTCGCGCGAAAGCTCTGGGAATGGCAGTCGTATGAGGTTGCCGTCGGCTACCGGATGGACACCGATGTTGGCGAGTTGGACTGCTTTTTCGATTGCGCGCGTCAGACCCTTGTCCCATGGTTGGATTTGGATCAGGCGGGCGTCCGGAGTCGTGATGGCGGCACAGCTTTTTAGGGGAACGGCCGAACCGTAGGCTTCGACCATGACTGACTCGACCATGGTGGGCGAAGCCTTCCCGGTGTGGATGGTGCTGAATTCATGCAGGGTGTGCTCGACCGTCTTTTTCATCTGGGCGGACACCTCGGTAAGGATTTGATTGCTCATGGGGGAAGGAATCGGTTAATTGTGTACTAGAGTGCCGACTTTTTCACCGGTGACGGCTTTTTGGATCGAGTACGAATCGTTGAGGTTGAAGACGAGGATGGGTACGTTGTTGTCGAGACACAGGGAAAAGGCCGTTGAGTCCATGACGTTGAGGCGCTGGCGCAAAGCGTCGATGAACGAGATCTCATCATAGCGAACTGCGTCGGGAAACTTCTTCGGATCTTTGTTATAGATACCGTCGACTTTAGTCGCCTTCATGATGATGTCGGCATGCATTTCAGAGGCACGGAGGGCGGCGGTGGTGTCGGTCGAGAAATAGGGATTGCCCGTGCCGGCGACGAAGATGACCACTCGACCTTTTTCGAGATGTCTGATGGCGCGCCGCAGAATGAAAGGTTCGGCAATCTGATTCATCGGGATTGCAGATTGCACCCGGGTGTTGACCCCTATTTTCCCCAAATAATCCATCAAGGCCAAACCGTTAATCACAGTGGCGAGCATGCCCATGTAATCGCCCGTGGTACGGTCAACGCTTCGCTTGGAACTCTCCAGGCCGCGGAATATGTTGCCGCCGCCGATGACGATGCAAATTTCCACAAAAAGAGCGTGTATTTTTTTTACCTGTAAGCAAATACGTTCAAGAGTTTGGGCGTCGATCGCTTCCGAACCTTTGTTGCGAAGTACTTCGCCACTGAGCTTCAGGACGATGCGTTTGTATCTAACTTTGGAATTACCGGATACCTTCGCCGCCATGGAACGGCATAAAACGGACGGCTAAACTCTTCGTCAACGCTCGAGATGTCGGTCACTCAAGAATGTCGTTGTGCGCGGCGTTGATGCTGGAGCTTTTATTTGGCTGGTTTTTTGTTCATTTTTTGTCCATGATGAATCGTGAGCTAAGCGGTGGCGGTGTTGATGATGAAGGTGAAAATCACTGCCACTGCCAACGTGTTCACTTGTGTGGTTTTGGCTCTGGGTAAAAAATGGGCTTCGTGCTGTCTTGATCAAGGCCCATGGGGATATTGGGTTGGGTTAGCGTTACAGGGGGCGTTTCTGGCGGTCGGCGATCGTCCTTGGTGGGATAGTTATGACCTTCGATAAGCGCGATCCCTATCGCTCGTTTCCCAAATTTAGCTGGCGAGAAAACACCCACATTATTGTTGCGAAAGATGATCCTGCTGTCTATAGAGGAGGAAATTTTTTATGAGGGTTTCCTCTGGAAAATTATGCTTTGCAGGAGCAGAATGCGCTTCCGGGTTGTATCGTTGTCGTGTTCCGCAAACAAGGTGGATGAGCTTTTCGCTTTCACTATGAAAGTCTACCCTTTTTTCAGCCCTGCTGCCATGGGGTGGGCTGAATCGCGGAACGTAGGAAAATCTGGGATGCTGGTGGACGGCTGCTCGGATGTCCCGGGGAAAACTAAAAGCCTTGAAAGGATGGGCGCGAGAGAGTGCTAGAACTGCGAGTGGAAAAATCCGTAAGATTGATCGATGGCTTCCCCAACTTTGTCTGTGCGTTGAGTTTAGCGAGCGCCAACGGTTTGGATTGGTTTCGGTCTTTCTCGGAAGGTTTCGAGATTGTGGGCGGCGACTTGGTTGGTCGAGCGTGTTGACCGCTGCTTTATTGTTAATGCCGAAGGATCAGTTGTCGAAATTTACGGAGTCTGAAAATCGGTCGCCAAAAATCGCCTTTTTGTGTGATATATTACCGACTTGAAATGATATAGCTTGGCACCTGAAGCGAGCAAATGGCAAGTGCGAGGCCATGCGACCGGAGTGCGAGTTGTTGATCGAAGACACGGTGGCATGAACATCGATGCGCGCACTGGCTGCCTTTGGCAGTATATGGGTAGCAAGATCGTCTGGTGCGAAACTGCTTGGAAAACTTTGGTTGATTTTTGTGCGATTGCGATGGCATATAAAAAGCAAATGTACGCGTTTTCTGGACTGTCGGTGGGGCTTTTCTTGTAGCACTCGACCACAACATTGCCGGCTTTCTGCGAGCCGGGAAAGAAATCGTGTCCCAACAAGGAGCTGCGAGGTGGTTTTGCAGCCAGTTAGTCGTGAAGACGGCCTTCCTTTGGTAGGCAGGCGTACGCTTACACTGCCGTGCCAGCATTCTGGCGCTGTTGCCTGAACCGAATTAAGCGATCGTTAGTGCACATGCTGCCAGTATAGACAATATGTCCATCGATGTTGAACAGTTTACGGCGCGTGTGCTGGTTGATGTTTGGCATGATGTCATTCCAGTGCTTACCGCTGTAGATCACTAAATCAATGCTTGTCTCGAGCAGACGGTGTTGATTATAATTTTTGAAGTGGAGCAGGAGCAGTCTATCCACGCCATCTGCGACCACGTCTATCTTTATGCCGGCGCATGCCAGCTTGGCAAATGCGACGATGGTTACTGGTTTTCCCAGAAAACCAGGTGTAGGTTTCTAGCATAGCACTTTTTTCTCTTGTCGGACGTGGGCCAGCATCGCCAGAAAAAACTTACCCTCGTTTAGCAGGGTCTTGACGGAGTTGCTGATGCTGAACTCCGCACCGAGCAATAGTTCCAGCAGTTTTTCGAAGAGCACGCTTTCGGAGCCGTTGTGCAGCTTCATCGGCTTCCCGGAAATGTGCGCGTACGTGAGCCAGAAACAACGGCCGAATACGACGACTAACCAAAAGACACAGTAAAAAGGAGCCAACTGCTGTGGCTCGATTTGGAACGCGCGTTTTGTTTAGAAAGCCTGGCGAGATGAGAGCAATAGTTTTTAAGAACACCAACATGGGGTGGATGGAAACGCTGTACTTTTGACGAGGCAGCCTCACGACTGCTCTGAAATAGAGTAGCATCAACCTCGATTTTCCCGGTAGCAAGTCTTCTCAGTGAGAATCCACTCAATAAGCCGTCCGTTGACTCAATCTTCTCTTTTTCCAGAGGCCGAAATGGAGAAGTTTTTGATGGATAAAGGATATCCCTGCTTATCGTCACAATGGTTGCGCTGACTGCATGGCTGGCTGAATAGGACTTTGATCGGAAGGTTTCTCATTCCCAACTTCAGACGTGTAGGCCGAAAATTTTTCTTCCTGCGATTGCGATTCTGCTGCTCTTCCCGCTTTTCGGTCAGCACCATCTACATCGTTGCCGGAGCCAGAATTTGGCCCGTTTATTCCTATTGCGACCGTGGCTGGAATCACCTAATATTTGTATACTCCGCACGCATGGGATTGCAAAACTTGTGTTAAAGAAATCGCTGAAGTATTTCTACTGCTACGTTGCTATCACCTTCCTCAAGTACCCTTAGGTTGAAATGTTGCGATCATGGCCTCGCTTATTCCCAGGCTGTCTTATTTTGCGAACAACTACAGCTATGTGCTAGCACTTTCGGGCGTGCCGCTGTGCATTTATTTATTCCTTGGTGTGTCTGCCATTCTACGTGGTACGTAATCGGTGATCACATTGTTTCTCGGTAATTTGGGGCATCTCCTCGACAGACTGGCTGTTGTTGATTGCGGCAGTGTCTCTCGTGAAGTTGGTGGTCTGCGTCTATACCTTGTGGCTATTATGGTGGCTGTATCGCGAAGCCAAACATTTCCCAGGGTGGCTAGCTCACTCACCGGCTAGAAGAACAGCAGAAAAAGTGTTGTGGCGCTAGCGAGGGTGCGGAATCTGGCAGCGCCGGTCGTTGCGATTTTTCGAAAAGCGACAGAAGCGTTCCAATTCCAATTAGCTGCCGGACTTTTACTTCGTTTTAATCGAAATCTTGCGTAGTCCAGAGGGACTGCTTGTTAGCAGCGAACCATCGAGCAAGAAAAAGACCATAGACGGCCCCTGCACAAAGACGAGCACGACGTTGATGGAGAGAAGCATGCGCGCTCAAAATCGAGCGCATCCAACAGGATGCCAAGTATGCGACTGTTTTTTGTACGGATGGCTCTGGCATGGCAGAGCGAATGCCATGGCGAAATTAGCCTTGTATTGAGGGCGTAGTCGATTGTAGAATAGAATAAAATCTATACTTTCATATATTCTATTCGTGCTGCATCAATCAGAAAAGAGCATGCACTTACAGGTAAGCGCATGCTCAAGTTGGTGGTGCGATGGAGCCGTCGATCTGGATCAACAGCAACCCAGGTTCTTTCCTGATGTCTTGCGGCTGAGTGAGATCGAGGTGTCTGATCGAGCATTTTGTTGCGGTTGGCGCGATGCCGCTTGCAACGGATGATAGACTCGATTTGGGGAAACATTAGGAGGGTTTCAGGCGTTGGCTAGAACGCTGATTTTTGTCGCGAATAAATCCCATTCGATGCTTAAATGGCTAAAAAAAGAACTGTAGTGATTTAACTTTTTTAAAAGTTGCATATGCCGGTTCGTGAGGCGGATTTGCTTGTAGAAACGCATCACTTCTTCTACGTAGTGTTCGCGCGAAAATTTTTCGGCGATTGTGAGTGCTGATACAGGAAATTTTTCACCAAGCGTCGTCACGATGCAATTGCGCTAACCAGAGTGCGAATATAGCGGAGGTGGCTCGCTCTGGCAGCAGAAAGCTATTTTCGTTCGTTGCATACTGCTCCGTACATATCGGACGCTTTCATAGCTACAACGGATAAGGCTGTTGGCTATGGTTTTGGTCACCATGAGGCCTTGCGTTTTGCTGAATGAGCTAAATATGAAAACGTCCACTGCACGGTAGACGTCGTGAAGCGAGCGGCCGGTGTGCTTTCCAGCGAGGACGAGTCGGCTTGCGAGAGGAGAGTACGGTCATGGAACAGCCGGAGGAAATTTCCTACCGATGGTCCGCTGCCAACGACGAGAAAATAGGTGTTAGGCCTCGGACTCAGGAAGAGCTCTACTGCCTTAACGACGCGCAATGCGGTATCACTTAGGAGTGATGGTTTGTGGGTATGGATGATGCCCGGCCTAAAAGGATTTGATTCGCGCTGACAGTGCCGCGCTCAAGCGGCAGCTGCGCGGAGAAATCTGCTGGCGTTGAATTTCTGAATAGCTGCCACGTGTTCCACGATCGCTTCGCTGCGTTTGGAAAGCGGCTTTGCCCATCGGACTCGGGAGATAATGGCAAAAATGTGTGTCCGAGCCTTGTGATATTCTTCCGAAAATGTGTTTACTGGGTGCGCGATACTAGCTGATGTGCGACGGATAGGTGTGTGATCATAAGAAAAATTTTTATGAAAGCAGGGGAGATGATGAGCTCACAGCGCGAATCCCGGACGATAATGTTTACCAATGGTATGCGCAACTGAAGAGCCAAAGCGCGGCTGCGCCACTCGGGCTCGAGCTGAACCACGATGGTGTTGACGCTGGGTTAGAAACACACTGAAAGTGAGCCACAAGGGCGAGGGTAGGTCCGAAATTCTCTGCGATGTGCTGGAGAAATTCTGGTTTGGTTTTGGCACCGAGCACGAGCGCTTCACCTTCCTTGTCTACGAAGAAGCTGTGGGTTAGAAGCCGCCAGACTTCAATCGGCGTTTCCGGCGTGCAGCCGAACGTTCGGAGCCAACTCGATGCGAAATTTCGATAAAACTCCCACGATTAGTACACGATGATGCAAGGCGTTTTTTCTCCACCCGAGAAAGAGCTGAGAAAGCAATCAAATTTCCCAACCATGTTGGCCAAGTCGATCCAGCTTCCCTTAATTTTAAATATACAAAAGCAATGTCTGCCATCTCTAACTTCAGAGAACTGTGCATCGAAGAAATAAAGGATCTCTACAATGCCAAAATCCACTTCCAAAATTGCCAAACAGCCAGCAACCCCTAAATTCAAATCAGGCTTCACTGAGTGCCTCGGAGCGAGTTTTTAAACTTCTGTGATACTCCTACCAAACAAAAAATCCTCCCATGTCATGAAAAGCCTGACCTAGGAAGGATCTGAGGCCATCGAGCACAAAGTGAAAAATCTCTTTCATGAAATCCCCGATAAGAAGGGCGAGACCAATAAAACGCTGACCAAGACCGTTACCCTCGTGAACTTCGCTGTTGATAACAGCGAAAACGAAAAATAGTAAGCCCGCAGACGATCCGTTTTTTTGGCGAAACGGAAAACCGTCTCGCCACCTTTCCACATTCTAGAATCCCAACGGGTCGCACATCACTAGCAAAAAAATGAACGCTACCCCAAAATCTTTAAGAAAAAATCGCAACCCTTGTGGCTGACGGTTTCGAATAGGCTGAATTTGACTAGCTCCGGTACGCTCTAGATGTCGCGGACGCGAAAACGGAGACTACTCCCCCGGCTGATAGCTGCACAAAGAGCCTCAACCACGACCACCCTGCTGCGAACATGGCCGTGGACCGTCTGCTCGCCAAAGCAAAAAACTGTGGCTATTATGCGCTTTTCTTGCTGTAGGGCTGTGGTCAGCCACAGCCACGACACACCGCTGCCAGGGTGAGGATGCGGCCGACTTCGGCCGCTAATTCTTCGACATCTGCACGCTTTTTGCGTGCTATTCTGCTACGGTTCACTTCACATATGTCTACATATATTAGTCTAGACTAGCGTCGTCTGCGGCCGCAAAATTTATTTTGTTTCTCTTACTCCAGACCGACCTATGGAACGCGGGTCGGCGGAATGGGCGAACGAAGTCGTGGTGGTCGATAGCAACCTGGTTACCATTCGCAATCCGGACGATATCCCGAGCTTTTTAAAAAAGATGCCCGGAAAAATTGTCGGTGGTGTGTACGCTGGCTTAGAATGTTTTCATGGCGGCGCCAGATTGCCTTTCGTAGGGGTGGCGACGGGTTTCGGATAGTCTTGGAAAGGTGGCTTGTGGTTGCAGAACTAGAGAGTATATCCCTGCAATATGACCGCTATGGTGAAATAGCTACCGAATTTGACCTCGAACAGCGAGTTGCAAGCGGGAATTCCTGTGACACCTAGCCTTTCCTCTCAGATCTAAAAAAACCACCTCTGCCGCTGGCAGATTGTCGAGATCCTGTACAGAAGAAGCCGGGACGCCAGTCGAGCACAGTTCCGCGGGCCGATACAGCGGCCCCTATGTGGGTCGGAAAGCACGCCATGACGGCTGGATTTTTTGTGGCTGCGATGCGCTGGGTTGCGAGCTTTTTCGCCTCCCTGCGGGTGGAACCCGTGCGCGACTACCTGGAAAACTGCGTTACAGGGCAGAGACGGGGTCGACAGCATTGGAGGCTCGGAAAGCAATCCCTTGCCGCCAACGCCGGTTTCTGCTGGGTGATCTTCATCAGCGTCGAGGTGATTTGTCAGTATAACGGCTCGGACCCTACTTTCCGATCATTTATGGCGAGTGTTGCTGCCGCTTCGATTCCGTGCTGGTTGGGTCCATTTGCCGTTGGCGGTTTGAATTGGTGGCTGTGGATTAATTTGTTGGGAAAAATGCATCAGCTCGAGTATGAGGAGATTTTTATTGGCTTTTAGCGCCGTGAGGTGCTGTCGTTTGCAAATTAGCTGCTCTGGCGATGCCAATCTTGTCGGTTTTCGCGAACACCCATGCGCAGGTTATGCCGACTCCCTGCTGCGGTTCAGAACAAGGACAATACGGCCGTAGGAAAAACATGAGGCTGATTTTCTTCAGTTCGACGAAGTCGATTGATATCAATCGCTTACGCCCCTTCGGTTTTGGCTGGTCGAAAATTTTCGTCGTGCAGCACGAAAGGTCTCCCTCTTTGATATTTTTAGACTTTCACGGTCTGGTGTTTATAGCTTTTCCTGGCCGATCCCTGTGTAGTTTTCGGGACTAAGGCCGTTTTGTGTAGCAGGCGGAATTTGAGTTTCTTGTTTTCATGGTGGTGTGGGCGACCACGGCCGTTCAGGCTGTCGGCATGTTGAATTTGGCGCGGTCAGCCTAGCTATCATTGTCGGCCGAGAGATAAAGGCGGCTCCGGTTCGTTAGCCGATGGTTTAACACGGCCGGGGGGCGGTGGTCTGGGCCTTCTCGCCCGCCGGTCGGTCCCTACCGTTAATTGAAAGTACGACGACTAAGGTTATGGCCATTGTTTCCCAAGGAATGACGGGTCCATAGCTGATGGTACGTAAAATACTCTCTATAGCGGCAGTTCCATCTGTTGTTTCTCCAAGGCTGCGGGTCCGGTTGCGTTCCGACGTTGTTAATGGTCGCGCTTAGAACGGGAACATTGCGCCGACGGGGATCCAGTCCTGGCGGAGCTGCTTCGTGAAATTGGTAAGCGTGGATGAGGTAATCCGGATTACAGGGAAATGTATTGGCATCTGCTTGTGCGGCATTGGCGCGATCGACTGGGGAATTCGAGCTGCTGATCATGACCATCGGCACATCGCACATCCTTTCGAAGACGGCGAGTTCCTGAGTCAGATTAACCACGGTGTGGCCCTGGATGTGCAGGTTGGTGAGGATGAGACATGGAAGCCGTTGGGGAACCTGGGCCAGCTGTCCAGCTGTGCGTGCTCGATCATTTCTTTCATCGTGCGCACTTCGATGATCAAGCTTAACTTACTGCTCGGCACGGTGACAATTCGAAAAATGGAAAATTGTTCCGGATTGTTTTTAAATGAGCTGGGCTAGCTTGGGCAGCTGAGGTGCTGTGAGATGCTATAAAATTTTTTGGCCGAAAAAGATGGGGGGCGGTGGGGGAATAGCATTTTCTTCCGCTCTTCGCTTCGATGAGATTGTGGTTTTTTTATTAATTATTTACTTGTTTAAATTTATTTTTTATTGATTTGATAATTTTCCCTTTAAAAGGGCGACAGTTACTGAACTGTATGTGCATGTAACCTGTTGGCTTGCAAGTTCTTAAATGGATTTTTCTTTTCGCGCGTTACCGCGCTGGTGCTGCATTTCGAACAGCTGGGAGTCAGCCACGGTTATTGCTCCCCAATCGTACGTTCAGCCCCTGGCAGCAAGCACAACTGCGCTGTTTCCGATTATTGGCAGGTCGACCCCGAGCTAGGCTGAAGAATGGAATCCTATGCCTTTGCGTCGTTGCTTTGGGATCGGCGGCATTGGGGTGCTCAATTTTGCCCTCAATTACATGGGCATTAGTGAGGCGCTCACCCCATGTGGCCCGATGTGCTGGAGGGGGCTTTTTGCCCTACGTGCCCTTTTTTGACATCAACCGAAACGATCTATCGCCGGCCTGACCGCGCGTAAGTGCAGCGGCGAGGCGAACGCGCAAAGCGCGCTGGCAGGGGGGACAGGCGTCGTCCCAGGCAATTGGCTCGTAGTGATTTTGGTCTGGGGCGCAGCACGAGCGGCTAGGTGAAACAATCCTGCTTGCTGAACGAGCAGTCGCCTTGCGCAAGGGAGGTCGGCGACCTAGTGGCGGCGTCAGGAAAGTCGGTTAGTGAGTTTTTTGTCGGCCGCTTTGTAGGTGGCGGTTTTGAACTTATTTTCGCAAAACCCGGCGACGTTCCGTTCCTTATCGGAGTTGGGCCAGTCCAGGCGCAACTCTGGTAACCGAAACCGTTGACCTGCTTCAGTGCTGGTGCTGTGCGGGTGGCCTTAAGCGGAGGGGATTACTTTAAGCAGAAGGCGGCGATTTCCGGGAGTGCTGCGAAACCTGCAGCAGTAAAGGAAGACGCGCAGTTTCTAAGGGGGCTTGGCTGGGTACTGGCGATGGGAGAAACTGGGGTGAAAGTGTTCAAAACAGAAAGGAATAAAGAAAATTTGGAGACTATTGCCATTATTGGGGCTTGGGGGGGTGTTGTAACTGAGGACCATGGGCGATGAAGAACCGGTTACCGTGGTGAAAGAGGATGGAAGGGTGACGTGTATTCCGCTCTTGACCTCCAAAAGGAAGAGGAGAATACTTACCTCTCTATCCCTTTCCCCCCGCATTTTTACTGCCTGGTGGTGTAATGGTAGCACAGGCGACTTTGACTCGCCTAGTCATGGTTCGAATCCATGCCTGGCAGCCAGTTGGGGAAAACCAAGAACCGGCCTTTCGTTTAGATAGATCTTTTTTTCGTTTCAGCTGCGATTGTCTACACGGGTGACCTAGGTACGGCCGATGAAGCTAGGTAGTCAGGCTGTAATCCATGGCGGCGAAATTGGTGTACAGTTCCAGCCCGGTTGGCTTCCAGCGAAACTTTCCCGGATGATTGTGCTTAATTCCCTAATTTCGCTTCTGGAGAAGCTGCTGAGGAAGCCGAAGTGCGCTAGATCTTTGTTCCTCGCGATCGAGACTTCTGGAACCTGTAGTCCCGTCCGATTTCTTCGGCGAATATTGCGCATTGGTACACTTTTTCGCCAACCATGTAGTATCTGGAGCCGGCTTCGTCTTTTCCAAATGCGATCTGATCGAGGCTGGGCCACATTGAGGACCATATATGGCTACATAGGCCGCCGTTTAGCGCTTTGTACCGTTGACCACGTAGGTGGAGATGCCCTTCTAGGGAGCTAGGCGACGAAGTATGAGACGAAACCGTATATTGACCAAGTCGTGCGCCTGAGGGAGACGCACAACTAACGCGGAGGCGCCATGCTCCGCCCAGGGCGAGCACGATCGACTCTGGTGCACGTGTGCGAGGGGAGATTCTCCGGAAATGCGTGCTTCTCAGTGGCTAGCATTCCAGTTCCGGCTGTCACGAGAATGGGCTGCAGGGGGAGGGGGAGATCCGGCCAAGACCGAAATCACCGTCTAGATCGCAAGTCGGCGCCCACTCTGCAGACTTCCGCAAATCGGAGAAATTACTTAAGAGTCTCAAACGGACAACGGCGTACGCTGTCGTGGCTTTATGCTTTAGGGTCTCCACATCTTCTAAGCGCTGCAGTGGGCTTTCGCGCCGAGCTCTGAGTGTTTCTATGGCGGTGTTCGAGCGGTGGTCCCCAAAAAATTGATGTCCGTCCGCCTGCAGTTTTTTGGCAACATGGTTTTCAGGCCAACAAAACCCAATTTGCCAGTGATGAAGGTTTTTATGGTCGAATTATGTTTGGTTTAAAAGAAAGAGCCAGACTTCGATACAGCCGGTGGCTTCGATACACTGGGAATTTATCCCAATTGTCGGTACAAAGCAGGCTCGTGGTTACCCGGTCGGATGTCATCGGCTACGCTGATATGGACGAGTAAGGTATTAGAACCGATCGACGGTCGCTGCCCGTCTGTCCGATCGCAGCTAAATTCTGTGTTAAGCGTGCCGGGCACGGAGCAATTCGCACGGGTTTCTCGGCCTGCGAATTTTCGGGCCACATAGAAAAAGTCAGTGGCTTGATTATGCCTTTAACTTCGGCATAAACAGCGATAGTGTCGGGATAATTTAGGCGAGTCAGGGCTAAAAACGAAGGTTACGTGTCTGCCGTCCACTGTCGATAGAATCAGCTTTTGTGTGAGAAAAAACACGTTTTTAAAATGCACGTTCACCGGTGGCGTCGAGCTGTCCCTCGATAAGATACTGGATTAGCGTGTGCTTGGCGGCGATATCTGCGTTATGTACGAGGTAGTCAAAACTGCAGCGTCCCTCCAGAATTCGCTCGGGCTCCGTAGCCAACTTCGGTTACAAAGTAATCGAATGTGTTGCCCCAGCTCAAGTATAGAGCAAAGTACCTCTTCTTCTCCTCCGTTCCACGAGAGCTTCATTCGTCACGGATTCTGCTTCGTCCGGATGCATGTTGTAGATCAAAAAGACACCAAGTTTCCGACGAGAGAGACTTAGAACGTAGAATGGTGTTTTCCCCCGCTACCGCCGTCCGGGCCCGGTGATAATAGCGATTTTTATATAGAGTTTCGTGGGTTGATGGGCCAGCGAGGTTTCTTTTTCGAAACTGTACTTTTTCAGTTCTCGCGATCTTTTTATTGAAAAAATTAATTCCGGCTATTCACAAAAAACAGAGGGCTCTTCCGGTTTAAATTTTTTTGCATGGCTTTAAAAAGCTCCCGTTTTGGCGTGCGTAAACCGCTTGCTGATTCCCAGCTCAATCGCTAGCGGAGCCTGGCCGCAGCGAAGGCGGCTTTTACGGGATGCTAGCCTGGACCAGGTCATGTGTTAGGCCCGAGTTGGCCCAGGGACGCTTTATCATCATTTCCCTATACGCACTGGTCTGGCTAACCGCTGTTTACACGAAGCCGGCGCCAGAAAGCTCGCGATCTCGGCCCTGGAGTTCGCGCAGAAACTGTCGCTTGTCAAGGCGGTTGCGCGCCTGGAAACTCCAACTTGCTGGCCACATTGCCGAGGAACAAATCATTGCGCCGGCGTTTAGCGTGCTGGTCGGCGGCGCTCGCGAGTTAACAGTGAGTTGGATTCCGTTGGGGAGGTTGACAAGACGAGTAACGCGTTGCGAAGTTGTCGAAAAGGCTGAGTAGAAGCTTGATGGTTTCCGAAGTCTGAAGGATGCCGAGCATGCCGATAGTTGGGAAAAAACAGCGCGCTGGCGCAGGCTGCTATGGCGTTTAAGTCGGCAGCGCTCGTTTCTGGCCGCTGGCGATTCAGACAGCCGCCTCTTTCCAGGACGACGAAGACGTCGAGCGTGTCTTCTATATTGTGAACTGCGGCAGCGATCAACGGTACGCCGAGCGCATTACAGTCGTTAGTCCACGAGAAAACGCATGGCTAAATTGTCGAAGGCTGGCGAATCTAGATCGGCGTCGGTCGTTTCCGCGTAAAGTTTGGTCGAACGAGCCTTTCGCCGCTTCGAGGGATGGCGCATGAGTAAAATTTTTGGCGAGGGTGTAAAAAATTGAAAGCATTTGGAGCTTCTCGAATGCTAATGCCCGCAGCCGCTTGCGGCAAGCGTGGCACATTATACGCGTACGGATTAGCTGCGATTGGGCGATTTTTTTTTGGGCGTTGTGGCGGAAACGGCGAAGGGTTCGAAGAGCGCGCGTTGTCCCACAGGGAAACGGCCGGCGACTAAGATTCCGTCGTCGCGTGTTTCTAGGGTGCTAACCTGGCCAGTCCTGTGAAGGCGTGCGACGACATCATAGCGTGTGTGCGGGACCAGCAACTTGGCGGGCATGTTGTCGTTGATGGCCAGCTTGCAGCAGTGGGCGAGGAGCTTCCCCATTCCTTGTCCTGTGTGCACGCTGATGAAGTGGGCGTTCGGGTGTTTTGCTCGAACGAGGGCGAGGGCAGGGGTGTGTGCATCGACGGTATCGGTTTTGTTGAAGACAACGATGGTTGGCTTGTTCGCGGCGCCGAGTTCGCTAAGCACTTCCATCGTGGTAGCGAAATGGTGCTCGACGCTCGGATTCGATACGTCGAGAACGTGGATTATGAAATCGGCGGCAACGACCTCTTCGAGCGTGGCCTTGAACGCCTCGACGAGGCGGTGAGGAAGACGGCGTATGAAACCGACGGTGTCGATGGCAAGCATCGTGCGGCCGTCTGGCAGCTCGAATTGGCGTGTCGTTGGATCGAGTGTGGCGAAAAGTTTATTGGCGACGGGGACGCCGGCTCCGGTGAGTTTGTTTAGGAGTGACGACTTGCCGGCGTTGGTGTAGCCGACGATGGCAGTGTCGGGCACAGCCTTGCGCATGCGCTTGCGGCGTTGCGTGGTGCGTTGGGAAATAACCTGGGCGAGCTCGGCTTTCAAGTGCGCGATGCGGTCACGCGCGATGCGGCGATCCTTTTCGAGTTGAGTTTCGCCTTCACCGCTCATTGCGCCTTTGCCGCGTTGTCGCGACAAGTGCGTCCACGCGCGTGTGAGACGCGGGAGGGAGTATTCCATGTGGGCAAGAGCCACCTGGAGAACGGCTTCGCGGGTTTGCGCACGGTTGGCAAAGATTTTAAGGATGACTTCCTGGCGATTGATAACGGTGAGGCCCGATTCTTTCTCCCAGTTGCGCTGTTGGCCAGGAGAAAGTTCTTCGCCTATCACAATCAAGTCCGCGCTGTCGGTTTTTGCCTGGGCGATTAACTCGGTAACCTTGCCCGAGCCGAGGAGAAATTTTGGGTTATGCTCGCGGAAATTGACGAGCGAGGTGCGTGTGACTGCGAGGCTGAGGTTTTCGACCAATTCTTTCAGCTCCTCGAGCAATTCGGCTCCTTCGTTGGGAACCATGTCGGGCATTTGCAGGCCGATGATGAAGGCACGCTGAACAGTTTTTTTGTCGGTGAGAAAATTTACCATTATCTTACAGATGCCGCGGGCAGGTGCGGAGTCAAACGTTTGGTGGCAGGTTGGGCCGATTCTTATAGAGCGTTATTTTGAGTGTGCGCGTGGTTAATCCCTTTTTTACGTGGCGTCCGTGATAGCGGCGACGCTGTTGCCAACGAGGTTGGTGATGGTGCAGGTCTTGGGCATGAGGCGGTCGACACCGCCGAACAGAGTGAGGCTTGAAATCGGGACCGTGTTTATCGAGGAAAACTTAGCTGAAAGCGTTGCCAAGCTGCTGCGGCGCTCTTGGAAGGCTAGAATTAGCAAGGCCCAAGATGCCGAGCTGTGTGAGAGCGTGGGCGACGTGTCGGTGGCCTGTGCGATGAAGGTCGCCGTCAACCGGCAGGCATATCCAGGTGGCATCGAGAAATTGAATGATATAACCAGCCAAAAACACGAGACCGACGATGGAGCGGGCACAGTCGAACTTTTTCGAGCTTTGCCATCACACTGGGGAACTCTTACCCGGAAGAAGAGATACAGAGCACGAGCAAAATTCCCTGCCGGATGTAATACAAGTAGCGCCAAAGGCTGATTCGGTTAAGTCGGTGGATTGCCTCGAGCAAGCAGCACGACAAAAACGACCATCGTAGGGTAGACGCAGGCTACGAGTTTTGCGAGCGACGTTAGTGGGCCGAGACTATATTCCCCCATCGTTGAAGGCGGAGAATGGTATGGTGCGAATCGTGTTATGATGTGCACGATACGCATCAGAGCTTTAAAGCTAGCTTTGACAAAGTCCACTTTTTGTTCGATATGTTTTCCGGGTTGGGCGGCGGCGATGTTTGCAGAGAGCTGCGATGAACAGCTTAAAGAATTATCCTGGCATGAAGGAGCCTACAAACGCTTCGGGGGTGACGTTAATGAGAAAGCCGACGGTGCTTAGTAGCTTCCCGCTGGCCTTGGTGTAGGCGCTGGCCGCGTTAGTATCGAGAGTGGCGGCGTTGGTGTAGAATTCCGGCGCCGGGCTGTAGCCAGTTGGCTACAACGAGGCCGATTCCGAGTATAGTGACAGCTTCGAAATAAATCTATGCCTTCAGTTTTGTGCTGCGCAATCTTGCGGAGGTTGCTCATATTGCTGATGCTGACACCGACTGCGGCGAAAATGAATCGGTGCGACAAATGTCTTCACCAGTTCGATAAAGGCGTTGCTGAGGGGGTGAAAGCTACAGAAAGCTACAAACGTGGGGGAGTATGGGGGAAGGAGTACTCGAACAGCGAGCTGAGCACGACGGCGACTAGCACTTACATTTAGATAGAGGTGGAGGAGGAAGTACATCCTGAAAGTGAAAGAGCGGAGGGCTTGTCGGCGGGCTAGAGTGGGCCAAAATAAACAATCTGGCGCGACGCTTAGTCAGATTGTGCCCAGATTGGCACAATGTAGCGACTTTAAAAATCCCTCTCCGAGAGGGAGCCGGCGCGGCCAGCTGGAACGTCTGCTTAAAGATAGGGTCATTTAAACTCTCTATGAATCCAGAAAAAATGACCATCATGTCCCGCCAGGCTGTTCAGGAAGCGCAAAATGAAGCGCGCCGGCATTCGCACAACGAGGTGGACACTTGGCACTATTCTTAGTCAGAGGGACGGCATCGTGCAGTCTCTGGTGGAGAAGCTCGGACTGAGCGTTAATCCAATGCAGCTCGCCGCGAATCGCGAGCTCGAGCGCTTGAACAAAGTTTCCGGCAGCATGGGTGTTTCGAGAATTTACGTTACCCAGGCTTTGGACGAAGTCCTGACCTGCGCCGAAGAGAAGGCGAAGAAGATGAAGGACGATTTCATGAGTGTAGAACATCTTTTTTTCGCGCTAGTCGAGGTCGGCAAGCCGCTTGCGTTGAAGAAATATTTCGACAGCTTTACTGTCGACTGTATTGCCGCCCTCAAGGCGCTAAAACAGATTCGCGGTAACCAAAAAGTTACGTCCGACAATCCGGAGCCGACCTATAACGCGCTGCAGAAATACGGCATCGACCTCGTGCAGCAGACCAAAAAAGGCAAGACCGCTATCGTCGAGGGTCTCGCACAGCGCATCGTGCGCGGTGACGTCCCCGAGGGTTTGAAGGACAAAACGGTCTTTGCTCTCGACATGGGCGCGCTCATCGCAGGCGCAAAATACCGAGGCGAGTTCGAGGAACGCCTAAAAACGGTCCTAAATGAGGTAAAGCAGGCTGAGGGACGCATTATCTTCTTCATCGACGAGCTTCACAACGTCGTTGGTGCCGGCAAAGTCGACGGCGCGATGGATGCTGGCAATTTGCTAAAACCGATGCTCGCGCGCGGCGAACTGCACTGTATCAGCGCGACCACGCTCGACGAGTATCGCAAGTACATCGAGAAAGACCTGGCGCTCGAGCGGCGTTTCCAGACGATTCTTGTAGAGGAGCCAACGGTAGAAGACGCCATTTCGATTCTCCGCGGCCTGCGCGAGCGTTTCGAGCTGCATCATGGCGTGCGAATTCAGGACAACGCGTTGGTTTCCGCAGTGGCGCTTTCGAACCGCTACATTTCCGATCGTTTTCTGACCGACAAGGCTATCGATCTCGTCGACGAAGCCTGCGCGATGGTCCGCACCGAGATCGACTCGCTGCCGACGGAATTGGACGAGCTTCAACGCCGCATAATGCAACTCGAGATCGAGGAAACTGCGCTGCAGAAGGAAAGGGACGGTGCCTCCAAACGTCGCCTTGATGAGCTCCGCAAAGACCTTGCCGATGTAAAGGAAAGAGCTACCACGCTCCGGACTGTTTGGCAGAAGGAAAAAGAGCAGCTAGACCGAGTGCAAAAAATGCGCGAAGAGCTTGAAGCAGCGCGCCTCGAAATGGCGAAGGCCGAACGTAACTATGATTTGAACAAGACCGCCGAGTTGAAACACGGGCGCATCCCGCAGCTGGAGCGCGAGCTCTCGAAGGCCGAGAAGACGGATTTGACAAAAATGACTCTGGTGAAAGAAGAAATTTCCGAAGAGGAAATCGCCGAGATCATTTCGAAGTGGACGCATATCCCTCTGAACAAGCTCCTTGAGGGCGAAAAGAAAAAGCTCCTGAACCTCGACTCCGAACTGCACAAGCGCGTGATCGGCCAGGAAGAGGGCGTGCGCCTTGTCAGCGAAGCGATTTTACGGGCCCGCGTTGGCATTAAGGATCCGGGCAGGCCTATTGGCTCATTTATTTTTCTCGGACCGACTGGTGTCGGCAAAACCGAGCTGGCGAAGACGCTCGCGAAACAGCTGTTTGACTCCGAGGCGAATCTAATCCGTCTCGATATGTCGAAATACATGGAAAAACATTCTGTGGCCCGCATGATCGGCGCTCCTCCAGGCTACGTCGGCTGGTCAGTTGACCGAGGCCGTTCGGCGCAAACCATATTCGGTTGTGCTCTTCGATGAAATCGAGAAGGCACATTCGGATGTGTTTAACGTCCTCCTCCAGGTGCTTGACGACGGTCGTATAACCAGCTCGCAAGGGCGAATAGTAGATTTCAAAAACACCATGGTGATTATGACATCGAACATTGGCAACCGCTATCTGCTCGATGGGGCGAAAGGCAACGAGATTCCCGAAGGCGTCCGTAAAACCGTGATGGTCGATCTGCGTCAAGCGTTCCGACCGGAATTCCTGAATCGCATCGATGAAACCATTCTTTTTAAGGTGCTTACGATTGAAGATATCGAGCGCATCGTTGACCTACTGGTGGCCGACATCAACAGGCGGCTTGCTGAACGCCGGATTACAGTCGAACTCGATGCGAAGGCTAAAGCCTGGATTTCCGAAAAAGGCTACGACCCGGTCTTTGGTGCCCGTTCGCTTAAACGTTTCCTGCAGCGTCATCTCGAGACCCGACTCGCGCGGGCACTTATCGTTGGAAAAATCGAGGAAGGTTGCAGGGTTCTTGTGACTGTTGAAAAGGGCGAATTGTCTTTAGCGGAGTAACGTGCTTTCCGGAAGGAAAGCGCTAATAGCGCCAGGTGTGCCCTTGCGGCTTGCTTCCGACTGAAAGCTGGTTAGTCTCCGTTGTGTCGATGTTTCTCTGTCCACCCATTCTTGGCTTTGGGTTAATTGCTGCCGCTGACATTCGAGTTTGGTACCAATCCGAACGGTTGGAAATTTAGGAGGCATCGTCTGTCAAGACAAGGAAGCGGCCTTTGGTGCGGGTTGGTTATTTCGACGGATAATTTTTCTGTATTTTTTTGCGACACGGATGCACGAAAGGGACGCTTTGCGAGCTCTTGATATAAGCCTGAAAAGGAGATGAATCTGTGGGATCTTTGTTTTGAGTGGGTAAAAGCATAACCGAGAAGGGTCTCCCAAGCATTTCCTGCTGAAAAAAATAGATGATGCAGACCTTCTCTGACTCCCCAGAGCGGCGTGCCAAAATGGCTTTTAGCGTGCCCTACTTGATCATGGAGGTGACGATTACCGTGCGATCTAATTACGGATCGATAAAAAAATAGAGGATTAAAAAGGGGGAAGCTGCTGGTGGATCAGAAGCAACGAGGAAGAAAGGCGGCGCTGCGACGGGTGGTTTTGGCTAATTCGATCGTGGTTTTCGGCTCTGGGCAGGAACCACCCTTGTTGCTGGTGTCTACTAGCGATAACGATGAGACTCCGGCCACCTATTTGAAGGCGCTTACCCTCGTCCAGCGGCTGAGATTGAAGAACCTCTGGACCATTATAATGACCGTGTTTCTGGTTACCGGCCCGCTGTTTCGTAGCAATGCTTCAGAGAGAAAGAAAACAGAGTCGCTAGCTTAGGTAAAGAAAAGCTTATCTTTTCTGGTGCGCATGGGGAAGTGCAATCTCATTTTTCGGAAGTGGTTCGGTTGTTTTTTATTCCGGAAAACATGCTAGGGAGGAGGTGTCGTCCATGGTGATCGCGAATCTCGGGCTCGCTGTTGTTAGCTTGGTGTCGGTGAAATAGCGCCAGTTGGCGCGGCAAAGGGAGGCACTGCTTAGCCAGCGAGGAATGTCATCGGTGGCGTTTTCTAAAAGTCACATGCTGGTATGCTTGTACTTCTTTGTATCGGGGGAGGCCTGCTGTTGGGGGTAGATCAACTCGGTGGCTTGTGCTGTGTTGGTATGGCAAACTTAACCGATTTTTACGACGGAGGTTAACGTTGCTTTTCTACATGAGCTAGCCTTTTGCGCGGAGCTAGAGTAAGCGACTCGGAAGGGCGGACGCCGGCAGCTCCAGAAGATTAAAAGCAGCGATGAGGGGTAGCGGCGTATGACGGTTGATCTGCTTGAAAAAAATTCCTGGTGTCACTTCCTGACATAACCGAAATAACCGAAACTGCCCGCACAAGGAGGTAACTGCAGGACTGCGAGGAGCAGTTGCGTAAAAAGCAAAAATTCGAGAAAATCACCGCCCCTTGCGGGCAGGGTGGTGCACGATTTCAACAATTTTCTTACCTCTATTATTGGTAACATAAAATTGTATCTGCCCAACTTGCTGAGGGGGATTCATGAAAATTTTTACTGCGATTTATTGCGAGTTATGTATATAGGATTTTCGATTTTGTGAAGCGGACCCTGACGTTTCCCATCAAGAATATTTTGGGACGAAAAATTATGCATTTGCGTCTGCTGCTCGAGAAATACAGTGCGTTTGCTTTTGCCATCGTCCGTGATTAGGTTGAGTTCGAAGGAAAAGTGCCCGAGGTTTTGCCGACTATTCTGGCCGATCAGGAGCAGCTGTACGAAGCCTTGATTAGTTTCGGAACCAACGCGGTGCAGGCGATGGCCGGGCAGCCTGGGCGACTGAGTGTTTTGTGAATACGCTCGTGGTTGGTACGGAATTATAAACGTAACTGCCCGACTTAAGAGTTGGAAGTTGCGTACAAATTTGTATCGATAATACTGATTGAGGTATGTGGCCAGAAAGTTTACGGGGTAGAAAATTTTTGCTCCTTTCTTCAACACAAAATCTCAAAGCGGAGGAGCTAGACTTTGGTTAGCAGCTGTTCATTGCACCACGCAGGAGCATAATGGAGGAGCCACGATTTTACAGCCCGCCGAACAGCGGAACGTTATTTTGAACTTTATTTTTAAGTTGCTTCTCAACTGAGAATAAAATTTTGGTGGCCGATTTGGAAGGGAAAAGCGGCGCACAGTAACAGGGAGCACGTTTCTATTTTTCGATGGCAATCCATTGATTGTGAAAACTGCGATTCTGGCCTTGCCACCCTTTGGTTACCAAGTAATTGCGAACTTTTGAGGCCGGCGAGGCGCTTGCTGGTTACCTTGCTGAACTGGAGAATTAGACTTGGCGATTACTGGTTTTAACATGCCGCAGATGCGCAACTTTGGCTTGGCTCTGGAGCCAGTCCGGCAGACTGGGCAGACTCTACCGCTCCTGCTTTGCAGCGGATATTTTTCCGATTATGAGCAGGTAGAGACGCTGGGCTTCGGCTTCGGTATCCAAAAATTTCTATAGAAGCCGCTGGCGATTGTGTTGCTCGGCATGGCGGTTGCCGCTGGGTTGAAACGGAGAACGGCTATCTCGTGGGCGGATGGGTTGGCCAATTTTCCAACTTGGCGCGGAAGTAAAATTACCGACATTGAGGCATGGCCGTGACTCCAATCCGTTTTTTTCACCGGGAAAAGCAAACTGTCGAGATCGAACATGTTTATGGCGAACGCTGGGTGCGCTGGGCTTACGAGACGGGGCTGGGAAACCTGGCTTTGGCGACCATTGTTCGCCGCGCCCTGCTGTCGTGTATTTATGGCTGGCAAATGGACTGTCATTTTAGCGCCAAAAAGGTTCTGCCCTTCATCGTTAAGTACGGTTTCGATGTGGACGAGTTCGTAAAGAGTCCGTTCTCTTTTAGAAGCTTCAACGACTTCTTCTGCCGAGCGCTGAAGTTTGAGGCCCGTCCCATCGCCCCCGGGGAGCGTGTAGCTGTTTTACCTGCTGACGGGCGGCATTTAGCGTTTACGAATGTAAATTCGGCCGAGAGTTTTTATGCGAAGGGGCAGAAGTTTTCCTTGGAAAATTTTCTCGGTGACGCCAAGTTAGCACGGGAGTTTGCCAGCGGCTCGCTACTGATCTCACGTCTTTGTCCGGTCGATTATCATCGGTTCCATCTTCCCGTCAGCGGCGTACTTGGTGAGCCAAGTCTGATTAACGGTTGGCTTTATTCCGTGTCTCCGGTAGCTTTGCGCCGCAACATTGCCTACCTGTGGAAAAACAAACGGATGGTAACGCTTGTGGAGTCGCCGGTTTTCGGACACGTCGCGATGGTGGAAATTGGAGCGACCATGGTAGGAAGTGTTTTGCAGACCCTCACGCCTGGCCAAGCTGTGGAAAAAGGCGTTGAGAAAGGGCTTTTTAAATTTGGCGGCTCGTGCGTTGTGACCATTTTCCAGTCGGGCCGGATTCGCTTCGACGACGATTTGGTACAGCACAGCGCGGAGCAACTCGAAGTTTACGCTAAGATGGGTGAGCGCTTCGGTGAGGCGCCGTGATTGATTAAACTGTTTTGGCGATTTCGGGGGTCAATAGCATCAGCTCCTGGCGAAGGTCGGGCAAAGCGTAGGGGTTAAGTAAAGCGTAGGGGTTAAAAAGCATCGCGGCGGTTCTGGAACTCGCAGCTACAAAGGTGCACACTCCCTTTCTGCGAGCTTGTGGGACGAGGTTGTGTCTACAGCGGCAGCAAACAGTAGGCAGGCGAGCTTTGCGAGGTCGACTTTGTCCCCTTACGGGGAGGCTGAGTGCTGCTCCTTAATCTCTCTGTATGGCGGCGATAAGCATACTACATACTAAAAACATCGGTCGGAGTCTGACGCTAGACGGCTGTTTTCACACTGCCGTCCGTGAAGCGGATTCCCTTGCCTTGACATTGATTTCGGCTAACAAACGTAGAACGTAATTTATTCTGAGGCTAACGCGCCAAAAGGATTAAAATTGGGTTCGTGCGTGCCGCTGCTAGCGTTGGGAGGAAGGCTGGGGGCTGAGGAGGCGCTCGCCGGCAAGATACGGCAGAAGCAAAAGCCAGTCCGGGCCGTGGGGGAAGTTTGCACGGACCGTTTGCTCGAGAGCGACATGGTTCCACGCGAAAAACTAGCGAACTTTTTCGATCACGAGTGTAATACTGATCGTGCACACCAGGGGTAGCCCAACCTAGCGGTGGGGGAACAGAAGGCGGCGATCTCGCCCAGCGGATCGATGACGGGCTTTTCGCTGTCTAGCATAGATCGTTCTGCTGCTTCCTAAGCTTGCGGTGACGATGTCGAGCTTAACGTTGGTGGTGTCAACGGCGCCGATCATATTGTTGCCGCCAACTCTTGCGATTGGCATCCGTGTGGAGTCTTGATTTTTTTGCTAGGTTGGGTCGAAAGGTGCTTGCGATGGCGTTGGGAAAAGAAGGTGAGAAATCCGATCAGATTGTTTTCGATGGCCATCAGCTCCTGATGCAATAAACTACGGTTTCGCATATCGCAGCAGCCCGGCACTCGAGGCGTCTCCAGGTAGCAGTAAATAGTTTCCAGCCAGATAAAAATTCAAGTAGTGGTTTGGGAAAATCACTTGGCGGAGCCGTAGAAAGTTGACGGTCTAGTATCGATTCAACCAAAGAACAAAGAAATTTTCGGAGCTATGTAGCTTAGTAAAAAAGACAGGCTGGTAAAGGCAGATAACCGATTGAGGACCGCCCAGTGTTTTGGTGGATAGCTCGCATTCACACTATATACTTGTACCGCACGAGAGCTTCGCAGAATGGATGATTTGTACCATTTTTGCATTGAGCGAAACGAAGCTGTGTTGCTGTCCGGACACGCCAGTTCGGCGGAATGTTACTCTATGTGACCGGGTGAAAGCTCGGCGATTGCTGTGTGAGCGATGCAGGCTTCCGGCGACGACTGTACCATGCCCCAGATCGAGATCTAAAGCCTTCGTCTTTTGAGCGGCGTTATCGGTTCCGACATAGATGATCTATGATCTATCAACTTAGGAGGAAAACTCCAACCTGAACAGGGCTCGGCAAGCGAGATAAATGCAGTTAAATTATTGTTGAATTTATTATACTGTGTCCGGAATTGGGGCAAATGGCGCGTGGAGTTTGTGTTTACACCGCGATATTGGCGCCCATATGGATTTCTTCGTGTTCATTGTGAAGATGTTTCAGAAAATACCGCTTTCGTGTGTGATTGTACCCGCGCAAAAAGACCCGATATTCGCCTTGGCTCGGGGACTTGGTATAGGTGCTTTTTGTGCTTTTGGCTATGGTGGCTTTTTTAATTTGTCCCGAAGTTGAAGCGCCAGCATTTTTAGCCCCAGTATAGTTGAAAAATATTTCTCCTGGATTGCAATGTTAACACGCGGCTGGTCTTTTCGAACAGCGCTTTTTCGTTGAACGGCTTTATCAAAAAAATCCTGCGCGTTGTTGGGTTTCTTACATTAATTGGCTGTCTCTGCGTGAGACGAAAATGATAAACGGAAATGTCCTATAGCTCGGACCTCGTTTTGATGCGCTCCAAGGCTCCGATGCCGCCTATGACTTTGACTTGTATTATGATGTCGAATAGGATAGCATCTGGACATGTATGCTTGGTAGCCGAGGAATCCATTGTACCTATTCCAGGGTTCTGTCGCTTTGCATGTGAAAGGAACCAGCACTTTTGCGACGAACGAACGCAGAGCTTTTGATCTGTTGACCTAAAAAAGGTGGCGGTGGTAGTTAGTGGTTATTTTTTGACCACCGGGATATTAACTGTAGTTTGTGAAAATGTAACTTATGGAAAATTTCCATTATAAAAAACCGGAGATGGCGAAGTATATTCTCTATCATAGATTTGCATACGAAGAAAATTCTACAAAGGTTTCTCATTATTGCTCCCGAACTCGCTCCGTTTATAGTGCGTAGAACCACAACAATTTGGGATGATCAGTTTTTGCGAAGGAAAACGAGAAGGGTTATGTGTGTTGCTCTTACCTGCTCTTACCGAGAGAAAGTGGTTACTAAACGGTTATCGATAACGATAATTCACTATAATCGAACAATGAAGCTGGTTCATCCTACCTGGTATCGTAGCTGATTTTATATTTCTATTTTTATTATAGGAGTAATATTAGAATTTCTGTAAACGAAATAAAATTTCGAATTTCAACATTTTTAGAATCATAAGGAGCATATATAAATAGGCGAAATTGATCCAATAATTTCAATATTTTATATTTTTAAAATATATAAAATGGTAGGAATGAATAGCAGCAAATAGCATCCTAACTACAGTATATATAAATTTTCCAATAAAGCAGTCTACCAAGTGAAACCATTAATTGGCTGGACCACATACAAATTTTCTAAGATTTTTGATGAATGCTATGATACAGCTTTGCTTGTACCAGAATGGAGAAGAAAGTGCACTAGTGGCCGTTTTGATTAAGTGGAAAAGTCAGTGAAGATAGCTAGCGAAGTGTAGATTAACCTATCCAATGGCGGGCGTTGTAGAAGAGCTGCATCCATGGTGAATCTTCTCCCCACTCGGGTGGATGCCAACTCAATGAGAGTGTGCGGAAAACACGTTCTGGATGCGGCATCAAGATGGTCACGCGGCCGGTGGTTGTTGTGAATGCCGTCATACCAAGGGGCGAACCGTTCGGGTTCAGTGGATAGTGTTCCGTTGGCTCGTGGTTGTTATTGACGTAGCGTGCGGCGACGAATCCGGAATGGCTAAACGACTGTGCGGAGGCACTGTTAGGAAACTCAGCGTAGCCCTCACCATGCGCGACTGCAATCGGGATGACGCTGCCTTCCATACCGGAGAAAAAAAGACTCGGGCTTTTTTCTATTTTTAGCGAAACTGTCCGTCCCTCGAAACGCTCACTCTGGTTTTGGACGAACCGGGGCCAATGATCGGCTCCGGGGATGATGTTTTTGAGGTTGCTTATCATCTGGCAGCCATTGCAAACACCGAGAGCGAAAACATCGCTGCGAGCAAAGAACGCTGCAAACTCGTCGCGGTTCCGTTTGTGGAACAAGATGCTTTTTGCCCAGCCTTCGCCGGCTCCGAGCACGTCGCCGTAACTGAAGCCGCCGCAGGCGACGAGCCCGCGAAAATCTTTCAGCGAGGTGTGACCGCTGAAGAGATCGGTCATGTGTACATCTACGGCGCGGAACCCGGCGCGGGAAAATGCGGCTGCCATCTCGGTGTGTCCGTTGACGCCCTGCTCGCGCAGTATGGCCACGGAGGGCTTGGTGTTGGTGACGACTGGTGCCTTGATCTCGAATGTGAGTTTCGGGGTAATACCGGGATCGGTGCGGTTGAGGCGCAGTGCGTGTTCTTGGTCGGCGGAGTTTGGATTATCTCGCAGGCGCGCGATGCGGTACGTGACGTCGGACCAGATTCGGCGCAGTTGTGTGAGATTTTCGAAAAAAAGAATCTTCGCGTTTTGGATGATCTGCAGACTGAATGATGGATTCAGTTCGCCGATACGGGAAACGCAGCCGGACAGGCCCGCTTGCTCACACGCGAGCAGCACATCGTCGACAACGTCCGTGCTTACTTGCACGACAGCGCCGAGTTCTTCGGAAAAGAGTTGGCCGAAAGCATCGCCGGGCGGTAGGGTGAGAGTGATGCCAACATGGCCGGAGAAGGCCATTTCCACGACCGTAGCGAAGAGGCCTCCATCGGAGCGGTCGTGATAGGCGAGGAGCTTTTTCTCGCGACCTAGCTGTTGTACGAGACTCCAAAAATTTTTCAGGTCGTCGGTGCTGTCGACATCGGGCGTGGCTTCGCCCATTTGCGAGACCATTTGCGCGAGGATCGAGCCGCCCAACCGGTTTTTCCCGCGCCCCAAGTCGATCAGAAGTAGAACTGAACTGTCGACCTGCTGGAGCTGCGGCGTAAGCGTCAGCCGCACGTCGGCTACTGGAGAGAAAGCAGAGACGATTAGCGAGACGGGAGCGGCCATCTGTTGTTCGATACCTCCGGTATCTTCCCAAACGGCACTCATGCTCATTGAGTCTTTCCCGACGGGAATCGTGATGCCGAGCGCTGGGCAAAGCTTGAGACCGACTGCTTCGACCGCCTCGTAGAGATCGGCGCCATCGCCGGGCATCCACGGCGCGGCCATCCAGTTGGCGGAAAGATTGACCTTGCCGATGTTGCCGATCTGGGCAGCGGCGAGATTGGTGAGGGCTTCGCCGACGGCAATTCGGGCGGATGCGGCGGCGTTGTTGATGGCTACTGGCGTGCGTTCGCCTATGGCCATCGCTTCTCCCGTTGTAACGTCAAAGACCGTCGCGGTTACACCGCAATCGGCGACGGGAACCTGCCATGGACCGACCATTTGATCTCGGGCTACAAGACCGCCGAGCGAGCGATCGCTGATCGAGATGAGAAACGTTTTATCGGCGACACTCGGATGGCCGAGGACGCGATGCTCGGCGGCTTTTAAATCGATTTGCGAAAGGTCGAGCGGTTGCTGCGGACGCGGCTCGGATTTCTCGCGACGATGCATTCGCGGCGGATTGTCTAGAAGGACGTCGAGCGGAAGATCGATGGGCGTGTTGCCGAAGTGCGGATCATTGAGGATCAGATTTCGCTTTTCCGTGGCTTCGCCGACAACTGCGAAGGGAGCGCGCTCGCGTTCGCAGAGGCGCGCGAGGATATTGATACGGTTGGCAGGGATGGCGAGGATATAGCGTTCCTGGGATTCGTTGCACCAAATTTCGAGCGGTGACATACCTGGCTCGTCGTTTGGAAGCTTCCGTAGGTTGAATTTTCCGCCGTGCCTGCCGTCGTTGACGAGTTCGGGTAGTGCGTTCGACATGCCGCCGGCGCCGACGTCGTGGATGAAAGAAATGGGATTGGCCTCGCCTAGTGCCCAGCAACGGTCGATTACTTCTTGGCAGCGACGTTCCATTTCCGCGTTATCGCGCTGCACGCTGGAAAAATCCAGATTTTCGCTGCCGGTACCTTGGGCGATTGAACTGGCTGAGCCGCCGCCAAGGCCGATGTTCATAGCGGGGCCTCCGAGTACGACAAGTTTGTCGCCTGGATTTATCGTGCCTTTCTTGACATGGCCGGCACGGATATTGCCGAAGCCTCCGGCGAGCATGATCGGTTTGTGATAGCCGCGAAGTTCGGTTCCGCTGGCACCGGGTACTTCCTGTTCGAAGGTACGAAAATAGCCGCTGATTGTGGGGCGTCCGAATTCGTTGTTGAAAGCGGCGCTGCCGAGCGGGCCATCTAGGGTGATGTCGAGAGCGGAAGCGATGTGCCCGGGTTTGCTATGATCTTTTTCCCAAGGCTGGATGGCGCCGGGGAGGCGAAGATTCGAGACGGTGAAACCTACGAGACCGGCTTTCGGTTTCGCGCCGCATCCGGTTGCACTCTCATCGCGAATCTCGCCACCGGAACCGGTGGCAGCGCCAGGGTAGGGCGAAATAGCCGTCGGGTGATTGTGGGTTTCGACTTTGAAGAGGAGATGAATGTCTTCTTCATTGGACACATATTCGTTCGTTTCCGGGTTGATAAAAAAACGCTGGCCGCGATTGCCTGCTACCACAGCGGCATTGTCCTTGTAGGCGGATAGGATACCATCATTGTGCAGTTGGTAGGTGTTTTTTACCATCTGAAAGAGCGAGTTGTCTTTGGCGGAGCCATCGATCTCCCATGTAGCGTTGAAAATCTTGTGGCGGCAGTGCTCGGAGTTGGCCTGCGCAAACATCATCAATTCGACGTCGTGCGGATCGCGGCCGAGTGTGGTGAAGGCCTGAAAGAGGTAGTTGATTTCATCATCGGCGAGGGCGAGATGGAGGTTAGCTTCGACAAGCGCGGCACGTCCTTGGGCGAGCACCGGCACGCTGGTGAGCGGTCGCGGCTGTTCGTGGCGGAAGAGAACGGAGCAGCCGTTGAGAGCCGGGAAGACAGTTTGTGTCATTCGGTCGTGTAATCTGTTGGCCAGTTGTTTTGTCTGCTCGGGGTGAAGCACGGAGCCGCCGAGGTCGATCGTATAAGCAACGACTCGCTCGATTCGCTTGATCTGGGTGAGGCCGCAAATGCGGGCGATATTCGTGGCTTTGGATGACCAGGACGAAATTGTTCCCGGACGCGGAGCCACAATTTGGGTGTAGCCCGCAGTCGAACTTTCCGCGCGAATGGGACCGTAAGTTAGAATTTTCTCTAAAATTCTGAGGCTTGTCTCAGAGAGATTGGTTGACAGTTCGGCGAGGTGTACAAATTCGGCGGCAACCGCACGGACCGGAAGGCCGGCTGAAACGAGGTCTTTCCGGAACTTTTTGAGTCGAAGCGTTGATAGTGCGGAAGAGCCGCGTAAGATCAGCATAGTCAGAAGCGTTGGAGCGTTGCCGACGAATCAGACGTGGTCAAGGGACAGAACAAAACATCCGTATCTTCGGGGGAGGCGGAGCCGTCGTGCAGCAGAATCACTAGAAGACAAAGACTTTGCTGCTAGCCTAGGAGGTGGTGGTTAAGCCCACGATCAGGATAGAAACTGCATTCCGAACCATTTTCTTCCGGTGCCCAAACGAAAAATCAACTAGGGCTGTTAGAAAGAATAATTCCAACCAGGTAGACGATAATCGGCTTTAGGTTTGTGGGAAGCATTAGCAGGAGAAAGGCTAGCAGCTTGGTGCCAACAGCTTTGGCGAGACTGACGGCTAGTGAAAGATAAATAGCCTGCGGGGGAATGAATTTCCCCAAGGATGCTGCCGAAGGAGCTGCGGAGAACCAATGCACCTGACATGCTCAATATCCAATTTCAGGAAAATTTTATACCAAACGCGTTCTCGATTTCATTAAATGGGGCTGGGAAGGGAATGAAATCACGCTAAAATTGCTAACAATTTTACACAAATTACGCAAAATCACTGGAAATGCCATAGGATTCCACCCTTGGATGGGGAAAGCCATTAACCTTCTTCTTATGCTGGACGAAATGGTCGCTTTTGCCAGTGTCGATTCGAATGGAATTTCCCCTTGTTTTGATCAACCTCTCAGCAGCTTCAGTGGGCCTTCTTGTAATCGTCTTGTGGCGGCAGGATATTGGTGAAGGCGCGCGGCCATGAGCGATTACCTTACCCACGAGTGCGGCATTGCCGTTGTGCGGTTGAAAAAGCCACTCGCTTACTATCAGAAAAAATACGGAACGACTCTGTGGGGACTCTACCAGCTTTTTTTGTTAATGGAAAAGCAGCACAATCGCGGTCAGGATGGTGCTGGCGTGGCCTGCTTGAAATTCGATATGCCAGTGGGCGAGCCCTATATCTTTCGCGAGCGCAACGTCGACTCCAGCCCACTCGACAAGATTTTTCAGGCGCTGCTTGCACGCTTTAACCAATTGGTGGGTGAAGGCCAGGTGGAGCCGAGCGAGCCCGCTACGGTAAAGGCACAATACGACTTTTGCGGCGAGCTTTATCTAGGCCACCTCCGTTACGGCACCTCCGGTGGGTATAGTCCGAGCACCTGCCATCCATATTTCCGTCGCAGTTCGTGGCCCGCACGCAATCTGGTGCTTGTGGGGAATTTCAATATCACCAACACTGCCGCACTCAACGCGAGCCTTACGGCGATCGGTCAGCATCCGATTTTCGCCACCGACACGCAGGCGTTGCTGGAGATGATCGGGCACGGTCTCGACGAGCATTACGAGGAGCTCTACCGTAGTTTTAAGGTGCAAAACTTGGCTGGCACGGAAATTTCTCGCCGTATCAACGAACAAATTGATCCCGCACTTGTGATGCGCACCGTATCGCAGGACTGGGATGGCGGTTTTGCGCTGGCCGGTGCTTTGGGTAACGGCGATTTTTTTGTTACGCGCGATCCTTTCGGCATCCGTCCTTGTCACTGGTTCGAAGATGACGAAGTCGTGGCGTTCGCTTCAGAGCGGGCACCGCTTTGCACTGTCTTCAACTGCATGCCGGAGCAGGTTGACGAACTTGAACCGGGCACCGCCGTCGTCGTAAAGAAATTCGGCGAGGTCCGAGTTGAGCGCCTCAAGCCGGTGCTGCGGAAAACACAGTGCAGTTTCGAGCGTATCTATTTTTCTCGTGGCAACGACACGGAAGTTTATCAGGAACGTAAGGACTTGGGAGCCGGTTTGGCAGATCAGGTGCTGAAGTCCGTGAAGGGCGACCTGGAAAACTCCATTTTTAGCTTCATCCCGAACACCTCGGAAGTCGCCTATCTTGGATTGATGAGCGAGCTCCGTTTCCGAAGGCGTGTGCAGGTAAAACAGAAAATCCTCGATGCTGCCAAAGAAGGAAAACTCGACGAGGCGACGGTCGACGACCTCATTATCCGCAATTGGCCGCGCGCAGAAAAGCTCATCACGAAGGATGTCAAGCTGCGGATGTTCATTAGCCAGGAAAAATCGCGCAATAACCTCGCTCCGCATGTCTACGATGTAACCTACGGTGTTGTGCGACCGACCGATAATCTGGTGTGTGTCGATGATTCCATTGTGCGCGGTACCACATTGCGTTGCTCGATACTTCGCATTTTAAGCCGGTTGAATCCAAAAAAAATTGTGATCGCCTCCACAGCGCCGCAGATTCGTTATCCAGATTGTTATGGGATCGACATGTCCGAGATCGGTAAGTTTGTCGCCTTTGAGGCAGCCGTGGCCCTGGTCAAGGAGCGCGGTATGACTACCTTGCTCAGTGAAGTTTACGAGGCGTGCCAGATGGAGCTGAATAACGCGAACGGTGCACTGGTCAACCACGTACAGAAAATTTATGAACCCTTTTCTACGGAGGAGATTTCGAAAAAAATCACGGAATTTGTCGCGCCACCGCTGAATGATTGGATGGGTGAGGTCGAGGTAGTTTTCCAGACGCTTGAAGACCTATACCGCGCGCTGCCAAATCATACCGGCGACTGGTATTTTTCTGGAAAATATCCGACGCCTGGTGGCTATCGCGTTCTGAATCAGGCCTACGTGAACTACTTCGATAAAAGTGAAGGACGTGCCTACTGAAGCCAGTCGCTGAAGAGTGACTTTATGGCGTTGAAATACGAATACTCTGGCGTTGATTATAGACAGCTCGATGCGTTCAAACAGACCTGCCAGCGGTCGGCGCGTACTACGGTTGATCTGCTGGCAGCGCATGGTTATGCCGAGCCTGCCACAACGCGCGGCGAAAGCGCGTACTTAATCGAAGGCGCCGATCACTTTCTCGCGCATGTCGAGGAAGGGTTGGGCACGAAAAATCTCGTGGCTGATGCCGTATATACGGCGACAGGAAAAAATTTCTATCGCGAAATCTCCATTGATACAATTGCTACGATCGTGAATGATCTCGTTACCTGTGGTGCGATTCCTCTTTCGGTGGCGATGCACATGGCGGTTGGCGAATCAGCTTGGTTTGCCGACGCGGCGCGGATGCAAGCACTGGTCGATGGCTGGGCCGAAGGCTGTCGCGAAGCCGGTGCCGCCTGGGGTGGCGGTGAAACTCCAACGCTGCGGGGCATTGTGAACCAGGACGCCATTGTGTTGGCGGGCTCGGCGATCGGTAAAATCTCACCAAAAAATCTTCGCATCGCTGGCGATGTGCGCGAGGGCGACGCAATTTTGTTTCTCGCCAGCTCTGGGGTGCAATCCAATGGACTTAGCCTGTGCCGCCTGATCGCGGATAAGTTGGCCAGAAAATACGAAACACCGATTGGCTACAGCGACCGGCGCAGCTTTGGTGAGGCCTTGCTCGCACCGTCGGTGATCTACGTGAAGTTTGTTCGTGAGTGCCAGCGGCGCGGATTGAAACTGAACTACGCGGTGCATATCACCGGTCATGGCTGGCGCAAACTGATGCGTTTGAACGAGGCTTTTGTTTATGAAATCACGCAACCGGGTAAGCCGCCGGCGCTCTTCAAGTTCATGATGGACGTAGGACCGATCACATTGAAGGAAGCCTACGCGACCTTCAATATGGGCATCGGCTTTGCTGCCTATGTGGTACCGGAGCAGGCGAAACCCGTGCTGGCCGCCGCGCGCGATACCGGCTACGATGCTTGGCTCTCCGGCCACGTGTGCAAGGAAGGCGGTCGCAAAGCCATCGTCATTCCATCGCTCAATTTGAGCTACGACAGTAGCACTTTTCAGATGCGCTGAAGCAGACTAAACAGGATTGGCCGGGATCGTTTTCGTTGGGCATGGCAAAACAGTCCTAAATAGCCAGCACCATAACGATCCCGGCGTAACTCGCCGCTCAAAGAAGGGAGCAGCACTGCCGGTTCCCGTAAGACGATCGAACAGCGGCAGCGAACTGAGCGTGTACTTACCGGCGAGTCGGAGGAAATGGAGCAGTTCCAGCAAGCTGAGTACTGCAGCGGCGAACGATGGTGAGAACGACGATTGTCAAGAACACGAGCATGTAATAGAATATACCCTGTTTGGGTGCGAAGCTACCATCGAGAAACGTGCCGTTTCCGTGAAAATGTTCGAGTAGCCTGAAAATCCAGTTTTGGGGTGGGGGTTGCGCTAAAGTAGGTGATCCCGAACACATTTTTGATGCTAAAGGTAGCTCACGTTATGGTTACCGATGTCATGCCGAGAGTCACAGGGGTCCAGTTGGCTTTCGGAGCCACTTCGAAGGTCTGCACAGTGACAATCAACTTGGTCAAGATGATGACTGTAACACTGGCACCGGAAGATACGGCTTATGTGATCAACGTCATCGGTGCAGTGAGGTAGAGTTCTGGCACGAGCAGCAGCTGAACGATGTTATCCAGCGCGATTGCGCAGAAACCATCGAGGTTTTCTGCGGGCGAAGGCTTCCATTGTTTTCTCGAAGCTGTCTTGGTTGCGAGTTTCCGTACTAGTTAGTACGGCGAAAAACGACACCTGACTGTACGGAGCCAGGATAGAGTTTTCGATAATTGTTGCCGAGCGAGTTCTTCGCTCGGTTGCTGTCGCTTCGAATGCAAAGAAATGGTGTGCTGCAGATAATAAACCTCGGCGCCCCTGAGCGGCTTCCCATTGTTGCCAAGCTGGGGGACAGTTGGCGGATAATGTCTACGATGCGTGGGAGGACATCGAACTGGTGGCGGTACATGATGTGCCCTAAACGCACGATCTGGGATCGTGATGCGTGGCGGTTTCCGGTAAGTGGTGCCTTGATTGCCCGTTTGGCGGCGGAGAGTAGCGTCTTATCGCCAAGTAAGCACTGGGTAAGTTGTCGTCGAGCAGCTCTTCGGACAGCAAAACACCCTGCTGTGTATCCAATGCCAAGTGAGCCCATGTCTTGGTTGCAGGTTACTTTGCCGAGAATTATGCTGCCATTGCGAATGGCGGAGTCGATCTGCGAAGTTGTGCTACACGCGAGGACTTTGTGCGTGCGAAATTTTCAACGAAGAGTGTGGTGAACAGAGTCGCGATCGTTTCCCTCGATGTCTGTCAAGGCGACCACCACACCCCGCTGGCCGATCAGACCTGTTAAGTAGGATAGTCCATTGAGTTGGCCCTGCTTCTCTCCAGTGGCCGCCCAGTTGACGAGATCTATCTTCTGTGGAATGGCGCTTAGGATAAGCGTGAGTTCGCGGCGACCGGAACGGGGCGGGCGAGGGTTGGCGACCGAAATCCTTGATGCTGCGACAGGCCGGACGCGGTAAAGTGCGGACGGTTGCATGTGAAACAGAGTTGCAGCAGGCCTCATATCTCCTACTTTTTCAGAAATCAAAGTACTTTTCCGGCTGGCAGCGGCCCTTGCCAACGGCTGGCGACCTGGGCACGAATCTTGTCCATGCAGCTCCTCGACTTATCCGACTTTGTTCAGAGTCTGCCAAAAACAGAAATGCACCTCCACTACTGGAAGACTTGTTGCCGCTCGAGATCGCGCAGGTGCTTCGATCTGGGCTGTTTTGCGCGCCTCCGTCGCCACATTTGTATCCAGATTTTTGGTTCACGGACTTTGCGCAATTCAGGAACGGTTCGATCGCTACTTCCAATACTGGTTTAAAAAATCAGGAGAATTACTACGAAAGCTGCAAATGCGTGTTTGCCGAAATTATTGCGCAGAACGGCGTGTATCTCGAAGTAAGCGCTTTCTCTTGGTAAGACTGGTGCGATTGACGTGCTGTTTTGCGATTACTACGAAAGATCGCGTGCGTGTGTGCTCGATGATGGGGTCACTTTGGATGAGATTTTAGATGTGGATTTGTTTATGATATAGATTCAAGCAGTCGGAATTTCAGCCGTGTTTGAACAACGCTTGGGCGCTGGTTCAGGGGGCTTCGCAAGGGTCGGGAGGTCGAATGCTGGCCAGTTTTAGCTCGCGGCGGATGGGCCGGCTTGTGGTGGAGTTTCTCGGCTTTCGGCGCGCCCTAGCACGGGCTGGGCGTTCTAGGGGCGACGCGACGATACAATTGCTGCACGATTAGGATATGACGCCAATCAGTAACGTGAAATTGTTGGCAGTGCCTTTAGCGGCCGAACACCCGATCGGTCGGATTCTCGAAACCGGCGTGCGCTGCACGATCACATGCTGTTTGGAAAATTGACTGGATGACAAATAAATCTCGCTTGAATCCGCTGGTGGCTTGAACCGGAAGACGTTTGTGTAGATTGCACGCAGTGGGTTTGTTATTGTCGATTTGGCTATGGAAACCAAAAGCGGCCATTCCTCCAACTCGACTAGGCTATCGCGATTTTGATGTACTGCTTGGTAAGAATACGGATGTGTTTGTTGCTATCGATTAGCAGTAGTGCGAGCTGCTGCTTCGGGACGGACTGTTGGCCAAGAGGAGTCGTGCCACGGCGATCGATCCAAGCGCGGAACTGTCCGAAACTTGCAATACGGAGCTTTTGGGGTTGGATTTACTAATCCCTACCTGGCCTTGGCTAGGCTTACACCCGATATGATCGGGCATTTCGACACTCACAGCAATGACAGAGCTAATACTTCCCGGCTGCACGACACCGAGCAGCCACCTCTGATTTGTTTCCAAACGTTTGCCATCTTGACGATTCGATGGAAGCGGAGGCGAAGATCGGAATGTGCTTTCATACGAGTCTCGGCGTGATGAACGCTGTGGAAAGTCTTCACAGATTGATTCTTAGAAAGGTGCTGGGGAAAGAAGATGCCGTCCTGTGTAACACGTAAAAATTGATCGAAACCTTTTACGACGCGATCTTCTTCGCGATGCAATGCATTGTCGAATGCTCCATGCTCGCCCTTTTTCGGTGAGTTGCTAGCTGATGCGCGGCCGCGCCGCGCCTGCCTGCGGTTTTTATTTTTTCACTTACACCCATTTGGCAGGAAATGACAACGACGACATTACCTACAGCTTGGGAAATTTGGCTGCATGTCAGTGGAATATGCCGAAGACATCGGTTGGCTTGGTCACGACGTATGGCATCCCAATTTGTGTGAAGCTCAATGCCGGCCGGGGAGATTCCCTGCGACTTGGACAGGGTAGCGCGCATTTCCCCTGCTCAAGCATACGGCTGGGCGCTCATTTTCGGCCAAATCGGTCAACGTAGCTTGGAGCGCCGTAAATGGTGTGCGACTGCCGATTAGCAACAGTGGACCTGCCGCTAGTAGCCGATGAACAAAACTGACTCGCCAGGATGTTTGGCAAGTGGCTCTTGAGAATCGAATTCTAAGCTCTTCTTTTTTGGTGGGCGCGACCACGGTGTGGGCACAAGAAAGTTTTTTGCTAGACTTGGTCTCTCGTCCGAGCTCCTGCGTTCCGTGGGAAAATAGGTTTCGAAGAGGCGTTTCTGATTCAAATGGAGGCTATCCCTATCCCTCAGGTTTTGACAGGTCGTGCCATGGTCGGACAGTTAGCTATGGGTTTGGAAAAAGCAGCGGCTTTTTTGGATTCCAACCACCGAGAAAGTAGACACCAATTTGCTCCGTGTACAGGTGATTGTGTTTTGTCCGATGTGCGAACTCGCGGCTTAAGTGGCCGAGGAATCTGCGAAAATCGGTGCATTAAAGAAAGCGGACGTTGCCATCTATTCTCCGGCTAGGGCTACGAGCGGCAGTTTCACACGCTAGCAAAGAGGGGCCTGGTGATGATCGGCTCGCTGGGGGCTTGATGGATCACATAGGATCACATACGACGCGACACGCTGTGGATCGACGACTTTAAGGTCGTGGTCCTCGGCATGGGACTTTGCGACGATATGTAGGAGATTCTGAAGGCGGTTTCGATAAATCGACAACGTTTGTTTTCTCCAACGACGGTGTCACGAGGTATCCAGTAGTTGACCAAACGCTATACGTGCGACCCTGTTTGGTTTAAGATCAAGGCCGACACACAGAGCGCGCGGTGGGTCGAGTAGATTCAGTACGAGGTCGGACAGACGCCTCAAACTCGACGGCTTATACAACTCATCGATCTGCACGATTGTTGCTACGGTATCGTTTTCTGCAGCATGGAAATCATGGTCAACAAGCTCGATTAGTATCTGCACGTGCGACAACTACGCTGTCGAGTGGCTCTATGGCGGGCGACGTAACACAGATGCAACCTATGCGCGTGATGGGAAAATTTCGTCGCTGCGAGTTCGAATTTTTAGATTACGATTGATGTGGCTTTGCGCGGCCTTTACACAGACGATTTTTAAATCGTCTTCAATTACGATCTGGGAAACGATGCCTAGGGCCACACACATTGTACTGGCCGGGCTGGGTGGACAATTACTTTTGTTAGCGGGTGCAAGCTCTATAAGCTCCAGAGTATTACACGCTATACAAAGCTAAAAAACTGCCAGGAACTGTCGCTTTCTCTGGACGATGTCGAGGAAGCTTGGGTGGAGTCTCTTTCCCGAAAAGCTCCGTGCCACACTCGATGAAAAGAAGTTTAAGTCGCAATGACCGGATTGCGTGTTGCTTGCTCGATTGGGTGCATGAAAGGACCGATATTGCATCGATTTTGACCTACCTACCAAAAGGTGCGGAAGCCCAAGGAGGTGGGAAAAATTAATTTCGCGTTGAAGCCTTCGCAAACCGTACTGCTGCCGGTATCCTTAGAGCGTAAGTTGGTCGAAACGCAGAATTTCGGACGACTGAAGAAGAAAAAAACTATGAGTACAAATCGCGCACAGGCTGCGAACCGAATTTCGGGATGTTGGTGTCCAACATGAGTCGCGAGCACTTTGTGACGTGGACGGATTTGGTCGGAAAATTGGTGGCATGGTGCGCTTACCGGCCGTGTTTATCGGGGCGACCGGAAATCCATAAAGCGCATTCCTTCGTTAACGTAGTGGTAGAGCACACACCGGTGGTGCTGAAAAATTGGAGCGAATCATGATTCAGAATATCGCGATGTGGTAGACCGTTTTTGAGACTTGATAAAAAAGCTAACTACATGTTGCGGCTGGGCTTCCTGTGGATTCGTTGGTCGCTGCGTTGCCAGCTTCCCCCAAGACTTGGCCTCATAGCTTGTGAGCTAATGATGCTGTCGTTTTTGTTGGGAAGGAAGATCGAGGGAATGGCTTTGACGCTGTATTGGCGAAAAAGCACCCAGAGTTGGAAGAGACTCACGGATTAACAACTTCGTTTCCGCTGTTAGTTTGATATAGCTCGAGCTGGCCAATATCTTAATTGGCTTATTTTTTATGCAAGCCGCTATTGATCAATCAATTTTAATTTTAAACAGTCTTTGGCAGGTGGTTAACACCATCGGCGCACGGCGAGCTTTTCCCTTACTCCCCCGGGGGCACGCCTACGTGGTGCACCAGCAGGAAGAGGGCTTTCGCACTTTTTCGCTGCTCGATTGGATCGACTTTTCCGCTTACAATTGGCCGGTGACCGAAATTGAAATGGTCCACACCGTAAATCGGGCAATTCGGCTGCCGCGCGTGATTTTGCTGACCTTTTTCGACAAGTTGCCTTACAAAGAGCTGAACTTGACGCGCAATAACGTCTGCAAGCGAGACGACGATCGATGCCAGTATTGCGGGCATATATTTTCCCGCGAACAGCTGAATCTCGATCATGTGATCCCACGGCACTACGGCGGAAAGACAATGTGGGAGAACATCGTCTGCTCCTGCATCAAGTGCAACATGCGGAAGGAAGATCGTCTTCCGCACGAGGCTCATATGCGGCTCATTCGCAAGCCCGTGCGACCAAAGTGGCGACCGGTTGTCTCGTTGGTGCTTGCTAATAACGACCACTCGAAGTGGAAGAACTTTCTCGATCTAGCCTATTGGAATATCGAGCTCTAAAAATAAGTTCGCGCTTCCGGGGATACGCTGGGATCAAGAAGAGTTCGCTGCGGTGATCTTTGACGATGTACTATGTGCTAGGCGATCGCGAGACAGAGACCGGTGTCTTTTGCATGTCCGGGGAAAGAAGATTCGAAAATGTGCAGCTGCAACGTTGGCTTGGCGGGGTTGCCTGCTGGCAAGCAAATTTGCGGCGATTTTGCTCTGGACGGTGAAATGAACCGCGATATACTGTGGCTCGAGCGCTTATGCCGGCGACCAATAAGCGCTTCCCAGCTAAGACTGACCCACCTGGGGGGGCTCCTTGACCGGAGCTTTAGGACGAGGTTTCCGGTTGCGGAAGGAAGATCATTGGTGGGTGGCTATTAAAAGATATCCAGTGTGGCGGCTTAACATGGGGAAGGAAGCCGCTCTCGGCGGGGATGGCGGTCATGGTTTCGCTGAGCACTGCGAGCGTATCTGCTTTGCCCGGAGCGAGAGCGGCGAAGTTGCTTTACTTGCCAATCGTAAACCACATAAGAAAAATATGCTGGGATCGGCCGGTGAAAGCCAATTATTCAAGGATGCTTTGCGTGTGTCGGCAGATTGGAGTGGAAGTTATCCAAAGAGAGGCCTTGCTCGGTGGCAACACGGGCGGCGGAGAGATTGAGATCCTGTTAGGCGATGACTCGGCCGATACGTAGGGGAAACCAGACAAATCGGGTGGCATGTGGGTAACTCACAGAGAGCTTATCCTAGGTAAGTGCCGATATAAGGAGACAGTTTGAAAACTTTGTTTGCGATTTTTCTGTTGGCTTGCAAATTAATCGCCTTGACAAGGTCGCGACTACTGCCGAAGATATCTTTGGAAGCCCATACAAAGATTTCTCGTAACCGTTGCAATCCGGAATCGGATTGCTTACCAGGAGTGGTTGCTTCGAAGGGGTCGATATCAGTATGATCGTTGTGGGTGCTGATTCGGACACTATGGATGCTTAATTCCGCGATCCTAAGTAGTCGCTGGCGAATATGTAAAAAAGCTCTACATGACGATGTGCATTAGGGTCAAACGCAATCCTGATAACTTTGTGTTTACACAACGGAAGCCTCCCTAGAAATAAAAACTCTGTTTTATTGGGTGTTGTGAGGTTGGAGCGGGCGAAGAGACTCGAACTCTCGACGTCCACCTTGGCAAGGTGGTGCTCTACCAACTGAGCTACGCCCGCTTTAAATGGATATTAAAAGTAAATATTTTCGATGAATTTGACCGTCAACTGAAATTTTTGGGTTATCGTTGGCACTCCCAGTCGACTCTCATCTCAACTTAAAAATCCGAAACTTCTCTGAGGAAAGCTGCGGAGGCTGGGCAAGACAGTATGCAAACCGCGTTCCAATATGCCAGCCAAAGTTACCTGGACGGGATTGTATTTGTCGACGCTGGTGGATGAAATCCAGCGGCCGCCCCCCTATGATCAGAATGATTAGATCTCAGCCGTGATCGAAACTGCCACAGCTCGTTGTGTAGGTTTAGCTGGAGTCTGAGATGGTGAAGGTCGTGATTGATTCAGAAAAATTGAGTTCCATGGTGGCCTTGGAGAACGTTCCTAGCCCTTGGCTGATGTCGGCGAGCAATTTTTTGTGCACTGTTTCCACTGTTGGCTGCGTTGCCGTGGACGACTTAGTGATCGTGCAAATCCCGACTTATCCACCCAGGAAAAGAATATCTGGCGACGCAACCCAAGTTGGTGAGCGGCGGCGAGCTTCGCAATTATCCCGAATTATTGGCGGCCAAGGCTGGACGCTGGGAACTCGGTTTGGAATGGGGCCTTCTTGCCGAGCACTGAAGCGATGCGAGCGCTGCTGGCCACGGCGTCGTTTGTCAGACCGGAAAAGGGCGGTTTCGAACAGATTGCGGTCTTCTGCACTAAGGAATTCGTGACGGGTTTTGGTTTGGATTGCGCTGCCGCTGAGTTGCATGGAATCGCCGGGTTTTCCGAGTATTTGGCGACGTTTCCCCCAATTTGGAGCGAGTTTTTTCCGGAAAGACTGATCAATATCGAGATATTGTTATTTTCGTTTAAGGTATTGGCTAGGTCGGTTCGCCGATGTCACCAGCCGGAAGAGAAAGTTTTGCTATCGGGAAAGGCTGCTCTGCAACTGAACTTGCTGGCCCTTGTTGGTAAGGAGCGCGTTAGACAGCGGGACGGGTTTTTTCTGGAACTACACTTACTACACTCTTTGGTTGTTGGCATGATGAGCGTGCCATATTGGCTATGGTGGCGAGTTTCCCTTAGGGGGAAAGCTCGCCGGAGCTACAGTGTGCCTTGGTGAAACGCAAAGCCGTGGTTATTGGAATAGTGCAGTAGAAGGGCGGCCATCTTGCCTTTTGTCCGGCCGAGAGTCCCACGGCCGGTCTCGTAGGGGGACAAGATCGTTAGAAGATTGCTAGCAACCGCTGTCTTCCTGCCAGGAAGAGAAAGACGAGGGGCGCGATAATCTCTGGCCACGCTAGCCGCAAGAGTAGCGCGACTGGTGCGGACTGGGCGACGGCACTGATGATGCGAAGCTGGGCGAGAGCGGAGAGAATGCCGATGGCTCGAATGGCTACACAGCAGACGCCGATGAGTTTGTACTGCGACATTTCTGAGAGAAGAGCGGAAGCGTTCATGGCGGATTAGGTTTTGGCGGAGGTGTCCTGTAAGGTGACGATGCGGTCGAAGTCGCTTTCTTTGAGCAGGGTTTTGGCGAGCGTATCCGCGATCGTGGCTCGGGCTTCTTCGGACAGGCGACCCGAACAGAGAGCGAGGTTGAGGTAGTCGAGGAGCGCACCGGGCTTTGGCACGAAGAGAGTTGGTGGAGCGAGATCGAGCTCAATAAGTTGGCGGACGGTTCCCTAGGAGTGTAAACAAAATTGCTCAACAGGTTCGGGATCGTGACCGCTGTGGCATCGGTGAAGGTCTGGTATTTCGGCGCGATCAGGCCGGCAGCAGCGAGCGTAACCTGGTAGCACATAGTCGGGCTAGGATAAGTTAAGCACGATCGGCAAGAGGGGCACGGGCTGGCTGGGGCACTTGGAAATTTTAAAAATAAAAGCGCCCAATTTGTGTGCAGGCATGAAAAGCTTGAAAAAAAGGCCGTAAATTGAGGAGGCGGCTTATTTAATTTTCCGGAGCCGAGATTGCTGCGGATATCGGGCGTGTCCCCCTTCGCAGTTAAGGAGAACAGTGCGGGCTACTGTGCTGAGATCGTTACCAGCGTGATCAGTTTTATTTACGAACACTTGGGCAACACTATAAACGTAGCCCGGGCTCGGGTTGCTAGTGATAAGTTGCTAGATGAGCTTTCAGCAAGTAAACGGGTCAGTATTACAGGTGGTTGGAAAACGTACAGAGTGTCTGCTTAAGATCCGCTTTGATGCTGCGGACAACGGTCTTTTCCCCGTTTCGGTGTTGACTTAGTATGGAGCATAATCGGTGCGAAAAAAATAGTCAGGCCCCCGCAGAATTTGGGCTTCGGGTTCAGCGAATAAAAGCCGAAGCTGGTGAATACTTTTCCGATTTCGACAATCATCTCCTGGTCGTAAATCGAGATCGGCAGACCGTTTTTTAATTCGATAGGCGCTGTTTGGTTGGAAGTCGTTCAGCCCGATCGTGAAAAGCTGCATCACTTCGACTGGTATAACTTTTGTTGACGCTCTTGCCTCGCTTGGAACCGACTTGTGTATTTTTAAGATGAGATGAGTGAGCTAAGTTACCCTTGTCACTGGGCTGCGTGTAACATCCTCTAAAAGTTGGAAGAAATTCCAGAAGGCGTCTCGGACCAACAGGTCGTAGTAAGCGGCTGTTCTTTCGCGCATTGCCGGCGATTATATCGTTTACATCTGAGATGTATGAAGATATCGCTAAACACGAAAGTAAATTTTTCACGAAGTTTATCGGGACTAGTGAGAGCATGTGCTACTACACACACCTTGACTGTGCCGCTTGGGTGACCTCCGAGCGCGGCATATTGGGCCGGATTGGCTTCGTAGTTTTCGCGCTTCAGCTAGAGTATTTGAACTGGATACGATGGCCATTTGCTTGTCGATCCAACCGCCGAAGGTTTGTGGTTTGAGCGGCGGCAGGTTTGGGCGCTGAGCCGAGTGGAAAAATTTGTCGCCCCCCCTCCTTGGTCGGCCCAAACGTGGCTTGGGTTAGAAAGCAGGCGACGTCGCTTTTCGTGGACGGTCCGTTTCTCGGCCGAGATAGAGCGGTGGGTAGACAAAATTTTCCGAATCGGTGGTGCGCAGAAAACAACTGGTAAACTCTCCTGTTGGATGGTCCTGGGTGTAGAAAAGGACATAAGGACATAAGATGCTGTCATTGTTTAACGGTTTTCTGCAAGGCCTCCGTCGTGAATTGGCCTGTGAGTTGCAGCTGCTACTCAAAACTAGCGCACTTTTTTCGGGGGGATTGACAAAATAGTCTCCTTCGGCTCTCGGTACGCGGAGTTTTAAGTGTGCACTGACTGGGGGAGGTGAGTGAGATCGAGTGGTCAATGACCACCCGGGCACGGCCGCTGTGGATCGAAAATCGGCTAGAAAAACTCCACTGAGGATATCGTGCATCGTCGGAATTGGCTCTCTTTTTTCCCTTTTGCATTATGTAGGTCGGATTCGACCTTAGGTGGAAAATCACGGTACAACCGGGATTCTTTTCGAAGTTGCCGATAGCTACAATGCGTAACTCTGGCTGTGTGGTTCAGATCATAATGAAAATCGTGTAATTTGAATCTTAAAAATCGATACCTGTCTTGGCCGCTATGCTGAGCGAAAATCGATGTGTTAAAGATTCGTACGTGTTGCTTCCCGTGCGCGCTAAGGACAGATAGGTGACAGGCGAACGCTTTCGTCGGTCTGTGGCCGGAGCCGAGGCGGCAATCGCTGCTGTGTGGTGAAGCCGAGGGCGCGGCTTCCAACGAAAAATCAGCGCCAGTAGAAAAAGGTTGGTTGGAAATTTTATATTTTTGGATAGACATGGAACTATGGCATGATGTAATGACATAAGCTAATTTGGGGGCTAGAGGTGGTGAGTTTAAGGAAACCAAAATGAAAACGACTGGGTTTTTATCCGAAAAACCTATGTTCTTTGCTGGAATTTTTGTTATCGGAGAATTCTTGAAAGCTTCAGAACTTTTCGAATTACCGGAGTCCCTTAGCCGATTTGCACCTTGGTTTTTAGCTGACGATGCGCCATGGAAATGGCTGAAAAAAATCAGTGAGGCACTTGCGTCCCTCGAAGGGAACATGCTGCAGCGTGGAACACTTTCGGCAGGAATCGACGTGCGGGGCCCCGTGTGGATCGATCCGTCTGTCGAACTGCCGGCTTACACCATAATTATCGGACCCGTTTACGTGGGTGCAGGAACGGAAATACGTCCGGGCGCTTTTTTGCGCGGCAATGTCATCGCTGGCGCTGGTTGTGTGCTGGGGAACGCGTGCGAATTCAAAAACTGCCTCTTGCTCGATCGTGTTCAGGCGCCGCACTTCAATTATGTGGGCGATTCCGTTCTCGGAAACGGAGCCCACTTAGGGGCCGGAGCGATTTGTTCGAACCTGCGGCTGGACCATCGTGAGATCGATCTGCGTCTGCCGGGCGGCAATGTGGCAACGGGCCTCCGGAAGTTTGGCGCGATTATCGGCGATGGCGCTGAGGTTGGGTGCAATGCAGTGTTGAATCCGGGCTCAGTCTTGGGGCGCCGTGCGGTCGTGATGCCGACGCTGGCGTTTTCTGGTTATCTGCCACCGGCGGCGCTCGCGCGAGAGCGTGCGCCTATGAAATTGCCAAGCACCGATTGTTAAATCATGCTCGTTCCCGGATTCTTTTGGAGCTTCGCTGACTGGCTCTTTTCTCTAGTTAACACATCCCGTTTCCCCTGATGCCTAGAGTACTTACAGGAATCACACCCTCCGGTGCCTTGCACATCGGCAACTACTTCGGCGCCATGCAGCCTGCGATCGAGCTGCAGGACGGCGGCAATGCTTTTTATTTCATTGCTGATTACCATTCGTTGGCGGGGCTGACCAATGCCAAGGAGCGTCGGGCTTATACGCAAGGTATCGCGCTAGACTGGCTTGCGTGTGGACTCGATCCGGAGAAGGCGATTTTCTGGCGGCAGAGCGACGTGCCGGAAGTTTCCGAATTAATGTGGCTGATTGGCTCGCTCACGCCCACAGGTCTGCTCGAGCGTGCACACAGCTACAAGGACAAGCTCGCGAAAGGAATCGGGCCGAGCTTCGGTATCTTTGCATATCCGGTGCTCATGGCAGCAGATATCTTGCTTTTCGACACAAACGTTGTCCCGGTTGGCAAGGACCAGAAACAACATCTTGAAATGACGCGCGACATTGCGATCAAGTTTAATCTGACCTACGGCGAGACTTTTGTGGTTCCCGAGGAGTATATTTTAGAAGAGGTCGCGGTCATTCCCGGACTTGATGGCCAAAAAATGTCGAAGAGCTACGGAAATACCGTAGAAATTTTTGGCGACGAGAAGACGCTGCGAAAAAAAATCATGAACATTGTCATGGACTCGCGCACGCGGCAGGAGCCAAAGCCCGATGCGGGAAAAAACCTTGCGGTACAGCTCATGAAGTTCGTTGCTCCCGCGGAGGTCGCGGCTGATTTTGAAGCGCGGCTTCGTGCTGGCGGCCTCGGCTACAGCGATTTGAAGAAGGGGTTGTTCGAATATTACTGGGATTTTTTCGCTCCTTACCGTGCTAGGTGTGCGGAGTTGGCCGCAAATTTGGACTACGTCGAAAAAGTGCTGCGGGACGGTGCTGAAAAGGCGCGGGCTGTTGGGAATAAGACTATGGATCGGGCTCGGCTGGCTTGTGGACTGCGCTAGACCCGAATTTTCGGTCACGCGTCCAGGTTTGGTTTCGCTCCCCGGGGAAAGGCGTTTTTTGGGGGAAGCGGCGTAGTATCGTGGTTGGAGCGAGCGAAGGATTGAACGTGGGGTCGATTTGGGTGTGCTAGCTGACAGAAGAACTCCGGCCACACTGGACTAAAAACGGGCTCCATTAACAGCGCCTCTGGACGGTAGACTCTTGCGCGCTGACTTCTCAACAATTGCAGGAAGATTTTTTCAAAAAAGACAGCTCCGGTGACAGAGCAACCAGCTCTGGGGCGCTGCAAACGCTTTTCGACAAACCTCCGCAGATGGCGGACGGCTTTGCGGGTTTGTTCGGAATCGATTCGGCGACTGATACTGCCCTGACCATGTCGAACTTGGTCAGCAAATACGATTCGGATGGCGATAGCCTACGGACGCAGGCGGATTTCTTGGAACATGGTAAAAGATGGCTGCTAGGCCGTAAGTGGGGTAGGAGACAATGGCCGGCTGGTGGCAATGTTGTTCCCCACTATTGGATTCCAATAGTACGTTGCACTATTTTTTCTCTGATTCCGATAGCGGAAGCGACAGCTGTATCTAGGTTGACGATTTCCAAGGCTTGAATAGAATAAGCATGTCCGACTTGTCCAAGTCGGACTCGACATGCTGACCGGCTAGTCGCCTGTTAGCGCTACCGATTCGTTTTCCGCGCTCGATTCCGACGGCCATAGCAAAGCGAGCTCCGATGAGTTTACGAGCGCAGCTTGTGCTGCGCACGAAAAGAAAGCCCAGAATTTTTATAGCGTTAGCTGGCTCCGAATCGTCGAGCACCAGGCAGTATGTCTTTTGACTCGATAAGCGATACCAAACTCGAGCTTATGCAGTCGCTCCTCGCAAGACTGTGTAGCAGCTACGCTTCCTTCCTCTCGCCCCCCAGCGGACACCTTTTTACTCTTCGAAATCTGAGCTTGATTCTGGACTCAAACGATTGCGAGCGTGCATTTTCAGAACGTCTCGCAGACAATGCGTTAGCGGTCTCTCCGGCCATATCCATAGCATAATTGCCGGAGGACGAAGGTTTGAATCTGAGCATTCGGTCGAAATTAACGATTACGAATCGGCTGATCCGAAAAAATGCAACGGAGCTAGCCGCAACTCGAAATTGGTAAACGTACCGCGCAGCACGTGATCGTTTCGGTCGATATACAGCGCACAATGTAGTTATTGATCGATTCCAGCCAATCTGCTTTTTGCAGTCAGCCGATCGAGCAAGCAGGCGCACCACAAACCGCGATTTAGTTGGAGCAACGGCGATGGCTCCGCTGGAGTAGAAGCGAGCTGGTTCCTATGGCTTGGCTGAGCGCAAGGCGGAACTTGGGTTGATCGCCATATTTCGCCAATAAGAATCACTTCGGAAACTGGTTTGAGAAAGATTTGGAGCCGGCGATTGACTCCGGTTGCTTTATCGTCGATTGATCAGAACGATCAATGGCGTTAAACCCGCGGAATTTGGCTTCCACGTCCTGGAATATGTTCGGTATCGGAATTGGCAGCGATATCGTAAAGCGACCGTCTGCATATAAACCGTGGTGGGAAAATACCTAAGGTAACGACGGCTCTTCAGTTTGCGAAACGGCTCGTTCGCCCGTCAAATAATCGGATAATGTGGCTGTGGAAGGGCTGCGATGCGCTCAAAGATGCGCGCGGAAGCTACCTGATAGCGTTTCTTTCCGACTGCTAGGTTGTCATAGTCAATGGCAGCAATGGCTGGACCGAAGACAATCGTGATGGAGTGGCCGAGCTGGGGGAATTTTGTACCTTTTCCGAAAGCTTCGAATGAACCGGAGATGCGACAGGGCACAACTGGTACACCAGTCTTGCATGCCATCATTCCGACGCCTGCCTTCGGCGTTTGCAAATGGCCGTTTGGTGTGCGGGTGCCCTCTGGGAACAAAATCATACCGCGATTTTCGTGGATCGCCTGTAGTACGCGTTTGATCGCGCCGACGCCACTACCCTCCCGGTCGACGGGAATGGTCTCCACTTGGTCCATCCACCAGCCGAGTAGGCGATTGTTCCAAAGTGTCTTGCGGGCAAAGAAACGCATTTGCCGCGGCACCTGGCAGCCAACGAGCGGCGGATCAAGGTGACTCGCATGATTCGATGCTACAAAAAACGGACCCGAGAGTGGAATATTTTCTGTTCCTAGCACTTCACCACGAAACCACATTTCGTAAGCTTGGCGGGCTACGAAGTGGAAGAAACCGTAAAAGCGGGTAAGGCGCAGAGTGTCAGTCGTATGCGGCATGGCGAAAATCAGGAAAACTTTGCGGCGATTAGCGTGGCCATTTTTTCCACCACCTGGTCGAGCGTGAGATGGGTGCTGTCGATCACGGTTGTTCCTTGGAGACTCTCGTTCAAGCGCACGCTGTCGATGGTGTCGCGCTTGCCGATCGTATCTTGTTGGCCTTCGGCGGCGCGTCGTTTGGAACGCTCGACCAGGTCGGCAAAGAGAAAAAAACGACAATCGGCGTCGGGAAAGACTTTTGAATTGATGTCGCGTCCTTCCATTACGAGCCCGCTGAAATGGTTTTTGTAGGCGACGCCGACCTGGTCGCGCTGATAGCCGAGCAAGGCGGCGCGGATTTCCGGAATGGTCGCATAGTGGGCGACGTATTCGTTTACCGACTGGCTGCGGATTTCATTACTTACCGACTGGCCGCCGATGAGCATTTGGGCTGAGTACCCAGTGAGCGCGGTGGAAAACTGTAGCTCGGCGAGGACCGCGCGCAAGGCGACATGGTCGTTGTAGGGTAAGCTGCGGCGCAGCAGCTCGTGGGTGACCTGCCGGTAGAAGGAGCCTGTGTCGACGTGCAGCAGATTGAAACGCTCTGCAAGAATCCGTGAAGAAGAAGACTTTCCGGAGGCGGCTCCACCATCGATAGCTACAATGGAAAAGTTACCCATGGAGTTTTAATGCGAGCTTGCCCGCAGCTGGGCCAGTAAATCAAAAAATGAGGGAAACGTTTTCGAACAACAGGCCGGATCTTTGATCGCGAGCCATGCCCGGCCACTGCCGTGGAGGTCATGACAACCGAGGATTCCGAAACTCATGGCGAAACGGTGGTCTTTATAGGTCTCGATTTCTATTCCCGATACTAGCGGGCGCGGATGGATTTCGAGAGCGCCTTCCGTCTCGATCACGCGTTGGCCAAGTTTGGTCAGCTCCCTGGCCATACCGGTGACGCGGTTAGTCTCCTGCTTACGTGTGTGCGCGATTCCCGAAATACGGGTTGGGCCGTCTAGGAGCGGGGCAAGGGCGGCAAGCGTCAGGAAGGTATCTGAAAAGGTGCTGAAGTCCTCCGTAAGTACACGTCGGCTGCGTAATTTGTCCCAGTGGACTTCGATTTCTGTTCCTCGTTTTCCCGACGGCATAGAATTGGGTGTGGTTTCCGGAACGGATTGCGGAACTATTTCTGCTCCGATCTTCTGAATAACGCTTAGAAAGTGGGCATCTCCTTGAAGGCTGTGGCCGGGCGGGTTCAACCCCGTGAGCGAGAGGGTTCCGCCCACGACTACTGGTAGCGTTTCGAAGTAGCTTGCTGCGCTGGCATCGGGCTCTATCTGGTAAACGCCTGGAGCGCGATAGTGTTGACACACTGAATGAAAACTTCCATCATGCGGTTGATGGCTGGCACTGGCCCCAGCAAAATCAGTCATCAACCGGTTGGTCATTTCGACGAACGGCATGCGCAATGTGTTGACCGGACGGATGGTCACATCGTTGTCGGCGAGAGGAGCCACCATAAGAAGAGCCGAAAGCATCTGGCTGCTCTCGCTTGCGTCGATTTTGATCTCACCGCCCTTGAGTCCGAACGTGCGCAGAGTGAAGGGAAAGGCTCGCGCCGAAGCTTGTGCTCCCTGGCTTTCCAAGGCATCGATTAAGGCGCTGATCGGGCGGAGTCGCATTTCCTCGTCGCTATCGAAATGAAACACGCCGTTTTTTCGCAAACAGACAAACGCGGTCAGAAAGCGAGCGGCGTTCCCGGCGTTACCCACATGCAGCGTGGCTTCTGTGGCCGGAATTTCGCCATCGCGACCGACGATCTCGATGGTCTTGGCCGATTCATCTGACGTCACCTCGAATCCGAGCGCACGCAGAGCTGAGATCATGATACACGTGTCGCGACTGAAAAGCGCGCTATGCAAAAGTGTTTTTCCATTTGCCAGGGCAGCAAGGATCAGGGTGCGATTAGTGAGACTTTTGGAGCCAGGAAGCGTGACAAAGCCGCGCACGGGTGCGGTGAAAGGCTCGATGGGAAACAGATCGGGTAGCGGGCTCACGGGGTTGAGCTAGAAATCCTGGCGATGTGCGTGACCATGATCAAGGATCGTTTGCGCTTCGAACTGATCCTCGGCTAGCGAGCGTGCGTTTGATGTTATGGATTTCGCTCTGAGAAGCACGGAGCACACGCAGGGTCTGATCCCGATTTTGCTCAAAGATGGCTTTCCAGGGTCGCGGATCACTGTCGATGCTGGTCGTATCATGCCAACCGCTTCCGGAAAATTGTGCTGGCGAACATCCTGCTTCCCGAGGTAGGTAAAAATTGTCGAGGCCAGCGCCTGCGGGAAGTGACTTATATGGGCGACAATAGGGCAATCTCTGCACCTAACCCTAAAGTACCCCCAAGGCCGGCCACCTGGTTCCAACCAACGAAAATTGCCTTGGTGACCGCTAAACTGGCAGACTTCACTTTTTATGGCACCCGACTGCAATCTGGTGGTGCGTTGCTTCGTAAGCAACACGATTTGGTGAACTGGTGCACAAATTACCGCGAGATCGGCGAAACAGACAGTATCTGGCTGCAAATCGTTGCCGCTCGAGCACCAAGGCTTTTCGTATAACTGGAGACGGGTTTCTGACTGGCGTGACCAAACCGCGGCGCGGTTGGCCGAGCAGAAGTGTCGGGCAGCTTTGGTGACCGAGGCCCCCCCGAGTAAGCCCGGAGGATAAAATTGGCGACAAGCAGACCAAAGCTTCAAACTGAGGGTTTGTCGAGCCAGACGGCGGTTGCTCCGGTTGGACTTTGTTGCTCTGTTGGCGGTTGTGGCCTGAGCAGCAGTGTTTTGGTGGATATCAGCTTTCGAGGCGGCTGTGGCAGAGCGGGTCTCGCGGAGAATTCGCTCGCTCTGGCTGCACTGGCCAAACAGCTCGATAATTTAAATCGCCATACGGAAGCGGCGGCCTCGAGAAAACGGATTTTTTCTGTCAAGTGTGGAGTCGCGTTCCAGCGAAAGGCCTTTGCTGGCTGGCCCGACGCGATCGCGTTAGGGAGTAGCGCGACAGCAGACCTGATAAACAGGACTGGACAACAAATTGGCCGATCTAAAAATCGAACGGAGCTATATAGTTTGGAAGCGGGGGCGGTGCATTTTGAGGCAGAAAAGCATGAATATGCTGCGGCCTAGGTTTTAGTTTGCTTGTGAAAGCTGGGAATCTTTCCTTGCGATGGAGCGCAGCCACTATGGCACTGCAGGCTTTTTGCACGGCGTTAACCTAAGGAAACGGGGACCGGCGACCATGGCGTGCGTGACGCATCCACCCACGCAAATTGACGCCTTTGGCTGAGCCGCTCTCGAACACAAGGAGCAACGCCCTCGAAAACGAGGGCTTCATCCAGGCAGCTTGTGTTGCGGGTTCGGAGCGCTTCTGCTAGAGAACAACGCGGCATGGCCGAGCGGTTGCGTTCGAGCATGTGTGTGACTGGTTCCGGCGTGGACCTATGAGGGGAAAAGACAACGATTACTCCGCCTGAAGCTTCGTGAAGATGTTCGACAGGCTTGGCTGTCAGGCTGTAACAATTGACTCTTTGGTATATTTCGGTGTCGACGCGGAGGTCTATCGCCTACATTGTAGGCGTTTCTCCATCAGTGTACCGGAAGACACCCAGAGAGGTGAGTCTGCAGGTGTTGTCTGTCCCTTCGAAGGGAACTAGTGTTGCCAACATGAACAGCCTTCCGTCGAATTGGTCGGACGCTGCTCCGATGGCGTCGAGCGGTACCAAGACAGACGAAATTCAGTTGGGACGGACTGGGGAATATATAGGAATTTTTAAAAGCGTTGTTGTTGAAGAATTGAGAAATTGAGATATACTATAAAATTTAAGAGCGTACTATATTTGCTGTGATTGGGCTCAAACGCGGCGTAGTCGAGCGGCGAGGTGAGGGCCGGTGTTGGCGAGCCGTTTCAGAAATCTGTGGAAATCAGTTTTTTCAAACGGATCGAGCTGCTCGGCTAACTCCAAGCTACCAAGCATATTCAATTACGAGCACGATCGGTGCGCGATTATAGCCGAGGTTTGGCAGTAGTGCGCGCATTCCGTCGCTGCAAATAGCGCGGGAAGCGTACCGGCAATTCGTGAGAGGAGGTTCTGCATTTCGTCGATGACGAGAAGGGTTGGACTGTAGAGTGAAACCTGGCTGCTCGAAAAGCAGTCTGCGGCTGGCCGGAGCAAAAATGTAGCTATAGTCACCACCAAAAACATCGTTGAAGGCGGTGGCCGCGCGTGTGATTTTGTATGGATAGGTTTGCGCTAGGTGGCCGACATTGCGGATGGTTGGAAGATAGCGAAACTGGGTGTCGTGACGAAAAACGCGAGAGCCGGCTGTTCGTCCGGCGTTCGCTGGCACCGGCGAGTAAAATGCAAACATTTTGCACGCAGTGATAGGCACTGGCTGATGCAGTGCTCCGCCTTGTTGTTCACTTGGCAAAAACGGTAGCTGTGTTGTCGCCGTCTTGCGCAGGTGCCATCTGTCGTAGTGTGGTGGCAACCTGGAGCTGTCCAGTAAGGCTTTTCCGTTCAGCCAAAGGAGTCGGTCGTAGCAGCTAGCCCGCAGCCGCTCTTTTATGTAGCTGGTTGGTACCTCGAAAAGAACGGAAGAGAAACGCTCGAAGGCAGGGGCTAGTTTTTTCTGGATCGTTTCCTGCTTGGCGCAAATATCGTGGAAAGAGACCGAAAAACGAATCGGTGGAATGTCACGAAGGTGTGAAGCTTCAGTTCGAGAAATCCGACAATGACGTCCGGTGATGCACGATCTCCTTGCCGATCGGAGTGGGTGCAATCGCTTGGGAAAGGTCGGAAAGAGGCTTCGATTAAAGCCGGTTTGCTATGCGGCGATTCGCTTTTTAGGGACAGAAGAGCAAGATAAGTCCGAAACTTGGTGGAAATAGCCTGCGTAGCCGGGTCTGGAGTTCATGTTATGGCTCGGGAAATGGAGTTGTGACGGTTTTGATTTCTCAAAGCAGTTTTTCGCTAAGTTGATCGATCCGGCTGGCTAGCTTGATCGTCTAACCCCGATGAATCAGCGTGCCCTTGAGGGCACGCTTCGAAGCGGATGTATTTTTTCGACTACCCGAAAGCCTTCGGCGCGAAGTTCGTTGTTGAGTACTGGCCGAACTGGGCGCGCCAGAGCCCACGAAAGCTGCCATCACTATCAATGGAACAATTGTGGGTCGAAGGCGAACTCGGAGAACCTGCCAACGCCAAAGGAGGCGGCTTTATTTCCTAGAAAAACCGCGTATCGCTGCTTGTGGATTCACTGCAGCTTTACCTCCGTTTCGGCGGCGAGCCAGTGTTCGAGGTTACGGGTGGCGGCGTCGAGTTGTTCGATATCGGGTGCCTGGACGGCGGCCGGCTTATTGAGAAATTGGGCTACATGGATGCGCAGGATGGCGGAAAGCTGTGGCCACCATTGTTGTTTTACCGGATAACCTTCATCGCGCGCAAAGCAGTAAAGCGATTTAAGCCAGACAAGGCCAGATGGTGCGCCGGCTTCAAGCGCGGCAAGACTTTGGTGCAACAAGACGAAGACCGCAGGGCGTGATTCATCCGAAACGGGGTTGCGAATAATGAGCTGGGCGAGATTGGCAGCCGTCTGGAGCACAGTGTAGGAGCGTCCAAGCTGCGGGTGCCGTGCCAGATGCCGGTATTCCTTGATGAACCAGACCCGCCCTTGATTCGACGACTCAAGGGAAAGTTCCACCTCGTCGAAGAGGTCGAGAGGAATGGTGTCCGGGGCGGTTTTTTTTTTCTTCAGACGTCGGAGGCAGAGCAACAGACCGTGCTCGACGCTGAAGGAGACAAGCTGTTCAAAGAAATCAGAACCGGAAGGGCTGCGCGAAAGCAGCAGGGCAGAAGTTTCGAGCTGTTGTCCGGACACAAGAGGAGGGGGAAGAAGGGGACACTAAATAAAATCCTTTTGTGGTCTCGCCGGTCGAGACGAAACATTTATCAGGTATTTAATGCAGCTTTGGCAGCTCCGGGCGAGTTCCAACTTGGCAGGAAAGCTCCGCAGGAGGTGACGATCTTTATGCTGCTTCCGACCGACATTGCGAGTTTGATAACTTCTTCGCGCGGCACGCAGATCAAATATACATCTGGCCGAGCTGGGGGACCGTTGGACTGAAGACTGCCGCAATGTTAGCGGACAAGAAGACTGTGCGGTTAGCCGTCGGCAGTGTTTGGCGAGAAACCCAATCGTTGTAGTCGCCGGTGCTGATGGTAAATTGCGCGAGGACGATGCGGTTGAATTGGTTGTGGCTGTTGGGAAGCGAAGGTTTCGACGAATTGTTTGACACTATACTAAAACGTGCTGATGCTGACAATACTGAAATCAAAGTGTTCGGCTATGGCTCCGAAATAACGGCCGAAAACGTAAGGATAAAAGTAACTAAGCAGAGTGACCAGCCAGCGCACGATGATCGTTGTCAGAAAACCCCAGGTGTCGGACAGCAGTTGTGGAGCTACTCCGGAAAATAGGACCCAAAAAGACTGGGAAAATGGCGTCACTGACCCACCGCCGATTCTCCAAATGATTAACCAAAGCACCAAGATGGTGAATGGTGACAACGAGCGGGGCCAGGAGCAGTATAGATCGACTAGGAAGATATTGCAAAGGTACGTAAAGCGGTTTTAAGCTAGGTAATGCTGGAAAAATCATCCAACTGGTGAGGCGGGCGCAAAGGAATTTAGGCGAGCCGAAAGGCAGGCATGGCTTCGGCCTGCTGTAACAACCTTAGGGCTCGCTTTTCCGCTGCGCGCATGAGGCGCTTTTGGGTCGGTTTCAGGTCGCTGTAACCGGCGAGATGCAGCCAGCCGTGCACGATATAGAGCATGAGCTCTTTAGCAAATTCACGCTTATTGAGTTTTGCGTAGGCGGCGGTATCGACGGAGACGCAGATTTCTCCGGCAACCCCGACCTGGGGGTTGCCCTCGAAAGTGATGACATCGGTCGTCGTTGGGTCATTCATGAAGTCGGCGTGAACTTTTGCGAGTATCGGGTCAGTCATGAAGACGAGCGACAATTCACCAGGCGGGCAACCACCGCGAAAGTGTGAGGCGTTTGCATCGAGCGTTGCGATTGCCAGAGACACTTCCTTAACCGATAAGAGGAGCCTTGGATGGGCTCGGCGGACTTCGACGATGCGCTCGATGTCACGGGGAGCTGGGCCCGTTTTCGGAAGGCTTGGCCTGTTTGTAGGCATCGAGGAGTGGATGACGGACGACGTCTGACACGGTAAAATTGTGAATTTCGATGTCAGGAACTTTTTTTAGGATGCGCGGGGCGTGAAGCAAACCGGATTATTTCGGGTGTGGTAGGTCGACCTGTGTGACGTCGCCGGTGATGATCGTTTGTGATTTATCGCCGCGGCGGGTGAGAAACATCATCATCTGCTCGGGTGTGGTGTTTTGCGCTTCGTCGAGGATGATGTAGGCATTGGCGAGGGTGCGGCCACGCATATAGGCTAGCGGGGCAATCTCGATGATATCTTTTTTTGTGAGCTGCGTGGCATCCTCAACGGAAAGCAAGTCGTGCATCGCATCGTAGAGCGGGCGCAGATAAGGGGAGATTTTTTCGCGCAGATCACCGGGGAGAAACCCGAGTGCTCCCCCAGCTTCAACGGCGGGACCGATGCCGAAGACGATAGTTTTTTTGGATGGCTTTTAGGTAGAGCTTTTGGCCCACCGTCTTGGGCACCACGAAGGTGTCGAGAAGCTGGACAAAATCTGGGGTGCGCATGACAAGGCCTTGTTTGCGGCCTTCGTCGAGGAGTTGAAAGAATTCCGCGGCGCGAGCGACGTCGTTGTCGGAGCCATCGATTTTTAGCCAGTTGTCGCGCATGACGAGGCGGACACTGAGTTTTTTCTCAGCGATGACGAGGTCGCCCTCGTTGCTGCAGTAGAGGCTGGTGAGCTGGCGCGCGTTGGAAAAATGAATTTCTTGCGAAGCGGATACGAAAAAGACGAGAACGGCTCAGGCGACGGGAAAATGATCGGCGGTTTCCTTCAAGCGGGCATACATGGCTTCGAGCGATTGCGGAAGCACGCGGGTTTTCCCAATTACAGGCATGAAGTTAGTGTCACCGTTCCAGCGGGGGACGATGTGTCCGTGAAGATGTGGGATACTGCGGCCGGCGGCGCTGCCGAGATTAAAACCGATATTGAAAGCATGTGAATCGATGGCGAGGTGTAGGATTTCCTTGGCGCGGATGATTTCGTCCATCAGATCGGCTCGTTCCGCCGCGTCGAGCTCGGTAAGGTCAGTCGCCGCGCGAAAGGGAACGGCGAGGAGGTGTCCGGGATTGTAGGGGAAGCGGTTCAAAATGAGATAAGAAAGCTTGCTACGGTGGATAATTAGCGCCTTCGCGTCGTCGCCCAGTTTCGGCAGATCGGAAAACGGATTGCTGTTTTTGGGGAGGCGCGGCGCTTGGATATATTCCATGCGCCAGTAGGCGTGCAGATGGTCCATACAGGAAATTACGCTGGTGTTAGAAGAGGTCCTGTCAAAGCTCCGAAAAGGCAACAACGCTGGTCGCTTAAAAGCAGGTCAAATCAAAACGGCTATAACGACCGCCATATAAACTAAACATGCGATTATCTGAATAATTACTGAAAATAGTACCTACTGGCGTATTTTGCAAGTCGGGGTGAAGCGTTTCGCGAAGTGCGGTGTGACGATAATTGGCGTGGACTAGACAATACGACGTGCGGGACTAGCTAGCGGCGGTTTTTATGCGCATTCTCGCGGCAAGACGTAGCTTGGTGGCCGAAGCTTGTTTAGCGGCTTTCCGATGCAGTACAGGATAATCTCGGTTGCATCGCACCCCCCTTGCCGGACCCCGGCCAGGGGGAGGGCGATGTAGTTTTGGCGCAAATGCGCGCCATGATGCTCGACTAATTTTATTTGATTCGTCGTAATTGATTTTTTATGACCCTGCCTTCTGTTTCGCCTCGTCGTGTTGTAATTACTGGTATTGGAGCCGTTTCCCCCGTAGGGCTTACTGCGGTGGAAACGTGGGAAGCGCTGAAAGCTGGCCGCTCTGGCATCGGTCCGATCACGCGTTTCGACGTTACGGAATGCCCGGTTAAAATTGCTGGAGAAGTGCGAAACTTCGACCCGCTTCGCCCGTTGGCTCAGCCAGTTTTCCCTCGGGGTGTGGGGGCCCAACCGGTGACAGCTGCCTTTTCTCCCAAGGACGCGAAGAAATTTGGTCGTTTTACGCACCTCGGTTGTGTGGCTGGTCTCGAGGCCTATGTGGACAGCGGACTCGATTTGCATCGTGCGGCGATCGCGTCCGAGCGCATAGGCGTTAATCTCGGTGTTGGTTTGGGTGGCCTGCCGGAAATCGCAGACACCTACGAAATTTGGCGGTGTGAGGGGTTTCGCAAAATCTCGCCTTTCTTCATCATCCAGCTGGCTCCGAATCTTCTCTCGGGTCAGCTCAGTCTGCTGCTTGACTTTCGCGGACCGAACATGGCGGTGTCATCGGCTTGTGCGACCAGCGGGCACGCGCTTGGTGAGGCAGCAGCGGCGATTGTCCGCGGCGATGCGGATGTAATGTTTTCTGGCGGCGCGGAATCGACCTTAATGCCGCTGTCTATCGGCGCCTTTGCAAAAATGCGCGCACTCTCGAAGCGAAACGATGATCCGACCCGGGCTTCGAGACCCTACGATGCGAGTCGCGATGGGTTTGTGTTATCCGAGGGAGCCGTGGTTTTCGTGTTGGAAGAATTTGAACATGCATACCGGCGTGGAGCGCGGGTTTATGCCGACATGGTCGGTTACGGAGCTTCGGCGGATGCGCATTACCTCTCGTCGCTCGCGCCGGAGGCGGAAGGATCGAGGCGCGCGATGCAATTGGCACTCGCTCATTCCGGGTTGAAGCCGGCTGAAATCGATTACGTTTCGGCGCATGCGACGTCAACGCTGTCAGGTGACACTGAGGAAACGGCGGCGATCGCGGCAGTGTTTGCGGAAAACAAAAACAACCTGGCTGTTAGTGCGGTGAAATCAATGACGGGCCATTTGCTCGGCGGAGCCGGTGCGATGGGAGCGCTTGCAGCCGTGTTGGCAATTCGTGACGGAGTCGTGCCGCCGACGATTAACTTGGAAAATATCGACCCGGCCTGCGCGGTATCGGGACTGAATTTCACGCCGCAGCAGGCGGTTCATCGTCCAATCCGTGCGACGCTGGCCAACTGCTTTGGTTTCGGTGGTACAAACGCGTCTATGGTCTTTACGGCACCCTAGCCCCGAGTTTGCGGCCGGGCTGCCGCTGTCCGCGTGGCCGCTGGTGTGGTTGCATTATTTTTACATAGTTTCTTGGGACCGCGGTCCGCGGCGGTGCTGACTCTGGACGGTCATTACACTTACGCGCGCGCGGCCATTGGACGAGTGGGCGCCTGACTTATTTGGCTAGACGCGCTGTTGATTTTAGCCGGGATGACCGAGATTGCGTTGGTCCTTTTGTTTTTTAATGTGCCGAACTGTATGGGCGAGTATTGCAAATGACGATCAGTCTCGGCGGTTGCTTGACGTGCGAATCGAAGTGGTAAATTCTCCTCTGTGTCGGTTTTTTTATGAGACAGCGTGGCAGTATTTTGATGTTGCCGAAGGGCCCGGTTGGCCGGCCTGGTGGTCTTTTCGGAGATTGGCTCGCTGATGGCGTGTCTGTTTATGGGATCGTTTTTTGGAGCGGTGTTTTTTAACTGGATGTAGAAGAAGGACCTCAATGGGGTTGCGTGAACCGTTACTCTTCCATCATCGGCACGATGCACGACGTGCGCAGATTACGCCCTGTTCGAGCTGGGTGGTTTGGTTTATTGGCTTTGACCCCAGTCTTTAGCTGGCAGCTGGAGTAGGCTATGCCGATGTCCGGGACGACTGCCAATTCATAAAAAAGAAGCCGGGCCTTGTGGCCCGGCTTTCTCTTTGCGCTGTCTTTGTTATTCTATCGAGGTAGGAGACCAGTTTCGTAAATTGTTTGATTTGGTGTAGGAAGTTGAAAACTTCACAGTTTTCCGCCGTAGATGGCGTTTTCCCCGAGTTCTTCTTCTATACGGAGGAGTCGGTTGTATTTGGCGACGCGATCGGTTCGGCAGAGGGAGCCAGTCTTGATCTGGCCGGCGTTGGTGGCGACAGCGATGTCAGCGATCGTCGTATCTTCCGTTTCACCAGAGCGGTGGGAGATAACAGCGGCGTAGCTTGCTTCCTTCGCCATTTCGATGGCGTCGATGGTTTCGGTGAGGGATCCGATTTGGTTGGCTTTAACGAGGATTGCGTTGGCGGTTCCGGTATCGATACCTTTTTTCAGGAATCTCGTGTTTGTGACAAACAAATCGTCGCCTACGAGCTGCACATTGTCGCCGATGGCGTTGGTGAGCTTTTTCCATGTGGTCCAGTCGTCTTCAGCGCAGCCGTCTTCGATAGAGATGATCGGATATTTTTTTGTTAGGTCCTTGTAGAACGCCACCATGTCGTCGCCCGAGAAGACACGGCCGTCGGACTTCTTGAAAACGTATTGTTTCTTTTCTTTTACGTAAAATTCGGAGGAAGCGACGTCGAGAGCGAGGCTTATTTGCTTGCCAAGTTTGTAGCCGGCATTTTTTACGGCGAAGGCAATGGTATCGAGGGCGGCCTCTGTGGATTCAAATTTCGGAGCGAAGCCACCTTCGTCGCCGACGGCGGTGGCCAGGCTGCGCTCTTTGAGGACCTTTTTCAACGAGTGGAAAACCTCGGCACCCATCCGAAGCGCTTCGCGGAAAGAGTCTGCTCTGGTTGGCATGATCATAAATTCCTGGAAGTCGATCGGCGAATCGGAGTGGGCGCCACCGTTTATAATGTTCATCATTGGAACGGGGAGCACCTTGGCGTTTGGACCGCCGATGTACTTGTAGAGCGGTAGATTGGTTGCATTGGCGGCTGCGTGGGCGGTTCCCAGGGAAACGCCGAGAATGGCATTTGCGCCGAGCTTTGATTTTGTGGACGTGCCGTCCAGGTCGATCATGGCCTTATCGATGCCGACTTGGTTGGTGGCATCCCAGCCAATGAGGGCGGAAGCAATTTTTGTTTTCACATTGGAGACAGTTTTTTCGACGCCTTTACCGAGATAGCGCTTTTTGTCGCCGTCGCGGAGCTCGACTGCTTCGTGCTTGCCTGTAGAAGCGCCGGAGGGAATAGCAACGCGACCGAGAATGCCGGAGCCGAGACGAACGTCGACTTCAATCGTGGGATTGCCGCGGGAGTCGAGAATTTCGCGCGCGGTAATGGAGGTGATGGTGGTATTCATTTCTTGGGAAGAGAAAAGTAAATCTGGAGAGTCTAGGGGGAGCCCGCGAGCGTTCGGGGACGAGCTCACAAAGTTCCAAATTGCTTAGGGTTATAACAAGGAGGGTGGGACTATTGAAACTGGTATTGTAGAGGGAATACCTGCTAAACAGTCGGAAAAATCGGGCGCTGTCCCTCTGGTATCTGCTCGACTTGGCTACGATGAATTGTCGCCCCGATAAGTCTGTTGCGGTTATAAAAATAACTTATTAACTGTGGATGAGCAAGGCTGCGCTGTTGAAAGTTCTGTGGGGAATCAATCTGGTTAAGATGGTATTTTATTGCTGTAGTGTGCATCGGCGCGCCCTCAAACTTGTTACTTGTTACGGACTAGCCAGCAAATCGATGCTGGCCCCGACTCGGCGGGATTTGGTTTAGGAAGCCGTATCTTCTATCGCGGCGTTGATGACCATGTAACCAGATTTTCTGGCGAGAAAAAGATTTTTAGGTGTGAGCACGGCCGAGGGAATCTGGCCCGGATATCCCGAAATGACCCCCTGCTATATGCGGGGGCCGCAGTTAAAGGTTTTGGTGGCCAGGTTTGCTGCGATTAGAAATTCGGGTACAGCTTGGTCGAGGTGACTGTTCGCGGCAGTGGAATGCAGGATGGCTTCGCTGCTGGTGTTTGGATAAGTGGGGGTTTTCGAGAAATAAACTCAGGTTGGAAACGATCGAGCGTACCGGAAGAGGCGACGAGACGAAACGGAGTAAAGTCGCTGTTTAAACGGACGAGGAAACAGTTCGTCGTCGACAAAAAAGAGGACATCTCATCCGAGCAAGCCCCCGATGGGCTTGCCAAGTTGTAGTGGCGTGTGTGCTTCCGGAAAATGAGAGTAGTCAGCGTTTTTCGGGGAGCAGCACTAAAAGTTTTAGAAGAGGTCATTAATGCCAAAATCACTCTAAAAAAATTTTAAAATAGCCAAACAGGAGAAGCAAATCAAAAGAGGGCAAGATGGGATTATTTGTATTGCCAAGCTGCTCCCAGATACCGGCATGAACGCTGCGGATAAGACACTCGGATGGGGGGAGAAGAATGGCAGCGCTCCTCCCTCCCGCGGTCGACGAAAGGCCGCTAATCTAGCTTTATACCGTATACCGAGGCGCTCTTCCCGCTTTTGACATTGGTTAGTCGATATCTGTGCGTGAAGCTGGGTTCTTGATGCGCAAGAAAACTTATAATATCATAATAAATCATTACCTAGCTCTTCTGGTGGCAATGGTCTAAAATTTCTTTATAAAATTCTTACGAGAAAGCTTCGGAAACGTAAGCGCATTTTTGTAACGGCTTTACATAAAGCCAGAAGTGCTCCTGCGTAGTGCAAACAAAGAGAAATTTTGTCGGTATCTTTTAAAGCCAGTTTCTCTGTAAAAGTTGGCGGAAACCAGTGCAGGAAACGGCCAATCGCTACGATCAGTCGGTCGTTTTCCCTGATTGCCGCGCGGCAGCCTGTTGCTCAGTTGTAGCGTGGACGCAGGTTGCTGGACAGAAGACCGAGTTTCTCGCGGTATTTTGTTACGGTTCGGCGGGCGATTCTGAGGCCTTTTTTCTGGAGCAGGCCGACAATTTCCTGATCGCTCAATGGCGCGTCAGGATCTTCGCTGGCGACAATGTCGGCGATTATCTCCTTTATGCTTGTGTTGGCGACGTATTGACCGGACTCTAGTTTATAGCCGGAAGTGAAGAAATACTTCATTGCGAAAACGCCGTGCGGCGTCTTGATGTATTTGTTTGCGAGAGTGCGGCTCACGGTGGCCTCGTGGGCGCCGATCATACTGGCGATTTTTGCCATCGTGAGCGGTTTCAGCTTTGAAACGCCTTCCTCGAAAAATTCGACCTGATGCTTTAGGATTTCCTGCGTGATGCACTCGATCGTGTGATGACGCTGCTCGATGGCATTAATGATAAATTTCCCGGAGCAAAGTTTTTCGCGGAGATAGTCGCGCTCGTTTTTGCTGAGTTCCGCCTTGGCGATGAGGTTCTTGTAGGTGCTGCTGAGGCGAAGACGTGGAGTATAGTCGTTGTTGAGAGAAACCTTCCACTTCGCGCCTTCTCTTTCCACAGTTACGTCGGGCGCGACGATGCGGTTGGTGTTATTGGCGAAGCGCCGGCCGGGCGCGGGATCAAGTTTTCTGATTTCCTCGACAGCTTTCTGAATGGTTCGGGGAGACAGACCCGTTTTGTGGGCGAGGTTGTGAATTTTACGTCGGATAAACAGGTCAAAATGATCGCGAATGATCCAGGCGGCGACAGATTTTTCGCGTCCCTTCTGGACGAGCTGAACCAACAAGCAGTCGCCCAGACTCTCGGATCCGATCCCCAGCGGATCGAAGGTCTTTAGGAGTTTGGAGCCGATCTGCACAGTTTTGAACGAGAGATTGTACATCAGGGCAATGTTGGATAACGTGTCGGTCAGGAATCCGCGGTCATCGAGGCTGCCGACTAGGTAACGAATCGCTTCGCGGACGGGAGTTTCGCACTCTGCGAGTTCGATCTGTTGTATCAAGTGCTCGGCAAGTGAAATTTCGGTTGTTAATGACTCGAAAAGATATTGTTGATGTTCCTCCTCTTCCGGTGAAGTGGTGCGCGTGCCGCTGACGTCGGCTATCTGGTCGCGCCAGTCCTGGTCGATTTTTTCGAGGACTTGGAAGTCCTGTTTAAAGCTCATCTCCTCCCGGACATCATTGTCGGGTCCAAAGCCGTCTGTTCCAGAGCCTATATTTTTTTCAAAACTGATTTCTTCCATTGGCAGTTCTTCAAGAGTCGGATTGCTCTGGAGCTCTTCCTGGATGACATTGCGAAGATCAAAAGTGGCCGCCTGGAGAATCTTTATGGATTGCCGCATCTGAGGCGTTAGGACGAGTTGCTGCGCTTGCCGTTGCTCGAAACTTTGTTTGAATCCCAGTCCGCTCATGACTGTCGTGGGGTAGCGATGATTCCCGAAAGTAAAAAAACGGAACGGCAACGCTGGTGAGGGGGCGGGAGAGGGGGGGCTTGTGAAGAGGTCGCGGAGGTGAGAACAAGCTTCTCGTTGATGGGGCCGTAGCGGTCGCTGTAAAGGCAAAGCCTCAGCTTGGCGAATGTTTCGAATTCGGATTGGAAACGTTTGCTGCGGTTGCGTTGCAATACTCGCTGAAGGACAACATTGAGCCGCGAATCGATAGCGGGGCCGGAACTTGCCGAAGCAGAAAATCGGTAAGGAAACATTTTTTTCAGCTTGACTCCAAGCGCGTTTTTTGTCAAAATTTCTCTATTTCAAGGAGAATTTTACTGAGGATGGATCTGAGAAAAAAAGGCCGCCTTGCGTATCGGTGACGGTGTAGTTGGCGTATTCGGACGATATAAATTTATTCTTTTGGGGGATTATCTTGCCTTCCTCATTATGTGTGAGCTTGAGGGCTTTCGCGATGCCAAAGCCGGTCAGCCTTATGTTGCCCTTGTAAGCGTGCATAGCTTTTTCTCGGCTTACATCTCGGTGGACGATATCCAACGGCCGGTTTTTGATAGCGCACTTAGTTGTGCGCATAGTTAAGGGGGTTCGGTTTATTCGGAAAACGATAAAAGCGGACATATCGATCTACAAAAACCGACTGAGTTCGACGTGGCGGTCAAGGAATTGCGCCAAATTTACTCCATGGATGTATTCCATGGTCATTAAATACTGCTCGCCAGTCTTACCGAGGCGGAAGCTCTGAATGATGTTCGTGTGGATCAGACCAGCGACTAGCTTGCTAAAATGGCCGGTTCTGGTTTGCAGCGCCATTGTAAATGGCTCCTACTTCAACATCGGCGACCTTGTGCGTTAGTTGATGTTTTTAGGTCGCTCGAAATCTTTTACTGACGGTCAATCTAGTCGGTAATGTGCTCTCCTAAGTTGATGTTGGCAATAGCTCAGGACAGAATTTTCACATTTCTTGCTTCAGTGCCGTACCGCGATTTAATAGCCGCGGGGAGCAGGCTATGGCCTGTGTTGCTATGACCAGCCTAACTCCCCGCGCTGCCGGCAAGATTTGCTCTATTCACCATACAGAGACGATCGATCTGTCCAAAAGACTCCGGTTTTTGTCGAGAGTGATGGCTGTTTAGGTGTGATATACATGTACGATGCACGGCATATTTTTCCAAGATTTCAATTTAAATGAACGCAATACGGAGTTTTAGTCGGAGGGTTTGAAGACCCTTCATCGATTTGGCAAATTTGCGTCGCCTCAAGGGTTAGGGTTCGGCTGTCGATTTCAATGACTGACTCTACGGCAAGAGCTTCGGAATAAAAATCCCAATTACCACAACGTCTGTGGTTCTAGTTTTTCAACTAAACCCGACGGACATGCATGTGTGCGTTCAGATTGTCAGATATTAAATCAAATTGCGGGCCTGATGCAATGCGACGATTCCCGCTGTTAGTGGACGCGAGGTGACCATACTTAGCCCGGCCCGAAAGATTTCTTCACTTAGTGCTTGGCGTGTCGGGAATTTCGTAATTGAATCAGCAAGATATTTGTAGGCTGGTTTGTTGCCGGTTAGCGGCGCTGCGATGGCTGGTAGGATTAGCTTGAGGTAGAAATAGTAGACTGGACTGAGCCAAGGGAACGGCTGAGAAAATTCCAGCACGAATAAGTGTCCGCCCTGACGCAGCACGCGCCGTATTTCGCTGAGCGCGCGATGACGATCGACCATATTGCGGAGACCGAAAGAAATCGTCACCGAGTCCACACACTTGTCTGGCAAGGGCAAAGCTAGCCCATCGCCTTGTCGAAAAACTATTTTAGAGGCTCCGCCGCGGATCTGTTTCTTTTTTTTCGCTTCGTCTAGCATGGCCTGGCAGAAGTCCATTCCGATGATTTTCGTCGATGATGGCAGACTATCGGCAAGCGCAAAGGCAACGTCGCCGCTTCCTGTTGCAAGATCTAGCACGACATCAGGATGGACATCGTAGACGGCGCGAACTAATTCCTGGCGCCAGAATACGTCCTTGCCTCCACTCAGGAGTCGGTTGGCCAAGTCGTAGCGTTTGGCGATACTTGAGAACATGGTGTTTATTTTACGAGGACCGGTCATATTTTGACGAATCGATGATTCCTGGTTTGCGGTTGACGTAAAAATGCAATAGTTAATTATTTGTAGTGTTAAACTTTCACGAGTAATTTAACTAAAACACGCTATGCCCACTAATCTTACGAAACGTGAAATCGTGTTGGAACTCTACGGGAAAACCGGCTTTCCGCAGAAACAAATCCAAGAGACTGTACAGATGACTCTGGGCATAATCACAGAGGCGCTCGCTTCCGGACGGAATGTCGAGCTACGCAATTTCGGCGTGCTTGAAGTTCAAGTTCGCGAGGCGCGGGTCGGTCGCAATCCGAACAAGCCGGAGGCGGAAGTTATTATTCCCGAGCGTGCGGTCGTGAAATTCAAGTCGGGAAAAATTTTGAAGCATAAAATCAAGGTTTTGGATCTCGAAAAGCTCAAAGCGAACCCGCCTGTTCCGGCCTTAGCCGACGATGATGACAGTAACGAAGTGGCGACCTGAGCGTTACCACGCCTAGTTTTCTTAATGGCAGCCTTTCAGTCTCTCCCCGGTTTCCGGGAATTCTCCCCGGAAGACTTTTCTCGCCGTCAGCATATTTTTCGTCAATGGCGGAAAACTGCTAATGCCTACGGCTTTCAGGAATACGACGCGCCCGTTTTGGAGCCCCTCGGGCTCTATACAACCAAGTCAGGGGACGAAATCGAGACGCAGCTTTTTAGTTTTACCGATAAAGGCGGACGCGATGTATCTCTACGGCCGGAAATGACTCCAACGGTGTGTCGGTTGGTCGGTACCAAGGCGGGCGCACTCAAGCGGCCTATCAAGTGGTTCAGTATCGCGGAATTCTACCGCTACGAGCGGGCCCAGAAAGGACGGCTGCGGGCATTTCACCAACTTAATGCCGATATTTTCGGCGAAGCCGGACCTGAGGCGGAAATTGAACTGATTGCTTTGCTGATCCAGTGCTTTACCGGGCTCGGCTTGACGAAGGATGATTTTTATGTTCTCCTGAGCGATCGCGACCTTTGGCTTTTTTATCTCGAAGCGCTCGGCTTCAACGAGGTCCAGGCGCGGGCAATTTTAGGCGCTATTGACCACTATAAGAAGGTGGGCGACGATGCATTCAAAAGCTATGCGAAAGCTAACATGGAGTTGGACACCGAGCGTAAAGGCAAGCTGCTCGCGTTTTTGGGAATCAAAACGCTTGTCGAACTCGAAGAGACACTTGCACCTTTTAATTCAGAAAAACTTTTTGCGCGACTTAACGATTGGCGCCGTGTGCTTGACGGACTAACGATGATGGGACTCGCTGGTTTTGTCAGTGTCGACCTCGGGGTTGTTCGCGGGCTGGCCTACTACACGGGATTTGTTTTCGAGGTTTTCGACCGTAAGGGCGGCTTTCGTGCCCTCGCTGGAGGTGGACGCTATAACGATTTCGTAAAAAAGCTCGGCTATACCGATCTGCCGGCTGTGGGTTTTGCCATCGGCGATGTGACAACCGGTTTATTGCTTGAACAACGTGGCCTCATGCCGTCCACCGCGAATACTGCCGAAATCTATGCTGTAATTGGTGGCGTTGAGGAACGAGCGGCCGCTTTTGCTGATATTCAAAACTTGCGGGCTTTCGGCTGGCATGTGGAGTATCCTTTCAAGGACATAGCCTTTAGAAAACAATTCAAAGCTGCTGCAGAATCGGGCGCGAAAGTGGCTTTGATTTACGATAACGATTGGGTTTCCCACGGTGTGGTGAAACTGCGAAACATAGCCGATCGCTCGGAACGCGACGTTGCAAGAGCTGATTTGCCGGCTGCAGTGTACGCATTGCTCGGCCAGAAGTAGTTTTTATGGCTGCCTGGGTGTTTGAAACGTTCCTGAAACTGATTGCTGCTGGGGTTTTCTATTGTGGGCTTGCTGGTTTGGTACATTTGGGTTTCCAATCGGATGATTTTTGCACACCTGTCGTCGAGCTATAAATTGGGAGGCGAGTAAGTACAATTCGCCGTCAATTGCGGAGTCCAACTGGTCGGGCGCTTTTGGCCAAATCCAGCTGCGAAGCGCTGTTTTATTTGCATGGCAAAACGGAGGATCTCGGGACCGTGGCAGGCTACGCGGTATTACCGTACCGTGCCTATGGGCGTAGCGATGGGCGACCAACGGAAGCCAATGTAGTTGGCCGATGCGTTGCGCGCTTTTGACTACCTTACCGGAACGCTTCATGTACCAGCAAAAAAATGGTGGTTTTCGGCTACTCGCTTGCTGGGGGACCGGCCAGTGGTAGACGTAGTTCTGCAAGGCGCGTTTGTTAGTGTGTATCGCGTGATGACGCGGTTTCCAACTTTCATTGGTGATAAGTTCTGCAACTTGGCGAAGGTCGGCAGGCTGTGGTGCCCGGTATTTGTGGTGCATGGGATGAAAGACCGCACTGTCCCGGTCTGGCATGGGGGCGTGGCGTACCTTGTTTTGAGCCCTGCGTGCGACGAAGACGGCTTGGTTTGTCGACGGCGCCCACATGCCAGGCTTTCGGATTTCGCAGGGCCGGCCTATTGGGAGAAGCTGCGAGCATTTACCGATCCGCTCTGACTCTTATAAATCGCTGTAGGAAACCCGGTCGGAACCGGCTGACCGAAAACTTCGTAAAACTCTGAAAAATTTTGTATAAGGGCTGATACTGGCCAACGTACAGGGACTGTGTACACCGCTGTTTACCTGCAGGCGTACTTGTTATGGTTTTCGTTCCGTGCTCCAGCTTTGCCAGCTTTGTGCAAAAGCGATAAAGAAATGTTGCTATGGGGTAAACGTCGATCGATTTAAGTCGCTTGTCTGCCGTCGCGAGATGGAGCGTTTCGTAGGCAATGCGCAAACCGAAAGCACTGGGATATTTTCGTCTAATATTATGGTAATCAAATTGATGTGCAGTATGTTGAAAGGCTCGTAGACGTCGTATTGTTTGGTCGATCGACTAAAGAGCTTTTCCGTTGGCTTTGGTCCACCAGCTTTTGAAATTGCCATCCTTCGTCTCGAAGCCATGCGTGAACCTATGACCGATGGCAGAGGCGAGGATGTTGTAGTTTACCGCACTGTCGGCGTCCTAGTCGAAAAGGGGCCGCTGGAGAATGCCCGCTGCGAAACACATTCAAAGTCGGGTCATAGTAGGTATTGTTAGTTTGCGAAGCCATATGTTATTCGTTGCGATCGACGGGCTTGCTGAGCTTAGCAAGCTGCCCGTGTAGCTCGAAGGCCTAAGTGGCAAGCCATGTTGGCGGAGTAGAAAGCGCGGCTAATTTTCAGGGCCGAACAGTCGCGGCCAGGGTAGCCGAATTTTTCTGCGTATTTTTCGAACTTTACTGCTGTTTTGTGGCTCACTCAAGCAGGAAGCTGTGGCGATACGATTTATGCGTGACTTGCAGGTGGAACTTTACCATGGATTCATGAGTTGAGAGCGTGATTTGGCTTCTGGGCTAAAGGCGAGTTTGGTGTAAAGCTGGCCAAGGTTTTGCCCAGCGTAGAGTCGACTGTGGTAAGTAAGTCCTTACGCGCTTCCACCATAGCTTAAACTTTGTGGCGCCCGAAAGCTTTTCCCATAGGAAGCGAGAGGTGCTAGAAGCTCGTGTTCTGATATGATATAGAGCATTTTAGTGTAGGTAATCGCGCCAGATCGTGATTGGCTTGGCTCGTTTTCGGATAATTGAGCGAATGCCGCGAAGAGTTCGAGCTAAGACGGACTCCGGGAGGAAAACTTGCACCGCGGCGAAGAGTCTGCTTCAGCCGAGGTGTGGGGACGATTTGGTGAAGCTCGGTATTCGAGGGTTTGTGGTTGTTTTTTTTCTAGAGAGCGAAACTTAAGGATTGCGTTGGACACTTGAGTAATTTTGCTTTTAAAGCTCCAATGTGTGTGCGATGTGGTTTGGGCTTTCCGAAGATCGGCTTATGTCTTATTGGTATGCAGCAGTAGTTGCGTTCCAGAAGCCAAACTCCGTCTTGCCCAAATGAGGCAATTATAGATGTGGCGTCTTTGTCGTCCACTTTGCGTGCCAAAAGCGTGGTGTCCAGACCGTTGGCGTAAAGATGTGCGATGGCCGCTTTGCAGGTTGGCGATCATCTAGGTCGCATCGACCTCGTCTAGCCAAGGCTGACGAGGCAAGAGATCAGCCTTTCCGGTGGCAGCTTCGTCCATGCCGGCCACGTAAAAACCAAGAACCCATTGTACCATAGTGCTGGTAGCGCCTGGAATTTGGTACAGTGGCATTCAAGAATGCCATTACAGAATGGAGAAATCGCGTTCGTCGACCTCCTGATTGACACCGTAGGCTGTACATTCTCCCGGGATCGGGATCTTGTTGAAAGAGCGACTGGCATAGCTGTAAAAATCGCTCGTCGACGAAATACCCATAACTATGTAGGAGCGGTCGGCCGCTTAGATTGACAGTGTGGTAGGAACTGATTAGCGCAAAGATAGTGATGCCAACAAAAAGAGAAGCTTCCATGAACCTTTGGGACGGCAGACAGATCGGTATAGGTCCAAATGTCCTTGGGATGTAGTGCAGTGATGAAAATATCGATCCTACATATAAACAGAACCACAGACGGAAACAACGCAAGCATCTGGGTCGGATTAATAGATGACCTGCCGGCACGCGCCGCAGGGCGCCTGTCGGTGTGTAGACAGTGACGCAGCAGAAATGTGGCTTTTACCTGGAAGGCGACGGCAACAAAAATCGGAGTGCGTTTGGCACAGTCGTAGAAAAAACAGGAGACGTTCTCGCGCATTGCAACCGGAATAGATTTTCCCCCGCAGGCGGCAAGGCCGGCGGCGCCAACGTGATGAAGCGTAGACCCTGGCGGTTGCCAGTTTTTTATTTGGACAGAGAAAGGGCCATTAGGAGGAGGGTAATAATCCGAATTCTTTCTTCACTTCGGTAAATTTCTCAATGGCAAAAGCGAGATTTTCACGGCTGTGGGCGGCGGAAACTTGGGTGCGGATGCGTGCTGCACCTTGCGGCACGACGGGATAGAAAAACCCGACCACGTAGAGGCCCTTTTCGAGAAGCCGCGCAGCGACCTTTTGCGAGAGAGCGGCATCGCCGAGCATGACGGGAACGATGGGATGCGTTCCGGGCTTAACAGTTAGTCCGGCTGCCGTTAGTCCGGCCCGAAAGTAGCGCGTGTTTTCTTCAAGCTTGTCGCGCAACGCGGTCGAGCGGCTCAGCAGCTCGATACATTTGAGCGAGGCGGCGGCGATGGTTGGCGGTATGGTGTTCGAGAAGAGGTACGGACGAGAGCGTTGGCGCAATAGGTCAATAATGGCCCGTCGTCCAGAGCTGTAGCCGCCGCTGGCTCCGCCGAGGGCCTTTCCGAGCGTTCCTGTGACTATGTCAATGTGACCCATAACGTCGCAATGTTCGTGCGTGCCGCGGCCGGTTTTCCCCATGAACCCGACTGAATGGCTGTCATCGACCATCACGAGTGCGCCGTAGCGATCGGCGAGATTGCAGATTCCCCTCAGGTTGGCGATGTAGCCATCCATTGAGAAAACGCCGTCGGTGGCGATTAACTTGAAGCGGGCTTTGGCGGCATCGGCTTCTTTCAGCTTGGCTTCGAGGTCTTCGTGATTGTTGTTTTTGTAGCGGTAGCGTTTGGCTTTGCAGAGCCGGATCCCGTCGATGATCGAAGCGTGGTTGAGTTCGTCGGAAATCACGGCGTCTTCGGGGCCGAGCAGGGTTTCGAAAAGGCCGCAGTTGGCATCGAAGCAGGAAGAGTAAAGAATCGTGTCCTCGGTCCCGAGGAAGGTGGAAAGTGCTGCTTCCAGGTCTTTGTGAAGCTGCTGGGTGCCGCAGATAAAGCGCACCGAAGCGAGACCGTAGCCCCAACGATCGAATGATCCGCGGGCGGCGGCGATTAGCTCAGGGTGGTCGGCGAGACCTAGGTAATTATTGGCGCAAAAATTTAGCACTTTTTGTCCGGAAGTGACGGCTACACAAGCGGACTGGGGGGTGGTGATGATGCGCTCGCGTTTATAGAGGCCGGCGGTTTCGACTTCACTGAGAAGTTGCTGAAGATGCTGGGAGTAAACGGAGTTCATATCTATCATATCTAGAGTCTAGGTCGGGAGGCCAGATTGCCGTAGCAAACTGTGGGAAAAAGATCTGAAAAGTTCTTTTTTCTAAAAAAAAGACTCTTATTCAAATAGTAAAACATCTTGTGCTTATTAGTAATAATTGCTTATATCTAGTTAGATAGCAGGCTGGACTACCTTACAAAAGAAACTAAACACCACTCTTACTGCTATCAATATTCGGCGGTTGCCCGTTCTGCTTTCACTCTTTTCCCTTTGATACTTGGCGATTATCTTAAGCTTTCTACCGCCAACCCGGATCCGTTTTCGTTGGCTTGTTCAGAACCCAGTTCACGAACTGGCATCGTTGCGAGCGCGATTTTTTCTGGCCGTTCGCAAAATCGTGGCGTTGTTCAACCCAGAGCAAGCAATCGGGATGGGCGGCCGATCTTCTATTGTCTTCGGACACTTTTGGAGGATCTGAAGGACGGCGGTCAGCTGCTCGCCGCTGAGAGTGAAAACGTTGTCCGCTGGACTTGGATGCGTTCCACGCTGGCCTACCTTCTTTCGACAGATTGAGGGCTGGCGGGCAAAGCGGTTTTAGGCCTTTCCCTGGCTACCTGGCAGAGTTCCGGTCGGAGACCTTGCGAAGGTTGGGCCGCATCATGGCTTGCTCCGTGGATAAAAACATCCGTTTGGCCGACCTTGGCGAATCGAAGCGCCTACTTGGTGATCTTTTTCGGCTTCTAACCGATGAGCTGAAAATTAAGTGATCCTGAGCTTTCTGGTCTTCGTCACTCTGGTGTTGCTGGCCCGGTTCTTCTTTTTTCGGGACGAGCTACCGGTCCGTACGCACTTAGATTGGGAAAACGTTGCTGGGCTATGGCGGCGTGGGGTCTTGTTATCAATATCGTGAGCTTCTCTTGGGGAAGTTGAACGCGGACCCGGATCCGGAATCTTTGTCGGCTTTTGTTGAGGGATGGCGGAATTGGCTTGATTTCAGCGCTTTATTTGGCGCGGCATGGAAGCCACGCTCCACTCCACTTTCGAGAGAATCTGGCTTTCCTCCCCTCCGCTCTTGAGGCTAGCCGCTGCATTGGTTTATGTATCCCGAACTGTAATTGCTTTTGTTTGGTCTTTTACTGGCCGCTAACGAAGCTAACTTTGTGATCTGTTTTGTTTTCGACGCACTGGATCTGAAACGGCGATTTGTGGAGAAAAGCGAAACCGTGGGCGTTCGCGAGCTCAACCGAAGACCGGGTAATCGGTTCGCTCGAATGGATACAGCTCTACGTTTTTGTGCTGCAAGAACAGTTCGGAGCGGTCTGTTTCGTGTTCGTGGCGAAGGTCTTCGCCACGCTTCAATGTGTTCGAGACTGGCCGTTCACAAAATGTGTTTATTAGCATCCTGCTATTGGCGTTCCTGGCGTTTCCCGTGGGCGGACTGGTTCAGGTACTGGTCCCCCTAGTCATTCCCAGTTCAGCAGGATCTTACCGGATTTTCCCTCACCCATCAGCCTAAAGCCTTCCTGAAAGTGATCGATTGGTAGGCGATGTGTGATGACTGGCGTTATATCCATGCCGGCTTGCACGAGCGCGGTCATCTTATACCATGTTTCGAACATTTCTCGCCCGTAGATACCTTTTAGGTGAAGCATTTTAAAAACGATCTTATTCCAGTCGATCTCCGCTGGTCTCGGGTGCAAGCCGAGCAATGCAATGCGACCGCCCATAACCATGTTGTCGATCATTTGATTGAGTGCGGCGGAGTTTCCAGACATTTCGAGTCCGACGTCGAAGCCTTCCCTCATGCCCAATTCGCGGTGCCAGACGTCGGAAAGATTTTCCTTCGCTACGTTGGCCGCGCGCGTCGGTTCCAGTTTTTTGGCGAGCGCGAGGCGGCTATCGTTGACGTCGGTAATCACGATCCTGCGGGCGCCCGCATGCCGCGCCACGGCGATGGCCATGCAACCGATCGGTCCAGCGCCGGTGATAAGCACATCCTCGCCGACCATGTCGAAAGACAAAGTCGTGTGCACTGCGTTTCCGAGCGGGTCAAAACAGGAGACGACATCGGGATCTACCCCGGCAGGAACTCCCCAGACGTTGCTTGCAGGGATACAAACGCAGTCGGCGAATACACCGTTCCGATTTACACCGACGCCAATCGTGTTCTGGCAAAGGTGGCGTCGGCCGGCTAGACAGTTTCGGCAATGCCCGCACACAATGTGGCCCTCTCCGGTGACGAGTTGGCCAAGTGAGAAACCGTTGACTCCATCTCCCACATTGGCGACAGTGCCGACATATTCATGGCCGATGATGAGCGGTGGCTTGATGGTGCATTGAGCCCACGAATCCCACTTATTGATGTGCACATCGGTGCCGCAGATTGAAGTCTTTTTGACTTTGATCAGCACGTCGTTGATATCGGGAACAGGCACCGGGGCTTCAGACATGATGAGGCCGGGGCCGATGGTGGGTTTGATGATCGCGCGCATTTTTTCAGACATAGATGTAAGACAATGGAACAGCCAAACTAAACGAGGCTTGTGGCGAAATAATGACGAAGACGCTGCTACGAGCTTCGCAATAGATATATTGTTTCAACGATGGCGTTAACCAGGTTGAAGTTTCATTCCCGTGCCAGCACGGCCCAAAAATCGAAAAACCAATTTCTTATGCCGAGCGAACGTTAGAGATACCATCTGGCCGCGCTGCGATAAGGCGACTAACGGTGTGCATGTTGCAGAATGGGAGTGGAGTGTGCGCATCCAAAGGGCCGTATTTCTTTTTTTGTAAAAGTTTTTTAAAATAAATAGGATAGCAAAGTCTCCCGTTGGAATGACATCTTGCCGCCCTAGATAGAAGATCAGCAATATGTGCACGGTCTACGGCCTAAGGTGCTAATCTCACGCACGGTCGTGAACCGGTCGATCAGTTTGTTGCCGGGAAACATCCGTGGCATCAGCGAGTGATGGGAATGACTCCGGCGAAACATTGGGCGCCGAGGTTGCTTATTGAGAGAAGTTTTGATCGCGAGAGGCCGGATGCGTAGAGCTCTTTTTCCGCTACAGCAGTCAATCGCGGCTTTGTATGGCGCTGCCGTGTTGCTTCAGTATGGCAAACACGTGCGCATAGGTCGAAGCGGCCTCTTTTTCATAAAGCTTTTTCATGAAGCTGTTGGTAGGCGATTGAGCGGAGCGACGCCTAGAAAAGGCTGATTTTCGGACGTAGCCCAAATATAAAGGCACCAACGCGCGTGATCAGCTTTGCCCAAATAGGATCGAGGATCGCTCGCGCTGAGATAGGCGAAGTGCTGTTGGATAAGAGAAAACAAAACCGAATTTTACTCGGAGAGCAGCTCCGCTCCTTCGAGGGCGAGTAGGCGCGCCTTGGTTCGGATGCCGCCTGGACCTGAAAAACCGGTCATTTTCCCGCAGGCGGAAACCACACGATGGCAAGGCACAACAAGGGGCCAAGGATTTCTGCCAAGCGCGGCGCCGACGGCTTGGGCGCCTTTCGCGCCGAGACCGAGCGCACGGGCGATATTGCCATAGCTTTTTTTTAAGCCCGGTTTGATCGACCTTGTTTCCAAGTAGACATCGCGTTTGAAGTCGCTCAAATTAGTCCAGTCGAGATTCAAGTCGACAAAGTCTTGTAGGTTACCCTCTAGATGATTTTGTACGCGTTGAATAAGGCTTTTAAGAGGGAATGGAATGTTTCCGTCCGGGGCCTTCGGCTCACCGTTCTGTTGCAGCCTTGTTGCAACCTCATCGATATTTTCTTCGGGTAGGCTGAATGCAGTTAAGCCGACCTCGTTCCAAGCGAAGCCAGAAAAGCCAAACTTGGTTGGAAATGTAGTATAAAACATGGGAGCGAAGGAAGATAGAAAGACTGTATGTGTGTTAGGAATCGCAAACACAAAAAATAGATAATGAATCTGTTAGTCCGCATAGGACACACCTGGACTTAGCCTTGTTCTAGGTAGCGCTCGCTGGGAAACCCATCGTAACGTGCTAGGATATATCGATGCGCTGCTAGGTTTCGCCGCTGCGGCTGGGCTTATGGGTGGCGCTAGGACTCTAGGGCTTCGCCCCAGCACTTTGAAGCTTTGGGCATCATTTCCCTTTGTACACCTGTATGGCGATTGTTGCCGTTGTGTTTGGAGACGCAGCGGCGTTGTAATTTTTTCGGCCTAAATAAAGGGGGCTGTTTTCGAGGGGGTTCCGAATTTCCGATTGTCAAGGATAGTCGCCGGAAGACGCGAGCTGCTACGCGTTTACCTTCGCAGAAGAACGTCGCGAGATCGTAAACGCGGCACTGGGGCTTGGGCTACAGCCGCTTTGAAACAATGGTCGGGCCTACGATCTAGCCCATTCGAGTAGCTGCTGGTCATGGTCTGGCGATCCTTGTCGATAAACACTTGTGCAGCAGCCCTGTCGGCTACTCTGAGAACGTTGTCGGGTGGGCCTGCGTGCCAGCTTTGAAAATCTGCGTGTTAGTATTATTAAAGCGTTTCAAATTAATAATATTACAGTTAATGATTTATAAAAATAAAGTAATTTTTGTGCGACGAAAAATTAAAACTCGAGCCACATCCTGTCTTCGCTCTGGGCCCTAAATAACGGGCGGCCCATCGTGGATTTCGAAGAAACAGTGGGTGTTCTTGTTCAGCGAGGAGTCGGTCGGCTTCATTGCCCAGTATTAAATTTTGAAGCCGTCGAGACAGTAAGTTCGTGGGCTATCGTAGATAGTCAATTTTTTCTTTTCAATCATTTCAGCTCTGTGGAGTTGTATGAGGCTATCAGAGATAGCGGTTGTGCCTGCATAAAGTTTTTAGGGGGTCGTCTGGCCTTGGTCAGGACTCCGCTGAGCCGAAGTAGTATCGACGTTGTAATAATAGCGCTTCGGCACCCACTTATTGACGGTAACGTGCGAGAATTCAACGTTGTGGGCGTCGACTTCCAAAAAGTGGAATCTTATCTAGCTGGCGGCAGCGCAACAACCCTGGCTTCTGTCGGATGCCTATTTGAAGTTGGAAGCGGAGCGACCTTGCTTCGCTGTCAACAAAGAAGGGAAAGAGGGTTTACCTCCGGTGGCGTGCATGACAGTAGGGGGGCGGAGTGCCCCTCGTTTTTCTCGGACGATGCGGCCAGCGCTACGTGCTCCCCATCGGGTTGATGGGTAGAAAGATGGGCGAGACAGAGTTTACAGCCGTAGCTGTCGAGTCCGGTGAAGAGTGTGATGCTCTTACTTTTGGTATTGATGCGGTAAGGGCTACCGCTTTCAACGTGGTCGGGGTTCTGGCTTGATTGTTGGTTTTCCTTGGACAAAACGACTTTCCCACGGGAAGCCACTCTGGACCGCGGTGCTGGTGTAGCCTGGATAGAAGATCGACAGCGCTCGTGTGCTAACCAGGGATCTCTTGAACGAAGATGTGCGTGAAGGTACGCTCAGATATTGGTATCCATTGGCTGAAAAAGCTTAAGCGATTGAAGACGCGATGGATTTCCATCGGTCTCGTTTTTAGCTATACACTCCCCGCGTTTAGCGAGCGAGCGGCCACGATCGGCTTTGACGCTGGTAAATTTCTCTTTTGACTCTAGACTTCCCTTTTGGGATATTTATTTACTTTTTATTCCTTTTAGGAGTCGTTGGGCTAATATCCATGCTTTCCTTCTAGTCAATTAGGACTGTTGTCTTTACTACTTTACTACTTTACTACTTTCGTTGAGAGCTAACCGGACATGGGCGTAATTTAGAAGAGAGGTGAAGAGCATTTACGAGCAATCTGGCTACCAATGCGTATCACCGGAGCTGATTTCTATTTTGGTAAACAGCAGGGCTTCGTCACAGGGGATAGCGAAAAGATAGGCTTGCAGTTTCACCTTTCTGATAGCGCACATGAGGACGAGTTGGCTTCCGTTAGAGCTCTAGAAGGAGCTCGAGTTGCTCAAGCCGCTGCTGCGGGGGAAGTTGCCGTGGAAGAGGATTGCTGTCAAGCGAAAGGGTGGGCGAATAGAGATGTTTGATCTTGAACAGATCGGTGGAAGCGAAAAGATGCGAAACGGTAGCAGGGAAAATAGCTGAGACTAGCCAGCCTAACCACGATTAGCCCGATACAGAGAAGGAAGTAAGGAAGTGCGGCATTGTTAATACACATAAAGTCCTGTTTTTATAGAACGAAGCGTATTGCAAAACGTTTTCTATAAAACTTTTGATAATGCGGAATGGAGCAAAGTACGAAAAGCGAATTATCGCCCGCTGTTTCAGGTCGACAACATCATTTATTTATGTGCATGCGTTCCGGAAACTGCGGTCGAAGATAAAGATATTTTCAGTGGTGAATATGACTTTTATAGGATATTCGATAAAAATGGCGTAAATTGGGCGCTTAGTCTTTCATTTTTCTCCTATTCGCGCCAGGCTATTTAGCAAAACTTTTTCATCGATTCCAATCTCGTTGATTGGCAAGCTGCCTCGAACAACTTCTCTTCTGTGCGCTCTAGCGAGCGCACGCTGCAGGAGCTGACAAAACGTTGCGCGGCTTCGAGGTCAACGCGTAGATCTTGCATCTACTCTGCGGGACGGTTTTAGGAGTATAAGTATAGGAAGTATAGGAGTAGAAGCAAAGTGGGTGTCAAGGATATGCAGCTGGCGTGTGCTGCTCGGATAGCGTGTTGAAATAAAAAGCTTTACATCGAGTTTCTACTGCTGCTAAGCTTAATTAATCTACGATGTACGATTGGCATGAACTTGGTTTGCAAGTCGGTATTCTGCGGCTTGCATATTCCCGCCATTGCTGATGCTTGGCAATACATTGAGCGATTGCAAGAGCGCCGAGTGCCAGCTCATGTATTGAGTCGGCGACGCGGTCTATTCTTTCTTTTCTCAATGGCATTGTCGATGGTGTTGCGCGCAGTGTTCCTTACAATCGAACGGGTTTAGTTCTGGGCTGCAGGCGAACCAATTAGTGTAACGGAACAGCGAAACATAGACACGCTCTTTTCCGCGGCAGGTTGGAGATCATTTTTCCGTGCAAAATCGGTACCTTCATGAAGGTACGGTATAACTTTATGGTGTCGAAAACGAATCGCCGTCGATTTTAGCTAGTTCTCGTGCTGGAATCACTGGCCAAAGGTTGTGCTTTTAAAAATGGGAAACGACATCATTTTCGAGACTTCTCAGTTTGAGCAGTTCGCATACAGACGCTCACGGCTTTCAATACCCTGTTTGGTGCAGCTTGGGATAGCTATGCTAGACGGCTTCGAACGAATCGTAAAAACTCTCCTGATCAACGTTTGTCGCTTGATCGATGCGAAAAAACAACTTGATGAAAAAATGTAGACGGCCAAACAGCTATATCGCTTAGCAGAGGGATGGAACGATCGTGTACATCTGTCGCTGCCTTGTTGATCTGGAGTTCTGAGTCTTTTGCGATCTAAATTAGAACACCGTGCTCGCTCAGACAGAGGTTGTGGGCCTAGCAGCATGGGGCCCCGGAGCTGCGCGGCCTCATAGATGCTCTGTCCAAACTGCAGACTCATTTGCGCTGATTACGGAGTTGCGGGCGAGTGCCTTGTCGAGGGTGACGTGATCCTCTTTTTATGAACTGCCTTTGGTGGCGAGGTTAAGCAGAAAGCCTTGGAGGCGGTCTATCTCGAGCGTGAGTTTGGCTTCCGGTGTCGCTGTGGCCTCAAACTCGTCCTACCCTACCTACAACGCGCGAAGCTCAGCTGCTTGATAGGCGGGAAAAGACCGAAAGTACGCTCTGACTTGCTAGCGTGTCTAGGCTACATAGCATAGTAGCCTAAAGTGTCGCCTGCGTCGAGCTGGACGAGGAGCGTCTTTACCACGCCAGCCAGATCAATCGAGTTTGGGCGTGTTTGACGCCGTTTCCAAAACAGAAGTAGTTAGCAAGGCGGGTGCATCGCAAGGCGGTTTTTAGTTTGTCGACTTCGATGGCGAGCTGCAGTTGGCGGGCCAACCAGTCTCCGAAGGTAGAGAAATCTGCCAGACGAGGAGGGGGAAACGGCAATTTGGCTCCCATGCGAGCGGTTAAAACGGCTTAGAACGTGGCTGGGGACGATTGTAGACAAAGCGAGACTCATTTGGCGGAATTTCCCCATGCATCACTGACAGTAGCGGTGGTAAAAATCACTTTAATTATCAGGAGCTTCCCCGACAAGCGTTGCGCCGCGTGCTTGCGACATATTTCGAAAAAGCATGTAGATAGGGCGAGCACGTGCACCGTAAAGATGTTGAGCGAGTAGCTTGCCCAAGGAAGGAGAGCGGGCGCCAGCTACAGGATCGAAGCCACAATACGATGGGGATGTGGAACAGACAAAAAGTAGAAGGGTGTGGAAACACTCAGAAGTCTCAACTAGGCGAAACTTTTTTTGTTGGCCGGTCAACCAAATTGCGGAAATTCGGGGGAATAGGTTTAGCCGAAAAGGAAGCCTGTGATCACCAACGGAAAAGCGAGAGAAAACAGCTTGCGATGACTCGGCTGAAGCAGTTGTTCATCGTGCCATCCAGGCGGCGCTGAAGATCACGCCGACAGCGAAAACGAGTTGCCAGGCACCTCAGCTAAAAACGCTACCTTGGATCAGGCCAGCGACGATCGGAGTTTTGGGGCACTAACAGATTAATCAGCAGTCAGCTGGGAAGTGTGGCCATCAGGATACTACAGGCGCTTTTTTTCGAACAAGGTGAGTAAAATGGCCGGCAGCAGTGTCAAGAAGACCTCATGTATCGGTAGGGGGTCTAACAGCAGCGGTTCGGTGGAGTTTTGGGCTAAGTACTCGGTCATGGCGTTGAACTTCTACGTCCACGCAAAGAAGCCGCTAAAAAGCTCGATGTGGCACAGGTCGCACAGATAAGTGCTGTGCCAGCACACAAGAACGCGGTGTCTGTTGCGGTCCTGCGTGTTTTGGGTAAGCCAGAGCCATACATAAACCAGGCCGCCGGTGAGTTCGGAGAGAAAAACGACCTCCTCCGTACCGCTGACGAAGTCGAGCGGGGTTCGCCCGATACCATCTGAAACAGGCTGACAATATGGCTGATACCAATCGTAATTAGCGACAGCTCGCAAAAGAAATCGAGGTGCTAGTCTCGCTGGCTTTTTACGGAGACTGGTGACATTAGCTTTAATTGACGAAGGTCTGCGTATGTTCCCCTGAAAGCGGCGAAGGTTAATGCTGAAATTGGGGATGCGGCAGCTTCCGATTGGAGCGGGGGGCTGAAGTTCCCTCGCTGGGCGGCGTCGGTGCTGACCTTGCTATCGGTGATAGCTGACCGAGTGAAAAAATACCCCACCTTTAAAAAGTCGATCAAGTTGGGGAAACAAAATTGCCGATTTTTATCGATGGCCGATAAAACTTCGATTCTCTTGGTGTCCAAATTTTGATGGCGGCGCAAAACATTTTTACCGACGCTTTTTTAGAAAAGATGCTGGAACGAACCGATGTGAGACAGCAATTGACTGAATTGTAGAATTATTTGCGAGTCGGCGTTCCGAAAAAGGAGGCCGACTGGTATTTTTATAAAAAACGGCGTTTTTTAAACCAGTCGCCGCTCTATGTGCAAAGTAGTTTGGATGGCACGCCTCGTGTGTTGATCGATCCGAACACGTTCTTGATTGACGGTATCATCGGCTTTGGTGGTGACTCCGTCCTCGTCGACTGTAAAGTGGCTCCGTTACAGTCTTTGCCCCGGCGGCCGGGGCAAAGACTGTAGTTAATTCCATATTCGGAGGGCGGCCAGAAGGATGAAGAGCAAAGACGTTGTCAATCTCGTGAAGCTTTCCGATCTGATCTGGACACCAAGATAACGCTGGCTCCTTACTACGCGTGTTCCCCGGCGCTTCTGGGTGGAAACCCGAATGGTGTTCAGAAAACTTGCGAGCCAAAGGCTTTTTTTATTACCGTCTAGGCGCGCTGCAAAACGAGAGTAAGCTAATTTTCGCATTCCCAGAGCATCCGAAACAGCTTTTCGATACAACCGTGTCGTCTAACGGCTGCTATGTCGTGATCACGGCCGCGTCCCTGGGGATACCCAGGCGAATAGCCGCTTATCTCGGTTTTAGCGAAGGGCACCCGATTTCGGCGGCAAAGTTATCATCCTAGTGGAAAATTTTCGAACATCACTATTCGTTTCTGGTAAATACCGGGGAAAGTTCTATTTCGAGAACGGTACCGATCATAGACTGCTGCGAACTTTGGCGCATCGGCTGACTGGCAGACGATCGTCGCGGAAAGGGACGGCACTATTGAACTCGTACGGATTTCCGCAGGCAGCTTTATCCTCGCTTATCTGTACAATGTGGTCAACCGCATTGCCATGCCGACTTGACGATGCTTCTGCCCGAAAAATTCTATTACCGTCTTACGACAGCGCAACGGTTCTGCGCGGCAAGTTCGACGATCACGAGGCTTTTGTCGACTTCCCCTCGTTCCTGAATTCTGGAATGATCCTGCGCTACGAGCTAAGCACCTGCTGATACTGGAGCGTGGCATCAGCATCAGACGGGCCTGCAGTTTTTCTTCGCCGGCTACGAGATCGAGCAGACCTTCTGAAAAAGCAAGGCCGGGACGAAGATCCCTCATTTTGTTGTCCATAAGCGTGAACTGAAACACACCGGACTGGTTATACGGCTACGGGGCCTTCACATTGTGATGAAACCGCGGCTTGCGGTGTCGCTGCTTGTCTGGATCGAGCGAGGAGGCGTGGAGAAGATTGACAGCGAGCCTGAACGAAGGCGAACAAGCAAAACGTCTTCGATGGCTACATTGCTGCTGTCGATTAAGTTTGCGCAAATGGTTACACATCACACGACAAACAGGTCCTTTATGGTCGCTCCAACAGTGGCCTGCTTGTTGGAGAGGTCGTCAATTAGCGTCCGAACTTCTGTGCGGTAGCGGTGTTTGCGATTGGGGTGATGGATATGTTTTGCTACTACAAATTTACAGTTTATTCTGTCTGGGCCCCTGGCTAGGGCGATTCTGGCGCTGGGGATATCTTCAGTTATATCGTGAAACATTTTCTGGTGCACACCGTGAAGAGAGGGGCGAAGTATACCTCTATGCTTGTCACCGCGGACGATCACGATTACTGGGGGTTCTTCTGCACGCTCCTATAACGCTCCTATAAATATACGGTCGCGGTGCAAGCGTATGGCTGACCCACAAAGCAGTTCGATCATAATCATAACCCACATCGGGGGAATGTCGGTAGCGGCAGCCCAAACGGCTTGCCTCCGGTTTCAAAAGTGTTCGACGATTAGTTGCTCCGTATGGGGTTTGGTTTGGAGCGTATTATCCAAATAAGATTCTAACACAAAACTGGTCCATTTACGACTCTCCTTATGGCTGCTTCCACTTTTGCTTTTCCTGCGACCTGGAACTATCCCGTCACTTGCGCTACCGACCAGACCGACGATTACTTCGGAACGAAAGTCGCCGACCCATTCCGCTGGCTGGAGGATGCCGATTCGCCTGCGACCAAGTCCTGGATACAAAGCGAAAACCATGTAACATTCGGCTTTCTCGCTAAACTGCCCCAGCGTGATACAATTAAGGCTCGTTTCCAGGAACTGCTAAATTATACTCGTTATAGCCTGCCTTACAAGCAAGGTGGAAAATATTTCTATAGCTTCAACAGTGGCTTGCAAAATCAGTCGCTTCTCTATGTTAGAGAAACGCTGGGTGACGCGGGAAGGCTCTTGATCGACTTAAACAAGTTTTCAAAGGACGGAACCGTGGCGCTCACCGGCTTTGCTGCTTCGGAGGACGGGAAATGGCTGCTTTATGGGATTTCGTCGGCCGGCTCGGACTGGAACGAGTTTCGCGTCTTGGACATCTCCACGGGCATGGATATACTCGATGTAATTAAGTGGGTGAAGTTTTCTCGCATGAGCTGGACGCGCGACAACGGTGGCTTCTTTTATTCGCGCTTTCCTGAAACGAAGGGCGGCGGCGACAAAACCTTCAGCGACCTTGCAAACCAGCAGATCTACTACCACCGGCTTGGTACACCCCAACCTCAAGATCAGTTGATCTTTGCTTTGCCCGAGTTCCCGAAACGTGGATGGTCGGCCTCGGTGTCCGACAATGGACGCTACCTTTTCATCTATGGCAGCGAAGGCACGGGAGAGCAAAACTGTCTCTATTATCTCGATCTGAAGAACCCGACCGTTCCGGATCTTTCCGCACCGGTCTTCAAACTGATCAACGTGATGGAAGCCAGCTACAACGTCATCGGCAATCGTGGCTCTGTAATCTTTGTGGAAAGCGATTACGAGGCGCCGCATCGCAAGATTCTCGCTATTGACCTTGCCGCCCCGGAAAAGAAAAATTGGGTAACCATCGTTCCGGAAACAGCCGACGTCATCGAATCCTCCAGGATAATTGGTGGGAAAATCGTCGTCAACTATATGCACGATGTGTACAGCGTACTTAAGCTATCGTCGCTGGAGGGGAAATTACTTGGCGACGTTGCGCTCCCGGGCATCGGCACGGTTGCTTCGCTTAGCGGTCGCTACGACGAAGATGAAATGTTCTTCAATTTCACGTCGTTTGTTTTTCCCACCACCAATTACCGCTGCGATCTTGCCACGGGGAAAGTCGAGGTCTTTCAGGCCCCGAAGGTGGCTTTCGACCCGGCACTTTACGAAACGAAGCAGGCCTTCTATGCGTCGAAGGATGGCACGAACATTCCGATGTTCATTACCATGCGAAAGGGGGTAAAACTGGACAGTTCACATCCCACACTGCTCTACGCCTACGGCGGCTTCAATATCTCGCTGCAGCCTTCCTTTTCCATGTCGACTATCGCCTGGCTCGAGCTCGGCGGAATCTATGCCGTTGCGAATCTTCGAGGCGGCGGCGAATATGGCCGGGCCTGGCATGAAGCGGGGATGAAGCATAATAAGCAAAACGTCTTTGATGATTTCGCAGCGGCGGGTGATTATCTCGTCGCGCAAGGCTACACGGCGCACGCGAAGCTGGTCATAAGCGGAGGCTCCAATGGCGGCCTGCTTATGGGTGCGATAATTAACCAGCGACCGGACCTCGCGCACGTTGCGCTTCCGGAAGTCGGCGTGATGGACATGCTGCGTTTCCAAAAATTTACGATAGGTTGGGCGTGGACGAGCGAATACGGATCTGTGGACAACACTGAGGACTTCCCGTATCTCCGGTCCTATTCACCGGTGCACAACGTGAAGGCGGGTGTCGACTATCCAGCAGTCTTGATTACAACGAGCGACCACGATGATAGGGTGCAGCCGGGGCATTCGTTCAAATTCGCGGCGGCTTTGCAAGCTGCCAACCCGAACGCAAGGTGCCCGGTTTTTATCCGGATTGAAACCAACGCCGGTCATGGCGCCGGAAAACCGATTTCCAAGCAAATTGAGGAAACTGCGGACAAGCTTGCCTTTGCCTTCTACTTTGTTGGAGGCGAAGAAAACTGATCGAAGGCGATTCCGGGAGGTTTAGCGGCCGCTTTTCCTCGCGGCCGTTTGTTTTTTCCGTCTGCGACTGGTTCGACAAGCAAGCGCTCCGTCAGCATGTCGCTCGGATTTGCGGCGGCTACGGCACCATCTGATAGTCCGGAGAGAATTCCGATCTATGTTCCGTAGCCGCTGCCAAATTCCATTTTTTGACTATTATCGATATGTTATTGCTAGATCTTTGGATGACAGCAGGAGAGACGCCTCGGCCGGAACGAGAGTAAATCGCAGTTTCGAAAATATTTCCGGAAATAACTCATTTTTGCCGTTGGGGAGCTCGATCTCAATCTAGACGCGATACGTGGTGGCACTTTTGACTATTCCGGTGAACGATCGGTAAGGAAATTCACTCAGCAAAACACTGACGCTAAGGCTGGGTTTCACGTAAGCCCTCGAGATGCTCGTGTAGATGCGCAGCATCTTTTGTTGTGTGAAGCGGGAAAGTCGCGGACCGGGCCGTGATGAGCATGCCAATATCGGCATTGCGGGTAAAGATGATGCCGTAAAGCAAGGAGATCAATATTGGAGAGATCTTGCAGCTCTTTGAGGTTTGGCGACTTTGGCGGTGGCATTTTTTCTTCCACCTCCTGTTGGGAAGCGACGTTGATTGTTGACAGGGTATCTGCCAGCATTTCGCGGTTGCGGCGGCAAGGACGGCTTTGGCCTTGCTGTTAATTATTTGGCCAACTTCTGGCGCTCGATGAGCGCTGGGGGTTTCCCCAGCCTTTGCTTCATCGCCGGTGTAAGCGAGTTTACTTGGGGAGGTAGCTTACGGCGTACGCGTAGATGGAGGCCTTTTGAGAAGTCTAGATCGTCGCCCGCAGGGTAAACTGCGAGGAGGCTTTTGCATGTTGAGTGACAAGGACGTTGACCACAGGTGCAGGCGAAGCAGATTGGACGCGAATACCGAAAAGATGACCGCCATCGCCGGCGGTCGGAGATAAATATCTCGATGTGGCTTCGAGAAAGAAGACGGGCATGAAGTCTATGCAGGTGCAAAGCATCGAACGATATAAAGGATTGCATTGCAATTGGTTGCAATGCTGTCGAGGTTCGGCTGGACCAGAGATTTTTGAGGCCGAAGTTTCGATCGCTACAATCGCTCCGTCGACGGGGAGAGGGCTACCATAGCCGCAAATAAAAAAATGTAATTGTTTTATCGTTTGGCCAAAGATGTCAGGAACATTAGCTGAGCAAAAAATAGAGAGCGGAATCTAGAACTCAAGAATAAACATATTTTACCATGTGCTCCGAAAAAAGCAAAACCATAATCGATGTGAGTCCCGTTGCGATGAGCGTTTCCGTTTCTTACAGGATGCTGCTTAACGCGGCTTGTGCGAAAGGCTATTGGTCGAACTACAAGTGGAGATTGGGCCCTGGCGAGACCGTATTCCCAATGCACGGCAGGACGGTGCGAACGTGTTTGGTGATGTCGAGGGTCAAGGCGTTGTCGCTTTTCAGGACCGGCAGCAGAGCGCTGCGCGTTCCACTTTTGAGGACGTTGTTGGTTTGCGGCGCGTTGCTATTGAAGACCTAGGCGATGTAACGTAACGAATGTAACCCGCCGTGCTGTTAACTATCTTTTGTCGGGAAATCGTTTAGGCTGGCGACGAGATACGAACTGCTGTTGAGAATAATGTTATATTTGTAAGCGCTGATCTTCGCCGCGCTGCGATGATCGCAGCGTGAGGTTCTGGAGATTAATCGTTGTTGGCTATGGCTAAGTTTGCTTGGTGTGAGATTGTAGGCTTGCAGTGCTTGCAGATTGCGATCTATCTGGATCTGGCAGGGAGCTTCCCTGTCGATGGGCAGTGATATGGTAGCGAACTGTATACGAAAAAAATCGGGACCGTAAAAAGCTGCTATTCCGCCAGAGTTTTGGAGCCGAGACCAAGTTAGATTGTAGGGGTGCTAGATACGCTGAATCGAAATGACGAACGACGGCGTGGCGCTGGTTGGAAAAACGCCTTCATCAAACCAACACCGGACAGGACTTGCGACTCGATGTGTTTGATGCCGCTGGCTGTGGTCGTCATCAAATTCTTGTTGATCGTGATGATGCGCTTATTCAGCTCTTCTGGTACGAGGTTGTTGTAAAGCGGCAGCGCAGCGACCGGTCGGGGGTGCCGATGGACGGGAAAATGTTCTTGGCAATTCGGGCCACGGAGAAGATACTGAACAGTACGATAAAGAACGCCATCACGATGAACGTGTAGGGACGGCGGAAGTGGCGAGGCGGACAACCCACATGGAGGTCGGAAAGCCGCTGTTTTATTGCTGAGAATGATAAAAACATTTAATATCAGTTTTGCACTTGACTGATACGCTTTAGATATTCTATATGTAAATATTTTTAATCTATAATACTTCGCTATGGTTCCCGAGAAATTACATTTTGGAAAAGCCGCTCTTGGTTTGCGACTCGCGCTTTGCAAGGGGGGAGAGCTGTAGATGAAGTTTTTTTTGCACCAGACAACGCGTGAAATTGACCGCAAAATTGAAAGTGTTTCTTGAACGGGCTAGGATGGTTTTTTTTTAACGATGAATCGTGTCAAGAAATTTGCACGCGCCAGCGGAGCTGGCGCTACTGCCTTGCAATCGGCTTCACAACTTCGGCGGTTTATAATTAATCTCTTTCCGGCGGTCCTGTGTTAGTTTTACTAATTGCGGCTATCTACGGTGATTTTGTATTTTGAGATGCACCCAGCGTATCAGGTGGTGGTGAATATACCATCATCAACTAGACTTTCGTTTTTCCGTACTCTTGCGCAGAACGATGATCTGGAGGAAACGGAATAGGTAAAGTAAAGGACCCGATGGTGTTTTTCCTGGCCGGAGGCCGAGTGAAAAAAAGTCGACCACGCCGATCTCATTGCGTAATTGGCCCAGATCGGGTTTTATCACTGCTACCGCGATTGCTGGCTCAGACGTATCACAACTTTGCCACCACAACTTGCCGCGAAGCGGGTTTTGCTACGTTAACTTACGAAACTGGGGAGCGGCAGGAGGCGCCTGGCGCTCGTTGCGATGGGCTTAGCTTGGATGTGGTCGTGATGCCGCCTTCTTTGCAAAAATGGCGGCGTCCGTTCCTGCATCGTTCATCAAAATTTCGGCTGGCTAGTTGTGATCGTCCTTCTTTTGGCGGTGTGGCAAGGCAAAGGAGCGCAGCCGGCGGTCGGTGCCTTCGTCGAGGTGACGCGTACCGTTGCCGCGAAGTACAACGATGGAACTTCGTAATGTGCTTTCAGGTTCGGCAGGAAGGCAGTTTGAGCAGTTGGTGTTTTTTTTAGGTTTGAAGCTATCTCTGATGTCTTTCTTACCCTTTATTAGTTCAGTGGTAGTTGGCTATTTTTTGGGCGCGCTCCCCTTTGGCTATTTTATAGCTAAGGCTCATGGTGTAAACATTTTCGAGGCTGGCAGTGGAGCCCCAGGGGCAACGAACGTGCGGCGTGTTCTTGGCGCCAAGGCCGGAAACACGGTATTTGCCCTCGATACGGTGAAAGGTGTGTTGGCAACCAGCTGGCCGCTGCTCCCGTTTCTTGTTCTTCCCAACAAGGAGTTTCTCGCTCTTGCTGGTGTGTTTTCGGCCGTCCTGGGACATTCCTTTTCGCTTTTTACTAAGTTCAAGGGAGGAAAGGGCGTCGCTACTGCATCCGGAGGCTTGCTGGTGTTGATACCATGGCCTTGTGTGATCGGAGCAGCTTCGTGGATCGTGTGTTTTTACGTGCTACGCTACGTGTCGCTAGCATCCATTTTGTCGGCGGCAACCGTGATTGTGGCCTGTTGGCTTTTACCAACTCCCGTGCCTTATCAAATCATGGCCACGACTCTCGCAAGCTTCGTAATTATTCGCCACAGTTCGAATGTTCGCCGGTTGTTGAACGGCACGGAGTCTCGCTTCGCTAAAAAAAACGGACGTGCGCAGCTTTGAGTCAAAAGCGCTATTTTTCGTTTTCTTTTTTATCTGAAATATGATATATTTTAAATTTGGTATTCATCCAAGCCGTCAACCTCCCGTCCGGCACTCGCGAGCTAGATATTTTGTTCGCTGCCGACTAACAGAAGGCTATCACGTTTATCACCATTGCACTGCATCCCACCTGCGTTGCCGCAATTTCTTACACCGGTTTGCAAGCCGGGATTGTGACCGATCAGGTCCATGACAAAGCCATAATCAAAACATCGTCCAGGTCGCGCTGTGCTACGATCTCGCTGTTTGGAGGGTGGGCATCGTTGCCGACTTTTAGGATCGGACACCAACGAACAAGGACAGATTGCTACAGCTTGATCGTAGCGGCTCCGATCTCACAACCATCGCAATGGTAGCGGCCTTGCAGGCCGACAAGTGCTAGATCTATACTTAGGCCGATGGCGTCTACACGGCAGCTCCTTGCTTCGTTCCGGAGGATCGAAAACTTAAGAAACTCCATAAAAAAGATGCTTGGCGAGCTCGCCAAGCCAGAGTTCGAAAGTTATGTAGTCGCGTTTGGGCGGGCTCGCGAAAAAAATCGGCATTGCTTTCTAGGTCTACAGCTTTAACTAAAATCCAAGAACTGTTTAAAAAAGAAGTAATAAGTCGCTTACCTGGGGGAAAGTGGCCGTCCGCAGAGTCGCCGTGGATTGCGACGAGGCTAAAGTGGTCGTGAACAGCTTATCCGATGAACCGGGCAGCACTGCCACAATTCTCCGCTCGCTGGCCGATGGCCAACACCAACGATCGACACGCTCGGTTCTGGTGGCGTAGTGAACCTTCCCCTCACGGTTTCGAGGGGCGGTCTCCAACGGTGCCGTCAAGGAGTTGTCTGGAACCTTAAAGCAGCTCGGTGGTGGGCATTTTACGACAATACCGCGAATCTTTCCATCAGGCGCTGGCATGCGTGCACACGCCGGCACTGTTAGGGTGACCCTCACGGTGCTGCGGATTAACTATACGGACGGAGCAAAATGCACGATAAACCAGCTCTTTGGCTTCGGCAAGGCCTAGGTCGTACCTGAGCAATGGATAAAATTCATCTCGATCTCCGGCGAGACAGACAGAGCCTGTTTCGTTTTGCGAAGTGGTCGCAATCGGATTCGCAACGGATGGAGAGCTTTTCTTTGGGAAGCGCTGCTGGACGGTTCGACCAAGATGGAGCTGTGAGCCAATTTGAACTAAACGGAACTTTGTAGGGAGCCTCTCGCGTTGCGTTGTTCGCTACGGACATCCCAGCGGAAACGTTCGAAAAAATCGTCCATCGTCCCTATTCGACCATCAGTTGGCAGAAAGTCGCTCTAATGTAAAAGCTTGACGATTGTCTACATGTGCTCGAGCTGTACCACGGTCTGGCGTTCCTGTTCAATGATTTTGTGCTGCCAGCTGCCCGAGAATCTCTACGGATACCAGTGCTGCGAGAATGGTCGTAGCGTCAACTTGCTAAGAACCACTTCGGGCGATACAGACGGCTATCGGCTATTGGACTTGAACCAAGATTCCGATTTTGGGGTACTGAAGCCGAACCCATCTGTAAAAACATTGGCTGCTGGCCGATTCTGCTGCGATCGAGCTCTTTGGCTTACGCGGTCAGAGCAGAGCTTAAAACGGTGGGCTAGAGCAATGGGGCGAGGAGCCGACTAATTTCTTCGCCGATAGTCGGGAAGATTTTTTGCGTCGGTTCTGGTGCCGACATCGGCTTCGTGTGCACGAAGATTTCTTTCATCCAGCTGCTGAGCTTCCGTGCGTCTGCGGTGGAATAAGTAATTATCGCCGTTTCGAAGTTCACGAAGAGGCTGCGCAAATCTATATTGGCGGATCCCCATAATGCCGCCGATTGGTCCACTAGCACCAGCTTCGCATGATTCATGAACGGACCGTAAAGAAGAATGCGGGCTCCGGCGCGATGCAACTCACGTAAATAGTGGCGGCGGGCGAGATCCGCAATTTGGTGATTGGAGCGCTCGGGCACCACAAGACGCACTTCGATGCCTTCGCGAGCCTTGAGTAGCAGAGAGCGGAAGAGAACCTCGTCGGGGATGAAGTAGGGCGTGACGATCCAGATGCTGCGCTCGGACTTTTGTATCAGCGAAAGGATGCCCTCGTAAAGCGGTTCGCCCTGTACGTCCGGTCCACTGGAGATAACCTGGAGGTGGCTGTGGCCAATCCTGGTCGGTGCGTTGATGGGCAATTCGGAATGAAGTTGCTCCAAAGGCTGCCCACTTGCGAACGACCAATCGGCGAGGAAAATTTCGTTGAGAAGGTTCGCGGCGGGACCTTCGACTACGGCACCGAAATCGCGCCAGCGGCGCTTTAAAATAGTTGGTCCCATATATTCGACCGCTAGGTTGTGGCCGCCTACGGTCGCCACACGATTATCGAAGATCGCGATTTTGCGGTGATTGCGGAGATTAGCATAGCCGTGCGCCTGGAACGGCAATATGGGCATGAACTTTGTAACTTCGCCCCCGGCTTTGCGCAGCGGATCACAGAAACGTCCGCTGGCCGGAAAGCAGCCGAGCGAGTCGAGAAGCAGGCGCACTTTAATGCCTTCGCTGGCTCGCTGGGAGAGGAGACACATGATTCGTTTCCCCACGGCGTCGCGCCCGAGGATGAACGTCATAATATGAATTGTGTGGCGCGCTTTGAGGATATTTTTCTCCAGCTCCGTAAAAGCTTCCTCGCCGGTGACGGTGAAATGCACGCGGTTTCCGCCTAGCGGTGGGGAAGCACCGTTGAGCATCACGATCTTCGCTGTGGGGTTTCCCAACAGGCTGGGCTGCATACCGGGAATGATTGGAGTGAGTCGGACTTTACGAGACGTGAACCGGCGAATTTTGCTGCTGCCAATCAAGAGAAACAGCGGTACGCTGAGATAGGGAATGAAGACGATCGCAAGCAGCCAAGCAAAGGTTTTGCTCGGTTGTTTCCGTTCGCTAACCAACCGGGCGATGGCAAGGAACGCTATCAGAAATCCCAGTACAGCTAACAAATTGGGGAAGATTCTGTTAACAGACCAAGACCAGTGTTCGGAGATGCGGTAATAAATCTCATTGAGCCACTGTTTCACGGACGAAAATCATCGGCAAGCTTTTGCCACTTGGCAAGCAGGAGCGCTCCAAGAAACTGGACGACTCTGTCTCCTTGGAAGATCGTCAGCTAACTCGGAGCCTGTCATTACGCTGTCCATTAAATCTTCGGCACAGCTGGTTTTTTGAGGTGGTTATGGAATGATGGCGCAATAGTGAAATGCCGAGGCTGACCTCAGACATTCCGGGCCATTTGGAGGTGTCCACGACCGGATCCGGTCACAAGAAATGTGAGGTGGCGATTCCCATATGCGATAGCGTGAAACTCTGAACGTGCATCGTCGTCTCTCGGGCAGCGAAGCACATGCCCCGCCGTGCTCACTTGCATGCTCTACAACGCCTCGAAGCGGGCTGATCTCGAGAAGTTAGGGCTTGCGACATCCGTGTTTTTTCAGGGGGAAAGTACAAAACGGGGGGGTATATGTGGTGGCTCTCTCGCTGCGTGGTCTGCTGAACGCCAGCGGCGGTCGAGCAGACCACGCAGGTTTGGGGCACTGCTGGTTGGTTGGTGAAAAACGCGTCCTAGCTGAACGGCAAGGTCGGCATGATCGGTTTGCCCTACGAAGGTTTCACGGTGGTGATGGCGTTTCTAGATTTTTATCCTGCTTTGAAAGTGGCGGCTCCGGAAAGTTCGATGGGCGATGGTTGTTTTTACTACTAAGACTTCTGGTAGGTGGGTTTTAGTCCTTTGCTAGCCAAACTAAATCGAAGAGCTAAGGAGAAAACACACCCTGTGGCAAAAGCTATGACGGCTATGAACGACTACGAAAATTTTCTTCGGGCTGGCTTGCTGAAAGCTATGCAAGAGTAGAGGGTCTCGAGCAATTGCCATGGTGGAAATTTTATGAGCACCTCATCGTATAATGCGTTTTCCCAAGAGCAAGTACTAGATAGACTAGATAGGCTAGTTGAAGGCAAACATTTTACGATTTCCACGATGTGGCTGCAAGGTCTTTGGGATCAGGAGGATATGTGGATAGCTGTGCGCTGTTATCCAGAATGGGGAAGGAAGGAATTAAGGAATAACGATAAAAGCTGCCTCGTATTCGGCCTGTGGCGCCACAGGCCGATCAATCATGATTCGACCAAACTAGATTTGCTAGCATTGGATCGCCGCCGCCGCTACGCAACTTCGGCAGAAAGTACTGAAGCTGTTTCCCAATAAATTATCATTACAGATGAACGGCTCGTCGGAAGATACTACGCCGCCTATCTTTACCTATAACACCGCGCAGAACCGCTGTGGTCACTTTCGGTCTTCGCTGTAGAGTTGCACTTGGGACTCAGTTTTTGAAAATCTTCTGCCAGATATGCTCGACGCTTAGCTATGACGAATAAGTTTCCGATCCCGCCAACCCGGTGCCTTACATGCTGGGTCCAGCACGTTTTTCCGACCGCCGGCGCCTGAGAAAAACGGTTAATTCTCGACTAGCACCTTTATTTATTCCAACCGGTCCAGATGCCCTTGGTCTATGTCTCGGAACTACTGACACAGCCATTGCTCATTGGCCGTGCTGTTGTGGCCAACCTCTTGCCACCAACGAGTGGGACCGATAGCAGATTGAATTGTGAAGTTAATCGACATCTACCCCGACTAATATGGTTTGGTGAGTTCCCGCTGGCGATCTCTGCTCGTATACACCTAGAGACCCACTTGGTTAAAATAAATTACAGTCCCGATGGTGTCGTGTCACGCCTTAGATTGGTGGGCAGCGTGGCGGCAACAAAGGTCGTTGGGACACAGCGGTCGGTTCGAGTTTTTCGGGTTTGGGTCCGGGCCTAGCGACGATGAGCACGATGTGGCTGGTGGTAGTTAATACGCGATCCATACTACGCTTAACGGGAGACCCCCAAAAAAAGAATGCAGCTGCTCGAACAATGAGCGATGCTGCCGAGCCATTCAGCGGGCCACGAGTCTTCAGCAACCTCGGCTTCGGCCAAGGCGAGATCAGTACCACCGGTCTGAAAACCAATTGGATTGGTGCTCGCAGCCAGGTGTTAGCCCTCGGGGCTTTAAGGTGGTTTCGAGCCTGATTTCGCAAAGTTTTTTGGTCGCTCGAGTAGCCGATGGTTTGAAGTATGTCGGGCTTCTAGACGACATCAGGCAACATGAAGAGAAAACGGTTCCCCCTGTTGGCCAAAACCGAGCGAGTGTCTGTTGGTGGGAAGCTCGACGTGTTGGGCGCTTGAGACGATGGTTAGGCCCTTGTGTGTGCAGGCGGCGTAATTCTAGTGCCAGAGGAAGTGAATGCGCGCGGGTGCTCTAAATTCGATCCAGCTATCTCATATGACTTGGTACGCCCAATAGCAGTCCTTCATAAGGCGCATGGTATCGACTGACTTCGCCGCTGCAGAAACAATTTTCGGCTCTGCGGAAGTGTGGGGGGTGGAATCGGGGAAAATGATGTTTAATCTGCCCGCGTTGACTTGGAACGCCTGTGCTGGTGTGGGCTCGCAGCTAGTCGGCTCAACGGGCGACGTCTTCGATGGCGTGTGATTTTAGGTACTGGCGTTCTTGTTTTTGAGTGTGGACCGTCTACGTTTTTTGGGCAAGGAAGGAGAAAATTTGTCCCAGAATTTGCGCATGCCTTTAGCCACGGGGTATTCCCTCGCCTAGAACGGTTGGCAGCTGCTTTTGTTTACATGTTTCATCTCGCTGCCGCATTTTGCGACGGAGCTATCGAACATGTCGCGACAGCGGATAGCTAGCAAAGCGTACGATGGTGGTACAATCGGGTGCGGTTATGATCGTTTCCAACGTGTAGGTTGTTGGTGGCTGCTTGTCTGGCCAGGTCGAAGTTCGTTGCGTAGGCATACGCGTATGTTGTGTCGAGCTTGGAGTAGAGTTGGAGTTCTTGGCAGAGTTGACTACGTTGCTTGACGGCGAACGCTTTTGGAATTCCGCAATAGTTGGCGCTGAAACTTATCTTCGCTTATTGGAAGGCTGTTCCGGAGTCGTGCTCGCAGCAGTTCCAGGGGCTGTTCGTTCGCACCGCTATGATGTTTTTACCTGTTTGGACAACGGAAGAAAAACCCAGTCCGAAGACCATAACACCGATCTCTTAGCATCGCATCCGGCGACCGTTCACAGAAGTGCTTCAACGGCTTGTCTCATGCCGTGAAACCTGACCAATACATTGCTGCCGACCTGTTCGAGTAAAAGGTTGAAGTGCTTGCTGTATTCAAGTAATCTGGGCCGAGCGATTCACAATATCCTTGTGGGAAGCATCGTCTTTATCCCTCGTATTGCCCAGGTGACAGGCTTCTAGCTGTGGTCATCGAGGCCGCTGGCGTCAGGCTCCAGGAGCATCTCCGAAAAGCGGGCGCCAGTCCGGTATCAAAGACTATGGCGTGATAGATTAGTGGGGCAACGGCGACCGATTACAGTCGCGACCATAAGGTAACTAAGCAACTCCATGGTGATCGCTCCAAGCGACAGCGCTCTTGCAAAGCAGGTGCTCGACCGGACTTGTAATGCTGGTGAAATGGTGTTGTCTAACGTGCTGGAGTAAATTATAGATATTATCCCAAAGACAGAGTGAGATTGCAATTTGCCTAAAGAAAATTTTCTGCAATAGAAGAAACATTTTTTACGCAGCTGCCTGACCTGATAGTTTCGTGACATGATTTTTAACACGACAAGCCTTTACAACTGAAAAAAGATCTGCATTTGGGCCATGTGCTAGTTCAGGCCGATAGCGCTTTCTCTTTTGTTTGCTCAACGTGGAGGGGCAATAACTGTTTCTCCTGTCGTCGTATTGGAACAGCCGGCGCTTAAAGTCGACGTCTTCAGCTCCACTGCCGACAGGCCGCAGAGCAAGTTGCAGCACACGCAAAGTAGCTGTTGCCGACGTCGACCGGTCCATCTCTATGACAGGGCGACGTTGGGACGGTTGCCGTAGCTCGCGACAATTTTGGATCGTAATTTTCTGATGCTGAACTTTTACGACTACGCCGTGACTGGAATGGACAGTTTAGCCAGAAGGATAAATTATAAGGCAAGGCTGGTGCGAATCAAGTATGGTGTTTTTCAGACGCTCACATTTGGGATGCCTTGCTACCGTTGGTGATGGACATCGGCGGGGACGACGTCTGCATTTATCACTGCATTGTGAGGGCGGTGTCGGTATGGCTTGAGTAAGATCAAAGTTACGATGAAGCTACCTCCCGTCAGCATTGAAATGGCCACTGGTTGGGAAATTGGGGCGAAATGGAGGCCATCGGGTTCGGTGGCTGAGCCGCGGACGGCTGTCTCCATACAATCGTGACTGGATGTAAGATTTTGATTTTGCTTGCGGCCAAAAATAGCTAACCTAATATTACTAGGACAGCAATAATTGGTGATATGCGCCAGCCCGGCCGGCGGCGTTTGGCCGAATTATCCATCCGCGACTAAGCTGCCCAGGCATGATCCCAACCGGCCGATTGTCGTTACGGGTGCGAACGGGAAAACCCATTTTGGCGCAGAGAGGTTATATCCGATAAGCGGAGGCGAGGTTACATTATATTGCTTGGCATTGCTTCGGCCTGCTAGGAGTCGACACTCCGGTCGTGATACCAATAATCGAGCTCGATTGCTCCAGCTACCGGAGTCTCAACCATGTGACTGGTCCCAATGGAAGGTTTCCGTCGCCCATCCCTTGGTTGCTGCTCTCGTCGGATGAGCAGTACGAGCCCGATGTCCGACCATTGAGCGGCATTCCGTATATGGAGGTGAATCCACGGGTAAATCACACCGCCAGTTCTGTACGACGACACTGACAATCCCGTGTTCTGGTTTGATCCACAGAATCCGGTTTGCAGCTTGGCCGCTGGGACAGACAAGCCCTTATTATTGCCCGCTGACCGCTTTACGGCTTGGGCGGATATAGTGCGATCTGCGGAAGAATTGCGACGGCCTAACAATTTCGATTTTTATCAAAAAAATCACATTCGGTGGAAGAATAGTTTATCTGGCAGTTATTACCGAATGGAAACAGAAGAGGCTGTGAGTCTTTGCGCTGCCGAATTTTGAGGCAGTGTACAACGGCGATTTGATCCTCTTCGGCGGCGACCTGGCCCGTGCTTTGGTGGAGATAGCTTTATACTGACGTCCCAAGGGAAAACTGCTCTTTGTTTCTTTCTCAGTGACAAACCAGGTCGCCTGGAGGTTGCATGGGACAATATCGCTTAGACGACGGTGTTTACGGCAAAGCAATGGTGATCCTTGCGCACGATTTCGCGCTGCTATTCCGGACGCCAGGAAATCGAGTCTATTGCTGTTTACGATTGAACTCGGCTACTCTTATGGTATTAGGAATGCCGTGTCGATCTCCATGTGCCCGGCGCAAAGGATTAGCTCATGATTTTTGTTGCCAATGGTTTCGTTTCCGATCTTGGCCTACAAGGCAGACGCGCGCTCACACACGGGCTACATTCTTTTTTTCGACCAGGAAACGAATCGTTTCTAGAGGTTCTGTCGCGACAGTGAGCAGCTCGAAAGCTGCACGAATGCCGCTCAGTGAAAATCGTTAAGTTCGCTGGACACAAGAGCCACGATAGTGATCTCCTCCAATCGTTTTTTGGACCGAAGTTTCCAACGGAACTTTCTCTCGTGATATTGATCCGATTGCCCCTTCCACTACTACGTGTGGGAGGATATCGCTTGGGACACCCTGCGTGTGCCGATCGGCTGATCGGCCGCTAGTTGAGGAATTGCCCGGTCATGAACTATATTTCGCTGTTGTGAGCGATCCGTACTTGCAGCCGGACAACTACCGCCAAATGCATGGACGTCATGTCGCGCCACTCCGCCGGAACGGGAGTTTTCAAAATCTTGATCGGCGAACTTGTGCGACAAGCCCTGGGTGAAGCTTCGACCAATATTCGGAACATCGGGATGTCTTTTGGAAGCTGCTTTTTCAGTATCACGTACAGGCTTATTTCTCCGGGCGCACTTCACCGCTATTTCCAAGTATGGACATAATGCGTGTTTGGTAGGTATACGGTGGTTACTCTGCTATAGTATGAGACCGCGCGATCGCACTACTAGTGGGAGCACACAAGGTGGAGGGTGCACGTCTTACATCCCACCGAGGACAGTTGGACCGAACGGTCATTCTTTCACTCTTGGGTACGACACATCTGCCGGCTGCCGAGCCTCTTGGCTTGCGCGAAAACTACGGCGCATTAAAACTGATCCAGCGATATTGGGAACATACATAATGTGGAACGGCCGGGTTATTCTCGGTATGAGATTGTGCAGCCGATCAAATTACATAGGTGATGGCATCTATCGATGCCTCTGCCCTAGCTGGCCCTGGACGGAGCAAAGCGATCGATAAACCGTTGGGTGCGAATCCGGATAGAGCTAAAAATGTCCGATTTTACAGCTCTAGTCTATGACGCAACTTCGTTGCTGCTATCCCGCCGGGACACCTAAAAAGTCCCCTTATTTCCTCTTTTACGTTGGATTGGAGATGGTAGTGGAAGGTGGATTCGAACCACCGAAGGACGATGTCCAACTGATTTACAGTCAGTCGCGTTTGGCCACTTCGCTATTCCACCAATATAAAAAAGAAAAAAGGATGTTTTTTGCTTTGCCAAGCGGTTTTTGCACGACTTTCCAATCGCGGTCCAATGAGTCTCAAGCGGTCCACTGGCAGTTTGCTTTCCGGTCATCTGATAAGATTGAATAATTGTGTTTGCGCAGGAAATATTTCACCTGGTTCTGCAGAGTTGTAGATGAACCACGTTATGGCCACGGCGGCCTGCATAACATCTTCTCGTTTGAGTCCCCGTTGCTGGTGGTGGGGGCGCGAACTGTAATTTTTTCGTTTTCGATAAATTGAAGCCCCGAGATTCCGGCTGAATCGAACCGAATATTGTCCGTGTTTCCTGTGTTGCGCAGCTTCACGGTTGTAACATCGAGATCCTTTTGATCGGCCTCGACCCACTTTTCGAAAATCTAGGCGACGGCAGCATTCCCCCTGCGCGCAGATACCAGGGATTTCCCGGAATAATTGTCCAATTTGAAGTAGGCGTTGATTTTGGTCTGATTAGGCTTGAGCGTCACCGGGCTCGTTTAGCAGCATAATTTGTCCCGTCAGTTCGCTGTGGTATTGTTGTTTCCGATGCCTTCCTTGGTTTTTATAACTACCTTTTTTGCTTTGTAGCGCACGATCCTGTCGGTCGATATTGTCCAAGGCTGTGAAATGGTATAGGGTTGTACGATTTTCGAAGACACCATAACACCATACGAACATTGGCAAAGCTTTCGGGCCAGCTGGCGACGAAGAGGTTCCCCCAAGGCTCGAGTCTGGTGTTGTAGCCATAATTGCTGAACTGAACCTGCGTCGATTCAGTCGCCTTTGCAAAGGACGGGAGGGAAGACCCGATCAGGCATGCGCTGAAACTGTCTGTAAGTTTCCCCAATTCTGTTTATTAGAGTGGCTTGATAAAATCCTCTTTTGGCTGAGCGGGTTAGCGCGTTCAGACCGCCTTCAGCGGCGAAAGAAGAAAGGTTGGAAAACGCGGTGGATAAACACGGTAGCAAAAACGGGCCGCCCCAGGGGCAGGAGATCATTATGGGGTAAACTGTGCGCGCTGTTGTGAACCACACGTGGCAGGCTGTCGTCAGGTTAAGGCAGCGAAGCGGAAGTAGTAGTACCAGTACCCACAATCCATGTGGGTAAGTTTTGTGGGGGGCAAAGTATTACGCGATGGAGTGAGTAACTCGATGTCTATGGCTTTGGCTGCTTGACGGAACTGGAGTGTGACTTGCACGTTGACCGCACTAGGAGTGGTGTCGTCAACTGGGGTAATTATGCCTGCAGGTGATCGCGGTGGCTTCCTGGCGAATCGCTTCGCGGTAAACTCTCCGCGTATGTTCCAAACTGCTGGTCGTTGTGCCCGAGTTGGCTTCTGCCTGAATCAAAAGTCGATTCTTTTGATTCAGGCAGAGTTCCAAGAATTTTCGACTTCGAATTTAGCAATCTTGGAGTGTTAAGCAGCTGAAGACAAGTTTGGAGGGATTCAAGATCGGAATAAGATTGCTTCCGGTGGCGAGTACACAGCCGGCAACTTTTATTACACTAAAAAGCTTAAGCGCCTTTACCTTGCCTGCTTTCTTTGAGGTGCTGAAATTCTTTTCCGTTCACTGAAACAAGACGCACAGTAAGCTGGCTATGGCTATTGATTGTTGGGCTGAAGACCATCACACCTATCTACGACTTCCGGTTCTCAGAAAGATGTGAAGAAGTTCGGTATCGCTGAAAAAGGCGGGAGAAAACCTCTCCAAACGCCCATAGAGCAGATACATAATCTGCCATATCCTTAACACAAAGCTGCTGGCAAGATCTTCGTCTGGTATTGAATCCGGAGCGAAGTTCCGACTGGCTTAGAGGGTTCGGCGAATTAGAAGTATCGAACGAAGCGGTTACGCCGCAGCTTCTCGAACCATCGTTTTTGAGTTTGGTTTTCGGAGATCTGCTGGAGGGTGCGCTCGATTTGTTCGCACACCTCGTGGAGGGGAAGGACACTGGCCGGCTTCTTGTCTTCAACACAGAGCACGAAGGCGCCTTCAAGAATAATGAGAGGAGCGCTGTGCTCACCCTTTTTCAGTAGAAGGATAATATCTCTGAATTCCTTTCGTATAGCCGAGTTGCGTTGCCAACCCCAGTCACCGCCTTTCGTGCGACGGGTATCCTGGCTGAATAGTCGAGCGAGATCGGCGAAACTGGCTCCTGCATTGAGCTGATTGATAATGTTTTTTGCCTTTTCCTTTAGGGTATCGTCGGTGTCGTCGGGCGAACGCGTTATCTGGATTAGGCGCAGGTGAACCTCGCTCTCCTGGTAGAAGCGATCCTTGTTTTGGTTGTAGAAAATCTTGATTTTGGCCGGGCTAATGGCTGTTGCCGATTTTTTCTTTTTGCTGAGCATGAATTGGTAAGCTATTGTCTCTTCGAGCTCCTCGGCGTAGTCCTTTTGCGAAATGCCGCGCGACTGGAGATAGGCCAAGTATTTGGAACGGTTGCCGCCGAAGTTTGTGGTTATAACTCCGGAGATGGCGTTGGCAATAAGGCTCTGTGGCACGCCATTTTGGGTTTTATAAAATTCCTTCACAATCAGAATGCGGTTTATGAGGTTTTGGACGACGCTGTCCTGGAGTTGCTTTATTTTTTCGTTGAACTCGCGGTTGTTGTGACTCTTGCGCTTGAGATTGGGGATGAGTGGTGCTATCTCGCTGCGGACATCGTTAGCCGTGATTATCTTGTCTTCAACGATAACTACGATTCCGTTAGCGTAGTTGAGATTCGTTTTTTCGTTTGGGATGTCGTTGATCGCTTTTCCATAGTTGGCCGACGGGGTCTCTGTGTTGGAGCTGGTATTTTGGGCCACTAAAGAGACAAACCCGAAGAAAAAAACGGGAAGTATACGCAGAAAAAGAGGGAAACTCATGTAGTGGAAAAGTCCTGAAAAAAGGAGATAACCTCCCTTAATCGTGCAAAGGGGGGGGAAGTGGTCAAGGGGATAAACCGGCAGCTTAATTGGCTGCAGTCGCCGCTGCTTCCAGAATTGCACAGACACTTCAGGCGATTGCCGTAACTTTCCACGGAAAGGACTCCCTTTTGTTCTGCACGAACACGAATTTCTGTAATCGCCAACAAAGCACGCACTTTCTCGTTGTATTTTCCGAAGCGGTCCCGCAATTCAGCTCCCAGCTGTTTCACCTGCGCGGGTGTTTTTGCCAAGGCAAGGCGGCGGTAAAAATCGATACGTAGGCGGGTTTCTGCTATGTAATCTATCGGAAGGCACGCTTGGATCTTTTCGATTTCACTTTCCGTGCGTTCCGCCAGTTTGATCGCAGAATAGCTATTAATTGCTTCAACTCTGGGAGAAACTTTGGTGCTTTCGCCCACGAAAACAAAATCTAACTTTACTTTCGCGCGGGTGGCGGCTGCGTGTTTCTCGCCCTTCAGCCGGGCGACGCTTTGGCGCAGGAGCTGGCAATAAAGCTCGAATCCGACGCCAACGATATGCCCGCTTTGTTTTGCGCCCAAAAGGTTGCCGGCGCCCCGGAGCTCGAGGTCGCGCATAGCGATGCGAAAGCCGGTTCCGAGTTGGCTGTGCTGGCGGATCGCTGTGAGGCGCTGGCGGGCGAGGTCTAGCACGCGGGCATGGCGATGGAGCAACAAATAGGCGTGAGCTTGATGTTCGAATCGCCCAACGCGTCCACGGAGCTGATATAGTTGCGACAAACCGAAGCGGTTTGCGCCCTCGATAATAATCGTGTTGCAGTTTTGAATATCCAGGCCGCTTTCGATTATAGTGGTGCACATGAGCACGTGATAGCGGCCGGCAACAAAGTCGGTCATTACGTGCTCAAGTTCAGATTTTTTCATTTTTCCGTGGCCAACACCAATGCTAAGATTGGGTAGCAACTCGCGCAGTCGTGAGGCAACGAGGTCGATGCTCATGACCCGGTTGTGCAGATAAAAAACCTGACCGCCGCGCCTGACTTCGTGCTGGATGGCTTCGACCACTAGCTTTTCGTCGTAGCTCTTCACAATCGTCTGGATCGGAAGGCGGTTTGCCGGCGCGGTTTCGATCGTGCTGAGGTCGCGGGCACCGGCGAGCGCGAGGTAAAGCGTGCGCGGGATTGGGGTGGCGCTCATTGAGAGTATGTCAACGTGAGCGTGCCAGCGCTTGAAGATTTCTTTATGCTTCACGCCGAAACGCTGCTCCTCGTCGATAACCACAAGCCCAAGATTCTTGAAGGAGACATCGTCTTGCACGAGACGGTGGGTGCCGATCAGCACATCGACCTTGCCTGCGGTGACAGCGGCGAGAATACGCTGTTGTTCTTTGCGTGAGCGGAAGCGCGAGACTATTTCGACTACGACCGGATAGCCGGCTATGCGTTCACGGAACGTGTTCAGATGCTGTTGGGCGAGCACGGTGGTGGGGACAAGAACCGCAACCTGCTTGCCTCCCATCACGGCCTTGAAGGTGGCGCGAATCGCAACCTCCGTTTTACCAAAGCCGACATCGCCGCACACGAGCCGATCCATCGGACGGGTTTTTTCCATGTCGGCTTTTGTTTCGGCAATCGCCTTGATTTGGTCGGGAGTTTCCGTAAAAGGAAAAGTTGTTTCGAATTCCTTCTGCCAGGTCGAGTCGGCAGTGAATGCGTGGCCGGGCTGTGCCTCGCGTCTGGCTTGGATAGCAAGGAGTTCGGCGGCGAGATCGACCGTCGCCCGCTCGGCGGCGGTACGCACTTTTTCCCAGCGTCCCGAGCCGATCTTGCCGAGCTGTGGCCTGGCTTTCGACAGGCCGACGTAGCGGCTGATCAAATGCGATTCCTGCAACGGCACATGTAGCGTTACGTGGTCGTCAAATTCGAGAGAAATGACCTCGCGCACACCGTCGTGCGTTTCGATTTTTGCCAGCCCGCGGTAAGCAGCGATGCCGTGCTGGAAATGGACGACAAAATCGCCCTCTGCTAGCTCGCAAAAATCGAGCAACTGGTCGTTGGTAGATGGCGTCACCGCGCGTTTGCCAACAGAGCGACGCAGCCGTTTGCGGCCGAAGATTTCCGTTTCGGTGATAGCGACATAACCTTTTGCTGGATCGGCCAGTGCGTGGCAAAAAGTAATTTTAAAGCCTTCGTTGACCGTGCCGCGTAGGAAATGCGGCCGAAATTTCTTCAAAGTTTTGTCTTCTTCGAGCAATTCGCGCGTGCGCTGATCTTCGCCTTCCTTTGAAACGATAATATCCACCGCAAAGCCTTCCTGCTGCCAGTCGAACAGCTGTTTGAAAAAAATCCGCTGGGCGGACTCTTTAGCTTGCAGGCGTCCCTCGGCAATCAGGCTGCTCCCGGCGGTGCACCGATGGCGTGCTAGGGGCTCCGTGTCCCACGTTTCATCCTCTTCTGCGCCGTCGAACAGATGGCTGGAAAAATCGAGGTCGCTGAGGCCGAAAAGCCGCGAGCATGTATGTGGCAGGACATCGAACGAGGTTTGTGTATCTTCGGCGCCGAGCGTGTCGAAAACTTCCTCGAGAGCCTTCGGCTCAACCAAGGCGGCGTGAGAACATGGTCCTAGGTAGTCAAATAAGCTGGCTAGTGTTGTCTGGCCTTGCAGCTGTGGTGCGGCTGTCAGTATAATTTTTTCCAATGAATCGCCGGAGCGCTGCGTTACGGGGTCAAAGACGCGGATCTCTTCCAACGTATCCCCAAAAAAATCGAGCCGATAGGGGTGTGTGGCCGTAGCGGGATAAATGTCGATGATGCCACCACGCACGGAACACTGGCCGAGTGCTTCGCAAACCGCTTCGTTGTCGTAGTCGAAAGCGCGCAGCTGATCGACCAGCGCTTGAAACGACTGGTTTTGTCCGCGCGTTAACGTGATTTCGTATTGGGAAAATTCTTCAAGCGGGGGCACTGCCTGCATCAATGCTGCTGGCGTTGCTACAGCTACGACGCTATCGCCTGTCCGCCCAGGGCCGCGCCGCCTGCGCAGTTGGCTTAGTACGGCGAGGCGGCAGTTTGCAGTGTAAAAGGCTTTGCGCTTGTCGCGGTGGTCGGCTTGGAACTCTGGAAATGTGAGCACTTCCACAGGGCTGGCGCCTTTTGAGTGATTCGCAGCAAAAAACGCGAGATCTTCCGCAAACGTCTCAACCTGCTTGGACTCCTTCAGCACGACTAGCCATACGGGGCTGTGATGACGTCGTAGTAGCGTTGCGATCGCGAACGCTTGCGCAGCTGGGCAGATGCCGGTCAGTTTGGTGTGTGTCGTCAGGTTAGTGGTGTTTGCTCATGGCAGCGGCCGAGATATTGGTCCGAAGTGCGGGCGCTTCTCAAACGCTCATTATTTCAATTCGTTCTTACCAAGGGAGGCGAGTGAGGCGCGAGCAGCATTTTCCTCGGCGGACTTTTTCGATGTGCCGCAGCCTTCGCCGAGATTGCGATCGTTCAGAAAAACGGCGACGCGGTACTCGCGGGCGTGCCGTGGGCCGGTAGCTTCGATCACTTCGTAGCGAAGAGCACTGTTCCCGTATTTGGGTTGCACGAGTTCTTGCAGGCGACCTTTGGGGTTCTCGGAGCCTTCGAGCGCGGCGAGGCGATCGGCAATCGGGCCATACCAGCGAAGCACGATGTGTTGCACAGTGGCGATGTCGCTGTCGAGGTAGATCGCGCCGACCACAGCCTCAAGAGCGTCTTCGAGAATCGAGGGGCGGCGGCGGCCATTGGCTTCGAGCTCGCTTTTGCTCAGGAGTAGGCTGCTCCCGATGCCGAGCTCGGTGGCGAGTTGGCTCAGAAACCCACCTTTGCAAAGCACCGCGCGACGCCGGCTGAGCACGCCTTCACGTTCCTGTGGGTAAATACGGTAGAGCTCGTCGGTAAGGGCGAAGTGTAACACGGAATCACCTAGAAATTCGAGGCGCTGGTTGTGCGAAATCGTATCGTTTCCGCCTTGGAGATAGGAGGCATGCGTTAGCGCTTCGTGCAGGTGTTTGGAGGAGCGAAACTCATAACCTAGTCGCGTTTGCAAGATGGAAATGTTTTCACTGATGTCGCCCATGATAACGAAATGGTGCTGGAATTTTGTTTCAGTTTTTGATTAAAAAAGTGATGAGGGTGATCCAGTTTAATCGTGATACCGAGTAGCCACAGGCTGGACGAAAGCTGAAAGCCGTGCAGCAGCGTGCTCGTGAGAACTATTGCTCAATACAACGAAGGGGAAGGCTAAGGATAAAGGGGAAACTCTCGGATCCGCAAAAAGCCTTCCGCGGCAGCCAGGAAAATTTCGTGAGGGTGAAGTAGCTTCTTTCGATTCCCCTACACACTGATTCCCCAGGAGGCGAGCGAGACGGAGAATACGGCGAGAGGAAATTCAAGTGGATAATCATGCCACAGCCGATCATCCATCAAGACAAACAACACAAGGTCGTTTACGCTCGGGTTGCAGAGGTGCAATTGGTGCGCTGAGTAGACGACTTCCGTCGCACCGATCGAGTTCAGGAGGCTATCGAGCTCGAATTCCCCGTGTGGTCGTTATGAGCATAGCGCTGTCGGGCTGAGCGAGGAAGAAAGTCAAATTGACGTTGCGAATGATGTAGCTCATTTCAAAGGTGTCGATCAAAAAATAAATTTCAAATGCTTAACCATCATTGGCATGAAGACTATCAACAATATTTTTTATTTCGACCAACCAAGCGACAAAATTTGCACGCGTATAGTAATAAGACCACGAAAACTATCAGCAGATTAGCTGTCATCCAAAATAGTTTGGTGAGCGTCCAGATAAAGAAGTTGCCGTTGAACATCAACATTTACGTTACGGAATAGCGGGCGGAAATGAGCTAGATGCGGGCGTGGCGTGAAAGCGACGACATTGGTTCAACCTCAACCTCCGGCCACAGTGTACAGTGTACAAGTGCACAGAAAAAGACACAAGCCATGGCGCCAAAGTATCTATCCAGTGAGCAGAGTGACAAAGACCAAGAAAGAGTGAACAGCAAGCCCGTGAACGAATTGTGTTTGAATCGTACAACCGGATGGTGAAGATCGCTACCGAGAAATATAATATAATCTATCTAATCAGGACAGGTGTTGGAAATATATTGAAAAGCCGGGCCGGAAGCAAGCCCAGGCGCTGATGTTTGCTTCACCAAGAGTCAGATAGGAGAGCCACGGACAGAGTGAAAAAGTGAAAAGCTCCTTTATTCAAGAATACAAGAAACTCAACATGGCGGAGCAATAGATAATACTGAGCTGAGTTAACACAGATATCGTTATCGTTGGCATACCGAAATTAAAACGCTACGCCTTTATGACACAGTGTCAGATGATAATACAAGAGCGTAATACAGGAGCGGAAACATAAAAATGACAATAAAGCGGCAGCAGAATCAGAAAGCACGTTACAACAGGGGTCTAGAGGTAAATGCTGAGGCGATATGTGGAATTTTAAGAAGAAACTGATTGATCAGACCGGTTCCGGATTTTATCCCTAGCTTGGCAATCTTTGTTGATATCGACCATGAACTGGACTACGATCAGCAGGACGAAGACAGGTAAATGCTTTAGCAAAACTGAAGCCGTCAATACCTGTATTGTCAGAACAAGTTGCGCTCCACAGCAGAAAGACGACGACTAGGTGAAAAAACAAAAAGAGACGAAACTACGCACGGCAAAAGTTGTCCTGATAAACGAAGCCTGCTTTGCAGGCCTACGAAGAAGGGGACGGCGGTATTTGTTGAACGTGTCAAACATTGAAGCTGGCAATAAGCAAACAAGCAGCCATTGAATTGCAAGAGTGCTGCAACGGGATAGCGAATGACTCTTGAAATCCGCAGACGGCGCATTTTTAGGCGACGGGCGCTGGTGCTGGCGTTTCGTTTGTGGTGGCCTTGTCGATCAAATTGAAGCGGGCGATTACTTCTTTTGCGAGACTGCGGTAGGCGGCTGCACCCGGGCTGGAGTTGTCGTAAGCGAAGATCGGTTTGCCGAAGCTCGGCGCTTCGCTAAGGCGGACGGCGCGTGGAATAACCGTCGAAAAGATTTTCTCGGGTAGGTGTCGCTTTACCTCATCGACGACCTGGCGCGAGAGATTCGTTCGGCTATCGAACATCGTCATGACAATGCCTCCGATCTCGAGCGATGGACTAACGCTGGCGTTTTTTAAGCGATCGACAACTTTCAGGATCTGGCCGAGCCCCTCGAGTGCCATGTATTCGCATTGGAGCGCGATGAGCAGCTGATCGGCTGCGGCAAGCGAGTTCATCGACAGCATGCCCAGGGCAGGCGGACAGTCGATTATGATGGCGCGATAGCTGTCGGACTGGCGTACGGGCTCGAGTACGCTGCGGAGCTTCAGCAGGCAATTTTCCTGTTGGGCCAGCTCGATCTCGATGGCGGCAAGATCGACTTCGGACGGGATGATTGCGAGATGCGGCCATTCGGTTGGTGTTAGCATTTCGGAAGCGGTCCCTTCGCCATGTAGCACGCCATAGAGGCTTTTGCCTTCCTGCTTTTCCACGCCAAGCGCGCTTGTTGCGTTGACCTGTGGGTCGAGATCGACGACAAGTGTATGAATCTTGCACTCTGCAAAGGCAGCGGCGAGGTTCACAGCAGTCGTGGTTTTCCCGACGCCTCCTTTTTGATTCGCAATGGTGAATACCGTGCAGGCCATGTAGTTTTATTCAAAAACCCGCTGCGGTAGTCTAGCGCTAAGTGGTTCAGAGCAGGGGGCGATTTCAATGACGATCGCTTTCGGAATCCTGGGGATGCCTGTTTCTCAGGTATCGGGAAACGGCTTCAGAGTCTCGAGTTGGATGTGTCCGAGGTCGGTTTCCATGAAATGACTTACATGCGCGCTCACACGTTGCAGAGTCGCCGCCGGGCCATCGGCGAGGTAAACCAGCAAGATATCCGCTTTCGTTCGGGAAACTCGTAGTTTGGCCGAGCAAGACTTCTCGGCATTTTCTCTTCAGCGCCCGAGCAGATGAAAGCGGCGCTCTTTCTAGCTGTTCTAAAGCGCCCATTTATGCGTACTATGGTAACGAGCGCAAGATGCGCGGCTGCTGTCTTCCAGCGAGAGACTGCGGCCCACTTTGTCTTTATTGGTCGCCCTATGGAGGTTGTCGGCTAGGGCCAGCCGAGGGTTTTGACGGCACGATAACAAAACAAACAATCGTGGCTTCCCCGGAAACGGGGGTAAAATTAATTTTACGTAACAGGACGCGGGATGAAGGCAGGGAACGCTTTAACCAAAAAGCGGAAGAGCAAAGCTACCGCAAAGTGTCAGAAAGTTCGTGTTTGGTTTTTAGGTACAGCGTTTCTCAAAAAATCGCTCATAGCGGAGCTTTTTTTGACTCACATGGCGAAAGCAGAAGACATACTACTGGTCACTTCCTCGGGGTGTCCCAAATGTACGGAAACCGCTGCGCATCCAGAGTTGTAACGATTGGCACTGCGCTGGCTTCGACTCGTGAGCAACGACTTCCTTTCGCGGCGATTTAGGTTCGGGTGCTGCGCTCGCTGTACGGGACCGGACTAGTGTTGAAACGGTGGCTCTTTGTGCGTTGTACGCGTCGCCGAAAGCGGCGGTTTTCAAGCACAAAACAAGCCAAGCGGATTTCCGGAGCGATAGCGCGGCCGGAGCCAGGTTTGCTTTAAACAATTTCCGACCTGGGTTAGCACTTGGTGGCCTTGCGGCGGTTGATCAGCGAGCACTGCTCCGATTTGCGGCGTGGCTTTCGTAGAGGCGATTGCCGCAGTGGCTGCTCGTGGGGTGCCAAGTCCTACAAATTGGTGGAGTGGGAGCAAGTCGCTTACGCCAGTTTCCTGGCGGAGGCGAAACTGCCGGCATGAAATGTTGGCTTGCAACTTGTTCGATTGGGCTTTGGATCCTTCTTCATTGTCGGCTCGGCGTACGGCGGCCGAGATTCGGAGCACAATTTTGTTCGTGCAGTTTGCACCCCTTACTAACGGCTAACCGATTCGGCTAACGGATTCAACTTTCTATTGCCCGATGCTGAGGAAGCTCGGCTAGCGAGTGCATCTCGCATAACCCAGTTCTGGCCTGGATACTCATATTTAGGAGATCGCGAACGTTAATTTTCTTCGAAAGTCTTCACGAAACCACTCTGGTCGGTTACGATTATGGCGGAATATCCGTGGCGGGAGTGATGGGTTGCGTCCCTTGATTGTATCAGGGCTGTAGTCTTTTACTATACCTTGGTTCCGGGTGATGGCGAAAGTCTCCCGACTGTTTTTTGCGAAGGTTTTGTTATCCCGCCTTGGATGAAAACCGGCAGTTGATTATCCCACGGTGTGTTGCACCAGGAGAAGACCTTCATTGATCTGGTGTCGCGCAAAAATCCCGCGGCTCTGCGTTTACTGGTTGCGTTTATCTCGATGGTCAATCCTGAGAAAAAACTGGAGAAGGGGCGTTTTATCCCTTTTAATCTGTGCGCTAAAGAGCGAGGCTAGCGGACCTTTATCATGGGCGGGACCGATCACAATCTGCAGTGACACTGACCAAAGAAGTTCGCCGTGTTGTTCGAAAAAGTGGCCTCGGATATGCTGCGAAATTTGCTATAAATCCGTCTAAAGATAAATAAGGATAACTGATTTGTAGCGTGGAGATTTCTTGCTATTTAATGGCGCTCAAGGAGGAAAGGGCTTTGCTGCAGCCGGGTTGGATAATTGAAGGCCTGCAGGGCCAGCGACGACCAGCGAGCGGTTCGGCACTTTCGGGGGTTGGCTTCCGTAACGTCGGACTCCAGGATTAGCGGTCGGCACAATGGTCGTTTAAGTAGCTGATAAAGATGCAGATGGGCGTTTTCGTCTCGACTTTTAAAGAAGGTAATTTCCCTATCGCGTCCTTTGGCCAGTGAGAGCTTTATTACTTGCAAGCTTTCGGTCTTCCGAACGGCTGTAGCGAAGGGTGCGAGCGAATCGCTGAATATCGTGTTGCCGACCTGCACTGTGAGGGCACCGAGTCGAGGTTTGAGAAGTTTGAAACTGGTTGCAGCGAAGATGCGCGTGTGTTAGGGGGGTAATTTGGTTTGGATTTTTCAGCGCGTGTGACCTATGCACGAAAATCGACAAACTCTTTTTCATAGAGCCGCAAATTGGCTAGCTTGGCATATCGAGGAAGCCAGAGACGAGGCTTCGGTGCTGGTTGGCCTGCATCGAGCTGGTGGCTGTTTAGGTGTCTTTGGTCAACTCTGTTAGTTTGCGGTATATGGGGAAAACGCGATCTTGGCCTTTGCGGCGTAGTTGAGCTGCATCTTGCGAATGCAATGCACTTCGTTGCGGAGACGGAGAGGTTCCTCTCGATTTTTGTGACTAATGGAACAGAGGCGTCAATTTTCGCGCTAGCTTCGGGCGGAGCAAATGTTGATCTGCGTTGGTGTTACGCCGATGTATGGCTCGTGTTTCCATTCGCGCTTCTCGTATTCTTTAAACTGTTTGCTGATCAGCGATTGCTATTCGAGAAGTTTGGGAAGTTTGCGGTGTTTTCCCGACCGCACGGGTTTGGCGAACGTCATGCTGATCGAAAGGTTTTGGTGGTTGCCTTCGGTTATCCCGTGGCGGAGGATCCCTGGTGTGCACTCTATGGAGGTATTGTAGGCCGTGATAATGCGTTTTCCGGCGGCTGAGCCGTAGTGATCGGCAAAGCGGTTGACGCCAGAAGGCGTGATTGTTTCGCGGATCGACATCCGGATTTCACTCGTAGTGTGCTCAGGCTTCGAGACTCGTTCCATTGTTTGAGCGGCGGGTTCGCTAGGTCCGGCGATACGGGCTAGTCCCAGCAACAGAAAAAGAGAAGAACGGATAAAAATCCAGCTTACGAGTGTTGGTCCGATCGCGCATAGCTACGATGGATTTTGCGATGAACTGCTGGGTCGCCGCAACAGCGGGGCTCGAAGTTGGAGAGGGTTTCGGCATTGACGATGCATATAGAGCCGAGTCGGCTTAATTCCAGGTTCAGCTTTTGCTGCACGCCGCGTGGTCTCCCCCAGTTGGTGGGCTATTTAGCTGTTAAACCATGAAACTGTATTGTATAAGAATTGTGGTAAAATATTAAAAAACAGTAAGTATTTAGCCTCTTTATCCCTATATGGTTCTGGTGGTATCCGAGTGGAAGGTGGCCACGCGGCTGTTAGGTTTGCAAATGTGCGGCTTGTATGCCGTTTTTCATGCCGGCGAGGATAACGTTGGGGTGCGGGACCGGTTTTGGATTGCCTTTTCTTGTAGCGCTTAACCGAACGAAGATACTAGACCGACGTGGAAATATTGTTGCATGGAGAACGAACTCGGTAATCGATTTTTGCATGAAACTTTAGACGAGCGGCGTCGAAGCGTCCAATTGCGTCTAGATCCTTTTTTATTCTGAGAAAGGCTGCGGCAGGATGGTGTTGTAAAACTGTTGCACGAGCCAAATGTCGCGCTGGGTCGTGATTTAGCAAAAATCTCGACGTTTTTTTCGGAGACATCCGGTAGGACCTCAACGGCTTCGGGAAAGCACTTTAGTTTTACTAGCGCTTCGAGTGGATTATTGTTCCATAACATGCGATAATATGAACATGTTTATGTGCTTCTCGACAAAAATCCAGGTAGTCGTGCAGCAAAATTGCTTGCCGTAGAAAAACGGGAAGAGATCATCAGCAGGGGGAAACTCGTCACGGTATAGAATTCCACTTCGGAAAACACGGCATTTCAAATCAATGAAGATGCTGGTGTTCGATAAGTGGTGTAATGGTGGCGCGACAAGAACGCTCGAGCTATACAGTGAGTTCGACTACACGAAATTTAGTACATATCAGTATACCAAGCAGATCAATGTTGCGGGCGTCAGTTACAAGTTCGTGCCGGGCGGCGTCGCACTCTGCTCTATCTCTGGACGAACAATTTTAAGTCCATTAAGTGGACCAACCTTGGAGTCAATGTGTTTTTTTGTGAAGACACGCCGAAATTCCTATCGTTTGCACACTTATGATCTAGTTTGGTCCGCGTTGGATCGATGACGTTGAAGTGCTATTCGGCATGCGCATGCTTTGCGTTGCCCCGCGGCACATGGCATCGAATTGAGCGGTCCTTAGATAAACTTGTTCGGCAGAAAATCTGAACCATGACAACAGCCTGCTCGACGCCTCTGTCTTCGATCGGCCGGCCGGCCGGAAGGGCTTTTAAAGGCGGCTAGCCTAAGTGCCGTGCGCATCGCGCACAACCCGTCGCATGCATTTATCGATTTGTGAAACCAATTTGGTTTGCTCGTGGCAGCCACGATTGTCGACGGTTGGGAAAGGCTAAAAGCCGCTGTCTATTACAGTCACAACTTTAAAACGTAGTGGGAGCGTGATGCCACACAGCCTGGATCGACCGTATCGCAATCACATACCCGTAATTTTCTGGAGCACGAGGAGCAAAATGTTCGAGTGTAGCAGCGCGAACAACCTCCGGATCGCCCGCGAACTCGCGGCCAAAATCAAACCGATTGATCCAACACATCCCGTAACGATCGGCGTTTAGCGGCGTGCCAGCGGAAAGAGCGGAATCCGCTACTTGCAAACTTCGATGCTGCTTACTATAATTATTAACTTTTGGCGCAAAATAAGGATGATCACAAGTAAATTGCAAAATAGATTATATTTGCTTCAATAGTTGTCGCAATCCGAATCTCTTTGCAATTGGACGCTTTGTAATTCTCCTTACATAGTGAACGATTTTTCTGGGGCGTCTGGGGCGCGGTAGGGTATCTTGAGATGTTGATATTGGACGCGTTTTCCTTTCCGGTAAACCGAAAAATGTTAGGAGGCGAACATGCGGCTGTGGCACGGAGCTTATTGTGCCGACCTGAATTTTTACTGGTTGGCACAAAAGCGGGCTCTCCCTTTCCTATGCCGTTAGATCGTCTGAGGTCTCCGCAGAAACTCTACGCTGTTTTTTCGCTTCCGCCGCTCACCTTAGGAGAAAGGTCGCTTACTTTCATAGCCGATAGCCGCTGGCGCCGACGTTACTTTTCTGGACGTGCCCCAGACAGGAAGGGAAAGACGCTGACTGTCGAGATCGATTCCCGTTACGAAGCGGTGTGACCAACGACCAAAGCCTAAGAGTTCAAGATGGTGGTGCTAATTTTTATATTACCAGAAGAGTTTAAGGCTGAAGGCTTCGACGGGATACAAGTGGAAAAAATTACGCTTCGCACGACCGATGCGGCCACGCGATTCCGAGTGCTGGTGGATCGCTCGTGGCTGGGAATGACTTGAGCTTTATTACCATCGAGGTTGTCGATTTCGCTGTCCTGTGGAATCCGCAGAGCGTGGCCCTGATCACGGTGCGCGCTGAGAGAACCGGTGCGCTCGCTGGACTCGGCACAGGCGACATGGCTGTTGATGAGGTCCACACAGACAACCATCTTGCGCTTTATCAAGGCTACGCACTCGCAGTCGTGCGAACCACGACGCATCCGGGAAAATCATTGTAAAGGTCTCGAACCCAAGATTCCGTCTGGATCAGGTTTTCTTGAAGGTCAGTTCATCGCCTGGATTTTCCTATGAAATTGTTCGTTTTTGTTTTTGTCCTTATCGCCTTTCCCGGTGTTTTTGATTTCTTCAGTTGCCATATGGGTGCCAGCCAAGATTCCGCACCCCATGATGGGCTCGGACTGGCATGCCGAACAGCGGAACGAGGCGCAGCGGGAAATCGATCGCACGCTTATGCAACAGGCTGGATTCAATCTGGCGCGCACCGGAACATTTTCCTGGAGCTATGAAAAGGTTAGTTACACGCTCGGCTTAGATCGAACGTGCCATCGCGCTTTCGGGAAACATGGCTCGGCTGCGATAATCGGCATACAGACCAACACACTGCTAGTTTAGCTTGCCACAAAATATTCCGAGACGCTGTGCGTGAGCGAGGATGGCCAACAGCTGCAGCATAGCTCGAGGCGGAAATTTCCTACCGACAGCGGGAAGTACTGCGAATTACGTGCGGCGATCGCTGGGCAACTTGGCGCGACGTTTCGGTCACAGTCCGTATTTGATCGGCTGACACATTGGGAACAAATATACCGAGTTCCTCTCGTGGTGGAATTGCGTGATCAGTTTCGCGATTGGCTGAAAGATAAATATATACTATATCTATAGACGCGCTAACTCGCGAGCGGGTGACGGAATATTGGAGTCAGATCTACAACAACTGGGAATAAAGCCACCATGACAACCGATCGTACTAATCCCGATCTGTTTCTGGTTTACAAACAGTTTGCCACCGACACGTAGGGCAGTTTTTAGAAAACACAGATCGGTGTTTTGCGCCGTGTCCTCGACCAGCGCTAGGTTATCACGACCAATCTCGGCAGCCTGGTTTTGGGCGAATCGTTTTAATCGTCAAGTGGTTGCGTCTTACTAGTGTCTCATCTCGTGGAACGAATATTTAAGATCCGACCATGTCGGTCTGGTGAAGTTTTGTGCGACATATGGTCTTGTCTGCGGTTGGAAATAAAAGAATTTTGGTGCTGGGAATGCAGCCGATCTTTGTCGACTGGGCATCAGCTGAACAATTAGTTCGATCGAGGCGAGACGTGGGCGATGGCATGGCATGCGATCGGGTATGGCCGGGGTTGGTTTGTGTTCTAGCAATGGCGGAGCACGCTGAACGGCTAGGAATAATATCATTGGTCGATCGTCGGCTCTGAGGGTCTTTTCCGGCCGCTTTATGTGGAGCCGAGTGGAACTCGGCGCCGAAACCGCAGGTGCCGTTGCTCCATGACTACGCCCAGTTGCTGGGCGACCGTATTGTAAAACCATGTGATCGCAGAACAGCGGTGAAATATGGACCGTGGCGGATGCGACGATTCTGGCGGAGAGTGGAAAAGAGAAAAGAGGAAGGTAGGTAGATGGGAATAGATGGGAAGAAAAAATGGGGGATCGACTGGCTACTGATCGTGAGAAGGATTTTGCATAGCCCTATCAGGAACTCTAATCTGGCGGGCGGAGAAGCTGTAGCCAAAGGTTTTCCATAAGGTTGGATAAGATTTGGGCTCGTTATGTCGCACCCACGACTTTTGGAATTGGAGCTGTTCGTCCTCAGCGCTGTTGTCGGCCTCGGCCGGCTGGCGTTGGCCAAAACTATCTAGCTGGCCGGTCCGGCGCACCAGTTAACCAAGTTGAGCTTGCATCGATCTCCTGGTGGGGAAACTTTGATATCGGTGGTCTCGGAACCCTGATTAGGCTGGCTGTCTGACGCTGCGGAGATTGTCGGAGAAAGTCTTGTTTGCTTTACAGCCACTTAGGTCGCCGTTCTAGCTTGCATTAGATTTAATTACTGTCTGACTATGGTTAGCGATGCAGCCAACGTCGACTACAATAGTTTTGGGGTGGCGGCATCGCTAGCGCCACTTCATGAACAAATACGATTGAATCCGAGATGGCTGTGCCCCTTTAGTAGGTTGATGCGTCGAACATAAGCCCATCGAGCACGAAGTTTTTAACCTGAATGTTGATCTGTACCATGTACCATGCCCGAGACGAGCGCTCGGGGATCGGGTGGAGATCATTGGCCAAGTTCTCGGAGCTGCGGTAAAACTGTCTTGAAAAATTGCTTTTGGGGCCACTAGTTTGGTGAAAACTGAAAGCGACAACGACTCGTAAGTTATCGCCAACGTACGGCTTCCCAAGTCGCTGCTGAAGGAACTTTGCTGGCAAGCTCAACAAGAAAGGTTTCCGGAGGCGAGCAAAGCGTGAATTCCAGCTTTTGCTGAACCACGAGACAAAATAAATCCACCCGATATACTCATACAGTCCCAGAGTCGAACACTGACGGGTCCCAGAACCTGCTAAACCATAGGGACAGCCTTGCTGTTGTGGCCAAGAGCGAGTTGGACGAAGCATTCGGGGGTAGCAGGCTGTTTTGGCCCGCTTAGCCCATGTGTATCCGTAGTTATGTAGGTTGATGACGCGTATGCGCCCCAGGGGAAAAGCTCGCGGAATTGGTTGGCCAGGATAGCCAAGCTCCGGATGTTGAGATAAAAGGAGAAGAGCGATCTGGCTTTTGGTAACCCGTTAATGATATCCGTTCCGCTTTTGGGCCGAATTTGATCTGAAACGGCCTCTGGTTTTCGCGCCACTTCGCTTTTATGCGGATGTGGGTGATTGTGTGGCTCGTCGAGTCTACGTATTCGACCTGGATGGTTGGCCAGTTCGCGTTGAGAGGCATCCCAGATTCCACGCGAGCTGGTAGAACCGAGCTCTTCCTTGGCACTGATCGCCCAATATGATGGCGCGGCGCTCTTTGTAGCAGACGGCAGGCTTTTGGCATTTAAAGATTGAGGATAAGAGGATCCAAGACAGACGGTGCTCTAGACGTCGAAGTTTCGTAAGTTGGCGGAGGTATTTGCTGTTGAATAAACATACGACCGGCGCGGATGGATTCCAACAGGTTTTCGCTTTGGGTTTTTACGATCCGATTGTTCAGCCACAGAGGGGCTGGCAGACTTTGCCCTTTTGGGCAGCGACCTAGTTGTTTTTGCTTGTCCCAGCTTTCGTTTCTGCTAGCGCTAGGATGGCGTCCCATCCGCGTCCGTTTTGCGATGGTGCTGTAGCTGTCGAAAAGGTAGGCCTTGAGGAGTTGGATCCTGAGGGACTATTTTTTGTTCGGCCTAATTCTTTCCGTGCACGACCTGGTGGGGGCAGTATTCACTGCTGGTATTACTTTGTACCAAGGTGGGTGCGTTTCCCGATCCTGTATATGTATATATGTAATATGTATATCCTTGGTGTTTCTGCGACTGCCATGGCGGGTGAGACGGTGTAAAGTTTTCATGGCTGGTCGCGAAACTACGACGATAGCCTGAAACAAAGCCACAGGGGGAGCGGGTAGCAGGCGGGTTTCTTACCGTTATGCCAAGTTATTCGGGGATAAAAATTTTTGCGCCCGACTTCTTCTCGAGCTTCTGAAATCCTCAGTGAAACAATCATTTGGACTTGGAGGTGCGGGGCGGAATCGAACCGCCGAATAGAGCTTTTGCAGAGCTCGGCCTTACCATTTGGCTACCGCACCGATAGCTTCCACACTGAAATATATTATAAAATCTGTACCAATTTCACCGGCCGCGCAAGAACCAAAACCAGGAAAACTTTAGGCTACGCGGCGAAGTCAATTTGCAGGAGCGGATGACGGTGGGAAAGCGGAACTTCGATCCGGCCCTGAGTGTGCTTTCGACCCAGGTCGCACTGCCCATCAGCTCTGCCAATCGTTTACAGATGATGATGCCAATCCGGGTACTTCCGTAATGGTGCTGGTGGAAGCGTCGGCTTGCACGAACGGTTAAAAGAGCCGGCCTATTTTTTTCTGAGGGGACGCCGATGCCGGTGTCGACTACGGCGAATTGGAGCAAAAAGCATGTCGTCAGTATCTACATACTCGGAATACGATTGAAATTAATCGTCGGCGTCGCCTATTTTGTTGATTTTTAGCATTTTATCGACCATATTGATAAAAATCTGCTGGAGAGTCGACAATAGTTGTTTAATAATCTGCGATGGAATTTCGGTGGCAATTTTCGTATTGATGCTGGGAGACAGTTTGGCTTTCGGGGCGAAGAAAGCGACAACCTCCTTGGTACAGCGGCTGTAGCAAAGGGCTCGGTCTTAAGCTTATGCGATCGGCCTCGATTTTGGAAAAATCCAGAATGGTGTTTATGAGAAAGAATCGCCGTTGTTGCGGATGAGTTTGACGCATTCCCCTTGCTCAAATGACAGGGAAGTTTCTCGAAGGATATTGGCGAACCCGATGGGGCGCGCTGCTGATGGAACTGCCGATTCCGTAGCTGACGATGGCGATAAAACTCTCCTTTTAACTTTGGCGCTTCTCGCGACCTCGGCTGTCTCATTGGCGCGGAAGAGGACGGACTCTGCTATTTTGCTGGTGGGGCGTTTTTCGTAGAGAGTTTTCTACACGGTCCACTGAAGCATGCGATGGGGCTCAGTAACTTTCTGATCGTTAGTTTGGGTGGCCGAATAGCTGCTCCAGGGCAGTTTCGCTGTCGATTACGCCCAGAAAACCTGACCGATAGTTTCCTTGGTATTTGCGTCCGAAAAAGCGACAGCGACAATAGACGCTATTGGCAAAAGGTAAACGTGCCGTTTGGCTGTGTAGCGGCAGATGAGATCGAATTTTTTTCAACGATGCCAAGATAACTCGGTTCGACCTTTTATAGCGATCGTACCATGTGTTCGATCTGTCGGACGACATTTTGTTTTCAAACGAATCCGGCTCTGTTTCCAGTTTCGTGCTGAATCACATCTAGAGGGTGCTCCAAAGACCCCTTAATGTGGTCGATCGTCATGCTGTGCCAGATCTACTGCTTAGGGCAAAAAAGACACAGCTCAATGATGACTATAAAAATAATATATTAATCGATTTTAGCTTATCTCGCAAACCGTCTTGCAAGATGATTGTAGTTAAAACCGCTACGAGACTTAGGGCTAGCGTTGGGACAAGTCAGCTTTTGCGGCGGTGGTTTATCGAAGATAATGGCTACAGAAACTCCCAAGCGCTGTCTACTTCTTTGGTCGTTAACCGACAGTAAGGCCTTTGAAAGTAAGTTGTGTAACGCTGGGTTTATCGAGCTGGCTTACCCCGAGTCCGAGTTAAGCGATTAAATCGAATTGTTTATGGGCGGCCTTGGCCACGGCGAGCACTAGTCCGGCCTCTCGACCTAAAGAATAGGCGATTCCGAAGTCCTTGGCTGCATGCTCGGTGGGAAAATAACAGGCATACGAGCGGTTCTGCATGTTGCAAATTGGCACTTGTATACGCGAACCCCCTGCGGAGCGCTAGAATTGTTAGTTTGAGCCCAAACACCTATCCCGATCCAAGATCTTTTGCAAGGGCGGTCGTATTCCAGTTCATTGCCATGTTAAACAAAAATTTTACCTGTGTGGCCTTGCCGATTGCGCTTACTCGAATGCGGGGCGATGGGGTTCTATACATGGGATAAAGCGTACCTTGACTGGCCTGCGGGATACTGGAGGCCATACAAACTTCCAGCGAGGAGAAGGTACCCACGGTGCTTGGCCCGAGGTGCTCGGTGGGCAAGATCGTTCCGAAAATGGTAGATTTTTTCTGCTCGTGTTTTGCAGCAGAGAGTTTCCGGACGTGGAAAAATAGCGAACGGGCGGCGTCTGTTGGTGACAACTGTAAAAAACCACCTATCCCAAGGCGGTAACTTCTGTTAGCAATGGTCAGCGCGGCGCATCCTAACTTAGCAGCGAGCGCTTTGTCGGAAGCGCGATTGGCCACCAGAAGCGGTGGCCAGATGATAGCCGCAATTTTTTAGCCATTGGGCCATGCTGGCACCTGGTACTTATGCGGCCGACTCCAACAAAAGCGATCGATAAGAACATAACGGAATTTATTCAGCGAAGAAAGGGTTGTGTTGCTGCTCTTGCTTTAATGTCGTGAGCGGGCCGTGACCGGGAGCAAGAACGGTGCTGTTGGGAAGTTTAAAAATTTTTTCGCGATTATTTCGCCATTGGTCGTAATAATGTGTCGAGCTGCCGCCCATTGACCCCGCAAAAAGCGAGTCGCCGACGATCGCGAGCGGCCACGCGAGGCCGGTGATGAAAAACGTGGTCTGTCCCGGAGAATGACCCCAGGTGGAGAGTGTTTTGATCGTGAGCTCGCCTACGTGGAAGTGAGTTTCCCCCTTGAAGACATTTGCGCTGAGGAAGTCGATGGGCTCGTGTTTGCCGACCCAAATTTCCACATTAGTCTCAGCCAAATCCTTCAATCCGGCGATGTGGTCGTCGTGCGTATGCGTCAGAAAAAGGTAGCGAAGGGAAAGTTTTTTAGCGACTACGGTATCGAGCATGGACCGGGCAGTCGCTCCGGTGTCGAAGGCCGCGGCGAGGCGTGTTTTTGAATCCCAAATGAGGTAGCTGTTCACGTGCATGTCTTCAAACGCGGTATTGAACATTGCGAAGCCGCACGGAAACAATGGTTGCTTGGGATACCATTGTCTGCGCGCGAGAGCTAGCAGAGCAGAAACATTCAGCTTCAAGGTCACACAGAGTTTGCACAAGGCAGGTTCGCGGATTTTCCCTGCCTTGATCTCGGTGAGCTCGGCCGGAGAGATATCGGCGGCGGCCGCTAGCTCCGCATTGCTGAGGCGGTGTCCGCGCTGAGCTTTCCCAACGATATCCACAAAATTATCTTCCAATGGAATGAGAGGCATAAAGACAAAAGTTATGGGGATTCCCTGCGCCGCAAACGGTTTGGCACGCCGGGGACTGACGCTGCGCGGTTTCGGGTCGGTTTCTTCCCAATGGAGATGGAGACATGGCTGGTGTGGATAGGAATGAGCTCAATGATTGTGATGCCACGAGCGGTCCAGGTCCAAGCCACAGGGCATGCTCTCTATTGCTTATGAACACGCTAGAAATTGGCCCGCTTACTCTTACTTAGGGCGGTTTATTGGCTGGATGTATCAGACCGGCCCTGTGAAGGCTGGCTGAGGATTTTGATTAATTTAAACTGAACTTTGATTTCAAGGTTAATATCTGGCGATAACGGGCGGTTTTTTTATCTCGCCAAAGACAGTGAAGTGTCTGATCACTAAAGTCTCATTCTTGGTTTGAGCGGGTCTGGATGCATATTTGGCGGAAGCGGGAGCTAATACCAGTCGATCGTTCACCAGAATTTATACCCGATCAAGTTGTCATTCTAAGCGTCGAGGTCGGTCGACTGGCTCACACAGGCTGAGATCCCTGGTTAGCTTCGAGTTGGAGCGACTAATGGCGCGCTACTACGGGTTCTAAGTCTCGCTCGATGCGCCGGAGGAAAACTTGCCGGTTGGCTTGCAGCTAACGGGTGAGAACCTTGAGTCTGCTCTATCGCGACGCGGAGACTCTCGCCCTCGACGAGTCTACGGTCGTGTTTACACCGCAGGAAGTGGACCCGCTCTTTCATCTCTTTGGACAGTTGCGGGTGCAAGACAAGACACGACGCAATTTGCCACCCACAAGCTGCTCGCAATCATGAACATAGTTAACCTTGAGGCAGTGGTGTGACAGAGTGCGGTGCTCGCTTAGGTCTGTAGCGTGGAGACCTTTCAAGCTAACTTGGCGGAAAAAAGATTTGAAATGCTGCTAAATTGTGGGCGAACTCTCGTCCCGTGCGGAGGCCACAGAGGCGAAATTTGGACTTCTGGTTGCGGACGTGAAAGATAACGGTGCGTGAGTGTGGCGAAGAAGCCTCCAATGTGGGTGGAGTTGGTGGTGTTTCCATTGGCCGGCCTGGTGGCAGCGCTAGTCGTTCCGGCGGAGATCATCGCGCTCCTTGGCTAAAGCTCGTGAGTAACGACGAAACTGATGGTCGGTGGTGGGCTCGGTACGCATGGCACGACCGGCTTTCGCTCTATTACGCGATGAGTTCGGTGTTCACCCGGCCTTGGCTGTTGCGGTGGCGTTTCACGCGTGCCTTGTTTTCAACATTCTGTGGAAAGGCAAGCTTTTCGGTGGTGCATGTGCATTAATGCCTGCGTGGCTCCAGGAAAAAACTGGGAAGCCACATTGGGGCCCCACGGCGATAATGCTTAATTTTATCTCGTCAGCGTTGTTGGCTTGTTTGTCAACGTTTCGATCAAACCCGGCCAGCAGTTACCCGAGACACGCGAGTACGGGACCTCGATGTGAATGCCGGCCGTACATGAGATGCTGGCGAGGACAGGAATCAGATTTACACCTTTTCTGTAAAAGCTTCGCCTTTTGGCTTGCGATTGCGTCGGTTGTAGTGGTGACAGATCTTTATCTAGCACACTTGCTGAGCTTAGCTTACCGAATTGTGTGCCGTGGAATATAAAATATATTGCTAGTGGTTGTTTACGCAAGCATTTCGCTGGCCCGGATTACGATCGTGGCGATGCTGCTTACAAGGAACACTGGCAGACTTCCTGGAATTAAAATGGCTCCACAGGTTTGCAATTGCCTCATTGCCATCGATTTCGGGATCTGGGGAAAAGTGTTCGGAGCTGCGTTTGCTCCCACTGCGGTGTCTGTGGTATCCGATTCGGTTTGGACGGAGTTTGGTGTGGGTATCGCGGTACCGCGGTGCTGTTCGCTTTGCTGAGCGCCTTCGCAGCCAGTCAAGAACTGCGTCGATTAGGTCATGGCGAACATGGCGGTAAACATTACTGTGGGTTGGGCTTGGCCCCACACTAGATTTCCCGTGTTTCACCCTCGGTGGCCAGACGCTTCAACTGGAAGCTTCTGATCGGCGTTTTATGGAAATCGTGTTGCTGTGGGCGGAATAGGCGGATTATATGTTAATTCTACCCTATACGGCCTATACGGAACTTCTGAGTTGACACAATTTGCTCGTTTGCTTTGCAGCGTGGCTCGTTCTCGTTGCTGCCTTAACGGGCTCGGCTTGGACTTCATTTGCGCGTGGTCGGCGGCCATCCCCATCCCCAGGCGGAGGACACAGCAGATGTTTTAGTAGCACGAATGCGTTGTCAGGCGATTTATTCATCTCCAGAGTGTTGTTCGGCGTAGTTGGCACTTATCTGTCGACGGCGGCGAGCGCCGAATCGCTGTAAAACTCTGGCAGATTTTATGCGCCCGAGCAATTGGGCCAACATGCGATATGGATTAATCGTTGGGATCTCGGCTTTGTTGGAGTCCTTCGTATGGTGGAGTATGGTGAAAGCTGGAACTCTGGTATTGTATTGATACCCTTGCTGGCCTGTTTGCGAACTCTTTCGAGGCCGGAAACGTGCTTTAAGTAATTTCCGGCTTGGCGGCGCTGAGGTTGTCCTTAGATTAGAATAATGGATCTGCTCGAACGATTTCAACGGCAATTACAAACCCCCCCCGAAACGAGCCAAGCGCTTTTTGTCGCGAAAAATGCAATTGTGCTAGGCGGTGTGACACTCGGGGCTGATTCCAGCGTGTGGTATGGCTGTGTTTTGCGTGGAGACATTGGTTCGATCGAAATCGGCGAAGGTTCGAATGTACAGGACCTCTCGACGGTACACTCGGCGGCCAATTACTGCGTGAAGGTTGGCCGTTATACGACGATTGGCCATAGCGCTGTTATACATGCTTGTGAAATAGGCGATGAGTGTCTGATCGGGATGGGAGCAATAATTTTGGACGGAGCAAAAATTGGCGACCGCTGCATCGTGGGCGCAAACGCGCTAGTGACGCAGCGATTTGTGACGCTGCCGGGCTCGATGATTCTGGGGAGCCCGGCCAAGGTGGTTCGAGCGCTCACAGACACCGAGCAGGCGGCGCTCCGCAGCTGGGCTGAAAAATATGTCAAGGTCGCGAAAGCCCACGCAATGTACCAAGCATAAATTGGATTGAAATTTTCTTGGCTTCAGTGTACTCGATTCAACATATAAAATGTGTATTGATGGCGTATGTTGGCGCTTTTCTTGTGCTAGGCGAGATGGTGTTATTTGGGAAAATAAACGTTTCTTGGTACCTCGGCATGGCCGAGTGTGAAACCGAACTCATCGTCGACTCACAGCGCTCCTTCACAAATTTTCTGAATGCTACAGATGAAGATTACGCCTGATAGTTCCCTGGCGATGGCCAGCGTTTCTGGAGCTGCGATGGCGAATGTGCAGACGCGAAGCGAAATTTAGTTCGGAACTGTCGTGTAGTATTGACTAGAATGCGCTCCGATTGCGACGAAAATACGGCTGTCTGGCGGCCGTCGCGCAGCAGATGTGGTCTGGCCAATTTTTAAAGAAGATTCGTCCCAGGACCATCACGGCGCCCACCTTTCGACTTTGAACCCTCTGTTTGCCATTTTTGTTGTCTTTGGATATGTAAAAAGTAAAAAAGGAAGGCTGTCGTCTGTGCCCGATACCGCGTCTTTGGATGCAAGAGACGATGAGTGTCAGAAAGGTTGGTATTGCCCCAAGGCGGGGCGCAGCCCAGGTGTCCTGGATAAGTGGAAGATTGCCGGCGTTAGCCTCCAAATGGAGGTGTTTCCGGTTTTTATTATAAGCTTTTCTGCTGTGATATCAATACGATGCTTATGTGATTCCCAAAGAAATTAGGCTTCTCGAAAGACGTGTCTCGATTATGCCCAGTTTTTCCCAGATGGTGACGTCCATTGATGCGGTGGTACTGGTAGAGAAAAGCGCGAGATTGAGCTCCGGATTTCAGGATGACGAATGTTTGGTGGCTGGGGCGATGCTTATGTCGTCGGTTGCAAAGGTGTGAAAAAGAGCTGATATGGTTCTGAGGGTGAAGGAGCCGCTGGCGGTGGAATGTCCGTTCATACAGCAGTGCCAAACGACCTTCATCTGCCTCCATCTGGCGGCGGAACCTGGGCTTTCCTGATAACTTTTAAAAAGGGCAATACTTGGCATTGTTTGCGGGGTTGTGGGAGACTTCGCTGGAATTTTCCCGTTGTTAAATCCGATTTTACAGATCGCTGGCCGGCTCTCGATTCAGATCAGTGCGTCAGTGCGTATTCTTTCAAGCCGCAATATGCCAGCTCCGGCGTGTTGTTCGGCGGCATTCCTTGAACGATAACCGGCCACGTTGTGGTGGTGGGTGCGGTATTGGTTCTTGCAGCTAAGGCGCCGATCGTGGTATTAGTGAAAATAATGAAGCGGATGCGCTCGGATAGCGTCCGGGTAGCGTCATCTCAAACATCGCAATCGATCAGGGCAGCTCCATCGAAACGACCAAGAAAATGTCACATAAAAATTTGTTTGTCAGTCACATGGTTTGGGACGCGGTATCCAACAATTCCTGCTCTGGTTGGCCGTGCATCCACAGTGGATGCCTTACACAGGAGACGGGGCCGTTTATTGTGATGATAGTGCAAAAAGGTGTCGAACGTGCGCTTACGTAATACGCCGGCCTGAAAAAAAGTAGTGAATACGCGCGGCAGCCGTATCGTCTACGGTGCGGTGGCAAAAGCGGTGGGGTTCAGCAGGTCCTGAGATTAATTGTGGCAGAAGTTCAGCAAATGCTAGCTTGATAAGTCCTGCGGTTTGTTGTGATTTCGTGTGTGTGGAAACGTGCGGCTTGGTCGAACTTTTTAATCTCGATTACCGACAGCCGCCAAAAGAAGCCCAATGGCTTCGAGCCCTTACTGACCGTGACCGAGGCGATAAAATTCATAACTTAGCCAAGGTGAAATTATAAAACCAGGGCTGGGCGGGGGCGGAGGCTTTTGCTGAACCAAATGAAATCGACAATGCGGATCTCGCGCAGCAAGCCTTTCCACACTTGTATCGACAAAGCTGATCGCTTTTGGGCTTGGCTGTCGTGCGCTGGCATTTTGGCGACAATGCCACAGTGCTAACCCTGCTAGATATCCTTAAGCCTAAGAGAAAAATAACGACAGCGAGTGGATTTTTCTGCTGCGTCAAGGTGGCACGGGCCCCGCTTCCGGGAAAGCGTCTTCGGCGCGATCAATTCTGTAGGTACGGTTCGACTTTTGAAAATAAAAGCCCTTGCCTTGCAGCACTGATCAGGGAAGCGACGGTCGAGTCTGGTTAGGTCGCGTCGACATTTACGCTGTCGAGCTCGACGCGATCCATCGGGGTGTTGAGGTGTTTTTTCGCCGTCACCGCCGAACTCGTGAAAAGGTCCGCGGTCCCTTCGATCCCTTAAAACAAGTCATCGCTTAGCGGTGGCGTTCACCAAAAGTAATGTATAACCGGTCTATGAACTTGGTGCCGCCTTGGCAGACGAAGGGTTGCGAGGCGGTGTTATCGATAATGAGTCGACCGGACCATGGAAATAACGCCGAATGTGTGAAACATGGTATTTAGCTCGGCTTTGGCCTTGTGGCCTTGGGGAAGCCCTGTTTCGCCCTCTTTGGTGTTCGAGGAGCCGTGTTGGATCTGATTATACGGTAAAAGGTGTTTCCATCGTAGAATTTTTCACAGGTTAGCTTTTTGAAATTTTCAAGAACCTTTGGCGGGACGTCAAAACAAGAAAGCGATTTTAATCTCTCCTTCCTTGGCGGATAGCACTTCAATTTTCGTTGGCAGGGCAGAGGGGACATCCATTGAAAGGATCATGGAAAGGATGAAATAAGGGGAGAAAAAGAAACTAAAGCTGTCTAGGCAAGACGCAAACTTCCACTAAAATAAAGGAGTCAGGTGTGTAGCTGTGTAGATTAATCCAGTCTCTGCGGAGCCGAGGTTGGGCGGCGTTTTTTAGATCAATTCATTCAAGCTAATATATTTGCTTCTACTATGGCTGCTTCGGTATTTACTCAAACTCGGAATCAATTTGGTCGCAAAAGTGGTGGATAAGAAAGAGGTGGCATTCCTGCGCGGTGGCTCCGCTATCGCCGGAAATGACTATTTCGCAGGTCGCCTTGCCTTTTGCTTTCCCGCCATCGCGACCTAGTAGCGCGACTGTATCAAGGCCGAGCTTTTGGGCGGTATCGATGGCGTTGAGAATGTTGACGGAATTGCCACTTGAGCTTAGCATAAGGAGGACGTCGCCTGGCTTGGGAAGGCCTTCGATTTGACGCGAAAAAACGGAGTCATAGCCGTAATCATTGCCAATACAGGTCGCGAGGGAACCGTTGGCATTGAGCGCAATGGCCGGGAGTGAGCGTCGGTTTTTGTAGTAGCGTCCGACTAGTTCGTTGGAGAAATGCTGGGCCTCGTTGGTGCTGCCGCCATTGCCGCAAGCGAGAACTTTTTTCCCTGCTTTCAGTGCACGGATCAGGAGATCGCCAGCTTGGTGGATTTGCTGTTTGAGAGCGGTCAGTCCTTGAAGCGCGGCGAGCGTCGCGGCTTGTGAAAACTCGAGTGACATGGTAAATTGAGGAGATGGCCAAAAAAAAGACCTGGGGCGCAAGGATAGGAAACGCTTTGAGGTGCTTTAGCTGCGTAAAATTAGCGATATTGGGTAGGAAACTATGGGGTGCAGGGAATGAAAGATTAAGATGAAGCAAGACAGGAAAAGGAATGACGGAGAAAGGTGGTAGTCGATTGGTTGGGTGAGTTTTTTTGCAAAGGCCGCCTTCTAAAATTTACGAAATCTGCCACTGGCTTGTATTGAGCTAGCGGGGCGGAGAACGTTTTTGTGCGGCTGAATGGTTAGAGGAAAACAAATTTTCTCGAGGCGTTCGGTTATAGTAAGAAGTAACGTTTTTCAGTCGTTTTGCGTGGCCGAGCTGCGGACGCTGGGCGGCGTTTCGCCAAGCGGAAATTGGGCTGGGCTTCGCGATCGAGCAGTAGGAATTCGGCAAGAGCTGCGTGACTGTGGGGTTTGGCTGCGACGGTTGCGATGTGCAGTAGAAAAAATCGGGTGACGAAGTTTGCGAGCTTCATTTGGTAAGTTTTTCACGGTCAATTTTTCAGCCCAAGCAATAGTGCTGCTGCACCGTGTGGCGGCGATGACGGCATTGGAGCACAAGAAGCTGCGGAACATGTCGTGAAGTTGGTTGTGCAACGGCGGGCTGGGCATGGTGGAATTTAGCGAATTTTCCCAAACGAGTCATCAGCGGTTGGCCGATACCCGTGAATAAGCGGTGCTGGACTATTCCCAGGGCATGAAAACGAAAACAAAGGTTCGATCGCAAGCGGCAGCCATTGCCCGAAGCTACGCACCTATGCGACCTATTGTTGAAGACGGCGGAACTAGGATCGCATCGCGACGACCTCGATTTGTTGCTGGGCGGGTGACCTGAAAAGCTGTTCGCGTTGGAAAGATAGCAGCTTGCGCTGGTGACGGTGCACGCGACATATTTCAAGATAAAGCGTCGCGCTGAGCCGATGCTATGCGGCAGACATCCTGGGAAAGCTAGGTCCGGTGCATCGTGCGTGCTTTGGGGCTTCGCTCGATATTGAGAGCCGCAGATAATTGCGGTAGGCACAACGTTGTCTGAGGAAGCAGCGGCATGGCAGGCTTTGACGGTTTAGGCCGGCCAACTGCGAGAAGAGGGAGATTGATGATGACCGAGACATCATCCTGGCAGTGGCTGTTGCTCGTTGCGGGGGGGTTGATTTGCTTCTACAAAACAAGGTGCCTAGCTTTAGCGTGTTTTTCGTTGCTTTGATTGCGAACGTGTTGCCAGCGAAGATTGCGATTGGCGTTGTTCTGCCACTCCTGTTGATCGGTCGACTCGATGACGGTGCTATTTTTCGGGGGACGCTTGCGTGGTGCTAGGGCGAGCGGTTTTACCGTGGACGAATGGCTTACTGTTAAAAAAAAGGAACCGTGTTTGTTGCCTTTGAACTCGTTTCCGATGCACACGGCCGTGTCAGCTTCGTGCATGTGGCGGTCTGTTGAGACCGCCATGGCAAGCGCCAGTTCGAAGGCGGGGCGTTTGGAATAGTCGAATGTTGGGAAGAAAAATGCTTTCGATATTGAAGACGGTGTGGAGATGCCCTGGGCGATTGAATCGGGATCTATCGAGTGGCGACTCGCTGATGGTCGCGATGGGGGTGCAGCAGTAGGTGGCGACCGATGTGATTGTGGGTTGCGGCTGGATTGTTATGCTAGATCACTTGCCCGAGTTTTCCCAGACGCCGTTTGGTGGGTTCGCTGAAAATGCCGTCGATGCGTTTGCGGGTGCGGATCAAGAAGGGTGGCGGAATGAGAAAGGGAAGGGGGAGCGGGCATCGATGCGGGGAGACAAAGGTCTGGTTGACTGGTGAGAAAGCCAAATCCGTGTTTGCTAGGCTGGCACCTTGGATCAACCGCGATTTTTTGTTGACCGATATCAAACCTCCACGCCAGCTTGAGTAGCATACCGATGGCGCTGGTTACTGTTATTGTTTGGATCCACCTCACGTCTATGCGCAGGATCGTGTTGTCACCTTGGAGGGCGTTCAGTCGGAGTTCCAAACCGACGACACTGTAACATTCTAAAATCAGAGCCGAGAACAGGAAGCTCTTATCATATGCCGGCGGGCTAGCATGGTGCTGGCGAACAAGGTTGCACCAAAGAGCTTGTCTGTCGTCGAAGTTGGGCTCCACGGGGACCAGCACATCCACCAGAGGAGCAGGACAAGAAAGCTGCCCGAACAGCCATCCGCTATTGACTACGGAGCGCACGACCGGTATCGTATCCTAGGGAGAGGCGTGCGTGAACAACGTTAAATGTGCAGATAGCGATCAAACCGGCAACGCCGATCAAATGTGTGCTGAGTACAAGGTGATAAGGTAAGCAAACCGCTTGTAGAAAAGCAGCGACATGTATCCCGTGAGTTTACTGAGCGATGAACAACAACGCGAGATTATGCATTGTGAGAAAGAAAATGCCCATCGGCTTGTGTGGGGCGCTTCGTTGCAGCCGGGCAGAGGGCCCCCCCATTCCATTTGTGGATGGGGCCCTCTGCTGTTTCGCAATGCACCCTGTATGGCGATAAACTAGTCCCGCAGCCGATAAGCCGGATTCTGTAAAGCCTGCCAAAGCGGGCTTTGACCTTCATTTCTCTCAACTTCCGCCTAAGCGGAATTGCCCGGTGATCGCGCGTTGAAGCGAGCTGCCGGATGCGACTAACCCGAAACTGTTCGACGGGCCGTCGAGTTTCCTATTTAGTCTTGCACCGGATTGGGTTTTTCGTGCCGTCGCCATTACTGACGATCGCGGTGGGCTCTTACCCCACCTTTTCACCCTTACCTCGCGGAAAGCCGCGCGGCGGTTTTTTCTCTGTGACACTTTCCGTTGCGATGCCTTTACGCACCGCGCCCGCATTTTCACACGGAATCCTGCCCTGTTGGTGTCTGGACTTTCCTCTCCGAGATCAAAGAACACGGAGCGAAGGTCTGGCTCCGAAACTAGGGTTAACAAAGTGGCGAAGGCGGCCTTAAAAGGCAAGGAACAATTGCTAGACCTTAGCCCAATTCTTCATGTTCGTTTATTCACCGTGTTTCTCCTGGCTCATCTGAAAACAACCTGCCAAGGCGGACGGTGCTCAAATTGATTATCTTTTGGTTTGCGACATCGCCGGCGGTCCAACATTTTCTTCATTTGGATGGGTTGTCTGACCGACGCGACGATCTCTTTATCGTTGCTTTATTTCCCGTCCATTGTGCTTGGTGTCTCTTGGATTGTTTGGGGGCCGGCTGTTTATATTTATCAGTGTTTATCTTTACCAGTGTTGTCGTGCGTGTGTCGTCCGGTTTTGCGGCGGATGGCTACATGATCAGCGCTGCAGCTGGTTTTTGAATCCGCTGGCGGATTTCAGCACTTATTGTTTGTTGGTGCAGTATGCTGCACGAGCTCACGTTTCTGCAGCGCCAATTGGAGATCCGCATCTAGTTAGTAGCGCACACAGGGCGAGCTGCAGAGGAGCAGCTGTTCGCGATCAGGTATCGTAGCTATCGTGAACGCAGCAGTGTCCGGCCACGAAAGTTGGACAACACCTAACGGCGATCTCCTTTGCCGCCGATCTTGTGGCCAAAGACGCAAAACATTGTGCATATAGATTCGCGATCCTATTGCACAATGGTTGTTGGTTGCACGCGGCTTGTTGCTGACTGCCATAGATCCTGATCAACTTTCCGCTGGATTGTAGGAGCTTGCCTGAAAACTTACGAGCAAGCTGCGAATAATGCCCCATATTTTATTGCTGGTTAGAGTTCATCTGGAGCTCAATACCGAGCTGGTATGCGTATCTATTGCCAGGTGCCGAAACAGGCGTGTGCTAGAAGCTTCTGAAAAAATCCCTATAAAACGCGAATTTTATTGTCGATGATCATCCTTTGATGCGCGAGTAGTTGGCAGCAGCTTTTCACTAGCAACTCGATCTCTGGTTTTGTAGCGAGGAAACCACTACTTCCGCTGCGCTGGCGGCGATGCTTATCGACCTGTCCTGTGTTGCCATCATTGACCTAGCTCTGGAACAACCGTCTGGATTGGCCTTGATTAAAGATCTTGCGGAACAACTGCTAGGCACAGGCACGCAGATGATCGTTCTTTGGTTTACGATAAGCTGCTTTATGCGAAACACGCTTTCGGCACGGGCCTTTGGGGCTATGTGATGAGACACGAAGCGATAGATCGGATTCTCGAGGCGATTCGTTCGGTCCAGTATCGACCGGATGTTTGCCAATCTGCAGCTACTCGCTCTAGTTCTAGGCCAAATAGCTGATTGGGGGCGCGGTTCCGCAAGCGTCGAATTGTTCAGCGACAGCTAGCTGGATGTCTTGGCTGCCTAAGCCTAAAGAACAGTCGGACGACGCGATAGGTTGCCCACGGGCTGAATCTGATCATTAAAGCGGTCCAGGTCTGCGGCGGTCGAGCCTAGGAGGAACCGCAATTGTCCTCCGGTGCCGAACTCGTGCGCGAAGCCGCACCCTGTTGTGCGCTACCATGCTGGGAACTGACCGCCGATTCGAGCTGCGCTCGTTCTACTGCGATTAGCTTAAACGGGAACGCGATTTCGCCTTCGGTTTTTACGACTGTTCGACAAGTTTAATGTTCTGTCCCACCACGTTTCCCCCTTGCGCATAACGCGTTCCGGCGGGTCGCTGTCGTTGACGGCGTGCAAGCCACGCCCGATCCCCCTCGCACTCCGTGCATTGGTTCACAACTTTATAAAGTCAATGCATTAACTTCGGCCAAAATTGTTTGTTGTTTTTACTCTACAGAATATGCTTACCCTCAGGAAGATCGATATTCTACGAGGGGGATTGCGATCCCCAATATATCTGACGCTTATTGGCACAACCAGTGGGAAACCGTCGTTTGTTACGATGGGTGCTGACTCGAAAGCAAATGGCATCCGCTTGTCCGGCCGTGGCGGGCAAGCGGCCTTTGCGGTCGGTCCCGTGCCTATTCCGGGGAAGTCATTGAAACCGAATCGACGAAAACAATACGAGTATTATTACGCGACACTGGAGCATATTCAGCCCGACCCTAATTGAAGCGATCGGCGGAATCACTACCTAGCTCCAGTCTGGCTTGCGTACTTGGGCTGTACTTTGTAGAAATATTTGTGTGTCGATCGTCTCGCAACACGCAACACTTTGTGTGCCGTTGTGTCGTGATTACGATGTCCTATTCGCCTGGAGCAGATTGATCCGCTTTGCCTTTTGCAGCAGCATTGCGATTGAATCGCCGGCTACTATTTTACTTTGCCCAATGGACGATTCTCCCGCACTGGTCGCAAGTGGTAATGTTTTCGCTGCGATAGGCTTCGAATTCGATGCTGGAGGAAACCTTCATGTGGCAACCGCCGCACCAACCGCTTCTTATAGGCACACAGACAGGAAAACCGGGATATTTTGCGAGCCGCTCATAGGGACGAAACCAATCGTCGGGCACTACCCTGCGCGCGGCGGTGACCTCGGTTTTGGCGGCTTTGAGCTCCTCACGGGTGTTGGTGTCGCGAGTGCGTAGAACACGAATTTTTTCTTCGTGGCCGGCAATGTTAGCTTTCAACACCGCTTCGGCTGTGACGAAGCGGTGTTTGGCCTCGTCAATCGAGAACATCACCTTGATCTCGGCTTCCTCCAAGTCGCCGATTTTGGCGATCATAGTTTGGATTTCGTGGATGAGGGCTTGGTATTCGTCGTTTTTCCGAACTAAAAGTTGCTGGATCTTGTATTTTTCGACCTTTCCTTCGGCCTCCTTGATGTCGTTCTCGAGCGACTTCTTTTTGGTCTCGAGTTCGAGCCATTCGGCCTTGGCTGTCTGGATTTTTTGCTGCCCGGAGGCGATTTTTTCTTCCAAGGCGGCGACTTCGTGCGGGATGGCCTGCAGCTGTTGCTCCAGCCGTAGACATTTCATGTCGCGATCCTGCAAGATCAACAGATTCTCCAAATTGAGGGCGGCCATAGTTTGAGAGTGCGACATGCGAAAACCCGGTCAAACGAAAGTTTTTCTCTTATGCGGGCTGGGGCCATTCAACTGGTGATGGTGAGACGTAATTGCAGAGTCGATGATTGGCTTGCGGATTTTTCTTGGGGGGGTAGATAGGTTTTTATTTTTCTTTTCTTGTTGCATTGCAGATGCTTGTGAATCGAATTGTTTAGAAAAACTAATTTTAACTAAGAAATGTTGTAAAAAATAGTTTTGGATGACCTTCTTTATTGTTTTACTAAATGCTCGAATCCATCGACACTAATAAACCATCTGAAAATCTTCCTTCCAGCGAAACTTACGATGCCTCAAAGCTCGGAAAACTCGAAGGTCTTGAAGCCGTCCGCAAAAAGCCCGGCATGTATATCGGTGGCACGGACGAACGGGCACTCCATCACTGCGTTTTCGAAGTTTTGGACAATTCGGTGGACGAGCATCTGGCGGGATTTTGCAATCGCATCGAAGTCGTCATCCACGTTGATGGCTCTATCAGCATTCGCGACGACGGTCGCGGCATTCCGGTCGACATCCATCCCAAATACGGGATTCCTGGCGTCGAGATGGTACTGACCACCCTGCACTCTGGCGGAAAATACGGACAAGGCGGCTACAAGTTTTCCGGCGGCACCCACGGTGTCGGCGCGAAGTGCGTGAACGCGGTTTCCGAGTGGTTCAAAGTAGAAGTCTCGCGCGGCGGCCAAGTTTACCACATGGAATTTGAGCGCGGCAAGACGACTAAAAAGATCGAAGTTGTCGGAAAAGCCAAGAGCACGGGCGCGCTGATTACCTTTAAACCTGATTCGGAAATTTTTAAAGAGACAACAGTTTTTGTCTACGACCGTATCGCACAGCGCCTACGCGAACTCGCGTTTTTGAATTCTGGTTTGGAAATCAGACTCACTGACGAGCGTCCTGTTACGCCGAAAACTGAGACCTATTATTATAAGGACGGCGTCGAGGAATTTGTGAAGCAGATGAATGCTGGCAAGGGTATCCTGCACCCGAAGCCGATTCGCTTTTCGAAGGAGACGACAACGCAGATCGAAGACAAGAGCGTTGAGGTTCATGCTGCGATCGTCCTCCAATACAACGATTCCTACAACGATCTCGTTTTCTGCTACACGAACATGGTCCACAATCCCGATGGCGGCACGCATCTTTCTGGTTTCCGAAGCGCCCTCACGCGTGCGATCAACCAGTTCGCCAAAGCCAACAACCTGCTGAAAGAAAAAGATCCGCAGATTACCGGTGACGACGTGCGCGAAGGCCTCGCCGCAGTCATCTCAATCAAGCATAGCGATCCGAGGTTCGAGTCGCAGACAAAGGTCAAATTACTCTCGCCCGAAGTCGAAGGTATCGTCTCGTCGATTTCCTACGAAGGCCTGTTGTTCTATTTCGAGTCGAATACTCCCGTTGGCAAACGCATCGTCGACAAGGGCCTTACGGCTGCTCGCGCTCGTGAAGCCGCACGCAAGGCTCGCGAAACCATCCGCAAAGGCGCTTTCACTGGCGGAGGCCTTCCGGGAAAACTTGCCGACTGCTCCGAAAAAGATCCATCAATGTGCGAACTCTATATCGTTGAGGGTGATTCCGCCGGTGGCTCCGCCAAACAAGGCCGTGACCGCCGTTACCAGGCGATCCTTCCGCTCCGCGGCAAACTCATCAATTCCGAAAAGGCCCAACTCGACAAGGTCTTAAGTAACGAGGAAATTCGCACGCTCATCACTGCAATAGGCACTGGGATCGGAAGCGGCGAGGACGATTCATCCTTCAAGATCGAGAAGATCCGTTACCATAAAATCATCATCATGACGGATGCGGACGTCGATGGTTCGCACATTCGTACGCTGCTGCTCACGTTCCTCTACCGCCAGATGAAGTGTGTTGTCGACAGCGGCTACGTTTACATTGCCCAGCCGCCACTCTACAAAATCAAACGAAAAAAACGCGAACAATATGTTGATAACGACGAGCAACTAAACCGCATCCTGCTCGAACTCGGTTCCGAGGACACGATCATTTCCCGTTCGGATGGCGACCAGACGCCTTTTTCGCTCGCGCAGATCGACCAGTTCGCCGAAATGCTCGCTGCTGTGGAAAAACTTGGTCAGAGTATCACGCGCCATGGCGTGGCGCTCGATACCTATCTCGATCAGCACAACATGGCGACTTTCGAGCTCCCACACTATGTTGCCCGCATTTGCGAGGGCAACAAGGAGTCGCACTGTTTCCTTGCGGATGACAAAGCCCGAGCGGCCTTCGCTGTCGAGATCGGCCTCGGTGACGGTGACTCCGCCTCGGCGACGGGAGCCCTGGCGGTCCACACGGGGCGCCGCATCACGATTCACGAAATCTTCGAGGCCAACGAACTGTCGAAGCTCCTCAAGGCGCTCACTTCGGCCGGCCTTGACATCGCGACAATGAGCGTGGCCGAAACTGCCCGTTTCGTTTTCACAGAAAACGTTGGCAACAAAACTGAGACGAAGACGAAGCTCTTCTCTCCATTGCATATCCTTTCGAAGATCCGCGCCAACGGGCGCAGGGGCCTTACGATTCAACGTTACAAAGGCCTCGGTGAGATGAACCCGAAACAGCTCTATGAAACTACGATGGACCCGGAGAAGCGCCGACTGCTGAAGGTGGACATTGCCGACGCTGCCAAAGCCGACGCGCTTTTCACGCTGCTCATGGGCGACGAAGTGCCACCGCGTCGTCAATTTATCGAAGATAACGCTCTAAACGTCCAATGTCTCGACGTCTAGGCCACGCCGTTTTGTCTCCTTTAAGTTAACGCTCATCGATTTCTATCCCGTGTATACTGCGAACGAAAAGCTTTCGATCGCCAACATTACCGACATTATGCAGACGGCTTACATCGATTACTCGATGTCGGTCATCATCTCGCGTGCGCTACCGGATGCCAACGACGGCCTGAAGCCTGTCCAGCGTCGCATTCTCTACGCAATGTTTCGCGAAGGCTTGCTTCACAACCGCGTTTTCGACAAGTGCGCTGGTGTCGTTGGTGAAGTGCTGAAAAACTATCACCCGCATGGCGACTCCTCCGTTTACGACACGCTCGTCCGCCTCGCGCAGAACTGGGTGATGCGTTATCCGCTCATCGATCCGCAGGGAAACTTTGGCTCTGTCGACGGCGATCCGCCCGCTGCATACCGTTATACCGAGGCGCGCCTCAACGCGATCGCCGAGGAACTTCTGAAGGACATTGACGAAGAAACGGTCGACTTTGCTCCCAACTACAAGGAATCAACGACCGAGCCGACTATTCTTCCTGCTGCGCTACCAAACCTGTTGATGAACGGCTCTACCGGCATTGCTGTCGGCATGACGACGAACATCCCGCCGCATAACCTCTCGGAAATAATCGATGCTACCTGCGCTATCATCGATCGTCCGGAGATCAGCGTCGAGGAAGTCTCGAATTACATTCCTGGCCCAGATTTTCCGACCGGTGGCTTCATCAACGGTCGCGCTGGCATCAAATCCTATCTAACCACCGGCAAGGGCATAGTTCGCATTCGCGGCAAGGCGCACACTGAAGAGCTCAAGGGGGGCGACGAACAAATCATCATTACCGAAATTCCCTATAACGTTAACCGTGCTTCGCTCGTTACTCGTATTGCCGAGCTTGTGCGTGCAAAGGAAATCGAAGGCATCCGCGATCTCCGCGACGAGTCTGACGAAAATATGTATATCGTCATCGAGTTGAAGCGCGGCCAGCAATCGCAAGTTGTCATCAACCAACTTTACCAAAAGACGGCACTCGAGTCGTCATTTGGTGTTATCCTGCTCGCACTCCACAAGAACCGGCCAAAGCAGATGAACGTCAAGGAACTCTTTGAGTGCTATATCGACCACCGCCGCGAAGTCGTCACGCGCCGTACGCGGTTCCGCCTCAACCGCGCCAAGGACCGTGCCCACATCCTCGAAGGCTACATTGTTGCTCTCGATAACCTCGACGGTTTCATCAAAATTATCCGCTCCTCTACCAATCGCGAGGACGCGAAGGCTCGTTTGATGGCGAAGTATCCGCTATCCGAACGCCAGACCGACGCCATCCTCGAACTCCGTCTCTACCAGATTACCGGCCTCGAGCACTCGAGGGTCGAAGCTGAATACCTCGAGCTGATGAAACTCCTCGAGGAGCTTCAACGCATCCTTTATGACGAGCACAAGCTGTTCGCAGTGATCAAAAAAGAGCTCGTGGAGCTTCGCGATAAATACGCTTCGCCGCGCCGAACCCAGATTATCGACGATGCGGGAGATCTGCGCATGGAAGATGTCATCCCGAATGTCGGCGCAGTCATTACCGTTTCGCACTTTGGCTTCATCAAGCGTACGCCGGTTGCCGAATACCGGTCGCAGAAACGCGGCGGTAAGGGCATCATCGGCGCTGAGACTTACGAGAAGGACTTCGTCAAAAATCTCTTTATTGCTTCGACACATGACTATGTGCTCTTCTTCACGAGCACCGGCCAGTGTCTCGCGAAGAAAGTTTACGATATCCCTGAAGGCACGCGCACGGCGAAGGGGAAATCCTTCTCTTCGTTCCTACGTCTTGGCCAGGGTGAAAAGCTTGCCTCTCTCCTTTGTGTGAAAGAATTTTTACTCGACCACTATGTTGTGATGGCGACTAAGGAAGGCGCAATTAAAAAAACTGCGCTCGCCGAATATGAGGGTGCGATGCGAGAAGGTGGTGTCCGCGGCATGAAGATTGCTGAGGGCGATGCCATCGTTGGCTGCGTGCTTACTCGCGGTTCGAGCCAGATCATCCTTGTTTCACACCAAGGCCAAGCGGTTCGCTTTTTTGAAGGTGCAGAGGAAGGCGACGAGGCCCAATCCACCGACGCAACGCCCGTAGCTGAAAGTAGCGACGGCGAAGCGGTCGGTCAGAAACTTGGATTACGTGCCCAAGGTCGTTTTACCCGAGGCGTTATCGGTATGCGTTTCAAAAAAGGTGGCGACTACTTGCAGTCGATCGAAGTTTGCGACTCCGAATCCTGCTTGCTCGTTGCCCGCGAAGATGGTGTTGGCAAACGTACTCCATTTGGAGATTATCGCCTAACGCGCCGCGGTGGCACAGGTGTGATCGCGATTGATTTGCCAGAAAATGGATCTGTCAGCGTCGCCGGTGCGCTTAGCGTTTGCGATGCCGCCGAGGTCATGCTTCTTACAACCAAGGGCCAAAGCATCCGCATGCGGGTGAAGGAAATTCGGGAAACCGGTCGCGGTGCCAAAGGTGTCCGGCTTGTTAATCTTGAGGCGGGCGACAAGCTGCTAGCGATTGCCAAGGTTGTTGAATCTGACGAAGAAGGGGCGGCAAACGTTGGGGCCATAGCGAAACAATGCGCGCTTCCTGCAGTTTAGTAACGTAACCTCTTAAAACCGAGCTAAAATGCTGGTATCCTAGCCCGGGACATCTTTTCGTTTTTGTCAAAATGTTTTTTTATTCGGATATGGCATACTTTTGTATTTGTAATACTGCTTAAAAGCAGTTCCACTTCCGTCTCGGCTGGTATCACGGCAAATCTAACAAGAACTAGCATCCCGGTGCTGGGCTACTGTAACAAAAAACGAAACTGCATTGCTATGGTCTAAAACACTGCGGCATTTGATATTTTGACGCCGTGAACGGACGGCGCGCCGATCCTCCAGTTCAGTGTGCGGACGCATTTCCTATTTCCCCCAAGGAGATAAGCAAACCAGGGAATCATCCTGTTACTTGTCCCAGTTAGCACCGTGCATCTGCAGGACGAACATTATTTGGTTGTTGGTCGAGCTGGTCGCTGGCAGCTACGCCTTCCGAAAACGCTCACCAATTTCATGAGTGCTTCGCATCGGCGAAGCCGGGGTTTAGCCGGTGCTGACGCTCAATTGGAGCAATGCGCTCTATACGACTGGCACCAAGGTTTTGCCGCTTCCCCTATACTCCCCCCTTATACTTATACTAAGGGTGACCCGTGCCACCTTCGGCAATTTGCGCAGCTGGGTTTAGTGAAACATTGCAGCTGCGAGTTGCAGGAAGTCGAAATCTGCGACGAGGCTAACGGCTGCACGTTCATCGAGACCCTGCCACAGCCAACAAAACAACCCAACTGTTATGCCTAGCTGTTGAAAACCCTATCAGAAGGTCAAAGCCGTCAACCCTGACGTAAAAGTTGTCGTTGGCAAAGGTGTATGGGGTTTATTAAAAATCTCTTTATGAACGGGGCTGTCTTATTTCGGTGTGGTCTTGGTGCATCCAAACCGCACGCGTCCAGTTGGCGTCGAAATCGACATCCAGGGCCTGCGAGACATCATAGAGCTCTACAGCGGAGGTAAGGGGAAGGCGGCTTGGACTACCAAGATTATCCTGGATACACCCAGCTTTTCGACCTAAATCTGGCGACTGCTCCCCTCGTCTAATAGACAGCACTCCTGGTATCTGAGCGAGTCGAGGGCTTATTACATCGCGCAAAGTTATTCGTCGTTTTCGTACCGCGATTTTCTTGTAGCAGATACGGAACTCCAGCGGGAAGAAAATCGCGAATTTTCCCTATGAGGCTTACGCCAACATCTATCCGCTAAGCTCTCGGGTTCCACGCTTGTGGGACGGGCCAGCGGCACTTTCTCGTTGATCTATGCGATCAAATCTGCCCAAAAGCTCTCCCCTTAAGTCTACGTTGTGTGGACAGCGCAGCGCACACCTAGTGTTTTGAAGACAGCAGGTTCGCTCGTCCTGGTTGAATGTTATGGAGTAGAGCCGCTCGATTTTTCCGATCAGCGGCGTTTGCGAAGTTTCCCTTTTGTTATGGTTAGTAAATATTTACGTAGAAATGTGGTTTTTGCTTTTTTAGATTTCGGACTCGCTGTTTGCTGAGTAGCTATCTGGGGGTTTTTAAACCCAGGCGAAGAACGGATTCTTCTGCGGCTATGCGGTTCTCGGTCCCACGGCCTGCGTAATTCGTGCCCGATGGACCTCGACGATCTTGGGCCAACGAAAGCCAAACCATTGGTAGATCGGCTGTAGCGGGCGCCTACAATTTGGTCGATACACACAAATGTGGAATGAAAAAACCGGTGTTGGACAGGCTCCGATCTCGGAAGGTTACCATAGTTGGCAAGGCGATTCGCGGCGCGGCGGCGATGGAACCGAAACTTATTCCAAACTCGCTGGCTCCCGGCCAGATGGTGGGGATTAGCGTGCCCAGTTTGACCATTGTGGCGGGGAACATTATTGATTTTGCGATGAGCCAGGGTGGCAACAATATTAACGGAGCACTTTTTTGTTAGCCGACTTGGCTTGGCTTTGTGGTTCCGAGAGAGGAAGAGAAAAAGCCTCAAAACAAGGCTGTTCTGGTCATGCCAACTATTCACGGGTGAATCTCCTGGGTCCACTATTCGCATGGTTGTTCGTTTCTCCCGTCTGTTGGACCCCGCGCGGATTTTGTCTCACGTGCAGAGCACGAAACCATACCGCTGCCACTCAATGAAGTGGCAAAGTTGCTTTATGGGCATCCTGACGTGGCAAATTTTACCATCTTCTACAACGAGCTGCTTGGCTCGCGATCGGCTGGATATCCACTTACCTTGGCCGCGAGGCTTCGTTGCCGCACGCCCGCACGGAGGCGGTGAAAAAGACCGTTATCGCTGTCGGGCGTAGCGATAATGGTGTAGTTTAATAAGGACAACAGCTAGCTCGTGAAGCTGATGTTTATGCTCGGCACGCTGAAATCCAATCCGGGCGATTATCTCACGCTAGTCGGAATCCTTTGCTGTTTGACCAAGGATGCGGCACATCGGGATGCCTTTTGGACCGCACCCACGCCAGAGGCCTTTATCGCTACTGTCGTGGAGTTGAGAAACCGTGTTCTCGGTCCGGTAAAATAACCGATCGGGCGGCGCGCTTGTTGGCGGTATTAACAGCTCTTCCGTGCTGTAAGCGCGCATGAGCTCCATCAATGCTCAAAATAGCTACTGAGGTTGCTCCGTGAGATTTGTTACCTGTAGGATTTTTTGTTTAACTCCGAGTGGAAAAGGACAAGGCGGTAGGCCTCTTCCGCTTCTTCGCTGCCGACGAAGGACAAACACAGTTTCAGTCTAGCTAAACTATATGCTGGTGCTGCTGCTGATCTTTCGTACGGAGCTGGTCAGTCCTGAGACGACTTCGCGGTGGTTTGCATTGGTGTGTAGGAAGGAAACTTCGCCGGGCACGGCCTGCTCATGGAAATATATTAGTCCCTCCATAAGAGAACTTTATGTTATTGAGCGACATTCGATCCGGGATCGTGAACATAAAAACAGAGTCCTTCTTCTGTTCTTTAAGTGTGATTTTAGTCATCGGGATGTGAAAATCGACGAAGGTGCAACCGGTGTGTGCGGCCAGGTCGCGGATAAAGTCGAAGCATTCCGCGAACGCTCAGTCCACGCCCGTCTTGTCTGGCGGCCGGCAGACCGCTAGTCTCTTTGAGCGGCGTCGGTGTCACCAAAATTACCTTGGTGTCGCCGGCCTGAAGCTTGGCGAGAAACTTGGGCAATGTTTGGCGAAAGATTGCTGGCTAGGAACAAGTCTGGCGTTCTGCTATGCCTGGTTTTTGATAGAATACATCATAATAGCCGCGATTGACAATAGCTGCGGACCGGTCGCTGGAAAACGCGACAGATTTTCCGCAGTTACCTTGGCCAAAATATCGGGGAAAGGTGAGAGGGCTGCCAGCGAGATGGGCCTGGCGCTTAAACTTTCTGACGGAAACAGTGGGCGAAAAAGAAGCCGAGTCGGCTTCTTTCCGCTCCGGGGGTTGTTATGTAACCGGGACCGCCAACAAGAGCTCGACAGTTTCCTGCTCTTTTGCCCAATTTAGTGGGCCATGTTCTTCCGTGCAGGATCCGGTTCTCACCGAATTTCCTTTCTACTCTACTTTTCCGGCTTCCCCGAATTTTCGTTTTTTCTCCTGGCGCGTTAACCTCATTGGCGAACATACCGACTATAGCGACGGGTTCGTTTTTTTACTCGAAATCGAGTACGGAACCTAACATTGCTTTGCGGATCTAGTAACGACTTACTAGATGACGCTTTATGCCACCTATTTCAAGGAAGCGCACGACTTTCTCCTTAGACGATACTCCGGTTGCGGTTCCAGAGTGAAACTGAGTATTCGTGTGGCGTTGTCTTGACGGGTTTTGAATTCGTGGCTGTCGCCGATCTGCCGGTTGGCGAAGAGTTTTTAATCATCTTCCTCGCTTTCACTTACTAATATCCGAGGTCGTTTTATACAGTTTTGTCGTTTGCTTAGGATTTCGTGAAAATGGCCAAACTTTTCCAGTGTGTGGAAAACGAGATTATCGGGGCCAATTTGGAACCATAGACCAAGTCGTGATCGCTGCTGTCTACGAAGGGCAGATTTTGCTGATCGGCTCGGCCCGTGGCGTTTTTTGTTTGGCTAGTCGGTCCGACCGGCCTGGAGCGCTCGTTCTCTTAGGTAGGTAGGAAAACACCACGGTGGCTACGATGATGTCATCGGTTGCGATTTCCTGAACGCCAGTTGGCACAACCCATTTTTATGCAACTGCTCGCTGTGGCGCCTCATGATCAGCGCACCTACGAATGTGTCAAGCACGGAGCCTTTGGCTACCGGAAAGGCCTGCCCCACCGATCACGCCAGCAGCAGTGATGTTTAGTTAAATCGAATTGCTCTCCGGTCGCTCTCCGGTCAGATAGGTGAATTGCAAAATCGCTGCGATGCCGAAAAACGCTGCACAGGACACATAGGCTAGCAACTTCACCCACTCGCTGGGCACGCCCGCGGAGCCGGGCCGTTTGTTAGTTTGAACCGATGGAGAAGGCATTGGTAGCCGGACTGTGTATAGCGCAACGCGAGGCTGACAAATAGAGCGGGTCCCAGCGTGAGCTAAACGCTGCGTGTTCCGAGTTGCATAATCTTGTTCAGCTACCTCTTAGGATAGATGGTTTTTTCGGCCGTGAGGCCTTTCTCCGCGCCGCGCAGGGCTGGCAACAGTCAATCTGGCGACGCTATTGCTGAATAGCTCGAGCGATCGCGGCGTCATCGATCAAAATTGTTTGGAAACGTCGGATTCTAGAGTCACATTGGCCGAGTCGGAGCTAGCTTTAGCGTCCAGTCCATCACGACGTTGATTGGCATCGGCCATGATGCGTGCGAGACGGGCCGATTCTATTGCGAATTATGTTGGCGGGGCGGGTGTAGTCTACGCGATTCGCACCTGCTTTGATTTTAAAGTGGGCAGATTTTTCGGCGAGCGCTTCGCGGCAGAGGTTGCAGAGGCTGTGTAAACGGGATATCCGTGCGCATCGCGTCTCCATTTTTCTGGTAGCGCGAGTTTTTTTAACATTGCAAGCGTTTTATCTAGTGTAGGCGCGTTGGTTGGGCAACGCCAGTCGGCTATCTCGACGATCTGTGAGGGGCTTAGGTCAGAAAGTAGTTTTCAGAGCGGATTTCCTTCGAGTTTTCCCCCTCAACTTCCAAAGCGTATTGACAACCGCTGCGGCAATGAGGTGTATTGCGACTTTTCCTGGCCAGATCCAGCGGAGCTGTGAATCGTCTGTGAGGTATTTCCAAAATGCGCCGATGGCCGACGTGAAGCCTCTTGGATTTTGTTTGACTGGCGACGAACGGTACGAAGCGCTTCGACGGTGGCCACGACGATATCCGTGCCGCGGCCGATCGTCAGTCCATGGCCTTTAGTGCCGTCGTTGCGATTGACGCTGAATACGACGTAGGCGGCTGAGTAATCGGGTTTGAGATGTTCCGCGATGCGGAATTTTACGAGCGATACTCCCACGTAGTTGAAGCCCACGCTAATTTGCGAGTAATCGATTGTTAGAGGGCACGTAGGGCCAACGACGGCGTGCTTGGTGACACTGTAAGAGAGTTTGTCGCGTACGCCGTCTCCGATCGATACGATGTTCACAACGTTGCTGCGCCCGAGCTTGAGTATAGCGGAACGAAGGTCTTGCAGAGAATGAACAGCCCGCGGACGTTAAATGCGCAGGGTCCGATCGAGGCCCGTTGCTGTGGTGCCGAGCAGGTTTTCCACGTGGCTTATACCGGTGCTATTTACGAAAAGTCGAGGGAAGGTAGGTGCTCGGCGAGGACGTCTGTCGGGCTGGATTGCTCACGCCCAAGGCTTAGACCGACCTTCCTCCCCTGATTAGCTCGGCTGTGGCGGTGGGGTGGTGTCGTAGTCTGCTGTCCCCACACAGGCGCTTTGGGGGTGAAATTTTTAACTATTGCTTGGCTGACCTTGGATCCGGAATAGCTGCGAAAACGAATTTTAGTTAGGAGGAAACATAGCGAAAAAAGATTAGTCTTGGTAGAAAATTTCCTCCATTTGCGTTTACCACCAACCGTGGTGCTGGTGACGAGCTGATTCTGCATCGGCTCCATCAAAGCCAATCAGCGCTGCGGACCGGGATCGGTGAGTATAAGCTTCATACCTGCCGCGAAGTTGTTACCCTAGTATTCGTAGTAGCTCAAAAGCCGCAATCTTTTTCGTAGATCGAATAGATGCAGATATGATAGCTGAAAATGATAACGATAGGACACACGGATGCATGATGCCAGATGTAACCGGTTCGGTGTTCAGCGCGCATGCGTAAAACGAAACCAAAGTTAGCTGTTTTTGAAGCGGCTGTAGCGATTGAAAAATCTATCGTGTGGAGGCATGGTTGTAGGTCTGATCGAAGTGCATATGCCGCCGCCGCTGAAGATTTGTTCCATGGTGTGTGGAGTGGGGCGAGGCGACGAAGATGGCTGTGCTGGCTGGCTACTTCTCCGACGGTAGACGTCCGGTGTTTGAGTGAATCATTTAGATGTGGGCAGCGTCGAACGCTGCTTCCAGATCTGAATGCTGTTGAATCCAACGGGCGTATTACGACGCCATGACCTTGGCTGGAGCCACGCTGCACCCGGACGCCGCACTATGCGAGATTGAGCGCCAATTCGTGGGTGAGGGCGTTTATGGCGCCTTTGCCCGCGATATATCTGTTCGCACCTCCTTTCACGGTCGCGGCGCATTTCGTGACGATATTAGCGATGCAGCCACGCGGTTCGCGAGAAGGGCGTCAAAATAAGCTTGGACGAAGATGAAACTAATGGATCATGCTTGCTTTCGAGCGGGTAGCGAAAAATGTGGCGGGGATACAGGAGTCTGAAGTTGCCGTTCAGTCCGGTATTGTTGATCACAACGTCGACCCGGTCGTTTTTTTTTAGAAAAACGAAGGTGGGTGCGGCGTACGGACTTCTAGTTGGTTAGCTCATAAAGACCGAGCCGAGATCACACTGGCCGGAAGCCATGCGTTCGGAACACAGCTCGTTTGACGATGCAAAAGCAGACTTCTTTCGCGGTGAATGTATGGGGCCGTCTTTCCGGCCCATTTTCTGCCGCCGGTGATTAAAGACGACTTTATTCGTGAGCTCGAAGTTCATACGACGTGAGGGATAGCGAAAGGCTCGAGGGTGCCGTAGGTACACAGCTAAAGGATAAAACATGCGAAACCTGAGGGTTAATAGAATAGATAACGAGTCTTTGCAAGCAGGACTTACCGATATTTTTATGGAGATAGTCGGGGAAAGCGGGTATTGTCGTGCCCCGATACGCACTCATTCTATTACTGTCGCATTTTTGCTTCCTTGTCCAGCAAACGGCCGGTTCTGTTGCAACAGGTCTCTTGGTTTGCGTTATATCCTCTTCGGGCCCAGCCATGGCGGTGGAAGTAGAAGTAGAGTTTGCGCTCAACTATGCCGGTTTCAAACACTCCAATCCCGACTATCTGATCGAGCACGACGGTTTCGGCTTTCATGTCCTGAGATCGTGGTGGATGGCGGGCGAGGGGCAGCGCTATGTTTAATGAGCACATGCATACTTTCCGTACAGGCCAGGTGCCGCGGCGACGATGGCGATGTACACTCATGGGGCAAGGGCGGCGAATCGTTGTTGTAAGGTAGCGATGTCGTTGGGAATGGTGGTGTCAGTTTTGGCGATCGTCCTGGCAATGCTCATGATGCGAGCGCGAAGTCGTTCGCCCGGGTGCGGTATTAAGCCGTACTGGCTTCAATGTTTGTGAAATGCGGCTCTGGTGCTGGGTCGCAATAGCTACGTAAGTTGCCGTGTTCGTGGAGCCAAGTGGCGGCTGAGGGCCGCCGAGGCCGCTCACCAGTTGGCCAAAAGCTCTGCGGGGACGCGGCCGTCGACTATCTGGCATGTTGGCGGCGAGATTGCTGGAAATACCCAGATAGGTGGCGTATTGTAGTATGGGAACGAACACGACTTTCACCCGGTCGATGATTTGATAGCGGGCCGAGTTTATAGTTTTTTCGTTCCTTCATCCGGCCGCGCAGCTCGTCGCCACACCACAACGGTATGGGTACGTTGGGCTTTCTAGTTGAGCAGCGGTTTTCGTTTATCGTGTCGGGGATCAAGTCTATCACCTCGCTGCCCTTCAGTGCGCCTACCGAAGACAGAGACATATCCCTGCTTTGCCTTGTCGCTGAGGCGAAGGAATAAGGCTGGGGAATCAAAGTGCTCGATAAGGCGGGCCCTCATTTGCGCACACTACAAAGTAATGAAGTTTGGACAAATATTAGCGAGTGTGGAAGATTTTTCCTTGGCCAATAGCAGAGAGAGCATGGCGCCAACGGACGCGGGAGTAGAAGCTGAGGCAAGCATTGCCGCTGGTCTGGCCGTAAGTCAGGTAAGCGTTCAGACACGCGTGCTGCAGCGGATGGAGCGTAGGGTGTCGCGGTACTGGGTCGTGAGCAATCTGGTGTGGCCGTTGTTAACGAAGATGGCATGTATTTTCTTAGGGCCGTCTCTAGTTTCGTGGGCGATTTCGGGCTGAAAACAAACTTGGCGTAAACGGTGAATTGCTGCACCGTACCAAAATTGGTGAAAAGATTTAGCAGTGCGAAGCCTCGAATCGTATTGGCACGATTTTTTCGATGCCGATCATCGCGATATGGCATCTTACAGTAGGGAGTGAAAACGGGAGTTGCCTTGTTGGTCACGAGCACAAGGGCGGCGGCAGTTTTCGGCAGAGGTGAAGGTGAAATTCGCGCTGGTTAAGACCGATGTCTGCTTGGAAGATATTTTCCCCGATGGGATTTGCAGGCGTGATTCGTGATCGTCTGCGGATCGTCATTATAAGCACTGAGGCTCTCACGCTGCAAAGCTGTAGGCAATTTCCTGTTGATACTTGCGAGTAATCGGTCCTATGGTGTGGTTTTTTTTGGGAGTATTGATCTTCACGGTGAATTTTTCGAGGTCGGTTTCGGGAGGTTGAAAAACTTGTTTTTCGAGGGAGTGAATGAGTTTGACCTCCTCGGAAATTATGCTTTTGGCTTTCACCATTTACTTTGCTCTGCGGGCACCAAGTTCACTCAGATGTGGTTAGTTTGAATCTTAACCTCGACTTGCGGAAGACGGGGATAGAAGCTTTCAAGGTTGTGTTGCTTGATTTTGCTAACGGTGCGGGTGCGACGTCCGGTGGCGGGGGTCTCAAAGCTGTTCGAGAAACATTTTGGCCTGCTTTTCGTGCATGGCCTTGGTCCTATGGTAGATATGGTAGACGGAGGTGTGTTTGTTCTGTGACAACACGGCTGCAAACTTGTCGATCTAGTTCATTGGGCTACCTCCATGGCTGCGAGCGAATCGCATAGCAGTCTCCCAAGTGAAAATCCTACACCGACCGGCCTTCCCGCCTGGCGAGATGTATGAGCCAACTGATTACGCTTGAAACAGGCATCACGGTTTTCTAAACTAGCACGTGGTCGAGCTTCAAATCGCTAATACGATTTCGAGATGTGGGGATAAGCGAAGGGGAGTGTGCCTCCGAAGCTGCAGCGTTGTTTGCTTTCGCCGAACTTTCCGAACATTAGGTTGTGGTTGTGCAGGCGTGTGCGCGGGCTCGCCGCTGGCGGTGCGACGCGAGCGACAATCGCGATTAATGCCACCGTGCCATCGGACCGGCCCAGACCACGAGGTGGCTCCGAGACTTGTGGACGATGAAGTCCGTCAGTTTTCACGAACGCGACGTGAGTGTCTGTGTCTGGCCTACGGCAAGCAGATCGTTTTCCTTTTTGTTTTGTATTGGAGCGGAGCTCCGGTGCCGCAGCATGCCGGAGCAGGAAGCGGATGGTCTGATGACGGGCAGATTGCTACTGAAGGACTTCGAGCATGTGGCGAGTGACTTTTGCTCGAGGCAGCCCAATCTCTCCCTAGTTAAAGACTGGCTGGCTGCAGCAAGTCTGTGCTTCCGGAACTTCTACTATGCAGCCTAAGGCCTCTGGGCATTCCTACCGTAGCGTGCACTATGTCGGTCCCAAAGATAGGTCGCCATCAGTTGCACGCGGGAGGGCAGTACCGGGGAGAACACGGGGGAGAGTACATCTGGCTGATATTGGGAAACCTTAATGTGCAGGGGAACAAGGCGAATCTGGTCGAAATCGGTCTTAATAAAACTGACCGTATGATGTAGCCGCCCGGAGTTCGGAAACTCTGGCATCAACTCGGCCATACCACGCGTGGCTCAGGCTGCGTATCTCTACACACTCACCCGTATCTCGGGCTTGCGGGTGGAAATCACGGACTTCGGTGGAGCGACCGTTAGCCCTAAGGAGCTGGATCGTATGGGAACGCTTGCTGATGTTTGAACCGGCGGAAGCTTACGTTCCGGATACGATTTACTTCGGTGTCTTGATATGGCTGATGGGTAGCAGAATTGCACACGGGCAGCCTTCGCTGTATCAACTCGCGATTAGTAATTCGCTTGGCGACATCTCTTGTCGTCTCCATTTTTTCAAGATCGGTTTCGATAAAGCGTCTTGTCTTGGGGCGGAAAAACGACTCGTGCTGGAAGGTGGCCGCTTTTTCGCTCGTGAGCCCGCACAGCGAAGAAAATCACCCCGGCAACTTCGAGAGTCTGGGGGGCCTACACGCTGGACGCTGGGGTTCCAACCAAGCGCTGCTGGCCGACTATCAGGCGAGGCGCGACAGACCGACGCGGGTGAACCTGACTAAACCACGTCTACTTCAACGTGTGCGGCGAGAGCCATGGCGACATTCATCGGCTATGAACTCGCGTTGTACGCACGTTTTTTACGCCAGTTAAGTTAACCTTGGATTTCAGCTAAGTGCTGGAAGTCTTGGCGACCCCGAGCTGGGCTTTTAGTTCTACAATAGAAACTTTCTCGATGAACTTATTGGCAAACCGAGCCGACCGTATTTGCAGCGGAGCAGTTTCTGTCTCGAGACACAACGTTGTCCAGGTTTTCCAATTATCCGGTTTCCCTGTAGACTACTTGCCAGTCGGGCGAGATGTATTGCAGCACGATCGGATATGGTTTTGCCACGGTCCGTCGCCGCACTGAGAAACCGGCATGGAAAGCAGAAAATCTATTCGGCGTACGAACTTTCCCGCTGAAATCTTGGGGCCTAAACAAAATTTTCCCCTTAGAATGAGTGCTTATGCTCTTGGCATTGACTACGGAGCCAACTTAGCCTGTGCGCTGTTCCGACGGCAAGGAAGTCGCCTTTGCAGCCGTTAACCATCCCCCAGGGGGGAATAGGACATTAATAGGGCATTCTGCTCGATCTGCGGGATCATGATCTCGTCCGGAAAAATCAGGCCGTGTCTTTTTGGTCTCAAAAAAAGCGTGCGTAGGCAATCGTTGTCGTGAAAAAAGCAGTTTTACTTCAAAATAACATCATAGACATCGAGGTCGATACCACAAAATTGTTACCTATTCCAGTCGACGCAAAAAATGTGTCGTTATTGTTTTTGAAAAAGTTTATAAAAACTGTACGTACAATGTCGTCCGTGGAAGGGGCATACAAATTGGGAAAGAACACCGAAGGTTACCGAGTTGTCGGAGCAAGCCGTGTACAGCGTGGTGTGCTCCGGACGAGAGACGATTTATGCCGAAGATTGGTGCTGGGCTTTGCCCAGCAAGAAGTTGTTCGTGTTGCTTGAGCCCAAGCTCGCTGATTCTGTGCGACCGGCTCTACGCAAAGCCTCCAGTATTACATTACGGTTCCCACTGGACAGCCCATGTTGCCACATAAGGCTTGGCTAGCATCTCAATCGCGGTTGGCTGAGGTGGAACATGTACTACAGGCCACAGGGCCTCGGCTGCGGTGTAAAAAAGAATGCTGGTCAAAGTCATAAAGCACCTCGGCGTGCGATTACAGCGCCGTTTTCTCTTAAAAAGCGTGTCCGATATTCCAAAAATCTGCGAAGTTGTGAAAGGTGCGACTCTGCTCGGATTTCACGACATCGAGGCCGGCCAATAGGCCGTAGGCGATATTTTTAAACGGGCGGGCCAGACGGTAAGAATGCTACAAGGTTTGTTCATAGTGCAAACTGCGAAACTAAAGCCAGGCCAGAGCGGATTTGTTGTGTTCGATTGGAGCGACGTGGAAACGCATGATCCTTGTGAATCTAACATTGACCGGTCTGCTACTTGACTGACTAGGCCTTACACACGACGAAAGCCGAAGTTTATCGCGCGTTGACCGGGGCTATGGCCTTCGGTGTGGGGCTCTATCATCGAGTGGATCAGCGAATACGGCGTGCCGGTGAACACGGTAGCGCTTGTGCAGGCGACATCGCGAAAAATCCAATGCTCATGCAGATATACGCTGATATCACCGGTTGCACGATACAGGCTAGCGGCTCTTAGTGCAGGTCTGCGCGCTTTGGCTCGCCTTCTTTGCAGATGCGCACAAAGACTTGCCTTGGCGCAACCCTCGCTGAAAAAAGTCCTACAGGCCGAATCCGAAGGCATAGAAAACCTATAATAAGCTCTGCAGCGTATATTGCAAACTCCACGGCTTTCTCCGCGGCCTGAATCCTGAGGCCGACTTGATCCACGCTCATTAAGGATCTGTATGCCATCAAGTCAAGACCGCGGCGAAGATCTGATTTTCCCCCATGAAGCTTCTTCCCACTCCTAAAGTCTAGTTCGTGCTTCTGTTCGCAGCCAACAACGACGTAATTTGAGACAGCGTGAGTGTGTCGAGGAAGCCGTTCTTAGGCCTACAAACCAAGTTCGATCGTGACCTATAGTGGTTAATAATCGAGATGGACTTTATGAACCCGAGCCAGGCAAGCGCACGGCGACTGCGAGGAGGGCTTCACCGCACTTCGGCTGCAAAATTGTCGCCTGGCTACTGCGAGTGATGGTGAAGCCCATGAGTCTATTGGGGGATGGACATGGGCTTGTGTGCTGCTGCACCGACTGGTAGGGCGAGGGCGCAAAAGTTTATTCGCTTTGGCGGCAACATGCGCCAGGTGGCGATGACAGAGGGCGATAAGGTTCCCATCGAGATAAAACTTGGCTTCGCGGTAAACACGTACAGCGTGGGTGGCCTGGTGGAAAATTTGATACTGACATTGCTGTGTTCTGCGTCCGATTACAAAAAGACCTACTTAACCTACTTATAAGGTTGTCAGATCGCTTAAAAAACGGTGTATGCTCCGAGCTCGGTATAGAAGTGTTTCTCGATTCATGCGGCTACAAGAGTTTCACAGATGTTTTCTTGTGCCAGCTGTCGGGTGTGGCGACTCAGCGTCTCATAGGATAGGGCGCCTCATAGAGCTTAATTAGACATTTTGGCGGCGAAGACGGCTGGAAGACCTCTGCGCTAGTATCTGACTGGAGCCATAGACGAAGGCCTAGGTGGATGCGCGTTGTTCATGGAGGACTAGATTTATCACCTCACGCTGAAAAGCTATCAAACGCTTGGGGCGCACGTGCCCGAACGTTGCGGCCGTCAAACACGCGACGTAAATATATCCTCCTTGGTATCGGTGGCAAGAAAGACTCGGTACGTTTCGTGCTCAGCGCGTTTGCAGGCTAGGTGCTCAACAGCTTTGCTGTGCGATCTCGGCAATCGCTTCTGCTTAAATCGCCAACGAAGTTCTCGCAGTAAAGACATCCAAGCTGTCAAAGTTTTCCGCAGCTCGCACTGTGTCGAAGCAAAAGCCGAGTTTAAGGGAGGTCTGCGCAGCCTGGACCTAAACTGGTAGGGCGAAACCCTACCGGTTAACAGCTAAAATGCGGACAACGAGGTGCTGGAAGATTGGGTGACGATCGCCGGCATCGGAATTGTGCGTATCAGTACCGACACCAAACTGTCGCAGTCCAAGCAGGACCTGCGCAACAGTGAGAGTTACTAACATCTATCACCTTCCCCAAGAGGTATCTGTGTCTAACCGCTCATGTCCCACCAAGCTGAAACGCGAAGCTTACGAAGCCAATCCTTGCCTTTGCTGAGACATGGGCTCATCAATCTCACCTTCGACAATGTGAATGCGATCGATTATGCGCAGAGTGTTTTCGCTATCGAACCGAGTGGTGTGAACAACGTGTTGCTGAAGCCGGATTACATGGTTCTCGTCCGATCTCAAGGGAGAGGGAGAAAAGTCGATGCAAGGTTCGATCTTTTCTTAAGCACGCCTACCTACTACCTATTGGCACTTGGCACTTGTCCCTTTGGATCAAAAAAGTCGACGTTGTTGTCCACATCTTACTCGACGCATGCGATGGCTTTTGCCAAGGCAGGCCGCGGGGGGCTAAATCTTCGGGATGACGCAGGCTGATTTATTTTTTAAAAACATGCTTGCCACAAGCAAGATGACTTCCTAGGAAATTGCAGCGTTTAAGAATGGGAGATCGAGATCTCCAGCATCTGGCCAGGTTCGGTTCGATCTGCTCATCTTCCTCGCTGTGCTCGCCAATTGCCATCCTCTTTTTACTTAGACTCAGACAGTGATCAAGCTGGTGGAGATAGCTGTGTCGCTACCAAGTGTGTTGCGACACATGGAAAGTTTCTCGCTTGCCGTGGAACCGGGCCTCGTGTACCATCTGAGACTCGAGCAAGCTCAATCCTATTAGCCCACTCCCAACTTCCACTGTGGCCAACCCCAAAATCACTAGAACAACTGCTAAGGTTTCCGTGTCTTTCTTTCTTGGCAAACTCGGCGGGAATACGAAATAATTTTCACCCGTTATTACCCGTTACTTTCAACATTTTTCCCCACCTACAATCGTTCCATGAAAAAACTACTCCTATTGGCCGCTTCCCTCGCGGCTTTCGCGGTTAGCGCTTCTGCCGCTACACGCACGATTACAATCGGCTTTGTCGCCAAATCTCAAGGTAACCCCGTTTTTCAAGCGGCGCGTGTCGGCGCAGAGGATGTGGCCAAGAAAATTTCCGCCAAACGTGGGTTGGACATCAAGATCGACTGGCGCACTCCCAACGAAGAAGATGCTCAAAAACAGGCGGAGGCGATCGAGCAGCTCGTGCTCGCTGGCGCCGAGGGCATCGCCGTTAGCTGTTCGGATGCGAACAAACTTACCGATTCCATCAATTGGGCTGTAGAAAACGGCGTTCCGACGGTGACCTTCGATTCGGATGCGCCCAACTCCAAACGTTTCGCGACCTATGGAGTCGACGATGTTGATTGCGGTCGTGATATGATGAATCAGCTCGCCAAGGTGATGCACGGGCAGGGTGTCGTTGCGATCCTCGCTGGTAACCAGACTGCACCGAACTTGCAGAAGCGCGTGCAGGGCGCGAAGGAGGCGGCAAAAAAATTTCCTAGAATCACAGTTCGGGACGTCTATTACCACAAAGAAACACCGCAGGATGCCGCAGCAAAGGTCGAGCAAGTGATGCAGGCGAATCCCGACATCGCCGGCTGGTGCATGGTCGGCGGCTGGCCGCTGTTCACCGAGAATGCTCTGAAATGGGAGCCAGGTACTGTGCAGTGTGTTGCAGTCGATGCGTTGCCTGCTGAGCTCAACTACATCCGCAGCGGCCATGTGCTAGTCTTGCTTGCTCAGCAATGTTACCAATGGGGCAGCCGCTCGGTTGAGCTTCTGATCGAAAAAATCGTTGACCACAAGAATCCGCCGGCTGTCAAGGAAGTGAGCTCGCTTATCCCGGTAACCAAGGAAAACGTTGACCAATTTTCCAAAAATTGGGGAAAATGGCTGCCGAATTGACTCAAAAAGTTCACAAAAACTCTTGATAGATTAGGTGAAGTAACATATATATTTATTTTTACTGCAGGGTGGAGCAGTCTGGTAGCTCGTCAGGCTCATAACCTGAAGGTCGTTGGTTCAAATCCAACCCCTGCACCCAATTTAAAACTCAGAATACTACCCTCGTGGGATTCTGAGTTTTTTCTTTCTTTCCCCGGGAAGAAATGAAAAAATTGCCGATAATAACGATTGTGTTGAGTTGATAGGAATTTATCAATATTATTTTGGTCGCACCTGATTACGTGTCTTTAATCTGTTGGGGCAGGGGCAAGGACCGCTTTTTATCTGTAGTTTTTAGAAAATTCTCTGGAAGCTACATGTAAAAAACTCCCAAATATTTGATATATAAATAAATGCGAACTATTCTAAACAATAGCACCGAGGGAATGGGATAAGAAAGGATTTGGCCTACGAGCTGGCTGAAAATCTCGCTTTTTTGCAGGACTGTCTTCAGGAGCAAGCCATATCCGCAGCAAAAATTTTTACTACTCCGTAAATTGCCGCCTTCTGCGAAACTCTGCGGTTGTTCTGCTAAATAATTGCCTGTGACTAGGAAATTACCAATAGATCCAGCGTTTTTGTCCTTTGTACGGGAAATTTCTGTCGCAGTTACCTTATTCGTAACCTTATCCAAGGGATCCCTCGCTCTGTGGCGGGAGACATCTTTGAGATGGTCAGCGCTGGTTCCAAGCCTGTTGATTATGTGCATTCGCTCGCCATCAAAGTCATACAGGAAATTTAAGTCGTTTTTTTGCCATGAATTAAAGCATATAAACGAACTCATGTTTCGCTCGGTAGAGACGACTATTCCCGTTCGCTGGTATACTTATCAAACCTGTCCGATTTTCCCGGACAGGTGAATTGGCACTACTGGCCGTTAAAGGCTTTGCTCATGCGAGCTGAACTGAGGAGTAAAAACTAGCCGTGCTTTGCTGCGTCCGAGAATAAGACCTTGCGCACCTTTACGGCTTACGCCGATGGACACCGCGGCTAATTGAAGGCCTGTTAGCTAAAAAAAGATCCTGTTATGACGCCCAGTGATTTCTGCTCCCGCACCTATCGGTGCGGCGGACTTTCGACTTCCGCGCTCAAGGCCGCTTTTGCTGCCGCTCCTCTAGTCCTTTAGTTGCCAGCTACCTCTCAGGGCCATACGAACGGACCCTGGCCAATCGAGGCGTATTTTTATGTGAGCAAGGCTCTGGCTGCGTGCGGCGAGACTTTGTGGAATGTAGGGGGGACTAGGGGGGTGCCGTCCATTGCACTGTCATCTGCCTGTTTCAAACGTGAGTGGGGTGAGTGGGCGACGACACGCAGCGCTGGGGTCTCACCGTTTGCGAATTGCCCAAAGCCTTTGCCAAGCTTGTATTTCTGGTTTGTCGCTGGTCCTAAACGGGATGCTGGGCCGCTGTTGTTGTTTGCTTTAGCGGTTCCTTTGCTTTGTGACCATTCCGTGGTTACAATGATTGAATTTGATTCTGGTCGGTATTACCCGATGTATCGCGATGGCTCTGTGTTTGGGGCGATGTCGAGAATAGCAGTCCTGAGTATACTGCACGTTTTCCGCTCCCAATAAACAGTCTGGAAAATTATTGACCAGGGGAACGTATGCAAAAACTGCTATGCACGATATGCTGGAGAGGATGCTGACTTGTCTTATTATTACTCCCTTTGTGGCGGATAGAGTATTGAACCGTCTGGTTTTGACTAAATGTTATAAAGGCGAGATGTGGCATAAAGAGCAGCTTCCCCACCGACTTCCTCTATTGCGTTGGGGACCTTGTTTTTCACAATCATTGTTATGTTCATGCTCAAGGAGAAAATCGGTAATCGGGTTTCTTCCCTCGTTGCTGTGTGCACCAGTGATCCCGCTGGCGATCTAATTTCCTGAGACGTTCTTCGCCAGTTTCTTCATGGCGAAGAAGTTCGAAGCCGACGTAGGAGCGAAGTACTACGCTGGTGTTCTACCTTGGTGGGAAACTGGAAAACAATTTTGGATTGGCGATCACCGTGGCCGTTCGCGGTTTTCGGCTCAAACTAGGGCGTCGCGTTTGCGGCGATTGTTGGTATTTTGACCGAGATCCTCGTGTTCATCTTGCTCGTTGCAGGTGGCGCGGCGATGCGGGCTAATCGTTGCCTTGGGACCGAAGGCATTTGCGCCTACCATGGGTAGGTATGTGGCGGATGTATTTTTTTCGGGTGGAAGGTTGGACTTATAGTAGGCGTCTTTGGGGTGTTGGCCTAATGTCCTCTACTTTCTTGCCTAAGAAAGCTTTTGACTAGAACCTTAGTTTTTGGGCCCCTATTTTAGAGGCTTTAAAAGAAAAAGTTCCTTAATTTCCAAAAGCTATGGCCAATACCAAATCTGCTATCAAAGCTGCCCGCAAATCGAAGCGCCTCACGGCGCGTAACCGGTCTTCCAAGACCAGTCTGAAGACCCTTGCGAAGGCCGTTACCGCAACCGCCAAAGGTGCCGATATTGAGAAATCCCGCGCTGCTGCGATCAGTTACAGCTCTGCGCTGGACCGAGCCGTGAAGGCTAACGTCATTCATCCCAACGCTGCCTCTCGCAAGAAGGCCAAGATTGCAAAATATGTTTTTGCTACGAAGGCCTGAAGTTTTTCTCCTTTTTACTTACATGTCCTCGCCTTGTGGTTTCGGCTACAGGCTTTTCTTTCTTTGAGAAAGGTACCGTCGATGTCACAACATATAGTTTGTGTCCGTTTCGTTTCACCCTCAGTTGCATTTTTTGCCTTGGGACCGGCCGCTTCCAGCGCAGGCGGCTGCCTGGCTGGCGGACAAATGGGGTGGCGAGGGGCCGCTCGACCTCAGTAGCCGGCTCGCTGTCGTTCCAACGAAGCAATCCGGTTTCCGCCTGCGCGAGGCGTTCGCGGTTCATGCGGCGATTTATCGGCAGGCGGTCTTCCCGCCGCAGGTTCTTACCCCGGAGGCTCTGCTCGATCTCAACCTGGATGGGCGGGCGGCGTCGCGCCTCGATTCCCACCTGGCGTGGGTCGACGTGTTCCTCAGACTCGATCTCAAGAATTTTCGCGTGGTCTTCCCACTGGACCCGCCGGAGCAGAATTTTTTGTGGGCGCATCGTCTCGCTCGCGATTTTTACCGATTGCAAGTTGCACTTATGGAGGTCGGTTTGCGTTTTGATGAGGTGGCGCTACGCGCTGGTGATCGTTTTTCCGAAGCGGAACGGTGGCGGCAAATCGGACAACTCGAGCGACTCCATTCCGAAAGGTTAGCAGCCTGCGGACTGGTGGATCCACAAGCGAGAAAAATTGCCGCCGCTAGCGGCGCGCCGCCGGCGGGAGTCGAGCATCTCGTGCTCCTCGGCCTGCCTGATCCATTACCCGTTGTGTTGGCAATGTTCCAGCGATGGGCGGAAAGGTTGCCGGTGGATGTTGTGGTGTTTGGCGATCCGATGCGGCCCGAGGCTTTCGATGCTTGGGGGGGGCCTGACGTGGAAGGCTGGTTGAACAAAAAAATTGTCCTGCCCGATTTCGAATCGCACGTACACCTCGCAGCCGATCCGACGGCCCAAGCACAATACTTGGCTGAACTTGCGAAAAGCTGCGAACAGCCCGACCGCGTGCTCGCGTTGGGGCTGGCTGACACCGAGCTGGTTGCACCCGTCGCCGGAGCACTTGCTCAAGTGAGCATTGCTAGCTTCGATCCCGAGGGCGAGGCACAATGCGAAACGAGCTTGTATCAACTGGTGCGTGCGCTGTCCGAACTTGCGGCCAATGGGGATTTTTCTGCCGTCGCGGTTCTTGCGCGCTGTCCGGAGTTTCTTAAATTCCTCGACGCGCAAGTGCCGGAATTTTCCGCGGCCCGCTGGCTAGAAGGATTGGATGCCTTGTGGGCAGAAAGCCTGCCGGCCAATTTGGAAGCCGCACGGCGCCAAGCGGTTGGATTGCAAAAACGCTTCTCGAATTTGTCTCCCGGGTTGGATGCGATGGACGTAGTGCGGCGAAAGCTTTGTGACGACGATTTTGCTGTCGGATTTTCCAAAGCTTTGAGTCTGCTCTTTTCGGCGCGCCAACTCGACCTGCAGCGCACGGACGATGCTGAATTTGAAGCGGCTGCTGAGGCTTGGACGCAGACGTTGCGTGATTGTGCGGCGGCGGCGCTTTGCTTCCCAGGGATTGATGCTGCGAATTGGCGGGAGCTTGCATTGCAATCCTTTGGCGAAGCGAAACTGAGGGCAGAAAAGCCCGGTGGTGCCATCGCGCTGCAGAGCTGGCTGGAATTACTGTGGGAAGACGCGCCACGACTCGTGGTCGCCGGCTTCAACAATGGATGCGTGCCCGAAACCGTCGTGGGCGATGCGTTTCTTCCGGAAGCGCTTCGGGCGAAGCTTGGCTTCAAAACTAACGAAACCCGATTGGCGCGCGATACATATTTGCTGCAAGCGCTGGTCGAGTGTCGTCGCGGTGCTGGGCGGCTGGATCTGGTTTATGGCAAGAACTCGGCTGTCGGCGATCCGTTGCGCCCGTCGCGGTTGTTGCTGCGCTGTGCGGACGAGGAATTGCCGCGTCGGGTCGAGTTTCTCTTTCGTGCGTCGTCGGCGGTGGAGACGAACTTCCCATGGACATGCGCTTGGCAGCTGGAGCCGCGGCTGGAGCCTGCTCCGGTGCGGGTGGGTGTGACGGCGCTGCGGGGTTACCTCGAGTGTCCGTTTCGGTTCTACCTCAAGCAGGTGTTGAAAATGGAAGCAGTGAATACCGAGAAAGCCGAGATGGATGCGCGCGACTTCGGAAATCTCTGTCACGAGGCTTTGGAGACCTTCGGATGCGATGAGGTCGCGCGGGCGAGCGCGGATGCGGAGTTTTTGTGCGACTTCCTCCTCGGAAAATTCGATACGATCGTGCGGCGGCGTTATGGACCGGATCTCACACTCCCGCTAGCTGTTCAGATGGCTTCGGCGCGGCAGCGTCTGGGGAAACTCGCCGAAGTTCAGGCAGCGACACGAGCAGAAGGCTGGCTGATTGAGGAAGTCGAGCGGCCCTTCGAACTGGAGATCAGAGGCCTCGTGGTGTGTGGCAAGATCGACCGAATCGAACGGAACGAAGCGACTGGTGCGCGACGTGTACTCGACTACAAGACGCAAGACACGTCGATTGGTCCGGAAAAGGTGCACCTTCGCAATGTCCGTGCCGGCGAGATGCCACCAGAATGGGCTTACTTGAATAGTGATGGCAAACATAAGGTTTGGATGGACCTGCAGTTACCGCTTTACTGTGAGGCGCTGCGAGCAGAATTTGGCGCGGAGTTGATGTGCAGCTATTTCAATTTGCCTAAGGCCGTTGGCGAGACTGGCATCGAAACGTGGGAAAGTTATTCGACGTATATGCAGTCGAGCGCGTGGCGTTGCGCAGAGGCGGTGTGTGCGGCGATTTGCGCCGGCCATTTCTGGCCACCGAACGAGACCCTGCGGCCGGAACTGGATGACTTCGCATCACTGTTTCATCGCGGTGTGGCGGCGAGCGTACGCTGGAGGGGAAACGTATGAGCGGACTGCGGCATGTAATGATCCGCGCTTCCGCGGGTTCGGGAAAGACCTATGCGTTGACGAATCGCTTCATCGTCTTGCTAGCTGACGGTGTGAAGCCGGAACGGATCATTGCCCTCACGTTTACCCGGAAGACGGCCCGGGAGTTCTTCGACGAAATCCTTAACAAGCTTGCTCGCGCAGCCGCGGATGACCTTGTTGCGTCGCAACTGGCAGTGGCGATCGAACGACCGCACTTGGCACGCACTGATTTTCTTCGGCTGCTACGCGCGATGATCGATGCGATGCCGAAGTTGCGCCTCGGCACACTCGATAGCTTTTTTACCAGCATTGCACGTATCTTTCCGCTCGAACTCGGACTGGCCGGCGAATTCGAGCTGTTGCAGGGGTATGCGGCACGGCTCGAGAGGCAGCGCGTACTGCGGCGGATGTTTGCGCGGGCCAGTGAGCGGAGTGTGGCGATGCATCAGGAATTTCTCGAAGCGTTCAAACGTGCGACGTTCGGACGAGGAGAAAAATCATTGAGCACCCAAATTTACAAATTTCTCGACGATTGTCAAGAAACTTTCTTGACGGATGCCGAATCAGGCCTTTGGGGCGAAGCAGAACGAATCTGGCCCGATGGCACGACTTGGCTTGCGCCGGAGTTGCGGCGCGACCAGACGGCGAGCGAGTTGCAGACAGCGTTGCCATGGGCTGAAATGTCGGACGAGCAACGCAGGCGTTGGAAGGCCTTTTTTGTCGAGCTTGCTACCTGGTCGCCAGGTATGGAGCTGCCGAAGGAGGTTGTTTATATTTTTCGAAATGCGCTCGTCGCTTGGCCTAGGCTAGCGGAGCTGACGGTGGAACGTAGAAAACTTCTGCTTCCAGAGAGGGCGGGAGAAAAATTACGTCGGCTGTTGCGTGCAGTTGTGAGCGGCGAGCTCGTTCGGAGGCTCGAAATGACGCGCGGGATTTTCGCGGTCGTGCGGAGCTACGAGGCGGTTTATCACGATACGGTGCGTCGGTTGGGCCGGTTGACGTTCGGTGACGTGCAGAGACTGCTGTTGCCAGATGGCGGCGAAACGGGGGCACGCGTGCTTACGCGGCTGGCGGACACAAAGAAGGAGGGACGGCTATTCATCGACTATCGGCTAGATGCGGAGATCGAGCACTGGCTGCTCGACGAATTTCAGGACACGAGCTTTGTACAATGGAGTGTGTTGCAAAATCTAGTGGACGAGGTTCTTCAGGACGTGAGCGGAGCTCGGAGTTTTTTTTGCGTGGGCGACGTGAAGCAGGCTATCTTCACGTGGCGTGAGGGCGATCGAAAGTTGTTTGGCGAAATCCTCCGTCGCTATAATGGCGCTGGCGAAGACAGGATCCTTGAGCAAAGTTTGGTGAAATCGTGGCGCAGTGGGCCGGCGGTTATCGCAATGGTGAATGAGGTCTTCGGCGCGCGGGACGTGATGCGGGAGATGTTTTCCGATATGGTGGCTGCAGCTTGGGCGGCGGAGTGGCGAGGGCACGAATCCGGGTTGCCAGATCGGGAAGGCTTTTCTGCTTTGCTGCAGGCAGGTGGGGAGGAAGAACGGAAGCGCTTGACTTTGGGATTGTTGCGCGAGATTCGACCTCTGGAGCTTGGCTTGAGTTGCGCGGTGTTAATGCAGACGAATCGTGCGGCAGGGGAAATGGCGGATTTCCTGCGGTGCGAGGGTGGGTTATCCGCTATTGCGGAGTCAGACTTGCATGTATGCACGGACAATCCGCTTGGGAGCGTGCTGCTGGCCCTGTTCAAGGTGGCGGCGCATCCGGGTGACCGTTTGGCGTGGGAGCATGTGCAAATGTCGCCGCTGGCGGAGGTGGGAGTTGCCAGCCGTGATCTGCTCACTAGGCGGTTACTAGCGCAGGTGAATACAGAGGGATTTGAACGGACGGTCGAATCGTGGTGGCGGCGGTTGGAACCGTGGGTGGCAGCGGCGGATTGGTTTACGCGCGAACGAGCGCAGCAGTTTGTGGCGGCAGCAGGTTTGTTTGATAAAACAGGCAGCCGGGAAATCGCCGAGTTTATCGCTTTCCTTGAGAAGCATACCCGACGCGAGCCGGAAGGTGCGGCAGTGATTCGAGTGCTGACGATTCACAAGTCAAAGGGCCTCGGCTTTGACGTGGTGGTGTTGCCGGATTTGCAGAAAGGGAAACTCGATGCGCGGCGGACCGGGCTGGCGGTTCAGAAAAACGCAGAACGGATGGTTGAGTGGGTGTTGGACCTGCCGAGCGAAATTTTCCGGCGGCACGATTCGGTACTATCGGCGCATGTGGCGGCGGCGGAAACCGAGGCTGGCTACGAAGCCCTGGCACTGCTTTACGTGGCAATGACACGAGCCAAGCGAAACATGTATGTTATTACCGATCCGGTTGCAGCCAAATCGACTTCACACACTTATCCGCGGCTACTCGCCGATACGCTTGGGCGTGAGGCGGAGCCGCTTCAGATCGGGGATCTGAAGGTGGCGGCGGTTTGGGCCAAAGGCGATCCCATTTGGCACCGGAATATAGGAGCTGTGGCTTCAAATCCGGGGCCACTAGTGGCCATTCCGACGATAACGATACCGCAGATTGAGCCTTCAGGGCTGGGGCGCTGGATAACGCGACGTCCGTCGGGAGAAAAAGTGGAGATGTTGCCTGCGGCTGCGTTGTTTGATTTGGAAAGCCGCTCGGGGGCAAACTTCGGGTCGGCGTTGCACAAGGTATTTGCTCAGGTTGATTGGTTTGACGGTGTTTGTGTGGATGCTGTGATTTCGCCTTCGGAGAATCGAGGCGACATCTCACCGAATATTCGCGCGGTGGCCAGGGCTGCGCTTACGGCTCTGAAATTGGCATCGGTGTGGCGCCGGCCTACCGACAAGGCCGAGGTGTGGCGGGAGCGGAGTTTTGAAATCGTTTTGGAAGGAGTATGGATTACGGGCGTCTTTGATCGGGTATTGATCGAACGCGATGCGACAGGGCGGTTAGTGCGGGCTACGGTTTTTGATTTTAAGTCGGATCTGGTTTTGTCGGAGGCCGAGATTGCTGCTGCGGCGCGCTGGCACGGGCCACAGTTGCAACTGTACCGGCGGGTTCTGGCTGTGTTGCTGGGGCTCCCTGAATCGCATGTGGCTGCAGAAATCGTTTTCGTGCTGGCAGCGTGCTGTGTGAAAGTTTCGCGTTAAATTTTTCTTTACAGACGGGTGATTTTTTTTTATATTATTTTACCCTTAAAATTTATTAACATTATGGGTAATCTGAAAAAGAAAAGACTTCTAAAAATATCTAAACACAAACGCCGCAAGCGGCTCAAGGCCAATCGCCATAAGAAGCGCACCTGGCAGAAGTAAGCTGAAATGTTTTTTATTTTTTGATCTCTTTCCCGATCTGCCGTGAAAAAGGGGGGCTTTTTTTATTGTTTATGAAAATTCTGGAAATACCTCTGATTCGTGTCTTAGAATAGGAGAAATTGGATTTTAAAAAATATCCCACATCCCATTTGGGCTCTTTCTGATATTGCCGGTTAACTTTTTATTACTAGCTTAATAAAGCTGCTTTAACCTAACCTGGAATTCTTAATAAGGAATTTATTAAAAATATATTTTTCAAAAAGAGAGTAAAGGCTTTTGTTTTGAAGCTGGGAATAGCCGATTTTTCTGACCCGGGCTTCTACTTCGTCAACGATGCTAGTGATCTGTTTTTAAGTATTTTACCTATAACGAAATAGATAGATTTCGCGACTGTATCAAGGCTACCCAAGACGAAGGATCCGACCGGTTGTTTGGATATAAAGTGTGCCATGAATCTGCGTGCGGATCGCATATCGGCAGATGCTCGATCAGAAGCATGTGCGATCTTGAGCCTTCTTAAGATCAAACTTTAGCGCTATGCCACAACCGTTCTGGATTCGGGCTATAAAGCGGGACTCCACTCCGGAGACGCTAGCGCCAAGTAAGTTTTCTTCTGCACGACGACTTCCGATGACATTTTCACGATACAGAGTCTGTTGTTCGATTGTGTGGTATGTCCTGGACGATTAGATTTTGAGGCGGTGACTTTTCTGGCTGGCTTTGCAAGCTACCTCTGTTTGAATCAAATCAAGGCACCGTTGCTGTTGTTAAATCTCGGGCTGGGATTGATCCCTTTATTTTGAGCGGCGAAGGCATCGGAAGCCACACGGCTGATTACCATCGGTGTTTCTGCCGTGATCCTTCTCGTGCAAGAGGAGCTGGTATTAAAGACGAGAAAACGGAGGAATACCTTTTACTCGAACACCCTTCGATATTATATTCTACCTAGAAACTAAACCTAACTAAGAAGCCTTTGAAGGAACTGCAGTCCTGAATCAAATTTTACGAGCTGCAAACCAGTAAGGAAATCGGAGCTGTGCTTTGGATGCATCTTGTATCCGACCTGAGCTGTCTTGGCAATATGACCACCTTGACGCTGGGGAGTGGAAAATTTGAAATTGGAAACCATGCCGTGGTTGGAAAACTCGTTGTATCCGCTTTGCGGATGGTGTGGCACCTAATCCGCCCGACTAGCGCTGGTTTGGTCTCTCTCCCCTGATGGACTTCCCACGACGAACATCCGGCTATTGCTGAGCAAAAAAACAACACGTCGCCAATGGCCCCATCGGGGCCGGAACCTGAGCTTCCGCAATTCCGAGAAGTTACCAAACACAAAAGTAGTGAATACCACCTTTTTCGTCAACGCTGTGGCGATCGCAGTGGTCGTGGTACTTGGGAGCTGGTTGGTGTTGCGTGTCCTACGTGTCCGTGATTTCTTATTAGACCGCTTATACCAAGCGCAGATCGACCGAAGTAAAAAACAAAATGCAGATGTGATGCGGCCAATATAACAATCTAATTAACTTGCCGACAAGAGACAAAAAACCGACAAGATGATTGGTTTTGTGGCCACGCTCGTGTCGGCTGCTCAAATTTATTCCTGTTGCTCTGTTGGCACCCTGCCGAAGGAAATTCAGCTCAATACGGTAGACCGTTACGCTAGGAGATGAAACTTTGCTGGCACCAAGGTATCTTGGTGCGACACGGTGGTCAGGACGGGACCAATGGCAAGGCTGGCGACGCTGCTTCCCATTACTTAAAAATCCGGAGGTCGGAACCAACACTGGTACGTGTGCTCGATTCGGTAAAACCTCCGTATGTTCACGGTGAACTCGAAGACGGGCCTTCTCGAATTCGAGATTTCCACGGAATCAAACCAGAAAAAAAACTGGCCGGTCGCGATCTAAATCGCTCTGATTAAGAAGCAGCCGATTTGCACGGTCTGTTTGCTGTTATCGCTTTTGTGCGGCTTCGCTCCTTGTTTTCGCAAAGATAAGCTAGAGGAACTGACGCACAAGCGGAGTTGATGTAAAATGAAATTCAGAGGATCGAGGCCAACTTGCGAAATGTTGTGGGGCTGGCTGAGCAAACAAAGAAAATTTAATCAGCTACGGTTGGAATTGGAGGGCCGTAGCCTATCAAGCCCAGCCAACTTGACCAACAGTCCACAGCATTTCTACCGTCTGGAGAGCGACGGTTTGGATGATAACTCTTCAATCCGAAACAGTTGTTACTGTCAGCACAGAAAGGTTCGGCAACGGAGAAAAAATCGCTCTATATTCGTTTTCTTTTTGCATTGTCCGTGGATAAGTAATTCCTTGCGTTTTTTAGCGGCTTGGGAAATAATTGTTAATTCTGTTACGTTACAGTGGTAACGGCGAACAAGGTTCTCAAGGTTCTGGCCTACGGTGTGCCGATGCAGACCGAACTAGTAAGTCTTTTGCTGGCCTTCGAGTTCTTCCGAATGTCATGAGTCTCCAAGCCAGTTCTTCCAATCCCCGCCTTGATGTTTGCCGCCGGAGTATCGCATCCGGGCTTTTCCTATTACGAAGGCGCCACGATGTGCTGGAAACAGCGGACAAGTCGCTGGAGAGAGCCAACAGCTGCCGACATTGTCGGAGAACGCTGATTAATCCACTTAACGCTGTTGTCTTCACCGAGGTCTTGGCATGCCAGCATGCGTTCTATGGAATGAGTCGTTGCAGAAGACGACCGAAAAATGCTGGGTGGTGCAGCCGGGTGGACCTGCGCAATCCGCAGGATGTGTTTGTTTTGATTTTTGGACGGTTTTAAGCCGAACGGGTTTATCGTTTTGGGCGGAGAGAGCTCTCCCTTGCCTTCGGTAAAATGGGGTCAGAAAAGGCGATTTCCTCATGGCTACTTTCCAAGAAAGCGACTATTTACTCCAAGTCGAATCTATTGACCGTGCTAGTTTTACTCTCGGCCTGAACGGAGTCTATTGAGTCTATTACATGCGTTCCCTCTACCAAAGAAAGCAGCTTTATTAGGTCCCATGGCAACTTACCCCCCTACTCCTTGCCGCTGCGCTTATGGTTTTGACCGTTTTTACGCTGGGCCAGCCAACGACTCCGCTGATCGCTCTAGAAAATTCTGCTGCTGATCTGGCCAACACCACTTCGCGCGACAAGGGTTTGCTCTCCATTGGTCTTCAGGGCACAGACATCAAAACCTACTTCTGTTCAATGTGGCCGGCTTCTTTGAGCCGAACATCGTTGTGCCCGATACTTTCACTGGGAAACTCTCGACCAAGCTCTACGATATTAACTTGGCGGCAGATTTTCGGCGTGGTGCTCTCGCCGATTGGCTACACTTGCATCTAAAGAGGGAAACATCATCAATGATCATCAGCAGTGAGCCGCTCAAGCAGAAGATGGTGACGACGGAAACTTCCATCTTCGGCAACGCGAATATCGCGGACATCAAGCCGACGGTCGATGGTTTGGTTGATGCTGCTTCCGGTGGGAAAATCCTCATCGACGCGCGTAGTAACTCGTTAGTGATAAGCGAGCGTTCGTTGCGCCTGAACCCGGATCCACAAAATTATAGAAAAAATCGACAAAGCTACCGATCAGGTGGTGATCGAGTTGAAACGCATCGAGGGGTTTGATAATGACGTAAAAATCCTTTTGTAAATTGTTCTTCATTGAACGCAGATTGTGAGTGCAACAGTGGTGGCTTTTCGAAAAGCTACTCGCACGATAACGAGAACTGTACCACCAGCGCCAACACTGAACACAATTTCGGCAAAGGTTTGTAATCCCCAACGGTCAGCAACAACGTTAGCACGGTGGTCTCCCCGGTCCCTTACATCGAGACGACAAATGTGGGTGGCAGTGTGACGCGCACTTACAACACCGACGCCGCCTCGGACGAGATCTCGAAGTTGACTAATTCGATCTTTCATATCACAGCCGCCGACACTGTCGGCTGACAACTTCAATGGCGTGTAGCGCTCCGGAAGACCATCAGCAAAACTAAAGGCTGTGTTTACTCCCAAAGTTGTTACGCTCAACAGTTCTGAGGAGGCCTGAACATCGGCGAGAAAATTCCATGCTTAGCTGCACCTAAAATTTCGAAGACGACACGTTTCATGACTCTAGTTTTACCTACAAGTTGATATTGTCATCCTCCTGAAAGGTTACGCTGCAGGTAAACTGCCAACGGTATCATCAAAGTAAGCCTAATCCCTCAGGTCAGCCGGAGGAACGGAACCACTTTGTTTAGCTGTTTTGGTGGTTCTGCTATTTCCAACCATCGCCAAGCGCAAGGCCTAGACGCAGGTTCCCATGAAAAACGGCGACACGATGGCCACCGCGTCGCTTCCTGACGCAGTAACTGGAGCATGGTTCAACCAAAGTCCCTGTCTTGTGACGGATTTTCAGCTTAAAATCCTATACGGATGCTACGAAAAACTTGACCATCTTAATCATTGCCAGCGCTTTGAGCCAACCGGATGACCAAGTTTTAAGTAGCGATTTTTTCGTAGGCACTTTGTAGTGACTCAATGTTCAATCACCAGTCCGAAAGCAAAAAAAAACAGTTTGACCGACCGACCATTGTTTGCAATAATGGATATAAGAAGGGTGAATATACTTATTAGACCATGCTGGAATGTTTTTTTAGCCATTTTCCGAACAAGATACTAAAGTATCGGTTATGGCTTTAACTCCCACCGCCAGCCTTACTTTGGACTCCATATTTGATCGTGTTGCTCCGCAGATGACAGCATTGGATAGGTTTATGTGCGAACAAGTGGAGGTCTTTCAACCAGAAGTGCGGGCGATGGCCGCTTATTGCTTGGAGACATCCGGAAAGCGGCTGCGTCCCGTGTTGGTATTTTCCAGCGGTTGGCAGGGAGATGGAGTTATCGTCCCTGGCTTGGTACGGATCGCCGGTGTGGTGGAAATGGCCCACCTCGCTACGCTCGTTCACGACGACATTATGGACAAGGCTGAGCTGCGCCGGAGCCGTCGAACTGTTTCGCGTGAGTTTGGACCGGAGACTGCTGTTCTTTTGGGCGATGCATTGTTTTTGCAGGCACTGCATATTGCGGCTTGTTTTCCAACTACGGAAGTGTGCCGGCAAGTATCGGCGGCGACCCGCTGCGTATGTTCGGGCGAGATCATACAGACGATGCGCCGTCGTCAGATCGATGTCAGCTTGTCTGACTACTACCAGACGATTAGCTTGAAGACAGCCGAATTTTTTCGCGTTTCCTGTCTACTTGGCGCTAAATTTTCTGGCTTCAATGAGGACTTTGCGATGGCGGCTGAGAGCTTTGGACGGCACCTGGGAATTGCCTACCAGATTTACGACGATCTGGTCGATTTTCTCGGTGATGAGCATAAAATTGGGAAAACCCTTGGCACTGATCTTTCCAGTGGGAAGATCACTCTGCCGCTCATATTCTGGCTTGAAAAGCTTTCGGAATCGGAGCGCACGTTGGTCTTGAATGCTTTGCGAGGTGAAAAACCATTCCCTTTTGCGGCAAGTGTGGAAAGCATGCGCCATCTGGGAATTGCGGAAAGCGTTATGCAGGCCATTGACGAAGAATTGGACAAGGCGGCCGATGTGTTGCGTCCTCTTTCTGGAATCGGAGCCGTCGATATGCTCTCCCAAATTTCGGCCATCCTTAAAGGCCAAGTGACGAATCTTTCCAGAGCCGCAGCTTCTTCCGTGGCCGGATGATTTTTTCTGCCGCGGGCTGTTTTCGCCTAGTCTCAACGTGCAGATGATTTCTTGAAAGATTTTCTATTCTAGTACCATTGCAGGCTCCCTCATCGGCTAACTGACGCGTGAGTGTCTTTTCCCGTAAACTGTACGATGCAGATGTAGACGAGAGTTTCAACAGCTTTGGCATTTAGGTCAATCAAGTGTTGGCTAAGTTTTGAGTAGTTCAGACAGTTGGTTTTTTATTTTTGAAAAACCGCCGCGGCGACCTATAATAAATATTATGAGAATCGAATGTGATTCGATGGGCGAAATGCAAGTGCCTGATGGCGCGCTCTACGGCGCTTCGACACAGCGAGCCGTCTTGAACTTTCCTGTCAGTGGCTACCGACTTCCTGCGCCGTTTCTTTGTAGTCTCGGGTTGGTGAAGTCTGCCTGCGCCCGAGCTAGCGTCGCTCTCGGCTTGCTCGATCCAAAGAAGGGCAAGCTGGTGCAGCAGGTTGCAAACGAAATCGCCAACGGTGCGCTCGGTGAACATTTCCCGATCGACGTCTTTCAAACTGGCTCGGCTACCTCGACAAACATGAATATCAACGAGGTCATTGCTAACCGGGCCAGTCAGCTGACCGGTCAGCCGATAGGCTCGAAGAAACCGCTTCATCCGAATGACGACGTCAACCTCGGCCAGTCGTCCAACGATGTCATACCTACCGTGCTGCATGTTAGCGTCGCAGTAGCTATTCTTACTGACTTGCAACCGGCACTGGGGGCGCTCGCTATGAGGTTAGAGTCAAAAGCCGATGCTTGGCGGGACGTTGTAAAAATCGGTCGCACGCACCTAATGGATGCGACGCCGCTAACCCTAGGGCAGGAGTTTTCCGGCTATGCTGCGCAGATACACAAAGCCGAGGCGCGTTGTGGGCGTGCAATAGAGACGCTTTCTGAGCTTGCGCTTGGCGGTACCGCTGTCGGCACTGGCCTTAATACGCACGTCGAGTTCGGTGCGAAAGTGGCTGGAATCATTTCGGAAGAAACTGGCTTGAAGTTTCGAGAGGCTGTGAATCATTTCGAAACACAAGGGGCGCGGGACGATTGTGTTGAAGTTGCTGGCCAGCTTGCCGCGATCACGGCTGCGTTGAGCAAAATCGCGAGCGATATTCGCTGGCTTGGATCAGGCCCTCGCGCCGGATTTGCGGAATTGAAATTGCCGGCGACCCAGCCTGGCTCATCGATCATGCCGGGCAAGGTTAACCCGGTTATGAGCGAGATGTTGATCCAGGTTTGCCTTTACACCCAGGGGCTTACGCAGACGGTGCAGCTTGCTGGCCGTGACGGACATTTTGAGCTTAACGCAACCCTGCCGTTGATTGCTCATTGTTTGCACGAAGCGATTCGCTGTCTTTCCGCTGCGGTGCGCACCTTTACCGAGAAGTGTGTGTTGGGAATCGAGGCTGACGCTGCGCGTTGTCGAGAACTTGTCGACCAGTCGCTGATGCTGGTTACTGCACTTAACCCTCATATTGGCTACGATGCAGCTGCGGCCGTGGCGAAGGAAGCTTATACAACTGGGAAGATGCTGCGGGAAATCGTGCTTGAGAAAAAAATGCTCGATGCCGAAACGCTCGATGCCGCCTTTGAATCGCTGACGATGAACAAACCTGGCGCTATTTCGTCTGGAGCAGGGGGAGGCTGAGCTTTATGGGAGCCAATTACGCGAGTGTTGCTCTGTGCACGCACGGACAGGGCACTTACGAGATCACCGGCAAGGTGATGGTGAAACTTCGGAAGAGCAGATTTTTTTCACAGTACAGTAACCGTTTTCTGCCAGCGCACCAGCTGCAGTTTGATATTGATTGAAAAATGCCGATCCCTTAGTCCGACATACTTGGGAAGCGTGGCTCAGTTGGCTTATTCCCGACCGCGATCCATACTTTACTTACACACTGGAAGTTGACGACGACATACCTAGCCACATCAAGATGGAACTCATGTGCACGAGCGATGCGATACCATTTAGCGATGGTTCCATGCTGTTCGGCACGTGGTAGGGAATTTTTGTTTGGGGACACCGCCGTGCGCCGCACACACGATGGCTTGTCCTTACGTTTGCGAGCTAGCTGACAGGGTTATCTTAGAGTGCAGATGCCGACTATAGAAAAACCGCCCTCCTTGTCGCCCGCGAGGGTGAACCCAATGGAATCTTCCGCGTCGATTTTTCGCACCAGCTCCATTCCAAGCTCGGGACATTTGAGGAGTTTGACTTTTTTATCTTGGACAATGGATGCGGCCAAGGCCGCTGCTGCTGCCAAGATAAAAATCGGCATGGATTTTGTAGGAATCAGTGGCCACTTTGGCTGTTATTGCCCTTGGAAGCATAACTATATAACTATCAAATTTTCCTTATGCATGTGGAAATCGACACAAATTATTCATGCATTTTCCCGTGGTAGGCCCAATAGGTTCCGATGCGATTGCCAGTTTGGCATTTTGCTGGGCCGGCATATTAAATCGGATAGTTTTTAAAACAGCTGGATCCTGTTTGGCATCAAGGCTCTCTTCCAGCTTCGTGTTAGCGATGCGATCATCGCGGCTGGCAAGCAATTGTGGGTCGCTGTTCGGGCACTTCGAGAGCTCGGAGCGGGGATTTCCGTAATAGGGCGATTTAGGTCAACGCGGACGGTGCCGTTGTCCTTGAAGCTCGATGGTTTATTCGGGATGAACTGGCCGGGATTAGATTCGAGATTTTCGAGGAAAATGTCGTTGCGGATAATTTTCTCTTTGATGCAGTGGTCCACCGCATGTAGAAGATGCTCATGCCTACAGAGCAGCTGGCATTCCGTAATGCGGTAGTCGAGTTGCAGGCATGTTGAACGCGAAATATTTTCCACCGAATTCTGTGTGGATGCCCAAGCTGGGAGGCTTTCCCACATTTCGAGGTCGCGAAAAATCTGGTTATGTGCGCTGCTTGTGGTCGGAAGGTAGTCGAGACATTTGGCCGAAGCTAACTTGGCGATCTTCATATACAGCTCTGTGTTGGTGCTACCGACCACGAGGTAGCGATCTTTTCCCGACGCCTCCGGTGGTCTCAGTAAAGTTGTTGCCACTTATTCCAGGTGTTTATGAGCGAGGCGCCATCGCCATACAGTGCCTAGTGCCTCCGCGGGCGAGAAACCTTAGCGTTTTGGAACACCCCCGGGGATGGGGGGATGGTGGTGACACCTTCTTTGTTTAGCAGCCGATACTCGGTATCGTCGGCTGAGAGACATATCTTTGTAGACAAAAGAAGGCGTAGGTATGGTAAAAAAAATGTTGCCCAAAGTCCCCACAAAGTCAATCGAGGGGAAAAGGAAAATCTCGCTTTCGCGGCTTACTATGTAGGCTGTAGCATGCGTAGCTTTCCATACAACATCTTCAGCTTAGGCAGGTCCTGCACATCGATCGATGTATCCGATGGGTCTGCCTTTGGTATCTAGGGGGAAGAGATCGGAAATCTTGAACTCCTCAAACAGCTTTAGTGCCTCGACTGCGGGTGCGCTGACTGCCACGACTTTTCCTCCGCGAGTCATTGTCTTGCGCACAGGTTGGTACAGAAAATCAGTACCGCCCTGCAGCGCGGTGCGGCGAAAGTCGCCGTCGGTGAAAATACCCGTCAGCTTGCCTCGGCTGTCGACCAAAGCGACTGCTCCGGCTTTGGCGTGGGTCATCGCAAAAATCGCTTCCTGGACGGTCGAGGCTAACAGGGCAGACATCGTCCTTCCGCATGATGTCCCTTACGCATAGCAGCAAGGTCAGACCGAGCGTTCCGGCTGGGTGAAAACGTGCGAAGTTTTCGCGGGTTAAACCGCGGCTTTCAAGCAGCACCATCGCGACGGCGAGGGGACAGGCTTCCCGGGGCACTGAGTAGATCAGTCGGAAGTCGGACCCGCGTGCGAGTTCACTGTCTGCCGCGCCGGTTAGGGCGACTGTCTTGAGACCAAATTTCCCAAAAAGAGGGAGGAGGCGCAGCATCTCCCCCGTTTCTCCACTGTTGCTGAGTAGGACGGCTCCCGGCCAGACACAACACAAAGCCGAGATCACCGTGCAGCAGAGCCTGCGTGGCGTCTAGAAAGCAAGCTGGCGCGCCGATGCTGTTAAAAGTGCCCGTTAGTTTCTGGGCAATATTGGTGTTTTTCCCGATACCACAGAAGATGGTCTTGTGGTTTGCAGCTAATGTCTTTTCGATTTCGATAAAGGCGTTGATGAACTCCCGGCCGAGCGTTTCTGCGGTGACGTCGAGGGCTTCGCGTTCGATTTGCAGACAGCGACGCGCTTGCGTGAGAATGGTTTTGGACGGAGATGGAACTCTAATGCTTGTTTTGTGAGAGTCTTGGCTACAATATTATGGGTCGTTTTTGATCATTCAATTGCTTTGGTTCCTACTTCCATTCCGACGTTGGGTGTTTGTCGCGGCTTTTGCCACAATGCTGTCTGGTTGTGCGAAAAGTGATTCGTTTGTTTACGCTAATGAAATCGACGAGCCGTATTATCGCAAAGGCAAGTCGCTCTTGGCGAGGGGGACAGACAAGGAGCTTTGACGGCTTTTAAAAAAGTGTTTAAGAAGCGTTGTGAAGACGCCCCAGAATCGCACCTGGAGATAGCATTGATTTTTCAGCAATGCAATATACCGGCGATTCGCTGTCGGCGATTTATCACTTTAAATGGTATCTATCCTTACGGCCAAAAAGCTCCAAAGCCAACTTGGCGAGACAACGGGTCGGCTTGTCGGTGTGCGACTTCGTCGCAAAGATGATTCTGATTCAGGAGCTAAAAATTTCCAACCAGCGGGTCGACCTGATCGCTGCGATGGATAAGCTAAAAACGGAAAACAACTAGCTGAAAAAGACGATCGCTGAATTGGAGACCATGGCGCACACGGGTTTTAATACCGGACTTGGCTCCGTGTCAGTGGCGAAGATGGCGTCGAAAGGCGTTCCGGCCTCGATGCGCGAAGCACCGGCTCCCACGGCTACCATGTCGGCTCCTGTCACGGAAGAAAACAATTCGGAACGCCCGTTAGGTCCGGTGGGTGCGCACGGTCGCAAAAGGCGATACTTTGACGAGCATTGTATTGCACTATTACGGGAAAACCAGCAACTGGCGGAATATTGTCGCAGCGAATCGCGCTTTGGTGCGCAACGCAAGGAACCTAACCTGAGGATTGGCCAGCAGCTGATGATCCCCTTGAACATTACGGTCTTCAGATCGGAATTTTCCCGGAAAAGACTTCGCTTGGTTTCGGTAGTTGATTTTATTTTCGCTGCTCAGAGGGAAAGCCGCCCTCAAGCTTAATTTCTTTTTGCCATAAATAAACCTTTCCAATTGGTTCTTTTGATCGAGGGAGTTGTTCTGCTCAACTGCTTTCGATTCGACAGGTTTTAATTTTTGCGCACTTAAACCAGAACGCCGATCGATAAAGGTTACTTGGTTGCTGGTCGGTGGCGTTGACGGCTTTGCAGCCGGTCGGTTGTGGAGGTGCTTCCCCCGGTCGAGGTGATCGCTTGACCTTTCAGCGTCAGCGACGTAGCGAGAGTCGGCGGTGACGATTTCTCCACTTTTTATTAGAAGAGCTATGATGCGATCGTGATGGTTTTATTTTTTCCCGAACCTGGCAATGATGCCGCCGAACTAGCTGGAGCTGACGACTTTTTACTAGGTCTAAAACTGAATGATTTCTTTTTCGTGGATGTGTAGGTTTTTCAGAAGGAACCGTCCAATCTGGTAAAGACGAACATCGCTATCGTGTCGGGCACGGCGACGCTAATGCCGACCGACCACGCCGGCTTTCACATGCGCGGCGCGGTCGTTATTAGCAAAGACAGCGACGGCGACGCTATTGCCGAAGGGGAGGCGGACTTTCTAGCCTGTTTGATGATGGCGATCGAGATCGACCACCATGCCAATAGCTTTCAGCAGCAGGCCGAAGATTTCTTCCTTCTCGAGTACCATGTTGTTCTGTGTCTGATAGACGATCGTGGCACTGACAAAGAATCCATTGGGTATATCGGCGACTTTGACGCTTCGGTTGTTAGTGACGGCTTCATTGGGTTGGCGGCTTTGGCCACTGTGATTGCGGTTGAATGAACCGGCAGCTCGCTAGCACAGCCGAGCGCTGCGATTGCTAGATTTTTCATGGGTTTTGAGGCAACCGGAACTAGGCACCACGACGATATAGCGTTGGGATCCGCCGTTGACCTGGGTGACTTTGCTGTATTTTGTTCCGGCTTACTAAATGTGTTTCGCAATAGGGGTGGAGCTGACGAACAAAATGGCTTTCGCCTTTGGATTCGTGAGAAACGCGTTGCTGGCGAACCAGCCATGCACGATGTTGAACAAATCATTATAGTATCGAATTTTCGAGCAACTTGGCTGCAGAGCGACACCATCATGGGACATTTGGTCGGCGTGGTATCTGCACAAGTGTCGGGTAGCGTGTTGATGGCGTCGGAATCGACGTTGCGCGCCGATTTTTTCGGGGATCTCCGAAGAGCAGCTTGGGAATGCTGTAGGCGTATTTAACGCTTTCGAATCCACGGGAAATTGAGTCACGTGCTTCGACATGGGGTTTGCTATGTTTTTCGGATAAGGTGTGACAAAGCAGGTTGAAGTTTCCCCCGATAGGCTGTCAGTATTTGAAAAATACTAGCGCATACTAGCCCGGCGGTGTGTTACGCCATACCTAGAATGCAGTTTGCGTGCCTTCGACCACGGCACTAGGGCTCACTTCAGTTCCGCCGGCCGGATATTCCGGCCGATGACATTGCCGACGAAATGATTGAAAGCAAGCGTGGGACAGATCTTAGACGTGGTCCATTTGCTGGTGATAAGGCTGGAACAGGGAGATAGAACTAATAGTTGGGTGGCGCGGCGATGAGTTCACGGGTACGGCGAAATTGGCTCCGTCAGGCCGCTGACGAGTTTCCCTTGGGAATTGCTCCAGATTATTGACTATTTCCCGTTGTCGACGAAGAAGTCGATTGGGCAGAGGTTGCAGCTGATGAATTTATCACAGTCGATGTGTGTGACTTGTTGGAAATACAGGCAGAGGTTGTCCCATTTTTTTAATCAATTTACCGCGAAGCTGTGGAGATCGTCAAGCGATTCCATGTCTTTTTAGTTGAAGCAGGCGCTGAGACTTTCGTTGAGGTTCTAGGCGATCCGGAACCTGTAATGCATATCGCGGCGCAGGAGTGAACTATGTTGAACACTATCGGTTTCACCGTGGACCCGCAATGGCTGCAATGCGAGCTTAGACCACCGACTGTCTGCTGTGGCACGAACACTTCGAGATTTACGTTGGTGGTGAAATTGATTGTGTTTACTCGCGATATGGCGTTGGAGTCGACACGTTTGGCGAGCTTGTGTCGCTGTTTGCGCATTTCGACTATGAGCGAGGCGACAACGGGGTGGTGTAACCAGCGCTTCTTCACTTTAGCGATCTCGCAGGGAGATCTGTTTCAGGTGCGCGGCCAGAGATTAGCTCGATGTTGTTTAGCCAGATCATTTGGTTTGGCCCATAGTTTAGCGCGGAGTAACACCAGGCGGTGTTGGCGATGGGCGTACCGATGGTTCTTCCACACGATACCGCTCCAGCTGGATTCGAACGCGCAATGCGCTTGGTCTTTGGGTGACGGCGTTGATGGCGGTGCCGCCAGCGCCCGATCACGGAGATATGCGGCCCCGAGTGGATCTCGCTTAGCAGAAGGGGCGCGAATTTGGGAGATAAACTGCAGGGTGTCCGTCGACTGCGGAAACTCCTCGTCTGGTATGCGGAGCTGGGCAGCGGCGCTGAGACCCAGTCCGAGAAAAATTGCCTAGAATTTCTTTCCTAGCTGGGTGGTGGAAATATCCTGGCCTACCTTGGTCCAGGAGGCGATTTCGACCTATGGATTTCATAAGGTCAACTTCCGTGAGATTTATCTCTCAGGCTTGATTTTTATAGTAAGCCATGCCAACGGTATTGAGCCCACCGATTTTTGGGCTGCTTCCCGTAAGTGTTGACGTTGTGACTGAGATGGACCAGTTGCATCCTAACCCGAGGAGGCCTGTCCCGGGGGCGATCACCGCTGTCTTGCGGCCTGGTTTTTGTGTGGATGGCGGGCGGGAGCCCCGGCAGGTTTTTTGCGATGCAATCGATGGCGTAGTGCTGGAACCGGCCGATCCGGGTCTAATTGTTCATCGCGAGCATCGAGTACACCAGTGCTTTTGCAAAGGGTCTTGGTCAGGAAGACTTCGTGCGCAGAAAGCACATAAAAATGTTAACGAGAAGTCATTTTAGTAACGCTTGCCGGATTTCCGAACACAATTTTTAATAAACAGTGAAATTAGCGGCGAAAAGCGTTGGCAGAAAACTACTAGAGAAGAGGCATATGCAGCGAAAAAATGGCTTGGCGAAGCCGATTTTAGTTTAGATCTGGCAAAGCCCGGCTGACTTACTTCCAGAGCTACTATGGGGCGCCTGTAGGAAGGTTAGAATAAAGGGGAAAATTTTTAGTTTCCACACAGAAAACCAGGGCGGTTCTTCCTCCACCCGACGCAATTGAATCCCGCACGTATGGCTGCCGAACTGAAAGCACTACGAGCATTGATTGACTGACGACGAAAACGGGGCACCAACGGGCGGACCTCATCGAGGGCGTGGGGAAAGGTGCGGGGCTGGCTGCGGAAAAAATAAGCAAACTGCCTGCGGAGATACACGCTGCCGTGGCAGAGCAATCTCTGGGCCACGTTTGCGGACGAACCGGAGGTGGTTTTTCTCTGCTGGAGGTCTTGCGACTGGTCGGAGTTGATTTTTGGCGTGTGAAGGGCAGCGTAACGGAACCTAAAAAACGCTGTTGCTTATCTTAAGCTGCACATGGATAAAAACTAGCCTTTGCTCCATGTGCATTTCCTGTTTTTGCCCACGTTGGGTTTCTTTTGCGTTGGGCTCTATGTGGCTACGTTTCACGGCCAGGCTCCCCATCTCGGTAGCACGCTGGCTAATTGGCGTGCGCGATTTTTTGGGGGCGGGCTGGAGAGTCAGAAAATTTTCCGTATATTCCTGAGTGCAGTGGTGGCGGCGTGTGTGCGATTGGTCCCTGCGCCGCGAAACCGGGAGCCGCAAATAGCATTGTGGAGAAATGCTGGGTCACTCTCGATAAACGGCACCTGCATCTGCATATTGGCTGCGTTCGCCACGACATTGCGCGAGAGGCCAGCGCGGCCATAAATCGGCTCAAAATGCCGCGCTAAACCCTGTGTGCGCTCCGGATTTTCTTCTTGCCCGATTTTTGTCGCTTTCTTGTACGAGACCAAAGTCAGCGATAGGCTGCTGATCGTTGATTTAATCGTACTCGGCACCCGCGTATGGGTGTACGTGCAAGTGACGGATCTCAAAGTTGATTTTGAGGAAGTGTACAATAAGTACACCTATGGATTGGAACACCGGGGCATGATCTTCTGAAAATGACTCATAGGGTTTGCGATTGGGATCGGCTCATTCTGTTTGTTTGGCGTTCTGTCATCCTGCTGAAGATTTACTAGGCGTCAGGCGGTGTGTTCGCCTGGCATCAGAGGGGGAAGAATTTCTGGATGCGCTTTAGTGACAAGATGAACCGTTCGACTTCTTCCTCGGTGTTGTAAAAATAGAAGCTAGCTCGCGATGTGGAAGTGAGGCCGAGCTTACGCATCAGAGGCTGATTACAGTGATGGCCGCCGCGCAACGCAATGCCATCCTGATCGGCTAGGGTTACTACGTCGTGGGCGTGTGCACCGGGGATGACGAAGCTAAGCACGCTGCTGCGGTGCTGGGCCGGACCGAGAATGCGGATTCCTGGGATTTCGGTCATGATACGTACATAGGCGAGGGCAGCAAGCTTTTTGTCGTGCTGTGCTATCGCTTCACGTCCGAGGCTGTCGAGATAATCCATCGCACGGGCAAGGGCGATAGCATCCGCGATGTTTGGTGTGCCGGCTTCGAACTTGGCAGGCGAGGGAGCCCACTGGCTTTCGAAATAGCTGACGGATTTGATCATCGAGCCACCGCCACGGTAGGGCGGCATCTTGTCGAGGTGCGGAGCGCGGCCATAGAGAACGCCAATTCCGGTCGGGCCGCACATCTTGTGGCCGGAGAGCACAAAGAAATCGCAGCCGAGCTGCTGGACGTCGAGCGGAATGTGGCCGGCGCTTTGCGCGGCGTCGACGAGCGTGAGGGCTCCAACTTTGCGGGCAGCGGCGCATAGCTCCGCTGCCGGATTGATAACGCCGAGCGTGTTCGAGACGTGTGTGAAGGCGAAAATTCTCACCTCTGGTGTGAGTACTTTGGACAGTTTTGTGAGATCGAGTAGACCTGTGTCACCAGGGACGACGGGCAGAAAGCGTAACTTTGCTCCCGTGCGTTTGGCGAGGAGCTGCCAGGGCACGAGATTGCTGTGATGTTCCATCTCAGTGAGAAGGATTACGTCATTCTCCTTGAGGTTTTCATTGCCCCAGGAATTGGCGACGAGGTTGACGCTGTCGGTGGTTCCAGCGGTAAACACGATGTCGGCTGGCGAGGCGGCGTTAAGAAACTTCAGGGCTCGTTTGCGGGCCTTTTCATAGGCGTCAGTGGCGCGTATCGAGAGTGCATGAATGCCACGGTGGATGTTAGCGTTGTCTTGCGTGTAGTAGCGCGTGAGTGTGTCAATGACACACTGCGGTTTTTGCGAAGTGGCGGCGTTGTCGAGATAGACAAGCGGCTTGCCGTTCACCTGTTGGTGCAGAGCCGGAAAATCGGCGCGGATATTTTTCCAGGAGGGAGACATTTAAAATCCTTCACATTTGCTTCGTTTTTCTCTGCTCTGGACACGAAAGTGGAGAAACGAAAACCGGCTTAGCTGGGCGTCTTCTCCTTCGTGGCTGGTGTGACTTCGTCTTTCACCGCGTTTAGCGCCGCATGCCAAGGGAGGGTGGCGCACTTGATGCGGGCGGGAAATTGATGCACACCGGCGAGGGCACTCAGGTCGGAAAAATTTTTCTCATCTGCCTGCCCGCTGATCATGAGCTTGTAGACGTCCGACGAGATCGCCTCAGCTTCGGCTACAGTTTTCCCCTTCAGATTTAAAGTCATGAGCGAGGCACTCGCTTGGGAAATCGCGCAGCCGCTACCTTGGAAACTGATGTCGTCGATGCAATTATTGTTCAACTTTACGTAAACGGTGATCTCGTCGCCGCACATAGGATTGTTGCCCGATCCGACACGGTTCGCTGTGGGCAGTACCTGATAGTTTCTCGGCCGGCGATTGTGATCGAGGATGACAGACTGGTAGAGATCGGTTAGTTCTTGCATGGCGAGTTGAGCAGGAGTGATGATATTAGATAGCCTGGCATTTTTGGCAAACAGAGTTTGGCCCTGCGTGGTGCTCGGAGCGAACGGTTTTTATGTCGATTTTTGCGCCGAATTATCCAGCGCGACCAGCTCAGAACTTTGGCGAGCGATTTTGCGAGCGCCGGTAATACCAGACGGCTTGACGCTAGACTGGTCGGCGACGGCTGTAAACGTCTTTACGTCTTGAACCCGTGTGCGTGGCGTGAAAGGCGCTGCCCATCGACGGGCTGCACGATCATAAAAATCAACAGAGACGTGTTGGCCGCGGCGCCCTTTCGGTTTTTGAGTGCCCATTTGATCGACGAAGGGGAGCTATCGCGCTGCCGATGGTGCAGATGACGGTGCCGGTTGGAGGCGAATTTGTCGTCGACGGCTGATATCTTCGCCGGTGGCGAGCTGTACGCGGGTGTTGAGTGTGAAGATTACCCTTGCTTCGGCCATTTTTGCGGAGTTACATGCTGATTTCCGATAGAGCTGGTCGCGCGAATAGATGAGGATTATTCGCATTTCCTTTCGTCGAGGTTATGATAAAAAATAAGACCGCCGTGCACCTAAACAGTTAAACTTCGCTAGTGGCCTCAATGCTGTTATAACCACTGTCAACGAAGATGAAGGTCAGCGGTTAGAGCGTGCAATCGTGTCGCACATATCTGTTTCCTCAGTTTTTGGAGGACATGCATGCGGAAAACTGCATGCGTCGCCGGCCGTTGTGAACGGAAAGGAATGGCCCTCCATACCGGGTACAACGTTGAGATTTGAGATGGCGCCGCAGCCCATTAACAGCTGGTCGTAGCTCATTCTCCGTGGGACACTGCCGTGGCCTTCGAGGCCAGTCCCGTTTTTCTCGAGATCTATCTAGCAAACTTCCTAGGTGCGGCATTCGATATCGGGAAGAAGGCTGGAAAAGCGGAATGACCATATCCATTATATTAAGCAAGGGGCCACCGGCGTCGGCCACCAGGGGAGTGGATTGAAGACGAGAAAGTTCCCCTTGTTGAAAGGAGTAATTTGTTGGCGTTGTCCGGGTTGAGGTGTTTATGCAGGGTTTGGGAACATTTGATGCCACCGAACCCGCAGTCGACGGTGAAGAGTGTGTTTGCGTTGCATATGAGCAAGGTTGCAAAATCCTACGCAAAAGCAAAGAGTTGGTAGCTGTAAAGAGCTTGCGCGGAAATTCCGTTGACCGCGGGTCCCGGGAACTGTTTTCGTGATATCCCGTTTTTTCGGAGAGGTGGCAGAGTGGTCGAATGCGCGCGCTTGGAAAGCGCGTATACCGCAAGGTATCGGGGGTTCGAATCTCCCCCTCTCCGCCAGTTCAGGGCAGGCGCAGAGTGGCTCCGAAGAGTGTGGGGGCTTCGCTGGATGAACCATTCATCCTTGGTGTGCGTCTGGGCGATATTGCTAGGGTCAAGCACCAGCACAGCAGCACCGGCTGCCGTGTAATGGCTGGCGTCTGGTTTGCATAGGTCATTTCGAACGATTCGCAGGATAAACTTGGCGGACAGGAAGGGCTGGTTTGGTCCAAACATACAGATTGTAGGAGCTTCCCAGCGGCAGTGGTGTGGACAAAATACAGGCTGTTGTGCCTCTCCAGCGGCAGTCCGGTGATCGCTTCGTGATACACCAGACAACGGTTGCAAAAAATTCGCAGTAATCTGAGATGATACTCATCGCGCTGTTTTGGCGAATCACATTGGTGCTGGCTGCGGCATGCCCGGTGAACGGGTATGTTACGATTGCTTAATGGATGAACTTTTCCTACAAGGCAGCCATCATTTTTTCGTGGCGGCAATGACGTGAACAGTCATCTTCAGGTCGCAACGGCGACGAATAGGCCGGAAGCTCCGCGCGTAATCGTGTGCCAGCTCGGCGTGCTGCTATAAGCGACGGTCGGACACATTTGGAACGGTTCACCTCCAATGACGCAGCGAAAGTCTGTATTCTCGCCATACCGGCTCCCTCGTCGACAACAAAAAATAACGTCGGTATTGCGTTGTTGCTCCTGGTTTCGGACGTAGCCGAGAAAGGGCCAGAGCGTGGCTGCTCTCTGGCCCTTGGTGTACGACCATGAAGTTTGCTGTCTTTTAGCGATGAGGTCGAGAGTGGACGTGGTTATGTTGCTGATGCTTACCATGTCGAGGTAGCGTTCGAACAAAAGCCCAGCCCTAGGCGGGTGAGACTTTGCTTCCAGATGAGAAGATCTAATCTGCTGCCCTATGGGACAGCAGTGGGCATTTAGGGTTCAAGCTGCAGCCAATTTCCCCGAGTGCTGAGTGAGCTGAAGCCCTCCATCCGCTTTGCCGCCGAACTCGGGGTTGGTTGTGTTGAAGGATACGAGTCGGGGATAAGGAGGAAGAAGCGTTGGTTGATTCCTCGATATGTCTATGCGACAGCGCCTCAATGTGGTTAAGGCAATGGGCGGGTTCAACCAGGTCCTATCGCTGCGGCACCTCGAGAATTTCCGGAATACAGCCGTAAAGCTTGCTCGCTCGGGCGAAGATCGCGGCGTTTGTGTCGATCGCAGCGATGGCGCTACGCAGCCAGTTGGCAGGCAAGGACGGGAAAGTGGCGGCTGTTTGGCTTTTGCGGAAAAGCCGCACTGCGGCTTCGGTCCCCCAAAACTATGTTCCTAGCAGTCTGCTGATTATTAGTCGCGATGTCGGACGTTCGTCGTTGTAGAAAACCGAACGGTGTGAGTCACATAGGTGACTATCTTGTCGTTGTTGCCCGTGTAGAGTGCGAGATCGCTATGGCCTGCAGCGAGGACTCGACTGTGCGCACGACGTCGAGCGTTTGATAGAGATTTAACTGGAGCGAGATTTGATGACGGGCGACACTCTGGGTTTTGGGGAAGTGGCTCTAGAACGTGTAACTGAAGACGCGGTAGCCAGCTGCAGGTAGAAGCTATCACGGGGATCGTTGCTAGCGATTTTGGCGGTATGAGTGATGATTGCTTCCTCGGGCTTAGTCTTGAAGGCAGCTATCCTAAAGAGTCCTGCATAGTAGCGGAGCAAGAGTGCCGACTCCGCTTCGCGTATGGCTTGAGGCATCTGTCGGTAGGTGCTAGCAATGGGTGCAGCTTCCTGTGGTGCGCGGTTTAGTTCAGCTCGCGTAGCTTCGGCTGCAAGTTCCAACACAGGCCGGAAGAGCGCATGCTGCGGATCGCGAATTTCGAATTGTACGCGAGTGCACGCCAACTACAAGTTTGCCGACGCCGGGGACGAGGTAGTAGCGCGTGAGGGGACGTTGGTGATCGAGCACGAGTGGATGGACCGGAATGATCTGGCCTGCAAGCAGGTAGGCGTGGAGATTTATGAGCCAGGAATTTCCGGAACGGGTCTATAAATGGGGCGGTTCCACTAGGAAATCGCCAGCCGTCGTTAATATAAGCGGCGACAAAATAGGGTATTTTGTTGATGGAGGCCTCTAGCTGGCTGAGACAGCGCCGCTGTGCTTGACAGGCATGGCGAACGGCCAAAGCTGATGGCCAGATCCCATGGTGAAGTAGCGCATGCGGAATTTTTATACGCTGGTGGTGCTTATGATCTTCGGGATAAGCTGGTGTGCTCGAAGCACAGGAAGCCGTATCGCTTCATGTCCAGCGCTGCTGCAGCGAAGTTCAGTCAGACAAAACTGGCGCCCGTATGACCACGTTCTGCAGACCGGGCAAAGCATAATTCCGGTGCATTTCCTGGAGGTGAAGGTAAACCAGATCTCTGGGTCGACTTAAAGGAGAAGAAACGGGCGCAGGGGTGCTGGCTGTATCCGGGAAGACCAGAACAATAACCGCGTTCGCCGCTGCCATGAAAAACCCGCAGTGGTAAACGGGGGTACCGGGACGAACAACGGTGAGAAGGCTTCGTATTAAAACCCTTCCTCCGAATAATAGATATTCGATCTTGCGATGCCAGCTCGTAAACTCCTCAGACCGTCCAGCGTCCCAAACGTGCATAACGACTAGAAAGTGTGTGCTTGGGTGACCTCGACGTTCCATTCATGCTAGCTGTCACAACCATCGTGCGCAACGTACCTGCGTCGAACTGGAGATAGAGTTGTGCCGGCAATTGTATTTTAAGGCCGGCTGGGTGGATTACGGCGAAGCAGGAATCTGAAGTCGATTAGGTTGTGCGTAGCTGTGGAGAAGCGTGAGGAAGGTAAGACTGTGTATGCTGTGTATGACATCCGCACGAGACCGAGCAGGTTCGGGATGAAGCCGATCATACTATTCATACTATAGACCTTGAGTCCATTGCTCGAGGCAGGTGGCGTGTGTGTCGTCCATGGGAGAGTGCGGGGGTGTGATTTAGCTTGTGCAAAGCTGCCTGTCGGGGATCGTGGTGCAAACACCAGCAGGCGGAGATCATAAAAATTAATATAGCGGCCGTTTCTTCACTGGATAACGCTAGGCTATTGTCCGCAGAGATGGCTGCCGAACGTCATCAGCGTGATTGTAACGATAAACGCAGCGCTGCACGAAGCGATGAACCACCATGGTGCCTTGTAGTAAACCATGCACGGAGCTACCAGCATCATGAATGCGACGGTGAAAAAGCGCTGGTGAACTAATAATAGTGGCGTTGGAAATCGGAAGCGCCGCCGAACACGCCGATCGTGAGCATCGTGAGCTGGGTAAAAAACACCCGTTGTTCTTCTGTTGGGATGCTGTCTAGGACTCGGTTTCGCAGCGGTACGTAGGATGTGCAGATGTTTGAACATAATCGCTTTTTTGGTGGCGGAAGCTGGCAGGTTTTGACGACCGCGCTGGTCGCCATAACTTTGACAGAAGTGGCACTTACGATGCTGACGATGGGGGGAAGACTTCTGGGCGGCCATATTGCCGGCTGGAACACGAGTCATTGGGATGGGCAGCGAGCCAATGGCTCGGCTTGGAATCAGTTATGGGACAGCCGAGTGCGGAATTTTGCTCTCATCCTAGGCCGACCCATTTTTTCGGGTGAGGCAGTACACCTCGTGAGCGCTCGCCGACGGCACCTAATAAGTCGAGCTGGCCTGAAAGTTGTTAAAGCGGCCGACCTTGTCGGGATAGCTAGTCCTTCCGGTGGTGTGGTAACCGGAAGAGACTTGTCTCAGCACCGCAGGTGAGGTGCCAGTAAATGCAGCGGTCCGAAAGACGATTGTCGCGACCGGCCTGCTCTGGGATTGTGTTTCGTTACTTCATCAGGTTTTTGGATGGCCAAAGAAAAACTTTTCCTCAGCTTAGGGCTTGACCACTTGGAGCGAATGGGACCCGTAAACCTCGTGGTTCATAGGTGGCCGAGCTACAATAGATGGAGTTTCCTGGAAAGTGTTGGCAGAAACCGACGCTGTTCGGGCAGGCCGGTGACGGTACTTTGGAAAGAGCAAAGAAAATCCTTGGCACCGCCGAACGCGTTGTAGCTGGCTTTGATCAGAATCTTGGCGAGCTGTTGTGGTGTTTTTGTGCTGACGATCAGTTGACCGAGAGCGATATGTTTTTCGTGCTGGTTATGGCGTAAGACCAGCGTCTCGCTGGACGCGATGAAAGAGCGGTGATGAGAGCATCGTCTGCGGTGTCGATAGTGCTTGGGTTTGGAAAAAAAGTCCGTGCCCCAATTTTTGGACTATGTTCAATTTTTCCTTGGGCATTACCCTCTTATATATCAAAAATGTGATGGATCGTGTTAAGCTATTGAGCTTTTTGCGAAGGAGAAGAGGATTGGTTGCAACCCTTCTAAATGCAAATAAAAAGTAAAAGCCATCCATGATGGTAAAAGGCTTTTCTGCCCGGCCGGTTTGATTCCCTCAGCAGGGAGCGAAAGGATTTTCCTTGTGGTGTGTGAAATTTTAAGTTTTTCCCGCAAAGGCAGTAGCCAGTGGTCTGGGAAAACGAATAATCATTGTATTCATTCAGACGCTTTCGAGCAATTTGTTCAAGCGTCCGATCATACGGGTTGGGTTTTCTAGCAGACCGGCCGCGATGAGCGAGTTGTCGAAGAGTTGTTCGGTTACGAGCTCCGCTTTGCTCTGATCGGTTTGGCGCAATGCGTTGATCTTTTTAACAACGGCATGGCGCGGATTGAACTCGAGGTTTACTTTCACGGTCTCAAGAGTGTCATCCTTTTTCATGGCGCGCATCATACGGCGCATTTGCGGCGAGGTGAGTTTGTCCGCATTGGTCGCGAGAACGGGCGAGCCGACGAGACGGTCCGATGGTTTTACTTCGGCGACTTGCTCGCCGAGCGTGTCCTTGAACCACTGGGCGAGAACCTTTATGTCGGATTGACTGATGGCATCACCTTGTTGCAGTGCGTTGTCGAGTTTCACATCGGCGTGGTCGGCGGAGAGGAACTTCTTCCCTCCAAATTCGTGCACATGGTTAAAAACGTAATCGTCAACTGGTTCGTAGCAGAAGAGGACCTCAAAGTTATGTGCCTGGAAACCTTCGAGATACGGGCCGGACTCAATCGCAGCTCGGCTAGGCGCGACGAGGTAATAGATTTCCTTTTGCTCGTCCTTCATATTCGATACGTAGTCGGCGAGCGAGGTCGTCTTACCTTTTTCGGTTAGCGAGGATTCGAAGCGGAGCAGCTTCACGAGTTGGTCCTTGTGGGTAAAGTCGAGCGCTGCGCCCTCCTTCAGAAAAATGCCGAATTCCTTATAAAACTCGTTGTAGGCATCGGCACGCTGGCTCGCCTCTTCCTCGAGCATCTTGATGAAGCGTTTCGTGATTACCTTATTTAGTTTTTCGACGAGCTCCTTGTTCTGGATCGTCTCGCGTGAGATGTTGAGCGGGGTGTCCTCGCTATCGACGACACCCTTTGCGAAACGTAGCCACTCTGGCAGAAGATCTTTCGGCTTCGCATCGATGAGAACCTTGTGGCAGTAGAGCGCGACCGACGGCTCCAGTCGGGCGAAGCCGAGCTTCTCGGTGTTGTCCTGCGGAACGAAAAGCAGCGCATTGATCGAGAGCGGAGCGTCGGCCGAGAAGTGGAGGCGGTAGCGCGGAGCGCCAGCCGAATGGGATTGGAACTTGTAGAATTCTGTGTATTCCTCCTCCTTGATCTCGTTCTTCTTGCGCAGCCATAGTGCCGAAACGGAGGTAAGCTTGGTGCCGTTGAGTGTGATCGGAAAACCAACAAAGACGCTGTAGCGAGTCAAAATTTCTTTCAGGCGCCAGTCCTTCGCAAACTCGCCGCAGTCGTCCTTTAGCTCCATGATGACCTTGGCCCCGCGACGCTGGCCATCGACTTCCTCAATCTCGTAGCTGCAGGAGCCTTCGCTCGACCATACGTGGCCGGGTTCGTCTTTTTTCCAGGAGTGCGAGTAGACCTTTACCGATTTTGTAACCATGAAAGCCGAATAAAAGCCGACGCCGAACTGGCCGATGAGATTGTTGCTTTTCTGGCCGCCTTCTCCGAGAGCCTTCAGAAATTGTTTTGAGCCCGAGTGGGCGATAGTGCCGAGGTTTTTGACGAGCTCGTCGCGCGTCATGCCGATACCGAAATCCTGAATCGTGATAATATTCGACTTCTCATCGCTTGTGATGTTGATTTCGAGTGCGAGATTGTCGTCGTAGATGTTTTTTTCGGTGAACTGGAGGTTCCGGAGCTTTTCAAGCGCATCCGAGGCGTTTGATACCAGCTCGCGGACAAAGATTTCCTTCTCTGTGTAGAGCGAGTGGATGACGATATCGAGCAGTTGCTTGATTTCGGTTTGGAACTCGAATTTTTGCGGTATGGTGGTAGACATATCTTGAAAAGATTAAAAAGGAACTTACTATTTTATTACTAGACTTTTAAAAAATCAAGCGGTACATTTTGAAGAATTAGCCTAACAAACAGCTGCTCAGAGCGTAAAAAAGGCTAATGGCATCATCTTCGTTTTCTGGTGGAAGCTTCTGGTTTAGGCCGCTTGGGCCCAACGGAGACTGGAGCCTTATCTCAATCTCGGTAAGCTGACGCGACCCAGATGGGGGCGGTGCTGAAGTTCTATCGGAAAACCTCGAAGGAGTGGCACAAGCAGAAAGAAAGGAAGCCTTTTGAGGAAAAGGCTCCGCGCTCCAACAAAAGGAATCAATACCAATGCCCTGGCGAAAACGCGGGAGTTGATCCTGGCTGAGGGCTACAACAGATTGGATCCGTCGGGTATTGTATTGAGCTTGAACTTGGCGCCGTGGGGCGCAGCTGGATTGCTACAGGCTAAGCTGGCTAGAGGTTAATCTGAAGCAATTGCTTGATCTTTACCTCAGAAATTTATTCGTGCTTTTGGTTGCCGGCTATTTGCTGCTCAATGGTTTCACGCGTTTTGGTTTTGTTGAAAAACTCACTTTTCGCGATGAGAAGCGCTTGGGCTACGAGATTTGCAGACGACCTTGCGAACCGTCTGGTGGAATGCTAGACTAGCATCTGATCGAGCTGAAGCCTGGGTTGTGGGTTGCGCTCGGTATAGCGTTACGGCTACTGGGTTTAGATTAAATTAACTGTTTGGTTCCGCGGGTTTGGAACGAAGCTATTGCGGCCGAGGTGGGGAAAAGTTTGCTACGCAGATCAGGTGAGACTGCCGGTCTGGCTGGCTATCGAGCGAGCTCTTGCATTTACTATCGCTGTTGCAAGCCGATAGGATTTTGTGTGCGAGATACTAAGCGAGCTGACTGTTATCAGACTGTGCGATAGCTGCAGTCGATTCCGTTCCGAGTAGGTAGAATAGGCAAGAGCAACGAGCTCGGAGTGTTTCCCTTGGCTGGGGATGTGTTAAGACTACGACGGCCCATTTGCGAAATTTGTCGCCGAGGGAAATGCGTTTTGGGAAAACAGGGCGATGTGACCATGGAACACGACAGTAGGTTACTCTAGTTTTCTAAAAAATACCGTGCGTAACGGATATGATATTAGCATGGCAACCGGAGCATGAAAAATCGATATACTTTATGTCGAGACTGCGGTGAATTGATCACGGGGCTTCAAGTCTGGCTAAAATCATTCCATCACTATAGCGTTGATGTCTATCTCTTGAGTCCGGCAGTTACTCCAAGACTGGCTCTTCCTCGCTGTTGCGCCAGATGCCACCCAATGGCAATGGTTTCTGAGTTGGAGCTTGGTTGGGATCGCCCTTGGCAACCGATTTGATCAAGCGTATCGAACTGCCAAACTACGCTGGATTTTTACTCAAGATGAATGGAAAAAGTCCTTGGTAAAGATTCATAAATATATGTAAAAAATTACTTTGGCCAATCATTACCAATTTCCAATTGGCTTTCGGTTGCATGTCGCTTTTCCGTCACGCAGTGGGGAACTGCAGCAACAGTTAATAACAAGAGCTACTTGGGTTTGGAGGCTGCGTTTGTCCCCCCCATGGGGACTTGCCAAAACCGTTCCGAAATTTTTTAGTTGCCTCGTAGCGCAAAAGTAGAGTGCATTGCAGTTTTGCAGTTGATCAAACGGGCGTGTTCGAAGGAGAGTTCGAACACTTGCTGGTGTTTTGGTAGCGCTCGCTGCAATATGGAGCTGTTCAAAACTTATGGGCGGACGTTTGGCTGGTCTCATGGGCTACAGTGGCAATCCTTACTAACGGCTCCCTCGAAAATACGCCGAGCTAGACGGCGGTTCTTCATTACGTGTTGTCAGATTGCAATCTGGCCGTGGCGGGCATAGGTAGGTGATCTATGTGTTCTATCATTGGATAGGGCAAATTTTTTCTGCTCAGGTTCGATGCTCTCATGTTACGAACGAATATCCCCCATTTCCGAGCGCCTGCCTGACAAGGAATCGAAATAAGCGCTTGCCCAGTCTACTGTTCCCGTTCGACCGGTTGGATCCAACTACTGCTGCCGCCTCAAGGAAGTCACATCTGTCTGTCGGATATTGACCTTTCCGATTGGGTTGAGTGCAGAAATCCGGCGGGAGTGTTGTAAAAAGAAATTTGCAAGAGGCTCTACTTGATCGTTCCCGCAATGATTTTGAAGGACAACAAGCCTGTTAAGGCAGTTGCGTAACAGGCTCCCACTCTAGGAGAAAAGAGGTTAACGTTTCGAGCTTTTCTGCTGAGCAGCGCAATAAATAACAAGGTCAGGCGCGGGAGCGCCTTCCTTCTTGGGACAAAAAAGGAAAGGCTGGAAGAAGGTCGCGACCTTTTGTTTTTACATCAGGGCAAGCCAGCAAGCTGCTACGGAAATTATTATATAGTTATAGTTATATAAAAACTTCAAAGCGACCAGATCGATTATTTGGCTGATATCTTCAGCAAAGGGTTAGAGAAGGATGGGGCATTTTCTTAGGTTTTTTTGATAAAATTAGGCTTTTGGGGCACCTTGGCTGTCCGACTCCAAGAGAGCGAGAGAGGTGATTTTTTATGATTTGTACATTATTTCGACGCAGAGTGTATCTTTAGCAGCGGTATTTAGCCGTACGAGACCGAGAGTGTCGGAGGCCCTACTTGGAGGCGTCGAAAGGCTGGTAGTTTATATCGACAAAATTTATTTCGCGCATAATTTTTCAACCCATACCGCGAGGGTCGAAATCGCAGGTGCGGTTGGTGACTTCTAGCTAAAGCATGTTGGCAGTCTGACTTTAGATAGCTGTCCACGCGAAGCAAAAAAGCCAGGAACGAAGCTGTGCTGGTGCTGTGTCTGTTTAATTTTGCTCGCGCGCTCTTGCGGATATCGCGGGGATGAGCCGCTAGTTTTCGGCCGGCGGTTCGCCCAGGGTTTCCTGGCTGGCGAGTTCGCCGAGAACATCGTTCGTGATGGCTACCTGCTTGGCGAGGGCTGCACGCGCGGTTTGAAAGTCGTTTTGGCGCGTTTCGAGCTGTCCGAGGCCTTGGAGCGTCGTCGTCTAGTTTTTATTTTTAAAAGACAATTTTTTCGCAGGCGGCGGCGGGTTGTTGCTGCTATTGCATGGTCGTGGCGATCATCCGGCGCGCACTTGGGCCAACGACGACCTTGCAGCGGATTCCAGGCATGGCGGGCTCGCTGGACTCGACTGTAGCTTCTAGAAGTTGTTTGTCGGAGCTGCAGTCTAATCTTCAGACTTTCTTTACTTCTCTAACTAGGAGGGCGTGCGAGACGGCCGAAAGGCTGGCCCGGGCACATAGTGGATGTTGTGAACGGCGAACTGTTCCATCAGACAGCTTGGCTCCCTGCGTTGGCGGATTGACTGCACGCAGGCGACATGGCGATTCATTACGTCGAAGCCCTGCGGCCACGGGTTGTGCGGATTGGGTTGATGACGGCGTAGAAAAGCCATCCTGGCAACAAAGGACCTTCTAGCGAGTAGCCAGTATTGTGGTAGAAAATCTGGTCGATGCCATTGAAAAACAAGCGACTCAGCTCCGACTTGACCTTCGATAGGGGAAGCTTCCAATGTCTGTGCAACCAGATGCAAATTTCACTAAACGTGAGCGGATAACAGGCGTATGAGGGCATACGAGTGACGAGCAACTCGGGCAAAAATCCTGATAGCTGAGCACCTTAAACATACATACGGCGGAGTCCGTGAATGAGGAAAGACGTAGAGCTAAAAGTTTCCGTTTCGGCGATCTCTGCGCCGGTGTCGAAGTTGAAGAGATTGGCGGGTGAGACGTGGAACTGGTCGCCGATCAACTAGCCATGTTCGTGTGACCGTTTTTGCTACGCGATCAGGTAGCAGTGGCTGGCGCAACTAGCCGAGCTTTTTACGGTAACTGCTTTTCATACGTCACAAGTGGCCCTGTGTTGAGCGGTTTTGTTCCCATTGGGATCGACGGCGCGGGCTTCGATATCGTAGCCGTACATTTCCTGAAATACAGCGTTAAGTCCTGAGCTCAGGTGCGCCGTAATATTCAAAGAAGTTGTGAAACTGGCTGCAAACTAGCTCCAGGAGTGAGGTTGCGAAGGCGGTTACCAAACGGGGCTAGGTATTTAGCGAGCGTAGCCGGAAAATATGGCTTTCGATCACGAAGGCTTCGTCGCCAGGGGCGGCGTGCTTGGCCGTCATCTTGGAGGGTCGCGAAGAGATGCGGCCGTCTTGCAGAGTGGTTTTTCCCGAGTTATTCGCCGGGGTTGATTCAAAGTCCATAGAAGGACCAGCGACTAGTGCTAGTCGCTATGTTGAGATTCTGGCTTCCCCTGTATAGGCGAGCATTTTCGTAGAGGAAGTCGATGTAGGGCACTTGCTGCGTATTTCGTGCTATTGTGCCATTGGTGGGTAATGTGAATTCCATCCTGCCGAGGTCTGCTGTTTCGATTGTCTCGAACTGGGTGGGCGGTCAGATTTTTTCATCGACCGCGCTGTCAGGCTACTACCTATCGAATTCAGGTTTTTTGTGGATGGTTTCGGGACAGCCGAAGAAATTGGGATCGGCGTGGCCGGATCTAGTGATGACCAGCACAGTAAGATGATGAAGAAGCACGAGCAGGAGCGATTCCATGATGGGGTAACGAAAAACAATCGAGAGCTACGAATGGGAAAGCTTTAAGACGTGGCTTGTGCGGGCAATTAATCGGATCTCGGACCGGGCGCCGGAGATCTAGAACCGGGTTTGAACAGTCGGGCATGGTAAGTTAGATGTGGTTGCAGATGAAAGCAGGCCGCTCGGCACCGGAACCCCCCAAGTTTGGTTCTTATGGAGATTTTTGCGATTGGTGCATCGAATTTTGCGTTGGGTGATTCAGCGTTAGACACCGTCTGCGGGGCCGTTTTTGTGGTGGCTGATGACAGTTATCGATCGATATATTCTCCGCGAATGGCTGAGCGTGCTTTTGTTGTTCATCGGCGCGAACACGGGCCTGTTGTTGATTTTTGCACTCTACGACAATTTTCGCGATCTTATAAGTTCCGGTGCGGCCATGTCCGACATGGTGCTTTATTATGGGACCTTGATGCCGAGCTATCTCTCAGTGGTGTTCCCGATTTCCCTACTGTTGTCCCTGCTTTACGTGCTCGGTCGGCTGCATCGGAACAACGAGATTACCGCAACCCGGGCGGCGGGGCTGAATATTTTTCGAACGACGCGCGTACTCTGGTTCATGTGCATCTGCTTTTGTTGTTTGTCGCTGTGGCTAAATGTTTATGTCGTGTCGTGGTCGGTGGAACGGTCGAGAGTATTGCTCGAGAGCTTCGAGTTTCGTGCTGAGTCGCAGCGCGGCTTAGCGGCGGATTTTGGTCTTATGATAAATGTCGCTTTCGATAAGCCGCAGCGCTGGGCGTATGTGGTATGTTGACTGCTACAACCGTAATACGAACACGGGTTATGGCGTTACGATCTCGGAGCTCGATCATCAACGTCACGAAGCGACGCGCATCATGGCACGCACGGCGACCTACGATACAGGAAAGCGGCTATGGACCTTCAATTCGGGCCGGGAAATGTGGTTCGATCCCGATACGGGCGATTTAATCAGATCCGTCGTTTTCGACGAAAAACCGGTTCCTTATTACATTGAAGATCCGGCGTTGATGGTGCTGATCGACCAGAAGCCGAATACACTCTCGTTTTTCGAGCTGCACCAGATCGTCGACTACTTTCAATCCGATGGAAACCCCAAGGTTTTGTGTTACGCGACGCGTTATTATGGGTTGCTGGCCGACACGCTCTGGCCGTTGATCATCCTCGCGATTGCCGTTCCGCTTTCCGTATCTGGCATGCGGAGGAGCCCGGTGTTGGGCGCTTTAAAATCTTTTGGACTTTTCCTTTTCTATTATCTGCTCACGACGATCGCGACGGCTCTTGGTAGCAATGGCTACCTAGATCCGATGCTGGCAGCCTGGATACCCAACTGCGCGATGATTGGGCTGGCGACAATTCTTTTCGTGCGGATGCGTAGCGGACGTGGAACCGCCGTCCGTTGCGGGCAAATTACTGGGAAAACGGCGGAAGCTAGTGGAAGGAACTTGAGAATTTTGATCCGATTCCAGTTGGCGAAGATAATTACGCCTCCAGATGATCAGAAAACTTATGAACGGAAAAAGACATCGCCGAGCTCCTCATTTCCTTGCCCCGCTGGACTGGAAAAGGCTGAATTACGTCAGCCTGGCCTCGCTTTCCGCGACAGCGAGCCGGAGCCGGGCTTCTCGCGGCCGGCCGGTACCGGGCTATTTTTAACGAGGAGCGGCTGGCTTCCGACGGGCGGTTCTCGATTTCATGAGGCTAATAGGAATTAGCCGATTTCGAGGTCGGTGAAATCGTTTAGGATGTCTGTGTAGAGCTTGTCCTGTTTATAGATCTGGAGGATCCGCGCGTGCTCGCGGTCGGTCGTCGGAAAAATCTTAGCGGGCTCACCTGACAAAAAGATCGCGGTGAACGACCGTTTACCATCGTCGAATCGGCGGATCACAAGCATGGTACGATGCTGATGCGCTGTTCCTGTGGGAGCAATTCTGCTGTTTTATTTACTTCCTTTTGGGTTAATTATCCCATGTCTTGTGCTGCCGGGTGCTATTGCCGCTCTTGCCGCAGCAGCAGCTACCACTACCACCAAAACTGCCACTAAGAGTGGCTATTTTGGTCTATACGCGCGTTGCAAACGTTGTAGTCGAGGCTGCTGCAGGTATCGACGTCTTGGTTGTTTCAGTTTGCGTGTAGCTTGCTGCCGAAATTGTCGGGAATAATATTTCTCGAATTGTTGTCCTTTTATTCCCCTTGTCGTGAAAAACCCAGCGCTGACGTGGATTCCCGCGAGAATCTTTTCCGTCGAAAAAATTCTAAGAACCCCGCAACAGCGGGGATCGACTTCATTGGCAGACCTTTGTGACGCGAAGGCTCACTCGAACAGTCAAAAAGACAAAGTAAACTAGCACAGCACAACCAGCGGAAGGCTAGCCACTCATGCAGAGACGGCATGAGAATCTAATCACCGGAGTTGACGCGCAAAAACTCGTCCAGCGGCTCCCTATATAGTGAATAACTTTCATCTTAAGTCCAATAATTGAAGCTGGTGCTGATGCGTTAGGTGGTCGTGCGACTGGTGGCGGCCTTATTATGGAGCCAGCTCTCGCAAAGATAGCCTGTTTGGACCGAATCAGTGACATGGGGTTGGTTGGCCGGACGAACCTGCACGACCTCCCACGATGCGGCCATGAAACTGGCAAGGCGTTGGTCTTCGAACTTCGATCCCGGCAAGCTACGCAACTGTGGTAAGGTAAAAGATCTCGGAAATGAACGCGAGGGGATATAGGAATTATCGGATGGAGGTTGTATGCGGAGCCCTTTGGCAGTTGACCAAGAGGTCCTCCATATGATATGTACGTTACGTCTCCGCAGGTCTATGTCGAGTTCCCCCCGTAAAAAATAGCGCACGTGGGTGGTGATTTTTCGCTCCAGCTCCCCGTATGTGGGAAGAGACTTTATAGTTATAGAGCTGTTTCATGGAGGCATAGGAGGTGTAGCCTCTTAGATAGTTTGGGCTGACTAACGCCGCTTGCGCTGTCGCAATCGCGAATCCAGTGGCACTCGTCTGTCAATTTGTTGGCGGAATTTTTCTAAGCCGGCCCGGAAAATGGCTCGTGATAGATGAAAGTTGGAGATTAAACTTTCATTAGCATGACATAAATAAAGCGCAAAGCCAAAGCTTCGACTCCCGCCCCATCACAGTTTTTGGTGTCGGTTACAGGCTGGTGAAGAAAGCCAACCAGGACCTCGAGCTCCGTGCCGGTGTGAAGCACACGTATAGTATAAAAAATATGTGGACGGTACTCCTTTTCGACTCGATCTGCGCCCGTACCTGCGAGTTCAAGCATGGCAAGCTGAGAAACAGGGCCACCTACACACTGGCTTTCAGGGTTTTCCCCAACTTCCAGATTAATCAGGAGTCGACCCATGAGGTGTCCCTCACTGATGTGCGCTGCAAACTCCGCCTTGGCTTTAATAACGACTACAACATCAACGCACCTCAAGGCTTCGATTCCCTTTACACGCTCTATTTTACCAGCCTGTTGCTGGACTGGAGGTAAGCGAGCTCATCAGCTTTGACCTTTTAAAACAGGGCCCCTCGACGGTTCTGCTTTTTATTTTTCGGCGAGCGAAAATCTACCTGCATGGCGTAGGGCGGCGGTGTGCCACAGCGCAGTTTGCATTGCTAGCAATGCAAAAAGACCGACTCGAAGTGGCGGAACTTCGAAGGCCGCATTCGCTGCGATATGACGCGCGAGGAGCTTTGCTTCGTAATCCTCGCGCAGCCGACCAGCTGTGAAATGCGGATAAAATGCCGGCATGGCCATTCTGTGGTCGACGTGCAGCAGCGCTTCGTCGATTTGCTTCCGTAACTGAAATAGTTGCGAGTATGCGCGTTCGGCGCCCGCCCATACTGTCTTTTCGGGCCCACGCGAGGGAAACATACTATACCAGCAGCCAGTAGGATGAGTAGCTCGACGCCCACCGTTTCGAGAGTCAAGGCGAGCGCGACAAAAAAACAAGCCACCCCACCAGAGAAGAAATCGATTTGTTTTTCAGAGCAAGTTGAGGCTGTCGTGGGGGAGTTCGTTGTCCTCCAGCGGCTTGGAAATCACTCTGATAGCGAGCAGCAGACTGTGTAAGGCAGCCGATGGTGACTGGTCTTCTTTGGGTTGAGAGTGGTTCCCCATTAGGGCGCTGGCGTCGCATAGAGTTTTTTTGTGGAGGGCTCTGGCCAGCGGCAGCAATATCCAGCTGCGGAGACCGAAACTGCACCAAAACCAGAAGGGCAGGGTACAGACGAACACCAATTTTAACTAACAGGCGTATTCTAGTTGCTAGTTGCCCGGCTTATTTTCCTCAGATCGTGGGCAGCGTCTGTCAGTCTGTCGTAGTGTTGATTGGGATGTAGCTGAGATCATTGACGAGCATCATGTTTTTGACGGTTGCACCGAGCGGCAGCCTGCGCTGCTGAAAGCTCACAATGGCAGCGCTTCTGCGATTCCAGCTGGACCGTCCAGGCGTGGCGCGTACCTCCCTTGGGAAGAGGCTCCAAAACAAGCCTGTTTGTTACGCCCGGCTGTTTATTCGCTGTTTTTTCTACGTGGCAATTGGGGGCGCTGTCGAATGTAGCGCTCTTTAAAATCGCCATGTGATTCCCCCCACAAACGGCAAGGGGCTCAGTGGGGTGGAAATACACGCTGTTGACGCTATCGGCGAATTTTACGGGAAGGCGCGAGGTAAGAGTAGTGTAAATAGGCGATTTCCTGATTTTTGCGATCGAGAAGGTTCAACACGTGGGCAGTGAATCCGGGCTTCTCTGCCGTAAGCCGAGTCGGAGGCTGTCGGTTAGCAATGATGGAGTTGCTCTCGACAATCAGTTGCGGACAGAAATAGCGTAGGTACAAAGCACCGAGAAGTCCGTGCGAAAACTAAATGTCCGCGCCGGCAGTCGTGACGGTGCTGATCGAATAGACGACATGGTCCTCGTTGGGCGCGTTGCGATAACGGGCGTGGGTGAAGGCGAGATTGGCGTCGATGGCGAGACACAGAGCCGGGTGGTAGTAGCTGGCAAATCCGACGCTGGCTTTGGTGACGTCGCCATTGTGGGCCATGTCGATGTGTTTGCGTACTCTGGTGCGGAGGGGGCGACAGAAATCGCATCGACGCGAGGCTGTCTTTAACGCCGCGCTCGCGAGCGGCCAAAGATGCCGTGGTAATCGTTTCGGTTAAGCTGGTCGCCATTTTCCGAATTGTTGAAAATATATTGCCAAATAAAGGTGGGTGCCAAGATAGCTGCCAGCGCAAAGCCTTAAGCCAGTAGAAACAGATTTTCCCCATGAGCTTGAAGCGGGCGGCAAGGTTTTTTTGCTGGGCTTAGCGATGGGCGCATGGTAAAATATACTTGGTGTTTTGGCGCGCCATCCTTTCGCGTGCAGCAATTGCACATTTAGAAAATTTTTTGGCCAGCACGTGGTGCTTTCGTCGATGACGGCCGGAAGAGAAAACGAGGACGTCAGCTATGCCCACAGTGAGCTTGACGGCGAGACGCTAGCTAATAGAGTATTTCTTGCTGTTTTTAGTCCGTTGGGAGACGATCGGCACGAAGTAGATCGAAACTTTTTTGGGGTGATCTTTTGGATCGGATCCTAGGTATCGTCGCTCGCAAGTTTATTCTAGTCTATCTAGTTAGACTTTTAATTATTTTCCAGATAATATGTTGAGCAATAGGCGCGCTTCTTACTGGTCCTGAGAAGCGCAATTTATGAAAACTGAAACCCGGTTTTCCGAAAAAAGACTGCGGAATAGCCAATGCCCTTATCATATAAGGCTAGCAGGCTGCTCTTTAAGCCGTCAAACACAAGGAGCGCTAGATAAGCTGCGCTCGCGGGGTTTTAGGCTGGACTTTCTGTTCAATCGAACGATAATTTTCCAGGCTGTTTGGCCTGGAGTTTTTTTTGTTGCTGCACTCTGATGTCAGCGGAAGCTACTGAAAGGCAACGGAAGGGGGACGGCGGACAACTAGTTGACTAGTTGTCCGCCGGTAGGCGCCAGCCTTGCTGGCCGTAACCGGGGACGAAACGCCAGGATAGGATGAGTAACTGAGAAGAAGAAGGCGCGACGAGAATGAGCAGCGAGGATTGTGGAGACATTTCCCATTCTTTTCCCGCAGGAAACGTACGGCTATCGTGCGGCGGAGCGCACCGCTGGCCAGACCGAGCTACCAGAGCGCTTGCTTCGAGTAGCGCCAGGATCAGTGGGTGGCGAGCAAGAGGAAGACAGAGCTGGCCAGCGCTTTCTATATTGGCTGGTGCGGCATACTCCCCGGCGGAAACCACCCTGGCGTCGCGATGACGCCGGCCAGAAAGCCAGAAACTGAGGCTGGACTTGCTTCCCCATGATAGGGGGGGTGACTTGACGTTGCGTGTGACAGTGGCTAGTGACGCAGTGGCGTTATGATGTCGATGGACATGACATTGACATGCCGCTAATCGAGGTTGAAGTTTTGGCTAGTTGGCCTGCACAAGGAGGTCATCGGAAGGTAGAAAGCCGGTGGTCGAGACCCCGTGGTCGATCTGAGTCGATAATTTTTCTTGGTGTAGAGTTGCATGGCCTTTGCTGGGCGGACAAAAAGCGACTTTTGTGCCGTCGGGCTTTTGTTGGCGTGAGTTCCCAATCAATAGTGGAGATAGTTGGGGTGCGCTCCGTGTCGCTGATGCTAGCGTAAAAGGTGGCGGGGATGGCGCTCAAACTGCGTTCATAGCTGGCGAAACCAACCAAAAATGGTTGGCAGTGGGAAGCCCCAGTTTTTGGGGTGGCCGAAGCTATTCATTATGCTGGTAATGACCGAACACTGATCTTCGGCACTCCACACATCGAGGCGAGCGCCAGCTCGGTCTCTGTCTGAAGCTGACCGAGCGTTGCGGGAGGCCATTCTCGCATATTAGTTTATGTTATATTTTATATTATTTATTATTTATATTACTGATTGAGCTTGAAGCTGGTGGATGAAAGATCATTAAACGAGATGCATGATTTTTTCGGACCATATACTATATACTACGGATGGTTGTGGTCTTAATCGGAGAATTGGGTGGTTGCTGGTGGCGGCTGTAACTGTAACCGTTGAAATTGGGAGCCGAAAAAATGATGTTATTAGCATACTATATTTTTTAAAATGATCGCTATTATGTTTGCTTCATGCATATAGCTAATATCTAATTCTAAAATATTAAAATTAAAAAAATAACTTAAAAAAGAATCATTTCAATAAAATATATGAAAATGATAAAAAAAGCTGTATGTCTGCTTTGGCTTTTGGCTGTGGTTTTACCTGCTTTGCAGGCTGAAGCTGGACGCTTTTCGCCGTTGTCGGAAAAAAAAACCTTGGAGAGAAGTGCCCCCACGGGAGGCAAAAACCATGACGTATTAGTCCATAAAGACGGCGACCGGGTGTACGGTTCTTTGATAGAAGAGAACGACGACACCATCAGTTTTAATTCGAAGCGCTTCGGCCCGCTGCGGGTTCCGGCAAAGGACGCGGCTGTTGTGAGAGTGGCCAATGAAGATGATGAAGAGGAAGATAAGGAAGACAAGCAGCAGGAGAAGGCCAATCTCTTGACGAAGGACAACTCTACTTTTGAGGAAAAGGCCAAGAGGGTATTCCTTGGAGAGGATATTCTTGGAAAGAATAGCTTGTGGGAAAAGAATCTGTCGTTCTCTTCTGAAATGTACGATAGCAAATCAAAACAGGAGCTTTCGTACTCAGGGACAATAGGTGCTAGTCGTAAATGGCTTCAAGATGAGTTGGAAATTAAAGTGGGCTACGGCTACAAAAAGGAAAACAAAATCAAAAAAAATGACCTTATAGATATCACCGCTATGTGGCGTCACAACCTCAACGACTACTGCTTTAGCGTTTTTCGACCCGTGTTTAAACACAATTCCCCCTACTATGGAGCCCCGTTAACCCCTCCCTCCC
>NJAL01000010.1 GCA_002591725.1 Candidatus Didemnitutus mandela | reverse complement strand
CTGCATAAAGGGATGCAGCGGTTTTGCCATGGGATTGGCCATTAATCGATGCGCAGTGATACGGCAAACCAGTGAAGGGAGCCAAGGTGTAGATTCGACGGAATCGTCGGGACGATTGCGTGACGAAGTCTCCCATTCGACATAGTGGTTCCCACCACTCTTTATTTTTGTTTTTTAAATAAAAAAGCGAAGCTAATAGCGGAAAACCCTCGTGCAATTAAGGCTGCCTCCCAGATTAATACAACAATCATAGGTCTGTTCGTGAATTTGTCTTAGCTCTTTCTCACGATGTCTCTCGATTTCATTCTCTGTGCTGAATGACAACAATGATAGCGTTTATTTTTTTCGCGCGGTTTCCGAAAAAATTCTACCGCTATGCCCTTCCGTGTCGTTGAGGACAAGACTGCGGTAATAGAATTTCTGACAGAGAGCTGCGCTATCGGTTTCGACACGGTGGTGCTTGAAACGATGCAGGCCGCCAACAACTATGCTGGAGCCGTGATGCTTAGTTTTTTGACTTGAACTCACGATATCGAACCGGCCCACCGCTGTCTTTTTAATAAACATTTAACCATATCCGTTTCGATCTTCTCCAGGCAGTTATCAACCAAAACCTCCAATGATTCTTCGGTGCCGTTCTGCCTCATTAGCGCAGCTTTCTATTGCGGCTTGCAGAGGGATCTGGTGTTGCTTCCTGCCCTAATTGTTTTTTGATGGGATCAACTTGTGGAGCAATGCCTCTGCAGGCGGAAAATTTGGTGAAAAATGGATGACTTCGTGGGCTAGCTCGGTTGTGTGTGCCGCCAGCGGTTGATCACTGTTGCACAACTGGGAAAACCGGCGTTTCGGCTTGAAGTTGGCGCACCAACTTTTACCGATTTAGTGAGCCCAACGGCGTAGTCGAATCTGGTCGGTGTACGACTACAAGGCTGCGCTAAGTGCAATTATCCCATGGCCGATTTTAAGGCTTCGATTTTGGCGATAAATCCATGAGCTGCTGAAGAAGCGGGCGCGGATTTTATTTTTGATGCCGTCGGCAGGCAGGTATAGTTGAGTTGTCGACGACACAGGCGTTGGAACCCCTGCATTTTTATTTTGTACATTGTGCGGAATTTCTTCAAGGTGCAACCATTGGTGATAACGGAATGTATTTTCGTCTGCGTTTCCGTTTTGTCTTTTGCAATGCTACCGAGGATCAGCATGTGGCTGGTGAGCACGAACGTTATTTTCATCAAATCTTCCGGGGCCGGAGCTGCGGAGGCACTTGATCGGTTCAATGAGATCGGCGGTGTAGCCGACGGCGCGACCATTGCCCGGCAAGCGTGAGCGTGTCACTTTTCTTTTTTTATGAACGCGCTGCGGCCGAATTTCATATCGAGCACAAGTGAACCGATGCTTCCTGTGTGTTTCTTGCTTATGATGCTGAGGCAGATGAGCTGAATGCATTCAGTGTTTTCAGTAACATTGCGAAGGGCAAAGAGTTTGCGGCTAGCTGGAGCGGTTTGAGGCGTTTAGCTGATCATCGCGAGGCCGGCTTCTTCGACCGACCTCTTCGAGGATGGTGCGAAGTTCTGGTACGCTCAACTGTATGCAAAAATTGGCAATCGCTTCGAGTTTTTCGGAGTGTGCCGTAGGCGTGACACAAAACCGTGTCCGCTTATCGTTGGCACCTTCATGCCGCCCGTGAAGTGTTTGTTCTACTTTTCCCCCGGCCAAGCCATGCAGGTTGATGACGTTGCCCGAGAGCATCATTACATCGGTCAGCCACGAAGTTTCTTGGTAGTCGGAAAACTGGTTGTTTGTGGCACCGCTGGCGAAAAAAATCGACCTTGTCCTTCGTGAATATGCTGCCGTTGTGTTTTTTATCATGATATTATTAGAGAAAATAGGGGACCGTTGCTCATCGATAAAAAAAAGAAGCATTCAACCCGCAGACGGTTAAGCGGAAAAATAGCTGCGGCTCGCGTAGCCAGGACCGTGGGCGACTGCATTTTTCTTACACAGCAAAGAGTGAATCTGCCTTGGTAGAGAAACGTTACGCCTAGTAATTGTGACATAGATCGTGAGAAACATCAGGAACATGACCAAACATGATGTTACTTTCATTAACACTGGCCTCTACGAGGCATTCTTTTCATGTCGGGCGTTAGATTATCGAGTAGAAAAGGCTGCGCCAGCTGATGCTGGGCAGCCGGCTGGTGCCCTAGTTTTGGAGTTGGCAGCAACTGCGAGTTTCCAGAGTGCTCGCATGTGGTTGCACCGAGACTGAAGAAACTTGCGATGGGGTAGAGAGATAGGAGAGAGAACAGTGAGTTCTGGCCGGCAACCACAGCGATACTCCAGCCGTTGCTGTGCGGAAGACGTACGATGTGCCTGAGCGATTTTTCCCGTAGGCGTGAGCTAGACGGACAGAAAAGGCGTGGATTTAGTTGTCTCTTCGCTGTGTGTGATTCTTTGGTTTTTTACACTGACAGCTAGAGCTAGTATTGCCACTAGGGGAAACGCTACCTGCTTTCTTCATCGAATCCCCCTGGAACTGCCGATCATTGTGCGGACAGACGAAAACATCGGCTTGCTGCAGTGTAGCCAAATGTTCATAATAGCTGGGAAAATGGATTCGGGCAAGACGATACAAATCCCCAAAGATATGCCTGGCGGCTGCCGGCGGCATGCGCGGTAAGATTGTCTACAGGCAACCGCATGCGCGTGGCGGCGATGTTTGCTTCAGGCTGCCGTGGCCGAAAAATTGAATGTGCTTTGGGGACGTTAGGTCAGCTGCAAGATCTAGCTTATAGATTAGACTTCCGATGCAAGCTCATGATGGATGGCATGCTGCTCGCTGAAGTTGGAGGACGGTCCGCTGTTGCGCGACTAGGATGCGATTATCGTAGACGAAAGCCCACGAATGTTCGCTTAATATTGATTTTATCCTTGGTTATTTGCGGCGGTTGCGCATGTGGCGACCGGATTTGCGGATCGTGATCACCTCGGTTACGATCAGCACACAGGCTTTTCTCAAAGGCTTTTGGCGATGCTCCAGTCGTGGAAGTCGGGACGCGTTTATCTGGTCGAAGTAATCTACGCGCTGATCGAGGAGTTGAAAGGTGAAGAATCGAGCGAATTTACCTGCCTCAATGCTGCCGTGGAGGCGATCGAGCGCCATCCTGAAGCGAGCAGCCATACACCGCGATGTATTGACCTTTTTTCCTATCGAACGTTACATTCGTGAAGTTTGCGATCTGATAAAGGGATGGAAAGTCCGCGGTGGCAGCTGCCTTGTTTTATGGCGGGCCGGCCAATGCTTAGCAGCAGTGCATTTTCGCTCCGCTGCTCCAGTAAAAGATTGTCGTGGCGATAATATTGCTGGGACTTCGTTAACGAAGTCCCAGCATCCGCTTTATTGTCGACATGGACCCTAGCGCGTGTCAGCTGCTATTTTCCGCAAAGCTGGACCCAGCGCCTGTTGTCTGTCGAGCCGACTGCCCAGAACAGTGCTGATCGGCGAAAAGGCTGCTGCGGTCGCGTAAGCGACGGGGTGTGTATCAGGATGGATTTCCTCAGTCGGCTTGCGCTTCACCCAACTAAAAATCCAACGGAACAACCTTGCAGGTGCTATCTTACGGATGAAGGCGTTTGGACTCGGCGAGATCGAGGAGCTTCCGTTTCTGAATGCGCCGCCGTCTAAGGGTGCGCGGTCCGGCTGTTCGCTCTTGTACGAAATTGGCGCGCTCGATGGGGCGAGCGTACTGATCGGGTCCGGCTTTGAAATTGCGCACCTGCTGGTCAATCTTAAAGTCGGGCGCAATGATCTTGCAGACGCGGCAAGAGAAATGTTTACGAGGGAGGCCCTCGCCATCGACGCGGTATTGAGCATTCAGGATCCCTGCGAACGTTCGTTCGACCAGCAGAAAAAGGCGGATGCGGCCTGTCGACGCTTCATGTACTCATGATTCGGACTTTTTCACACTCCTCGCAATCTGGGAAACCTACCATTATAGGTTTGAGACGATGAGGCTCGGTAAGTTGCGAAGGCTCTATACGCAGCACTTTCTCTTGTTTATGTGCATGTGCGAGTGGAATGATATCTACACGCAGCGTCGAAGACGCAATCGATGATTGCCAGTATTTCGCGATGACTTCCATCTACAACGGCGTGCGCGCTCGATCTCACGATGGGCACGCTCACGCGTCGAGCGATTCAGCGATCAATTTTTCTCGGATTCCTGGGCAATATCGCGACGCGGAACGACGCAGACATCTACCATGCCACGTATGATTGCAAAGTTGACGATCTTCCCGGAGTTGACGATGGCGGCGAACAAAAAGCTACTGCCACGAGTGGACGGCTGGGCGCGACCAAGCCGAAGGTAGCGAAATGGATCATGGCGGTGGAGATAAGTCGAAGCGGGCCGGTTTTACGCCCACACCTGTACGCTTATCGATCCGCAGTGAGCTGCTCGAACTGGGCGTACATTACAGTGAACCTTTTTTCCGTCCTTGTGCTCGTGAAGGAGCACCGGTATCTTTACAATCTCGAACTCGAGATGCGCGCGGTTGGTTTCGGAAAAATCGATCCGGTTGCGGCGACTGAAATTTTCATCCGATAAGGTCTCGTTGGCTATACCATCAAATGGCCGTTCGATTTTCTCGTGCACAACAACCGCAAGTTGCGTGAAAAGGTTGGGAACGTGCTAACGTGCACGTGGAGTCCCGGCTATCTCGACCTCGATGAGGCGATAGTGCGTTTTTACGCGCCGCGGCTGGAGACAGTTTCTTCCGTCTCGGAATTGGTCAATCTTGTACGGAATCGGCAGATAACCGATCTGAAGTTTCTTTCTTTTTATGGCAGAGACATACTTTACGTCTACCACAGGAAATGCTGGCAGCGACGGTCTAGTTTCCCGAATCGATGCCGTTGGAAAAACGGGTGTTGCTCCTCGACTATTCCTGCCGGCCCGCCAGGCCAGGAGAACGATGGTATTATCTTGTGGGTGTCATTCGCTGAGATGGAACGGCTTTCTCCCGCGGACCTCGATTTAGCGGCGTCGGGTCACCTTGCGAGGGAAGAGGAGCTGTTGCTCAAGGCTTTGCCGAAGAATCAACGACTGATATTGATCCCGCTTCCCAAAACGGCGAAGGCGATCATCGTACAACTGTTTTTTCTCGTTGCGCCTCTGCAGCCGCCTACGTTATTGTAGGTACTTGCTGAGGTGCTGAGCAAACGCTTGGGCGCGCAGATCGATATGTGGGTGTGGGGCGGCGAGCGCGGACGGCTGCACGTGGCGGGCAGCGCAATCGAAGTGGGAAACACCATCTGTGTCAGAATGGAATACCGGAAAAAATTGTAATTGCTGAGCGTTTTGGCGTGCTAGTACTCGCTTATGCCGGCTTTCTGCCAGGCAGTACCAGGGTGGCCGCTGCGGCTGCGGAATTTTTACGGTCTTGACTTATAGAGGCAGCATCAAAGCGTGTTTTACACAGCCGCTGAAACATGACCTTTCGTTTCTCGCATCCGGCAGTGGTGTTGATGCACACGAATTGACGGTACAAATCGCGAGTGATGGCAGCATTGTCGTCTGTATGGACGCCTTGTTTTTAAAAACTTTCTTCGTGTGTATAACAGAAACCGGTGTTCGCGCGCCGACTTCTCTTTTTGAACAGTATCTGGCGTTTTCCCGGTAATGCGAAAGGAGAATGCGGAGTCTTAGGACCGGAACCAGTGGCACTAAATTAAAGTCTATTTCTACTAAAGGCTATCCATGCCAAAAAGACCAGCACCACCCTGCTCATTTCTATGGCTATCCTGGCTACCGCTGTTTTCGGCCAAGTGAATGTAACGAACCAACGTCTCCAATGTAACTGCCTCTGTGCCCAATACTACTTTAGTCGTAGAGTAGTATGGGGGCAACTCGGGCGTGAACAGTTTCGAAGGCCTTTCTGGTTAGCTGTTGCTACGCTTGATCCAAGCTTCAGTTACCAATGTCGGTGTCGGCGCCTCCTCAGTGCTCGATTTCGGCAACACGTTGCAGTGCCGATTTTTCGTCGAAAAGTGCCGTGGTGATAAACGTCGGCTAGAATATCGAGGATCGTGACGGTAAACTCGATCGCATGGAGAAGTGGGGTAAGTTGTTGCTAGGACAGGAGCACGATGGCTTTAGAGCAACGGCGCTTGAAGCCAAGGTGCAGGAAAAGTTGTTGGAATACTCGCTAAAGGGACGGGGGCGAAGAAAACTTTGGCCGATGAGTGTTTTGGTCTCTCTTTGAAGAATCAATCTTATGTGCAAGCGGTTACCCAAGGCCAACGCGGAAGCGATGGTAAATGTCGATACGTCGGTGCGGTAACGTCCACCTTTGCGGGAGGCGATGGCTTGCTAGGAATTCTCTCACCTAAAGGTCCTCACCTGGAGCCATGAGCTCCTGTTTTTTTGTTTGGCCGTTGGCCAAACAATAAGTTTACTATCTCAACATGGGATTGATCGACACACATACGCATTTCGAAAGCTTTGCCCGTTGCGGCGGCCTTTTAGCCATGTTGCACCGGGCGCGCGAGGCCGGTTTGGAGGCTATGGTAACGGTTGGAACCAATGTCGATGATTGGACACTTTATCGCGATCTGGCGGCAGCGTACCCAGACTCTGTGTATTTTACCGTCGGTTTGCACCCTTGTAGTGTCGACGAGGGCTGGCGCGAGCGTTTTGCTGGGTTGGAGGCCTTTTGGCGTGGAGCGGTGCGCCCCGTCGCTTTGGGAGAAATCGGACTGGACCGGTTTCATTTGCCGAAGGACAATCCGGCGGCCGCCGGAAAGGTTTTTGGCTGGCAAAAGGATGCTTTCGCAGCTGGCCTTGATCTGGCGCGAGGATTGGAATGCCCGGTCGTCGTGCATTCTCGTAGTTCCTTCTCGGAGTGCGTAGAAATGATCGATGCCAGTGGCGTCGCTTGGGAACGGGTGGTCTTCCATTGTTTCACAGAAGGTGTGGAACAAATCTCAAAGTTGATGGCTCGCGGCGGGCTTGGTTCATTCACCGGGGTGGTCACCTACAAGTCTGCCGAAAACGTGCGGGAAGCTGCCCGGGTGCAGGGCTTGGAAAAAATGATGCTGGAGACGGACGCGCCTTATTTGGCGCCAGTGCCTCACCGGGGAAAACCGAATGAGCCCGCCTTTCTACGCCACACAGCTGAATTTTGTGCGCAGATGTTCAGTGTGGAATTAACGCAATTGGTCGAGATCACCGCGCGGAATGCGCGCCGATTTTATCGGCTTTAATCCTCAGGTTTCATCGAACTTGCGCGCAAAAAGCTGTTCGAGCTCAGTCAGAGCTCAGTCAACACTTGAGGAGCGTCGTCGCCCGCAGCGACGAGCTTGATCTGGGAGCCCTTGGCGGCTGCCAGCATCATGAGCCCCATGATGCTTTTCCCGTTCACTTGTTCCTCGTCTTTTCCGACGAAGATATCGGCTTCGTACTTATTGGCCACCCAGACAATTACCGCAGCCGGACGCGCGTGAATTCCTATTTTGTTCTGTACGATTAGTTCTTTCACGTGGGCTGTCGGGACGGTGGTGTTTTTTTATTGCGGGAATCCCGAATTGTTCTGGTTTAAAAAAAGTAGGTTAGAAAGTCCGAAACTTTTCCGGTTTTTAACTAAACTATAAACACTCTCTATGCCAGTGTTCGCCATTATCGTTCCCTGCCGGTTGGAATCGACTCGGTTTCCCCGGAAGCTTTTGTATTCGATTAAAGACAAGCCACTTGTTCTTTGGGTGGCCGAGCGTCTCACGGAACAGGTGCCGGACTTTCCGCTTTGGTTTGCCGTTGACCATGAGCTTTTAGCGGAATGTATTGAAGGTGCTGGTTTTAAGGCGATTATGACCAATGTTTCTCATTCGAGCGGCACAGATCGGATTGCCCAAGCAAACCGCATGGTGTGTGCTAGCTATGTAATTAATGTCCAAGCCGACGAGCCGTTGGTATCGGGTGACCAAATCCAGGCGCTGGCGCGGCTTAGGGCGAAACGCCGATGGCTACGTTGTGTTCGCAACTCCGCCGAGCGGAGGACTTCGCGAATCCCAATCAGGTGAAAGTGGTGGTCAGTCGGCGTGCGGGCCGGGCGCTCTATTTTTCGCGGTCACCGATTCCCTACGCCTACGACTTTGTTGGAAAAGTTGACGATGTTTGGGTGGCGGCGAATCACTGCCATCGGCACCTCGGGCTTTACGCTTACAAGGCAGACTTCTTGGAAAAATTCACGTTGATGTCGCCTGGTAGGCTCGAACAAATTGAGAAACTCGAACAATTGCGCGCGTTGGAAGCTGGGTACCCGATAGCTATCGACTTTACGGAAGATCCAACCATCGGCGTGGACACGCCGGGGGACGCGGCGAAATTAGAGCAGTGGTTGCAGTGAGCGTCCGAAGCGAGCGCTGAAAATTTTCTACGTTCCTACCTTTTCTGTGTCGGAGCTGCAAAAGACTCAAATTTTTCCGGCCTTGCGCTTTTCGATTAGACGGTAGAAGTCTTCGAAAAGCGGATTGGCGTCGTTCGGGCCGGGCGCGGCCTCAGGGTGATACTGCACTGAGAAGATGGGGAGCGTTTTGTGGCGCAAGCCTTCGACAGTATTGTCGTTCATGTTCACTTCCGTGACGACGGCATCGGTTCTCTTTAGACTTTCGGGATCACTGGCGAAGCCATGGTTTTGTGTGGTGATGGAAGCCTTGCTAGCCTCGATGTTTTTCACCGGTTGATTGCTACCGCGGTGTCCAAATTTCAGTTTAAATGTTTTTCCGCCGAGCGCATGGGTGAGTATCTGGTGGCCGATGCAAATACCAAAAATCGGATAGTTAGGAATCAATTTACTCGCTATCTTGTGCACGTAATCGAGGGCGGCCGGGTCGCCAGGCCCATTGGAAAGGAGAACTCCGTCTATGCTGTGCTCGCGGATTTCCTCTGGCGTGGCGGTTGCGGGAAACACGTTTACGTCGAAGCCATGGCGGACTAACTTACGGAAAATTGTGTGCTTTGCGCCGTAGTCGAAAACGGCGACCTTGAAGCGTTTGGCGCGGGGCTTCACATTGCCGAACGTGGTGCCGATGGGAATGTAGGGCGAGTTGTGAAGTGCTGGATCGTAAGTGCCCCAAATATAAGGTTCCCTGGTGGTGACGTCCTTGACGTAATCACTGCCGGCTATGTCCTGCCAGCTGCGCGCCCGCTTGACCACTTCTTCGTTTGAAAGAGGCAGCGTGCTCAAGCAGCATTTCATCACGCCGTCTACGCGGAGCTTTTTTGTTAGCGTACGGGTATCGACTTCGCTGATGCCCGGGATACTGTGTTTTTTAAGGTAGGCATCGAGCGAGAGCTGGCTGCGCCAGTTGCTGACGGTCGGCGAAAGCTCGCGTACCACAAAACCGCTGACCTTGGGGACATTCGCTTCGACATCCTCGGCATTGATGCCATAGTTGCCGATTTGCACGGCCGTCATCGTGACAATCTGACCTAAGTAGGAAGGGTCGGTGAGAATTTCCTGGTATCCCGTCATCGAGGTATTGAAAACGCATTCACCGGCGATGGTGGCGTCGGCGCCAAAAGCCGAACCGTGAAAAGAACTACCGTCTTCAAAAGCAAGGATCGCGGGTTTGGGGGCAGGCATTTAAAGACATATTAAAAGCATTTCCGGGAAAATTGCCAAGCGGTTTTCGAAAGACTAGCCTAGCCGTGCTGTTACGGTTCCGGTGCCCCCTCTAACTGCCGAGCAAACGGTAGCCGATGTCCACTTCCGTACGCAAGTATGTGCGCAAACAACGAAGCGTTCCCGGCTCATCTTTCAGCTTCTGGCGTAAATGTGTTATATGCATCTGAAAATAGTGGTTGTGCTCCTGGTACTCCTGTTCTCCTTCGCGCTCGGCTCCCCCGCAGTTTCCGGAGAGTTTGGCAGTTGGTAACTATTTACCCTGGTATTGTATCAATAGGTGGAGCAAAGGCGTATTCCTTTCCTGTAAGGTGCATTTGCTAGTCGGGCCGCTGCACGATGGATGCGGGCGTCCTGATAAATTTCTCCAAATTTATCAGTGCTTGCAAGCAACGTAAGATAGCATGCATCTTAACCAAGAATTTATGTTTTCCAACAGGTTCCGTAAAATAGTTGTTTTGCCAGCATCGGGCGCGGTGATTTTGTCCTACTTGCCTACTTATTTTCCCGCACAGACAGGGCCAGCACCGGCTGGTATGACGATTTCCATAGGTAGCGGAATGATCTCTACACTACAGAGATGTTCGGCAGCACAAGGCCGAGGATTACCTCCCCTGTTCGAACTTGGGTAACCGATTTCCTGTAAGCCGAGCTGGCCGGCTTTGGCCTCCCACACTTTGTAGCAGCTGGCTCCGAGAAGTAACGCACCGTAGCCGGCGAACTTACAATTCGTCGTCAATTACCAGCAGCGTGGGCATTACAGCGGTAATCACTTGGCGGGCTCGTTTTTTGGGGGCTACATGCGGCAGAAAAATGGTAAAGACGGTTCTGCTTCCTGAGTTTTCTCCAGCTACGACTTCGCTACGTTGTGTGGTTACGAAGCTCCGGGCAATTGAGAGTCCGAGCCTGCCCGCGCGGGTTTGCGTGGCCAGAATCTTGCACGTGTTTTGGCTGGCTGCATTAGCGATGTCGTGAGGATCGCACCAGTCAAGCGGCAAGCGTGCTGCGAGGAAAATCGTCGAGATTACGTCGATTGCGGTTTGTCGACGGCGATCTGCGTGGCGTTTTGTTGGAGCGCGATGCGTACGAGGATGGAAGCTGCGCTACTCGTCGTGGGTGATGATGACCTCGGCACCGAGTTTGCTGACAAGCGCGAGATTTTGATTGAACAGTTTTGCTCTGCTCTGTGGCGACCATTAGAGTCTAGTTTTCCGCGTGCGCGACTAGCACTAGCGAAGGTGCGTTTTACACGACAACCATGCGCTGGATCCAGCGCATCAGTTGGGTGGAAAACGGGTTTGGACTGATCGCGCCGAGCAGTCGGTCGCTGTTCCACAATAGGTGCTCAGCGTGTGTAACTAGCAGTTAACGCGCTTTGCCGTGTAGCACAGAGCGAGCTTTCGCAGGGCCGGATCTGAAAGAAATTATTTATTTGCGCTGAAATAGACTTTGGATTTGCGGAGATACTCGAGGAGTTTTTGGGGGAAAGGTCGATAAGTTCGAGTTAGTCGGCGAGACCGAGCAGCAAGTCGGGTTCCGCTTCCTTTTGAGTGGCGTTGGTTATCTGAAGGACGGTGTCGGTGCGCGACTCGACGCGCTGCGCTGGATGTTAAGCATAGATACCGATATCGATATCGAGAAGCTCGAGCACGTCTTGCTAATGCTTTGTTTGACCCTAGCTGGGACTGTTGGCGTGAGCAAGTTGGTCGACCAGCATGTGCGCGGGCCAATGCTTGCGAACGGTGCCGAGACCGAGTTTGGCGATCTGGATGTCGAGATGTTCGGCGATCCGGCGCGTTTCTGTTGGCTGGAGCGGAGCATAGCTTCGACGCCGGGACGAGCATCCCGAGGGAGGTTTTAAACTGGCCACGCTTGGTCCGTCTTTCGGCCTCCTGCAAGGCTGTGAGCAAAAGGCGTTCGAGATTCGGTCAGGCTTCGAGTTTAGCAGCTGCGGGAAGGTGCTTCGAATGAGAGGTTGATCTGAGGGGCGCAAAACGTCCGTCGGACCGTTAAGTTATCGAGCGTGGTGTGCTGGACTGCGTAGAAAAGACGCGCGGTGGCAATTCCCTGCGCTTGAACGCGGGGATTTGCGATAAAAATGCCGGGATCGATCCTGTTGGCGTGAAGCCCCTTCGGTGAATGTTGCTGTTGGCGGAGATGGTGTCCCCAACGGTTCAGGAAATGAGGTTGTTCTTGTGCAGATCGGTCGCGGCGCGGCGATGGGCGAAATTTTGAGCGCGGGCGGGCTTCGGGCCTGGGCGAATCGGTCTGAGCCTTGCCAAAACCTTTTGCTAACGCTTCGGCTAAAGCAAAGCGAAAAGCATACTAACCCATAAATAGAGTGTCACTTGCAACGCGAAACTGGAGAGGCTGGCTGTAAGCAAAACCCAGCAGCGCCGCGAGCGTGACGGCGCTTGGCGGGAGCGCCGCAATAAAGATAGCCAGGTTGGCGCGGGCGAAGCAGGTACAATGCTCCAAATCGAGACTGCGGTTGTTTTCATGGCAAAAGAGGGACCGGCCAGAAAATTCGGCCCGAAAGCAGGAGCAGGTGCTCGAGCGCGGGGGCTGCCGAGCGTAAGAGCGGGGAATCAGTCCGGCGAGGAAGGGTGGTCAGCACGACCAACACGGTTATGCCGTAAAAGCCGGAACCTGAGTTGCCAAGGGTGACTTCGCCGAGAAGAAGGTTGAAAAACGCCAATCCGTTGGCGAGCGATGAGAGGGAAGAGCTTATGGCGTTGGAGGAGCTATTAGAGGCTATCGTGGTAGTGTTGGTCGAGAGGACGCTAGGTGTCAGGCTGAGGGCGGGCTTCCTTGTCTTTCGATCCCGAAGGTGGGGAGATATTTGAGAAAGTTGGTGAGCGGAGCAGCATTTTCGGAACAGATTAGCCGAATTTGCGCCGATTTGTTTCATAACGATCCGCGACGCGCCGAGTTTCATCGGGGGGATTTGTTCGCTTCCAGCCAAAGTTATGGCATGTGCATTGTGCATACGATGCGAATGACATCAGGACGCCTTGCGCGCCACCAACGTGACAGCGAATACGAGTGAAAGCGACAGCAGCAAAAAGAGGGTAGCGTATATCAGATCGATTCAAAAGTTGCCTGAGCCTGCTGCCGAGCGCAGCCATTCACGGCGTGCCCCGGTTGCCGTGCTGAGAAAATTCTGTATGCGGAGGCAGGCCACTTTGCTAAAATAGCTGAGCGAAGCCTCGCTCGAATAAGCCTGCTAATTTGTATTGGCAGGAAAGGAACGGCGGTATTGACTCTGATCACAAGCGGCACAGCGGGAAGGTGTTGGGGATTCAGGTATAGGAGCAACTGCAACAGCTCGAGCAGCAAGATAGTCGCGCTGCCGAGCAGGTTAAAGGTGGCCAAAGCGATGGCATACCTGTATCCAATCTATTTTTTGATACGGCTCCACACCGGCCAGGTGGTAGACAGCGTTTCCAATGGGCGTTAGCCAGGCTAGCTAGCTTGGAACCTGGCCACAGCTAGACCGAGCAGCGGGGGTGACTCCGACCAAACAAGCAAGATAGTAAAGTCTGCGGCTGTTCCCGATGATACCAAGTGGGGCGATGATTGGTCAATAAGATAAGACCTGGCACCTGGGCATTTAAAAAGCGCTAACAGCCTGACTGTAATGGTTGCTTCCTGTATGAATTGCATGACTTGGGGCTAAAGCTGTCGTTTGACAGGCAGGCGCAGTCGCGCTAATGCTTAGGAGAATAAAATCATGCCTTACACAGAAGATCGCGCCGCTTGGTATGAAGGCCAGGGGCTTTGGGCGCACGTTTCGGAAAACAATTGGAAGGACTGGCTCTGGCATCTAAAGAATCGCATTACGTCGCTGGAACAATTGGAACAATACATGACGCTGACCCCTGAGGAACGCGCGGGTTGCCTCTTTGCGAAGGGGAAATTAGCTATGGCGATCACGCCTTATTTTTTCAACCTGATCGACCGTAATGACTTAAATTGCCCGATTCGCCGGCAGGTCATTCCGCGGATCGACGAGAGCATCGTATCAACCGAGGAGATGCTGGATTCTCTGGGCGAGGACGAACATTCGCCGGTGCCGGGCTTGGTGCACCGTTATCCGGACCGCGTGTTGTTTCTTGTGACCGATCGATGTGCTTCGTATTGCCGGTATTGCACGCGGTCGCGCTTGGTGAGCAACGCGCAGGGCTACAATTTCCATCCCGAATACGAGCAAGCTTTGCGCTACATCGAAGCCCATCCGGAAGTGCGCGACGTCCTGCTTTCCGGCGGAGATCCGCTGCTGCTTTCGGACAAAAAGCTCGATCACCTGCTCAGTCGCTTGCGGGCGATCCCACATGTGGAGTTTATCCGCATTGGGTCGCGCATTCCGGTTTTCCTGCCGCAGCGCGTAACGCCGGAGCTGGGTAAAATTTTTGAAAAGCACGGGCCAATTTGGATGAGCATCCACGTCAATCACCCTAAAGAAGCGACCCGTGAGCTTAAGGATGCTTGCGAGCGGCTGAGTTTTGCGGGTGTTCCGCTGGGGAATCAAAGCGTATTGTTGCGCGGGGTTAACGACGATCCCGAGGTGATAAAAGCGCTCGTGCACCGCTTGCTACGGATGCGTGTGCGGCCCTATTATCTTTACCAAATGGATCTTATCACGAGCGGCTCGCATTTCAAAACTGACGTACGGAAAGGCATTGAGATCATTAAGGAGCTCCGCGGTCATACCACCGGCTACGCGGTGCCGCAATATGTAATCGATGCCCCAGGCGGCGGCGGCAAGGTGCCGATCAATCCCGACTATCTGGAAAAAATCACGGATGAGGAAGTTGTGTTCCGCAACTACGAAGGACGGGAATTTCGTTATCCTCTTACGCGGACGCCTGTTACGGCTCCGGCTTCCGGTGAGCTGCTGCCAGTAAAAGTGCAGCTTTAATTTTTTCGAAAAACGCGCATTAGATTGAAAACTTTTGCTGCGTTTGTAATTCTTAAAGAGTTTAAGAAGCGTTTTTTACATCGTCGACATTTTTTTGAATAGCCACGGTCCTGGTGGTTTTTATTTTTAGAAATTTTTTGTTATCAAATTAATAAATAGAGTCACTTAATCCCATTCGAGCTGCTTAGGTCCTTTTAAAAAGGACCTGTTGGAAAGTTTAACATTCTACGGAAAGCTGCGTCTATTTTTATGACATCAATAATTCGTTTTAGACGAACCATTGTTTTGAATTTTTACGGTTTAGACGTTTGGTATTAGGTAATGCAGGGTGTTCCCCAAGAGGAACTCCTTGTATTTTTTATATTAGGAAGGAAAGTAGCCGAAAGTGTTTCCGTTTGTTTCGGGCAGAGACTTTTGATCAACAGGGTAGGGAAGCAGGTGGAGAGCCCTATTATATGGAGTACATTTGCTTCACTATAAGATCGATGGCTTTGGCGGAGAACTTGCCATAAGGTGGAATTGATGGCGGACAGGACGTCATACAAACACTTCATAAAAATACTAGTATATACTAGTATACCTAGTGCGATTATGCGGAAGACGGAGGGGGTCATGGTATTCAGGAGGTCGGCGGTGTGTTGATCGACCTTGCGCCATTGGATAATCAGGGCGTCAGGTGGATGGCTCCCTGGACATGGGGCAAGGTCCGAAAAAATTGGCAGGCTGAGTTGCAGCAGGCTTGTGGAAATTGGTGGAGCTGGGTTGTGGGGGGATGGAAGAAATGGCGCTTACCTGCATGTCATGGATGTGTTTTTTCGCGGAGCGGCTGAGATGGCGGCTGGACAGCGATAACCATCCATCTTAAGCTGCCGCAACTCGGAGTATAGACCGAAAACTAGTGGTGGGCGCGCGGTGCAAATTGGGCGGAAATTGCATGTTGGCGGAGCGGCAGTGAATGGTGCCCAGTCTCAGCTGAGCTCAACGAGTTTATCGCTTGCTGCTGGGGATAGCACGAAGCTAGTGATATCGCGGGCGCGGAGGATATCATCCAGCTGCTCGGGTTTCATGTTGTTGTTGTCGAGCTAGAATTCTTCCATGGTGCAGCCCAGCCAAGCTGCACTGGCTGCTGGCAGTAGCTATTTTTCGTTTTTCTCGTGGCAGAAGTTTCCATGTACTTGTACTTATTGTCGATGTGAGTCGCACGGCTGACAGCCTTGATCCAGCCCTGATTACCGAGGCCGTTAGGAGAGGTATTGACTCTCGGCAGATTACAACAGAAACGGTGTAGGAGACTCATCTTCCGGCTTGTTCTCCCTAGTGTGCCGACGTGCTATCGTGTCCTTACGGCGGCGGAAGTGCAGACGCGGCTGGTCAGAAGGCTTTGAACCGCATCGAACATTTTGACAACGTACTGCATTTATCCTGACTCGCTGTTTTTGCTGCTCAGTACGATTGCGGGTGGCTTCTTGCTTGCGTATGTGGTTGGATTCCAAGTTGTGCATTTGGTGGCGCACCGGGGGGCCGGTAGTGTCCGTGAATTTGTCGCTGGCGGAGGGCTTGCGGTGTTTGGTCGAGGGGCTTGTGCCGAGTTTCATAAATTCCCCCTTGTTCGGTCCGGTGTTTGTGTGTTTGCTCAGCGTGTTGGTGGCTGGGCAAAGCAGGCTGCCCTAGCTTTGTGTTTCGGCTGATCATCGGTATGGCGTCGCGGTGTTGGCTGACGCTGATCGTAGTGGAGTGCGGAGCGCTGTCCCGCTCAGGGAGCGACGATGTCGGTTATGTACTGTTGATCCCATTTAGTGCGGCGTTGTTCCAATCGGTGGGCCGCTATCTCTTGGTCGGGATCGCGGGAGGTGGACAGCTTTGGCGACGAATGTGTTTCTTTTGCGAGCGGACGTCGTGCCCGTGGGGGTTTGGGATGCAGGAAGCGGTGCGGGCTCTGACGGAACCGCTATGTGGTGTCGCTGATGGCCAATTACTATTTTTCAGTATTTCTGTCTTTCTTGCGATGGCCGTCGGACGGTCGTGACGGAGAAAATTGTGGAGCTACGTTTCCGCTGCTTCGAGGGCGATATGCAGCCGCAGGCGTTCAAAGGATATTGTGGCTAGGTCGAGCGGCAGCTGGTTCGCATTGCTTGCGATAACGGTCGTGGTGACCGTTTATCTGCTGCAGAAGGGTGGGGTTTTGCTGAACGCGAAAAAGTTGGGTTCCGTGAATTCGTATTTCGTACGCGGGTTGGCATTCTTCATTTTGCGGCTGGTCTTCCTCCGAGTGTCGTCTGTGATGCGGTGGCCGACTCCGTCTGGCGCGAAACCAAACGTTATCGCGGCATGCAAAGCATGCAAAATATGGAGTTGATCGCTGGCTAAATTGTGGTTGCATACTTCATCGTTCAGCTCGTAAATATTTGATGGTTAATACCTTGATTCCTGGCAGTGAAAGACGAAATCTGTTGCAAAGCCTGCACCTCGGCTCGGTTCCGCTCATGGCCGGGTTTATTGACCGTAACGATCAACCTTCCCCTCAGGGCGGTGTTGGCTAAATTAGCGATGTCTTACGTTGATCTTCATGTTGCTCGGCTACGCTTCGAAACTAACGCTTGCGACGTATCGCCTCGGCGATAGACTCACTAGTATCGTGACGCCGTTCTCGTCCAGCTTCCCCTTGGCTCTCTCATGTTCGTGCAACACCACGAACCGAATATCAGCATCGGCAGGTTAGCGGCGGTGATGCTGCCACTTTCGGCGAGGAATATGGTTTTCTGGATGGTGTGGCTCTTATTGGGTTTTCCACCGTGGCCGGGCTCGCTATTTTTCTAACATGTATCGTAAAAGTAGGATGCTTCGGAACACGGGCCCAGAAATGCTGTTCATTTTTAGCCGACGAAGGAGCTCGCGGTGCTGCCGATTTTGTTCAACACGAACGGCTACTACATAACTACATATCAAATCCGAGCACGTTGCCAGATACCAACCTGCGTAGCCGAGGAGGATTGTGCAGGCGGAAGAATGCACAGCTTGGCCATTGAGCCATAGTTTGCACTCTGGCTGTTTTAAAAGCGAGAAGCAGCTTATACAAAAAAAGAGCCCTTTTGGGTGTTGACATTAGTTTTCCGTTTGCTCGTCCGGTCTCGCAGACATTAGTTTCCAATTTTATGCATAAGTCTGCCAAGCCGCTCAGCAAAAACGTCCATCTGATCCGCTGGGTTAACAAGATGGCTGCTCTCTGTAGGCCTGATGCGATCCATTGGGCTGACGGTTCGCAGAAGGAATACGATGCACTTTGCGCCCAACTTGTCGCTGCCGGCACGTTTGTGAAGCTGAACCAGAAGAAATGGCCAGGTTGCTATCTTGCTCGTTCCGATGTAAGTGACGTCGCACGGGTGGAAGATCGGACTTTTATTTGCTCCCTTTCCAAGGAAGCGGCCGGTCCGACAAACAATTGGGTAAACCCTTTCGAAATGCGGAAGACGTTGAAAGAAAAATTTTCCGGTAGTATGCGAGGCCGGACGATGTATGTTGTCCCTTGCAGCATGGGCCCAGTGGGCTCGCCGCTGTCGCAGATCGGCGTTGAACTCACAGACTCGCCCTACGTCGTTGTCAACATGCGCCTTATGGCGCGCATTGGCAAAGCGGTTTTTAAGCTCATCGATGCGGATTTCAAGCGCGTGGTGCCCTGTATACACTCCGCTGGAGCTCCGTTGAAGAAAGGCCAGAAGGATGTGCCGTGGCCGTGCAACAAAGAAAAATATATTGTTCACTTCCCCGAGTCGCGTGAGATCTGGTCTTACGGTTCTGGGTACGGTGGCAACGCGCTGCTGGGCAAAAAGTGCTTTGCGCTTCGCATTGCTTCCGCGATGGCACGCGACGAAGGCTGGATGGCTGAGCACATGCTCATTCTCGGTGTCGAGGATCCGCAGGGCCGCAAGACCTATATTGCAGCGGCATTTCCGTCGGCTTGTGGCAAAACCAATTTCGCGATGCTTGTCCCGCCCGAGCAATTCCAGAAGGAGGGCTGGAAGGTCTGGACTGTGGGCGACGATATCGCCTGGATTCGTCCCGATGTCAATGGCCGCTTGCGCGCCATCAACCCTGAGGCCGGCTTTTTCGGTGTTGCGCCCGGTACAAGCAAGCACACCAACCCGAATGCTATGAAGACGCTCGCGAAAAACAGCATCTTCACGAATGTAGCGCTGACCGATGACGGTGGAGTTTGGTGGGAAGGCATGACCGACGAGCCGTTGGGGCATGCTATTGATTGGCAGGGCAACGAATGGACCCCCGCAATCGCGAAAGAAAAAGGTCTAAAGGCCGCGCACCCGAACGCTCGTTTTACCGCTCCAGCGAGCCAGTGTCCGACGATTGATCCCGATTGGGAGTTGCCCGAAGGCGTGCCGATCCACGCCATCGTTTTTGGCGGTCGTCGTGCCACGACCATGCCGCTCGTATTTCAGGCCTTCAACTGGTCAAGCGGCGTCTATATCGGCGCTACGATGGGCTCGGAGATGACCGCGGCTGCTTCCGCTTCCGGTGCGATCGGTAAGGTGCGTCGCGATCCGATGGCGATGCTGCCCTTCTGCGGCTACAATATGGGCGACTACTTCCGCCACTGGATCCAAATGCAGAAAAATCTCACCGAAACGCCGCGCATTTTTCACGTGAACTGGTTCCGCAGAGATGCTGAAGGGAAATTGATCTGGCCAGGCTACGGCGAAAACATGCGCGTGCTCAAGTGGATCGTCGATCGCGTCCGCGCGGGCGGACGCGCCAAGGAGACTCCAATCGGCTGGGTGCCGCGTTACAAGGATATGGAATGGGGTGGATTTGATTTCCCCGAGGAAAAATTTGAGAAACTTCAGACTTTCGACAAAGCTGCTTGGCGCCAGGAAGTGCTCGGCCACGAAGAGCTCTTTCTCGGCTTGCACGCTACGTTGCCGAAAGAGCTGATGTTCGAGCGCGAGCTCCTCATCTGCCGCATGGGCTAAACAAGCTTTACTTCGGGTGCCGCAAGGTGCATCTCGCACCGGAGTTGGACGGAGCGAACTTATGAAACATTGCAGGGTATCGGTTACATCGATTGTGGGAATCTTGCCTATGCGCTCACGTACAGTTTTAGCGCGCTGACTGGAATTGCGGCAGCTCGTGCTGGCTGTGTGTGGGCGGCCCAATTCGGCGATGTGTTAGCAGATTACGGGCCGTGTTGTACCTTTGGTGCGACGGTCGGTTCTCCTCTGCACGGCATCAGTTCTAGTGTTCTATCACGCTGTGCGCGGTGAGGCATGGAAACAGCTCTTTCAAAAAATGACCACACTGCGATTTTTTATTCATTATGGACATCTCCTGTTTGTCATTGTGGACGATCCGGGGCCGTGGAGGGGAGTTTGCTTGGTGTTATCTGGGGGATTGACGGTCGCTGAAGTTGCTTTGAAAGGCTGGTTTACCGACTGCCTTCCTCTGCTTTCCACCGTTGTCTATCTCGCCATGGATTCGCTCGTGATGGCCGCGGTCAAGTTGTTCCTCTCGGCTCTGTCTCGAGCTGGATTGGTTTACTTTGTGGCTGCTGGTGTGTTGCTCACTGGGAACGCTTTTACCTATTGGCGCCGGCTGTTCCAATCATCATGCGATCTGGCATCTTTCAGTTCTTGCGGGCGGCGCGTGTCATTGGGGCGCGGTTCTCGGCTACGTGGTGTTTGGCTCGTCGAGCTGAATTGTACCGTAGAAAGTTGCTAGCCCGACGACGTCTCTCATATCGCGCCGCGCATAGGCTGCTTCTTCAGTGTTTTCTATTTGATCCTTTTGGCTCTTGTCAGTGGTCGCCGCGAAGCGCCGGAATTGCTGCGGGAGGCTGTCGACAAATATTGCTCGCGTTGCCGAACGTGGGGATTACCCGAAAAATAAGCATTAATTACGATAAGGATGCCAAGATGAGACGCACGAAATCGCCGCCTGCTACGCGACAATTTTAGCAGTGGACACTCTTGAGTTACGATTGCAAAGCAGCAACTACGAATCAGAAAGATCACTATTTGTAAACAAAATTCTAAATACTCGGAGCGAAACAAATCCTTTGGCGAATTGCTCGGTCTCAACTATGCCAAGGTCTCTGAGAAGACCAGGTAAGCGGCGGTCTTGCGGAGGTGGGCAACACCCGGATCGGTCCGAAAAAAATGGGGTGACTACTCATATTAATAAGGCTTACTAGGAGGTGGAAGAGAAAACATGGCTGTGCGCTTGCACGACGAAGCGCTGTGTACGGAATCGATCGCGAAAGCTAACTCGCGTGAGGCCGATATCGATTTCACGACGATCGGTCTCCAATATGCGCTGCTGATCACCGCGATTCGCATGGAAGGTACTAGCTTGATCGTGGTCAGGGGCGTGTTTCAGCGGGAGCTCGGTTTTTGCGATATCGTCTGCAGCTGACTGTAATAGAACGCGGCGAAGACCAGTACGCTTGCGGCTAAGCTGGCTGAAGTTGCCGGAACCGATGCGAAAGCGATTTATACCAATGGTATTGGTGTGCAATGCCTGCAAGGTCATCTTTAATAGTTATTCCAGTAGGGGCTTGTTGTCCAGGTGTGGAGGTCAAAACGGACGTCAGTCCTTGGGAACGGGAGGTCCACGGGCGTAGCGTGTCGGAGATCACCACGGTTTTGCTCGAGCACTGGTGCTTCAGACCTGAGTTGGTTGCGGCCGTACGGGATCATTCATCAAGGCGTCTAGAGTTGGTTCCGCCTTATGCGATTTGCCCCGTCTCTGCTTGTGTTGCTCCGCGTGGTGGTGGTTGGTTTGGCTATTGTGTTACTTGTGGCCTTCGCTGTCTGTTATCGGCATATTTTTCGAAAACACGGCTGTCCTATAAATAGCTTGGCTGTTTCGCCGCCTGAGTAAAGTCTTTGGCATTGCCCTCGTGCCTACTTTCGCAGTGTTGATGGGTGGCAGTGTATGCCTATTGCTTTGTACTACTTTCTTCCTCGGACCGATGTTCTGGAAGTTTCTCGGCGCGTTCTGTCACGGCATGGCGTTTTGTCGTTTTCATCCTCGCGATGTGGAGCGATAAGTTGGTTGCCGTAACTACCATCGACCACTGTCTTTCTTCCCGCTTCCGCAACAGTAACTTCACCGCCGGACGTGATTCAGGCACGTAACCAAAAGGGAAGATATCAATGTCAATATGCCGTCCTGTGACATCGGAGTAATAGCGCTTTTATACCGCTGGTTAGCAGTCCGACGCTGATCTGCCTCTGTGGCGGCATTTTTTCGCGCTGGGCTCTTGATTCGCATTGCCGTCTCGTTTATCGGCTCTATAATTAGTAAAGATAATTATGACCGCTATGGCTGAAAGCTTCTTATGTTTTTCGGCCACGTACTGTTCCTATGGTTTGCGATCTATTGTGTTGTCATGTAGGTAACCAAGGGTAAGGGGGTATGATCATTGGCTGCATCATCTGCAGTTTGAAAGTCCTTCTCCTCGACGACCGACCGATCGACTCCAGCGTCGCAATTGTGCCGATCCTTGCCGGTTTATTTTTTCGCTCGTAGGCTTTGGCTTCATTTTGGGTGGTTTTAGCAACGACAAACAATCCTGGCACGATAAGATCGCAGGCACAACGGTGGTATGGGTGTTGAAAGGCACATCGCTGCTGTAGTTAGTGGCCGGGTTAGCAGTTGAATTTTGCAGATGGGAACGACCTGTTTTGTTTTTTTGTTTGCCCGACTTTGCACCAAGAGTTTATTATTTTCCTCCTATGGCGAATATCCCGTTGGTTGGGATCATCATGGGCAGCACGTCCGACTGGGAGACGATGCAGCATGCGGCTGCACAGCTAGAAGAGTTGGACGTTCTTTTCGAAAAGCGTGTCGTTAGTGCACATCGCACACCGAAGCTCATGGTCGATTACGCGGAGACCGCTGAGAAACGCGGTCTCAGAGTGATTATCGCTGGCGCAGGCGGAGCCGCCCATTTGCCTGGAATGACCGCTTCGTTTACGACCTTGCCGGTTCTGGGGGTGCCGGTGGAATCCAAGGCGCTCAAGGGTCTCGATTCGCTACTTTCAATCGCTCAGATGCCCGGAGGCGTACCGGTGGCGACCTTTGCAATTGGCAAGGCGGGTGCGGTTAGTGCCGCACTGTTTGCTGCATCGCTCTTGGCTCACGGCGATCCGAAAACCCGGAAAGCGTGGAAAAATTTCCGTAGTGCGCAGACAAAGAAGGTCCTTCGAGCCACACTTCCATGAACGGGATTGACGCAATTTTTCCGGGAAAGACCATCGGGGTGCTGGGCGGTGGTCAACTCGGTCGCATGCTCGCACAAGCGGCGACGCGGATGGGTTATCGCATGCACATATTCGAACTGCAGGCCGATTCGCCTGCGAGCGCTGTGGCGCATGAGACAATCAACGCGCCTTACGAGGACTTGGCGGCGCTCACCACCTTTGCACGTGCGTGCGACGTGGTTACTTATGAATCCGAAAACGTGCCGGCTGTTCGGATCAAGGCGATCGAAAAAGTTACGCGGCTTAGGCCCCATTGGAGCGTGCTGGAAACGACCCAAAATCGCTTCCGAGAGAAACGCTGGTTGCGCGACCACGGATTCCCCCATGCCCGCTTTGGCGAGGTTGCAGCCGATGGGGATCTTCGTACCGGGTTCGACCAGGTGGGGCTGCCGTGCGTTGTTAAGACGGCGGATTTTGGCTATGACGGCAAGGGACAGATGAAAATTTTTTCGGCCGAGGAGATCCCTGCGGCCGTGAGGCGGTTTACTGGGCAGCCTGTGGTGGTCGAACAATTTGTCGATTTTTCCGGTGAGGTTTCGGCAGTGGTGACGCGTTCGCCGAGTGGTGAGATGAGAGTGTTTCCTGTCGCGGAAAATCTGCACGCGAGTCACATTTTGGATTTTTCGATTGTGCCAGCGCGGGTGCCATTGGCCGTTGCCGTACGGGTGGAACAGCTGGCGCGCGCGGTAGCTGAGAAGATCGGTCTTGTGGGTGTGATGTGTGTGGAGTTTTTTGTGCCTAAAACCGGCGATGTCTTGGTCAACGAATTGGCGCCGCGCCCACACAACAGTGGGCACTACACGCTCGATGCGTGTATGGTGTCGCAATTCGAACAACAAGTACGAGCTATTTGCGGGCTGCCGCTCGGGTCGGCCGAGCTTTTGTCGCCCGTCGTGATGGCGAATATCTTTGGCGATGTGTGGAAGCGGCGTGATGGGAAGGTTGTGGCTGAGCCAGCTTGGAACGCATTATTGGCCGAACCCGCGGTGCGACTGCATCTTTACGGAAAGAGCGAACCATTGATCGGTCGAAAAATGGGGCATTTCTCGGCGACTGCGCTTGACGTCAACACAGCCTTGGAGCTGGCGCAGCGTTGCCGGGCGAAGCTTTGATCGGCGCCATCTTTTTCGATGGAACAGGCTGGGATGAACACTGTTGGCGTCTAGTTGAAGCCTGGTGGTCTTCCCAACTGGTTTACGCGTGCAAGGATTTTCCCTAATTTTTGGGGAGAAGTGCTTGGTGTTCTGTCAAAGACAAATTTCCACTGATTATGGACTTGGCGTAGTCAGCCTGGCTGAAGGTAGCTTCGCTTGGAACAAAGCAATCGGCCGTAACGTTCGAGGCGAATGCAGCTGCGATTATCCATTGGGGAGACCTAGCCCAAAATTTAGTTACGGTGCGGATAAGTGCTGCATGTAATGCAAATGATAGGCGGCGACGAGTGGTAACGGATCAGTAGTCGAAGCGGCTAAGCCTAGTGCGGAGGCGGCACGAAGCCGCAGCATTCCACAAAACCGGTCCGGCGGGTTCCTTGGTGTTCACAGTAGCTGCGGAGAATTACCTTATCCCCCTTTGGCTAGATAGCGGCGTTCTTTTCCGCCGAGGAGCGGAAGCGGATCGGTCCCCCGCCGCTACGTAAACTAAAGGAGGTAGCTTGTCTAATCGTGCGTGTTCCCGGAACTTATCCTGCTGCAAGCAAATTGCTAGTCTGTTACCAACCAAAACAATTGCACCACTTGACTGCTAATCCAGTGAATTGCAGCTTACTAGCCGTGTGGCCCTGAAAAATAAAAAATTCATAGGGCAAAAACTTTTGCGATATTGCAACCTGCTACGCAGAAACTGATTGAAAATATCGTCTCTGATGACAATTTTATTGCTGACGGTGTGGATAGTTACACAGTTTGAAATATGTGCGAAACCCTATTGTGGAAGGTTACATTTATTAAAATTTGAACTAGTACGGCTTACCGAGTGCTAGGGGAAAGTTCGATAAATACATTAGCCGTTTCCAATGGCATGTTCCGAATCCTTTTAGCTTGGTGAATTTAAATCTAAATTCGATACATCGAAGTACATAAGTACATACAATTGTCGGCTATTAGCCGAAGATTTCCATGTCCGAACAGTATCTATCTTGGGCATGCATCGGTATTGTATCGTAGCTTTTAAGTCCATCATTGATGATACGGAAATCGAGTCGGCAAATTGATCATTGGCTGCTCGGCCCGCACAGGAAATGCTGCCTTCTGCCCTAATTCTACTTTGCGTGTTTTTCGAACATAGAATGCGCTCTTGAAATTCAAGAGCCGATATTGATACTTAATGCAAATGGAATTTGCAAATCTGTAGCTTCCCGACAGATAATCTTAATCTAAAAATACCCAAGCTGATTCGCTGCTACCCATCCGCTGATGCTTTCTGTAGAAAAAACTTATTCGAATCACTGAATGATTAGTTCCTCCTACATAATAGCCTCACAGTTAAAGGTAATCTTAAGGGATAGGGAGGGGGAAGCGGGGCGAAGAGCGATAACCAACAGAGTTTTACCGGAATATGGCTATACAAACTTCATGGAGAATTATTATAGCAATCTCCACCAGCCACTGCCGTTGTCTTATTTAAGTATTCGGTTATTATCGCCCAATTGAATTATTTACCATCGGATAGAATACCGATGTCTTGATAGCTGATTAATAAGGGCTGGAAAGCTTCTAATATGAAATAATTTAGTGAATATAAAGGAACTTATATGTTAGTTTTTTGTGGAATGTTCGCGCTCCATTCTATAAGTTTTAAATTTAAACTTTTTATTGTTATGTAGCTTTCCCTATTGCAAAATAGCGTGCTTTGATTGTTTTATATTTTTTAACGATTTACATAAAATCGACTAAATTTTGTAAAATTTATTCAGATTCTAATTTTGTTGTGAGCAAATTTCATGACACCGTTGAAGACCTCCAAGGCTCCTGCTCGGTCGCCTGATTTCTCATTGAAGCTGTTGTCGTTAATAATTGCTGAAACTTTAAGTTAGTACCGTCAATAAGGCTGCTTTTTTGACAATAGAATAGCTGTGACCCGTTTGGAGGAAGCGTTTCTTGCCGGTGAACAAACATCCTTGCTGGGTCTTATCCCTACCTGGCTTCGATAGTTTTCTGATAGTTTTCTCGAGTTTTACCACGTCAGCGAAAAATATCCGGATGCCTTCAGCCAATTTTTCAGTGGCCATAGCGTTTTCGTTCAGCGTAAAGCGAAAATTTTTCTCGTCAAATTTCACTTTTCCCAGTTTTGGCCGCCGTCTTGACGGCTGACAGCTTGCCTTCTACTTTTACTGTATTGGCTGAGCCTGGCTTAGCCCGTGAGTTCGCTGAGTAGTTGTGGGCTGATTGTTAGCAGATCGCGGCCTGCTAATTCAAGAATCCCACTGGTATTGCGGAAGGACGCACCCATCACTTCGGTCTTGTGGCCGAAACTCTTGTAGTTAATTGTAGATTTGTTTTACCGAAAGCACGCCAGGATCTTCGTGCGCGGCGTATCCCTTACCCGTGTTTTTTTATACCAATCGAGAATCCGGCCCACGAACGGTGAAATGAGTTTTACCTTTGCATCCGCGCAAGCGACGGCCTGAACAAAAGAAAAGACGAGTGTTAGGTTACAATTGATTTTCTCTTTCTGCAGAATCTCGGCGGCCTTGATGCCTTCCCAAGTGGACGCAAACTTGATCAAAATGCGTTCGCGCGGCGTGCCGAGCTTTTCGTAGAGAGCGATGATCTCACGGGCCTTTTTGATGCTTCCTTTTTGATCGAAAAAGAGTCGCGCATCCACTTCGGTCGAGACACGACCCGGAACGATTTTCAGGATTTGCTGCCCAAAGTAAACGAGGAGCCGGTCTGCCACTTTTCCTGTTTTGGTGGTTTTCCCCGCGTCCTTGATTGCCCGCTCCATGAGGCTGACATAGGATCCCATGTTGCTCGCTTTCAGGATCAGACTTGGGTTTGTCGTTGCATCTTGCGGAGTATATTGCGCTATACTCGCAAAGTCCGCGAGTGTCGGCGACAACCGTTGTGAATTTTTTGAGCTAATCGAGTTGGTTAGCGGAATTTTGACTCATGATAAAAAATTCACTTTCCCCGAATCGGGTGTACTCGCAAATAATTCTGTATCCACTCGAGTCCTCCGGACTCGTCATAAAAAGCGCCGTCTAGTTGGGATTTAAAGGCGGCATCTAGAGCTTTTTTGAAGTGTGGACCGGGTGCTATCCCCAGGGCTATAATATGGCGGCCGAGGACGATGGGCTTGGGCGCGCGTGACCCGACTTCCAGGCGCTGGGCGGTATCCTTTAACTGTTGGATCCATGAGATGGCTTCGGCTGAGGCAATCGATGGTCGCCCCAAGTGATCCGACATCATCACCGTGATCAACTGTTCCAGCGTTGCTGGGGCGACCTTGTACGCTAGGTAGCGGATGCTGGCGTCGCGCAGAGGGTTGCGGCTGGCGTGGCGGGCGAGGCGATTAACGACTAATGGACGCACGTAATCCACGAGGTCGAGCGGCGCGCCGATCCGCTGAAGAAAACTCTTCGTCGGTGCTGCGCGAGCCGCTTTGTAGCCGGGACTGGCCCAGCGCAGGCGATGGCCCCGCAGACCTTGCGAAGCGGTTGGGGCCTTGCCAAAGTCGTGCGCCAGCACGGCAAAGCTTAACAGCTGCCGAACTGCTTCCGGATAGCTGTTCCATTCCGGTAGCGTTACGAGAGCATCGAGAGAATGGCTGGTCTGTACGAAAGCATTGCCCTCTGGATGCCACTCCGATTTTTGTGGCAGGCCATCGAGCGCGCTGAGTTCGGGGAAATGGGTAAGCCAGCCCGTTTGCTTCAAAACGAGCAATCCGCGAGATGGTTTGGCTGCTTTCTTTGCCCATTTGTCCCATTCGCTCCAGATGCGTTCAATGGGTAACTCGTTAAAGGTGTCGCGGATCGATTTTGCGAGGACGGCCGTCTCTGGCGCGAGGGTAAGGTCGAATCGCGCGGCGAATTGCATTCCGCGCAAGACGCGTAATGGATCTTCAACAAACGCCGGCCCGGTGTGGCGCAACAGACAGGCACGCAGATCGCGTTCGCCACCATGTGGATCGATCAATCGTTTTTCAAAGGGATCGTAGGCGATAGAATTGATAGTGAAGTCCCGTCGCGCCGCAGCTTCGGCTTCAGGCAAGTCGGGATCGGGCGCGACCGCGAATCCGCGGTGTCCCTCCCCTGTTTTTGATTCCCAGCGCGGGAGGGAGAAATCATACTTAGCGTCCGCCAAACGCACCTTCAGGACACCAAAACTGCGGCCCACAAGATCGGTGGAACCGAACGCGCTGAGCGCTCGACCCATTTGCTCGTAGTCGATTCCGAAAACTTCGATGTCGAAATCCTTTGGTGTTAAACCCAGCAGCCAGTCGCGCACGCAGCCGCCGACCAGTCGCGGGCGTCCGCCGATTCGTCGGAGGGCGACAAGAGCGGATTGGAGTGGCGGCGGAATTTCCATGGCCTTATGTGGTGCAATAAGTATGCGCACATTTGGGTCTTCGCGCAAGGCCCATCGCTGGAAAGGTCGTTGGGAGTTGGTGAAAAGATCATGGACGGCGCTACTTCTCAGACTGCGTTACCCCGATGTATTCCGCTCAGCGCAGCTAGACTAGAAACCAGCTTGCGAACAGGGCAATGTTGCCACGCCCAATGGCGTGGCCCATGCCAGCACAACCTACCCAACGCGAGAAGGTAGAGCGAAACAGCAAGAACAAAACCCCGGCGATCGACCAGTACCAAACTACCGCTTGGCAGGGATAAATTAGCTGCTGCGCATCATCATGCCAGCCGGATGCCGCGAAAAGCGCGGCTACATGTAATAGAATAGATGTAATAGGTTAGAATAGGTTAGATAGCGTAATAGATTAGATAGCACAGCAGTGTTCTTAGGCTTCCCTCATGGTTTCATCAGGATTGCTTTTAGTGTGGTGTGTTCAGTGTGTGCTCGAAAGGCCCCAAGGGTGGACTCCAGTAAGACCAAGAATGCCTGTGGTTAAAGTAAGAGTCGGCGGCTGGCAACGAGCTCTCATCGAGGAACTTTGCACTGTGCCGGCAACTCTACAACTTTACGGAACCAAACACATCTGTTTTAACGCAATACGTTGCTCCCTTGTTTTCTTCTGCCCATCGCTTTGGCTCTCATCGGCCGGGTGCATTCCATTCCGGATGTCGAGTGGTATCAGACATTGTTGTGCCGGATTGGATTGGCTTCACAGTCAATCGTTGCGTGGATCGCGCTGGTAGTCTCGCTACTTGGATCGGAAGACGCTCTCGTTTAACGGTTTTTGAGCGGACTTGTGGCACGGGCATGCGCTTGTTGTGGGCGATCCGGATGAACCCCGGCTTGGGCTCAAGTTATAAGTTACTAATGGGCTTTCCCTTTCGGGCAAACGCTTAGTTTGCGAGCCGAGGTTGGGGCCAGCTCTCACATGGACGACTTCCCCATGTGGCTGAATTCGTGAGCTATTTTTATGATTTCCGGCTCCGAGTACAAACCAATCTAGGCGGCGCTTGCTTATAGCTGGCTGTTCACGAGTCTGGGAGCGTTTCTTAGAAAGGAGAGTTGGTGTATGTGTCGGCTCAGCTCGGGCCGTAGAGTCTTTTGCAAGACTCTACTCTACTCTACTCTACTCTACATATGGATTGTTATTTTTGAGCGGGGAGTTTTGCTGTCCTATCACTTTCGTTTTCCAGTTAGGCTTGCGAACGATGATGGGAACATCGGCTATCGGCATCCAGGCGGTTGGCTAGAAAGTAGAAAGGAAATTAGTCGCCAAAAGGAGCGGGGACGTCACAATAAGTTTTTATTATATTTTCAAATTTTATTAATTTTAATAATAAATATAAATAATAATAGTAATAATCAAGCTGGGCATTTCTTAGTTTTAAAAAAAGTTCGCTATTGACGGGAGGTACGAAAAATCATTATTTTATCTGATTTTTCTCAATGAAAACCTATTTAGCCAAGAAACAGACAGTCCAGCCCAAGTGGTACCTGATCAATGCCGAGAGGCAGGTACTGGGCCGCCTCGCCGTCAAAATTGCTAATATTATTCGCGGCCGCAACAAAGCCATCTATACACCGCACATCGATACGGGTGATTTTGTTATAGTCATCAATGCGAGCAAGGTTGTCCTTACTGGTAACAAGGAGGAGTCGATTTCTTATATGTCTTTTTCCGGCTATGTCGGTGGTGAAAAATACCGCAAATTGAAGGAAGTGCGGAAAAATAAGCCGGAATTTATCGTAATGCAGGCTGTCAAAGGCATGCTGCCGAAAAACCGCCTTGCCCGCAGGATGCTCACCAAATGCCGCGTTTTTTCCGGCAGCGAACAGCCGTACGCTGCGTGCAACCCAACTGTCATCAAAGTTTGATCCCCACTATGAGCACTGATTCCACTGTTTTTCTCGGTACGGGCCGTCGCAAGGCTTCTACGGCTCGAGTCCGTTTGTTGCCCGGTTCGGGCAAGCTCACGGCCAACGGCCGCAATTTCGAGTCGTATTTCAAGCACGATAATTTTATCTGCCGGGCTGTGGCTCCATTCACGACGACTGATGCGAAGGACAAGTTTGACGTGATCGTTAATGTCAGCGGTGGCGGCATCAGCGCCCAAGCCCATGCGGTGGCCCACGGCGTCGTTTGTGCGTTGCTGAAATTCAACCCCGAACTCCGCACCATCATGAAGAAGGCTGGTTACCTTACCTGTGATTCTCGCAAGAAAGAACGCAAAAAGGCCGGCCAGCCCGGAGCCCGCAAGCGGTTCCAGTTCTCGAAGCGTTAACGTGTTCCCATCCATGTTTTTATTTTGCTACTGGGGGAGTAGTTCATCTTTTTTTGTTTGCGAATGCCAGTCGTGGCTTCATTAGCTCTTCATCTTTAGGTGAATGTTGGTATTATTGGCGCGTTGGGTTATTCAGGCGAAGTTCTCGTTAAACGTTTGCTTGTTCACCCGCAGGTGAACTTGGCGGCGGTGACCTCTCGTCAGCACGCGGGAAAAGTGCTTTCGAAGATGATGCCAACCGTTCGGGGCACTGCGGCTGACCGGCTCTTGTTTGTGGATTCCGATGCTGCTGCACTTGCGGCACGCAATGACATCGATTTGTGGTTCCTCGCGCTTCCCCATGGGGGGGCAGCCGATTTTGCCAAGGTGCTTGTACCTGCGGGAAGGCGGGTGGTCGATCTCAGCGCTGACTTCCGCATTACCAATCTTGCTACCTACGAGAACTACTATGGCAAGCACCACGCTCCCGAGCTTTTACCGGGGGCTCGTTACGTTCAGCCGGAATTGACCGACCCGGCGTGGCAAGAGACGATCAAAATCGCAGCTGTGCCCGGCTGCTATCCGACAAGTACACTTGTGCCGCTTGTGCCGCTGCTAAAAGCTGGTCTCGTTTCGCGGGAGCATATTGTTGTCAATTCCTTTAGTGGCGTCAGCGGTGCCGGTAAGAAAAACGACGAATTTTATCTTTTTGTGGAACGAGCCGAAAGCGCTAAGGCCTATGGCTTGGTGAAGCACCGGCACCTTGCGGAAATCGAAGAGCAGCTGGCCCTGCTCACAGGCGCGAAAACCATCATCCAACTCAACCCCCATCTGGCGCCGATGCGCGTAGGCATTGCGACCACGATCACTGTGCCTGCTGCTCCGGGGGCGACGCTCGACTCCGTTTACGAAACCTGGCACAAAACTTACGCTGGCCGCCCGTTCGTTTGCCTGCTCCCCCCGGGCGATATGCCTGATACTGCGTACGTGATGGGCACGAACCGCGTCGACATTTCTGCGATCTACGATGTGCGGACGAACAATTTTATTTTTACCTCCGCTGTGGATAACCTCGTGAAAGGGGCCAGCGGCCAGGCGGTGCAGATCATGAATCTCTGGAGCGGTTTCCCTGAAACCGCTGGGTTGTTTTAGCCGCGTTTTGTGGTCCTCAATGACCCAACTAACCGCCACTTAGCGACTTGGCTGGCATTACGGGTGTCCTGGGTTTCGAAACTGTAGGTGTCGCTTAGGAGATCCGCTAGAAAAAGGACTTGAAGCGTTTTGACTTCACGCTTGTTTTTTCGTTTTGCTCCTGCACGGCTGCCGTGGACGTTTACTAACGCTATTCTTACTAACGCTATTATCACTAACACTAAAAGAACGTAAGTGAAGGCTACATCCGTGCTTTGGTTCTAGAAGAAGGAGAAGAAGGAAAACCTTGCCTAGGGCGGAACCCCGCCCACGGTATTGCCCCTCCAACAGTCCAACGCCAACCCCCTGCATCGGAACCGACGACTTGAAGGGGTGTACAAGCGATGGCGCAGCAGCGCCGCTGTTGCACTCAATAAAAAGTTTTCCGCACTCTTGGTTTGCTCGACCGGCCGTATCGGCTAGTCAATACCGATGGGTTACGTGATCAAAAGCTCCGAGTGCTTGATTGCCGAAAAGAGTCGTACCCTGTACCCTAGTGCACTGAGAAAAGCTGCGAGTGCTATTTTTTGCTTCTGATGCGAAGCTGAAAACTGTGACTATTCACGTTCACTTACCATGGCAAAGAGTGCACAATCCCTGGCTTTGCCAGCGATGTTGGCATTATCCAGCCGAACATGGCGACGTTTAATAACGACCGACTTTTCGTTACGCGCGGTTTCCTGCACCTTCAACTGGATTACGGAGGTAAAGACAATGAACAGCAACAATAACCGTGATTATGCTTGCAAGCGGCTATTCCGACTTTAGCGTAGTCTATAAGATTAAGATAAGAGTCTGCGTGAGGTCCATGCTTTTTGGCCGATGTGTGGATTGAAAAGTTTGCGAGGTGTTGGCTGAAAAAATCGTCTACGATGGTGAAAAGATCACGAAGATCATGGAGGGAAAGTACAGTGCTCTATTTCTTCCGGAGACGCCGAAAAAGTCGTTCGCGCTATCGACAATTCAATCCTAGTGAAGTCCTCGTGGTTTGTCGAAGACCAAGAACTGGAGCTGGTTGGCCGAATATCTCTGGCTAGGCCAGAATAAAGCTGATTGAGTCGAAGTTCTATCATCTTCTATCTTCTACAACAGCGCACTAGCCATGATCGCGGGTAAAACAAACCTGGACCTGAACAACGAGGTGGAAGAAAATCGTCTAAGCGTTCAGATTCACGGTCGCCTTTGATTGGCATCTGAACAACGGTGCGTTTCGTTTACTCGCAACCGAACTGGCAGAAGGCTACATCAACTATCATGAACTACAACTACAACAAAAACGAGTGAGTCAGATTGGCAGGATGCAAGAATGCCGAGAGCGGAGCCCGTAAAAAATACGAGCGGTTTTTCCGTGAGTTTTTCGAGCGTTCTTCTCTTTTGCTCTTTTGTAAAGCGTGCTGATTCAGATGGCTAAGTCTCTTTCCCTTTTATTTTGCGGAGCTCGATGAAAACCGAGGACATCATTACCAAAGCGCGTGTTCTCATTGAGGCGCTGCCATACATTCAGGACTTCCGTGGCTCGACGTTCGTCATAAAATATGGCGGCAGTTTTATGGACGATCCGGACAAGACGATGCACGTGCGCGTCGCTACCGATATTGCGTTTCTCGCGGCAGTCGGTATCAATGTCGTTGTGGTGCATGGTGGTGGTAAAGCAATCAGCCGTGCGATGAACGCATTGGGTTTGCAGGCGAATTTTATCAACGGCCTTCGGGTGACCGACAAAGCCACGATTGCGATCGTCAAAAAGACACTCGATGAAATCGTGAACAAGGAAGTCTGTAGCACGCTTACCGGCGTGAAGATTCAATCGAAAGGTCAGCCCGGCGACACGGTGCTCGTCTGCCAGAAGCTCATAACGGATGATGACGGGGCCCCAGTTGATCTTGGCTTTGTCGGCGAGGTGACCAAGGTAAAGGTGAAGCTGATCAAAAAGGAAATCGGTAACGGTTTCATTCCGGTGATCTCGCCTGTGGCCAAAGGTTACGACGGGAAACTCTACAACGTGAATGCCGATACCGCTGCTGGCTGCGTGGCCAGTGCGCTGCGTGCTCAGCGGCTCGTTTATATGAGTGATGTTCCCGGACTCTTTGCGGACCCGAAGAATCCCGAGTCGCTTATTTCGACTCTCAACGTTAGCGAAGTCGACAGACTGAAGAAAAAAGGCGTGATCGTCAAGGGCATGCTCCCAAAAGTAACTAGTGCGGTGCGCGCGCTCCAGACCGGAGTGCAACGTGCGTACTTTGTAGATGGTCGTCTTCCCCACAGTTTACTCTTCGAAGTCTTTACAGACAAAGGTACGGGCACGGAAATCGTGCAAGGGTGATGACTGTTATGATCCTTTCCTCCTTTTTCGGTTCCCTCTGAGAAGGTCTAAGAGAACGAATCGGGAAAAGAATTTGCTATGAATCAACCTACCCTTATTCGCACCAATACCGCCGAGCTTTACGATGCATATGTGATGAAAAACTACTCACGTCCCGCGCTCACACTGGTGCAAGGAAGCGGCGTGTCGGTTTGGGACGACGCAGGTCGGGAGTATCTTGACTTCACTTCGGGCATCGGCGCGCTTTCGCTGGGCCATTGCCACCCAGCCTGGGTGGGGGCGATCTGCCAGCAAGCAGGCAAACTCGTGCACACAAGCAACGTTTTCCGACATCCTCAGCAAGGCGAGCTGGCGTGTAAGCTCGCGCAGCAAGCAGGCCCGGGCCGCGTCTTTTTTTGCAACAGCGGAACAGAAGCGAACGAAAGCCTGGTCAAGCTCGCACGTCTGCATGGTATCCAGAAATCTGGCGAAGAGGGCAAATGCATCAAAATTATTTGCGCCAAGATGGCATTTCACGGCCGGACCTATGGCGGTATGAGCGCTACCCCGCAGGAAAAAATCCAAAAAGGATTCCGACCGCTTGTCCCCGGGTTTGTTTTTGCCGAGTTAAACAACCTACAAAGCTTCGCTGCCCAAGTGGATGAACACACAGCAGCGATTCTTATCGAAACGGTGCAGGGTGAGAGCGGCATCACGGAATGCACGAAGGAGTTTTTGTGGAGCCTGCGGCGACTTTGTGATCAGCACAACCTGCTGTTGATGTTCGATGAAGTTCAGTGTGGCATCGGACGGACGGGTAAATTTTTTGCCTTCCAACACAGTGGAATTTGCCCCGATGCTATCGGCATGGCCAAGGGACTAGGCGGCGGTTATCCGATCGGAGCGATATGGACCGGTGAGAAACACGCTGGTCTTTTTACTCCCGGTTCGCACGGCTCGACCTTTGGCGGGGCATCACTTGCCTGCGCTGCAGGCAACGCCACCCTCGCCGTGATCGAGCAGGACCAGCTCTTGCCGAAAGTGGAGGATAACGGGGCAGTTTGGAAATCCCGTCTCGAAAAACTGGCGATGGAATTTCCGAAACAGGTAAAGGCTGTCACCGGTCGCGGCTACATGATCGGAATCGTCTTGCGTGCTGAACCAGCGCCGTATATTGCGGAGTTGCGTGAGCAAGGTTTGCTTGCCGTTGGCGCGGGGGGGGATACGATTCGGTTGCTGCCGTCGCTCATTACGACGCTTGCGCAGCTCAACGAAGCGACGGAGATCATCGTTTCTGTACTGAAAAAGAAGGAGACTACCTGATGCCGTTGCGCCATTTTCTCAAGGACACCGATTTTTCCGCTGCCGAGGTCGCGGACATTTTCACACTGGCGGCGCAGCTAAAAAAAGAGCGTGGCAGCCACAAAAAATTCTTGAACGGGCAGACGTGGGCGCTGATCTTTTCAAAAAGTAGCACGCGTACTCGCGTTTCTTTTGAGGTTGGCATTCACGAACTCGGTGGAAATTCGCTCTTTCTTAAGAGCAATGATATCCAGATCGGCCGCGGAGAAACCGTTGAGGACACGGCGAAGGTGCTTTCGCGTTTTGTTCACGGGTTGATCGTGCGCACTTATGAACAGCGCGAAGTTGAACGGTTGGCGGTAATCGGGTCGATCCCGGTTGTGAACGCACTCACGGACTCTCTTCATCCCTGTCAGATTTATACGGATGCGTTCACGGTGGCTGAGCGCTGGGCGAAGGGCGGGGATTATCTCGCTTCGCTGCGCGGTCGCAAAATTGCGTTTCTGGGCGATACTTCCTGTAATATAGCGTGCTCGTGGATTCTCGGTGCTGCTTTGTTCGGGATGAAGATCAGCCTGGCGGGTCCCAAAGAGTTTGCTCCGGGTTCGGGTATCGATGCGCAATTCGTTCAGGATGGCCTGCCGAAAACTTACCATTTTACAACCGATCCGTTCGAAGCGGTGAAGGACGCTGACGTTGTCTACACTGATGTGTGGGTTAGTATGGGCAAGGAAGAGGAAGCTAAGGAGCGCTTCCGTGTTATGTCGCGGTATCAGGTGACGGCCCAGCTTTTCGCTGCGGCAAAGCCGGATGCGTTCTTTATGCACTGCCTCCCTGCTCACGCTGGAGAGGAAGTGGAACAACTTGTGCTCGAGAATCCGCGCTCCATTATTTTCGACGAAGCGGAGAACCGCCTTCACGTGCAAAAAGCTGTTCTGGCGACGTTAGCAGGCGCTACGTTTTTGTCGTCCGGATTTGATCTTTCTTGATGTGTTGATACTCGGTCTCGATGGTTTTGAGCTTATGGCTCATT
>NJAL01000001.1 GCA_002591725.1 Candidatus Didemnitutus mandela | reverse complement strand
ACTTAAAATCCTTCTGAACCCAACTGCAGTTTGTATTTCCTTCCAAAGTCCACTTATTGCCTATCGCGCTTTTAAAACCTAAAACAAAGCGAGCGCTCATGTCATCCTGGGTTTTTTTATTCATATCCGGACCCGGACCGGAAACGAAGCCATTGGACTGGCTGTTGTACATATCCCCATTGGTGTAATTAAGCCTTTGGGGGGTAGCTTTAGCTTTTTTAGTATCCTTTTTGGGGGTGGTTAAGTCCGACAGAGAATTTTCGTTAAAATAAAATAAGTCGCTAAATACGGTAATTTTCGGAGTTATAGGGCTTTCAATATTGAAAGCCAAGCTCTGCGAATTGCTAGATATAGCGGCATTCCTTTCTTTTTCTATATCTTTCCGACAGAGGAATCCTGGGGGGAGTTTAATGAGGTTGCCCTTTTTATCTTTTTCAACAGGATTTGTTACAGGCGGATCGACTTTGGCAAAGGAGAAATTTGATAAAATCGGGTTGGTGTGCAGAAATTGTGCACTCAGCGTTAAGTTGAGATTTTTATTCCTGATGCCGCCCACAATGTAACCCATATACTCTTGGCATTTTTTGCCATTCGCGGGAAAGCCACAGCGACTGCCTACTTCAAAACCTTGGTAATTATTTTTGAGGACCACGTTTACGACACCAGCAACCGCATCGGAGCCATAGATAGCCGAAGCACCTTCAGGAAGCACTTCGATGTGATCGATGGCCGCCATCGGGAGCATTTTGATATCGACAGATTGCTCGCCTATGAGAAGGTTACAGAAGTCAAGTTTCTTTACATGATCTCTGGCCGCGCAAAAGCTAACCGGCGAGTAAGCCATGCGATGGCCGTTGAGCAGCACCAGCGTTTTCCTATTCCGCAGCGCTAACTGCGAACCGCCATTGGCGAAAACGCCGCTAATGTTAGCATTTCCGCTAAATTGAGGGAATGACTTCTGGAGGACTTCCAGCACATCCCTGTTACTACCATTATGATTAATCCTTTTGGAATCGATGGAGATAAAAGGAGGTATGGTTGAGCTAGTCGATGAGAATAGGTAAGAGTCTTGAATGCTAAACCTATCTTTCTTAAGCGTTTCTTCGTAGGGGAAAACGTTTTTTGTCGCTATCGCCGTCGCCGTGTCCGTCGCTGTGCTTTCTATGGCCGTCTTGGCGAGCGCAAGTTGCGAAGCAGCAATGGGGAGCAAAGAGAAGGCAAGCTTCCTCCATAAGGCTGTAGTATGTATGTTCATGCGTGTTTGCTAGTTTTAAGGAAGAGACGCAAGGACGCACAAAGAGAAAGTGCATCTAAGCTCAGGATAAGATAATAGCATCACAAATACTATTACAATGTCCGCTCAATCATTTCGAGTAATACGTACATCAAAATCATATGAAAAGCATAAAAATGATTAAAAAACGATTAAGCACAGCGACAAACGTTAGCGTTAGCGACATTCGCCCCACTGCGTGCAAAAACTATCACCCGTTTTATCTTTAAAGGTGCTTTTTCAGGTCCTGGACGTAAGCCCGGCTAAAACGAAGCTTCTTCGCACCAATTAAGCTTCTATAAAACAACAACTTATTCACCATAGGGTGCCGGACTTGCCTTTCGCGAGTAGAGCAAATTTACGACGGCTGATCGGTGAATGCGCAGGAAGTCAGCCGTATCGAGCCTCTGCAAGATTTTGGTCAACAACATCCGCACCAACCGACTTTTTAAGTCAGCGTAGGTCTTGACATAATCGCCTTCCGATTCGATCCAGCGGATTTCATCGATACGGAGAAGATGGATTCCTCCGTCAGTGCGAAAAAGAAGCCGACTTTTTGCAGTGGTTTTATCCACCAGCGGCGATTCCGAAACGGCCGCCAGCCTCTGCACCTAAGTCTCCCCCCGCAGCCCCTCGCCACCCCGCAATTTGTACAAAGCGGCCAAAATGCCGCCCCACGCGCTCGGCTAGATTTGTCCGCACGCTGTGTGTGGCCCGAATCGTAAATTTGGCCTTTGTGCAACACCTCCCAGAAACCGCGCCTGTGCAAAAGGTTTTCGCAGATAATCGGTGGCGTTCACCTCAAATGCCCTCAGAGCATACTTTTCGTCAGCCGAAACTATAATAACCTCCAGACGATAGCCCCCCACCGGACAAATCGGACAAATGAGCCATAAGCTCAAAACCATCGAGACCGAGTATCAACACATCAAGAAAGATAAAATCCGGACGCCAAAAACGTAGCGCCTGCAGCGCTTCGCTACCGCCAGCACATCGGGCCGCAATGGGAATATCCCCGTCGTCTCGCAGGCAAGCCTCAATTTCCCTTCTGGCGAGCAGCTCGCCATCCGCCACCATAATTTTGATGTTTCTCATCAATTAAGGATTAAAGTAAACGCGTGAAAAACACGTTCAACCTTCCAAGGTTCCCCCGAGGGGAAATGGCAATTTTCACAAATGCTCCCCAATAGACAGAAAATGCGAAATCGGAAAAACTGCCGCCGACAGATCCTTAAAAAACAACTACAAAGCCGCCGAAGTGGCTTTGGCAGACAATTTCCATATATATTCTGAACAATAACTTAAAAAGAGAAATAGGCGCTACACAATTCAAGCTGCGCTGCTCAAAAAGCACAATCAAATCTTCGGACCGCCTTGCGCGAAGTGGCGCGCACGCAAACGCAAGCCATTTAGCCGAATGAAGCCAGTTGCATCGGTCTGATTATACCAGCTCCTCACACCTTCCATCGATGCAATATTCATGTCGTAAAGCGAATACTTCGACTTGCGGCCACAAGTGATGATATTGCCCTTATAAAGTTTCAACCGGACGGTGCCGCTAATATGCTTCTGCGACTCGTCCACAAGCGCCTGCAATGCCTCGCGCTCTGGAGCAAACCAAAGCCCGTAATAGACTAACTCGGCATACTTCGGGATTAGCGAATCACGGAGGTGCATAACCTCGCGATCCATCACCAACGATTCAACCTGGCGATGACCGCACATCAGAATCGTGCCGCCCGGAGTTTCGTACACACCCCGAGACTTCATGCCAACGAAACGGTTTTCCACAAGATCGACGCGGCCGATGCCATGTCTACCACCGAGCTTGTTCAGCGTCTTGAGCACACCAGCCGGGCTCATTTTCTTTCTGTTAACGGCGACACAGTTACCTTTCTCGAAATCCAGTTCGACATGCTCCGCCTTGTTTGGAGCGTCCTCCGGAGAAACGGAAAGCTTGAACATGCCCTTGTTTTCTTTGGTCGTCGGGTCGAACCACGGATCCTCGAGGATGCCCGCCTCGTAGGAAATGTGCAGGAGGTTGCGATCCATCGAATAAGGCTTCTTGAGCGAGGCTTCGACCGGAATTTTGTGCTCTTGGCAGTAGGCGATCATCTCAGCGCGACCCGGGAAGAGCTCGCGGAATTTTTCCAACTTCCACGGAGCAATGATGGCAAGCTTGGGATCGAGCGCCATATAAGAGAGCTCGAAGCGGCACTGGTCATTGCCCTTCCCCGTTGCCCCGTGAGCCACCGTGTCGGCCTTTTCCTTTTTCGCAATTTCAACCTGGGCTTTCGCGATAAGCGGGCGCGCAATCGAAGTGCCAAGATAGTATTGGTTTTCGTAAACCGCATTCGCACGGATCATCGGGTAGATGAAATCGCTCGCAAATTCCTCCACAAGATCGAGTATGGTAATGTTTCGACGCTCCAGTATTTTTCGCCTTCTGGCGCAGGCCTTTGAGCTCCTCCCCCTGGCCGATGTCAGCGGTGAAAGTCACGACCTCGGCGTCATAGGTTTCGCGTAGCCACTTAACGATGACGGAGGTATCGAGGCCTCCAGAGTAAGCAAGGACAGTCTTCATTGGGGAAAGCTACATTTTACCTTAGCGGCCCCAAAGCGCAAAGGGAAAATGGCAATTTACGCAGAGTAATAGTAATTTACGCAGAATTAAACACGCTAACACTTATCGTATCGAAATCGCTGCGACCAGGAATAGAGCTCATGCAACCGCCCCAAGGAAATGCACGAAGCGGCTCCGGTTTTACCGTTGGGCAAGACCATAATAGTCGTGCTCGTCATCGGCCTGCTCGCCACGCTAGAACTTCAACTTCTTTCCCGGAGCCAACCCACAGCGTTTATCAGTCGCACGGCAGGTGACCTCTGGGTTTTTCCCAATTTTTATAAGCCTATGCTACCGAACACGCCGCCTGGCCGCCCAACACAACAACCGAAAATATTCCGGAAATAAATATCCGGAAGTACCCTGAACCCAGCGGCTTTGGCCGCAACCACCGCCACTGGGAGAGCCGCTAGAGCTAGATTCGTAAAAAATCGTCATCTTCGGCATCTCCGTCCAAAACGCCAACGTAGACAACGAGACTTTACACGCTCTTAGTGCAAGAGCACAGATCGGCAACCGCGGTCTCTCCACCAAAAACTTATTTCCAGCGCCTCCTCAGTAATCGACCAAAATTTTGGAACGCTAAAGCGGCCGCGCTCGCGCTGAGCGGCGCCACCATACACCTTTTCGCCGCACAAAGGCCGTATAAGCTGCATCAACCTCGCCCGACTGCCACATCTGCACCACCACCAAGTAAGAGCTCCCTATGAACCCCTTGGGAGTCCAATTGCGAAAAATCTTCCCGGAATGGATAAAATTGACTCCGAATATAGAACTCTATACCGTATATATGGTCTTTACAATAGCATCTCACCGGCAGGCCCACAAGTAAACAAGTAGCTTAAACCTTAAAACCCGCCGACAGGCAGCCTTTTGGGGAAAATATCCAATGGGAATCGAATCAGTAGTCCGAAAGAAAATAGTCGATAAATTTCAGCTGTGACTTGATAAACTGCTTGGAGTTTACCTGCAACTCGAACAATTTTTCGCATCGCAAGTGCCAGCACGAGCCACGCTCATATTGACTTTCGGAATTGTGCTCGTACGTCTGGACCTACATCGTACAGTAGGCAGGAATGCCGACCACGATTTGTTGTCAATTAGTCGTGCTCGGATCGGTGCTAAGCCTGGCAATAAATAGACCGGAGAGGCTTCCCACCTGCGCCGTTTTCCAACGCCCCCCCTCGGTCGCTGCATATCAATCGGTTCTCCTTTCCAAGCTACTCAAGGGTAAACCCATACGAGGAGCCGACCGCTACCCTTCGTACAAAGCAGGCAGGAAGACGCTACGCAAAACAGATTGTCGACTATTTTCCAAAGGGCGATCCGGGTGTCGGCGAAATCGCCGCGAAAAAGCAGGTAAACCTGCGCCATCTACTTCTTCTTTGGGGCGAAAACCGCCTCTTGCCACCGCCGATCTGTTTGTTGACGCCAACTTCAAGCACGTTTATTTGCAGCTTTTCCCCCGATACCATCGTTTCTCGTATTCTCGTAAACTGCGCTCGACTTGTTCGTACAGCCTAAGTTTCTTCGCTTTGTAACTGATTTTTTTGACATTTAGATATGAAAGATACGGAGGTTTGTTTTTAGGAAAGATAAGCACTCGTCACAACCTCCCTCAGCCGGTTCCGCTTCACCCTCGGCGCATAAATCGATACCGAAAAAAAGCACCAGAAAGCAACGGAAGGCAATCGCTCCTAGTAGAACCTTTTTTGTGCAACAGTGCGTATAGGTCCTTCTGCGCTACATGTTCCTGTTTGTGCCCCCATTGCACTACTTGCCCAGTCCATAATCGCCAACGCTTTTGACTTCACCGAAACTTAGCAACCCAGCCGATGATTGTTGTTTCTCTCTTGGTTCGCAACAATCGTAGCAGTGTTATTTTTGTATATCTCGATGCGCATCGATTAATGGCCAATCCCATGGCAAAACCGCTGCATCCCTTTATGCAGCTCCAACTGAAGTTGAGTTGGGTAACCCCGATTTGGACTACGTTGCTCGTAACCTGACTTATCACTCCTGAGCCTCGGGAAATCGCAACACCGCTTGCTCTATCTCGCAGGCACGCTTCCGTTTTCGCCCTCGTGATTTTCCAAACAAGGACAGAATATGGAGGCAAGCTGGGTTACACAAACAAAAGGCCTTTCGGCATCGAGCAAAGGCCGACCAGACTTTGAAGGACGGACAACATGTATTTTCCAGCCTGCCCGACTTTCACGCCACGCATCTCCCACCACCACCTCCTCATCACACCCCCAAAGGTTCCAAACCAGGCCCTGCGTGACCCCACAGCTAACCGCCAACCTTAACCTTAACTTTACAAAAAAACCTACCCGAACGCCCTAAGGGGGAAGGCACGCTTCGATTAGAAGCCAACCAAACGGGCCATGCCGTAGAGATATTTTTCAAGTTTGTGCCAACTACGCCTCTTCAGCAAAACTAGAACCGATATGGCTTTAATCAGGCCTTTCGGCGCCTTTGCGCCAGCACTTCCCTCCAAAACTTTATATAGAAATTCTTACCGTAATCCTTCACAGCTCCCACCCTTTTTCTTGCTCGCCAACTTTTCGGAAAGCTCCTTGTACGTTTGGCTCCTTGGGCCAGAGTGTCAGCATAGCGATCGAAAGCCTTAGCCACCCCAAGCCTGACCTTGTGCAGACAACGGCGCTTATTATAATTTTTTTGACCTTTACTTCGGCCCATAGCCAAACACGGGCCATCCAACACGGCCGCCGCAAACTGCGTTTTTGGTTGTTTCTGTCGACTCGACTCTTTGGTAGCTTTGGACTCTAGTATCCCTAGGCTGCAGCTTCAGCAAGAAACTACGAGAGCTCCAGCGGACAACAATTATCCAATCAAACCGATCACATTCGAGCGCTTTTACCGAAAAATTAGTGGAAATACATCGCACCTGTTGGTCACTCTTAAAACTTCCACCGCAACAAAAATTTCCTCCATCAAGCAGCCTTTTCCGTTTTGATACGCTTCCGCTTCGCTTTCCCAATATTCATCACCACCAAAACCTGGTCCGTGTCATTTCCTAAATTCGACGATTAGGCAACGGAGCTGCACCGGCGAATATGTCGGCAAAAGATAATATCGCAAAACCCAAGACTGGCCTAAAAACTACGAGGTTTGAATCTTGCGCACAAGCCCCATCAGCACGTTCCCGGGACCATGTTCAGTGAAATTTTTTACGCCATGCTCAAGCAAGTATTGCACCGATTCGGTCCAGCGTACAGGAGATGTAAGTTGTTCAGTAAGAATATCTTTTAAACGAAATGGGGGATAAGGACATGCCTCGACATTTGAGATCACAGGCACCCGCGGCGCCTGGAAGGTAAAGGAATCGAGAAACGTAAAAAACGTATCCCTAGCCGGCCTCATATAGCGTGAATGAAAAGCGCCACTCACCTTCAAATGGACCACCAACCGCGCGCCCGCTTCCTCAAAGATCGGCTGCGCGCGCTCGATATCGGCAGCTGGCCCCGAAACGACAATCTGGGTCGGCGAATTGAGGTTGGCCAGATCGAGGCTTTGCAGGCCGCGTTCGCGCAACACCTGTTTTACCTGTGTCGACGACAAGCCAACGATCGCAGCCATTCCGCCCCCCGTCACTTCTGCCATCAAAGCGCCTCGCCGTTGGACCAAGCGCAGCCCTGTCTCGAAATCAAACACGCCAGCGGCAAACAAAGCACTGTATTCTCCCAAACTGTGACCAGCAAAAAAACCGGGCGTCACCGCTCCGTTTTTCTTTTCGCTAAGAAAGGTAAGCGCGTTGACTACGTAAAGCGCCGGCTGGGTAAATTGCGTCTGGTCCAAGCGCGGGTCCCCTGCATTCAAACAAAGCTCCTTCAGATCGTAACCGAGAATTGCCTCCGCGCGACGGACAAGTTCGGGGAAAACTTCGAACAATGGCCCTCCCATCCCCGTCTTTTGCGAACCCTGTCCCGGAAACATCCAACACGCGTTGGCCTCTAGCGGCTCAGCTGGTCTAACCGCAACAAAAGGAGCCTCGCTCGCCATCGCCGCCGGCGTCACCTCATCAAGATCGAAATAACCGCAATGCCCCTCCAGATAGATGATAGCTCTCTGTTCGAACAATATCATCGCTTGCGTACGCGTGACTTTGGTCTCCGGCCGGCCCTTCACCCTCACCGGAGTAGAAACCGGCCATTGTTCGTTCCAGCGTTCAACCTGAGACTGAATTAGCCGATTATCTAGCTTTTGCATCGTGCGAAAATCGATGGATTTTTGCCCAACAACCGAAACCGTCAGGCGATTCATCGTACTCTATTACACTACCAAAACAAACCCTCCATCCAATCGCTAGCAAGCCCGAAGCTGCCGTACTAGCAAAAATTCCTTCTAGGATTGCCTCCCAAGAAACAACCGCCCTAGGCTTCTGGGGCGGCGCAAATGAATCGGGCCGCAAAATTACGCCCCATAGTAAAATTGGTGAACCCGAAATTTATACAAAAGAACCTCGTGTTTAAAGGCGGTGGAGTCCTGATCGTACTCTACTCCGGAGCCGTGTTTGCTTTGGAGGAAGCGGGATTGCTCAGTCAGATCCAACGCACAGCCGGAGCCTCGGCCGGCGCCGTAATGTCCGGCCTCGTCAGCCTCAAACTTTCCGCCAAACAAATCCGGAGCATCGTGGATGATTTGGACTTCTCCAAAATCCGCCAGACCTACGACCAGATTCCCCAACCCAAAAAAAGGATCCTCTTCGAAAAAACCCGAGCCCGCATGCAATGCTTGCGACGCTTCCGCGACCGACTCGGGTTCTACGCCAACAGCTACTTTTACCAGTGGATACAAAACGTAATCGGCACCCATACCGGTAATCCGCGGATCACGTTCCGCGAATTTCGCAACTGCGGATTTCACGACATCCATGTGGTCGTCACGAATATAACCCGCCACTCGACCGAAATATTCTCAGCGGACACCACACCAGATGTTGCACTCGCCGACGCCGTCCGCATGTCGACGGCCATTCCGTTTTTTTCCGAAGCGATGCGCTTCGACGGCAAACAGCTCGGACAAGGCGATTATTACTGCGACGGCGGCCTTACAAAAAACTACCCACTCGAGATATTCGATCACGACAAATATGCCCCCGGAAACCCGTATTTCGACCACAGCATTAACTGGGAAACACTGGGCTTTTACCATTACCATTACACCACCGTCGACACAGCGAGGGCCAAACCCGTCACAAACCGACGCTCCTACATCGCCAATCTTATTACCGCGATGATGCTCGGAATCGACTCCTCCGTGCAATCAACAGACGCTACCCGCAAGCGGACAATCATGATAAGTGACTGCGGCGTCCAGCAGACCGACTTCAGTATCAAGCCAAGCGATGCGAGCTACCAAAAACTTTTCCAAGCCGGCTATCAGGCCGCAGCCAACTATCTTTCCGCCTACAAACCGCCAACGCCCTTCACCAGCGTATAATGGCGGTTAAATAGCACCGCCGTCTCTTCGAGCAAACGGATCGCAATCTGGTCTACATGCCGTTGTCGCCAGGAAGCGAGCACCGAACCGGCAACCCACTGGTTGAACGCCCCAAGCGCCGGCCCCGTATGCACCTGAAAATCGACTTGGTTCTTCGGATCGCCTTCCTTCGCCAGCCGAAATGAACGCCGGAAATACCAGCGAAAGACCTGAGCCATCCGGTGCTTTTCGCTACGCTCGGATTTATCGATTTCCTCCGCTAGACCACGGCTCTGCAAATACACTTTGATCTCCTGCCAGACTTCGGAAAAGAAACAGCCAAAATACTTTTCCTCGATCTGCCGGCGCATCGCCTCCGGAATCGCGTCCAGGCCATTATACTGCTGATAAAGTGAGAATAGCTTGTTTGCCCGCGCAGGGAACAACACTCCGCGCCGCAGCACCTGCACCTTTGCGCCTGTTTCAAACATATCCCCCGCCGGCGCATAGGCCGTGTCCTGCACGTTGATTTCCTGGAGTAAGTCCTTTACTGCCTCGCTCATCCCCGCTTCCACCGTACACTGGTTGATCGATCCCGTCAGGATAAAATCCGCACCCATCACAAACGCAGCCGCAGCCGCAGCCGGCGTTCCAATTCCCCCCGCAAGCCCCACACGTATTCGTTTTGGGTCACGCAATCGCAGCTGCAACCGCGCCCGCAGGCTCTGAATTCCCGGAAACAACACGGTCGAGTTGCCGCGATCCGTGTGTCCGCCTGAATCAGCCTCCACGCAAATGTCATGGCTCATCGGAACCATCGCTGCAAGTTGCGCCTGCTCTGCCGTGATCCGGCCGGCCCGCTGCAAATCCGTAACCATTGTATCAGGCGCCGGCTTCATAAAAGCTTCCGCCACCTCCGGTCGCGAAAGCTTCGCCACCACCTGATGGTCGCAAGTTACACCACCTTCCGGTGCGCGCCGCAAACCCGAGACACGAAACCACACCAAGGCGGGAGTAACTTGCATGAAAGCCGACGCCTCAATACGCTTCACGCCCAAACGCAAATACAGCACCACCACCTCCATCTCCTTCTCTGGACTCCGGTAATTGGCAATAAGATTAAATCCATAAGCCTCGCCTCGACTCAATCGCGCCTGCACATCGCGAATTGCCAATTCGACCTCGCCCAAAGAACATCCGCCAGCACCAAAAAAACCCATCATTCCAACCTGACCCAGACGCACAACAAGATCGGTCGACGCAATCCCGCGATACATTGCTCCCGCCAAATAAGCATAGCGCAACCCATAATCAGCCTTGAAATCAACGCTGCCTAATAACTCGGACGTAAAATAAGCCGGAGGTTTGCCAAGCATGGTTTATTTCCCGAAGCGCGCTTCGATTCGCGCTCTTACCTCGGCATCGTGAAAGGTCCGTTCATGCATCGCAACCTCCTGGGCGATACACTCCGGAAGCCGCTCGCGCAATGGCGCCGCAAGCTGGCCTTTCAATTCGAGCAACGCCCCCAACGGCTTCTCCGCAAGCTGCCGGGCGAAAGCCAGCGCCTTCGACAACACCTCCGCCCGCGGCAGCACCAGGAAAGGCACGCCACGCTGTTTTAACTCTTCCCCGCGATAGTTGCGCGCGGTAAAAAGCATCTCCGTCGCCAAAGCTAGCCCCAGCTTTTGCGGGACAATAAACGTCGCCCCCATGCCCGGCGTAAAACCGTAGTTCATGAAATTTGTCGTATAAATGTTTTCGCGGCTCAGCAGAACAATATCCGCGTAAAGCCCCATCACAAATCCGCCACCAATGCCATGACCCTGCATCGCTGCGATCACCGGCACGCGACAATCCAGCGCTAACCCGTAAAGATTAACATCGGTAAATTTCGCCTTCCCCTCGTGGAGCGCAAGCAACCCCTCCTGCGTACCGCCTGAACAAAAATAATTATCATAGCCAGTAAGGATCACAACCTTCGCCTCGGCACGTTCGGCCACCGCTTCAAACGAACGAACCAACCCCTCCATCAACCCCGGAGAAAAAGTATTCCGACGCTCGCGATCGCACATTGAGACCTGCACAATGCCCGGCTCAACCTCCGTTAGATCGACCAAACTTTCACCAGAAATGCTCATGGCTCCCAGGGAAACTTACCGGTATTCACGTAACGGGCGATTTTCTCCAAATTTTCCTTATCTGTAAAAATGGCGCGATTGGCTGCAAGCGCCGCGCGTTTCGCCCGAATAACCTGATCGTCAAACGTCTCCATATACTGCCGGTAACGTTGCACCGCCAGCCGCGAGATACAGCGCAGCCGCCCCAGCTGGCGCCGCAGCAACACATCGCTGTCGGTGTCACAAACGTCTACTAACCCCCACGCCAGCGCCTGCTCGGCGTTCAACGGCTGCGTGGATAGAGTGAGATAATGGGCGCGCTGTCGTCCAATGCGCCGGATGAGAAATGGCAGCACGCAGGCAGGAAACAAACCGAACAGCATTTCCGAAAGACTAAAGTCGGCCGTCCGATCCGCAATCACGATGTCGCACGCCGCCACAAAACCGACGCCACCCGCGTTTGCCTTGCCGCGCACATGGGCGACCGTAATCCACGGTCCGTTCGCCAAGCGGGACCATAATTCATACATCGGTTCCGCTACCGCACCCGGCGCCGATGCTCCCGGAACGCCCACGCTTACTTCCTTAAAGTCCGCGCCCAGACAAAACACCGTCGGCGATCCTTCGACCACGACGACCTGCACAGTTTCATCGATCGAAGAGAGCGCCTGGTGACATTCCTCGATCAGGCGGGCGTTGATTGTATTGCCCGCTTCCGGGCGGGCAAACCGGAGCGTAAAAACCGGGCCCGTGAGGCGCACCTGGATCGTTTGGTAGATTGTGTCTATCACACCCACTCGTATTCGCGGTGAAACTCCTTGATCGCTTTCAACAGCAACCGGCCCCGCCCGGAGCAGGACGTCCGAACCTGGGGCAAAATCGCCGGATCGCATTCAAAATTGCGAGTGCCAAAACGTACCGCACCGATCCCGCGCAGCAGATTATCGTAGTCCCCCATCGGTAACTCGACGCGCTGATCCAACTGCGTCGCCAGGCTTTTCCGTCGCACCGCGCCCTGCCCTCCACTTGTTACAACTCCGCTGAAAAATTCCGAACAGCAACCCGACCCATAGGAAAAAATGCCGAGCCGTTGCGGCGTAGCGAAGTTCCCATGCTCGATCGTGCTCAAAAGCGAAAGCGCCGTTGTTGCTCCCATGACGTTGCCCACCCGCCGGCAATAACCGAGACCTGGCATCACGCGTCGTTCGAAATCTTCCTCAATCTTGGCTGGATCGGCTTTCGCCATTTTCCTCATCATGTTCCGATGCGCCCCCTTGATCATGCCACCAAATGGGGTGTGAAAGGCAAGGTAGCCAAACGCCGTTCGGTAGTCAACACCTGTGACCCGCTTCTCATACTCGCGATAAGCATTCTCACAGCAGTCGAGATACGACAACAGCGAAAGATCGGAATCGCCAGACTCGCTATCCGGAACAGGTCGGCAGGTATCCATGACTTCGAAACCGTAATAGCCGTTCGCACCCACATCAGCTTGGAAAACAAATGGCACCTCGCTCACCAGCATCGCAACCGCCCCGGCCCCGCCAGTCGGCTCGGCAAACGACCAGTCCTCCGTCAACCCCCGTCCGCCCTCCGTGGCGTAAAAACGCGAGATATCGGCCGCGATCACGAGAGCCTTCGCTCCCGGCGACGCTTGTGAGAGCACAAACGACATCGCCATCTGCAAGCCAGCCGCACCAGAATAGCATGCATTCTTTAACTCGAAGAGCCGGCAATTCCGATTCAGCCCCAAATGATAATGAAAATAAGTGCTCATCGACTTACCAAAATCGAAGGACGATTCCGTGCAGGAGATCACCAGCTCGATTCGTGATTTTTCGTTGTCGCTCAGGGCATCGATGATCGGTTTAGCCGCGTTAACGCCAAAGCTGATCGGATCCTCATATGGCATCGCGATCGCCTTTTCCTTCATGAGAAGATTCTCGAGGCGCGAGCGATCGAGCCCGCGATGGACCGCAAGCTTCATCACGTCGACATAAGCTGCGCCGCAATAGGCGTGCATCGCTTCGATTCCTACCGTAATCATTTTTCTTTCCTCCTCATGCGTCGTCTCAGCGTTGAAAGATAATTGACGTGTTGATTCCGCCAAAGCCAAACGCGTTACTAAGTGCGATCTCGCAGCCAGTTTCACACGCTGTGGCTCCCACAAACCGTAAACGTTCGTCCAACGGACGGGCAAGGTTGCGATTGGGGTGCAAAAAGCCACCCCGTAACTGCAGCAGAACCGCCACTGCCTCAACCAGCGAAGCACTGAAAAGACAGTGACCAGTCAGCCCTTTTGTCGCGTTGATCCAGGGCATCGCATCCGCAAAAACCTCCCACAGCGCCTTCGCCTCAACCTCGTCGCCGAGCAAGGAACTCGTCGCATGTGCGTTCACATAATCAACCGCCTCAGGCGCCATGTGAGCCGTTTGTAGGGCTTGCCGCATCGTACGAGTTTCCCCGGCTACCGAGGGATCGGCAAGCCGATTTCCATCAAGGCAAAGGGCGCCGCCCGCAACACGGCCGAAGACCTTGGCGCCGCGCCGTCGCGCACTCTCCGCAGATTCGAGGACAAGGCACGCGCTACCCTCGCCAAGAATGAATCCTTCACGATCGATATCGAAAGGCCGGCACGCCTGGTCCGGGGTAGCCGCAAAGCGACTCCCGCCCATCGCCCCGAGATTCCGGAACGCGTGTACTTCCAGCGCAGAAAGCTCCGCCGGCGGGCCAACCACCAAAGCTAGCGAACTAAAGCCCGACCCGATCTGGCGCCACGCCTGCAGCAGCGCAACGTTCCCGCTCGCCGATGCGCCACCAATCGTACACCCCTCGCCACGCAGCTCGAGTACCTCGCTAATCACACCGAGATAATCCGTGTCCATGAATTGCAAAGCGTGTCGCGCCAGCACGTACTCGGGATTAACCCCATATTTTTCGGCCACGCGTATCTGCAACCCCTGCCCAAAATTGTGACCGGCAACCAATAGATCGATTTTCTCTGGCGGCATGCTCGCCCCGACCAATCCGGCATGTTGCCAAGCTTCCAAAGCCATCACGAGTGCAATCTGCAACACCCGCGGAGATCGTCGCGCGACCCGTTTTGCCCGCAGCACCAATCCATCGGGCAGCGTCAGCCGGAACAAGCGCTCATCGAAATCGACCATCGCCAGCCGGGAAACGACCGGTGCTCCCATTCCATCGCCCGCCGAAAATCCACTCTTTCCGCTCCGCAAGGCAGCCTCGAAAGCCGACAAACCCTCACCAATCTCTGCCGCAACTCCCATTCCCGTGACGACGACTTCGTGCGTCATGGCCGTAGGTTCCCGCTCAGCGCCCCGCGGGCCACCAGCCGCGCGTGCAGCAAATCCACGAGTTCCTGCAAATTCTTTAAACCGGCAGTCTCATGAAGAGGAATCTTCAGGCGCAGCGCTTCGAGCGACTGGATTACAACATCAGCGCGGTCTACGGAATTAGCGCCCAATTCCCGCATATTCGCAGCAGGAACCACCTGTTGCGGATCACAATCGGGCAAAATAGCAAGCAGCTGAGCTTTTATAATTTGAAATATCTCGTCTTTATTCATGACGCAAATAACCTCTGGCTTCGATTGAACATTTGACGTGAACTGTAGAATCTGTGGCAACAATAAAGAGCTGCGGCGCCACCAAGCTCGGGAAATGATGTTCGGTACCCGTGAATCCTTCCTCTATCTGGAGTGCCAGAAATGCGGCTGCCTTCAAATCGCCGACTTTCCCGACGACATGGCGCGCCATTATCCGCCGGAATACTACGCGCAGCAGGACGAAGACACCTTCCCGGCAGTAGTCCACTTTCTTCTCCGCCGGCGCGACCGCTACGCATTCACCGGACGTGGCTGGCTGGACCGCTGGATCAACAGTATCCTAGCTAACCCTGCCCTCAGCAGCTTGAGCCAAATACAACTTGCGCCCGAAACGCGCATCCTCGATCTCGGATGCGGCCGCGGCGCCCTTTTAAAAAGTTTGCAACGCCTCGGCTTCACCCATTTGGAGGGAGCCGATCCGTTCAACGCCGACGATCTTAGTTACCCAGGTGGACTAAAAATTCACAAGGCCGAGCTATGCGATCTCGCCGGAAAATGGGACCTCATTATGCTCCACCACGTCTTCGAGCATCTCGCCGCTCCGCTCAAGACTTTGCACGATATTTATGCCCGGCTCACACCTAGCGGCACCTGTCTGATCCGCATTCCGCTTGTTTCGTCCCAAGCCTGGCAGGATTACGGAGTCGATTGGGGACAACTAGACGCACCGCGACATTTTTTCCTGCACACACCCGAAAGTATTCGACGGCTCGCGGCTACCGCAGGTTTTACCATCCGGGAGATTGTCTACGATTCCAACTCGTTTCAATTTTGGAGCAGCGAGCTTTACCGCACCGACACCCCGCTTCAGCAGGTACGCGGCTCGCGTACGTTTTTCAAACACTTCCCACTTAAAACCCTACACGCTTACGCCAAAAAGGCCAAAAAACTCAATCGCCTCGGACGCGGAGACCAGGCAGCTTTTTACCTGGAAAAGACGGCGTGACCTCATCGTGAAAATCCTCTTCGGCAGTTCCCCGCTGGTCGGCCACCTCTCACCTATGTTGCCACTAGCGTGCCAGCTGCAGGCTGATGGGCACGAAGTCCTTTTCATCAGCCACCCGCGCGTGCGCAACATGCTCGCACGCAATAACCTGGCTTTGCACAACACCTTTACGTGGGGCGGCTATGCAGTCGATCTGATCGAACAAAAAGCTATCAAAGGCCACATTTACCGCACGATCATCAAAGAGCGGAAAATAAAAGCCTCGTTTTTCCTTTTTGTCTATGGGCTGGAAGAGGCAGCACGATCCTGTCTGCAAGTTATCGACGTGTGGAAACCTGATGTCGCGGTCTTCGACATTCTGTTCCTACCCGGCAGCCTTTCTGCCGAACTCTGCAGTTTGCCCTACGCTTCTAGTTGTCCGGTTCCGTCGCCGCTTGCCAGTACCGATCTTCCACCCTATTCTTTTGGTCTGCCCTCCAATCGAAAAAAACTCGGTTTCATCTACGGGGCACTTTGGAAACTTTCCCTAGCCTACTGGGGTCTGAACACTCGCTACGTCAATCGCGTCCGCCGTGCTTTCGATCTGCCTCCGATGGGCAACATAATCTCGGACCACGCTTCGCCATATCTTTATCTTTCCTATACGACCGAACGGTTCGAATTTTTTCGATCTGACCTTCGCCCGCAAGTCCACTACATCGGTCCCACACTCAACCGAAAAAGCGCCACCACTGAAGTCCAACTTCCGCAGTTTTCGACGAACGAAAGCCCACTTATTTATTTTACGATGGGCACGCTTCAAGGAAAGCGGAAGGTCTTCTATCAGATGATCGAGGCCGCGCGCGGCGCTCCTTGGCGGGTTGCGATGACAGTTGGCGATCTTTTTCGTACCGACTCCTTCGGTGAACTTCCGCCAAACGTCACCATCGCCAACTGGCTTCCACAGATCGAACTGCTTTCGCGCTCAGCCGCTATCGTCTGCCACGGCGGGTTCAACACCGTAAACGACGCGCTCGCCCTCAGCGTGCCGCTGCTCGTCCTGCCGCAAGCGTGGGACCACTTCGAGACCGCCCAGCGCCTTATCGAAGCGGGAGCCGCCATCCGACTCGATCCCTTCAAGGTCTCCGCCAAAACACTCCGAACCAATATTGATCACCTTCTCACCACGCCCGATTTTGCCCACGCTGCACAACAGCTCGCAGAAGATTTTTCTCGCTGCGACACCGCCCGCAGCGGCGCGGACCTCATTCTACAACTCGCCAAAACCCGTCGACCCATTTTTCGCGCTCCAGAACAAAGCCCAACCGTTTATCGCAAAACCGCACCAGGATTGTCAATTTGACCGGAGAAAATCCAGATCGACCTCCGTGCGCTTGGGCAACGCGATCGACAGGACGAACCTCCCTCGCCTGAGGGTGAGTGCCTTGTATTGAGCAAAATTGGAAAATGTCGACACCAGCACGAGGTGACTCAGGTCAATTGTTGCAACCTCCAGCACCTGCAGAGGCGTCGTCAACCCACACATCAGAATTTTCGCAAGGCTCTCCTTAATCGTCCACAGAGCTGCATAACCAACAGAAGCCGTCAAAGGCAGCGAGCGATGTAGCTTGTGCTCCGCCGGAGTAAGCCCCGTCGTAATCGCCCGGTCGAGCTCGGGGCGCACCGTCTCTAAATCGAGCCCAATCGGATGCTCCGCCGGACATGCAATCGCCCCCCCAATACCATCCGCGTGTGAAATGGTAACGTGCAAGCCAGCCACTTTCGCCACCACCGGCTGCCCAAAAACACCTTCGCCAATCTCAACCTGCGCTGGAACCAAATTCGGCCGGAGCCGTGCCAACGCTAACTTTGCAGTAATGCGGCCGGCCAGCAAACTGAATCGCCGGCGTTCAGCCAATAACGTTTCCCAACGTCGATTTTCCTCAGCAGCCAGATAGCGTTCCCGCCAGGGCATCAATTCATCGAGCGAACCCACGACCAAGCTGAGCGCCGCGGTGAAACTCGCCGTTTCACGGCCGAGCCGTAGTTCCCACGTCTTCACTCCAGGTGGCGTCTCGCTCACCGCCGCTCTTCTACCAGGGATTCGCGTGTCTTCTTCAAGACCTTTTCGAGGTTTTCTACATCACGCCCATACGGATTTAGCAACGGAGCAGTCCGTGACGCCGCACCAGGCGATAAATTGTATTGTGCCAACGTTGCCAGCGTTCCAGAGGGCCCAGCATCGACATAAAACCAAGGGCCTTGTCCCTCCAATCGCTGGATCGTTTCGTGAAATCGAATGGGGCCGCGCGCCGTCGTCCAAAGCATCTCCGCGTTGACGATCTGCTCCTTTTTGCCACTCGAACATAGCACGAGCGGACGGTTGGGTACTTTATAACTCTGCCGGTTTAGCAACCGTCCATACGGCTCCGCGATCGGCTCGATTGCCGCGCTATGAAATCCGTGTGTCAATGGAAGCCGCTGAAAAGTGACTCCTCTCTCCCGCAAGTGTCGTTCAATAAACCCAATTTGTTCCGTAACGACCGACACTAGAAAATGGTTTGCAAAATTTATTCCCGCAAGAGTCGTGGCTCCACACAGCACGGGATCCGTTTCAAAAAACGTTACCGGGCCTAGGATCGCAATCATGCTTCCAGAATTCGGGCACCGCTCCTCGAGCATCGCCGCCTGATCGCAGATCAAATCAAGCGCCGCTTCGAAACCAAAGACGCCAGTAACCGCCGCCGCAGAAATCTCGCCCAAGCTTGAGCCCAGCACAACATCCACCACGAGACCCGCGTGCGCCACAGTCTGATACAGCGCATACTCAACTGAAAAGATTGCGGGATGCGTGATCGTAATCCGGTCAAAAACATCGCCCTTCGCTTTTGTAGCTGAATAAATTTCCTCCACCAAGGATGGGCCGCCTCGTTGTCGCACCCGCGCATCGGCCCGCTGCATCCAGTGTCGAAATACCCCGTGGCTTTCCCACAGACCGCGACCCATTTGATAGTATTGCGAACCTTGGCCGGAAAACATCAACACCACAGGCCGGCGCCCCGTGGTCTCGCTAGCGCCGATCATTCCAAAATTTTCTCCGTCGTCAGGGTACGGTCTGGCCGTTTCTGAAACTCCAGTAGGCATGCCTCGGAAATCCCGGATTCCGAATAGAGGTGCACTGCCAGCTCTTCGATCGTTTTCCGGCTCTCGGCATCCTCAAACAACGTCATGTGGCAGCCGGCAGGCACGTCGACGATATGGAAGTGCGGTAATAACCGCGACCACTCCTGCCAGTAGTTGGCCGGTTCGGCACTCTCCGTTGCCTTTTCCATGAAGTAAGGCTCGAAGAGCCCGAAAAACAAACCGTTCATATTGCGAACGTAGTAGCAAGGAACATCTGGATTTGGTAACGCTTGCAAGGAGTGTCTCTCCGCTTCGCTGGCACGCTGCAAAACAGAGAAGCGATCGAGCAACGTCTTCCAGCGCGCCTCGGATAGAGTCACACCGCGCTGCAAAGTTAGCGAAAATAACTGGCTCGCGAGCGCTTTGGGACCGAGCTGGAAGTCCACTTCGTCACGGTGAATAAACGATCCCCCGTGCAACGCTGAGCCCACTCCAAGCAAAAGAAGCACTGTGTTCGCCGCCTGCAACAATTCGCCTCCCGGCGTCGAACGCAGCGTCGCCAATCCCGTCGAATCAAGTGTGTCGATCATCATCAAGCTGCTCACACTCCGTCCCAGCTTCTGTAGCTGCCGCGTAACCTCAAAAGCCAGCATGCCGCCCAGCGAGTACCCCCCGAGGTCGATCGGCCCGTCGGGGTGACGGATCATGACGATGTGTGTGTAATAGGCCGCCATTGCGGGAATGCCACGCAACGGTTCACACTCCGTTTGCCATCCCCGGGGTTGGATGCCATAAAATGGGCGCGTACACCGCTGCGCGACTCCTTCGTAAGGTCGCACACCACCCACGCCACCATGGATCCAAAAAACCGGCCGGCCCTGCGTCACCGCGTTTAATTTCATGAGCTCCGGGAATTCATAATCAGCGTGCATTCCGAACAAAGCCCGGGCCTGACTGGGAACAACCGTCAAAAGGTCCTGTATTGTCCGGCATTGCCGCAGCCGTGCCAAATCGAGCGCCCCACCGAAACGGGATTGCAGCCACTGCAGCAGCCGGCTCCACGCGATTGAATCCATTCCATAGTCGCTAAGCGGGAGATCGTGCCGCAGCGCCGCCAGTTCCATACCAAGAAGATCGGCAATAAACGCCGGGAGTTGCACGGCAACCGGTGCATCGCTACTCTTATGAGAAAGGAGCGCCAACGAGTCACCAGGAACAGAGTTTTCCGATGGCTTTCTTGCCATCCAATAACGTTGGCGCTCGAACGCATAGGTCGGCAGAGGAAGGACGCGGTATCCGCGAGAATTCTTTTGGCTTGCCCAAGACACGGTTGTACCGCACGCCCATGCCGACGCAATCCCTGCCAAATTATCCTCAGCAACCAAGCGTTCAACGTCAACTGTCACCGGCTCCACCTCAGATCCTACCGGTCCCGACATCGGCTCTGCAAGGAAGCGATGCAAGGCCCGCAGCAACTCAGAGCGATCGCAAGCAACAGTCGCCCACCGGACCGGCTGCGCCTCACGGCCCACCTGCAAGGTATACGCCAGATCGCCCAGCGAGGCATCTGGGTTATCATCGAGCCAGAACAATAGGTTCTGGACAACCACATGCAGCCGCTCCGATGTCCGCGCTGAAAAGGGAAATACTTTTGATCGCGGTTCTGGTTTTTCGACCGTTGATTCGGGTCGCGAGTATTCCTCAATAATAAGATGCGCATTCGATCCGCCTGCGCCAAACGAGCTGATGGCCGCGCGGCGCGGCAACAGCTGCCGGCGGCCGGCCACAACACGCTCCTGTTGTGACCACACGGAAAGCTCACGCTGCAACCGGAAAGGTGTCCCTACAAAATCGAGATTGGGATTCAACGTCTGCGCCTTGATCGAAGGCACAAGCTGCCTATGCTGCAGCTGCAAGACCACCTTGGCCAGCTGCGACATTCCCGATACCGCCTCGCCGTGACCAATATTGGATTTCACAGAGCCGATCGCGCAGAATGCCTCGTCGTTGGTGAACTTCCGGAACGCCCGGTTTAGCGCCGTAAACTCGATGGCATCGCCGAGCAGCGATCCATTCGCTGCCGACTCTAGATAACTGACGGTTCGGGGGTCGATGCTGGCTTGTCGAAAGTTTTCCTCAATCAATTGCGCCTGTGCCACCGGGCTCGGCACGCGAAATCCGGTACCACGCCCCGTATGGTTGGTGACAACGGATTTGATGACCGCGAGGACTGGATCCCCGTCGTGTTCCGCTGCAGCCAGCGGCTTCAGCAACACCGCCCCCACGCCCTCCGCCGGCAGATATCCGTCGCCCGCAGCAAAACTCGTGCTGCCCGCATGGCTTCCGATCACCTGACCGGCACTCAGACCGACAAACTTATCTGGATGCAGCGATAGATTTACGCCACCTGCGACAGCCATCCGACACTGGCCGTTGCGCAGGCTATCACAAGCGAGCTCAATCGCCACCAGCGATGAGGAACACATCGCATCCAGCGCCAAGCTCGGCCCGCGAAAATCGAAAAAATAGGAAACCCGATTCGCGATTGACGCAAAGGTCGAAAGGGACGCCACCGCACGATTGAGCGCTGAGGTGTCGACAAGCGGATAATGATGATACATCGCCCCGACATAAACGCCCACCAGCCCCTGTGTCCGAGCCTGTACAAGTTCCCGGGTATAACCGCCGCGCTCTAACAGCTCCCACACCGTCTCAAGGAAGATCCGCTCCTGAGGATCAATCAACTCCGCCTCGCGCGGGGAAATACCAAAAAAAAGCGGATCAAACTCCTCAATACCATCGATGAACCCTCCCCATTTTCCGTAGCTCTTGCCCAAGCTCGTCTTGTCGGGATCAAAAAACATCGCATGGTTCCAGCGCTCCGACGGCACTTCGGTAATACAGTCGCGACCCGCTTTCAGGTTTTTCCAAAATTGCTCAAGGGTCCTAGCCTGCGGATAACGGCCAGCAAGGGCAACAATAGCGATCTCACCAGTCGCAGGCTTTTCCCCCAGTTCATTCGGTTTCTGCAGCAGCGCTGGGGGCACCAGCTCCGCACAAGCCACGGTGGCCGGCGTAGTTACCCTCGATGTAGGTGAGCTCGTCCCTCCCCTTGTCCAACGTGCCACCACTGTCGGATATCTTTTTGCCAAATAGTCTGCCAACGCCAGCGGTGTGGGATACTCAAAAAATAACGTTTTCGGCAGCGAACCAAAATCCTTCTCCAATTCGCTGGTAAGCTGCAACACCATAACAGAGTCAACGCCATATCTTCCCAGCGACTCTTCCGGATGGATCCTCCCCACAGGCAGTTTCAACGCCTGGGCCAACAGCCCAAGAAGCTGGTCAAGCACTTTCGCCGAGAGTTCAGACCCGCCTGCACTCGCGGTGGTCGCAGCCGGAATCGCTGGTACCGACATATATTGGTTCTGCGCCAACAGCCGCTCCCAATCACCCATCGCCACCATAACCTGCGACCGGCCCGAAGCCAGGCTTTGTTCTAGAGCCCGCAAACCCGGCTCATCCTCCAGAGCCAAAACACCATTCCGGACCGTTGTTTCGGTTGTGGTAGATGGAATACTCATCCCGCCATTTTTAAAAAATGGCCAGGCGATGGCTTGCGTCATTCCACAACGCTGTCCAGAGCGTACGGCTGCCGCCCGCCAGCTCGCAAATTCATTCAGAAACGCATTAGCCGTGGCGTAGTCGCCCTGCCCCACTCCGCCGGTTTCGCCCGCCACGGAAGAATACAAGACAAAGAAGTCCAGCGGAACCCCTTGGGTCGCCATATCGAGATTCCACACACCGACAACCTTCGGAGCAAGCACTGCAGCAAACTCTTCCGGCGTCTTGTTCAGAATAAAATGATCCTGTACAAAACCTGCTGCGTGGAACACGCCATGCAAGCCACCGAACTCTCGCACCACACCGCGCACCAGTTCTTCCACAGCCAACGAATCAGTCACATCTATCCTCCGCTGGACAACATGCACACCTCGGCGCTGAATTTTCTTTAATCGTTTTTCGCGCCCAACCAGCAAAGGTGAACGACTGGCCAGCACGAGCGTAACCTCGTCGGTCTTTGCTGCCAGATGCTCGGCCAACATTACGCCCAATCCTCCAGTTCCACCTATGATCAGATAGACACCACCTAAAGCTTTCCAAACCAGGGCTCCTTCGGCCTTTGCAGGCAAAGCCGCCCACGTCGCTATTTCGAAAATATTTTTCGACCGACGCACATAAGACGCAGTAAAATCAGCCGCCCGCTGTGCCAAAGCAGCAAGGCCGGCCCCCGTAAAAAGATCGTCGTCTTCTATTAACTGGGTGGCCAGCACCGAACTTTCGATCGCCGTTGTTTTGAGCAGTCCGCGAAGCCCGGAATAAAAATCTCCGCCAGCAGTCACCGGAACCACACATTGAATCAGCACCAGATCACACGGGTTCGACTTGATCAACCGCTTGATCCATACAAACACTGCGAGGGCAACATCAGCAAAACGTTGTGCAGCCGTCGGCTTTTCCGAATTAATGGCGAAAAACTCCGTCGCAGGATCTGCTTGGGTTGCTTCGGCCACTACCGCGGCACGGATGCCACAAGCCAAAACGACCCGCCGGGAAACCTTTTGCGCCCCTACTATCACCCCGGGCTTCTCCGGCTGCCAACCAGGCACAAGCAAGGTCGGTTCCATCCGCTCCGGATGCACCGCCAACGGACGGGAGGAAACACCCTTTATTCGAACGCACACCCGCCCTTCAAAATCGACCAAATCGATGTCAACCTTACGCACAACAGATTCCACCGTGCCCCCTGCCGCAAATCGGCTCCATGCCCACATTCGCAACGAGCAAAACGAGAAAATATTAATCTCATCCAACGCGAACGGCAGGTTCGGCTGCAACTGCCCCGATAAGTCACCAATTTCTGTTTCTTGTTCGGAAGCCAACGCCAACGCAGCCGCCGATTGAAACACAGAGTCCAATAAGCCGGGATACAACCCAAACTGCGACATTTCGGGTGCGAAGGATTCCGACAACGCTAACTCGGCCAGCACTTCACCACGGCCGACAAAAATTCCCCGGACTCCACGATGACTCGGACCGTAGACAAAACCCATTTTTTTAAACGCCGCGTAGAAGTCTTCCGTCTCGATTTTTAAACGATCACACCGTCGCTCAACTTCGCCAACGTCAATGGCAGCAAAAGAGGAAATCGCCTCTAGTCGAGCTGCCCCCTGGCTGCATACTCCCGCACTATCACCGATCTCGAACGTAACGACTCCGCCCGTGGCAGCACTAAGCCGCACCTGAACATTCTCCCCAGGACCTCCAACCACCAACGGCTTTGCCCACACCACATTTTGTAGGCACATCGGCGAGAATTTCCCTTTTTCAGTTTGCAACGCAAGCGCAGCGCGGGCCATTTCCAGATAGGCAACGCCAGGTAAAATTTTCCGCCCTTGGATCTGGTGGTCAACAAGACATGACTCTTCCCCTGTCAAATGTGTCGTAAACTGTCTTCCTTGGCCGTCCGGATCGGCCAGATGAAGCAACGGATGGAACGGTTTAATAGCATGCGCTGGGACCTGGGCTTCAGGAATCCAATAGCGTTCCCGCGCAAATGGGTAGCCGGGCAAATGCACGCGCTGCCAATCCACCCGTCGCTCGCCTTCGTGTAGGTGCCGCCAATCGATCGCTAAACCCACAACCCAAGCTTCGAGCAGTTTGGTAAGCTTCCTCTGTCGTATCCATTTTTCGACAATTCCGTGTGCATCCTCATCGTCTGCCAACAAGCGCGCCGCCGCGCTCTCACGCCCCACATGTCCGCGAAAAATTCCCGCCTCGCTTTCGCGCCCAGTCCCAACAGCCTTCAACTTCTCTTGCACCCCAGACAGGGATTCCGCCACAAAGCCGAGCCTCTCTTCCATCGCGTCGCGGCCAACCTGTAGAGTAAAAGCCAAGCGCGCCAGCAGCACCGGAGACCGCGCCTCAGGAGCAAACCCTCCGAGATAAGCAGCCAGCCGTTCTGCCATGACGCGCAAAGCTTTCGGCGTTTTCGCCGAAAGAACGATTGGAACCGGCACAGAGGAATGATCCGTCGCAGTTGCAGTAGGTGCACACGGGAACTCTTCAAGGATAATATGCGCGTTCGATCCGCCCACACCAAAGCTGCTTACTCCGGCGCGTCGCGGAAACTCCCGTCTTTCGGCATTGCATTGCGCTTTCCACACCTGTGTCTCGCGCACAAGTTCGAACGAACTGCCTTCTAGTTGGATATACGGATTCTGCCGCTTGAGATGCGGATTTCCGGGAATTTTCCTGTGTTGCATCATCAGCAGAACTTTGATTACCCCAGAAATTCCAGCTGCTGCTTCGAGATGACCGATATTGGTCTTTACCGAACCAACGCAACAGCACGGCCTTTCCGTAAGTGCCGCACACCCCTGACGCTGTTGCAATTCCGCAAAAGCACCTTTCAAGCCGTTAATCTCAATCGGATCGCCTAACGCCGTTCCGGTGCCGTGCGCCTCGATATAACCTACGGTACGCGGATCGATGCGGGCGGCTTCGTAGGCTGCAACCAGCAAGGCCTGTTGCGCAACGGGATTGGGAGCCGTAGGTGAGGTTGCACGGCCACCGTGATTCACCGCAGCGCCGCAAATCACCCCGTAGATGGCATCGCCTTCAGCTTGCGCCCGGGAAAGCGGCTTAAGCAGAAGAACACCCACGCCCTCACCACGTACATAACCATCTGCCGAGACGTCAAAGGTGCGGCAGCGCCCCTGCTCGCTTAACATTCCCGCTTGCCCGCCAGCGATCAACAACTGCGGGCTCGCTAAAAAATTTACCCCACCAACAAGCGCCAAATCGCAGCCGCCATGGCGGATATTTTCAACTGCTCGGTGAAGCGCGACAAGTGAGCTAGAACATGCAGTATCTACCGGCTCGCTCGGACCACGCAGATCGAGCAGATACGACACCCGGTTTGGCAGCGCAAAATGAAACATCATTTCACCGCCCTCCGCACCCGCCTTTTTCCACAAATCTTTATAATCCGTCGTCGACACACCGACGAACACACCTGTGCGACTTCCCGCCAGCGATCCAGGAGCATAACCGGCATCCTCAATCGCATGCCACGAGGCCTCGAGGAAAAGTCGTAGCTGCGGATCCATCATCTCCGCCTCGCGAGGCGAGATACCGAAGAACAATGGATCGAACTTGTCAGCATCCGCAATGAAGCCGCCCCATTTCACACGTGTCTTGCTTCGATCGGCCTTTGGATCGCCGTAGTGGGCGCGCCAATCCCAGCGCTCGGCCGGAATTTCCGTTATAAGATCAGCATTCGCCGAAAGATTACGCCAAAAATCCTCCAAGGTTGGCGAACCAGGGAAGCGCCCACTCATGCCGATGACTGCAATCGGCTCCAACAACGTTGAGCCAGTCGACGGCAACGCAACAGAAAGCGGCCGCTCAATAACGGGCAAATGTTCGACGGCGACAGGCGCAGTTACGTTTTTAACTTCGACGGTTTGCGATGCAAATGCCTGCGGATAGTTTTCCGCCAAATATTGAGCCAGAGAGCGCAGATCGCCATGATCGAAGAAAACGGTCGGCATCAACTCGAGCCCGTGATCGCGATTCAGTCGATTCGCAAGCGTGGTAAACTGAATCGAATCAAAGCCGTATTTCGATAGCGGCACATTTTCCGCAATTTTGTCCGCAGGGATTTTTTGCATTTCGGAACAACAAGCGATCAATGTTTTCAGCACCCGCTGCACGATTCCTGGCTCCATTGCCGCTGTCTTCTTTGTTGCCACCGCTTCGCGGCGCGAAGGAGAAAAAAAGCCCACGCGCAATTGGGCTCCATCGCCGTAGGCAACCACCACCTGTCGGGCATCACCCGCCAGTGTATCGTCAAACGCACGCAACCCCACTTTCGTCGGCAGCGGCTGCAACCCCGTTCGCCGCGCAACCAATTCCTGCGTCGCTGCATCCACCTGCATTCCACCCTCGAGCCAAAACGGCCAGTTCAACGAGAGCACACGCGCTTTCCCCCAGCCAGCCGCAGCGAAGGCATCGAGAAACGAATTCGCTCCGGCGTAGTCGGCTTGGCCAGGATTGCCCATCGCCGCAAGGGATGAAAACAACGTCACTAGCTCCAATTCATCTCCAGTTGCCGCAAGTACATTGAGCAAGGACGTCACCTTCGACCTCCATACTGGCAAGACATCCGCCTCTGTCTTGTCAACCAAGTAGCCATCACACAAAACGCCAGCCGCATGAATCACACCGGTAAGCCGTCCATGTTCCGTTCGAATCGCCGAAACCAGCGCTTTCGCTTGCTCAGGCACACTGAGATCACAAGAGCGATATTCCGCAAAAGCACCTGACTGCCGTAATTGTTGCAACACCTCTTCGCCCGATGTCTCGGGCGTCTTTCGTCCCGCGAGAATCAAGCGCACGTCCGGCCAGCTCGCAAGATGCCGCGCAAAAATACGCCCGAGCCCGCCCAGTCCGCCGGTGATCAGCACCACCGCTCCAGACCGCAATCCAGCCGGGGTTGCAACCATGCCACCTTGCTTTTCCTCCGAGAGCCCCCACATCTGTCGACGCCCGTTCTTGTCGTAACGAAAAACTCCACTGGTTTCGTTTTCGGCAATTTCGCGGCGAACCAGTTCCACAAGGGTTTCCGCCGACCTATTGGTATCTGCCAGCCAGAGAACCTTGCTCCGTATACGGCCTTCAAGTTGAGCCGTCCGCAACAGCCCACTAATTCCCCCGTGTCCAAAATCGTTCGAAGTTTCCGGCAAAAGCGCTAAAATCAGCCGAGGTGTCGATGACTCGCGCACAAGGCGCTGTACGAAACGGAAGCTCCGTAGGAAATTTTTCTCGATTGTCGATGCGGGATTCTTCGGATCGGGAGTCGAGAGAGTTTCGAATGTCGCTAGCGGCCAGGTTTCGCGTAAGCTCTCAAGCCAAGCAACAGCTCCTTCGGCCAAAATGAACGCCAGATCGGTCGGCGAAGCCCCAAGCGCCGCTCCCACGGCAAGCGGTTGATCAAACCAAGTAGGCCGCCCCAAAACCAATTCCCCAGGCTCCGTTTCTATATGAGTAGCCTTGGTCGAATAGCCTCGAAAGGCCACGACCATATTTCCGACTTCGTCAGTTAGGTCCATCTCATAGCGGCGCACGGAGGTCTGTACTGGGCCACCCGACCCCTGTCGCACATATACAAAGCCACGCTCGGGTGTCGCTCCAAAAACTTTCAGTTCCTCCAAGGAAAACGGAAGCCCAACAAAAGGCCGGCCGCTGCGTAACGTTTCCCAAAGCGCGACCGCCTCAAAGGCTACATCCATGACGCTTGGGTGTAGTTGATAGCCAGCCCTGTCGGCGCGCACCCCAGCAGGCAGTTGCCACTCAGCAAGCCCCTCGCGCTCGCTAAACTGAAAACGTTGCATCGCAGCAAAGCTTCCGCCGCCACCCGAAGAACTAAAGCCAGCCTCGGAAAACAGCAGCGCAAATGTCTCCGCTTCTCGTCGCATCGGACAGCGCGCACGCACTTCCGCAACCGCCACACGTAGCAGCTCGGTTGGCATCAGCAAATCTCCCGTGACGATTATCCCTTGGGAATGTTGTCTGGCACCCGCGTTTGTCGTTACCTGATAGCACAAATCATCGCCGGCCAGCGCAAGCTCAAGGGTCACCACCTCGGGATCGGAAAAAACTTGGATTGGTGCCGACCATACCACTTGTTTAAGACCAATCACTTTGTTGCGCACCATCTGTGCCCCGGCCGCACGCGCCATTTCGAGGTAGGCGACTCCCGGAAGTACCTTGACGCCTCGGATCATGTGATCTGCAAGGAAAAATTCTCGGCCTGTAAAAACTGAACGAAAGAGCCCACCTTTCTCTGCATTTACTTGTTCGTGTAACAAAGGATGAAGCTTTTTTGGCGCCGACGAAGCCGCTGTGCCAAACAACGGTAGCGGTTTGAACGGCAGCCAGTAAACGTCACGCGAGAAGGGGTAGCCAGGCAAATGGAGGCGCGGCCAAGCCGGGGTCAATAATTCCGGGAAGGCTACTTCGTAGCCGGCACAATAAGATCTTCCCAACTCCGCCAACGCTTCCCTGCCACCCGCTGCAGCAAGGTCGCGCAACCGCCCGATTTCCGACCCTTGTTGTGTAAAATCGACCGGCACCATACCGCAAGTCATCCCCGGCCATATCTGGCCACGTTCCCAAGCTTTCAGCGCAGAACACGCCTCCGCAAAGTCCGCCGCCACCCAAGCGCAGCGATGCGTGAAATGATGTCGGCCGGCCAACAACGTTTGGCTCACCGCGGCAAGCGGAAACTCTGACGGTGAAGCATCACGCCATTCGGCCAGCAAATCCGTCACGCGGTGATTCAACGCTTCCGCTGTCTTCGCCGAAAGCACCAACAGTTCCGCCGGACGCGCCGAAGAAAAGGGTGCAGGGCGACTAGAGAAGTTTTCCACAATCACGTGAACATTGGTGCCACTCATGCCAAACGAACTTACAGCTCCCAACCGCTCCGCACCAGCCGCAGGGCGCGGCCAAGAACGCCGAACCTTGTTTACGTAAAAGGGGCTCTGTGTAAGTCGCAGGTTCTGGTTTTCCGCAGTGCAATGCAGGCTCGGCGGGATTTCGCCATGACGCAACGACTCGACCAAGCCAATCAGACTGACCAAACCGGATGCTGCAAAGGTGTGTCCCAAATTTGCCTTGGTCGACGTAAGCGCGCAAAATGGCGCTGGGGCCGTTACTTCTTTGAAGGCTCCGCGCAATCCCTCTACTTCCACAGGATCGCCCAAATGCGTGCCGGTTCCGTGCGTAATCACGTGACCGATCCGCGCCGGGTCAATATGGAACCGACAGTAGGTGTTGCGGATCAGCTCTGTTTGTGCCACGGCGTTAGGAGCAGTGATGCCGTTGGTTCGTCCATCGTAATTCACTCCACTGCCGCGAATGACCGCATAGATCGCATCGCCATCAGCACGCGCACGCGACAATGGTTTCAACATCACAACCGCTACGGCCTCGCCAGGCACCAAGCCGTTGGCACGCTGGTCGAACGCAAAACATTTTCCATCCTTCGACAGCATCCCCGCATGGCTCATGCCCAACAGCGGATAGGGCGAGAGTAAGAAGTGCACACCAGCCGCCAGCGCCGCATCGCACTCGCCATGCCATAGACTTAGGCAGGCTTGGTGCACCGCCACAAGCGACGAGGAACATGCCGTGTTAATCGCAAGATTCGGGCCTTTCAGATCGAGAAAATAGGAAAGTCGCGCCGCCAAAATGCCGTTGTGGTTGGCCGTAACACCACCGTCGCCGCCGCGGAGCGAATAATCGCCTTCCTCCACGCCAACGAACATTCCGATCTTCTCCCGTGCAATCCGATCCGGCCCATAAGCCGCATCCTCAAGTGCCCGCCACGCCTCCTGCAGCAACAAACGCTGCCGTGGGTCCATTGCTTCCGCCTCGCGCGGAGAAAGCTCGAAGAACAATGGATCGAATTCGCCCGCGCCCGGAACACTGCCGCACCATTTGCAATTCGTCTTGCCGGAGTCTTGTTGCGGATCGCCAAAAAATTCCCTCCAGTCGAAACGATCGCCTGGAATTTCCCCAACCGCGTCACGGCCATCACGAAGAATTCCCCACAGCTCGCGCACCGACCGCGCCTGAGGAAAACGACCACTCATACCCACAATCGCAACTGGCTCCAAAGCCGGTTCGGGAACAATTCCAAGGCTCGCTACCTGAATGGGAGCAGCCGCATCCAACTTCATCTCCGAAACACGAAGAGGTGTTTCGGCAGACTGACCACTATCACTATAGTGGATTTCAAACGCCTCGCGATGTTCCGTCGCAAGATGTCGCACCAGCCGATCCAGCGTCGAGTGGCCGAAGAAAACCGACGGTGTAATATCCAAATGAAATTCGCTAGAGAGTTTCTCCGCAAAGCGCGCAAGCGTCACCGAGTCGAAGCCGAAGTCGACTAGGTTTGTCCCACTGTTCAGTTTCTCCGGTGTCACGCCCAAAATATCTTCAACCATCCGGCGAAGATCAGCAGCCATGCGTTGCTCGAGCGTCAGCCCGGCATTCTTACCGGCTAGATCGCGATGGTTGGCAGAAGCCACTCGCATCGGTCGTAAGTCAGCAGGGAAAAGGGCCTTCACCCGAGAAGGTTCACCCACAAGCACCAGCGGTCGCACTGCATCTTGTCCAAGCCACTGTTCGAACAAAGCCAGCCCGGCCTCGGTTTCGAGATATCCCAACCCGCTTGTCTGCAGATAAAGTTTTTCCTGCTCCGCGTCACCCGCCGACATGCCTCCATCGCGCCACAACGGCCACTGGAACGCCACGAAACGACCGCGACGCAATCCTTGCGCCACAAGCCACTCACGGTGTGTTGCATAGTGAGCAAGAAAACGATTACCCATCGCATAGTCGCACGAGCCAAAATCACCCAGCACCGCCGCAACCGATGAAAAGCCAACCATGAAATCGAGTGGCTCGTCGCGCAAGACTTCGTCGAGAACCTGAATGCCCTCGCACTTCGGAGCGATTACAGTTTCGAAAGTACACACGCCATTTTCAAAGAGATTGCCCCGCGGCTGCACACCAGCAGCGTGGATCGCACCATGAATCGGCCCTATACACTCTCGCGTGGCTGTCACGACCGATGCCATCGCCTGAGGGTCGCAAACGTCGGCAGAGAAATAGAGTGCTTCACCGCTCTTTCGTTTTAGCTCCTCAAGCAACGCTTCTTGTTTTTGTTCTAACGGCGCACGCCCGGTAAGCACAATTTTTGCCGAGTAACGGGTCGCTAGGTGGCGAGCCAAAAGTGATCCCAATCCACCCGCTCCACCGGTGATCAAATACGTGCCGCCTTGGCGCAACGCCGCCGGCTGCGCGACAGGCGTCAGCATCTGTACACAGCAAACCTGTCGTTCCTTATCAAGATAGAGAACGCTCCGCTTCGTGGAAAAGAAAAATTCTTCGGCTAGCGATGTCGCCGCGCCGCTGGCGGAGCCAGATAACAGCGCGACCGTAACAGCTGCATCCGGCCAGATCGGCTTAAGCGAGCGAGCAAGACCCACCCATGCCTCTGCATAGCAGGTATCAAGCCCCGTCGATAGCGGTACAGCGAAAAACACCCGTTTCAGCCTGCGCCGAAGTTTCCCTAAGCGTCCCAATAGCAACGCTGGCAACGCCAACTCGCGCACCAGCGACGGCTGTTCCAACACCCAGCCGTGCAGCAAACCATCAATCTGGGTGTCGCTTTCACTCAACGCCTGCACGAGAGCGGTGTAGCCGGCGGGATCACGTGGGTTGATTTCGTAAGAGCCGTCCGGCCGTCTAGCAAAGCCTTCGCCAGCCACCACAAAAACCAGCTGCATGGCTCCGTCGATCGCACGCATCGCCTGCTCTAGCGCTCGTTGCATGTTCCCACTTGAGGCAAAACACAGAATTGATTCCAGCCGTTGTGGCGCGCCGATTGCCAAGGGCTCCGGCGTCCACTTTTCCTCGAAGCACATCGCTTGCAGCGAATCAGCGCTTTGGTGTGTGCTCCTTTCAACTTCAGCGCCATGCGTTACGGAACGCGGCAACCAGTAGCGTTCCGCAGCAAATGGGTAAGTCGGCAATTCAATGCGGCGCGGCGTATTTTCTCGGTACAGTGTCTCCCAATCGATCGCCAGCCCGCGCACCCAGAGTCTCAAGAAATCGTCGAGTCGGCTGCGGCCAATCCAATTGGCGACAGCCACGCGCATTACCTCGTCACGCGAAAGAATCGCAAGCGTTGGGTCCTCGCGCTCTACTCGTCCCAAAATCAAATCGTCCGTAACCGGTCCACCCATGAGGTAACGTTTCAAACCTGCTTCCGCCTCGCCGAGCGATCGCACGACCAGCGCAAGTCGCTCGTCCATAGCCTCACGTCCCACTTGCAGGGTATAAGCTACGTCTTGCAGCCGGAGACTTTCACCCGTTTCACGGGCCCGGACCAGAAACTGTAAAAATTGTCGTGCAGATGCCTTTAAGCGATCATCTGTTTTCGCCGAAAATACGAGAGCAACCGGGCCGGCTTCCCCATCGCTGGCGGTCACTTCGCCGACCTGCGACGATACATATTCTTCAATAATGACGTGTGCATTCGAACCGCCAGCACCAAAAGAAGAAATACCCGAGATCCGACGCGGTGCATCCCATGTCGCGAGTTTCCGCGCGAGCACAAAGGGTGTTTTTGAGAAGGGGATGACCGGATTTGCCACCATCGAATGCAGGCTCGGCGCGATGATGTGGTGCTTCATTTGCAACAAAATCTTTGTCAATCCAGCGATGCCAGCTGCAGCTTCGAGGTGACCAAGATTCGATTTCACGGAGCCAAGGGAGCAAAAACCAGTATCGCACGTTTCGCGCTGGAATGCTCGGCTCAGTCCTGCCACCTCGATTGGATCGCCCAAGATAGTGCCCGTGCCATGTGCCTCGATGTAGGAGACATCACGCGCGTTTACGCCGGCTTTGGTCAGCGCCTCGTAAATCAGTTCCTCTTGGGCCAGCGGATTCGGCACCGAGTAACCGTTGGTCTTCCCACCGTGATTTACACTAGTGCCACGCACCACCGCGTGAATCCGATCGCGGTCGCGTAACGCCAGCGAAAGCGGTTTCAAAAGCACCGCGCCCACACCTTCGCCGGGCACAAAGCCCGTACCGTTTTCTCCGAAGCTGCGGCATTTCCCGTCCGTGGAAAGCATGCGTGCTGCGCAAAGACCGATGTAGTTCGACGGATGCAGGTAAAGGTTTACACCACCTGCAATCGCTAACTCGCATTCGTTACGCCATAAGTGCTCGCAAGCCTCATGAATAGCCGTCAGAGACGAGGAGCACATTGTATCGATCGGAAGACACGGCCCCTTCAGGTCCAGAAAATAAGACACTCGATTTGCCACCGAGCTAAATGAGGTGTGTGGGAAAATCTTTTCGCCACGCTTCCACAATTCCGGCCCATACAGCGCGTAACCCGTCTTGGTAACGCCAACGAAAACGCCCACGCGTTGGTTGTGGCGGATAGCTAGGCGCTGACGCGTGTAGCCAGCGTTCTCCAACAATGCCCATACACTTTGCAGGAAAAGTCGTTCCTGCGGATCCATGCTCATCGCCTCGTTCGGAGAGATGGAGAAAAACAATGGATCGAAGGCGGAAAAATTATCCACAAAACTGCCCCACTTGCTGTAACTCTTGCCTTCGCTCACAGCACGTTCGGGGTCCGCTTCAAAGAATCCTTCCATCGACCAGCGCTCGTCCGGAATTTCGGTCACACCATCACGGCCTTCTTTCAATAGGCCCCAGAGTTCATCAGGCGAGCCAGCCTGCGCGTAACGCCCGCTCCAACCGATGATCGCAATCGGCTCGCGACTACCTGGTAGCACAACCGGCGTCGATTCCTGCGGACCGGGCGACGACGGCTTCGGCACGGGAACCGCCACGGAGTCGCTTACGCCGAGCCAGCGTGCACAAGCCTCCGCATGGGCCGTTATAAATCGCTCCGCCACCGCCTCAAGGGTGTGGCATTCGAAAAAAAGCGTCGGCGGGAGTTCCCCAAATGTGTCAGCAAGCCGCTGGTTCAGCCGGGTAATCAGTACCGAATCGATGCCGTATTTTTCCAAGGCCTCCTGCGGATCAATTGCCCCGGCCCGAAGTCCAGTCAACTCGGCGAAGAGTTTTTGTAGTGCCTCCACCGCCCGTCCTTTCAAGTGTCTTCCGGCCGTCAGTTGTACTTGTACTGGCGACAACACCAAGGCGTGCTGCATCCACATCGCTGACATCCGGCTGACGTCTCCAAATCCTACGACCACTTGATCGGCTTTCGCAGCCCAAGCAATGGCCAGCGCCTTCAGGCCCGCCCAGGTCGGGAGTGGCGAAGCTCCCTTCGCGTACAAGGTCCGCAATGTAGTTTCATCCGCGCGCATTCCTCCGTCACGCCAAAGCGGCCAGTTGATCGCCAGCGTCCGTCCGTGCCGCTGCCCAGCGACAACCGCGCGATTGCGCTCCGCCGCAAACGAATCGAGGAACGCATTCGCTATCGCATAGTCCGCCTGGCCTATATGGCCAAATACCCCGGCAACCGACGAAAATAAGAGAAAACAATCGAGCAACAGATCCCGGGTTGCCTCGTCGAGGAAAACAGCAGCAGACGCCTTCGGTCGCAGTACCGCAGCAAAATCGCCAGCGTTTTTTCGAACAAGCAAACTATCGCGTGTGGTGCCTGCCGCGTGCAACACGCCGTGCAACGCGCCATACTTCCCAACGATCTCGCGTACCAACGCCGTCACCGTGCCGCGCCGCGCCACGTCCACCTGGCGATATTCAACCAGTGCGCCGAGCGCGGTTAGCCGTTCGACTCGACTCTGTTTTTCCGGTGACCACGGTCTCCGTCCCACCAGAACAATCCTCGCCCCCTGTGTCGCGCGCGCGATAGCCTCTGCGAAAATTAAGCCAAGTCCACCTGTTCCGCCAGTGACGAGATAAACGCCGTCCCGTTCACGCCACGGTATCACGCTACTTCCCGATTCGATCTTTTCCCAAACGCGCACTTCGCGGCAGCCGCTGCGATAGCGCACCCAACCGTCCTCAAATCTGACAGCATTCGCGGCCACGGCATCGGGCACTTCTTCCAAGCTACATTCGATCAATTGGCCGCAGCAAGTCGGGCTTTCGTGGGCAATGGTAGCAAGTAAGCCCGACAGCGCCGGGCCCGCTACCGTATCTCCATACGGAATAACAACCTGCAAGAATCGGCGCCCAGCCGGACCTGGTGCAAACAACTCCTTGGCCACTTTACCCAACTCCACCGACCAGAGTTCAACGCGTTCTTCTAATGCCATCACGTTACCAGACAAAATCACTATCCGGGCGGTCGGAACTCGTTCTGTAAGGATAGCCTGCGTCTCAGAGAAGTCAGAGGCCAACACGACCACATGCTGAGCCAGCGGCTCCAGATTATCGGAAGCCGACAGGGACTGTTCGCGCCACAATGGTTGGCCCAAAACCAGTTCCGCACTGCTAGGCACATCGGATGTTGATTCCACCACCGGAGCCAACGCCGTAGACTCCTCGATCCAGTAATGGTCGCAAGCAAACGGATAAGTCGGCAGATGCAAACGGCGCGGCCGTGGTTCATCGACCAGGGCCTGCCAATCGATCACAGTTCCCTTGACCCACACCTCCAGAACATCGTCGCCACGACCTTCGCTGATCCAACGCTTGAGCATCGCCAGGTCAAGCGCCGTCGTTTCTTTCGCCCGCGCACGATGGACTTCGGGCAAAACCCGCTCGTCGTTCGCCACTCCTGAAAGAATCTCTACAGCTTCCGTCCGGGAGCTCGCCAGAAACGCGACCCGCTCCGACATCGCATCGCGCGCCACCTGCAAGGTATAGGCCACGTCAATAAGGTCAACCTCAGTACTTTTCTCCAGGAAAGCACGCAGGTTGGCGGCCGCCAACTTCAAGCAATCAGGTGTCTTCGCCGAAAGTACCAACAGCACCGGGTCGAGCGATCCGGCATGGACTCGCATTGGCACCACTGGAGGTTCGTCAATCACCGCAAAAGCATTCGTCCCACTGAAGCCAAAGGAACTCACAGTAGCACGCCGCGCCGCAGCTGCGGTCTCCCACGGCCGCGCATTCGTGTTGACGAAGAACGGTCCTCCCTCGATCGCGATATGGGAATTCAATCGTTCAAAGCCAAGCGTCGGCGGCAATATCCGATGTCGCATCGCCAGCAGCACTTTTACCACCCCGGCCACACCCGCGGCGGTCATCAGGTGACCAATATTGCTCTTCACTGAACCAAGAGCGCAGAAACCACTTTTTGTTGTATGTTTCCGGAAGGCATTGGTGAGCCCTTCGACCTCGATCGGATCACCCAGCCGGGTGCCCGTGCCGTGCGCCTCTACCAGCGAAATCGTGCCCGGATCGATATCGAAACGTGCAAATACGTCGCGTTGCAACGCCGTCTGCGACGCCGCGCTCGGCGCCGTAATACCATTGGTCTTGCCGTCTTGATTAACACCCCAGCCGCGCAACACACCGTGTATCGGATCGCCATCGCGAACAGCATCGCTCAGGCGCTTAAGCAGCAACACACCCACGCCCTCGCCCGGAACAAAACCATTTGCACGTTCGTCGAAGGCGAAGCACCGGCCGTCAGGTGAAAGCATGCCCGCCTCCGCCATCATCACCTGCAATGCCGGCGTGGAAGCCACACAAACACCTCCGGCCAACGCGAGATCGCTCGTGCGCAACAAGAGGCTGTCGCATGCTTCCGCGATTGCCACGAGCGAGGATGAGCACGCCGTGTCCACCGCAAAACACGGCCCCTTTAAATTTAGAAAATAAGAAATCCTGGAAGACAGGATCGACACCGCGCTGCCGAGCAGTCGTTGCGCACTCAGGGTCTGGTTCTTCGCCATCCGGCCGTAATCACCTGAACCGCAGCCGACAAACACCCCGCAGCGACTGCCGGATAGAGTTCCGGGAGCAATTCCCGAATCCTCAATGCACGCCCACGCACTTTGCAAAAAGAGACGCTGTTGCGGATCCATCCACATTGCGTCGACAGGAGAAATATTAAAAAACAACGGATCGAAAGCGTCGACACCTTCGAGCACGCCCATCCATTTGCACGAGGTCTTGCCCGCTGATTTTGCACCGTTGGCGAGATAAGCCGCCTTCGGCCAACGTGTTTCCGGAACTTCGGTAACGCTGTTCTTGCCCGCAAGGATATTTTGCCAAAAAATTTCCGGATTCCCCGCTTGGGGGAACCGCCCATTCATGCCGATAATTGCAACCCCTTCCTGGGTTGGGGCTACCGGAGCACGAACCGCTGGTTCGATCTGGAAGAAAGCAGAGCGTTTCAAACTGCAGCGTGCCCGTTCCTGTTGCGCCAAAAGGGCCTCAAGACACGCCTCTGTGCGGTCTTCCACTTTCGTTTGTGTGTGGCTGATGACGACCTTACCAATATGCTCGCCCCTCGAAACAAACTCCATCGCCTCACCCATCCTCGATACCGGATAAATCTGAGACACAATCGGCACGATTAGATCCGATTCCACCAAATCGACCATCTCTTGGAAAATCTCGCGGCGGCCCAGTCCACCGTTCTGGAATCCCAGCCGACGCAAATCGATGCTGAAGATCGCCTGGTTGTGAACAAGGCGCGAGAGATCGAGTTTGGGGCTCGTCTTCAGACCGTGCACTGCGATTTCGAGATAACGCCCCGACGCGGCAAGACAGTTCAAGCCTTTCTGAATCCCATCACCCGACAGCATATTAAGGACGATATCCACGCCACGTCCCTGGGTCAGGTGCATTATCTCGCGATCGAATTCGGTAGTTTTGTAGTTCAACGCGTGCCGCACGCCCAGCCGCCGCAGCACTGCCAGTTTTTCCTCGCGACTCGAGGTTCCAGAACAAATTGCTCTCTTCAAAGCCGCAAGCTGCAGCGCCATCAAGCCGCAGCCCCCCGTCGCCGTTTGCACGAGCACATGTTCGCCAGCGGCCAGCCGACCGAGCTCAAAGGCATAAAACACAGTTCCGAACACAATCGGAAGACTGCAAGCCTCCTCAAACGAAAGCTTCGCGGGCTTGCGCACGAGGTTTTTTTTCGGTACATTAACGGTTGAGGCATGGCCGCCCATCCGCGCACCGGTCAACGCCACTACTTCGTCGCCCACAGCAAACCCGGTCACCATCGCGCCGACGCGCTCGACCACACCAGCCACCTCGAAGCCCGGTACGAAAGGATACTCTGGCATCGTCGGATAAAGCCCGCGCACACACATGGTGTCGGGAAAATTGATCGCAGAGGCACGAACACGGACCGTTAATTCATCGTCCGCCGGCTTTTCCACCGTCCACGACTCGAGTCTTACGTCCCGCACGGATGAGACACTGAAAAGCTTGAGTCCATAGTCGCCATCGGGCACGGAGTCCGCTCCTCGTTCGGGAGATGGCAATAAAGTTGGAATGACCGGCAAGGCTGGGGTTGTAGGCAAAAAAGGCTCCGGCGGCGCAATACGCGTAACCCGTGGTGAGGCAGAGGGGGACGGTGCATACGCCACAGATGAACCGGAAGCCGGTGCCGCAGAGTTTAGCTTGGCCAGTTCCGTTTCAACAAACCCCGCCAACGCTACGATGCTGGGATAATCGTAGACTTTCGTCGCTGTAATATTGAGACTGTAACGACGGTTGATCGCGCGCACCCATTCCACACCGATCACTGAGTCAAGCCCCATTTCATTGAATGGTTTTTCGACATCGATCTGCGCACGGTCGATAAAAAGATTTTCCGCCAGCCCTACAGCCAACTCCTCTTGGATCGTCGCACGGGGAATTGCCCCCAATGTCGCAGCTGGTCGGCTCGCGGCAGGATGGAACAGTGGCTCGGTTTTCGACGATTTTGTGAGAGGCATGGAGAAAACTTGTGGTTCCGTAGCTCTGCGCGCAGCGGTTGCCGCCCGAGGCATCGTGACTTCGTCCGGCAATGGCCGCAAAGCAACCGCCCGAAGTTTTTCGGGAGCCATAACAATCGCTGGTGTCTCGCCAGCAGCAGCCAACGTCACCCGCGACGGAACCATCTTGGCCGCAACTTCTGGCTTCGGCCAGGGGGTAGCCAGAGCCGGCATGGCAGCGCTATTGATCACGTCTGTCGCCCAATAGCGCTGCCGATCGAACGGATAAGTTGGCAGACTCACGCGAATCGGATGCGGTTCACGATACAAACACCGCCAATCGAGCGATAGCCCTTTCAGCCAGAGTTCCAGTAGTGGCGCAAGTTTTCGTTTTCGCACCCAAGCATCGATCGTAAGCTGTAGATCCTCGTCGTCAGTCAGCACTTTCTCCTTAAATCGCTTCACCTGCCCACGTTGTATCCCGTCCGGCAAAGCCGGCTCCGCAAGGAAACGCTGCAGCTTCTCCGATATCGTATCGAGCGAGCTCGCCACGAAGCCAAGCCGCTCTTCCATCGCCTCGCGTCCAGTCTGCAATGTAAAGGCAATGCAGTTGAGGTAACGCTGGCGCGCAGCGGGATCGTCCGCCGCGAACCCAACAACGTGCTTCCGAAGGTTTTCCGCGACAACGCGTAGACGCCCCTCGTTGCGGGCGGATAACACGATTAATACCTCGTTTTCCACCGGCTCTTCGAGCAATGGAGTCATATATTCCTCGATAATGAGATGGGCATTTGAACCGCCAGCACCAAAAGAAGAAATTCCTGCCCGTCGAGGCGCTTCCCGCCCATCGATCCGCGGCCGGTTCCATGGTCGTAGTTCTTGATTGACAACAAAAGGCGAGCTCGCAAAATCTATGTGCGGATTAAGCACCGCCGAATGCAGCGATGGAGCAAGCTCGCCGTGCTGGAGCTGCAGAAGAACTTTGGTGATACCAGCAACGCCCGCCGCGGATTCAGCGTGGCCGATGTTCGACTTCGCAGAACCGATCCAACACGGCTCGCCCTTTCGGTTCGATGCAGCCCGCCCTGCAGCGCCAAATGCCTGCGATAGGCCAGCAACCTCAATCGGATCGCCGAGCTTTGTTCCGGTCCCATGCGCCTCGATGTAGCTGATCGAATGCACATCTACGCCGCTCTCCCTCAACGCCCGCAACACCACTTCCTGCTGTGCGCGAAGATTCGGCACGCTGTAGCCGTTCGTCTTGCCGCCGTGATTGAGCGCACTACCCTTGATCACACCATAGATGTGGTCGCGATCGCGTTCAGCATCCGCAAGCCGCTTCAGGATCAATACCCCGACGCCCTCGCCAGGAATATAGCCGCTTCCGCCCTCGCCAAAACTTTCGCAGCGTCCGCTCCCCGAAATAAAACCACCGGCGCTCAGCATCCGATATTTATTTGTATGGATGGTAACATTGACTCCGCCAGCGATTCCGAGGTCGGTCCGCCCATTTCGCAAGTCCTGGCAAGCAAGGTGCACGCTCGTTAGAGAGCTGGAGCACATCGTGTCCAAAGTTAGACTCGGCCCGTGCAAGTCTAGTAGATAAGAAACACGGTTCGCGATGCTGGCTAGGCTGCCTGAAAAACCAATCGGCCGTCCGGCCATGCTAGCTTCCACACCAAACAGCTGATATTCGCCATACATAACGCCAGCGTAAACACCCACTTGCGCCGGCAGGAACGAATCGACCGCAACCGCTTGGAAGTCTTCCCGACGATAGCCGGCGTCTTCCAACGCCGCCCAAACGTGTTCCAAGAATAATCGCTCCTGCGGATCGAGAAAATGTGCCTCGCGCGGCGTAATGCCGAAGAAAATCGGATCGAAACGATCCACATCATCGATAAAGCCACCCCACTTGCTCGTATGGTCTCCGGGTCGATCGGGATCGCCAGTATAGTGTTTGCGCCAATCCCAGCGCAATTCGGGTACCTCGGAAATGCAGTCTACTCCCTCCCGCAGGTTTTTCCAAAACGCAGCCAAGTCACGCGATTTGGGATAGCGCCCCGCCATACCGATGATCGCAACATCGAGCGAGCCACCCATCACCCGCCCAACAGAAGCGGCCGCCGGCGCAATTCGCTCTGTTTTCACGGAAGCCGGAGCAACAATCGCCGCCGGTTTCGGCGGCATCGACTCTCCAGTAAGGCGTATGATTTTTTCCGTATGAGCCGTCGCAAAATAATGGGCGAGCGCCCGCAATGTTTGGTGTTCGAAGAAGAGTGTTTTCGACAACGGCCCAAATTCCAACTCCAGCGCGCCTGTCATTCGCATCACTAGAATCGAATCAACGCCATACGCTTCCAGAGGTTCGTCCGCGTGTAGCTCTGCAACAGAAAGCTTTAGGGTCGCGGCCAGCAATTTTTTGAGATGACCAAGGGCGGCAACCACCAATTCCGGACGGCTGGCCGTTTCGACAGCAGGCGAAACCTCCGGTGCAAGCTCAGTCGCCAGGACGCGCCGCAACCGCACTTCATTCCCTGCCAGCACCATCACTTGCGATGTCGTTTCGGCAAGCGCTTCTGCAAAGGCCACTAGGCCGTCGCTTGTCTCCAGCGCAACAAGCCCAGTGCGCTTCTCAAGCAGTTTTTCCGCCTCGGCCCCAAGCCGCATTCCACCCGCTCGCCAAAGCGGCCAGTTGATTGAAAGGCTCCGGCCGCAACGTTCCCCCACGCGCACCAGTTCGGCCCGCCACTCCGCAAAGGAATCCAGAAACCCATTGGCAGCCGCATAGTCGCCCTGTCCTGGATTCCCCAACGCCCCGGCCATCGACGAGAACAGAACAAAAAAATCCAACACCTGGCCACGCGTCGCCAAATCGAGGTGAATCGCTCCAGCTACCTTTGGCGCTAGAACCGCCGCAAAATCCTCCTCCGATTTACGAATTAGAAACTCGTCCCGCAGCACACCAGCACCATGAATCACGCCGGTGATGGGCCCGAAGATTTCACCAATCGAAGCCGTCGCAGCCACCACCTCGTCCTCCCGCGAGAGATCCACCTGACGATATTCCACCCGGCAACCCGTCGCACCGAGCGCTGCGAGTTCGCTGTGTTTTTCCACCGACAACGGAGAGCGCCCAAGCAAAATAATGGCGCCGCGTCCGATCTCCGCCGCGATATGGCAAGCGAAAATCATTCCCAAACCGCCGGCGCCGCCGGAAATCAAATACACACCGCCTTCCTTGAACGGTAAGGCTGTCACTTTGCTCGCAGGTAGTACTTCCACCCATTCGCGCACTTCACGCAAGCCACCCACGTAACGCACCTGCTCCTCACCGGATTCGGCTTCTTTCCGCAACAACTCCTTGAGGGTGGTTCCGGAAAAACCGGTCTCTGCTTCGATTAACTGTGTACGCAAATTGGGATTTTCTTGACGAGCCGTACGCAACAACCCGCTCATCCCCCGCCAAACCCGTCCCGGTCCCGTAGCTGGCACAACCACCTGCAGCGACTGTGGACGACTTGGCTTGCTGAGCAAACGCGCACGAACGACCGCCATCACACGACATGCCAAAGAGGAAAATCGTTCCAACGCTCCCACGTCTGTCGTCGCCACTTCCACCCAGTCCACTCCAGCTTCTGCAACAACAGGCTTGGCGAACGCCCCGCAGTAGATAATCGTGCGCGAAACATTATCAACCGCTGAAGCCGATACACGCACGGCACGTTCCCGCCACTCCGGCCGACAGAGTAACACGCTCGTCGTCCGCACCGGTGTAGAGTTTTTCTCAAGGACTCGCACGGTGAAACCCTGCAGGCGAACACAAGTCGTCCCATCGGCTTCGCAAATATCGATGTTGATTTTTCCGGGCGCCGACTCGTACGCCCATGCCCATTGTGCGTTGGCACAGGAAGAAAGGATCTGCACCAATTCAACGGAAAAAGGTACCGCTAGCTTTGCAGAACTATCCAGCTGCGCACCCGTTTCACGGCCAACACCGACTCCTATCACCGCCTGAATTGCCGAATCTACCAAACCCGGAGCCGCTCTCATGGTCACGGCTGGCATCGTTGCTGCAACGTTCAGTTTCGCCAACGTCTCGCCAGCGCCGAGACGCAATTCCACGATTCCGCGATGAGTAGTCCCGTAGACGATGCCGAGTGTGGCAAAGGTATCGTAACAACTTTCGGCCGAAACGGTTTTTCCTTCGGTTTTCCTCAACACCTCTTCTAAGGGCACGCGCGGTCGTTGCGCGTCAGTAAGAATTTTACCCGTTCCCTCACAGTGGACTAGGCGTTGATCGCCAGCCATCGAAACCACATCAAACCGCATCAAACCGGCATCGTCTGGCACTAGGTAAATTTCTAATTTGCGCGACTCGGTACCGACCACAAACGGCCGCAGCCAAACCACATCAAGCAGCTCCACGCTGGCCGACAGCTCCGCATCCGCACCCAGTCGGATCGCCTCCCTCGCCATCTCAAGATAAGCTGACCCAGGCAGTACTCGTTCGCCATGAATAACATGATCGGCCAGGCAATCCTCCTTACCTGTGAAGATGGAAACAAACCGAATGCCCGCAAGACTAGAGCAGTTTTCCTGCACAAGCGGATGCAACACACGCCGGCCATTTGCAGTGTCCCCCAATGAGGGGAGCCCCGTCTGTTCAGGAACCCAATAACGTTCGCGAGAAAACGGATAGGTCGGCAAACTGAGGCGGCGCGGATGTGTTGTCGGATAGAGCACAAACCAATCGATGGCTGCGCCTCCCGCCCAGGTTTTGGCGATCTCACCCCAAGCCCCACGCTCGACCAATTTCACCAGCGAATCCGATGGCGAACTCAGGCCTTTCAACGCGCTTCCCGCAGTTGGAGAAAACCATGTCTTCTCCGGTTTCTTCCCAACTGAGATTCCCTCCAATTTCGCAACTAGTTCCGTCTCGTTTCTCGCAACTACTGCCACGCGCGATTCCATCGCTACCCGGCCAACCTGCAACGTAAACACCAGCCGATCTAGACGCGTTTCCGGATAGTCCTGCAGATAATGTGCAAGATTTCCTGCCACAAGCCGCAGGCGTTCCTCTGTTTTCGCTGAAAGCGGAACGATCACCGGACGCGTCAAAGGCTCAATCGCCTCATCAGGTTCGCAGAATTCCTCGAAGATCATGTGCGCGTTCGAACCCGAAGCACCAAAGGAGCTTAGCGCGGCTCTCCGCAGTACCGTCGGTCCGGCGACATGTTCGGCCCATGTTTCCGCCACGCGTTGCACATGGAATGGAGTGGTTTCCAGCTTGAGCAGCGGATTAACCTCATCCGCATGCAGCGACGGCACCAGCGTACGATGTGCAAGTTGCAGTGCCACTTTCGTCAGCCCAGCGATACCAGCCGCCGACTCAGCGTGACCAATATTGGATTTCACCGATCCCAACGCACAGAATTGCGTATCGCGCGTTTGTGCCCCAAACGCCCGCACCAACCCCTGAATCTCAATCGGGTCACCCAGCGAAGTTCCCGTGCCATGCGCCTCTACATAGCTGATAGTGCGAGCTGGTACGCCGTTTTTTTCCAAACAACCCAAAATCATATCTGATTGACCCACTGGGCTAGGCACGGTGATTCCGCTGACTTTTCCCCCGTGGTTGATCGCAGTGCCCTTGATCGCCGCATAAATATGGTCGCCATCTCGTTGCGCAGCGCTCACCGGTTTGAGCAGAACCACGCCAACGCCTTCGCCCGAAACGTAACCGTCGCCTCCCTTGCCAAATGCCCGGCAGCGTCCGTCGCTTGCGTGCATATCGGCCACGCCATAACTCATGTATTTATGCGGATGGAGCGAAAGATTTACGCCGCCAGCCAGCGCGACACGAGTCTCGCCACGACGCAAGCTCTCGACCGCGAGGTGCACAGCCGTCAGCGATGATGAACAAACCGTATCCACTGCCATCGACGGCCCGTGAAAATTGCAGAAATACGAAACGCGGTTCGGGATTGTCGCATAACTAAGTGAAAGCGGGAAAGTCACGCCCCTGGCTACCGCCTCTGCTCCGACGAGCGTGTAGTCCTTGTGCATGACACCCACGAACACACCCACGTCGCGTTTGCGTCGCAGACCGCGCGGCTCCACCAAATTTTCCGGAGTGTAACCAGCATCCTCCATCGCTTCCCAGCAGGTTTGCAAAAACAGCCGCTCCTGTGGATCTAGAATTTCCGCCTCACGCGGCGAAATCCGGAAAAAACGCGGGTCAAAGCAGTCAGCTTCCTTCACGAAGCCGCCCCAACGCGACATAGATTTTCCAGACGGAGACCGCAACGCGTCCAACAGATGCCAATCCCAGCGATCAGCTGGAATTTCCCGAATACAATCTCGCCCAGCTTTCAGGTTTTCCCAAAATTCCGAGATACCATCGGATTCCGGATAACGTCCTGCCAACCCAATGATAGCAATTGGTTCGTCCGCCTGCGCGGAAGCGACGGCTTCTGGCGATATTTCTGGGGCCGACGAAGTCGGTGACGCAGGCGACGGAACCGACACCTCCACAAAAGCGCCGCCATATTCTGTGGCAAGATATTCCGCCAGCGCATCGATCGTAGAATATTCGAAAAGCAATGTCGGCGGCAATGCAAGCGACAACTTGCTATCCAAGGCAGCCACGATCTCGAGCAGCATTGCAGAATCCAGCCCAAGCTCGTAATAGCCGCTATCGCAGGGGATCTCCTCGGGTCGACGTTGGAGGCGTTCTGCCACCAATTCCTGCAGCAGCGTACGCGCTACCATCCCTCTTGTCGGAGCGACCGTCGATTCCGATTCATGGTGCGTAGTCGGAGTGTGTTTTGTCTGGTAGACAGTTACTGATGGCTCCTGACCGCGCACCGACTTAAGGGTAAAGCCGCGCATCTCGGCAAACTGCGAACCGTCTTCATTGAAAAATTCCAGATCGGCGATCAGTAGCTCATTTTTTCGGCGCAGCGATCCGGGTGCCACACGTGCAAAGCCGGCCGTACACCAAGAAGCCATAGAGCGAAACGAGGCAAACGCCAGCGGAAGAAATAACCGCTGTTCCTGCGGAAATTCTGCGGCAAAGGCCGCCGCCACCGCCAGGCCGCTCCCATCGAGCAACGCGGGGTGAAATAGAAAGTCCTCCGCGTCCGCAAAAGTTCCCTCCGGCAGGCGGCAGCTGACTGCGTGCAGCGAGGGAAGCGCATACACAGCACCCTTAGTTTTCATGACGCCGCGGTGCACGAGCTCGCGACTGCGACAACCAGCATATATTTCTTCCAAAGATACAGCCCGAGCCCCTGGCCCGGCCGGTTCAAGGGGATTGATCGTTGCCGAGAATTCTTCCTGTTCGATTCGGTGCATTTCGGCCGTAAGAAATCGGGTCCGTGGTGCGGCTCCATTGCCTTCGGGATTCTGACTGTCTGCCACCACTACCCTCCAAGATCCCAGGCCAAGTTCGGTGGCCTCGATCTCGACCCGCATCACACCAGAGGTAGATAGCGTCAGAGGGTGATGCAACGATACTTGGCGCAGCTCGAGATCATGGAAATCGTAACCATGCTCACGAAAAAACTGATAGAGTATGTCGATATATGCCATGCCCGGCAACACAGGCGCCCCCCGCACTTGATGACCAGCGAGAATCAGATCGTCTGCATGTAAAATAAAGGTATCGTTCATTACGCGTTTCTCCTCGGCTCACGTTTCCAACGACTGCACGGACCGCGCGCGACGTAATGACCTTTTCGCTCCACCGCAACATGTTCCGATGATCCCGACAAAATTACCGGGCAAATTGCCGACACCGCGGGCTCGATTAATTCGGGAGACCGAAGCAGCGTACGACGCAGCGCCGGTGGGAGCAACGACGCACGACCGGCCTCCCGGCCCGCAGCCGCAGCACCAATAATCACGTGGGCGTTCGTGCCCCCATCAGCAAAGCAATTCAGTGCAGCGGTCCGCTCCTTATCCACCCATGCAGTAGTCTCACGGCGAAAGACAAACGGCGACCGCTCAAAGTTGAAATGCGTCATTGGTTCCTGTCCCGATAGAAAGGGAACCATGCTTCCGCGGCTCAACATCAGCGCAAGCTTAATAAAGCCGGCGATTCCTTCCGCGCAAAGCGTGTGTCCGATGTTCGGTTTCGCCGAACCGAGGTCGCAAGGCGCACCGCCGACCGGGCGATAAACAGATTGAACCGCTTTCAACTCCAAAAGATCGGTCACCTCCGAGCCCGAACCGTTAGCCTCGACGTATTTAATTGCCGCGGCAGCGAGCCCGCTTCGCGTCAGAGCCGTCTGCATAACCCCCATCTGGGCCTTCACATTCGGTGTGGCCGGTCCTGCTGTGCGTCCGTCGTTGTTGATTGCAATCCCCTTCACCACCGTATAAATACGATCACCATCGCGCTCGGCCTGCTCCAGGGTCTTCACCAGCACCATACCACAACCTTCGCCAAGAACAATTCCCGATGCCCGTCGGTCGAAGACATGAAATTCCGCAGAGCGACTGAGCAGTTTTCGTTGTTCGAACATTTGCAGCCCTTGTCCGCCGTTTAGCAGGCTCACGCCGCCCACAATCGCCGCTCCAATTTCTCCAGCCGCCAGCGCCTGTGTGGCCAAATGTAGTCCGACCAAAGCCGAAGAGCATGCCGTGTCGATTACCATGCTCGGTCCACGCAGATCGTAGAATTGCGAGAGATTTGCTGCGAGGTAGTTGTGTCCGGTCGCAAGAATAGCATTGCGCGTACCCCGCAAATCCTCGGCTGCTGGTTGGTGCAACGACCGGCCGCCAACATAAACGCCCGTCGCCGAGCCGCGCATCTCTTTCGACGTATAACCAGCGTGAGCTAGCAGATTCAGGCTTTCCTCCAACAAGAGCAGCGCTTGCGGATCCATTGCCCGTGCGTCTTCAGGAGGAATCAGAAAGTATCCGGAATCGAACGCAGTTAGCGGAGGAATCAACGCTGCATATCCCTCACAGCCTTCCGAGCGCCGTCCCACCGGAACCGGAGCAATGGCGCTTCGCTCTTCCGCCAACAAACGCCAATAGGCATCGAGGTTTTCAGATCCTGGGAACCGACAGGCCATGCCCACCACAGCAAACTCCATCGGTTTGGCCGGCCAGGATGTCGCCGGTATCACAGATGATCCCGCATCGATTGGAGCAATTTTTTCTGCAATTCCTATCTTAGATAAATCAAGCACCTGCGCGACCTCAAGCGCCCGAGCAAGCGCGGCAATCGTGTCATTCTCGTAAAGCAAAGACGGGTCTAACGGTTTCAACGCCGCTTTCCCAATACGCCGTGCGACCTGCGCCAACATAATCGAATCGACGCCATAATCCGCAAACGGTATTTTTTCATCGAGCTGTGCCGACGTAGTATGCAGCTCGGCCGCAAATAGCTCCGCCAGCCAAAGTCCAATCGATCCACTCACATCCCTTATTGACGAGGGGGCCGGTCTTATCTTACGAGCAGATGCCCTCGGCACAGCGATAAGCGACTTGCGATCAAAAAGCTGACCGGGATTCCACTTCGCCTCATTGACTTGAGCAGCGAGCACCACCGGCCCGGGTCGACTCGATAGAACCTGGTCCAGGAGTCCCAGCCCGGCATGATCCGAAAGACTCAGAAAACCGGCTTCACGATAGGCTGCGCCCGGTAGCCCACCCTGCCCACTTTCCGACCAAGCCGGCCATTGCACGCTCACAATTCGCGTGCCGCCGGGTTGCGCTTCGGCCAGCGCATCAAGGCAAGCATTCGCCATTGCATAATCAGCGCACCCCGCTCCCAGGGCAGGCACAGCAGAGGAAACCGAAGAAAACAAAACGCATACGTCCAGCGATTTAGAATGCAGCGCCGCAAGCAGATGACGCGTGCCTGCCTGCTTCGGCTCCAAAACTCGCCGCATCGCTGCGTTTGTTTTTCGAATGAAAGCTGGATTTTCCTGGTCAAAAACACCTGCACAATGAAACAAGCCTCCGATCGGTCCGAATTCCGCCGCGACTTGCCCCACCACTTCTGGTACTGACGCCACACCTCCCAACGGCATCGTCACAACCTTCACTTCTGCACCAAGCGCCTCGAGTGTGCGCAAGGCCGAGATTTTTTTCGCAAGCTCTCCGCCAGTTTTTTCCACCTCGGGCCAATGCTCGCGCGGAGGCAGCGTTTCACGACCGCTCAACACCAGACGTCTGACGCCATATTTTTCTACCACATGACGCGCACACAGTGCCCCAAGCCCACGTGTACCGCCAGATATCCAGATTGCTTTCCCGGCCGGGAAAACGAAGGGCGATTGTTTCGCCGCTGGCAACACCACTTCGGTAAGACAGCTTCGGAAACGATTAGCGCGGCGATAGCATATCTCTAACTCTGGACCGTTATCGAAAAACTCCGCCACGATCTGTGTCGCAAATTCCGCATTATTGCCCACAGGATCTCCGTCGATGTGGCGTGACATGACATAGGTATATTCACTGGACAACAGTCGGTAGAGCGCCGCGCGGCCCGCGCCGCCGTCAGACCACCGGCTCGGTATGTTTTGGTGAGATTCCAAACCGCAAGTAACGCCAAGCAACCGCAGGCCGTCGCGAGATCCTAATTCGATCATCCGCTGCACCCAAACCAAACCATTCAATTCGTCGGCTCCGGGATCGCAACCAAGCAGGTCAATCAATCCAGTATATGCCGTCCATGCGGCGGAATCCCTCTCCAGCGGAGTGTTGGGGTCGACGATCTCCGCGTCGGGTAAGGCGGCCACAAGGATGCGCGCCAAATCGAGGCTCGCTTCCCGAGCAAGTACAGCAACCTTGCCCACGTGTAGCAACGATTGTCCCCGCGGCGCATCCACCCATATTTTTTTCAAAAAGCGCGGTACACCAGCCGTATTCGGGTTCGTGGCTTTCTGTGTGCTGAACGACTCACGGGCAAATGGATAGCCGGGCAAGCTAACGCGACGGCGGTTTTGACCAATATATAATTTTTTCCAAGTCACCGGCAGGCCTTTGACCCACGCCTCGGCAAGTCGGCGATATTTTTTTCGTTCAATCCATTTTCCGACCGCTTCCTGCAGCTCTTCGTCACCCGCAAAAAGTGCAAGGCCATCATCGAGTTTTTTGCGAACACTACTCCGCTGCAGATCGCCCACGAATCCGGAGCCTGTGAGAAAAGCCTGTAGTTTTTCCCGGGTGTCGGCCAACGACGTCGCGACGAACGCCAACCGTTCTTCCCAGACCGCACGCCCCACTTGAAGGGTGTAAGCCACATCGGCCAGCAATGCTTGGCTACCCTGCTTCTCGGCTTCCGTAACAAACTGCACAAGGTTTGCTGCCATTATCCGCAAGCGATCCTCGCTCTTCGCCGAAAGCACAATAACAACAGGCCCGGTAGGAGCCGGCTGCACGGCAAGCTCCGGCTGGTACTTCTCAAGAATCACGTGGGCATTTACGCCTCCGAAGCCAAATGAGCTTACACCAGCCCGGAGCGGCAATTCACAACCGGTCCGATCGCGTGGACTCACCCACTCGCGGCTTTCTTGAATAAGGTAGAAGGGACTGCCCGCGATCTCGAGGTAAGGGTTCATTTCCCCGGTGTGAAGATTTTTAACGAGCCGCCGGTGTTTCATTTGCAGCAACACTTTGATCACTCCGGCAACGCCCGCCGCGAGTTCAAGATGCCCGATATTCGTCTTCACCGAACCCAATCCGCAAAACTCCTCCCTTGGCAACGCAACGCCTTCGCTGTCGCCAAAGCTCTCCTCCAGTTCACGAAAGGCTGTTTTGAGCCCGCCAACCTCAATAGGATCGCCTAGCTCCGTGCCAGTTCCATGAGCCTCGATGTAGGTGACTGTTCGCGGATCAACACCGGCCGCAGTGTAAGCTTTTTTCAACAGCGCCGACTGCGCCACCGGGTTGGGAGCTGTAAGCGAAGTAGCGCGTCCTCCGTGGTTTTCCGCCGTACCGCGAATCAAACCGTAGATATGATCACCGTTGCTTTCAGCGGCCGAAAGTTTCTTTAGGAAAAGCATACCAACGCCTTCGCCGCGCACGTACCCGTTGGCATTTTTCGCAAACGTGCGACAACGCCCGTCTGGCGACAACATACCCGCCTTGTCGAGACTCGCCTGAATTTCCGGAACAAGGAGTGTGTTCACGCCGCCTACTATCGCCTGCGTACATTCACCCGCGCGCAAACATGCCACCGCCCGATGAATCGCCACAAGGGATGACGAACACGCCGTTTCGACCGGTTCGCTCGGTCCGTGCAGATCCAACAGAAAGCTGACGCGACTCGGTCCCACGGAAGGGACAAGACCGGTCGGCCCGTAAACATCGAGTTCCTTCCGTCCCAGCTCGAAAGCCCGCCCACTGCTACCTGTGCCAATGAATAGCGCGGTATCGGTTCCCGCCAGCTCGGCCGGCGCATAGCCCGCGTCCTCAATTGCAAGCCAGGTGTATTCCATCAACAGCCGTTGCTGCGGGTCCATGGCCTCGGCCTCGCGTCGCGAGATCCCGAAAAAGCCTGGATCGAAATCCTCGATACCATCGACAAAGCCGCCCCACTTCGCCCGCATCTTTCCTCCGCCAGCATGCGGGTCACCAAAGCGTTCCCGCCAATCCCAGCGGTCCGCGGGCACTTCTGTGATGAGGTCATCGCCCGCTTCCAGATGGCGCCAAAAATCCGGTAAATCCACGGAACCCGGAAAGCAGCCACTCATGCCAACAATTGCGATAGGTTCCGGAGAATTCGTAAACATCAATTCCTCTGCGCGTAGTTGTTGCTTGGTCAATTCACTCCGTGCAAGAACCGGCTCCTGAATTTCGTATTGAGCTTCCGCATTCGATGCCACAGCCGGCAATTTTCCAAATTTTTCCGGATACCGTTCTGCTAGATGCACTGCTAGAGATTCCAACGTCGAGTGTTCAAAAAACACGGTCGGCATCAGTTCAATTCCGTAGGCGATATTCAACTGATTCACGAAGCTTGTGAAGCTGATCGAATCAAAACCGTAGACAGAAAGTTCCGCAGTTGGGTCAATTTTTTCTTCGGGAACTTTTTGCAATTGGCAGATCGCGAGCGCAAGTTCCCGTTGTACATTTTCCACACCGGCGCCCCGGACCACTTCTGGCTTAGGCTGCACTATCGCAGCCGAAACCCCGAGTAGCCGCGCCCGCATTTGCGTAAGGTTTCCTGTCGCCACGAGCACTTGTGCAGCGCTGCCCGCCAACACCGCCTCGAACGCCTGCAAGCCAACTGCCGTAGCCATAGCAGACACACCAGTGGTTCGCTCCATCGTCCGCACTGCCTCTTCCGTCATCCTCATCCCGCCCTCCCGCCACAGTGCCCAATTGATCGATCGTGTAACCCCACGTACAAGCCCCGCCTGGACCCGCACCTCACGCGCCGCAGCAAAACCATCGAGAAATGCATTGGCCGCTGCATAGTCTGTCTGCCCCGGACCGCCCATTGCTCCGGCTAGCGAAGAACAAAGCACGAAAAAACGAAGATTGCAGGATCGCGTCGCCCATTCCAGCGCAAGCACACCAGCGATTTTTGGCCGCAACACAGTGCGGAAATCGTCCTCTGTTTTGTGCCTGGCATACGAATCGCGCAAAATGCCGGCAGCATGCACTACTGCGCGCAACGGCCCGATTTCGCGCTCGATGCGCATGACTAGAGATTCCGCACCACCGGAATCAGAGATATCGCCGGGAAAACAATAAATCTCTCCCACAGTACGTAGATCGGCCGGAACTTCCGCCAACGTGCGTCCGGAAAGCACAACCCGGGCACCATAGGTCGTTGCAAAATGCCGGGCAAAAATTCTGCCCAATCCGCCAAGCCCACCGGTAATCAAAACGACTTCTCCTGCTTGAAGCCCAATCGACCCAACGGTCGGGGCCGATAACTCGGTTTCGCGCCACTGCTTCACCCAACGAGCATCCTGCTCGAGTCGAACCTCCAAAGAGCCATCGCCGCTTGCAATCTCGCCAGCCAGCCGCTCCGCTAGCTGATCCGGCGTGATTATTCCGGAGTAGCGCACCACCTTCCCGGAAAATTTCGCTTCCTCCAAGCGCAGGGTGCGCACGAGACCGGAAAGCGCAGCTTCGATCTCTCGGCCTTCCGATTCGGCAACAAGAAACAACCACGGTTTCAAAAGAGTGGGTTTGCTTTCCAACCAGCCCTGCACCCGTTTGAACACAGTCAACAGCAATTCGGTCGGCTGGGTTTCATCCAACTCCACCAGGTCAACTCCCGGCCAGCACAACCGCAGCAACGAAACGAGCGACTTATTTTCCGACCGCAAAACAAATACAGCATCATCGGTACTCACTGGGGGCACTGGCGCTGCAATCGTTTCCCAATGTGGCACTGCATAAAGCAATGTCGTCTCCTGTATCCGCGGTGGTGCCCATATCCGCATCACATAGCCACGAAACGCAATCGCTACCCGACCTGTCACATCGGCAACGTCCATTTCGTAGGTAAGCACCTCCCCTGCCACTCGTCGCAAGTGCACCACCGCTTGCGCCGGCAACGCACCATAAATAATCATTTCGCTCAACGCAAACGGTACCAATGTCGCCGTCTCAGCAGCTGCAAGCGCATGATGCAAATGCACCGCAGTCAGAACGCCGTCGAGCAGGCCCACATCAAATTCACCATCGAGTCCACTCGCCTGCTCCAAAGTCGCAAACGCTTCAGTCGAACTATATTGAAATCCCGTCAGCGTGCGCAGACGTGACTTTCTACCAGCACCGCTGAAGTGCTGGGTAGCAAAACGCCGGACGACCTCCTCACGTGTTACCACCTGTGAGCAATAAGCCTGGATCGGCGCGATCGATATGGCCGCAACATCGGCCGGGCGATCGACAGAAATTGTTGCTTGAAAGTGCCGACACTTACCCGAAGCCGAGTCGGTCTCGATCTGTACAGTATGATCGGCAGCAGAAAAAAGTATGATCGCAGTCACCGGCTGGTCCGGCACCTGCAACGGAGCCGACCAAACCACCTGTCGGATTGCCCCAGCCGTCTGTCCAGCACGTACGACAGCCGTTCGAGCCATTTCGAGATAAGCTACCGCCGGCAACGTTGCTACTCCATCAACGCGGTGTTCGTCTAACCAGTAATTGTGAGTTGAAAGCGAAGTCATCATCCGCACAGGCGCAGTTTTTTCCAACCTCTGCGACTCCGATTCCCCAGCCACTGGGCGCGGGCGCGAAACCAAGCCGCACAAACGCACCCCTACACGACCCGATCCGTCGCATAGGTTGATGTCGAGTTTACGCACCGTCCCACCTCGGATCGATTCAACTTCTCGAACCCAAGCCCACTCGATCGGGCTTTCGCCAAAAACGACTTCCACCGCCTCGATCGAAAACGGCATAAAGACCTGGCTTGCAGATGTGATTCCGCCGAGGGCCCACGTCGCCTGCAGCGCGCCATCCAGTAAGCTCGGGTGCATGTCAAATTCATCACGCGTCGCCACGAGGGATTTGGGCAATTCAAGTTTAGCCAACACTTCGCCCGTTCCCCGCTGGATTTTTCGTAACGAGCGGTGTGCTTCCCCATAGACCTGGCCGATCGCACGAAAGTGTTCGTAGCACTCCTGCACGGAAAGCTCATCGCGCAACCTCACCTGAAGAGCGCCGAGATCGATGGGCGGTGGCGCAGCATTTCCCAAGAAAGTCACCTTACCCCGGGCGTGCAAAATCCGGGCATCTTTCGCGGTTTCGGCCACTTCCACCACCCAGTGTCCAGCGGCATCTTTTGCCACCAAGACCTCCACCACCAATCCCTGTTCGCCGGCCATAAGCGGCTGCAACCACACCCAATTCTCCAGTCGCAATTGCGCGCCAGCCTCAGCCGAAGGCAAGGCACGCACGACAGCAGCGTGCGCCATTTCTAGCGAGGCCACGCCAGGGAGTACCTTCCGACCGCGAATTACGTGGTTTGAAAGAAAAAATTCTGTCCCGTCGAATCGCGACTCAAACCGCACACCACGGACGTCGGAGACGTTAGTGTGTAGCAGTGGGTGCAATTTCGCCACCGCAGTGCTTCTACGCTGCAGTAGGTGCGAGTCCGTTTTTTCCACCCAGTAAGTTTCGGGCGCAAACGGATACGTCGGAAGCGACACACGAGGTGTGCCCGGAGCAAACAGCTGTTCGTAATCCAGGCGCTCGCCCGCAACAAACCTTCCAGCAAGCTCCAGCAGCCGCTCGATCAACTCCTTCGATCTGAGTCCGCCGCGACAAGTTTCGATAAGGGCATTCCCAGCAACACGCTGTGAGGTCGTCTCACGTACACCCGCCACGGAGCGTGGTGAAGCTATCACGCGGGTGCTAGCACCAGCTTCAAGCCAGCACGCAAATGCCTGGGCAAGCTCGCAAGTATCGTGCACCACTACAGCAAGCCGCCAACCAAGGTGACGGCGGCCGGCGAACAAGGTAAACGCGATCGCTCCCAGATCGGGATCGGAAAGCGCACGTAGGTGGCTAAGCAGATTCTCTACCTGACGCCGCAACTGTTCCGGTGATTGCGCAGAAAGTACCACTAGATGAACCGCTCGCGGCTCGCTTCGCCGCGCAACAACGGGCGGCTCGGCGATCACCAAATGCGCATTGGTGCCACTGAAGCCAAAAGAGCTGATCGCGGCAAGACGGGGGCGTCCGGCCTCCGCCTTCCACTCACGCAGCGTCGTATTAACGAAGAACGGGCTGTCGGCAAGCGCAATGTCGGCGTTTGCCTGATCGAAGTGCAGCGACGGAGGAATCTGCCGATGACGCAAGGCGAGCAGAACCTTCAACACACCCGCAACACCCGCTGCAGTAGCCGCGTGACCGAGGTTAGTTTTGACCGAACCGAGCGCACAGAAACTACGTTTCGTAGTGAAATGGCGAAACGCTTTCGTTAGCGCCGTAAACTCGATCGGATCTCCCAGTTTCGTGCCCGTGCCATGCGCCTCCACAAAACCGATTTCTCCGGGATCGATTCGACTTTGTTCGTACACCTGGCGCTCTAAGCGTTCCTGGGACTGCGCACTAGGCGCAGTGATGCCGTTTGTCTGGCCATCCTGATTGACGCCACTACTGCGGATCACACCAAAAATTTGGTCACCATCGGCCACGGCGTCTCGCAAGCGTTTCAACACGATCGCACCCACACCCTCGCCAGGGACAAAACCATCGGCCCGTTCATCAAACGCATGACACGCCCCTGTAGGCGAAAGCATGCCAGCGCTATTGGCCGCAAGGTAGAAAGTCGACGTCCCCTGGAGGAATACGCCACCAGCAAGCGCCAGATCCGCATCGCCTGCCCGCAAACCCTGGCAGGCGAGATGGATCGCAACGAGGGAACTAGAACAAGCGGTGTCGACGGCAATCGCCGGGCCCTGCAGATTGAAAAAATAAGCTATACGCGCCGGAATCACCGCACCAGTGTTACCCCAAAACGATTGGGGCGGGGGAACACCAGTAAACAAGTCAGCGTAGTTGCCGCGGTCGCAACCAACGTAAACACCCCAGCGTTTGCTACATGTACCGTCGCCAGCATAACCAGCGTCTTCAAGCGCCTTCCAGGATTCCTCCAGGAACAACCGCTGTTGCGGATCCATGTAGGTCGCTTCGGTGCCAGAAATCGAAAAGAAGTGCGGATCAAAGCGGCTGATCGACTCGATGAAGCTGCCGTAAACGCACGAACCAAAAGGCAAATGGGAAAGATCCCAACGGGTAGCTTTCCCCACGAGGTTGTCTCCGCAAGCAAGATGTGCCCAAAAATCCTCTAGCGTCTCTGAGTGGGCGAAACGGCCGCTCATGCCGATGATCGCAATCTGGTCCGACGTGCCGTCGTTGACCTCCGCCGCTCCGACCAATGACTGGGGTTTCCTGACGGGACTGGCGAACGCCTGCTCCATAAAAGAGCGTGGGCGTGGCGCAACCACGACGACGATCTTGCCAATGTTTTCGCGGTTTTCGAGCGCACGATAAGCCTCGTGCAAATCGGCAAATGGGAAAACTTGGCTGATCGTAGGGCGCAGGATACCTTGTCCGCAAAGGCACAACATTTCGGCCCGAAGCGCCTGCAGGCGCTTCGGTTGTTCAATCCCCAACCGACCCAAATCGAGGGAATAAAAGGTTTGATTGGCCGCCAGCACGGACAAGTCCACCGCTTTTGCGGATTTCAGCGCCGTCATGGCAATTTCGATATAGCGCCCACCTGGCGCAAGGCAGCGCAGGCCCTTTTGCAGAGCGTCGCCCGGCAACGTATTGATCACCACATCAACTCCGCGTCCGCCAGTAATCCTCCGAACTTCCTGTTCGAAGTCCTGCTCGCAATAATTAATCAGGTGCGATACTCCCCACTTTCGGAGGTACTCAAGTTTCGCCGCAGAACCAGCCGTAGCAATTATCTCAGCGCCCGCGTGTTGTGCCAGTTGCACGGCAATGAGCCCTGTCCCACCAGCGGCAGTTTGGATGACGATGCTTTCGCCGCGCTGCAAATCGGCCTTCCGGAAAGCCTCGATCATCGCGATCGCAACAGCCGGCAACGCACAGGCTTCCTCGAAAGAAAGCTTTGCTGGCTTCGGCAAGATATCGCGTTCCTCACAAAGCAGGATTTCCCTATGGCAACCTGGCGTAAGACACACGACCTCATCGCCCACCTTCACCGTTGAGACGTCCGGACCGACAGCTTCGACCACACCAGCCAGTTCAAGGCCCGGCGTAAATGGATAGGGCGGCATGTTGGGATAAAGCCCCTTCACACACAGCAGATCGGCGAAATTCAGGGAGAAGGCGCGTGCCATCACCAACACCTCGCATCCGCGCGGCGCGCGTAATTTTTCATCAACCAAACTGAGGTCGGAAACGGTGCCCGGCCCACTGATCAATGCGCGGCGATAAAAGCCAGGCGGGAGAATCGGGGTCGAAACCGAGCACGCGGCGGTCACCGGTTGGGAGTTGGCTTCCTCTGGTTCGTGCAACGCAACCGGGCTTCTGTCGCCCAACTTCGCCGCAAACAAAGCGCCATGTGTCTCCGTTAGATGTCTGGTAAGCCGATCAATTGTAGTGTAATCGAAGAGCACTGTCGTCTGTAGTGCGGTGCCGCAAAGCGCATTTAGCCGGTTTGTCAATTGGACGGCGATGATCGAATCGACTCCGTACTCGGAAAAAGCACGATCATCCCGGATTTCAGCCTGATCGATCTTCAACGCCTCGGCAATACACCGTCGCACAATCGCCCGCACGTTCTCTTCTTGTACCATCACACCAGAGACCGGCTGCTTCGCCGGAACCGGTGCGGCTTCCGTAAGGTTCACAGAAGATACAATGGCAGGCTGCTGCCAAACGACGCCGTCGCTTTCAGCCACGATAATCTGTTGACCAAGCGGATGTGCAGTCGCTGCGGGAAACGCCACCGCTGCAAACCCCTCCTCGCCCAAGATGCGCCGCCACGTATCCGAAGCAATACCCGGACTTCCCGGCAGTCGCAATGGATCGTCCTCAAACCGCCACCAGCCGTCGAGCAAACCGAATGTAAGATGCAGGCAAAGCGGGTTGACCAGCATTTCGTTCAAGAAAAGCCCGCCGCCCTGTCGCAAGGTCGCCTTCACATTGCGCAGTGTCTGTCGGATGTTCTTCGTCGCATGTAAAACGTTAGTCGCCAGAGCAAGATCGAAACAAGCTGTGGGGATTTGCTGTGTGGATGTCGGCTTCTCAGCGTCGAAAAGACGGAGCGTCACGAACGGATGTTGCGGCACATATTGTTCCTGGGCATGCAGCAAAAATGCCTTCGAAATGTCGGTATAGCAATACTCCACAATCGCGCCGCGGAACGGCCGCAAGCGTTCCAACAGTCCAGCCGAAGTTCCACCCGTACCCGCGCCCACTTCTATAATCCGAAGTCGAGCTCCGGGGTCGCGCATCAGCCGTTCCTCGATAAACGCGAGAATTGCATCGCCAAGCAGATCGTTAAAAAGATCCGCCACGCGGTTGCCCCGATACACCTCCTCAACAAGTACCATCGAAGAATCCGGAAACAGGATATCTGTGGCCGGTATCCTGCCGGAAAGGATGTCTGGTAACGCCCGGACGCACGTCTCTACGAGCGCGATCAGCGCGCGGTGATGCGCATCGAGCGACCAGCCGGCTTTTTCCTGTTCCCATTCCGCCCAAACCACAGCAGCGTCAGCCGGTCTCGCAACGGCCGACCCGTTCAACTTCGCGATTTCGAGCAAACGCAACGATTCCTCTAACCAGCGGTCGTAAGGTTTCGGAAGCGATGAAGCCGGTCGATCGAAAAGATTTAGTGCAGCAAGCGTTCCGCGAAGCAGCTGCAACAACAGAGCATCCATCCGGCTTCCGCGCAACATTTCAGGAAGCTCCACAGTTGCGGACCGTTGCGAAGCCGGCGGAATTTTTGCCACCGCATCTGCCAGACACTGCGGAGCCGTAGAAGGATAAATTTCCATCGACGGTCCCTGAACCGTTTGGGCGCGCATCGTCGTTCCCAGTGTTTTTAGAAAAGCCGCCTGTGGAACTGGAGCGCGCAAGAGCGTCTCCAACGCGCGCATACCTTCTGCCGGCTCGATCGAACCGATACCCGCCCGTTCCATGCGGTCGCGATAGGCGCGATCGCTCACCACACCCACACTGCCCCAATAAGACCAGTTAATCACCTTAGCTACACAGCCCGCGGCGCGCGCCAAACTGCCAGCAAATGCGTCATTGAAGGTGCACCCAGCCGCATAGTTGCTCTGGCCCGGCGCCTTCTGAAAAGCCGTGATCGACGAAAAACTGACAATAAAATCAAGTCCTGTCTTCGCAAAGACCTTCGCCAGGAGCACGTTAACATCGACCTTGGCCGCGAGAGCAGCAGCAAAAGCCTCTTCGGTCATATTTGCCAGCCCCTTGTCCGCCAAAACTAAAGCTGAATGTACCACGCCGTGTATATGCGCATGCCGTTTGCGAATCGCTGCAACCGCCGCCGCAAGCGAGGCATGATCGGCAGCATCGGCCTGCAGATACACCGGCCTGGGGCCAAAGCCTGAGAAATGGGTAATTTTTTCTTCGATCTCAGCCGAAGCAGGTCGGCGCCCAACCCAATAAACATGCGCCCGATATGTCTCCAGCAGATATCGCGTCAGCACGCCACCCAGTCCGCCTGCTCCGCCGATCAAAACATAAACACCCCTCTCACGAAATACCGACGGAACGTCTTCCGCTAGAACACCGAAGCGCGCTGGCAACAACGATTGCTTGAACCATTCGCCGTGGCGGAAAGCCAGCGCATCGCCTGTCGCATCAAATGGCAACCGAACCAGCTCGCGCACCGGCCAAACACATTCGTCCGGAAGATCGAGTAGACGAATTTTCCACTGTGGGTATTCCTTTGCCAGAGAACCGATCAGTCCGTGGATAGCCGAATGAGTCGGATCGTTTGAATCACCAGGGTGGACCGATACCGTATTTGTAAGTAGAATCGTTAATGTGATGGACCGGCGTTCAGCCCCAGTCGCCAGAAGCGCCTTCACCAATCGAAAGAAAGCGAGCACCCCGCCCTTTTGTGCAGCCACCATGGAATCGCCACCTACCGACGAGCCGGCAGGCGCGATCCAACAGAGATGTTCAAGCGGCCCAGTGGCCCGGAGCCTTTCCGCCAGCCGTTCCACCGAATCGACTGCGTCAATTTCCATTCTCCTTGCTTGCGGCCACACCTTCCGTAACGCCTCGAATCGCATCACATCTCCACCGGCAATTTCCACCCAGTCACCATCGCCAGGGATTGCCGGTCCAGAGGTCACACCGAGCAGTGAGTCCCAAAACGGAAGCAGGTAATCGAGATTTGTTTCGGGCTGGCAGCTCGAGGCCGCTTGCACCGTGGAACTTTCAAGCACGCGACTCGAAAAACGACGCAAGCTCACACAAAGATTGCCTTCGCTGTCGAAGAGATCAACGTCGAGCTTTCGAACTGCCTCCGTGCCGGATCCTGGCGTTTTCCGCAGCCACGCCCACATTGTCGCCGAACAGCCTCGATACATCACCACTGACTCGACAGCAAACGGAGCAGAGACTTTCGTGAGCAAATCTGCTCCAGCTTGCAGGAGGAAACCCACAGCCGCCTGCAACGCACCGTCCATCAATCCGGGATGCAGCTCGAAGTTGCCAAGCGTGTCGCGTCGAATTTCCGGCAAGTCGAGTTGCGCAAGTAGTTCGTCGTTTCCAAGCCGGACGTAAGTGAGCGACTGAAAGGCAGGCCCATAGTCGAGCCCCATTTTTGTAAATGCAGCCCGACAGGAAAAACTATCGAAATACAGTCCGCGCATCCGTTCGCGCAACTCAGCAAACACTTGTCCTTCAACAGATTTCTTTCCGATTGCGAACTCCACTGAGCCTTCACTGTGGGGAACAAGCTTGGTTGCGACACCCTGGGCTCGAGAACTTACGGAAAAACGAGTCGCATCACCATTGGGAGTAAGTGTTATGCGCACGGTTCGCCCCGCATCGTCAACTTCAAGCGGTCGCAACCAGGTAACCTGCCGGAAAATCAGCTGCGAAGGGGAAAGCGTTCCCCGAGCAACCATCGCGGCACGCACCATCTCCAAGTAAGCCACGCCCGGTAGAGTTTTGCGCCCGTGCACCACATGGTCGGCGAGGAAAAATTCCTTTCCGGTGAAGTCTGATTCGAAGTGTGCGCTTTCGCCATCGGCGGCGATCCGCCGCTGGACAAGTGGGTGGACCTTCGGAGGGCAACTGGAAGTGTACTCGACCCGTTGAGCCCAATATGTTTTTCGCGAAAATGGATACGTGGGAAGCGGAACACGAGCCAGCGCGCGGCCTCCCCACAATGCCACGGCATCGAAAGTGTAACCTTCGCAAAAAATCTGCGCCAATTCGTCCAACCCTTCTCCGTTCGCCGCGCGAACGACGAGCCCCGTCAAAGCACTTGCTCGCACCGGGTTGGGCGTAAATTGATCGGAGACCAAACCGCGCGCCACCCGCGCTTCCTCGGCAAATGAAGCTTCCGCCAGCAGCCGCGCCGCTTCGGCAGAATCACGGGCAACGATTGCCAGCCGATAACGAAAATGATGCCGCCCCGCGAGCAATGTAAAACAGATGCGATCAAAGGAAACCTTGGAAGAAGCGTCACTTTCGAGCCACTTCCGCAAAGCTTGGGCACGTTCGCAAAGCGCCTGTTCCGTCTTTGCCGAGAGCACAAATAAGCGAGGCCTTCTTTGGGTATCAGGTTCCTCAGATGTTCCAGAAAATCCCTCAACAAGGACATGGGCATTTGTGCCGCTCATGCCAAACGCACTCACCGCCCCTAATCGCTCACCGACTCCCGGCCGCGGCCACGGCCGGGCGGCTTTGTTCACGAAAAACGGTCCCTGACCCCACGCAACAAATTCGTTTTCCTCTGTACAATGCAAGCTCGCCGGGATAACTCCATGGTGCAGCGATTCCACCAGTGCGATAAAACTCACGAGGCCCGATGCGGCAAACGTGTGGCCGAAATTCGGCTTGGTCGAGGTAAGCGCACAACTAGCGGGCGGCAGACTGGCAGCGCGAAATGCAGTGTTCAAAGCATCGATCTCGATCGGATCGCCAAGACGTGTGCCCGTGCCGTGTGTAACGATGTGTTGCACACGATCGGCAGTAATCGCATGACGCTTCAGCACATCCCGAATTAGATCTGCCTGCGCCACACCATTCGGCGCGGTGATGCCATTGGTACGGCCATCATAATTGATCCCGCTTCCCCGGATTATTGCACGGATCAAGTCACCATCTGTAATCGCCTGTGTCAGGCGTTTAAGAACAACCACGCAGACCGCCTCACCGGGAACAAGGCCGTCGGCTCGCCGGTCAAACGTCCGGCAGACCCCCTCTGGCGACAGCATACCAGCCTCCGCCATTGCAATATAAGGCGCCGGCGAGAACAGTAGATTCACTCCCGCAGCCAACGCCATATCGCACTCCCCAGATCGCAGGCTTTGACACGCCTGATGCACGGCCACAAGCGACGACGAACACGCCGTGTTCAATGCCATTACCGGCCCTTTCAAATTTAGAAAATAAGCGAGCCGCGCCGCCAGAATCCCATCGTGGTTCGATGTAAGTGTGCGCTCCTTGACCTGCTGCGGATAGTCGCCCTCCTCGGCCCCCACAAACATGCCAACGGTCTGGCGCGCAATATGGTCCTCGCCCAACGCCGCATCTTCAAGCGCGTTCCAAGCCTCTTGCAACAAGAGCCGCTGGCGTGGATCCATAAGCTCTGCTTCGCGTGGAGATATCTCGAAAAACAACGGATCGAACTCACCTGCTCCCGGAACACTGCCGCACCATTTCGGGGGATTCGCCGCCGCTCGTTCCAACAAGTGAGCTACCAAAACATGCCAGTCAAATCGCTCCGCCGGTATTTCCGTCACCGCAGTCCGACCTTCCACAAGGATTGTCCACATCTCGTCCACCGAGCGTGCCTGCGAAAAGCGGCCGCTCAAACCGATCACTGCGATCGGTTCAGAGCCAACAGTTTGTTTCGCTACGGGCATCTTTAAATCGACCGTGCCCGCGACTGCCGCCGCTTTGCCACCGGCTAGCGGCGCTGCAGCCCAGAAAAAAGGTTCGGGATATTCCACAGCCAAGTGCGCGGCGAGTTGGGTCAACGTCGGATGTCCGAAAAACACCGTCGGAGCAACTTCCGAACCCAACCTCACCGATAAACGGCGAGCGAGCTCCACGAACTTCGCCGAGTCGAAACCAAAGTCGATCAGAGGCCTGTGTGTCACGAGCTCTCCAGCCGGAAGTTCAAGCAAGTCCGCAACGGCTTGCTTAAGGATTGCTAACACCGTACCTACCAAGCTCTCCGAACAAGGAGCTGGGTTCACTGGTTCGCTTGTTTTTTTGGGGATGTCGGTCCACCAGTAGCAGTCCTGCGCAAACGGATAACCAGGGAGATGCAACCGGCGCGGGAAGTTCTTTTTGTAGCGAGCCATCCAATCGATTTCGGCGCCCCCCAGCCAAGCCGCAAGGGCCGCCAAATCGGAGCCGCCGGAAACCATCACCCCAGCTAGCCAAGCCTCTATCTTTACGGTCAACTCCGCCACAGTCGCCACTTCAAAACCTGCACGCACCGCCAAAGCATCGCGACCAACCTGCAGTGTGTAAGCCAGCCGGTGCAAGGATACGTCGGGATGTTCCCGCACGAAATCGCGCATTCGTTCCAGGACTTGTCGTAGTTGCTCCGGGGTGCGCGCAGAAAAAATAAGCGCATATTTACCCGATGACGCCGAATCGGCATCCGCGGCAAGCACGATGGCTTCCTCCACCAACAAGTGCGCATTGTTTCCGCCAGCTCCATAAGAGTGCAACCCTGCAAGGCGCGGGCCAGCAACTGACGTACCGTTCCACATTTCCGCTTCCACCGTCGGCTGGCACGGTTGCGTCGGATCGCATAGCTCAGGATTGAGCTCCGTAAATCCGAGGATCGGTTGAATCGTGCGCGTCTGCAACGCATGGATCACCTTAAATAGAGCCCCGAGCGCGGAGGCGGCGTTCATGTGGCCGGTCATCGGCTTGAGTGTGCTGATGCGGCATTGACCCGCCATGAGCGTCTCGCCGCGCTCCATCGATAGACGGGTAAGGGCGCGATTACACGCCTCCCACTCAGCGATATCCGCGACGGGTGTTCCCATTCCTTGGGCTTCAATATAGCCAATGTCACGCACCGAGACACCGGCCTCACGATAACAAGAAATAATCAGGTCCGCATGCACCTCCGTCTGCGGCGCACTCATCGACATTCCACCCCTGCCGTTGTAGTTCACTGCCGCATGCCGCAGCACCGCATAAATCTCGTCGCCATCAGCCACCGCTTGCGACCAACGTTTCAAAAAGACAGCGCCCACACCTTCGGCGCGCAACGAACCAGCAGCTGCACTGCCAAAAGAATTTACAGTGTTGTCGGGACTCAGCTGTCCCGACCGAGACAGCTGCACAAGCAACTCAGGCCGTAGGATAAAGTTCGCCGCACCAACGACGGCTTGGTCGACCTCGCGCGTCCGCAACACCTGCATGGCCCGGTAAAGCGCCACCGCCGCACCCGAACACATGGTGTCTACAACTTCGCTTGGCCCGCGGAAATCGAAGAAATATGATAGACGGTTTGCCAGCATACTCGCTCCGTGGCCGTCGCCCAAATCAATTCCGTTTTCTAACAAGGTTTGCGCATATTGGTTCTCCTCGCCCGCCACAAAAACACCCGTTTTACTGCCCTTGAACGAGGCAGGTGCGTAGCCCGCATCCTCAATCGCATGATAGGCCATCGCCAGCAGCCACCGCTGACGCGGGTCCATTCGTCTGGCATCGGCGGGTGCAATATTAAAAAACAAAGGATCGAAGGCTCCGATTGCCGGAACAAAACCGCCCCATTTTGTCCGTATCCGCTGGGGATCGCGCCCGGTCGGGTCATAGTAGCGATCCACATCAAAGCGATTAGCTGGGATTTCCTCGATTAATTTCTCACCGTGATCAAGAGCCCGCCAAAATTCGGCCAAAGTCGCACAGCGGGGGAGAATTCCCGCGCATCCCACTATTGCAATCGGATCAAGTGGTTCCGGCGATACCGTTACTTGACGCAAAGCCACAACCCCGCGTCGGCCCGGACGTCGAGACACCAACATCGGCCGTACCGGGGCCGGATGCAACACGTCTTCGATTTTTTCTCTCTTTTCGTCGGAATTCATGCAGGGGAATAAGTGGAGTTGTAACGACTGGTCAGCGCTCGCAGATACGGCAACGACTCCTTCACGAATGCATAGTCAACGCCGAAATCGACAAGACAGCAGATTTCATCCACGCCGACACGGATCGCCTCGTCGACAACCCGACATCCATCGTCAACAGAGCCGAGAATGGCCCCTGTGCGGCAGTAGCGCTGGTAAGCATAGTCGACCATGCGTAACTTTTCGGCGTCGCCCATAGAACCCGCCATTTCATGGCCCGCATCGACCGCCGCCCGGGTATGTGCATTGAGCGAGCTACGGATATATTCCTTCAAAGGTTGCTCGATCGCCCGCTCAACCACAGCCCGGTCGCGATTGATCATAGTGTGCAGCATCAGTGAGACAACGCCTTTTGCGGGATCGAGTCCTGCTTCGGCCCGCGCCGTGCGATAATGCGCGATCTTCCGGCCCATAGCCTCGAGGCTAATGCCATAAAGCATCGTAAAAATATTAAAACCCTGTCGACCAGCGTGGACAAATGCCTCGTCGTTTTGGGTGACAAGCAACCAGACGTTAAGCTCCTTTTGCAGCGGCCGCGGAAAAACCGTAACCGACACCGGTTCGCCACCAGGACCGGGAAACGAAACCGTCTCGCCACGCCACAGCTTTTGTACCAACAGGATACGTTCGCCACAAATCCGCCGGCGTTCCTCGAAGTTCCCCGGTGCAAAGATAAAATCCGCCTTATTCCAGCCAGAGCCAAAACCGAGATCGACGCGTCCACCCGACAACACATCATTCATCGCCCACCACTCAACAACTTCCGCCGGATGATGCAGAGGCAGCGAAATTCCCGCCGTGCGAAAACGCACCCGTTTCGTTTGTGGAATAAGCGATGCAGCCACAACCGCAGAATTGGCATGGATGGACCCAAACTCGTGAAAGTGCCGCTCAGGAAGATACACAGCCTCAAAGCCTTCGCGATCCGCAAAAAACGTAAGATCGCGAAGGAACGCATATTTCGCGGCATCATCCACGTCCTTGCGCACATCCGAAAAAAACAAAAAGCTGAAAGCAACCCGCCCCCGCTCCAGTGCCGGCGATACGGTTACCGAAAGCTTCGGTTTCATCGCCACTCCCAGAAGGTCGGCCACCGATACACTCATGAGCCACTTCCCGTCCCATTCACAGACGTAACTTCTCCCTGGAGGAACTGGCAAAGGCGCTTGACCGTCGGTTGGTCTATTAGCCATTCCGGCTTAATTGGCCGACCAAGCTTCTTCTCCAGCCGGGTAACAAAGACCATTGCCGAAACCGAATCCATGCCGTGATTTTGAAACGTTTCCAGGTCGTCGACCCGCCGCAACTTTAGAATATCCGCTAGCGTCGCACGCACGAGCGCCCGTAGATCGCTCGGAGAAACGTTGACTGGTTTCGACTGTGGTGTCGGCCCTTCGTCGGCAAAGAAAAGACTGTAGATCCGGCTTACCACCGCTTCAGGCAGATGTTTGACCAAGCCAGCCGAAACCGTATTCGCAAGTACAGTCAGAGAAAGTTTTTCGCCCGAGCACGCCCGCCGCTCCCAATCGGAAAGCTGCACCTCAAGCTCGGGGAACCCAGTGCCCTCGACCGGTAGGCGGAGGAGCGCGCCTACCTTTGTGCGATCGATCACTTCAAAAACTCCCAACACCGGCTCGCCACCCCGACAAGCCGCCTCGATAACGGGGAAAGCTACTGGCATCGTGAGCAGCGAAAAACCATCGGCCGCTAACTTGCTCGCCCGCTTCGAATCCGCCGCCGCATGCACAGGATCGCTCGCCCACGGTCCCCAGCAAAGCGACACGCTCCGACCGGAGCGCTCCCCCTGATCCCGCCGGGCTGCGCGCCAGCGGGCAAATTCATTTTGGAACGCGCAAGCAAAACTATGGGCCGCAGACCCACGAATACCAAAAGCACCGATCGACGAAAACTGTACAAAGAAATCCAATGGCTGGTCCGACGTCGCCCGGTCGAGGTTGATCGTCCCTTGAACTTTGGCGCGAAAAGTAGCGGAAAAATTCCGCCAACCCGTTTGGACGATCAGCCCTGCACCATGTTCGGCTGCTAGCTGAAAAACACCGTGCAGACAGCCTACCTCGGCCCGCACCCGTGTGATCGTTTCCATCAAGGCCGCGCGATCTCCAAGATCGACCGTATAGTAACGCACCCGTCCGCCAAGCCGCTCGATCTCCCTGCATTGTTGGCGTTTTTTTTCATCCAATAAGCTCCGGCCAAAAACCACCACGGTGGCCTGAAAACGCGTCGCTAATTCGCGACAAAGTTCCTCGCCAACCAGGCCAAGCCCACCACCCAACAGGTAGACCCCACCGGCTCGAAACGGAGAAGGCACAGCCGCATCGGGTTCCAACTCTGCCAGCACTCGTCGCCGTTCCGACAAGCCAACTACATCGTATCGCCAATGTTTCAGCGCAGCGGTCTGAAAAAGACCTCCGCTCCGTGAGAGTGTGCTCTCTCCCGGTACCGGTCCGCTTGTCAGCCACGCCTGCAACAGACATTGTTCATCAGTAATACCTGACGCCATATCTCGTTCGACAAGCATCCAGCGATGTCCCGGATTTTCCATCATCGCAGCTCCAGCAAACCCGGCGAGCGCCCGATGGTATGCAATCGCTTCAGGGCCAGTGCTACGCATCAGATAATAGATCGATACCGGGTCCTCCAATCCCTGCCGCATCAAGCCGCAACTTAACCGAAAAATCGGCTCCATATCGGTCCCTTCCCGCGATCCGACAAACAAAACCACAGCGGGCATTTCCGACCACTGCGCCTCTGTCAAAGTTTCTGCAACGATTCGATCGATCGCTAGCGGAAGCGAAATTCGCGCCGTTTTGTGCAACTGCACCAGCAAAGCTGACAACGCGGCGCCGGTCTCAAGTTCCGCCGCACAATGCACGACCGCGACGCGCCGGCCCGCCCAATCCCGCAAACGTCCGGTCCAGTCGATATCCGGAATCGTAAAGGCCTCCCATTTTTCGTGCACGACCAACCACGAACGTTTTCCAGGTAAGGGCGAAACGGCGCTTATCACCGCCAGTATCAAATCACGCAGCGCCACCAATCTTTTCCCAGTAGCATCAAACAGGTCCAAATCCGCACGGATGCCATCCTCTTCCACGCCCGCTATGCGCAGGCGCAGCCAAGCCGCCCCATGCCCCGCCGCGGTAATCTCCAGCAAATTCAACCGGTTTGGAGCGGCCGCCGACGAATCGAGCACAGAGCCACCCATGAGCCGGCTACCAAGTTTCTGAATGGCGGCTTCAAGTAAGTGCGGATGCAGCGTCAGCGCCTCGTCAGCGCCCATTGTTCGGACTTCCGCAACAGCCTCCCGGTCCGACCATTTCTGCCACCGCCCGATCGGGCCATCGAAGGACAACGGGGCCAGCCAAGTACCTTGACTCATATGGGCAACGAAGGCTGCAACCTCTTCCGTTGCTGAAGTCGTAAAGCACGCGGAACCTTGCAAATGCACCACGCCGTCGCTAGATTCTCCTTTGGAGTAAATTTCGTAGCCGATTTCACCGCCCTTTTCTTCGAAAAGGGTGACATGCAGATCTCGTGAGTGGCCATTCACCGAAAAAGGATGCCCCCAAGCAACGCGGTGCAATTGCAACACCGCCTCCGTTCCAACCGCCGGAGCGGCACGCTTCACCGCCGCAAGAGCCATTTCCAAGGCAGCAAGTTCGGAGAACTTTTTCTCACCATTGGGCAGCCAGCTGCAAAAGAACTCTTCGGTACCGGAAAACGTCGCAGTAAATCGCTGTTCGTTGAGATCCGAGGTATTTCGTTGCAACAAAGGATGTCCGCCATCAACCGAAACTCCTTGCGGTTTCGAAGGTGGCAACTCGCCCAACGAATCGAACCAGTAGCGTTCGGATTCGAATGGATAAGTCGGTAGATGTATCCGGCGCGGCCTCGAAGTGGGATAGAGCCGATTCCAATCGACCATAGCTCCGCGTAACCAAAATTCCTGCAACTTCTGAAAGTTCCGTTCGTTTAGTGCCAGGGCAATGGCATCGTCCAAGTTTATTTCGGAAAGTTCTTCCTTAGACTCGGTCACCCGGACAGCCCGCAGGTTTGGCTGGTCGTTCAAAAAGCTGCGCAAACGCGCCTCGACCTCGGAAAATGAGCTGGCTGGAAATGCTAGTCGCTCTTCCATCGCCTCGCGGCCCGTCTGCAACGTGAACGCGAAATCCATTAGGTCGGCAGATTCGCCAGACGAACGGAAGGTCTCTCCCTCCAGGTAGTCCATCAACTGATGAGCGCGTCTGTGTAGGCGATTGTCGTTTTTCGCTGACAGCACAATCAGCACGCACTCCCCAGACACTGCAGAAGTTTCCGGAGGAAGCACAATAAATTCCTCGATTACCGCATGTGCATTCACACCACCGGCTCCGAAAGATGAAAGTGCGGCCCGGCGCGGTGGGGGGGAGGTCGTAGCACCGGAAACAGTCAGCTTCGGCCACGGCGCCAGCTCGCGCTGCACAGCGAACGGTGTCGGACCGAACGCGATGTTGGGGTTGAGCGCTTTTGCATGCAAGCTCGGTACGAGTTGCCGGTGCCGAAGTTGTAGCACGATCTTGGTCAACCCGGCGATGCCGGCAGCAGCTTCAAGATGTCCGATATTCGATTTCGCCGAGCCAATAGCGCAAAACTGCCGGTCGGCGGTATCAGCGCGAAACGCCTGTGTTAACCCAGTGATTTCAATCGGGTCGCCGAGTTCAGTGCCAGTACCGTGAGCCTCGACATAGCTGATGGAGCGCGCATCGATTCCCGCCGTGTCAAGTGTACTGCTAATAAGTTCGGCCTGTGCCTTCGGATTCGGAACCGTATAGCCGTTGGTCTTTCCGCCATGATTGATACCGGTAGCGCGGATCACTGCATGGATCGGATCGTGGTCCGCGATCGCTTTCGAAAGTGGCTTCAACACCGCCACGCCAGCCCCCTCGCCCGGGACGTAACCTCTGCCATTTGCTCCAAAACTCCGGCACTTGCCATCGTGCGACAGCATGCGCGTCGAGCAAAGTCCGATGTAGGTCGACGGATGGAGGTAAAGATTGACGCCGCCGGCAAGCGCAAGATCACACTCGCCGTGCCGCAACCGCTCGCAAGCCTCGTGAATCGCCGTAAGGGACGAAGAACACATCGTATCGATCGGCAGGCTCGGTCCACGAATATTCAAGAAATACGAAATACGATTCGCCGCCGAGCTGAACGAGGTGTGCGGAAGAACCGCGGCTCCGCGAGCCCGTAACTCCGGGCCGTAGAGATTAAAGCCCGTTTGTGTGATGCCAACGAAAACGCCAACGCGCTGCCGATACTGAGTCAACAGCACTCCCGGTGTGAGCCCAGCGTCTTCCAACGCCGCCCATGCCATTTGTAAAAGCAAACGTTCCTGCGGATCGATATTGATAGCATCGCGTGGCGAAATATTGAAAAAGAGCGGGTCGAAAGCCGCAAAGTCAGTGAGAAAACCACCCCATTTCGAATAACTGAACCCACGTTCTACTGCCCGCTCGGGATCTGGTTCGTAGAAGTTTTCCAGTGCCCAACGTTCCGGCGGAATCTCTGTCACGCAATCACGGCCCGCTTTCAGGTTTTCCCAAAATTCCGCCAACGACCGCGCCTGCGGATAGGCGCCGCTCAACCCGATAATCGCAATCGGATCGTCGACGGCCGTCGGATTCGCAGACGAAGAAGAAACCGAGACAACTGCCGGTTGTTTCGGTTGGAAGGACAGCATCTCGGCTTGCACCCACGTAAGACACGCCGCGCGATGAGCACCGACAAAGTAATCCGCAAGCTCAGCCAAAGTCTGGTATTCGAAAAATAGAGTTTTTGAAATTTCACCGAAGATTCCTGCCAGCCGCTCGTTCAGCGTCGCAATCATGAGCGAATTGATCCCGTAAGCCTCCAGCGCCGTATGGGCATCAAAACAGGCTGCAGACAATTGCGTCACTTCGGCGAGCAGAGTTTTGAGGGATTGTTGCACCGCGCGGGTGAGAGCTTCTTCCTCCACAACCGAGGCTGCCGAGATTGCCGGAACAGCGGGAGTCGGTGGCACAGGTAACGCGAAGAGTTGTTGTTTCAACTTCGCTATCTCACCGCCGACAATTATCGCCTGTGTTGGCCCGGCCGCCCAGCAGCGCACAAAGGACTGAATCGCCCGCAGCGAATCCATCGGAACCATCCCTGTGTGTTGAGCGAGCCGAGCTTTGACTTCGCCAGAGACGCAAATTCCGCCTGCTTTCCATAAACCCCAATCAACCGAGATAGTGCGGCCAAATCGTTCACCTAAGGCGACTTGTTCGTTACGGCGATACGCGAAAGCATCAAGGAACGCATTCGCAGTCGCATAAATGGCCTGGCCAGCATGCCCGACAGCACCAGTGGTGGAGGAAAAAAGCAGGAAGAAATCTAGTTTGGCTGAACGCGTCGCCATATCGAGCAGCATCGCGCCCGTCACCTTGGGAGCGAGAACAGCGCGCACCGTTTCCGGTGATTTGTTCAACAAAAATCCATCCTGCGTCGTACCAGCCGCGTGCAACACACCATCGATACGCCCAAAATTTTTTTCAATGAAGCACACCAAGGCGACAACAGCTTCTTCGCAACTCACATCGGCCTGCCGGTAGATTGCCCGACACCCCGACTTTTGTATCATGTTCAAGCGAACGGCCTGCGCCGCAGTAAGCGCTGAGCGACCGGCAAGCACAAGGCAGGGTTTCTGAACCGCACCGGCAATAGCCTCGGCAAAAATGAAGCCCAAACCGCCCGCGCCGCCCGTGATCAGGTAGATGCCAGCGTCCTTCCAAGGTAGCGTAGGTTCAAATACCGGCAACGGCAACGTCTCCCACACCAGAACCCGCCGCTCTTCGCCGACATAACGCACATGGGAATCGGTAGGCGCACGGCGATTCTGTTCGACTAGGATTGCCAGCTCCTCCACCGTCAGCGCTGGATCAACTTCCAATAGTTGCACAACAATCGCCGGATTTTCCTGTCGCACCGAAAGCAGCAAGCCAATCAGCCCCGACAACAGCTGGTCGGACCCGTACGTCGGCACAAGCACCTGTAGTAGGTCGTTTCCCCGCCTTTTCTCCCGCATCAATCCCTGAGCCAACGCCGTTAACTGGAGCACAGCCTCGGAAAAGCGTCCGGCAATATCCGAGGCCGACAGCTGCGCAATCCGCCAACCGGGGAGTTTCGCAGCAGCGGGAACTCCGGCCGCAAACCCATTCGCTGCTAGGAAGACGCTGGGTTCTGGATCGAAACCCTTCATCTTCCAAACCGGCTGCGCCAGCATCGTACCGACGGCAGCAGCATTGCATCCACGGCTCCACGAGCTCAAATATTCGCGATCGCCAGCAAATGGATAGGGTGGCAAATGCAAGCGACGCGGTTGACGGCCGACGTGAAGCGATATCCAATCGGTATCCTCACCTAGCACCCAGCGTTGGAGCAATGAAGCAGTATCTCCAGCCGAGTTAGTAATAGACGCCTTACCCCGTTTGGCCGTTCCACGCACGACGCCAGCCTTAGCATCCCAGCCTGACTGAATGAGGCGTAATTTTTCCACAAGCTCTTGCATCGTCGCAGCCGTCAGCCCCAGCCTTTCCTCGAAAGCGACGCGACCGACTTGCAGAGTAAAAGCAACATCGTGCACATTCAGGATCGTCTTATCCTCTGAATCGGTGATACGCGCCAGTAAAGCCGCAACAACAGTATCGAGCCGTTCGCGATTTTTTGCCGAGAGTGGAATCAACGCCAGGGACTGCGTCGGTAGCTGGCAGGACGTCGATCGTATCGGTAGTTCGTAGCCACCAAGAATCATGTGCACGTTAGTGCCGCCGATGCCGAAGGAACTGACCGCCGCATAACGTCCATAAGCGGGACGCGGCCAGGCTTGTAACTGTCGGTTGAAGTAAAACGGACTTTCGGCGATGCGAATCGCCGGATTGACATTTTCACCATGAATCAACGGCGGAATCTCGCCACGGTGGAGACACTGCACGGTCTTTATAAATCCCGTAATGCCGGCTGCGGTGTTGAGATGACCAACGTTGGCCTTCACCGAACCGAGCGCACAGAAGCCCTGGCGCGCGGTGCGCTTCCGATAAACATCATTGAGCGCAGAAAATTCCAGCGGGTCGCCGAGTTTTGTGCCCGTCGCATGAGCCTCGAGGTAACCGACTTGTTCGACCGAGATGCCAGCTTCGTCAAGTGCATGACAAATCACGTCGCATTGCCCCTGATACCCCGGTGCCGTAAAATCGCGTTTTTCTCGGCCATCGTTGTTAACAGCGCTTCCCTTGATCACAGCGTAGATCGAATCGCCGTCACGTTCCGCATCTTCCAAGCGCTTGAGCACCACGGCGCCGACCGCCTCACCAAAAATAGTGCCATTCGCTTCGGCTGAGAAAGGTCGGCAATGGCCGTCCGGACTAAAGATCAAATCCTTGTCAAAAAAATACCCGTGGCGACTCGGGTGCGTCAGCGCCACGCCGCCAACAAGGCCCAGTTCGCAGGAGCCATTGCGCAGCGCTTCCGCGCAAAGATGAATGCCGAGAAGCGAACTCGAACACGCCGTCTGCACTGTCAGCGCCGGTCCGGTAAAGTTGAACTTGTAAGCAAGACGCGTAGCGATATAGTCGCAGTCGTTGCCAATCATTGCTTTAAATCGATCCGTAGGCCTAGGCCTAATCTCGGTTGTCCACGGCCCGACAAGCGAAGCTTCATAGGTGCTCGCAAACTGTGAAATATAGATTCCTACCGGACGGCGGTTCGAGTCCGGCGGATAGCCCGCATCATCCAGCGCCTTCCACGCTTCCTCGAGCATGAGGCGGTGCTGCGGATCGAGTGTCTCAGCCTCCGATGGCGAAATAGAGAAAAAAAGCGCATCGAAAAGATAGCTCCCTTCGATGCGGGGTTTCGCCAACACATAGTTCGGATGTTCGATTTCCTCCGACGGAACGCCAGCCTCCCGTAGCGTCTCCTGTGAGTAAAATTCAATGCCCTCACGGCCGGCGCACAGCATCCGCCAAAAATCGTCCACAGTGGGAGCTTGGGGGAAACGCCCACTAACTCCGATCACCGCGATATCTTTCGGGCCCATTCCAGGATTTCGTCTGCAAACGACAGGCACCACCGATTCCGACGGCATGGAAGGCGCAGGCATGGAAAGAGGAACGCTCGCCGCGGGTGAGGAAGTCGTTGTGGCAGCAGCCAGCTTTGCCGCTTCCGGAGCGGTCGACTGCAAATATTCGGCAAGCCCGCCGAGATTGGAGAAGCGCAGCAAAACATCCGCCGTAAGCTCAGGGAAACGCTCATTCAGACGCCGCGCGATGTTCATCATCATGATCGAATCGACGCCGTACTCCTGAAAATCGACTCGATCGTCGATTTCGTCGAACGGAATCCGTAGCACTTCCGCAGCAATCAACTTCAAATAAACGAACAACGAAGAAGTAGTCTTCACCTGAGCACTCCCATGGGTAGCAACCGGAGCGATCACGGAACACGGCGTCGACTCCTTCATGGTGGGCGCCGGACCGACGGCCGCTTCTCGCGTCAGCCAGAGACGTGCCGTGAAAGGGGTCTCGGCCGCATAATCGAAATAAGCAGGATCGAAGTGGTAGAGTTGTTTTAGCTCCGCAAATTTTCCTGGGAAGATCGCCACATTAACATCGTTCGTATCCCGATAAAACGACGAACAACCGCTATTGAAGGGACCTTTTGTATTCTGACGCATCACGTAGTCGACAAACTCGCTGACCTTCCCGTTGCGAACGTTGTAGGATGACGCATGCAGCTTCCGGCAGTGTTCGATCTGATGGACGAGTTGATCACAAATGTATTCGTAAATCGCTGTAATCGATGTCGAGCTCGTTCCGGTGTTCGGCCCCGGCCCAAGCATCAGATTCGGAAAATCGTGCACATAGGTCAGAAACGCCCGCGGATAACCCGTGCCATAGTGATCAAGCAACGAGCGTCCGCCCCGGCCAAGGATTGGTATTTTTGGACGGAAATTGTTCAGATCGTAACCTGTGCAGAAAAAAATCACATCATATTGGCGCCCACCCGCAGCCGAAGTGATGCCCGCTTCGGTAATCGCGAGGTCGGCCGATTGGATCACCTCTACGTTTGGTGCCCGAATCACGCGATGATATGTGTCCGAGATCAGTGGCCGGTTGCAGCCCGGATTGTAGCCTGGAACAAGTCCGTGCTCCCGGCACCAAGCATAATACTCCTCGTGCGTCTCGTTGTAGATACGATTAAAAAACGTTTTAACCTCGTTTCCTGCTTTAAACGGGTTCAGCCGCACGGGATCGTGCAGCGCCTCGAAAAATCGGTCAGCATGTCGTAGATATTCCTCGCGCGCCCGTCGCCATAATTTTTCGTCGGCGCTGAGCGCGCGTTCGGTTTCCGGATTATACTTGGCGCGGGGATAAACAAATTTTGCCGACCGGCCGTAAACCGCGAGGTGGCCCACGATTGGCTGCAAGGCCTCCACCATCTGGAGTTGTGTCGCGCCGTTGCCGATAATCGCTACCCGCCGGCCACGCACATCAATTTTTCGCGCTGTAAACTCCAATGCGTGTGCCACCTCTCCACGGAAAGATGTCAGCCCGGGAATCTCTGGAATTTTCGGATAAAGCCCAAGGGAGCCCATCGCACTACAGAAGTATTGCGACTTGATGGTTTCTTCTGTTTTTGTGCAAATCGTCCACGCCCCGGCCGCTTCGTCGAAAGCCGCCGAAGTAACCTCCGTGTTCAACCGCAGGTGTTCGCGCAAACCAAACTGGTCGACGCATTTTTCGAGGTAACGCAGGATTTCCGGCTGTTTGGCCCAAACCGGCCCCTGATAGTGTAAAAACGAATAGGCATAGGCGATCATCGGTATGTCGCAACCGCACCCCGGCCACCTATTCTTATACCATACACCGCCAATTCCCTTTTCGCGCTCGAGCATCACGAAGTCAATCCCCGCTCGCTTGAGATGGTAACCGAGACAAATACCAAAAAGCCCAGCGCCCGCAATCACCACAGTACTTTCGCTCGATTGAGTCCGGGCAACCGACGACGTATTCTCCGGTCGAGTAGCAACGGACTTCGCCTCTTCGGGAACCCAACAGCGTTTCAAGTCGAATGGATAGGTCGGTAAACTGAGTCTCCGTAGCTGCCCTTCGCTGTGTAGCTTGCGCCAGTCAATCGCAAGCCCCTTCACCCAAAGCGACGCAAGCTGTGACCACCTCTTTCGCTCGATCCATTTTCCCACAACTTCCTGCAACTCCGCATCCGATAAAAATTCTCCCATCACTTCCTTGAAGCGCGCCGCCTGTCCGCGGAAAACACCTTTCCCCGCCGATTCGCCGGCGACAAAAGTCTGTAGCTTGCTCAATAAGTCGTCTGCAGTGTCAGCAACTACCGCCAACCGCTCGCTCATTGGCTCCCGTCCGACCTGTAAAGTATAAGAAACATCACCAAGGTTAATTCCCGTACCGTTCGTCCGATCGAGGCGGGCTTCCAAGAAACTCAGGAGATTTTGAGCAGAAATCCGCAACCGTTTATCGGTTTTCGCAGAGAGGACGAAAATTGGGTGCGGTAAGGCCGGAAGCAGATCCAGTGTTCGTGCTGGCGCGAGGTATTCCTCGATGGCGACATGCGCATTTACTCCACCGAAGCCGAAGGAGCTGACTCCAGCGCGACGGGGAAGTTGTGGCCCCGCAGCATCAGAAAGCGACTCCCACGGTTGGTTCTCTTGAATGATGCGAAACGGACTGCCCTCAAGTTTGATGTAGGGATTCAGCTCTGTGCAGTGCAGGCTGCGGACAAGCGTGCGATATTTCATCTGCAACAGCACTTTGATTACCCCAGCTACGCCGGCAGCAAGTTCGAGATGGCCGATGTTGGTTTTTACTGAGCCAAGTCCGCAATGTGATTCGACCACACTACCAGGCTGTTTTTGTAATCCTGCATAAGCTTTTTTTAGGCCGTTGATCTCCACCGGGTCGCCCAACTCCGTTCCGGTCCCATGTGCTTCGATGTAGCCAATTGTGCACGGATCGAAACCAGCCTGGGTAAAAGCACGCGCAATCACCTCCGCCTGCGCTGCGGGATCGGGTGCGGTGAGCGAATTCGTGCGTCCGCCATGGTTTTCGGCGGTGCCGCGAATCACGCCATAAATATGATCGCCATCGGACTCGGCGACACTAAGGCGTTTAAGAAGCAGCAGCCCCACGCCCTCGCCACGGACATAACCATTGGCGCCTTTCGCAAAAGTTTTGCAACGTCCATCCTCACAAAGCATGCCCGCCTTGTTGAAGCTCACATGGAAATCGGAAACCACGAGCACGTTGACGCCACCTACCAGCGCCAAGTTGCATTCTCCCGAGCGCAACGCCTGCACACCGCGATGAATCGCCACCAACGAGGATGAACAAGCCGTCTCGATCGGCTCGCTCGGGCCCCGCCAGTTCATCAAATAGCTCAAGCGGTTGGGCCCGACCGACGGTACCATTCCTGTGGAAGAAAATCCCTCGATAGGAACGCCCGCCTTGGCAATCAGATGATCATAGCCACTGCTGCTGGTACCGACAAATACCCCCGTAGTGCTTCCAGCAAGACTCTCAGATGAATAACCAGCATCTTCCACCGCTCGCCAAGCATGGAGCAAGAGCAAGCGTTGGTGCGGATCCATCAGCTCCGCCTCACGCGGAGAAATGCCAAAAAAACGTAGATCAAAATCGCCCACGCCGTCCATGAATCCGCCCCATTTGATATTTGTTTTGTTCGGCTCGCGGTCAGGATCACCATAAATGGCCCGCCAATCCCACCGATCCAACGGCACTTCGCTGATACAATCGCGATTTTCGACAAGATTTCTCCAAAACGCATCCGCATCCGCCGCCTGGGGGAAACTGCAACTAAGCCCAATGATCGCAATTCCCTCTTTTCCCGTCGATGCCGGCGCCGAGGTTACGCCTAAAACAGGTTTTGGTGATGTCGGTGATGTCGGTGATGTCGGTGATGTCGGTGATGTCGGTGATGTCGGTGATGTCACACCGAGAGCAGCGGCCAGCGGCTTCGCGTAGTGCTTCGCCAGATAATCGGCAAAGCGCCGGATCGTAGAAAACTCAAAGAACACCGCCGGCGTCAGCTCGATTTGGTACAACGCGTTCAAGCGATTCGCAAAATCGGTGAGTGTGATCGAATCGAAGCCGAACTCGGAAAGCTCCACATCGGGGTCAAGTACGTCGGCACTGAACTTTAGCAGCGCAGCCGCGTGTTGCAGCAACGAACACTGGATCGCCGCCGTCAGCTCGCTCGCGTCAAGTTGGGCATCAGCCACAATCGGCGCTGACACCGACGACACCGGAAGCACCATCGGCTTCTTTTCTACAGAAAGGTTCCATTTCTGACGCAGCAGCTTCCCATTACCGTGCAACACCACGATCTGCGCTTCGGAAACAGCGAGACTGCGGTAAAACGCATCCCAGCCTTCGCGCGTCGGCAAAGCAGCCAAGCCGGTTTGATTTAACACCAGCTTCTTGGTCGCATCATCGACTTCCATGCCGCCTTCAGCCCACAGTGGCCAGTCAAGTGAACAAGTCGCCCCCGAGCGTTGTCCGCTAATGGCCAGAGCGGTCCGGCGGGCAGAAAACTCGTCGAGAAAACTGTTCGCCACTGCATAATCAGCCTGTCCGGAATTGCCGGCAGCCGCCGCGATCGACGAGAATAACACAAAGAAGTCGAGCGGCGACTCCCGGGTCGCCTCGTCCAGGACAAGCGTACCCGCCACCTTCGCAGCAAGCACCGCGCGAAAATCGTTCAGCGATTTTTTGACAATAAGCGCATCGTGTTTAACTCCGGCCGCATGGACGACGCCACGCAAGGGACCAAACTCCCGCTGCACCTTGCGCACGAGGCTGCCCATGTTGCTAGCCTGTGTAATGTCACCTTGATAATAGACAACCTGGACACCACGTGCCCGAAGTTTCTGCAAATTCTCCTCGACCGTCCCAGGCTCTGCGCGACCAATAAGCACGATTTGCGCCCCGGGAGCGTGCGAAAAAATCTCCTCTACCAGCAAACGTCCCAAGCCGCCCGCGCCGCCTGTGATCAAATAGATACCATCGGACCGCCAAGGAGAAATTGGAGCTGATCGGTCAACGGACATTTCCTCCCAAGCGGCAATTTGTCGACGGCCATCGCGGTAACGAACCACATTAACACCAGAGCAGCATCGATTTTCTTCAAGCTTTGCCACCAACAACTCCAGGGGACTGGCCGGAAGTCCAATCCACTGGGCGCGGAAGCTCAACCATTCCAGACTGGCCGTTTTTAGCAAAGCCGCAAGCCCACAGCCGCGCGAACTAGCCTCGCCACCTTCAACCACAAGCTGCACTAGTACCCCGCCAGTTGGCCGGCGACCACATATTTCCTTCAGTATCCCGAAAAGCTGCTCCGCTTGCGCGGTGTAGTTCTCTCCATCCGTATCGAGGCGTACGCATCGCGCTCCGTCCAACTGTCGCGCGAGGACATATGGCGATACCGAGGGTAATCCATCAAGAACGACCACCCGTTCACTCGCCTCTTCGGCCATCGTCGTTTTCACAACAGCAGCATCACGCCACGTTGGTCGCAGCAATAACGTTTCTCCACGTTTCACCGCCGGTTTCTCCTCCCAGACACGGAGCATGAGGCCTGTAAACCGAATACAAACGGATCCGTCCTCGCCGCACACGTCGACATCGATCGCGAGTCCGTCAGATGGGGCGAGCAAGATCGAGCGACGCACCCAGACCCAAAGATTGGCCGAACAAGCGCTGAAAATTTCCAATGATTCAAGCGCAAACGGAACCGGGGCGGCACCGCCAAGACCAGCGGATAGCTTTTGTGGGTCCGCAACCAAGCCAATACCTGCCTGCAAAGCCGCGTCGAGCAACGCAGGGTGTAGCTTAAATTTTTCAATATTCGATACCAACGACTCCGGCAGGGCGACATTTGCAAGTACCTGGTCGCCGCCAAGCGCTAACGATCGCAGCCCGCGATGAGCAGGACCGTAATCAAGTCCCATCCTTCGAAATGCTGCATAACAAGTTTCGCCCGCGATTATCGCTTGGTTTACGGTTGCCTTGAGCGCATCCAAATCAAGCCGGGGTGTTGCCGAAGGCGGCAAAACCAATGCTGTGCCTTGACTGTAAACAAGACCGCCCACTAACGAAAAAATCTCATAGCCGGTGCGCTCCGATCCCTCCGCTCGCAACCGAATCGAAACAACCTGTGGATGATCCACCTTCAACACACGCGGCCAAACCACTCGCTCCAAACGAAGACCGGTTAGCTTTCTTTCAGACAGTACCTGTCGCACAGCTGCATGGGCCAATTCAAGATGCGCGACTGCCGGCAACACCGGAGTGCCGCCTACCCGATGGTCGGCGAGAAAAAATTCCTGACCCGTAAGCGAGACAGCAAAGACCGGATCAGCCAAATTGGTCCCCTCACTTGTCAGAACCGGAAACAGTTCACCGACTTCCTGTCGTGGCGCATGCGGAGCGTGGCCAGTTGCCACCCAATAGCGCTCCCGGGAAAAAGCATAGCCCGGCACTCCATGCACGCGCCGCGGCGCCGTTTCTCCGTAAAGACTACCCCAATTAACTCGCCCACCGCGCACCCAATTGGCCGCGAGCTGGTTGAAATCGAGCTGCCTGTTGAGCTCGGTTTCTTTCATACCCGGCAAAACCGTTCCCACTTCACATCCACTCGCCACCTCGCCTTGCAGATAAGCACCGAGCTTGCCCAGAGCCTCGTCGCGATCGCTAGCGACAAAAGCAAGCCGGCTCGGCATCGCATCGCGGCCAACCTGCAACGTAAAAGCCACGTCCCGCAAAGCCGTGCCGGCGGCTTCATAGGAAAGATAATCGTAAAGCTGGCGAGCCGCCTCCTGCAAACGAACCAACTGCTTGGCCGAGAGCACAAACAGCAAAAGCTCGGCCGCCAACCGTCCCCCAAACCCCGGGCGAACATAATCAGCTAACACCGCGTGCACATTCGTGCCGCTAAAACCAAACGAGCTGACGGCTGCCAGCCGCAAGCCCCCTGTCGGCACCTTCCAATCGCGGCATTCCGTCGACACGAAAAACGGCGAATGTTCGAGCGAAATATGAGAGTTGAGCTTGGAGAAATTCGCCGTCGGGGGAAGCCGGCGTTTTTGAAATGCAAGCAATAGTTTGATTATGCCAGCAATTCCGGCCGCCGTAAGCAGATGACCAACATTGCTTTTTACCGAACCAAGCGCGCAATAGTTTGTTTTCTTTGTGAAGCGCGAAAAGGCCGCCTTCAACGCATCCACTTCAACCGGGTCGCCGAGCCGCGTAGCGGTGCCGTGTGTCTCGATCAAACCAATATCTTCCGGATCGATGCCGTATTTCTCATAAACACCCACCTCAAGTTCCGTCTGTGCTTCGCCGTTTGGCGCGGTAATGCCATTGGTGCGACCATCCTGATTCACGCCCCAGCCGCGAATAACACCGTAAATATCGTCTCCATCGCGCTCCGCTGCTGCGAGCGGTTTTAAAAGCACCACGCCGACCCCTTCGCCGGGGACAAAACCATCGGCCTGCTCGTCGAAAGTACAACAACGACCGTGCGTTGATAGCATTCCCGCCTGACTGGTCATTATGTGCATGGCCGGGCCGGCAAGCACATTCACCCCACCAGCTAGTGCGAGTTCACAAGCGCTGCTTTGCAACTGATCGCAAGCATTCGCAAGTGCAACAAGCGACGCCGAGCAAGCCGTATCGATCGCAACGCAGGGTCCACGCAGATTCAGCAGGTAAGCAAGCCGCGCCGACAAGATCGCACTAGCACTACCCAGAAACTTTTGAGCAGTCAGGCCCGCGCTATCCGCCCAATGGGTGTAGTCGCTCGGCGCACAACCGACAAAAATGCCACATTTCCGACCAGACAGACTCGACGGTGCCAGCCCCGCATCTTCCACACAGTGCCAACAAGCTTGGAGAAAAAGCCGCTGCTGCGGGTCCATTTGCTCCGCCTCAAGGGGCGATAAGTTAAAGAAAGACGGATCGAACTCATCCACGCCCGGCACCCCCCCTAGCCACTTGGAATTACTTTTTCCCAACGTCCGTTTCCCAGGCTCAAAAAATTCAGCGAGCGACCAACGCGAAACAGGAACTTCGGAAATGCAATCGCGCCCCGCCGCTATATTTTCCCAAAACTCGCGCAATGAAGCTGCTTTCGGGAAACGTCCCGCCATACCAATCACGGCAATCGCCGCCACCGGCTGGCGGACGGACGGAACCGACATGTGAACAAAAGAGGGTGCAGGGGGAGCAGCCATCGGCACGACCGTCGTTTGCCCCAATATCTTTGGCGCAGGCACACATGGGACCGGGAACAGGCCGGGAGCGTCCAGCACCGCAACGTTCCCACCTGCACGAACAACCTCTTTGCTCACGAGTTCGGCAAATTTTTGCAGCGTGGGATAACTATAGATCTGCGTTGCCGCGACAGAAAGCTTGAAATGTCGATTAATGTTACGCACCAGTGTAACACCGGTAATCGAATCGAGCCCCTGTTCGAGAAAAGGCGTGTCCACATCAAGAGAAACGGGGTCGACTTGCAATTCCGTTGCAAGCAATTCGCGAAGCTTGGTAGTTACCGCTTCGATTTGGGCGGTCTCGAGCACCGGCGTCGCGGTAAGGGGCGTTTCGACCGAGGGTTTCATCGATGCGATGTAGTTGTCTTCGATGCGCTGCACGACCTCAACGTTGCCCACGAAACTCTTTTCATGCAGCTCCACCTCACGCTGGCAAACGGCCATGAGTCGCAAGCGCAAGCTGCGCGTCCGCCCGGCTTTTCCCTTAATCAGATCATCACGCGAAGCCGAGCCTGCTATTGTCCGGGCCCGCGCAAGAGCGAGCACCAATACCTCATCGGCTGGCACGACTGATGCGGAAACTCCGCGAGCCTTGAGCTCACGCCCGCGATACTCGTTCGCGGTGTAAAGAATTTCCAATCCCAACTCCCGGCCAAAGCGCTCGGGAAAGATGAGCGTCGACCCCGCACCCGGCGTAAAACCGTAGCGCAAGTACGGGCAACAATACACGCCCGCATCGTTTAGGATAACCTCATCACACAACATGCCAAGCGACCAGCCGACGCCCATCGCGTGGCCCTGCATCGCCGCCACAACCGGAATTTTGCACGCCAAACCGAGCGTGAAAGCCAGCGAATCCGTAAAACGCAACCGACCTTGCTGAATTGCCAGCAAATCTTCTTTTGCTCCACCGCTCGAAAAATAGCGATCCGTGCCGGCAAGCACCACAGCCTTGTAATGATAACTGGCACGGATGTAGGAAAAAGCCTCGGTCAACTCGCAAGCGATCGCGGCAGAAAGCGCATTTTTCCCCTCAACGTCTGCCACCGTCACAAGCGCTACATCGTCTGACATGGTTTCCACCTTCACAAATTTTCCGGAAGAGCGCGGCAGACCGGGAAAATCAACCAATGGATCAAAACGAGCACCCGAGGCGAGCGCATCCGCATCGGAAGCGAGGCCGCACAAATGCCGTTTCAACAACGCGACTGCACCTGGCGGATGACTCGCGATCAAACGAGCGACTTCGAAAGCCACCAGCTCCGTGCGCACCGGAAGATCGCATGCAACAGCGATCGATCGATCAAGCGATGGCGGCAAAGCAGCCACCACCGGTAACGCGAGTTGATCGACCTCATCTTTCCAAGCCACCGATTCGACAGCTGTCGTTTCATCTAAACCGCGCAACAGAATCACCCGGGCCCCCGCAAGGCTGGCCGCACGCCGCAATTGTAAGCGAAATTCATCCCAAAGGGATGAGCCGAATTTTGGGGAAAGCGTGAGCTCGACGATGCCGTTGGCATGCTGCTGCAGCGCGATTTTTTTCTGGCCGAGGGAAGTGGCAGCTTCTGAGTGTGCGAAACTGGCAAGCGACGGCAATGCGCGTCGTTCAAGCGGGCCACCCGCCGGAGATGAGGTGCGCGGAGTAGCTAATGGCAGCGAGATAAGCTTCGTTTTTCTCTCCGTAGATAGCACTTCGGCTGTCGGGGTGGGAGGGGGCGCACACGGGCGAGCGACATCGAAAATTTCACCTGCAAATGGGTACGTCGGCAACACGACTCGCTTGGAGTCTAATAATATATCCGACGCGATTTTCGGGAGATCGGCGCCGTCCACCCAAGCGACCGCCAGTGCCTCACTGGCGTCATCGGCAGCGATGTTTGGTTTTGGGCTAGCTCGGTTCGCTGCAGAAACACGTCCAGAGTAAATGCCAGGAGCTTGGCGTCCGGTAAGAAATGCCTCGAGGCGTTCTTTTGTCTCGGAAATATTACGAACCACCAAAGCAAGGCGCTCGGCTAGCGGTTGCCGTCCCGTCCGTAAGGTAACCGCAACGTCCACCAAATCGAGCGCCGCGTTCTCCTCGAAAAACCGAAGGAGCCGCCGAGCGCTTTCCTGCAGACGTCCTGCGTCAGCAGCCGACAAGACAAGCAACGTCGGAACTGGCGAGACTATCCGCCGGAGAGCACGCGCTGGAGCGACAAATTCCTCAAGCACCAGATGCGCGTTTGATCCGCCAAAACCAAAGGAACTGATGCCCGCGCGGCGCGGTAGCTCGCGCCCTTGCGCGTCTAGCAGCGCTGTCCACGGCTGCATCCTGTCGAGGAGGTAGAACGGACTTCTGGTAAAATCGATCTTGGGATTAAGCCGCTGAAACGAAGCAAGCGGCGGCAACTGCCGGTGGCGGAAACAAAGCAGCGTCTTGATCACGCCTGCAATGCCAGCGGCGCCTTCGAGGTGGCCGATGTTGGATTTGATGGTGCCGATACCGCAAAAGGGCGTCTCCGGCAGCGCTGTTCCCGTTTGGCGAAAAAGCTGAGTAAACGCGCGCTTCAAGCCATTGATCTCGATTGGATCGCCAAGCGGCGTGCCCGTGCCATGCGCCTCGATGTAGCCGATAGTTTCAGGCGCAATTCCTGCGGCCGTGTAAGCCTGCGCCACGAGGCGCGATTGCGCATAGACATTGGGAGAAGTAATCGAGCGCACGCGACCACCGTGGTTGGTTTCACTGCGTTTGATAAGACCGAGCACGCAATCGCCATCACGGAGCGCACAGTCGAGGGGTTTTATCAGAATCCAGCCGGCGCCCTCGCCGCGCACATAGCCGTCGGCATCGGCATCAAAGGAGCGGCACAAGCCGCTGTGCGTGAGCATGCCGAGTTGGCTGAGCGGCACGAACCGCTCCGGAGTAAGGAGGAGGTTGACGCCGCCCGCGAGCGCCGCCTCGCATTCGCCGGCATGCAGGGCCTTCACCGCCTGATCGAGCGCAAAGAGCGAACTTGAACAAGCTGTGTCAACAGCAAGGCTGGGACCGTGAAAGTCGAAAAATTGCGAAACGCGGTTCGGAACGATCGCGTTGGCTGTTCCGGTAAGAAAGTAACCCTCGATATCCCGCGTCGAGCGATCGAGGATAGTTTTGTAGTCGTAGTTGCAGATGCCGACAAAGACGCCGGTCAAAAAGCGATTAAACCGCAGCGGAGCGTAACCGGCATCCTCCAGACAAGCCCAGGCGAGCTCGAGGAGAAGCCGCTGTTGGGGATCCATAAGCAAGGCTTCGCGCGACATGACGCCGAAAAACGATGCATCAAAACGGTAAGCATCCGAGATAAATGCCCCCCAGCGACAATTGGTCTTGTTAGTCTCCTTCGCAAGATCCCCCCAATACAAACGCCAGTCCCATCGTTCTGGCGGAATCTCGCAGATGCTGGACCTTCCCACCGCGAGGTTGTTCCAAAGCTCGCCACAATCAGCGGCATCTGGAAAGCGTCCAGCCATACCGATGATGGCAATATCGCGATTCACAGGATTTGGAGTTGGAGTAGCCATAAAAAAAGGGATAAATAGGTTTCAAGGAAAAAAGTTAAGGGGGGTGAATCTTTCTACGAGCGATCGCCGGACTTCCAAGCCGAGAAGCTTGAGGAGGTGTTTAACCCAGCAGGCCACCTGGAAATTAACCGAGGTCAGGACTAAGTTTAATCCTGACCAAGTGACCTCACTGTGATGTGGGATCGACTTGATCGAAATTAGAATCGCATTACGGTGCGCGTAGATGGGCGCAATCCATGAGTAGCAGTGCTGATAAAGGAAGATCCAAACCACCACGAACAAGACACCCCAAAGTCCGCAGCGGAGAAAACCGAGAATCATGCCGGTAATGGGCACATTATAACCGCTGGACGAACCGAACTGAAAGGAGCAACTCAACAACGTCGGCCTAAGCACCGATAAATAAAGTTCCATTTTGCCAAGAAGCTTTGGCATCAACTCCCAGAACGGTCGCTCCTTGCACTCAGCGGTTTTACACAAGTAACGGGCAATTTTTTTATTATAAACTATATTGGGTTTCAGAACGCCGACATTTTGGTCGATAACACCGAACCAGCGGCCCATTTTTAGGAGATTCCAATTTATCTCGAAGCGGTGTGCGCCAGCAATTCGAGTAAGTTCAAAGGCGTTGTCTTCCAGAGAACGTTCCTGAAAGGGCAAGCTGGGCATCCGACCCCGCAGATGATGGCGATGGGAAGCGGCTACTAGTTCCTTTTTCACAAGAGCGAGATCAATAGTGGAAGGCAGGCGAAGATCCGTCATCATGAAATAAAGATCGGCGTAAGTGGACATCTCGTTCTTTTCAAAATCCTGTAAATATTGTTCATAAGGTCTTGATAAAATCCTGGTCAGGAAAAGCGACTCCGCCCAAATCCACGAAAGCGAGCTTATTTTCCCGAAGCACGATGATGCTGCCGGGATGCAAGTCATCCGTAGAAACACATGCCCCCATAGACCTGACAGCATTGGGAATAAAAGCAGCCGCACAATTTTCTTGGAATCGAGGTTGTTTTACCTGATTTAGGGAGCAACGTTAATCTGTGCGCTCGACTTTCATCCATTTGCTCACAAAGGTGACTTTGCAGAGATCCATCATGGATAGGCGTTCGCCAGAATATTGAAAAAGCACGAGCAGCTTCGCAACCCTTGTGTTTGCAAAGTGTTTTGAGGAAGCACCGCATGTGCCGCCGCCTCGTAACGGAAATCAGGTTTCTCTCCTCCATCATTTAGCACATAACCTTCAGCGTCTCGTTCCAGGAGAAGTGATCCATACAGCCGAGCGACTGGAGCAGACCACAAAAACAGATCAGCCGCCAAAGATGCTCGGCAGTGCAAGGTTGCTGAATTTTGGCCACAACCATACAAAACCGTTCTCAGAAAAACGCGCTCTATTACACCCGACAGAGCAATACGGCGGCAAATGGGCGCCTACCAAATTGCAAGAAAACCTTTCCAAAGAAGTGCTCTAGATCCCCTCCTCGAGCAATCGCATCGCAATACCCGTTTAATAAAAAGCGAAAGACCGCTCCTGGCTGGAGGTTGGCCCAGTTTGTTGCAAAATTTTGGCGAAAACAAATCGTTACGCATAAACAAGCACCTGGCCAACCTTGATCCAGATGTGCCGTCCATTCGCTCGACAATTAATGCCACGCCTCACTCGCCCACTCCTTGGACTGTATAGTAGCACGACACCTTTAAGCGAAAGGGTAAAAGTAGCAGAATCGCGCAATGTTGCGACAGATCCAAACGGAACGAAAGAACGATGGTTTATAAAACCAGAAACACCTTGAGCGAAAGCCGCTTTGGGGGAGGAATCAACCGCAATTGCCAACAAATGCTAACTCAGCATAGCTCGTCCCGGTTTGTAACGGTTTGAAAAATACTACTCATTAGCCCCCAACACCACACTTTGTGGAAAAACACCAAAACCACCGTCGTTGCTCAACAAAATTTGAGAGGTAGCTAAAGAAACCAAGTTTGTCGGTTGGAACCATTCCCGGTAGAAATGCAAAGGGAAGCCAGGATTATTCCAAGCTTGGCTGTCCCAAGCCTCTGCGCAGCAAGGCAATTTTCTTATAAGCAGGAAGAAAAGCTATTCCCTAGGAATAGCGTACAAAAACACACCCGTCTGTTGTTCTAGGCAGCCAATGATATTAATCTCTCTCACCGAAAAATGCCTTCCTTCTTCCTGCTCTAGCCGTAGCTGTTTAAGGTAGTATATAACCAACCGTATTGGCCTTGGCCGCCGATCTCTATTTATTTAGTGTAGTGTAATCAAAAACCCGCCTTTTGCCAGAGAAGTAGCGGACAATAGGGTGGGACCCTCCCCAATATCTGGCAAATAATCACCCAATGGGCTGAACCAACCCCTGCTGCTTTTGTGTCCGTGATCCAAAGCTCTTTTTTCTTTCAACTATCCAGCAGAGCCCTTGATGAGAATGGTCAGCAGCCGTATTTACTTAACCTTACAACTCCTCAATAGACACGCTTCTGCACGACAACACGGCCCGCGTCCCCCCCAACCCTGATGGTGGTGCGATCTTTTCTCTGCCTTTTAACACCGGCCCTGTAAAACACAAATTGCTCTTCACACTCGGCTATTAGCGGCAGTCGGAGTCACCCCAACGATACGACGCAACCAATAGCTCGGTTCTTCTAGTCCCCAGTCGCAAAAACAGCCTAAGCGCCGTAAATTTCAGCTACACTTTCCTCAGCTCCCTCGACAACCTGTCCATTTACAGCATCACCCAGAAAGAAGATGACTGGATAGACACCTACGGCGGTTTCCTCAGATAAGGCGCCATCACGCTCGACAGGATTTGCTACAGAACCATCGAAGAGCATCAACAACGATCTGCGCACCGCAAGGCCCGTGCTTACGGAATTCTCCGCCCCATACCTTCATACACCAGTTTGGCTTGAACTATCGCGTGATGCCCGCCGTCACGATCTACGCCAAAGCCAACACCTCATTTATACCGCAGATCGACGACAAGCCTCGACAAAAACGGAGTCACCTTTTTCCGCTGCTAAACAAAATTGGGTAAGGCTGGGAAGCCGGCGTCAAAATCGATTTCTTTCAAATCCGCCGTATCTTCACGCTCGGTTATTCTGACATTTTACTGAACAACGTCCCGCGGCCGGCAACATGACGAATGTTACCTACATGGTCGACAAACAGCGCCCCCAATGGTATCGAATTTTGACTTCAAATTACGCCGTCACATCGTCGCGGCAATCCTTCGGCGGCTACAGCTCTGCTACACCGACGTACCCGTTTCCTAATTAGCACCTCACCGCGCCATGCTCTTCCGCGACACGCGCGGTATTAGCACCGAATACGAATTCAAGGACGGTAGATTCAAGGGCCCTCTACATCGCCGGCCATCCGTACTACGTTTCCAAGTCGCTCGTCAATCTCTCGACCGGACACCGGACACCGGACACACCACCACCACCTCTGTCTTGGATCCGGTCGTCAGCAAGCGCTTCTCCAACGGATTTCTGTTCTTTTCTGACCTTACCGAGGAGAGCGTCTTCACCAGCAGCCCCAGCCGCGCCGATAATAGCCTCCATTTCGCCTATAACGCTCCCAATGCTAGCGTAGCTAAAAGTTCAAGATTGGCTGTTTAGCGACAGAAAAACCAATGCGGGCAACTTTCTTGACCACCGCTACACCTACGGTCCACCGCCGGGGTGGCGGCTGGCTAAAGCCTTTCCATTATCTAATGGCGTAGCTTTCTATTTTTCATAAATTCCAGCTTCCACAAAATATTGGTCGTTGCCAGCGCCACTGCCAATTTTGTGCAACCAGTGTTCTTATCCTTTTGTTTGACCTTCCACGCAGTCTGTGTTCCCGCGGCTTGGTCCGGTCCGCCAAATGCCAGCTCCGCCGGTTGCATCCCCATGTTCCTGTCCAACCACGTCTATCACACCTACACAGAAGGCTGTTTGCTCGATGAGCTGACCGGGAGAACCGCGCCAGCTGACTCGCACTCTTCTAAAGACTGGATCGGATCCACCATCCGAGCGATCAACATTAGAGGCGAAGCCACCGAGAAAGAACGGTCGCAAATCGACTTCTGCGGCCAGCGGAATGGCCTCACAGCAGCGTTGGTAGGGGAAGTAGCTTATTTTTCAGAGAAAAACGCGTCGTTCGCTTCGGAGCGTAACCTCAATTGCTGGTCAAGTTTCTTGACCCCGCCATCCAGGCCCACTTCAAAGGCCAACTCGACCGCCGCCTCTTCGCACAAAAATCATGCAAAGTCCCTTCAGAGAAAACCGAGTCCTATCACATGCTCGCGGCCCGTCCCTACATCGCCAAACCTTATCTCGGTCTTCTGGGTCCAGCGTCCACCCAAGCCGCGCCAATTTCAAGCACATGATCGAAACACAGGGCATCGCCGCGATCGAAAGCTGTTTCTGAAAAACTCCGGATGCTCCAAGTGACATCTACCTGATCCCGACAGTGTGCAGCATATCCCTGGAAAATTTCTTTTTTTCGTCGAGATCCAGGAAACCAAAGCGATCTTGTCTTGCGCTTTGAATTCCAACGCAGCGGATACCTTTCTCCGAGTAACGCACGCTTCATGAATTGCAGCCTTAACTTCGCCATCGACGTTTTCGGCTTCATATCATGATCGTATTCGCGCCTTTGCTGTCGAAACCGCTAGCCAGCCTCTGCGTCTTCGTGCACTCGGATCCGGCTCATAGCAGAACGACCTTATCACGCCGACAAATACACCCTGCTTCCGTATCCGCAAAAGCCACCTACGTGCACCAGTGAACAAGGATAAAAACAGCTCCCCTGTATACCGTCGGCCCGCTGCTCAACTTCGGGGAAGATAGCCGTACACTTACAATCTAAGAGAAAAGCTATCCCGCCAATGCCAGTCCGCTTCAGGTCACGCAGGAACCGAACGCCGAAACTCTCGATCGTTATCCACCTGCCTAACATACCGCGCCTTATCTCCATCTTTTCCAGCCCTATTTCCAGGAACTTCAAGTTTTCTTGCCCGATCCGATTCTTCAGAGTGTCCAAAAACTAACGATCCCTTTTGCACACTTTTAGAGCATCGAGTTTGCCTCTGAGGCGCTGCTCGCCAGACAGCTGGCTCAAGCCGCCCCCGAGGTCCTCCTTGTCTGTTTGAAGGCTCCACCCCCTTCCGGAGCAAATGCCACCCAATCTTCGCTATAACTGTTTTTCGCTGATTCAATTAAGAAACTTGTATCGCGCGAACACCTCGAACGCGGCCTGTTTGTTTCGAACTGAGGTGGCTCGATATCGCGCACCGTCGCCAAATGGACGCTGTTTCGTGTTTTCTCCTGCCTGAGAGGCGCCACTTACTAAACACTCAAGATGCACCACGAAAGCGCGTAGAAAGATGGTAACTCCGCAACTGCGTCGTTGTTCGGCCGGACGCGGTTCCGGTCAGCTTGTGCCCTGCTACAGCCCTTTTACTGCCAGATCAGTACCTTCGTGCCCAGCGTGGACGAATCGACTGAAGCCAATTTCGATATCCGCCGTGCTGCACTTTTCGCGAGAAGCTGCACCATCGTCGAACTAGCGCCGTTGATTCCAGCTACGACTGGCATCGTCACCGAACACCTTGCTCGGCCTCATTCGCTACAGATGTATTTTTGTCAACATCGGTCGCAGTTCCGTAGTTGGCGAACTGCCGCGTTTCTCCGCGCCACGAAAGAGAAGCAAATCATGATCGACCTCGATGTCTTTCTCCACCAAACCGCTGCCGACTAACTCTACCTTCCGTAAACTGCCGAACGCCATTCCAACACCGAATCTCGCCAGCCGACCCACTAACCAACCGGCAGCGCAATACCAGTTTCTTTGTATCCGAAAATCTCCAGGCTTAAGCAGAAAGCCGGCCTTTTCTCGCCCCGCAACACAACAGCCGACTCCTACAATCTTTTGGGCTGAACAACTTCCGAATTCGCGCCGTGTCTACTCCCATAATCTTTTCCGCCTCGTATCTTGGCAGGCTTTCGCCCGCGGGCTCCTTGAGCCGCTGGCCGTCCTCATGCGTCCCGGTCGGGCGGACCTCGACACTCAAGACAAGCCCGTCGACCGCAACCATCAAACCGACCGGTTCGAACCTTTCGCGCGATGACTCACCCTTGCCGCCTTCTGGTCGCAATCTACATCTCATTCGGGAAACGCAGTTCTTCGCACGCACATTTCCAGCTGGCATCGCACCACACTGCTGCTAGGTACCGATTCCCCCCACCCAAAGTTCTGGAGCCGAATGCCAGCCACCACCAGCATCATGCCAAAATGGATCTGCTTACCATGGCACTCTAAATCGTTTCGAATTATCTCTTGGAACCCTTTGCACGCACAAATCGCCTGTTGGCTCGCCAACTATTGCGGCGATGGCATCGCCAACAATAAAAACCAGTCCATGTCGGTTGCACAGCCTCGAGTTTCCCAGGAAAATCAACGCTACCGATCGCACCGGCCACGCAGCCACCACCGCCGGGCCTAAACCAACTCGAAACAATAAGACTACAGCAGCTGCTAGCTCGAAGACGACATCAATAAAGCTTACGGCCACTACAACACCCTATGCCTTCCACTTTTACTGATTGGTGTGGGGCCATCTGCATAGGCACACAGGATTTCCCCCTAGCGCAAAGCTGGTGCGGCTCTTCGTGGCGGGCGATCAGCATTTTTCCGCTAGAAGCGAACATACCGTCTTCAGCTGGTCGACTATGTATCGCTTCAACTAGCTTAATGTCCTCGGCCTAGCGCTCGCAGAAAACTACACCGGTCTTTTCCCCTGGTCTGTTGCTCCGGCTGTGCAACGCGCAACACCGATCTCTTTCCATCGCATCCCATTACCCAACGCCCCAAGCGCACTCGCTCTGAAATCGATGGATATTTTTCACAAACCGTCGGACCTTGCCCTGCACCCGCCTCACCATATTTGGCCACCAAGGGGTTCACTCCGCTGCTGTTTCCTCCGCATCGCGGCTTCTGGAAAGAAACAGAACAACCACTGCTAGCCAAACACCAACACCATATGGCGGTTTTGTCCGCACCATGCACGCACCCAAACTTATCACGCACAATCTGCCCGACGGTAAAATTAAAATTTTCAACGCCAGCTTCATAGTCGACACGCTACAGAACATGGGAATGGAACAATCTTAGTTACCGCACGGGCATCCACTTTTGCTACACATTTTCTGCGCTCACCAACTTCTGCGTTAACTCCACTGTTGGCGTAGAACTCGAAGCCGATTATCTGCTGTTGCAGATACAACCTCCAGCGCCCCAAGCCGGCCAGGTTAATAAGAGAACCGAAACTTTTGTTTTCTGGCGCAGCCGGCTGGCTGCCCCACGTGCATCACATCGAGCCACGGCAACCAATTGTGTTGTGCCTCAGCTTTGTTCTGCTACTGAAAAAAACCGGCCGTGGAACGCACAGCCTTCGCTGTGTTCCGGCCTGCGTCCGACGATTCCAACACAGCTATCCAGCCGTTGTTTGGCTTCGCAGCCAACTCGTTGGCTGCACACGACTCGACAACACCAGCGAAGGTCGTCACGTCACCGCGCCTTATCACGTCACTCCGACTGACCGCTTCGACCAAACTGCGAGTGCCATGATACTCGCCACCCTCTCGGAGTCGAACACCGCGAGCAACGACGCAACTCTTTGCGAAATGTTCTCCGTGCCTACCCGGAATTGGCCATTCGCTCACCCGCGACTCGGTAAGTGAAAAATCCATCATCGACCTCTTACTATCTTTCCGCGAATCGGAACTTCTTCCTTTTTATCTCCTTCCTAGCTTTCCCTTCGTAACGGTCCTAATCTTAGTCAGTAAAAAGACCGCCACCCATTTCTACACTTCCTACAGCGGCTTGGCCATTCCAGAAGCCCGGTCCTGCCCCGAATGGAATTGATCCGTCGCCTTGGTTCAAGGCAGGCAAGCTGCTGGCGTTGAAGCAGAAGCCAGCTGCCGACAATTTCTCCAGAACGCAGTACTACGATCCAGAAATCCGCCAATCTCACCAAAATTGCTTTCTGCTACGCCGAGGGCAAAAAAACTGAAGCCATCCACAAACACTACGGCGCGATGCCGGCCACCGCCCTGGTCGGTTTTCTCCTTGATTGCTCCGCCGCGCAAAATTCTCCGGACCAAGGAGCTACTCTTTCGTGTCTGCGACGGCCCATTTTTGAACTCGATTCGGAAATTTAGGGCAATGCCGTCGACGAGATCTTTCCCAGCTTTTGGCTGCAAAGCTACATCGCTTCCTGCAATTGCCTTCAGCCTTACCCCGCCCCCCCGCTAGCGCGGCCTAGATTCCCGAGCGGCTCGCCAGGGAGAAGCTAAGTGTGTTTATGAAAGCCTTTTCCCACGAGCCCGCACAGCCATCTTTCAAGGCCAGCCTCGGTACTCGGCTCTATAACGCTGGCATCTTTTCTCATCCTCAAGGTCAAACTCTGGCTTGGCCATGTTATCCTCGAGGCTACCAAAGAGAGCACGCGCTACTTTCTAACAACGACAGCATTTATCGCAAAGAGAGTCACTTCCCAACCTTCTGGCCAGAAAACTTCGTGCCATTCCTCTACCACTGCCGCAACATTTCGACCATAGATAGATTCCCCTCGCTTCGATCCGCTCTCGAAGTCATGGCGCGAAGTGCGCAACAACCAAGGCTTGCCTCCTAACATCGGAGGGCTTCTCTCCTCAGTCCATACCCATCCAGCTCTTTAGCGATGTCTATTGAAACGTCAATACCCGACCCTATTTCCATGCGCCGCTCACCGAGGCTCTCGCCTGGAGCTACAAAGCGTGCTATCTCACACCCATCAAAATCGAGGACAGCGAAAGCAGCTTCAACTACATTAGAACCCGCTTGGATTACCCGATCGAAATCGACGAGCCCCTCACGCACGGACCCGTCGCTCCAGGCAACAGTTCCTGCTTGCTACCCCAACGTTTTTTTCACGAACGGTCAGTCCGGCTTTCGCAACGCTTAAAACTCGCCCAACGCCGGCCAGAGTTATCTGTTCTTCTACGGAGTCGCCGTCGCAGACAACCACAGCAGTAACGATCGATTGAGTCTTATCCTAGAAAGCGGAAGGTCACCTAACCGGCTTTTCGCGCGGGCACCTATGCCGGCAAGGAACGCACGAACTGGTATGTCACCGCCGCCACCCACAACATGTTTACCTTCGACAGCAAGCCTGCCAACACCACGCTGTCTAACCGCGCTTCGCTCAGCCAGCAGTGGGGAAAACGAGTCTCGTTGTCGCAGAGAAAACGCAATTTATTTTCCCTAAAGGCAGCGAGCGATCTGTTTGATCACCCGTAATTGTCTATACGGCCATCGATCGAGTCGATAAGCAAGCAGCCGCTCGCCATGCAAGTTTTTATCCACTCAGGCTGCACCTTGCTCGCCTCGCGGGCCATCGGCAGCTATACGTGGATTTACACGGAAGACCAGACCGACACGTTCCCTGAAGCCCAACTACAGAAGTAGATCGCGGCTCCGAGCTCATCTGTTGCTGTGAAATATGACGAATTCACCTACACCAAGGGCAACTACGCCGCGTTTTCCTATCTCAGCTGGTTGGCTAGTGTTCAACCGGTCTCCATCTTTCTCACAAAGCTCTCAGCTGTCAGCGGCCAATCACCCACTCAAATCGTCGACCAAAGCGGTATCGAACATAGCGTTTTTATGGTCAGCATCACGATGAAACAAATGATCATCGCTATTTCCAAACGCACGCGACCTCTGGTAATCGACGACATAGTAACGGGCTCCCGGATCGCGATCGCGCTGGAAGGGACACTGGTTACTTCGCACCTGGAGCCTCCTATCTTCGCGTTTCCGGCTAGTTGATTTCTTGGAGATAAAAATCGCCTAATATTCGCCCTACTGGGCGGTTACTCTTTTTCTTCCGCACTGCCACAAACCTCGGAAACGCAACTTCGCACGCCCACTGCCGACGCCAAAACCCGAGAAGAAAACGCCGACTGTCACCGTCGGAGAAAAACCTAAGCCCTCGCCGAGGGGCAACATCCACAACTACCTAAGCTTCGCCCGCTACTACTAGCCAGATCCGAAAAACCCGACGATTTTCCGTTTGTCCGTCACGGCAGCCGCGACAACAAAGCCCAAGTGACCCGCGGCAATCACGAATGCCCCTTGGATGTTTTTGAAACTATTTGCAAACTTACCGCTACTTTGGCCGTGCATCAGGACGAAACATCCCGCCAAGCTAGGCGAAGCCGTTGTGCACCTTGTTTTTCGCACCAACAACCCCCAACCTCAATTTCGTCCAGGTGCGCCTTAGCCTTTGGCCACGACCACAACCCAACCGCGGCAGCATTTCCAGCGTGCTCAAACGCCCGCTGTCTCGGTGAGCTGGTCAACGCGCTGCTGGTCCTGAAAAGCTCTCCTGCGTTTGGTGCAAAGGAGAAAGAAGCCGTGCACGCCTGGTTTGCACAGTAGCTAGACTGTGCTTCTGACCGCACTGACCGTCAATGACAAACAGGCTGCAAAAAACAATCACGGTTCGTGGTTTCTTGCCCAAATTGTTCCAGCCACCCAAACGATCTCCAGCGCCAGCTTTGCGAAGGAAACAAGATGCGCATCGGCCGCCAAATAAAACCCGACGGAAACCAGGCGGAAGAAACCGCACACTCCGACGGGCTCTGGTACGCTTCAATCATTGAAGCACAATTTAATTTCGTCCAACTCGCAACATAAGACCATTGGTGTCGACCAATGGCCACTGCGAAGCTAAAAATGACGCCAGCTTGCTCCAGCGCCCCAGCGGTGGCTGGATTCGCAAAATGCCAAACTGAAACCCGACCTCTTCGATTCGCTGTTTTCCCAAGCACAACGCGCCTGGCCCGATGTAAAATTTCCGACAACCCCGCGTCATGGGAACAAAACTATCGCCTTTCCCCCTCAGCCTCGCCTTTTGCGCTCCTCGTTCCTAAAAATCGCGCCCACAAAAAGCCCGCCATCTAAAAACGGTCCAGCGCCCGCTTCAACCATCGCGACTCTGTTCAACGACGCCCCGATTCCGGAGCGTTCATTGCTCACGATGTACAACCGGAACCGATGCATTTGCAAGTGTTTGAGCAGGCTGATTGAAAAACCTACGACAAGCGACTAGCCTATATTCACTTTTTTAGCAGTAGCTTTGTAAGCGGTATACCAATGCAAACAGCCGGCTATTCCAAAACACTCGGCATCCTGGAGAACGGTCGGCGCTACCGCCAATTGTCGTGCGCACAACCGTCACGGGACAAATGCGACCACCTGCACTGCCAACGCCTGTGCAGCCATACATCAGTTGGAAGCTCGCGCCAAGGAACTCGGAATCGATCCCCAAGGGGTCGTGGTGAGCGGATCGCCGGCCAGCGACCACCTCACACTCTGGACGGCCATCGCCACCAGACCACCCGGAAACGATCCGTGTGAAGCTCCACTCTTCAAACCTATCGTCCTCATGTTGATGAACCCAACAGTCAACACGTCTTTCGCAACTGGCCAACGCGGAGAATTTTCCGGAAAATTATCCGATATCTGTTCGGCCACCCAGCACGTCCATGCGAAAATACCACCAACACCGCTCTTTCACAGCGGTGCAACAAAGTCGCATCCTACCGCCTCGCCGAGACGCTCAACCACACGCTCGTTGAGCGAGGTGACTTTTTTCGATTTCATCACCATGACCAGCAGAAGCCATGGTTTCACTTTTCCGGAATGAAAGAAAAAAGCACCGGACACCATTTACCAATTTATGCTCGGGCAGAAAACTCTTCCGGTTGGCGCCAGCTCGTGATTTGCACCGGGCGACAAACTCACAACCAAGTTTTCGCCCGAGCAGTTTCCAGTGCCAAGTTCAGCGTCGGAATATCGGAGTGTTAGAGTCGCTCCAAACCCGAGGCTCACTGGCCCGAAGAACTTTTCCGGGATGCAACATCACGCAAATCCGCTTATCGGGAATTTGCCTTCCAACGGAAAACGATCGGTGAACGGATGGCGCTCGCTCGGAACCAGCATGCTATCTTTCACGTATAAATAAACCACGTGCGAACAAATCGCCTGCTAGGTTGTCAGAGGGAGCCTCGTCGCCCTTTGGCTGCGTCTGATGGGTATCAAAAAGAATCCTAATTCCGGACATAAGCCAGAAAAATCCGAGAATGGCTTCAACCAAAAAAACGCACCGTACGTTTTGCCTATAATGTTCGAACGCCACCTTTTTCAGCCGCAGCCTCCGCCACCAATGCACGGGTTCCGTCATTTCCCAATGGGTAGCCAGATAAACCAAGTGGCCGCCGTCAAAGGCCCGGAGGCGGTACCCGCCAAGCACACCAGCCCACGGTAGAAATTGCAAGAGCGCGGTCCGACCAATTCCGTTGCTGCCAGCGAGCACGAACATCTCATCTAGAGAGAAATCAGGATAACCAATCATAGAAAAGTAGCCCTGATACATGAGATTGCCGCGTGTAGAATTCCGCTGGCAACACACACGCACGGGGAAAACAGCGCGTCGCGCCAACGCTTGACGTAACAGCGACAGCTGGGACTCTAACCAGTTTCCCCTCGCGGGTGTAGTTTAGTGGTAAAACTCCGCTCTTCCAAAGCGGTATCGTCGGTTCAATTCCGTCCACCCGCACCACACTCCTCACAAGAGAATCTCATAGCGATGCTTAGCGTTTTCCAAAAAAAGTAGTAACCATCGTGCAGAAAAAAATTGCTGACTTGGCAGCGCGAAACGAAGCCGCAACACGTCCGCAATAGCGCAAACAAGGTTTCGACACACGGCCATCGAAAACCAGTTGCAGTTCCAGCGTCTTTCGCAAGTTCTTTCCTGCAGCCGCCTGGTGGGATTTATGCCCAGCTAGCTTCGCAAAACACCAACTCTGCTGATTTCAAGCCGGTAGTTGCTCCACCACCGCAGTGCTGCCGCGCTCCGCATTTTTCTCGCAAATTGGTAGACAACAAAGCCATGCGGTTCCAGCTCGATCGTGGCCTTGGCGCAGGCCGGCTGCCCGCCGGCCGGGGATTTCCGCCGCCGTATGTCCACAGCAAAGATCTCCCGATTCAGATTTCCGAAAGAGAATAGCCGCAACTTCTGAGAATGAAGGAGTGATCACCCCGGAAAGCACTCCTGGCCAGCCGGTCGATTATTCGAGAGCGACCAGGTAACTTTTCCACCAGCAGAGAAGATAGAGCCGCTTCACCACCTCCTAGCAATCTGTTTACCGGGCCTGTCGGGCAAACAAACAGGGAGAAGCCGCCATCTTGTTCAAAGAAGAAGGGTCGCGATGGAATCCAGATCGCGCCCGGGATGGCGAATTCCGAAGCGGGGATTCCCCCCAACGCTCCATCGCTTCCGAGAAGCGTTTTAAACTAAGGGACCATAAGCGACACATCCGTGCACGGATGTCGATAACGCAGCGCGAGCGTGGCAGCGGTTCGAAACCGGAGCTGCCCCCAAACGGGGTGTATTTCTAATCTCAGTAGTCGGAGTGGGACCGCTTGCCAAGACAATAACTCGTCGGAAACGATAAAGCGCCAAACTGAAACATAGGATAAGGCTAGCTCTTTCTACGAGAACTAGCCGCAAAGTCACGCAGTCTATGTCCGGCTGCTGGGGGAATCCTCCGGCGAGCAGCAGGCTGGAGTGTCTCCGACAGCTTCTTGAAGCCAAGGGGAAACAAAAGACTCACACAATCCCCGTTTAGGGGAAGGAACATTGAATTTATATCCTTGTTTTTAACGAAAATTCTCAATTTTTCCTATAGAAAAATTGCCTACACAAAAGGGGGATAGGTCTTAAAAAATCCGACAACAACCCTGAAAGCAGTTGTTACTGCACGTCCAAGTGAAGCGAAACTCTTGTTCTTTGTCTCCGTTGCTTGTTTCAGTTTTTTCCTGCTGGTCGTTTTGGTTTTTCCAAGCGCGTGGGCCGTGGTTTGGGACCGATTCAGTTTTTAACCAGTCGCTCGTGCATCTTTATCGCCAGTATAAGCCAGAAACGGAAAGCAATTTTTCTTACAGAAGACTGCAGAAAAAATGTTCGCGATCAAATTTCAGATTTTTAGCTACGACGAAGAGCATTGGCGGCAGCAGTCAATGCAGAGAGTTTTTCTCTTGATTCGGTGTCTAGCTCTACGGGACGCAAACTCGATTTGGGTAGGGATTGGTCTACGGACTCGGCTATTTGGCAACAGCAAGCAATGGCGACTTATTTGCGTCTCACTCGCTGCGAGATCGCCTCAGCACGGAACAGAAAGAATTTCAAAAAGTTTGGAGCTGGCAGTGCCGTGGATTGGGATGTCTTGTATTGCATTGCATTTGCAGCACAGGCGTCCTGCGTTTGGAAGGCGATCAGTTTACCGCATTTAATTTTCACAGCAAAACCATTCCGTTTTCTGAGACAGAGAAGCTAAATCTGGTTTCATCACACCAAGACAGGACCTTACCAAATCTCCCATGGCTGGCTCCACCTGATTATTTCCACATCGGAACTACCGACAGAGCCCATCTTTTGGATGCAAAAACGGATCTGAATTGAGCGTCGTCTCCAACGCAGTTTTTTTCAGGTCTAGCCATCGGGAACGCTGGTCCCACCGAGGTATCAGCCAACGACTATTTGCGCTCCAATCTTCTTTTCCGGATGGTTGTAACTATCCAGGGGGGGTATCGCCCTGGTCGCCGCGTTGAGAGACATCCTGCTGCTCGATGGACGTGGCCAACTTGGTCCGCAAATTCATGGCTAACGACGGTTTGTCTTCCTGGTCATATATCAACAGCTTTTTTTCGACCGCGAAAGCTGTTTGTGGGGCGGCATCAACCAATAAAAACTTCTCAATGGAGATGAATGAAGTCGTTTCGGATTTTTCCTTCGGGCCGACAAACTATTACACAACGCAGTTTCAAGGTCTGGGTGAACAGTTTTTTTGAACACCATCAACGGGCTCTACAAGTTTGGGAAATGCGGAGCTAGTCGTTAACAATTTCAACGGGTAGCCGAAATAAAGTTCAAATCCCCACGGACCGGAACAGGCTCCTTTTTAGCGACATGCGTAGCGCTGCTTACTAAGATGGATAACACGAAGCACTTGAGCTAATCACTCATCACGACGCCTATTTTTTAAGTTCCTGCCCGTCGACAAGCCAGGCTATTCCGTCTACGTTTCCAGTTATCACAACCTTTCCAGGCTAGCCTACTAGCCTAACATCCATCTGGCAGTTGGACCTACGAGCAATCCGCCAAGTTACCAGTTTTCGATCTCGAATCCGTCAAAAGCACACGGGGGGCGCATTTAGCTTTTCGGCAGCGGCAACAAGATCCTACGGTTTCGATTTTTCGACCAGAAAACTAACCCGATTCAAGCTTCTCTGTCTTCTGGAGCAAGCGGCTGGCAGTATCAAAGTGGTGCCGGTGCTAGGAAAATTGCTGCCTTTCGTCCGGTGGCATGGGTACCTGATCTCGCTCTCCAATCTTGTCCTGTCACCCTATCAGGCTTTCCCAATCAGCTGGTTTTGGAGACGCGGCTTTCGATCAAAATACCCGACAGTTTTACTGTTCTCTGCCAATACAACCCCGGCGATAATCCACCTGACTTCAGCCTCGGTTTTTTCAATGCAGGCGGCTTCCATCCCACAAAGCAGGCGCAAACTCGCGATTCCGGACACAAAACAGATTTTCCACTCCAAACCTATTTTTCGTTTACAAAGATGGCAATTTACCAAGCCTATGATTTTTGAGAAGCTGAAGGAATCTTGTGCGTAAAGTCCAAAGAGCTTTTTCCCCTTGCCAGAACTGCGGAAAGCCTTGTCCATATTTTATCTATCTGACACCAACTCCGCTTCGTTGCCGCCAACGAGGCTACACTTTGTTCGAAGCCGCAAAGCAGAAACGAAGTCATCCTCACCAATTTTTCGACGGTCGGGCCCCGGGCCGGAACGCTCTTGAAATTTGTGCCATTAACTCTTTTGGTCTCACACGTCTCCCGCCGTCTATCAGTTTCAAATCCAGCCGTCAGTCTATCGTTCCCCACGAGCTCTGACTGGCTACGCCGTCGCGATTACACTTAATTCACAATCTTTCGACATCCGCAAGCTAGTGGAATCCATGCCAGCGATTGCCGGAATCGAAAGCGAAAAAAGTCAAGCTTTCTAGTAACAAGTGGCCGTCGTTCCCGGTATCCCGCAGCGACTGTGGGGGGCGCCATACGCAGGACGCAGGGGCCAGGTTCTTCTTAATTTTGTTATCAACGCGCTGTATTATGTCGGACATGGCACCGTGCAACTCACGGTTTGGGGAAAGTAGTCGACCGACAATCTCGCCCACCTAGCCTTCGTCGTAAGCGACGATGGACCGGATCTCGGCAACCGACAAGCGAAGACAGCTGTTCACCCGTTTGCGAAGGCGTAGCCCGTCGCAAGCCGGAGCCACGTCGGCGGCGACGGGTCTAGCCTAGACCTCTGCAAACAACTTGCAGGGGAAGTGGCAGGCGGGCTTTGGGGAGAAAGCAAATCCAGATGCGGTTCCATCTTTTTCCTGGAGCTGGGTCTTTCCGGAAGTTTCAGCCGTGGTGCTGGGAAGCGTCGCCCCGGCCGCCCCCACGTCTTCACCGAACTCGTGGTCGACGACAAGGAGTATAATCATCTCACACACTCTCTAAGCCCCCTATTCGAGGGACTCGACGTACAGGCACTGAAATCGCCCAGCGAGAACATAACACTCAAAGTGCTCGCAAAGCAGTTCGTAGAGGTAGACGTCGTTTTTCTCGATTTCACTGGGAAAGCGGTCTGCAGGTCGCAAGGAAAATCCGGGCGTGGACGCCACCTTTTGTACAGACATCGCTCCTTGCCGCCACCGGATCCGGCACTTAAGAAAAGCACTATCAGGTGTTCGCCGCAAGAATCAACACATTTATCGTCAAACCCGTTTCTCTCGAAAAAGTCCAGCGTGCTCTTCAGCATACCTCCGTAGCGATGAGCCCTAGAACGACGACGGTTGTCGGCTCCCCAACAGGCAATTAGCCGGCTTTGTTTCGTGCCCTTGCCAGCCAGAAGAAATCCTCGATGTGCGAAGAGAACGAAGTCTTCCTACAAGGCTCGGTGATAAGACGGCTTCGGCGTTCGAAGCGGTCCCCGCCAGCCATGCAGTGTGGGGTTTTTAGCATCAGCGCGCGCCAGCTGGCCAGGCGTTTCTCTTTTGTGTGCGACAGGAGAGAGCATCCGACTCGTGGCCGAACTCGAAGCTTCCAGCGCGAATGAACTTTGGGAAGGTACTCTGTGCTAACTGCACCCGAACGGTAAATTTTCCGGCCGTTTCAATCCGTTCACAATCACAAAATAAATCAGCTTTGGCGTAGAATAGATATTGAGCTTTTAGAGGATATCTTGCCAGGGCGACTGAGCGGTCGCCGGGCTGATACCCAGCATCGACGTGATCTCGCTGTCGGTCACCATCTCTCCAATCATCGCAAGCAAACGAATCTCGTAGCAGGAAAGCACCGCGTAAAGGCATTTGGGGTCCTGACGGAGCGTACTCATCGTCCAGCTCACGGGTGCCATATAAGACCGCATCTCGCAGCACCTTAAACAAGGCCACCACAGGTCTCTCCGAAGCGCCGGTGGCGCTTGTCGATAGAACCGTGAAATCCAGGACCCTGCATCTGCAACATCGTCCACGGATCGCAGTGCTTCGCTCCCTAAAAAATTTTCAGCCCCAGGATCTTTTTCTTCAATTTCAGGGCCATTTCGAGCCAATCGCCATCGAACAGGGAAAAGTCCAACAATTAATAGATCGGGCAAAAACTCTCGCACAACCGCCAGGCTTTCGGAGGCCGTGCCGGCCACTACAAGTATCCGAAGCTCGAGACTGCGGCAATCCAGCACCAAAGTTCCGATAAAGGTCGCTGGTTTTCGGCAATAACAAACCTTGCGAAAAAATCAATTGCTAGCATGATGGATCTTTTCGGCCTGGTCCAGATAATTAACTTTAGTGCTTAACTAAACGCAGCTAATTGATTAAAAATTTTTCATAAAACGTCGCACTAAATTTAGACTCTATCATAAATATTATACTTTTTGGCGGGAGCAAATTCAATACGTCTCATTTGCGGACCGACGAGCGAGCGAAGCACTTGGTCAACATTCTGCATCAGCTGCAACCCTTGCGATTCGTTCGCATGCATGCGTCATTGGCGGTCCCCGAGGGGAAGACATTGTCACCGCTCTCGATACCAAAGAGTTTCACTTCCATTTCGAAGCCTGGAAGGATCCTTCTGTTCCAGTTCCGCTGGTGCTGTGCTGATCATTGGTCTGTCTCAGTCTTACGAGCTGTCAGAAGTATTTTGCGTATTTTGCGCGACGCTACCACTGTAAACGCTACAGTCTTGTAGCTTTGTGCGCAGCGAACGCACCGGCCCCAACTATGTGAACAGCACGTTGTAACAATCAGGCGAGTGGTGCCGTGACCTCATTACCGAAGTCTAACAAGCCTTCGGCACGTTCATTCCCACAGCTTCCTGGAACCGATCGCCCTCCAAAATCTTGGGCGAGTTACCCGCCGATGCGGCTCTGTTGGCACTGGACAACTACGAAGTCGACTCCGGACTTAGTTCTTTGTTCGCGGTAAGTTCTAGGGCGCTTTTAGCTTTCGCCCCTCGGTCCGGAGTGCGGCTGGAGCCCGGGAAGTCGACAACTTCTCTACAGCCGCGGAAGCCGGCTCGCCCACTTGGGGCAACCTCTGCTCCTACTCAAAACAGCAGTCGTTACCGCGATTACACTGGTGCAGCAGGCTCGCGGGGAAGTTTGAAGAAACAAGCCGTGGGGTGGCGCACACCTTTTCCGAGGCGCTTGACACACTCCCAGCCGGTCGGAGTAAGATTAAGTTCACCTGGCACTTCAAAAACCACTATCGGGTCGGGATGAGCAGCCAGTAGTTTGCTGAGCCGGCCAAAAAGTCTTTCAGCCAAGCCTTCGATCATATCGTAAGGCGGATCGATAAACACAAGGTCTGGCGTTTCAGCATCATCCCAAGGCACTCTGGTTGCATCCGTCGCCAACAAACTGAAGTTTCCCGGAGAACGGCGGGCGCTTTTGCAAACCGAAGTAAGATTCTTGTCAATGCAGGCCAGCGCCTTGGCGTTTTTTTCGACAAAAACTCCCCGCGCAGCACCCCGGCTGACAGCCTCGAGCCCGTAGCTCCCACTGCCGGAGAAAAGATCGAGAAACGCCGCTCCTGGAACCCGAGCAGCCAGACTCGAAAAGACCGCCTGCCGCATAGCATCAGTCGCCGGCCGCACGAAATCGCCTTTCGGCAACACCAAGGGAATGCCGCAAGTCGCTCCACCGCTTATGCGCATGGTTTTCTCTCAGCCAGTCTCGTATCCCAACCGCTTCTCATAAGCGAAGTAGCTTGCTAATTTGAAACATTTTAAGCTCGGTATAATATATATATATTTATAGTACTTGTGCACCAGTAGGAATAGCACTTCTTTCCGGTGCTTGTGTCCAGCTTTAGCTGGACGGATTGCCTATCGAAAGGCAATACCGCCCCAACACCACCTTGCATGAAAATTCGCTTTTCATTTCGGCCACTTCTGGCAGCGATACTTGCTGCCAAGGCACTGGGTGTTGAACACAATATATGGCCGTTTTGGGTGAAGACGGAAGGCAAATCGGGAAAAGTCACTAGCCAACAAGTGGCTAGTCCAATTTTCTATGAACGCCACAACGCCGTCGGCGAAAAACTCTAGACGATCCGGCCGCTGCTACTGCACGAGGGGGAACCCGGCCAAGGCGATTCGAAACACCTACTTCTTTTTCAGCTGGTGATGTAAGGGGGGGCCACAACTTGTCGTTCAGCTTCTTTAACCTGGTTAACAGTCGCCGTTCCAGCAGCGAATCTACCAGCCGGCCAAGTCCAAAGCCTTGACGTCTGGCCGTTCTACTTTTCCCGCGAAACCGATAATCTCGAATCGACTTATCAAGTGTTTTTCCATCTTTTCGAGGCAATCAAAGACCGTTTTCGGGCGCGATCGCCTCGATTGGGTGCTTTCTCCGCTTTATTTCGAACGACTGTCATGTCACCCACGTAATCTGGCCGATTTTCGTCATATCGGTGGCAAGCACTCCGGTTTCGAGGTTTGGCCTCTCTTCGGGAAAAGAGGTAAACTAGGAGCTTATCGTAGCGAGTTCTATCTCTAGCAGCTAACCTATCGCCGCCAGACATACCTATCCGCCCCACAGCCAACAATCAACTTCAGGTTCCTCCCGTTTTTCACCCGCGATACAGCACCGAACTTTATCAACGAGAACTACCTCTGGTCGTTTTTTGGCTACACCGACCGCATTGCGTCAGTAGGCTACCGCGAGACGCGGTATTTCTGGCCGCTCTTCGTCCCGAGCCGCGACGACGAGTGCTATGTCAACCGTTGGGCTCACTTCTGGACGTATTCCAACAACAAGGGCGTTGGGTGGTGGTGTGGCCAGGTCTATAAACACCTCGAATGGGTCGAAGGCAAAACGCTTCAACAGCGTAGTTAGGTGCTTTTTTCGTCTACCTTTCCCAAAAGCAGCGCAGTCTGACCAATCCGGCCGCCGTCCCGACTTACCGAACCCATCTGTGGCCGCTTTTCAGCGCGTGGGATAATGGCGCAGGCCGCCGGCAATTCCAGTTCTTAAACCTTTTCGAACCATTTCTCACGACCAACGAAGTGATTCGGCAGCTTTTGCTCTACCAACTCGAACCAAATAACACACACAGCTCGGTGTTCTAGAGCCTCGTCAGCCGGCACTTGTTCCTTCCCCAACGGACAAGGAACTCCATTTCGGACCACTTTTTAGCCATCAGGCGAACTTGGAATGCCGCCGGGTCGCTTTTGGTGCCGGGCTTTTGGGCTGGCAGCGCGCCACAGCCGA